>JAGOAS010000037.1:0-9466 GCA_017983795.1 Piscinibacter sp.
AGTTCACCGAGGCGGCGCACAACGTGGTGCTGATCGGCGGCCCCGGCACGGGCAAGACGCACCTGGCCACGGCGCTGGGCATCGAGGCGGTGCAGCGGCACGGCAAGCGGGTGCGCTTCCACTCGACGATCGAGCTGGTCAACGCGTTGGAGGCGGAGAAGGCCGCCGGCAAGGCTGGGCAGATCGCGCATCGGCTGACCTACGTGGACATGCTGGTGCTCGACGAACTGGGCTACCTGCCGTTCAGCCAGGCCGGCGGTGCGCTGCTGTTCCACCTGCTGAGCAAGCTGTACGAACACACCAGCGTGGTGATCACCACCAACCTGAGCTTCGGCGAGTGGGCCAGCGTCTTCGGCGACGCCAAGATGACCACCGCGCTGCTGGACCGGCTGACCCACCACTGCCACATCGTGGAGACCGGCAACGACTCCTGGCGCTTCAAGCACAGCAGTTCGACCACCACTGCAGCCAGAACCCGACCACCCACTCAACCGAAGAAAGGACCGAACCCCAAAGCCAAGAACGCAGAGATATCCACAGAGCAAGGCTCCATCAAGTAGCCTTCAGGGGTGGGTCAGTATTGAACGAGCACACCGGGTCAGTTCTGGGTGAGCGTCAACAGACATCCGACACGGCTGCCGACAAGCGCCTTTTGAGCAGCGGTCTCGAGGCAGATCCAACCGCTCGATGGGTTTGGCCGGCGCCCTTAGCGTCACGCCGGATTCGGCACGGCAGGATTTCTCAAGCCGGTTTCTACGATTCCCAACCGCCCCAACCTCGAAAGTTGGGAACGGGCCGTCCAGAACGGGCTGCTGAAGGCACTTTCCGCGCACCGACTGGACGAGTCCGCCATCGGATCTGGCAGTACTCAGCCGGTCGAATGAAATGACTTCAGGTTAGTAGTCGCTATCGCCGACACCGGGAGCCATATTGTCGAACTTCGTCAGCGGCTTCAGGAAGGTGAGCTTGCAGGTGCCGGTCGGGCCGTTGCGCTGCTTGCCGATGATGATCTCGGCCACGCCCGGCTCCTTGCAGGCTTCCTTGGTGTAGTACTCGTCGCGGTAGATGAACATGATCACGTCGGCATCCTGCTCGATGGCGCCCGATTCGCGCAGGTCGCTCATCATCGGCCGCTTGTCGGTGCGCGTCTCCACCGAGCGGTTGAGCTGCGAGAGCGCGATCACCGGGCACTTCAGCTCCTTGGCCAGCGACTTCAGGCCGCGCGAGATCTCGCCGATCTCGGTGGCGCGGTTCTCGTCGCTGCCGCCGCCGCTGCCGCTCATCAGCTGCAGGTAGTCGACGATGATCAGCCCGAGCTGGCCGCACTGGCGCGCCTGGCGCCGCGCCCGCGCACGCACTTCGCTGGGCGTGAGGCCGGGGCTCTCGTCGATGAACATGCTGACCTTGCCGAGCTTCTCGACGGCCTCGGAGAGGCGCCCCCATTCGTCGTCGCGCAGCCGGCCGGTGCGCAGGTTGCTCTGGTCGATGCGGCCCATCGAGCCGACCATGCGCAGCGCCAGCTGGGCGGCGCCCATTTCCATCGAGAACACCACCACCGGCAGGCCCTCGTTGACGGCCACGTTCTCGCCGATGTTCAGGGCGAACGCGGTCTTGCCCATCGAGGGGCGCGCGGCAAGCACGATCAGGTCGCCCGGCTGCAGGCCGGCGGTCATCTTGTCGAGGTCGTAGAAGCCGGTGCGCACGCCGGTCACGTCCTCGGCGCCGTTCTCGTGCAGTTCGTTGACGCGGTCGATCAGCTGCACCACCAGCTGGTCCATGCTCTGGAAGCCCTGCTTGGAGCGCGAGCCCTCCTCGCCGATGCGGAAGATCTTGCCTTCGGCCTCGTCGAGGATCTCCGAGACCTGCCGGCCCTGCGGATTGAAGGCCGCGGTGGCGATCTCGTCGGAGGTGGCGACCAGCTTGCGCAGCACGGCGCGCTCGCGCACGATCTCCGCGTAGCGGCGCAGGTTGGCCGCGCTCGGCACGCTCTGCGCGAGCGCGTTGAGGTAGACGAGGCCGCCGCACTCCTCGGCCTTGCCGTGGCTCTGCAGCTGCTCGAACACCGTGATCACGTCGGCCGGCCGCGTGGCATTCACCAGCGCGCCGATGGCCGCGTAGATGTGGCGGTGCTCCCAGCGGTAGAAGTCGCTGTCGGTGAGCAGGTCGCCGGCACGATCCCAGGCGCTGTTGTCGAGCAGCAGGCCGCCGAGCACGCTCTGTTCGGCCTCGATCGAATGGGGTGGCACACGCAGCCGCGCGACCTCGTCGTCGCGCACCGCCGGGGTCGGCTCGGAAGCTTCGAAGACCTTGGACATGCTTGTGGACAAACCTGTGGGCAGCCGGTGGGACAGACGGTGGACACCGCGGGACAACCGGTGGATTTCCGGTCCACCAAAGACAAAGGCCGGCGTGAGCCGGCCCTTGTGCGGTCGCGGCGGCTACCTTAGTCGGTTTCGCCGATCACCACAACCTTGATTTCCGCGACGACGTCGGTGTGCGGCACCACGGTCACGCTGTGCTCGCCCACGGTCTTGAGCGGACCGTTGGGCATGCGCACCTGCGCCTTGACGACCTTGAAGTCGATGCGGTTCAGCGCGTCGGCGATGTCGGCGTTGGTCACCGAGCCGAACAGGCGGCCGTCCACACCTGCCTTCTGCGTGATGTGCACGGTGCGGCCGTTCATCTTCTCGGCCAGCGCCTGGGCGCCGGCGAGCTTCTCGGCGGCCGCCTTCTCGAGCTCGGCGCGGCGCGCCTCGAACTCCTTGATGGCGGCTTCGGTGGCGCGGCGCGCGGCCTTGGTCGGGATCAGGAAGTTGCGGGCATAGCCGTCCTTCACCTTGACCACGTCACCCAGGTTGCCCAGGTTGACGACCTTTTCGAGCAGGATCACTTGCATGGCGATGCTCCTTTAGACCTTGTGCTGGTCGCTGTACGGCAGCAGGGCCAGGAAGCGAGCGCGCTTGATGCAGGTGGTCAGCTGGCGCTGGAAGAAGGCGCGCGTGCCGGTCAGGCGCGCGGGAACGATCTTGCCGTTCTCGCTGACGAAATCGCGCAGGGTGTCGACGTCCTTGTAGTCGATTTCCTTGACGCCGGTGACGGTGAAGCGGCAGAAGCGCTTGCGGCGGAACAGCAGCGATTGTTGGTTGCGCTTGGGCTTGCGGTCCTTGGAGAACCGGCCTTTACCACGGGGCGGGGGCATGGTGTACCTCTTTCTGATCTATCCGGATTTGAACGTGTGCGTCAGTCGAGTTCGGTCACGTGAAAGACGACGCCGCGGCCGTTGCGCTGGGAGGCGAGGAATCCGGCAAAGCCGTGTTCGCTGCCCAGTTCGAGCGCGCTGGCCGTTCGCGTGATCTCCCCGATCGCCCGGGCCCGGATTTCCACCGAGACCTTCCTGGGCTGGCCATCCTGCGTGACCTGGGATTCGTGCTTGAGCACCATGTCCAGGGCCGGCAGTCCGGCGGGGGTGTAGCGAAGCGCGGCGCGTTCGACCAGCGTGGCCGTCAGCATCAGCCTGTTCAGGCGGCCGACTCCTGCGCGGCCTTGCGGGACTCTTCCTTCTCGACCATCTTCATCATCACCGACGGGGTGGTCTCGGCCTGGGCCTTCACCACGGTCAGGTGACGCAGCACGGCGTCGTTGAAGCGGAAGCCCGTCTCGAGCTCCGTCAGCGTTTCCTTGTTGCACTCGATGTTCAGGCACAGGTAGTGCGCCTTGGCGAGCTTCTGGATCATGTAGGCCAGCTGGCGGCGGCCCCAATCCTCGACCCGGTGCACCTTGCCGCCGGCGGCGGTGACGAGGCCCTTGTAGCGTTCCAGCATGGCCGGAACCTGTTCGCTTTGATCCGGATGGATCAGCAGAACGATCTCATAGTGACGCATTGATGCTCCTTCAGGTTTCCAGTGAATGGAAGCCACCCCGAAGCGTCGTTCCCGGGTGTGGCAAGGGGAAAGCCCGCGAGTATACCCCGATTGGGGCGTCTTACCCGCTCAGGCCGTAGACCTTCGGCTTGGCGCCGCTGCGGGCGCGCCGCACCAGCACGGTCGGGAAGCTGACCGGCAGCGTGTTCGGGAAGTCGCGGCTGTAGTGCAGGCCGCGGCTCTCGTGGCGCATCAGCGCCGAGCGCACGATCAGCTCGGCGCAGTCGACCAGGTTGCGCAGCTCCAGCAGGTCGCGGTTGACACGGAAGTTGGCGTAGTAGTCGTCGATCTCGCTCTTGAGCAGCTTGATGCGGTGCAGGGCACGCTCGAGCCGCCGCGTCGTGCGCACGATGCCGACGTAGTTCCACATCAGCAGGCGCAGCTCGTCCCAGTTGTGGGCGATGACGACCTGCTCGTCGGCATTCTCGACCTGGCTCTCGTCCCAGGCCGGCAGCGGCATGCGCTCGTGCAGCGGCTGCTCGAGGATGTTGTCGGCGCAGCTGCGGCCGAGCACCACGCACTCCAGCAGCGAGTTGCTGGCCAGCCGGTTGGCGCCGTGCAGGCCGGTGTAGGTGGTCTCGCCGACGGCATAGAGGCCGGGCACGTCGGTGCGGCCGTGCAGATCCGTCACCACGCCGCCGCAGGTGTAGTGCGCCGCCGGCACCACGGGAATCGGCTGCCTGGCGATGTCGATGCCCAGCGACAGGCAGCGCGCGTAGATGGTCGGGAAGTGCTCCTTGAGGAAGGCTTCGCCGAGGTGCGTGGCGTCGAGCAGCACGTTGTCCAGGCCGTGCTTCTTCATCTCGAAGTCGATCGCGCGCGCCACGATGTCGCGCGGCGCCAGCTCGGCGCGCTCGTCGTGCGCCGGCATGAAGCGCGTGCCGTCGGGCAGCTTGAGCTGGCCACCCTCCCCGCGCAGCGCCTCGGTGATGAGGAAGCTGCGCTCCTGCGGGTGGTACAGGCAGGTCGGGTGGAACTGGATGAACTCCATGTTGCCGACGCGGCAGCCGGCGCGCCAGGCCATCGCGATGCCGTCGCCGGTGGACGTGTCCGGATTCGTCGTGTAGCGGTAGACCTTGCCGGCCCCGCCGGTGGCCAGCACCACCGCGCGCGCCGGCAGCGTCTCGACGCGCTGGCGGTCGATGTCCAGCGCATAGATGCCGTAGCAGCGCGGCTGCTCCTCGCGCCTCAGGTGCCGGCTGGTGATCAGATCCAGCGCCATCCAGCGCTCGCGCAGCGTGATGTTCGGGTGCGCGCGCGCCTCGTCGAGCAGCACGTCGTGGATGGCCTTGCCGGTGGCATCCGCCGCATGGGCGATGCGGCGCACCGCATGGCCGCCCTCGCGCGTCAGGTGCAGGCCGAGCGGACCCTCCGGGTCGGGCGAGAACGGCACGCCGCGCTCGACCAGCCACTCCACCGCCTCGGCGCTGTTCTGCGCGATGTAGCGCGCGGTGTGCTCCTCGACCAGCCCGGCGCCGGCGTCCAGGGTGTCGCGCACGTGCGAGTCGATGCTGTCGTCGCTGCCCAGCACGCCGACGATGCCGCCCTGCGCCCAGGCGGTGGCGCCCTCGTTGAGCTCGCGCTTGGCCAGCACCACCACCGGCTGCGTCTTGGCCAGGTGCAGGGCCACCGTCAGCCCGGCGAGGCCTGCGCCCACGATGACCACGGGATCGGCGGCAGTACGGTCGGCTGGGCTCATGGCGGGCAAGGTGAAGGATCGTGCATTCTATCGACGCCCCCTGCGGCCCCCGCGAGGGGGCTGGCCGCGACGCCACTGTGAAGACATCCACGTGCCGCCCCCACGATGGAACAGCGGGGGCTACATTCCGAACACCGACGCTTACACTGCGTCGCAGTACGTCGAACAGGCCCGAGAACCATGAGCTCCAACTCCCCGCCCTTCGGCGGCGCGCCCGACACGCCGGAGCCCTGGCAGGCCACCCGGGCGCAGACGGCGCTCGCGACCCAGGTCATGCGTCGCGCCGAGGACGACGCCGACCCCGAGCAGAAGGAGATCGGCCGGCCGGTCGGCGCCAACGAGCGCGAGCTGTTCGTCTCCTGCGCGCCCGCCGAGGCGCTGCAGCAGCAGATCGACCACCTCGACCCCGAGTTCATCGCGGTGCACGACATCGGCACCACCTCGTCGCGCCGCCTGCTCGCCGGCATCGCCGCCGCCGGCAAGCGCGCCGTGCAGAAGCTGCACATCCGCCGCCAGGGTTACGGCACCACGCTCGCGACGCTCGAGTATGTCGAGCTGCCCACCTCCGACGGCTCGCGGTTGCTGATGTACTCCACCGAGGCCGATGCCGACACCGCCTCGCGCCACGATCTCGCGCGCACGCTGCTGGCCAACAGCCGCCTGTCGGTGATCATGGTCGGCGAGCTGCCCTCGCACACGCTGGAAGCGGCCTTCAAGCCGCTGCATGCCGACATCCTCGGCGGCCACTGGCGCAACCGGCATGTGCTGGTGCTGCCGCTCAGCGGCGCGAGCACGGTCGCCCACACGGCGGCCGAGCTGGGCCGCGGCAGCGTGGTCGACGTGCGCACCACGCCGCAGGTGACGCGCCCGGCAGACGCCTGGGGATTCATCAACGGCACCTGGGCGCGCATCCGCGAGCTGCTGCCGGCGCGCGGCAGCGCGCCGGCAGGCGTTCGGCCGAGCGGGTTCCCGCCGGTCGCCGCGCCGGCACAGCCTCCCGCGCAGCCGCCGGCGGCCACCACGCCGCCGCTGGCGATGCGCCCCATGCCGGCGGTGCCCACCAGCCGCCAGCGCAGCGCCGAGCCGCCGCTTTCGGCCAGCCTGCTCGACCGCTACGTGCACCAGCTCGGCGAACTCACCGGCATGGTGAGCTGCTGCGTGTTCGAGCTCGCCAGCGGCAAGGCGCTGGCGCATGCCGGCGCCAGCCCGGGCGCCGACGATCTGGCGAACCACGGCACCGAACTGCTCGCCTCGATCGCCGGCACCTGCCGCGCGATGGGCCTGGGCCACGCGATTCCCGACGCGGCGATCACGCTCGGTGCGCACCACCTGCTGCTGCGCGCGGTGCCCAAGCACCCGGGCCTGGCGCTGCACGCCGTGCTCGACAAGACGCACGCCAACCTGACGCTGGCGCGCCTGCAGGTGCAGCGCATGGACGCGATCTTCGACGAGCCCGCGGCCTGAACCACGGGCTCGTCGGGGTCGTCAGTGAACGACCCTTCCGAAGCGGAACTCGCCGCCCTCCACGTCCACCGGGATCACGTCCTTCGGCCCGAAGCGGCCTTCCAGGATCAGCTTGGCCACCGGGTTCTCGATGCGCTGCTGGATGGCGCGCTTGAGCGGCCGGGCGCCGAACACCGGGTCGAAGCCGACCTTGGCGATCTCGGCCAGCGCCGCGGGCGACACGTCGAGCTTCATCTCCATCTTCTCCAGCCGCGACTCCAGCACCTTGAGCTGGATCTTCGCGATGGCCTCGATGTTCTTGGCGTCGAGCGCGTGGAACACCACCGTCTCGTCGATGCGGTTGAGGAACTCCGGCCGGAAGTGCTGCTTGACCTCGCCCCACACCGCCTCGCGCACCTGCTCGGCCGGCTCGCCGGCCATCTGCATGATCAGGTGCGAGCCGAGGTTGCTGGTCATCACGATCACGGTGTTCTTGAAGTCCACCGTGCGGCCCTGGCCGTCGGTGAGGCGGCCATCGTCGAGCACCTGCAGCAGCACGTTGAACACGTCCGGGTGCGCCTTCTCGACCTCGTCGAGCAGCAGCACGCTGTAGGGCTTGCGACGCACCGCTTCGGTCAGGTAGCCGCCCTCGTCGTAGCCGACGTAGCCCGGCGGCGCGCCGATCAGGCGTGCGACCGAGTGCTTCTCCATGAACTCGCTCATGTCGAGGCGGATCAGGTGCTCCTCGCTGTCGAACAGGAAGCCCGCCAGCGCCTTGCACAGCTCGGTCTTGCCCACGCCGGTGGGGCCGAGGAAGAGGAAGGAGCCGGTCGGCCGGTTCGGATCCGCGAGGCCCGAGCGCGAACGGCGGATGGCGTTGGCCACCGCGACGATGGCCTCGTCCTGGCCCACCACGCGCTCGTGCAGCTTGTCTTCCATGCGCAGCAGCTTCTCGCGCTCGCCCTGCATCAGCTTGGAGACCGGAATGCCGGTGGCGCGCGCCACCACCTCGGCGATCTCCTCGGCGCCGACCATGGTGCGCAGCAGCTTCGGCTTGCCGCCGCCCTTCTTGCCCGCCTCCTTGGCCTGCGCATCCTTGAGCTTCTTCTCCAGCTCGGGCAGCTTGCCGTACTGCAGCTCGGCCACCTTGCCGAGATCGCCCTTGCGCTTCCACTCCTCGATCTGGAAGCGCATCTTGTCGATCTCTTCCTTGATCTGCGCCGAGCCCTGCGCCGTGGCCTTCTCGGCCTTCCAGATCTCTTCCAGGTCGGCGTACTCGCGCTCGAGCCGCGCGATCTCCTCGGCGATCAGCTCGAAGCGCTTCACCGAACCTTCGTCCTTCTCCTTGCGCACCGCCTCGCGCTCGATCTTCAACTGGATGAGGCGGCGGTCGAGCTTGTCCATCGCCTCCGGCTTGGAGTCGATCTCGATCTTGATCTTGGAGGCCGCCTCGTCGATCAGGTCGATCGCCTTGTCGGGCAGGAAGCGGTCGGTGATGTAGCGGTGCGAGAGCTCGGCCGCGGCGACGATCGCCGGGTCGGTGATCTCCACGCCATGGTGCACCTCGTACTTCTCCTGCAGGCCGCGCAGGATGGCGATGGTCGCCTCCACGCTGGGCTCGCCGACCAGGATCTTCTGGAAGCGGCGCTCCAGCGCGGCATCCTTCTCGATGTACTTGCGGTATTCGTCCAGCGTGGTGGCGCCGATGCAGTGCAGCTCGCCGCGCGCCAGCGCCGGCTTGAGCATGTTGCCGGCGTCGATCGCGCCCTCGGCCTTGCCGGCGCCGACCATGGTGTGGATCTCGTCGATGAAGACGATGGTCTGGCCCTCGTCCTGCGCGAGCTCCTTGAGCACGTTCTTGAGCCGCTCCTCGAACTCGCCGCGGTACTTCGCGCCCGCCAGCAGCAGCGCCATGTCGAGCACCAGCACCCGCTTGCCCTTGAGCGAATCGGGCACCTCGCCGGCGACGATGCGCTGCGCCAGGCCCTCGACGATGGCCGTCTTGCCCACGCCCGGCTCGCCGATCAGCACCGGGTTGTTCTTGGTGCGCCGCTGCAGCACCTGGATGGCACGGCGGATCTCGTCGTCGCGGCCGATCACCGGGTCGAGCTTGCCGTTGCGGGCGCGCTCGGTGAGGTCCAGCGTGTACTTCTTCAGCGCCTCGCGCTGGCCTTCGGCCTCGGGCGAATCGACCTTCTGGCCGCCGCGCACGGCCTCGATGGCCGCTTCCAGGCCCTTGCGCGTCAGGCCGTGGCCGCGCGCCACGCCGGCCAGGTCGGTCTTGGCGTCGGCCAGGGCGAGCAGGAACATCTCGCTGGCCACGTACTGGTCGCCGCGCTTGGACGCCTCGCGCTCGGCCGCCTGCAGCAGCGAGACCAGGTCGCGCCCGGCGCCCACCGGCTCG
>JAGOAS010000037.1:9566-19504 GCA_017983795.1 Piscinibacter sp.
CACCGGCTCGATGTAGGGGTTGTCGCGCGTCACCGCGAGGCTCTGGGCCTCGGCGAGCGCCTGCTGGAACTGGCTGGTGAGCTTGTCCTGTCGCATGGATTTCCTCCGATTGCGACCGATTTGAGGCGGCCGGGCCGCCATTTCAAGTCAGGCGCGGTGCGTTTCGCTCGCGCCTGAGCCAGCTCAAGCGAGCAGCCCGTCGAGCAGCTTGAAGCCCAGCGCCGCGCAGGCCAGCGCGCCCAGCACATGGGCCAGCGTGTGGCCGGCCGCCAGGGCCCACTGGCCGCGCTGGAGCAGCAGCAGCGATTCGGCCGAGTAGGCCGAGAAGGTGGTCAGCCCGCCGAGAAAACCGGTGACCAGCAGCAGGCGCAGCAGCTCGTGCGGGCTGCGCTCGAACCAGGCCAGCGCCAGCCCGATGAGCAGGCCGCCGACGCAGTTCACCGCCAGCGTGCCGAGCGGGAAGCCGGCCCAGCGCGCGTTCAGCCACAGGCCCGCGCCCCAGCGCGCCAGCGCGCCCACGGCCGAGCCCGCCGCGACCGCCAGCACCTGCGCTGCCACGGCCGCGCCGCTCACTCCTGCGGCCCCGCGTTGCCGGAGGCGATGCCCCAGCGCGCCAGCGCGGCGTCGTCGCTGACACGCGCGTCGACCCAGCGCGAGCCCTCGGGCGTGCTCTCCTTCTTCCAGAACGGCGCCTGGGTCTTGAGATAGTCCATCAGGAACTCGCAGGCCTGGAAGGCCGCGCCGCGGTGCGCCGACGTGACCACGACGAGCACGATCTGGTCGAGCGGCTTCAGCGGCCCGACGCGGTGGATCACCCGCGCGGCGCGGATGTCGAAGCGCTCGAAGGCCAAGTCGATCATCGCCTCGATGGCTTTCTCGGTCATGCCGGGGTAGTGCTCCAGCTCCATCGCGCTGATGCCCTGGCCGTCATTGCGGTCGCGCACGGTGCCGACGAAGCTGGCCACCGCGCCCACGGCAGGATCACCGGCGCGCAATGCGGCAACTTCGGCGCCGAGGTCGAAGTCGGCGGTCTGGATGCTGACGCGCGGCGTGCTCACCTCAACCTCCGGTGACCGGCGGGAAGAAGGCCAGCTCCGCGCCATCGGACAGCGCCGCGGACTCCTCGCACAGCGCCTGGTTCAGCGCGCTGCGCAACGCGCGGCCGCGCGCCAGCGCTTCGGCGTGTGCGCCGCCGCGGGCGATCAGCGCGTCGCGCGCGCCGGCCACCGTGCTGCCCTCGGGCAGTTCGAGGCCTTCGCCCGTGCCGAGCGCTTCGCGCAGCGATGCGAAGTAGCGCACCTGGACCTTCATGCCAGCAACTCCGCGAAGGAGAGGAAATCGACGAGATCGCCCTTGGCGATCGCCTGCCCGGAAGGGTTGTCGACCACGCCATCGCCCCACACCGCCGAGGTCAGCACGCCCGAGCTCTGGTTGGGGTACAGATCCAGCCCGCCGGCCTCGTTGCGGCGCACGCGCAGGAATTCGCGGCGCTTGTCGGGGCGCGGCCAGTCGAAGTCGGCGCGCAGCTTGAGCGCGCGGGGCGCTCCGGCGGGCGCCCCTTGCAAGGCCATCAGCGCCGGCCGCACCACCAGCAGGAAGGTGATGAAGCTCGACACCGGGTTGCCCGGCAGGCCCATGAACCAGGCGTGGCTGCCGTCGGCGCGCCGCACTTCGCCGAATGCGAGCGGCTTGCCCGGCTTGATCGCCATCTGCCAGTAGTCGACGCGCCCTTCGGCCTGCACCGCCGGGCGCAGGTGGTCTTCCTCGCCCACCG
Organism: Piscinibacter sp.; assembly: GCA_017983795.1. GTDB lineage: Bacteria > Pseudomonadota > Gammaproteobacteria > Burkholderiales > Burkholderiaceae_C > Piscinibacter. The sequence continues at coordinate 11,341 of JAGOAS010000037.1, forward strand.
AGACGCCGCCCGAGGTGACGATCAGGTCGTTGCCCTGCGCGGCGCGGCGCAGCGCCTCGCGCGTGGCGTCGAGCCGGTCGGGCACGATGCCGAGGTCATTGCACTCGCAGCCCAGCGCCTCGATGAGGCCGCGCAGCGTGAAGCGGTTCGAGTTGTAGATCGCGCCCGGCCGCATCTGTTCGGGCGCGGTCTCGCCGGGCATCACGAGTTCGTCGCCGGTGGAAAAGAGCGCCACGCGCGGGCGGCGCGACACCGTCAGCGAGGCCGCGCCCACCGAGGCCGCCATCCCGAGCGCCTGCGGCGTCAGCCGCGTGCCCCGGGCCAGCACCTCGGCGCCGCTCACCACGTCCTCACCGCGGCGGCGGATCCATTGCCCCGGCTGCGGCACGATGCCGATGCGCACCTCGTCGCCCAGCGCCTCGCACTGCTCCTGCATCACGATGGCGTCGGCGCCGGGCGGCACCTGCGCGCCGGTGAAGATGCGCGCGGCCGTGCCCGCCTGCAGCGGCTGGCCAACATGCCCGGCCGGGATGCGCTGGGCCACCGTCAGCAGCGTGCCGGCTTCGCGCACATCGGCACAGCGCAGCGCGTAGCCGTCCATCGAACTGTTGTCCTGCGGCGGCACGTCGAGCGACGAACGCACGCCCTCGGCCAGCACGCGGCCGCGCGCCTCGAAGGTGGAGACGCGCTCGGTCTCAGCCAGCGGCCGGATCGCGCTCAGCAGCCGGGCGAGCGCCTCGTCCAGCGTCAGCATCGGCGCTCGCGGCGAAGCCGCCGTCGAAGGGGAAGCGGTACTCATAGCGGGCAGGGTCGGCGAGCAGGAAGGCGGCCACCGCGTCCGGGTCGTTCAGATCCAGCAGCGGCAGCCCGGTGGGGTGAGGCAGGCGGTCGCCGTGGTCGGTGACCACCGCGACGACGAAGGGATCGTTCGGATAGAGCGCCGGCTTGCCGGTGGCGGCGCGCCAGACCTCGAGCTTGGGCACGTCGGCATGCTTGAAGCCCTCGACCAGCACCCAATCGACCTCGTAGATCTCGGCCAGCAGTTGGTGCACCGTCGGGTCGGCCCGGCGCTCGTACTCGCGGATCCTGGCCAGGCGCCGATCCGAGGCGATCAGCACCTCGAAGGCGCCGGCCTCGCGGTGGCGGTGCGAATCCTTGCCCGGCTGGTCGATGTCGAAGTCGTGGTGGGCGTGCTTGATCACCGAGACACGCTGGCCGGCCAGGCGCAGGCGCGAGATCAGCTGCTCGACCAGGGTGGTCTTGCCCGATCCGGAGAAGCCGCAGAAGCCGACGACTTTCATTCAGGCATTCTGGGCGATGTAGTCCTTCACCGCCTGCGCGTCGACGGGCATGACCTTGAATCGCTTGGGGAGTTGCTCGATGCCTTGCAGCGCGGCCGGACGCCCCGGCTCGCGGCCCAGCGCCTCGACGATGGTGGCCGAGAACTTGGCCGGCAGCGCCGTCTCGAGCACGATCATGGGCACGCCGGCATCGCGGTGCTCGCGCGCCACCTTCAGGCCGTCGGCGGTGTGGGTGTCGATCACCGTGCCGCAGCGCTGCGCGGTGTCGCGGATGGTCGCCAGCCGGTCGGCGTGGCTGCTGCTGCCGGAGACGAAACCGTATTCGGCGAGGCGCGCGAACTCGGCCTGCGTCAGCGTGAAGCTGCCCTTCTTTGCGATCTCGTCGGCGAACAGCGCCTTGGTGCGCGCCGCATCGCGGCCGAGCAGATCGAAGACGAAGCGCTCGAAGTTCGAGGCCTTGCTGATGTCCATCGACGGGCTCGAGGTCTCGTAGGTCTCGGCACCGCCGCGCACGCGGTAGGTGCCGGTGCGGAAGAACTCGTCGAGCACGTTGTTCTCGTTGGTGGCGAGCACGAGGCGGTGGATGGGCAGGCCCATCATGCGCGCCACGTGGCCGGCGCAGATGTTGCCGAAGTTGCCCGAGGGCACGGCGAAGCTGACGCGCTCTTCGTTGCTCTTCGTCGCCTGGAACCAGCCGGCGAAGTAGTAGACGACCTGGGCCAGCAGGCGCGCCCAGTTGATCGAGTTGACGGTGCCGATCTTCCAGCGGCGCTTGAACTCGAGGTCGTTCGACACCGCCTTGACGATGTCCTGGCAGTCGTCGAACACGCCCTCGACGGCGATGTTGTGGATGTTGGCGTCCTGCAGGCTGAACATCTGCGCCTGCTGGAACGGGCTCATGCGGCCGTGCGGGCTGAGCATGAAGACCTTGACGCCCTTCTTGCCGCGCATCGCGTACTCGGCCGCACTGCCGGTGTCGCCCGAGGTCGCGCCGAGGATGTTGAGCGTCTGCCCGCGCCGTGCCAGTTCGTACTCGAACAGCGCGCCCAGCAGCTGCATCGCCATGTCCTTGAAGGCGAGCGTCGGGCCGTTGGAGAGCGCCTCGAGGTACAGGCCCTCTTCCAGCTTCTTCAGCGGCGTGATCTCGCGCGTGCCGAACACCTGCTCGGTGTAGGTCAGCGTGACCAGGCGCTTCAGATCGGCGGCCGGAATGTCCGTGATGTACAGCGACAGGATCTCGAAGGCCAGCTCCGCATACGACAGGCCGCGCCAGCGCGCGAGCGTCGCCGCGTCGACCTTCGGGTAGTGCGTGGGCAGGTAGAGGCCGCCGTCGGGCGCCAGGCCTTCGAGCAGGATTTCGGAGAAGCCGCGCGGCGTCTGGTCGCCGCGCGTGCTGATGTAGTTCACTTGAGTTCTTCCTTGCGGATCTTGACGATGGGCGCCAGCACCGTGGGCAGCGCCTGCATCTGCGCCAGCGCCTTGTCCATCTCGCCTTCGACGGTGTCGTGCGTCAGGATGATCAGGTCGGTCTGCGCCTCGCCTTCGGCGGACTCACGTTGCAGCACGGCGTCGATCGAGATGCCGTGCTCGGCCAGGATGCCGGTGATGCGCGCCAGCACGCCGGCCTTGTCGGCCACCACCAGGCGCAGGTAGAACGAGGTCACGACCTCGGCCATGGGCAGGATGGGCGTGTCCTGCATCGCGCCGGGCTGGAAGGCCAGCGAGGGCACGCGATGATCCGGGTCGGCGGTATGCAGCCGCGTGATGTCCACCAGGTCGGCGATCACGGCGGAAGCGGTCGGCTCGGCACCGGCACCCTTGCCGTAGTAGAGCGTGGTGCCGACCGCGTCGCCATGCACGACGACGGCGTTCATCGCGCCCTCGACGTTGGCGATCAGGCGCGTGGACGGGATCAGCGTCGGGTGCACGCGCAGCTCGATGCCTCGATCGCGCCGCTTGGTGATGCCCAAGAGCTTGATGCGGTAGCCGAGCTGCTCGGCATAGCGGATGTCGGCCGCCTGCAGCTTGGTGATGCCCTCCACGTGCGCCTTGTCGAACTGCACCGGGATACCGAAGGCGATCGCGCTCATGATGGTCGCCTTGTGCGCGGCGTCGACGCCCTCGATGTCGAAGGTCGGGTCGGCCTCGGCATAACCCAGGCGCTGCGCCTCCTTCAGCACCACAGCGAAGTCCAGCCCCTTGGAGCGCATCTCCGAGAGGATGAAGTTGGTCGTGCCGTTGATGATGCCGGCCACCCACTCGATGCGGTTGGCGGTCAGGCCCTCGCGCAGCGCCTTGATGATGGGGATGCCGCCGGCCACCGCCGCCTCGAAGGCGACGACCACGCCCTTGGCGCGCGCCGCGGCGAAGATCTCGCTGCCATGCACGGCGAGCAGCGCCTTGTTGGCCGTGACCACATGCTTGCCGGCGGCGATGGCCTCCAGCACCAGCGTCCTGGCGATGCCGTAGCCACCGATCAGCTCGACGACGATGTCGATCTCGGGGTTGGCGATCACCGCTCGCGCGTCGCTCACCACCTGGGCGGCATCGCCGACGATCTTCTTCGCGCGCTCGACGTCGAGATCCGCCACCATGGTGATGCGGATCTCGCGGCCGGCACGGCGCCGGATCTCTTCCTGGTTGCGCTGCAGGACGGCGAAGGTGCCGCCGCCGACGGTGCCGATGCCGAGCAGGCCGACTTGGATGGGCTTCATATGAACTCTCAGTGGGAATGCCGCTTGCGGTAATGCTCGAGGAAGCGCGCGATGCGCCCGATGGCCTCGGCCAGGTCATCGACGTTGGGCAGGAAGACGAGGCGGAAGTGGTCGGGCGTCGGCCAGTTGAAGCCGGTGCCCTGCACGATCAGCACCTTCTCCTCGGCCAGCAGCTCGTAGGCGAACTGCTGGTCGTCCTCGATCGGATAGATCTTCGGATCGAGGCGCGGGAACATGTACAGCGCCGCCTTCGGCTTGACGACGCTGACGCCCGGGATCTGCGTGAGCAGCTCGTAGGCGAGGTCGCGCTGCTTGCACAGGCGGCCACCCGGCGCCACCAGGTCCTTGATGCTCTGGTAGCCGCCCAGCGCGGTCTGGATCGCCAGCTGCCCCGGCGTGTTCGAGCACAGCCGCATCGAGGCCAGCATGTTCAGGCCCTCGATGTAGTCCTTGGCGTGACGCTTCTCGCCCGACACCACCATCCAGCCGGCGCGGTAGCCGCAGGAGCGGTAGTTCTTCGACAGGCCGTTGAAGGTCAGGCACAGCACGTCGTCGGCCAGCGAGGCGATGCTGGTGTGCACGTTGCCGTCGAACAGCGTCTTGTCGTAGATCTCGTCGGCCAGGATGATGAGCTGGTGCTGGCGTGCCACCTCGACGATCTGCTTCAGCACGCTCTCCGGGTAGAGCGCGCCGGTCGGGTTGTTCGGGTTGATGACGACGATGGCCTTGGTGTTGCTCGTCACCTTGCGCTTGATGTTCTCGATGTCGGGCATCCAGTCGCTCGCCTCGTCGCACAGGTAGTGCACCGGCGTGCCGCCGGACAGCGCCACCGAGGCGGTGTAGAGCGGGTAGTCGGGCGCCGGGATGAGCACTTCGTCGCCGCTGTTGAGCATGGCGTTCAGGCTCATCGTGATCAGCTCGGAGGCTCCGTTGCCGAGGTAGACGTCGTCCACCGTCACGCCGCGGATATTCTTTTCCTGCGTGTAGTGCACCACCGCCTTGCGCGGCGCGAACAGGCCCTTGCTGTCGGTGTAGCCGGCCGTGTGCGGCATGTTGCGGATCATGTCCTGCACGATCTCGTCGGGCGGCTCGAGCCCGAACACCGCGAGGTTGCCGATGTTCAGCTGGATGATCTTGTGGCCCTCTTCCTGCATCTGGCGTGCCTTGTCGAGCACGGGTCCGCGGATGTCGTAGCAGACATTGGCGAGCTTGCTCGACTTGGCAATGGGCTTCACGGGGCGTCTCCTGGGGCGCTGCTGCGCTGCAAAAACATAGAATTTAACCATGAAGATGCATGCCGACCGCCCCGAGGGAGCCAACGCCATCAGCCGCCATGCGCCCGAGGGCGTGATCGTCGCCGGCGTCGAGCACCGCAGCAGCGTGCTCGTGCCCTGGCGCGGCGAGGTGCAGCCTTGGGGCCTGGACCGCTTCGAGGCGCTCACCGAGGCCAGCTTCGAGCCCGTGCTCGCGCTCGCGCCGGAGCTCGTGATCTTCGGCAGCGGCGCGCGGCTGCGCTTTCCGTCGCCGGCGATCCTCAAGGCGTTGATGGCCAAACGCATCGGCTTCGAGGTGATGGACACGCCGGCCGCCTGCCGCACCTACAACGTGCTGCTGGCCGAGGGCCGCGCGGTGGTCGCGGCGCTGCTCTTCGAACGTGGGGGATGAGGCGGCGCGCCGGGCCCCGGGGGCTTCATGCGCGAGCCTTATAATGCATGGCTACGCCCGCGAGGGCGCAAACGATCAGCATAACTCCATGACGCCAGCCCTCAACAAACCCCTGCCGGAATTTGAAGCGCTCGCCACGGGAGGCGTGAAGTTCACGCCGGCGGCCTTCGCCGGCAAGACGGTCGTGCTGTATTTCTACCCGAAGGACAACACGCCGGGCTGCACGACCGAAGCCATGCAGTTCCGTGATCACCACAAGGACTTCGTCAAGGCCGGCGCCGTGGTCTTCGGCGTCTCGCGCGACAACATGGCCTCGCACGAGAAGTTCAAGCAGAACCTCGAGCTGCCCTTCGAACTGATCGCCGACACCGAAGAGAAGCTCTGCCACATGTTCGGCGTGGTCAAGAACAAGATCATGTACGGCAAGAAGGTCAAGGGCATCGAGCGCTCGACCTTCCTGATCGACGGCAGCGGCGTGCTGCGCGCCGAGTGGCGCGGCCTGAAGGTGGCCGGCCACGTCGAGGAAGTGCTCAAGACCGTCAAGGGCCTGAAGTGAAGTGACACAGTTCCGGGGCGGGCTTTGTGTATGATCAATTCATGCACGTGAGTCGAGAGACCCTGCTCCGCCGAAAGCCGCACAGCCGACTGTGCGGCTTTTTTGTTTTCACGCCGCACTGACCGCCTCCATGCCACTGCCCAAGCCGCCTGCCAAACGAGCCGCCATCCTCTCTCCCGCCGACTTCGAATCGCAGGCCGCGCCCAAACCGGGCAAACGCAACACGCCGAGCCGCACCGCCGCCGAACCCGCCTCACCCGCGGTGATGGATCTGTTCGACGGCAGCGCTGCGGCCACGCCGGTGGTCGCCCGCACCGGCGCCGCAGCGCCGGCAGCCAGGCCGGCGCGCCCGGTGGTGCCGCAGCGCGTGCCGCGCACTCCGCGCGGCAGCGGGCCGGCCAGCCTGTTCGTGCTCGACACCAACGTGCTGATGCACGACCCGACCTCGCTGTTCCGCTTCGAAGAGCACGACATCTACCTGCCGATGATCACGCTCGAGGAGCTCGACAGCCACAAGAAGGGCATGACCGAGGTGGCGCGCAACGCCCGCCAGGTCAGCCGTGATCTGGACGCGCTCGCCGCGGCCATGCCCAAGCGCGACGCCTCGGGCATGTCCGACGGACTGCCGCTCTCGGCCACCGGCCATCGCGAAGCCGGCGGCAAGCTGTTCTTCCAGACCCACCTGGTCAACGTCAGCCTGCCCGCCGGGCTCCCGCAGGGCAAGGCCGACAACCAGATCCTCGGTGTGGTGCAGGCCCTGCGCGAGCAGCACCCGGGCCGCGAGGTCGTGCTGGTGTCCAAGGACATCAACATGCGCATCAAGGCGCGTGCGCTCGGCCTGCCGGCGGAGGACTATTTCAACGACAAGACGCTGGACGACGTCGACCTGCTCTACACCGGCGTGCTGGCGCTGCCGGCCGACTTCTGGGAGCGCCATGGCAAGACCATGGAGAGCTGGCAGCAGGGCGGCTACACCTACTACCGCATCAGCGGGCCGCTGGTGCCGGCACTGCTGGTGAACCAGTTCGTCTACCTCGAGGCGCCCGGCGCCGCGCCGCTCTACGCCAAGGTGCACGAGATCACCGGCAAGAGCGCGGTGCTGCGCACCTTGCGCGAATACACCCACACCAAGAACGCGGTGTGGGGCGTCACCGCGCGCAACCGCGAGCAGAACTTCGCGCTCAACCTGCTGATGGATCCGGAGTGCGACTTCATCACGCTCACCGGCACGGCGGGCACCGGCAAGACGCTGATGACGCTGGCTTCGGGCCTGAGCCAGGTGATGGACGACCGCCGCTACACCGAGATCATCGTCACGCGCGTGACGGTGCCGGTCGGCGAGGACATCGGCTTCCTGCCCGGCACCGAGGAAGAGAAAATGGGCCCGTGGATGGGCGCGCTGGACGACAACCTCGAGGTGCTGGCGCGCAGCGACGGCGGCGCCGGCGAATGGGGCCGGGCCGCGACCAACGACCTGGTGCGCTCGAAGATCAAGATCAAGAGCCTGAACTTCATGCGCGGGCGCACCTTCCTCAACAAGTTCGTCATCATCGACGAGGCGCAGAACCTCACGCCCAAGCAGATGAAGACGCTGATCACGCGCGCCGGCCCGGGCACCAAGATCGTCTGCCTGGGCAACCTGGCGCAGATCGACACGCCCTACCTCACCGAAGGCAGTTCGGGCCTGACCTACGCGGTGGATCGCTTCAAGGGCTGGCCGCACAGCGGCCACGTCACCCTGGCGCGCGGCGAACGCTCGCGCCTGGCGGACTTCGCTTCCGAGGTGCTCTGACGCACGGCCTGCTTGTATGTTCAGACCAGGCCAGAACGGTAGAGTCTGGTCGCCGATGAGGCGGCCAGACCGGCCCGTGTAGCTTGGAACGTGCTGGGGCGATCGAGCCCGTGACTGAGTAAAGAGCGCACGGCCG
>JAGOAS010000023.1 GCA_017983795.1 Piscinibacter sp.
CAGCTTGAGGGCCTGCAAACCCTCAGCGATACTGTTCCCACTCGGCTGTCGGCAGTAGCCCGCTGAGTACCGCGCATCTCAGCTCTCTCCGGGCTGTGGACTTACACCATGCGCTGGGACGCGACCCCACAGCGCCCTGCCGCCCAGTCCGATTCGATTCAGCGCTCAAGCCACCGTCGCGCGCAAGCTCGCTTCCAGCACGAGGCCCGGTCGCTGCTCGCCGGGCCTCGCTGCCTTGAGCACCAGGTCCCCACCGAACGCCCACACGCGCTCCTTGATGCCCGCCAGCCCATTGCCGCGTCGCAGCGCGGCCTGCGCATCGGCGAGGCCGACGCCGTCGTCGGCCACCGACCACTGCATCGCCTCGCTGCCCTCGGGCCAGCGCAGCGTGATGGTCACCACGCTCGCGCCGGCGTGGCGTGCCACGTTGGTCAGCGCCTCCTGGCTGATGCGGTACAGCGCCAGCGCGAGCTCGCGCGGCATGCTGCGATCGCGCGCGGCCTCGATGGCGAGTTCGACGCGCAGCGCGCCGCTGGCACTGCGGCGCCAGCCTTCGGCGAGGCCCTGCAGCAGTTCGGCCAGCGTGACCACGCTCACCGCGCCCTCGCCCGGCTCGACGCCGGCCAGCGGCTGCAGCCGCGCCAGCAGGCCGCGCACGTCGCCCTGCACGGCGGCGCATTGTTCGAGCATGCCCTGCACGACCGGTTGCACGTCGGGCAGATCCTTCAGCCGCTGTGCGAGCCAGGCCGCGTCGACGCGGATCGCGGTGAGGCGCTGGCCGAATTCGTCGTGCAGCTCGCGCGACAGGCGCATGCGCTCCTCCTCCTGCAGCGACTGCACCTTGTGGCCGAGCAGGCGGCGCTCGGCCTGGGCCGCGTCGAGCGCCGCGCCGAGCGAGCGCAGCGCGGCGGCGATCTGCTCGAGCTCGCCGATCGGCATGGTGGGCATGGCGCGCGCCGCCGCGGTCTCGCCGGCCTGGATGCGCCCGATCGCGCTGAGCATGCCCTCCAGCGGCCGGAATGCCGAGCGCACGTTCCAGCGCAGCACCACCAGCATCACGATCAGGCCCGCCACCAGCACGCCGAGCAGGCTGCCGAGGTAGACCACCGCCTCGCGGCGCTCGCTGTCGGGCTGCGCGGCCAGCGTGAGGATCCACGGCAGCTTGCCAGGGCGCGGCAGCATCCAGGTCACCGGCTCGATGGCCAGGCCAGGCCGCCAGCGCCGGTGCCAGTCGGTCAGCGTCTCCACCACGATGGAGTTCGTGGGCTCGGGCAGGCGGCCGACGATCAGGCGGCCGGTGCCGTCGCGCAGCGAGAGCGAGAGGTGGCGCAGCGGCGTCTCGTCGTCGCGCGCGGCGAGCACGGCCACCAGCTGCGCATCGCTCAGCTCGCCGGCGCGCGCCAGGCGCTCCATGGTCGCGGCCAGCGACATCGCGGCGCGCACCTCGCCGTCGATGTCGGCATCGGTGCGCGCGAGCCCGAGCGCGATGGCCGCGAGCAGCGTCAGCGCCGCCACCGCGAGCGCGCGCCGCATCACGCGGCGCGGCAGGTCGAGCGGAACGCGCGCTGAGCTCACCGCCGCTTCACAGGTCGTACCAGGCCAGCCCCAGCACGATGCCGCTGCCGCGCAACTCGTCGCTGCGCACGCGCTGCCAGGCGATGTCGAGCGCCAGACGCTCGCGCTTGATCCAGTGGCGCACGCCGGCGTGCAGCAGCCGGCCCTCGCGATCGCGCGCGGCTTCCGCGAACAGCGAGGTGCGCCGCCACACCTCGCGCTCGGCGGCGATCACCCCGGTGAAGACGCGGCGCTCTTCCTTCGGCTTGGCCACGCCGAGGTTGAGGTGCAGGAGGCTCTTGCTCGCCTCGTCGAGCTGCAGCGTCAGCGGCAAGCTCAGCGAGGTGGCGGCATGCGTCCAGGGGCCGCCCTCGGGCCGCTCCATGTCCAGCGCCAGCACCACGCCCCAGCCCCAGCCCTCGCGCGCGATACGGTTGAACAGGTGCTTGAACTCGATCTCGATCTCATGGCCGTTGCCGCGGTCGCGGTCGAGCACGCGGCGGAATTCGGCCTGCAGCGAGTTGTCGGGGCTGAACGCGTATTCGGGCGCGATGGTGAAGCTCTTCTGGTGCCCGGCCTGGCGGACCCAATTTTCCACCGCCCAGACCTGCTCCTCGTCCTCCTCGGCGGCGCCGCTGTTGGCGACGATGTAGGGGCGGTCGGCCGCGCGGCAGGCGATGGCGAAGACAGCGAGGCACAGGGCGAGGAGGAATCGGCTCATGCGTTCATCGTGCCATGAAAGAGAAACGCCACGCCCGCATGCGCGGAGCGTGGCGAAAGTTGTCGACGGATGCGAATCGCGGGACGGCTCCAGTGTGGCGCCGCCCGCGCCGTCTGTCCCGGGAATGCTTCCCGACACAGCGGCGCGTCGATCAGACGGTCACTTCATCAGCTTGAACACCCACACCGAGCCGCCTTGCTCGAGGTAGTTGACCTTCTTGGCCACGTCGCCGCCCCACAGCGGCACCGCACCGCCCCAGCCCGAGACCACAGCGACGAACTGCTCGCCCTTGTCTTCCCAGGTGATCGGGGGCGCGACCACGCCCGAGCCGGTCTGGAACTTCCAGACGATCTTGCCGGTCTTGGCGTCGGCGGCCTGCAGGAAGCCTTCCGGCGTGCCCCACCACACGAGGTTGCCGCCGGTGGTCAGCACGCCGCCCCACAGCGGCGCGTTGTTGGGCGCTTCCCAGACGATCTTGCCGCTCTTCGGGTCGATGGCGCGCAGCGCGCCGATCGGGCCGTCGGAGAGCGTCTTGATCGTGAAGCCGGCGCCCAGGTAGGCCGCGCCCTTCTTGTAGGTGATGGGCTCGTTCCAGATCTCCATGCCCCACTCGTTGGACGGCACGTAGAACAGCTTGGTCTCCGGCGAGTAGGCCATCGGCATCTGGTTCTTGCCGCCCAGGAAGCTCGGCGCGGCGAACACCGATTTGCCCTTGGCCGCATCCGCACCCGCGGTCGGGTCGCCCGGGCGGTTCTCCGGCACGTAGTTGGGCCGGCCGGTCTTCAGGTCGATGCCGGTGGCCCAGGTGATCTTCTTGACGAAGGGGAAGGCGTTCTCGAGCTTGCCGTTCTTCGCGTCGATCACGTAGAAGAAGCCGTTGCGGTCGGCCTTGCCGCCGAGGATCTTGCCGCCGTCCTCGTAGGTGACGAACTCGTTGACGCCGTCGAAGTCCCAGCCGTCGTTGGGCGTGGTCTGGTAGTGCCAGACGATCTGGCCGGTCTTCACGTCGATGGCGACGGTGGAGCAGCTGAACAGGTTGTCGCCCTTGCGCAGGTGGCTGTTCCAGGGCGCCGGGTTGCCGGTGCCGAAGTAGGCGAGGCCCGTCTTGGCGTTGTAGGTGCCGCCCAGCCAGGTGGCCGCGCCGCCGGTCTTCCACAGGTCGCCCGGCCAGCTCTTGCCGGCCGTGCCGGAGATGCCGTTCTCCTTCTTGTTGCCGTCCTTGTCGAAGGTGTAGCCCATGTGGCCTTCCACCGTCGGGCGCACCCAGACCAGCGCGCCGGTCTTGGGGTTGCGCGCCTCGACGCGGCCGACGATGCCGAACTCGCCGCCGGACACGCCGGTCAGCAGCAGGCCATTGGCGATCAGCGGCGCGGCCGAGGCGGAGTAGCCGGCGGCGTAGTCGTCGATCTTCTCCTTCCACACCACGTCGCCGCTCTTCTGGTCGAGCGCGACCAGCTGCGCGTCGAGCGTCGCGAAGATCACCAGGTTGTCGTACAGCGCGGCGCCGCGGTTGATCACGTCGCAGCAGGGCATGATGCCGTCGGGCAGGCGGTGCTCGTACTTCCAGAGCTTCTGGCCGGTCTTGGCGTCGAGCGCGTAGAGGCGCGAGTACGAGGCGGTCACGAACATCACGCCGTCGTGGATCAGCGGCTGCGATTCCTGGCCGCGCTGCTTCTCGCCGCCGAAGGAGAACGACCACACCGGCGTGAGGCGGCCGATGGTCGAGGCATTGATCTGCTTGAGCGGCGAGTAGCGCTGGCCCTGCTGGCCGATGCCCCAGGAGACGACGTCGCCCGGGGTCTTCGCGTCGTCTTCGATCATCTTGTCGGTCACCGCCGACTGGGCACTCATCGTGCCCAGCGCCAGCGCGACCCAAACGGTCAGTTGCTTGATTCGCATCCTTGTCTCCTCGAGGGTTTGAGAGATCCGGGAAGCGGACGCCTGCCGCTCCTCCGGCTATCGCTTGGGCAACATGCGTGCCAGTGGCCGGGGCGGGCGGAAACGCCGCTGCGGGGCCCGGATCCCGCCCCGGCTTCAGGGTTTCCCCCGCGCGTTGTGCCAGCGCGGAGCAGTCTTCCCGCGTCGCGCTGACACAGGCACACTCAGCCCGTTTTCCGAATGGGAGCACACCATGGCCACGCAGCGCGAGCGCCCCTACAACCGCTTCAACTTTCTCGTCGACCTGGGCGACGGCAACACCGAGGGCCCCGACGCCGGCTTCGCCGAGGTCAGCGGCCTCGGGATGCAGCTGGAGGTGATCGAATACCGCAACGGCAACTCGCGCGAGAACGAGCCCATGAAGATCACCGGCCTGGCGCGCGTGGGCGACGTGACGCTGCGCCGCGGGCTGATCGGCTCGCTCAAGCTCTACCACTGGATCAACCAGATCCGCAACGGCGACACCAACGCGCTGCGCACCGTCACCATCCAGCTGCAGAACGAAGACCACACGGCGACCGTGCAAACCTGGAAGCTGCTGCGCGCGCGCATCGTCAAGCACGTGAGCGGCCCCTTCAACGCCAAGGGCGGCGACGTGGCGATGGAAGAGATGGTGCTGGCCTTCGAGCGGCTGGAGCTCGAATGAGCGGCCAGGACGCGCGGCCCGTGATTGGCAACCATTTCCGCGTCGAGATCGTCGACGGCAACGGCCACGCCACGGAAGTCGGCTGCTCGGAAGTGGTATTTCCCGCGCTGGCCGTGCACGCCGATGCGCAATCGCCGCCGGCCGAGGAACGGCTGGTGCTGCGCCGCGCCGCCAACGGCGACCGCGTGCTGCACGACTGGTGGGCCAAGGCCTGCAACGGGCGTGCGCCGCGGCGCCGCAGCGTGCGCGTGACCCTGCTCGCGCCCGACCACGAGCGCGCCGTCAAGCGCTGGCGCTTTCGCAACGCGCGGCCGACGAGCCTGCACTACTCGCCGCTGGACGCGATGGGCAATGCGCTGGTGATGGAGTCGCTGGCGGTCGCCTTCGACAGCGTCGAGATCGAGTAGTCGGTTAGGGCGTGCCGCCCTTCAGCACCGCGCGCTCGTAGCGCGGATAGAGATGCGCCACGTTGCGCGTGTACTCGGTGCCGAAAGCGGCCCAGGCGCGAAACTCGGCCGGCACCTCGCTGCGCAGCACCTCGTTCATCTCGGCGCCCTGCTCCGCCAGCTGGCGGAAGCGGCCGTCGATCCACTGCAGGTAGCGCTGCGTCTGCCCCACCGCGCTCGCATCCGCGCGCACCGGGCCGTGGCTGGGCACCAGCGTCTTGACGGGCAGCGCGGCGAAGGCGCGCAGGCTCTGCAGCCAGGGGCCCACCTGCGCATGCGGCGTGGTCGGGATGCGCTGCGCGAATACCAGCCCGCCGGCGAACACCACACCGCTGGTCTTGTCCACCAGCACCAGATCACTGTCGGTGTGGCCGCGGTACTCGCGCAGCTCCATGTCGCGGCTGCCGATGTGCAGCGGCCCGAGCGCCACGGTGCCGGTGGGCAGCACCGCCTCGGTGCCGCGCATCCAGTCGCCGCACAGGCGATAGAGGTTGTCTTCGTAGGCCTTGGCCTCGCGCGCCATGCCGGCGCGCGTGGCATCGGTGGCCAGGCGCGGCACGTCGGCAAACGCCTGGTTGCCGAGGAAGTAGTCGGGGTGCAGGTTGAGGTGGATCACCTGCACCACCGGCTCGCTCGTGGTCTTGGCGATCAGCGCGCGCAGCTGCTCGCCGTAGCGCCTGGACGGCCCCGTGTTGATCACCAGCACGCCGCTGCCGGTGGCGATGAAGCCGGTGTTGATGATGTTGCAGCCGTTGGCCGGCGTGAAATCGGCGTTGGCGCCCTCCACCACCCACACGCCGGGCGCCAGCGCGCGCGCCGCCAGGCCGTAGTCGAGCCGTCCCAGGTCGACGCGCGGCGTGCCCTGCGCGAGCGGGTTGGCGAAGGCGGCCAGCAGCAGCGAGGCGAGCAGCGCCTTCATTCGATGCGCCCGTCGATGCGGTTGCCGTTGTTGTCGGTGCCAGTGAGGCGCAGGCCGCCGGCCACCCGGCCGGGGAAATCGAAGCTGAATACCGGGTTCTCGCTCACCGGCTCGAAGGTGGCCAGGCGCAGCAGCTCGCGGCCCTGCTCGTCGCGCACGGCGAGCCTGTTGACGTAGAAGGCCGGAATGCCGCCGACCAGGCCGGTGTCCATCGGGTGCATCACCATCACGCGCAGCCGCGAGGCGTTCTCGCCGCCCACCGGGCTGCTGGCGAACAGCTTGCCGCGCGCCTGGCCCAGCGTCTGCGTCCAGCTGCCGTCCTTGCGCGTGGCGCCGGACACGGTGCAGCCGCCGCCCGACGAATCGACCTGCGTGCCGCCGACGTGCCAGACGCCGTCTTTCGTGCGCGCCGCGGCGCGCACCGGGCTGGCCTGCTCGAGCTTGAAGCGCAGGCCCAGGCTGGCGAGCGTGGCCAGCGGCTGGTACTCGAGCACCTTGCGGATCGGGTTGCGGTCGACGAAGACGACGATGGTCTCGACCTCGGGCAGGCCCAGCGCCGAGACGCTGATCGGCACGTTCATCGGGTCCTCGGCGAAGGCCGGGCCGCGCACCTGCACGCGCTCGTCGAACACCACCTTGGCCGTGCCGAAGAACTCGCGCTTCAGGTCGGGCCATTGCAGCGAGCCGAAGGGGTCGTCGAGCGCATCGGCGTGGGCGGCGCCGCACGCGAGGTTCGCGGCGAGCAGGGTCAGGACGGCACGGCGGCTCGGCATGCCCGGCATCGTGGCCGGGTGCGCGCGGCGCTTCCAGTCAGGGGGAACCCCCGGCACTGCGCCAGAACGGATCAGCGCGCTCAGCCCAGGGAGTCGTTCACCTGCTCGTTGAACTCGGCCAGGCTCACCGCCGCGCCGATCTCGCGCGGCATCGCGTCGCGCGCCGAGAAGACGCCGAGCAGGGTGTTGCCCTCGCCGACCACCGGCAGGTGGCGGAAGCCGCGCTCGAGCATGATCAGCACGGCGTCCTCGACCTTGGTATTGGGGCCGATGCAGCGCGGGTTGGGCGTCATCACGCCGGCCAGCGTGGTCTTGGACGGATCGACCGCCTTGGCGAGCACGCGCGTCATCAGGTCGCGCTCGGTGACGATGCCCAGCAGCTGCGTGCCCGCGCCCACCACCAGCACGCTGCCGCAGTTGGCGCGCGTCATCACGCAAGCGGCCTCGTGCACGCTGGCGCTCGGCGGCAGGCTCACGAGCAGCCGACGCGGCATCGACTGGTACACGGTGCGTTGGGTCATGGCAGCTCCTCCTCTGGCGCGCGGCTTCAGCGCAGCGCGGCGTTGATCTTGGCGAGTGTGGCGGAACCCGGGCACAGCGTGTCCGACGCCAGCGTGTTCAGCGGCGCGGCGGCGGTATTCAGCGCGGTGTGCAGGTCGGTGGCCAGCGGGTCGATGTAGAGCAGCCCGGTCAGCAGCTCGCCATGCGCGGCCTCGCGCTGCATGCGGTCCATCGCGCCGAGCCGGTCGGTCGGGTCGTAGTCGGAAGCGAGCTTGCGCAAGCGCAGGATCGAGCCGTCGTGGTTGGTCACCGCGATCACCGCGCCGGGCGCGTAGCTGGCCGTGATCTCCTGGCCCGGGGTGATGAAGTCGATGCGGCTCACCGCCTCGTTGTGCTGGCGCACGTAGTCGTAGCTCTTGGTGCTGCCGCCGTGGTTGTTGAAGGTGACGCAGGGGCTGATGACGTCGATGAAGGCCGCGCCGCCGTGCGCCATCGCGCCCTTGATCAGCGGCACCAGCTGCTCCTTGTCGCCGCTGAAGCTGCGCGCGACGTAGGTGGCGCCCAGCTGCAGCGCCATGCCGACCAGATCGACCGGGCTGTCGTGGTTGACCACGCCCTTCTTGCTCTTGCTGCCCAGGTCGGCGGTGGCCGAGAACTGGCCCTTGGTGAGGCCGTAGACGCCGTTGTTCTCGACGATGTAGGCCATGCGCACGCCGCGCCGCATCGCGTGCGCGAACTGGCCCAGGCCGATCGAGGCCGAGTCGCCGTCGCCCGAGACGCCGAGGTAGAGCAGGCTGCGGTTGGCGAGGTTGGCGCCGGTCAGCACCGAGGGCATGCGGCCGTGCACGGTGTTGAAGCCGTGCGAGGCGCCGAGGAAGTAGTCGGGCGTCTTGCTGCTGCAGCCGATGCCGCTGAGCTTGGCGACGCGGTGCGGCTCGATGTCGAGTTCCCAGCAGGCCTGCACGATGGCCGCCGAGATCGAATCGTGGCCGCAGCCGGCGCACAGCGTGGAGATGCGGCCTTCGTAGTCGCGGCGGGTGTAGCCGACCTTGTTCTTGGTGAGGGTCGGGTGGTGAAGCCTCGGCTTGGCGATGTAGGTCACGCGAATTCCTTCTTCCAGACCGTCGCCTTGCGGATCGCGCCGGCGATGAAGCGTGCGGTGATCGGCGTGCCGTCGAAGTGCAGCACGCGCACCAGCTTGGCGGGGTCGACGCCGAGTTCGTTGACGAGCAGCGTCTGCATCTGCCCGTCGCGGTTCTGCTCGACCACGAATACCTTCTCGTGCGCCGCGATGAACTCCGGCACCGAATCCGGGAAGGGGAAGGCGCGCAGCCGCATCGCGTCGAGCATCACGCCCTCGTGCGCGAGCACTTCCAGCGCCTCGTGCATGGCCGGGCTGGTCGAGCCGAAGTAGATGACGCCCAGGCGCGTCGGCTTGGCCGCCGGGTGCAGCACCGGCTGCGGCACCAGCGCGGCCGCGGTGCGGAACTTGCGCAGCAGCCGCTCCATGTTGTAGATGTAGTCGGGGCCGCGCTCGGAGTAGCGCGCATAGGCGTCGCGCGTGGTGCCGCGCGTGAAGTAGGCGCCCTTGCTCGGGTGCGTGCCGGGCAGCGTGCGCCAGGGGATGCCGTCGCCGTCCACGTCCTTGTAGCGGCCGAAGTCGCGGCCGGCCTCGAGCTCTTCGGCGCTCATGACCTTGCCGCGGTCGTAGGCGCGCGCCTCGTCCCAGGCGAAGGGCTCGCACAGGCGCTGGTTCATGCCGATGTCGAGGTCGGTCATCACGAATACCGGCGTCTGCAGGCGGTCGGCGAGGTCGAGCGCCGCGGCGGCATGCTCGAAGCATTCGTGCGGGTCTTCCGGCAGCAGCAGCACGTGCTTGGTGTCGCCGTGCGAGGCATAGGCGCTCGACAGCAGATCGGCCTGCTGCGTGCGCGTGGGCATGCCGGTGGAGGGGCCGCCGCGCTGCACGTCGATGATGGTCACCGGGATCTCGGCGAAGTAGGCGAGGCCGATGAACTCCGTCATCAGCGAGACGCCCGGGCCCGAGGTCGCGGTGAAGGCGCGCGCGCCGTTCCAGCCGGCGCCGACGACCATGCCGATCGAGGCGATCTCGTCCTCGGCCTGCACGATGGCGAAGCGGTGCTGGCCGGTGGCGGGGTCGACGCGGTATTTCTCGCAGTATTTCTGGAACGATTCGGCCACCGACGACGAGGGCGTGATCGGGTACCAGGCCGCCACGGTCGCGCCGCCGTACACGCAGCCGAGCGCCGCGGCGGAGTTGCCGTCGACGAAGATGCGCTCGCCCACCTTGTCGGCCCGGCGCACGCGCAGGCCGACCGTGAGGCCGCTGGCCGTCGCCCAGTCGCGCCCGAGGTTCAGGGCCTGCACGTTCGCGCCGAGCAGCCGCTCCTTGCCGCGGTACTGCTCGGCGAAGAGCTTCTCGAACACGCCCACGTCCATGTCGAGCAGCACCGACAGCACGCCGACGTAGATGATGTTCTTGAACAGCTGGCGCTGGCGCGGATCCGCATAGGCCTGGTTCGCGATTTCCGTCAGCGGCACGGCGATCACCTGCACGTCCTCGCGGAAGGCGGCCGGCGGCAGCGCGCGCGTGCTGTCGTAGAGCAGGTAGCCGCCGGGCTCGATCTCGGCCACGTCGGCGTCCCAGGTCTGCGGGTTCATCGCCACCATCATGTCCACGCCGCCGCGCCGGCCCGACCAGCCGCTCTCGCACACCCGCGCCTCGTACCAGGTCGGCAGGCCCTGGATGTTGCTCGGGAAGATGTTGCGCGGCGCCACCGGCACGCCCATGCGGATGACCGCCTTGGCGAACAGCTCGTTGGCCGAGGCCGACCCCGAGCCGTTGACGTTGGCGAACTTGATGACGAAATCGTTGACCGCCTCGATGCGCTTCATGCAGTGACTTTCGGCTGGTTCGGGGCATCGGCGGTGGCGTCGCGGCAGCGCGGCCCCGCCTGCGTGGTGTGCAGCAGCATCTTCTGCATGTCCCAGGCGCCGGTGGGGCAGCGCTCGGCGCACAGGCCGCAGTGCAGGCAGACGTCTTCATCCTTCACCATCACGCGGCCGCTCTTCAGCGAGGTCGAGACGTAGAGATCCTGCGCCAGGTTGGTGGCCGGCGCCTTCAGCCGCGTGCGCAGGTCGGCTTCCTCGCCCGGCGCGGTGAAGGTGATGCAGTCCATCGGGCAGATGTCGACGCAGCCGTCGCACTCGATGCAGGTGTCGCGGTTGAACACCGTCTGCACGTCGCAGTTCAGGCAGCGCTGCGCCTCGCGCCAGGCGGTGGCTTCGTCGAAGCCGAGCTCGACCTCGATCTTGATGCTCTGCAGCGCCCGCTCGGCCGCCGCCCAGGGCACCTTGTTGCGCGCGGCGATCGAGATGTCGTTGTCGTAGCTCCACTCGTGGATGCCCATCTTCTGCGACATCAGGTTGGCATGCGCCACCGGGCGCGTGGCCGGGTCTTCGCCGTTGAGCAGCCGGTCGATCGACACCGCGGCCTCGTGGCCGTGCGCGACGGCGGTGATGATGTTCTTCGGGCCGAAGGCCGCGTCGCCGCCGAAGAAGACGTTGGGCAGCGTCGATTGGTGCGTGCTCGCGTCGAGCACCGGCAGGCCGTGCTTGTCGAAGCTGATGCCGCAGTCGCGCTCGATCCACGGGAAGGCGTTCTCCTGGCCGATCGCCACCAGCACCGTGTCGGCGGCGACGAACAGGTCGGGCTCGCCGGTGGCCACCAGGCTGCGCCGGCCTTTCGCGTCGTACTCGGCCTTGACGCGCTCGAACTCCATGCCGCTGAGCCTGCCACCTTCGTGCACCACGCGCCGCGGCACCAGGAAGTTGTGGATCTCCACGCCCTCGTGCAGCGCGTCTTCCTTCTCCCAGGGCGAGGCCTTCATCTCGTCGAAGCCGCTGCGCACGATCACCTTGACGTCCTTGCCGCCCAGGCGCTTGGCCGAGCGGCAGCAGTCCATCGCGGTGTTGCCGCCGCCCAGCACGATGACGCGCTCGCCCACGCTCGAGACGTGGCCGAAGGAGACCGAGGCCAGCCAGTCGATGCCGATGTGGATGTGCGCTGCGGCCTCCGCGCGGCCCGGCACCTCGAGCTCGCGGCCGCGCGGCGCGCCGCAGCCGACGAAGACGGCATCGAAGCCGTCGCGCAGCACGCCGCGCATCGAGTCGACGCGCTGGCCGCTGCGGAAGCTCACGCCGAGGTCGAGCACGCGCTGCGTCTCCTCGTCGATCACCGACTCGGGCAGGCGGAACTTCGGGATCTGCGAGCGCATGAAGCCGCCGGCCTTGGCCTCGCCCTCGTAGACAACCACCTCGTAGCCGAGCGGCGCGAGATCACGCGCCACCGTCAGCGAGGCCGGCCCCGCGCCGATGCAGGCGACGCGGCGGCCGTTGGGCGCGGCGCGCACGGGCAGGCGGCCGTCGAGATCGCCCTTGTGATCGGCCGCCACGCGCTTCAAGCGGCAGATCGCCACGGGTTCGGGCTTGTCGCCGTTGTTCTCCTCGACGCGGCCGCGCCGGCAGGCGGGCTCGCAGGGTCGGTCGCAGGTGCGGCCGAGGATGCCGGGGAAGACGTTCGACACCCAGTTGATCATGTAGGCGTCGGTGTAGCGGCCCTGGGCGATCAGCCGGATGTATTCCGGCACGGGGGTGTGGGCCGGGCACGCCCACTGGCAGTCGACGACCTTGTGGAAGTAGGCCGGACCGGCTCGATCGGTGAGTTGCAAGCGCGTCTCCTGGAGCAGCGCGGCCCGGCCTGCGCCGGGTACCGCCGCGCCAGTCTAGGCACGAGGGCGCAGCCGGCGCTACGGGCAAACGCGGAGATACCCATGCGATTTGCGTGGCATCAAGGCAGCGCCGATAGTCATGCAGGGCCGGCGCCCGGCCGGCTGGAGTTCAGGCATGAACCCGATGGATGTCGACCGTTCCTTCACCGGCTCCATCCCGCAGCTCTACGAGCAGCTGCTGGTGCCGCTGATCTTCGCGCCCTATGCCGACGATCTTGCGCGCCGTGCCGCGGCCCTGCGCCCGGCCTCGGTGCTGGAGCTCGCGGCCGGCACCGGCGTCGTCACGCGCGCGCTCTCGCGTGCCCTGCCGGCCGAAGCGGGCATCGTCGCCAGCGACCTGAACCAGCCCATGCTCGACCACGCGGCGACGATCGGCACGGCGCGGCCGGTGCGCTGGCAGCAGGCCGACGCGCTCGAGCTGCCCTTCGCGGACGGCGCCTTCGACCTCGTGGTCTGCCAGTTCGGCGTGATGTTCTTCGCCGACAAGCCGCGCGCCTTCGCCGAGGCGCGCCGCGTGCTGCGCAAAGGCGGCACGCTGCTGTTCAGCGCCTGGGACCGCATCGAAGTGAACGAGCTGGCGCATGAAGTCAGCCTCGCCCTGGAAACGCTGTTCCCCGCCGACCCGCCGCGCTTCATGGCCCGCACGCCGCACGGCTACCACGACAAGGCACGCATCGCCGCCGACCTGGCACAAGGCGGCTTCGCCTCGGCCATGCAGTTGGACACCGTCGCGGCGCGCAGCATCGCCGCCTCGGCGCGCGAGCCCGCCGTCGACTATTGCCAGGGCACGCCCTGGCGCAACGAGATCGAGGCGCGCAGCCCGCCGGGGCTCAATGCGGCCACGCAAGGCGCCACCGAGGCGATCGAGCGGCGCTTCGGCAACGGGCGCATCGACGCGGCCATCCAGGCCCACGTCGTGGCCATCGTCAAGTGAGCGTCAGGAGCGCGCGCCGCAGACGCCCGCGGCGCCCGAGGACTCCGGCAGCGCCGAGCCCTCCTTCTTCTGCACCAGCGCCACGCCGTTCTTCACGGCGACGATCTCGGCGACGATGGCCACCGCGATCTCGGCCGGCGACTTGCCGCCGAGGTCGAGCCCGATCGGGCCGTGCAGCCGGGCGATCTCGGCCGGGGTGAGGTCGAACATCGCCAGCCGCTCCTTGCGCTTGGCGGTGTTGCCGCGCGAGCCCAGCGCGCCGATGTAGAAGGCCGGCGACTTGAGCGCCTCCAGCAGCACCATGTCGTCGAGCTTGGGATCGTGCGTCACCGCGACCACCGCGCTGTGCGGGTCGAGCTGCAGCTCGGTGACGAGGTCGTCGGGCATGGCCTTGCTGAAGGTCGTATTCGGAATGTCCCAGGTGAGGTGGTATTCCTCGCGCGGGTCGCAGCAGGTCACCTCGAAATCCAGCATCAGCGCCATCTGCGCGACGGCGCGCGAGAGCTGGCCGGCGCCGATGATCAGCAGCCGCCAGCGCGGGCCGAACAGCGCGCGCAACTGCCGCCCGTCGAAGACGAAGGCCTCGCCGCGCGCCGCGGGCTCGATGCTGACGATGCCGGTGGCCAGATCGAGCCGGCGCGCCACCAGTTCGTGACGCGCCGTGCGCGCGAGGATGTCGTCGACCCAGGCGATGTCGAGCAGCGGCTCCTGAACGAGGCGCAGGTTGCCGCCGCAGGGCAGGCCGAAGCGGGCCGCCTCTTCCTTGGTGACGCCGTAGCTGATCAGCGCCGGCTTGGCGACGCGCTCGCCGTGGCGCACGCGGTCGATGAGGTCGTCCTCGACGCAACCGCCCGAGACGGAACCGACGACGAGGCCGTCGTCACGCATGGCCAGCAGCGCGCCCGGCGGGCGCGGTGCCGAGCCCCAGGTCTCGATCACCGTCACCAGCCAGGCGGCGTGGCCGGCGGCGCGCCAGTCGCGCGCCTGCTGCAGCACCTGGAGATCGAGACTGTCCATGAAAACCTGCTCCTCTATCGCTTGAGCCACCAGATCGCCACGATGAGCACCACCGCGGCGGCGATCCACCACACCCGCTTGCTGCCGCCCGCGGCCGGTGCCGCCTCGGCCTCGGCCGCCGCGCCTTCGGCCGGCGGCGGCGCCACCTGGGCCTCGAAGGCGGCGAAGAAATCCTCGGTGATCTTGGCCGCGGCCGCATCGATCAGCCGCGAGCCCACCTGCGCCATCTTGCCACCGACCTGGGCACGCGCAAGGTAGCCGAGCCGGGTTGCCCCTGCTTCCGGTGTGAGTTGCACGTCGGCCGAGCCCTTGCCGAAGCCGGCCACGCCGCCCTGGCCGTCGAAGTGGAGGGTGTAGCTGGCCGGCGGCTTCACGTCGCTCATCTTCAGGTTGCCCTTGAACTTGGCCGACACCGGGCCGACACGCACCGCCACCAGGGCGGTGAAGGCATCGTCGCCGCTGCGTTCGAGCGATTCGCAGCCGGCGATGCAGGCCTTCAGGATTTCGGGGTCGTTCAGGCCGGCCCAGACTTTCTCGATGGGGGCGGGGATGAGACGTTCGCCTTTGAGTTCCATGTGAGGCTTCAGTGCAGCAAGGTGGAAGGGTTGAGCGCCGGCTTCCTCAGGGCCTGGGCCAGATCGGCGAGGCTGGCGAGGTTGTGCACCGGCAGGAAACGATCGACATGCGCGAGCAGCGTGCGGATGCCCGCCGCGCGCGGCTCGAAGCCGGCGAAGCGCAGCAGCGGATTGAGCCAGACGAGCTGGTGCGCCATGCGGTGCAGTTGCGCGGCGGCCTGCGCCAGCGCGCCGCTGTCGTCGCGCTCGAGCCCGTCGCTGACGAGCAGCACGGCGGCGTTGCCGCCGAGCACGCGGCGCGCCCAGCGGCGGTTGAACTCGTCCAGGCTGGTGGCGATGCGCGTGCCGCCCTTCCAGTCGTGCACGAGTTCGTCGGCCATCTTCAGCGCGACATCGGGGTCGCGCTGGCGCAGGCAGCGCGTGATGTTGGTGAGCCGCGTGCCGAAGACGAAGGTGTGCACCTTCAGATGCCGGCGCGTCAGGCCGTGCACGTAGTGCAGGAAGAGCCGCGAGTAGCGCTCCATCGAGCCGGAGATGTCGATCAGCACCACCAGCGGCGGCAGCTCGCGGCGCGGCTGCGTGAAGGCCGGGCTGAGCGTGTGCGGCTGGCGCGCCATGCCCTGCAGCATGCGGCGCAGATCGAGCGTGCCGCGCGCGCTGGCCTCGTGGCGGCGGCGCTTGACCGGCAGCACCGGCAGCGGCGCCTGTTCGGCCAGCTTCTTGGCCATCTCGTACTCGGCCGTGGTCATGCTCTCGAAGTCGGCCTGCGCGAGGCGCTCGCGCTCGGAGAAGCTGAGTTCTGTCTCGAAGCGGATCTCGTCCTGGGCCGCCGGGTTCTCGGGCGGCGCCTCTCGTTTAGGCGCCGGTGCCGCCAGCGCCTCGGCGAGCCGGTTGGCGCGCGGCGGGTTCTGCTTCTCGCCACGGCCCTGCACCTTGGGTAGCAGCAGGTACATCATCTGCTCGAGCAGCTTGGGGTCGCGGAAGAAGGCGTCGAAGGCGGCGTCGAAGATGGTCTGCTGCTCGTGGCGCTCGAGCATGACGGCGGCGAGTGCGGCGCGCACGTCTTCCCTGCGTTCCAGGCCGACCGCTTCCACCGCGGCGATGGCGGCGAGCACACGGTCCGGCCCCACGGCCATGCCGGTGTCGCGCAGGATGCGCGAGAAGTGAACTAGGTTCTCGGCGAGCATCTCTATGCGTGCCTCTGGTGGTGCGCCAGGGCGGTGGGGGCACCTGCGTTCTCCGGCCCGCTCTCGCGGGCGACCACTGAGCCAGGCCACCCCAGCCTCGTCAACACCGCATTCGGTTCGTCACGGCCTTGGGTACCGCGAATAGGGCCGGCGCCCGCAGGCACCCCCGCCACCCTGCACCCTCGCTCGTTGACTGCCGCCAGGCCGCATGCCGCCTTTGGTGTGGGCGAGTAGTCGGGGTATGCCTGCCGCGACAAACAACCGTTCGCCCTGAGCAGGGGACTGAGCTTGTCGAAGGCCCCGTGTCGAAGGGGCTGAATGGCGGCTCGCCATGAGGGCTTCGACAAGCTCAGCCCGAACGGAGCAGTAGGGCGGATCTCGCTTCTCATCTCAATCCAGCAAAGCCCGAGCCTTCAACTCGTCGAGGATCTTCGCCGTATCCCCGCCCCCCATGCGCGCAATGTCGTCCTGGTACTTGAGCAGCACGCCCAACGTGTCGTGCACCGTCGCCGGGTCGAGGCGCATGGCGTTGAGCGCCACCAGCGCGTTGGTCCAGTCGATGGTCTCGGCCACGCCCGGGGCCTTGAAGAGATCGAGCGTGCGCATGCGCTGCACGAACTCCACCGCCTGGCGATAGAGGCGCTCGGAGGCGCCCGGCGCCTTGCGGCGCACGATGGCTAGCTCGCGCTCGACGTCGGGAAACTCGACCCAGTGGTACAGGCAGCGGCGCTTCAGCGCATCGTGGATCTCGCGCGTGCGGTTGCTGGTGATGATGGTGATCGGCGGCGCGCTCGCCTTCACCGCGCCGAGCTCGGGAATGGTGATCTGGTTCTCGGCCAGCACCTCGAGCAGGAAGGCATCGAAGGGCTCGTCGGCGCGATCGAGTTCGTCGATCAGCAGAACGGGGGAGCGCGGCTGCGTCAGCGCCTGCAGCAAGGGGCGCTCGATCAGCATCGCGCGCGAGTACAGGCTGTGCGCGAGGCGGTCGCGGTCGGCGTCGTCGTGGATCGCGTGCGCGGCTTCGGCGAGGCGGATCTCCACCATCTGCCGCGCCACGTTCCATTCGTAGGCGGTCTGCGCCACGTCCAGGCCTTCGTAGCACTGCAGGCGCAGCAGCGTGGTGTTCAGCGCCGCAGCCAGCGTCTTGGCGAGCTCGGTCTTGCCGACGCCGGGCTCGCCTTCGAGGAAGAGCGGCCGGCGCAGCTTCAGCGCGAGGAACAACGCGGTGGCGAGCCGCCGGTCGCAGAGGTAGTTCTGCGCGGCGAGCAGCTCGACCACCGCGTCGACGGACGCGGGCAGGTGCAGCTCGGTCGTGTCCAAGCCGAGCGCTCAGCGCGCCAGCGCCGCGGCCACCGCGCGCGAGGCCATCACGCTGATCATCACGGCGCGGTAGGCGGCCGAGCCGTGCAGATCGGCGTTCAGGCCGTCGGCACTCAGCTTCACCGCCTTGGCGGCCTCGGGCGTGAAGCTCCTGGCCAGCGCATCTTCCAGCGGCTTGCAGCGGAATACGCTGCTCGCCGCGCCGGTGACGGCCACGCGCACCCCGCCCGCCGTCTGCGCCACGAATACGCCCACCAGCGCGAAGCGCGAGGCCGGCTGCTTGTACTTCACGTAGGCGGCGCGCTGCGCCGGCGGGAAGCTCACCGCGGTGATCAGCTCGCCGGGCTTGAGCGCCGTCTCGTACAGGCCCTTGAAGAAGTCGTCGGCCGCGATGCTGCGCTGGTTGGTCTTGATCGTCGCGGCCAGGCCCAGCACGCCGGCCGGGTAGTCGGCCGCCGGGTCGGCGTTGGCGATCGAGCCGCCCAGGGTGCCCATGTTGCGCACCATCGGGTCGGCGATGCCGCCGGCCAGCTCGGCCAGCGCGGGGATGGTCTTCCTCACCTCGGCCGAGGCGGCGACGCTGGCGTGCGTGCTCATCGCGCCGATCACGACCGCGCCGCCCTCGAGCCTGATGCCCTTGAGCTCGGCGATGCCGCCGAGATCGACGAGGCGCTCGCTGGACGACAGGCGCAGCTTCATCGCCTGCACCAGGCTCTGGCCGCCGGCGAGGTAGCGCGCGTCGCCCTGCAGGGCCGCAGCCGCCGCGGCGGCATTGGCGGGACGTTGATAGTCGAAGGTATACATGTGCGTCTCCTCAGGCCATCTTGTTGGCGGCGCGCCAGACGCGCTCGGGCGTCGCCGGCATCGCCAGATCCTTCACGCCCAGCGCGTCGGTGAGCGCGTTGATGAAGGCCGCCGGCGAACCGATCGCGCCGGCCTCGCCGCAGCCCTTCACGCCCAGCGGATTGTGCGTGCAAGGCGTGACGGTGTGGTCGACCGAGAAGCTCGGCAGGTCGTCGGCGCGCGGCATGGTGTAGTCCATGTACGAGCCGGTGAGCAGCTGGCCCGATTCGGGGTCGTACACGCAGCCTTCCAGCATCGCCTGCCCCAGCCCCTGCGCCAGCCCGCCGTGCACCTGGCCCTCGACGATCATCGGGTTGACGATGTTGCCGAAGTCGTCCACCGCGGTGAAGCGCTCCACCTTCGTGCGGCCGGTCTCGGGGTCGACCTCGACCTCGCAGACATAGCTGCCCGAGGGGTAGGTGAAGTTGGTCGGATCGTAGAAGGCGTTCTCGTTCAGGCCCGGCTCCAGCTTGTCGAGCGGGTAGTTGTGCGGCACGTAGGCCGTCAGCGCCACCGAGCCGAAGGGCAGCTTCTTGTCGGTGCCCTTCACCTTGAACTCGCCGCCCTCGAACTCGATGTCGGTGTCGCTCGCTTCGAGCAGGTGCGCGGCGATCTTCTTGCCCTTGGCGATGATCTTGTCGACTGCCTTGACGATGGCCGTGCCGCCCACCGAGAGCGAGCGGCTGCCGTAGGTGCCCATGCCGAAGGGCACGCGGCCGGTGTCGCCGTGCACGATCTCGACGTTCTCCACCGGAATGCCCAGCTTGGCCGCCACCACCTGCGCGAAGGTGGTCTCGTGGCCCTGGCCGTGGCTGTGCGAGCCGGTGAAGACGGTCACCGTGCCGGTCGGGTGCACGCGCACCTCGCCGGCCTCGAACAGGCCGGCGCGCGCACCGAGCGCACCGGCGATGTTCGACGGCGCCAGGCCGCAGGCCTCGATGTAGCAGCTGTAGCCCAGGCCACGCAGCTTGCCCTTCGCCGCCGAGGCCGCCTTGCGCGCCGCGTAGCCGGCCACGTCGGCGTTCTTCATGGCCTTGTCGAGGTGCGCCGCATAGTTGCCGATGTCGTAGGTCAGGCCGACCGGCGTGGCATAGGGAAACTCGGTGACGAAGTTCTGGCGCCGGATCGCCGCCGGATCCATCTTCATGTCGCGCGCCGCCTGCTCGACGATGCGCTCGACCACGTAGGTCGCCTCCGGCCGGCCGGCGCCGCGGTAGGCGTCCACCGGCGCGGTGGTGGTGAAGACGGCCTTGACGTTGCAGTAGATCGCCGGCGTCTTGTACTGGCCGGCCAGCAGCGTGGCGTAGAGGATGGTCGGCACGCTCGACGCGAAGGTCGAGAGATAGGCACCCAGGTTGGCGATGGTGTCCACGCGCATCGCGAGGAAGTTGCCCTTGGCGTCCATCGCCAGTTCGACCTTGGTGTGGTGATCGCGGCCGTGGGCGTCGGTGAGGAAGGCCTCGCTGCGCTCGGCGGTCCACTTGATCGGCCGGCCCACGCGCTTGCTCGCCCACACCAGCGCGGTCTCCTCGGCGTAGAGGAAGATCTTCGAGCCGAAGCCGCCGCCGACGTCGGGCGCGATCACGCGCACCTTCGATTCCGGCAGGCCGAGCACGAAGGCGCTCATCAGCAGGCGCTCGACGTGCGGGTTCTGGTTCGCCACCCAGAGCGTGTAGCTGTCGTCGTGGCGGGTGTACTGTGCGTTGGCGGCGCGCGGCTCCATCGCGTTGGGGATCAGCCGGTTGTTGACGAACTCCAGCGTGCTGACCTTGGCGGCGCTCTTGAACGCCGCGTCCACCGCGTCCTTGTTGCCGTGGCCCCAGTCGTAGCAGACGTTGTCGGGCACCTCGTCGTGCACCGCCACGCCCTGCGTCGCGGCGCGGGTGACGTCGATCACCGCCGGCAGCTCCTCGTAGTCGACCTCGATCAGCTCGGCCGCGTCCTTGGCCTGCAGCAGCGTCTCGGCCACCACCAGCGCCACCTGGTCGCCGACGTGGCGCACCTTGCCCTGCGCCAGCACCGGGTGCGGCGGCTCCTTCATCGGCGAGCCGTCCTTGCTGTGGATGAGCCAGCCGCAGGGCAGGCCGCCGACCTTGGCTTCGGCCAGATCGGCGCCGGTGAAGATCGCCACCACGCCGGCGGCCTTGGCAGCCTTCGATGTGTCGATCGACTTGATGCGCGCATGCGCGAAGGGCGAGCGCAGGAAGACGCCGAAGGTCTGGCCGGGCAGCACCACGTCGTCGGTGTACTGGCCGGCGCCGGTGAGAAAGCGGGCGTCTTCGCGGCGCAGCAGCGGCTTGCCGATAGGAGAGTTGGACATGTCGGTCATGTGTCTCTCCTCAGGCCGCCGCCCCGGCCTTGCCGCTCTGGCAATGCTGGATGGCGCGCACGATGTTGTGATAGCCCGTGCAGCGACAGATGTTGCCTTCCAGGCCCTCGCGGATCTCGGCCTCGCTGGCGCCGGGCTTGTCCTTCAGCAGGTTCACCGCCGACATCACCATGCCCGGCGTGCAGAAGCCGCACTGCAGGCCGTGGCACTCGCGGAAGGCGGCCTGCATCGGGTGCAGTTCGCCGTTCTTCGTCGCCAGCCCTTCGATGGTGGTGATCTCGGCGCCCTGCGCCTGCACGGCCAGCATCGAGCACGACTTCACCGCGCGGCCGTTCAGGTGCACGGTGCAGGCGCCGCACTGCGCGGTGTCGCAGCCCACGTGCGTGCCGGTGAGTTGCAGGTGCTCGCGGATCAGCTGCACGAGCAGCGTGCGCTGGTCCACGTTCACCGTCACGGCCTTGCCGTTGACGGTCAGGGAAATGGGAACGCTCACGGTTGTCTCCTCGAGGGGCGTACCACCGCGCCATGCGGCAGCGACGCGACCATTCTTCGAGGCGTGCCCGACCCTGCAAAGCGCAGGGCTTCCCTTATGAGCGGGCGTGCATAGCCGGTGTGGGGCGCCGTGCGTCGATCGGAGCGGCAAGGGCCGTGCGGGCCGCCCGCGGCGCTTCGATGAGGCGGTCGGCTGGCGCCGACTGCGCTGCGGTGCTCGGTCTCGCGGCCCCGCCGCGGAACTCACTACGCGAGCTGCGTTCAGACACCCGCGGCGAGCATGAAGACGAGGCGCGCGAGTACGCGCGCGGGCCGCGAGCCCTGCGCTCCTCGCCGCCTCATAGGCGCGCCGCGGGCGACCCGCACGGCCCTTGCTGAACCTACGGTGACATGCCCGCTACGCGCCTGCCGCGCCCGCGCATCAGGGCGCGGCGATGAAGGCCAGCGCGCGCTTCATCACCTGGCGTTGGCGTTCGGGAAGAACAGCTGCTCGCCGCCGATCTTGTAGTCGGCGATCGCCTGCTGGCCGGCCGGTGACACCACCCAGTCGGCGAAGGCCTGGGCCAGCTCCTTCTTGACGTGCGGGTGCCTGGCCGGGTTCACGACGATCACGCCGTACTGGTTGAACAGGCGCTTGTCGCCCTCGACCAGCACGGCGAGATCGGCGCGGTTCTTGAACGACAGCCAGGTGCCGCGGTCGGCCAGCACGTAGGCGCCGGTGGAGGCCGCGATGTTCAGCGCCGGGCCCATGCCGCAGCCGCATTCCTTGTAGCCGGCCAGCGTGGGCTTGTCGAAGCCGGCCGCCTTCCAGTAGCGCAGTTCGGCGGCATGCGTGCCGCTCTTGTCGCCGCGCGAGACGAACTCCGACTTGGACGCGGCCAGCTTCTTCAGCGCCTCGATCACGTCGCGGCCCTTCACGCCGGCCGGATCGTCCTTCGGGCCGACGACGACGAAATCGTTGTACATCACCGGCCGGCGCTCCAGGCCCCAGCCTTCGGCGACGAACTTCTCCTCGGCCGCCTGGTCGTGCACGAAGACGATGTCGGCATCGCCGCGGCGCGCCGTGTCGAGCGCCTGGCCGGTGCCCTGCGCCACCACGCGGATGTCGATGCCGCTGGCCTTCTTGAAGGCCGGCAGCAGGTGGCCGAACAGGCCGGACTGCTCGGTGCTGGTGGTCGAGGACATCACGATGAACTTGTCCTGCGCCTGCGCGGCGAAGGCCAGCAGCGCTGCGGCGGCGAAGGCCAGAAAGCGAGAGCGGGTGCGAAGGGTCATGCCATTTCTCCTTTGACGAATTGCCGGGCGCGCCCTTGCAGCGCGCCGTCGAAGAACTGCGCGGTCGGCAGGTCGGCGTGGATCTCGCCGTCCTCCAGGTAGACCACGCGGGAAGCCAGGCGCTTGGCCTGGCCGAGGTTGTGGGTGCTCATCACCAGCGTCATGCCGTCGGCGGCGAAGCCGGCCAGCAG
Organism: Piscinibacter sp.; assembly: GCA_017983795.1. Classification (GTDB taxonomy): domain Bacteria; phylum Pseudomonadota; class Gammaproteobacteria; order Burkholderiales; family Burkholderiaceae_C; genus Piscinibacter. Next base: position 22,473 of record JAGOAS010000023.1, read on the forward strand.
CGCCTCGACCTCCTTCTTGGCCGTCGGGTCGAGGCTGGCGGTGGGCTCGTCGAGGAAGAGCAGCGTGGGCTGCACGGCCCAGGCGCGCGCGATCGCCAGGCGCTGCTGCTGCCCGCCGGAGAGCGCCCGTGCCGGGCGCTCCTCGAGCCCCTGCAGCGCGACGCGCGCCAGCGCGGCGGCGCAGCGCTCGTTCCACTGCGCGCGCGGCACGCCGGACAGCCACAGCGCGAGGCGCAGGTTGTTGCGCACCGACAGGCGCATCATGAACGGGCGCTGGAACACCATGGCCTGGCGCTGCGCCTGCGGCCCGACGGTGCGCGTGCCCTGCATGCGCAGCAGGCCGTGCATGGCGCGCAGCAAGGTGGTCTTGCCCGAGCCGTTGGGGCCGACCAGCGCGATCAGTTCGCCTCGCGCGACCGAGATCGACACCTGCCTGAGCGCCTGCACCTGGCCGAAGCGCACCGAGACATCGCGCAGGTACAGCATCAGCGCACCCCCGCCAGCGCCGAGCCGTGGCCGCGCTGTGCGAAGCCGATGAACAGGTTGACGACGCCCACCACCGCGAGCAGCACGATGCCCAGCGCCATCGCCAGCGGCAGGTCGCCCTTGCTGGTCTCGAGCGCGATGCTGGTGGTCATCACGCGCGTGACGCCGGCGATGTTGCCGCCGACGATCATCACCGCGCCCACCTCGGCGATGGCGCGGCCGAAGGCGGCGATCAGGATGGTCAGCACCGCCCAGCGGTCGTGCAGCAGCATCAGCAGCGCGCAGGCCATCGGGCCCGCGCCCATCGAGCGCAGCTGGTCGCCGCCGTCGCGCAGCGAATCACCGACCAGCTGGCGCGTCAGCGCGGCGATCACCGGCAGCACCAGGATGGTCTGCGCGATCACCATCGCCGTGGGCGTGAAGAGGATGCCCCAGGAACCCAGCGGGCCGCCGCGCGAGAGCAGCAGGTACACGATCAGCCCGACCACCACCGAGGGCAGGGCCAGCAGCGTGTTGAGCAGCCAGATCAGCGCGCGATGGCCGGGGAAGCGCGCCACGGCGAGCCAGGCGCCCAGCGCCAGCCCGACGCCGGCGGCGGCCAGGCAGGCCGTGCCGCTGACCTGCAGCGACAAGGCCACGGTGTGAAGCAGGACGGCATCGGCATGGACGATCAGCTCGGCGGCGGTTTCGAAGCTCTCTGCGAAGGCACTCATCCAACATCTCTCATACTCGGAGCATTCTCCCCGCCGACCGGCGCCAACGACCATATGAATCGACATGCATAGGGTGCACCTGACCTACACGCTGGGCGGCGAGCGCTCGCCGCAGCGTGATCTGCACCATCCGCTGATGGCCATGCTCGCCGCGGTGCACGACACCGGCTCGATCAGCGCCGCGGCGCGCGCGCTCGGCCTCTCCTACCGCCACGTGTGGGGCGAGCTCAAGCGCTGGGAAGGCGAGCTGGGCCAGGAACTGGTGATCTGGATGAAGGGCCAGGCCGCGCTGCTCTCGCCCTTCGGCGAGAAGCTGCTGTGGGCCGAGCGGCGCGCGCAGGCGCGCCTCGCGCCGCAGATCGAGGCGCTGCGCGGCGAGCTCGAGCAGGCCTTCGCGGTGGCCTTCGACGCCAGCGCCGGCGTGATCCCGATGACCGCCAGCCACGACGACGCCCTGCCGCTGCTGCGCGCGCTGGCGCAGTCGCAGCACAAGCTGCACCTGGACATCCAGTTCACCGGCAGCGTCGACGCGCTGGCCGCGCTCAACGACGGGCGCTGCCTGATGGCCGGCTTCCATGCCTTGACGGAATCGCCGCTGCGCTCGCCCACCGCCAGGGTCTACCGCGCCATGCTCAAGCCCGGTCACCACAAGCTGGTGAGCTTCGCTCGCCGCAGGCAGGGGCTGATCGTGGCGCCCGGCAACCCGCTGGCCCTCGCGTCGCTGGCCGACCTGTGCCGCAAGGGCGTGCGCTTCGCCAACCGCACGCGCGGCAGCGGCACGCGCGTGGTGCTGGACGAACTGCTGGCGGCGCAGAAGATCCCGCTCGAAGCGCTGCACGAGACGGCGCAGCCCGAACCCTCGCACCGCGCCGCCGCCGAGGCGGTGGCCAGCGGCAGCGCCGATGCGGCCTTCGGCATCGAAGCCGCGGCGCGCGCGCGCGGGCTGGAGTTCGTGCCGCTGGCGCGCGAGCTCTATTTCCTCGTCACGCTGCAGCATGCGCTCGACCAGCCGGCGGTGAAGACCCTGCTCGGCCTGCTGCGCAGCGGGGCCTGGCGCGCGCAGCTCAACGCCCTGCCCGGCTATGCCGCGGAGAACAGCGGCGAGGTGCTGTCGCTGCGCCGCGTGCTGCCCTGGTGGAGCTACCGCACGCCCAAGCGCTGAGGCGCGTACTGCGCTTCGAGGCGCGATCGCGCGCGCGGGTCGACGTTCACCTTGCCGAGATCGCCCTGCACGTGCGGCAGGGCGAGCAGCCTGGCATCCATCACGCGGAACCACCAGCGCGGGAAGTAGGCCATGGTGAACACGCCGAAGTAGCCCGAGGGCAGCTGCGGCAGGTCGGGAAAGTGGCGCAGGCTCTGGTAGCGCCGCGAGGGGTTGGCGTGGTGGTCGGAGTGGCGCTGCAGGTGGAACAGCGCGAGGTTGGTCACCAGGTGGTTGGTATTCCACGAGTGCCGCGGCTGCGGCGGTTCGTACTCGCCGTTGGCCTGCTTCGCGCGCAGCAGGCCGTAGTGCTCGACGTAGTTGGCCGAGGTGAGCTGCCACCACGCCACCGCGTTGTGGATGGCGAGGAAGACGATCATCGCCGGCCCGAAGGCGGCGATCAGCCCGAGCTGCAGCACGGCGCTGACCGCGTAGGACTGCAGCATGGTGTTGCGCCGGTTCCAGGGCGAGAAGCCCAGCGACATGAGCCGTTGCGACTCCAGCGCCCAGGCGCGCCGCATGCCGCCGGGCAGCTCGCGCAGCGCGAAGCGGTAGATGCTCTCGCCCATGCGCGCGCTGGCATGGTCCTCCGGCGTCGACACCCAGCGATGGTGGCCGCGACCGTGCTCGACCGTGAAGTGTCCATAGGCCGGCACGGCGAGGATCAGCTTCGCCAGCCACTGCTCGAAAGCGTTGTGCTTGTGGCCCAGCTCGTGGCCGGTGGTCAGCCCCATGCCCGAGTTGGCGCCGGCCGCATAGGCGAGGATGACGAACGCCCACCACGGCAGCGCCTGCGTGCCGGCCCACCACGCGCACACGATCAGCGTGAGGAAGTACAGCGGCACGCTCAGCCAGGTCAGCCAGCGGTAGTAGGTGTCGGCTTCGAGCTGCGGCACCACCACCTCGGGCGGGTTGTTGCGGTCTTCGCCGATCAGCGCGTCGAGCAGCGGCATCAGCCCGTAGCCGATCACGAGCGGCGCGGCCAGCATCGCCGGCTTGCCGGTGAGCGCGTGCAGCGCCACGCCGACCAGCGGCACCAGCGGGTAGACCACCGAGAGCAGCCAGGCTAGGCGCTTGCCGTCGCGCCACTGCACGCGCTGCCCGTCGGCCGTGGTCGCGCTGTAGGTGACGGCGAGCAGGCCCATGCGTCCGCTCCCGAACGCGGCTACAGCGCGCAGCTCCTGAAGCCGCAGAACAGCTCGTCGCGGTCGGGCAGCGCGAAGTGGCGGAACTTGGCACTGCGCACGCGCGAGCGCGTCGCGAACGAGGCGCCGCGCAGCACCTTGTGCGTGCCGAAGGCGGCCTGCGAATACTCGCGCAGCGGGCCGGGCGCGAAGCCCGGGTAGGGGCGGAAGGTGGTGGCCGTCCACTCCCACACGTCGCCCCAGCGCAAGCCGCGGCTCGCGCCCTGGTGCGCCGCCGCCTCCCACTCCACCTCGCTGGGCAGGCGCCGCCCGGCCCAGCGGCACCAGGCATCGGCCTCGTACCAGGCCAGGTGCATGGCCGGCTGCGCCATCGGCACGCGCATCAGCTTGCCGAAGCGCTGCGCCAGCACGCCGTGACGCAGCTGGTCGACGTGGCGCGGCGAGCGCCGCCCCTCGCGCTGCAGCCACTCCCAGCCCTGCGGGTGCCAGAACTGCTGCGCGTCGTAGCCGCCGTCTTCGACGAACTGCGCGAACTGCTGCCAGCTGACCGGCTGCGCATCGATCTCGAACTCGGGCAGCTCGACCTCGTGCACCCACTTCTCGTTGTCGAATACGAAGCCGCCCGGCTCGCAGCCCAGCGGCCAGCGCGTGGCCGGGAACAGCAGCGCATCGCGCGCATTCACCGCCGCCGGCGCGGTGAGCAGGCCGGACTCGAAGCCCAGCGTCTGGCTCATCTGCGCGAACAGCTCGCCGCGCAGGTCTTCGTGGAAGAGCGCGAGGCGGTAGAAGTAGAGCGCGTCGTCGTCGTCCTCGGGCGTGGCCTCGAGCAGCTCGAGCGTGGTTTCGAGCGTGTCGACGAGGTATTGCCGCGCCGCCTGCAGCTCGGGCAGGTCGACGCGCCAGCGTGCCGCGTGCGATACCTCGGCGGGATCGAAGCAGCGGTCGGCGTCGCTGAGGATGGAGGGCAGGCGCGCCTGCGAGGGATCGCAGCGCGCGCCGCGTTGGCGCTGCACGTTGCGCGCGATCCAGCGCTCCTGGAACCAGCCGAGGTGACCCAGCTCCCACAGCGGCGGGCTCAGGTCGATCTGCTGCGGCACCACCAGCTCGCTCGACGCGAGCGCGCGCTCGAAGGCGGCGATCCAGCGCAGCGTGTGGTTGCGCGAGTCCATCAAGGCCAGCGAGAGCAGCTCGCGCCCCGCGCGGCGCATGCGCGCGGAGTCGATGGCGGGAGCTTCGATGTCGAGCACGGCGGACCTCGCTGCGAAGGCATTGTGACACCGCAGCGCACCCCGGCGGAAACCGCGCCGCGCTGCTATTCTTGCCGCCCTTCGCACCCATGGCCGGCATCCACATCACCGACATCGAGGCCGCCATCAACTGGTGGCGCGCACGCTCGCCTTCCATCGACGGCATCAGCGCCTGCGCCGAAGTGCGCGCGCTGGCCGAGGTCTACGGCACGATGGTGTGGCAGCACGAGCTGCAGCTCGACGAAGACCTGCTCGAAGGCCGCGCACGCGAGGCCTGGCTGGCCTGGTACCGCAGCACGCCCGACACACCCTGCATCGCGATCTGCTCGACCAGCCAGGGCGACGAGGTCTGCAAGGGCTGCGGCCGCAGCTTCGACGAGGTGCAGCACTGGACGGTGATGAGCCCCGCCGAGAAGCGCGCCACCTGGCGGCGCATCACCATGGAAGGCACGGCCTGGCGCTTCAACCGCTATGCCGAGCGCGGCGCCGACGAGGCGGCCGCGTGAGCCGGCTCGGCCGCGTCGTCGGCAGCGCGAAGCGCATCGCCCCGCTGGCCTGGCCGGTATTCATCGGCCAGGTGGCGGTGCTCGCCTTCTCCACCGTCGACACCATGATGGCCGCGCGCGCCGGCGCCACCGACCTGGCCGCGCTGGCGATCGGCGGCGCCGCCTACATCACCGTGTTCATCGGCCTGATGGGCATCGTGCTGGCGGTGAGCCCGATCGCCGGGCAGCTCTACGGCGCGCAGCACTACGAGGCCTGCGGCGCGCAGCTGCACCAGGCGATGTGGCTGGCGCTCGCGCTCTCGGTGCCGGGCTGCCTGCTGCTGCTGTTTCCGCAGCCCTTTCTCGATCTCGCGCGCGCCTCGCCCGAGGTATCGATCAAGGTGCGCGGCCATCTCGCCGCGCTCGCCGTGGCGCTGCCGCCGGCGCTGATCTTCACCGCCTTCCGCGGCTTCAACACCGCGGTGTCGCGGCCCAAGATCGTGATGGCGCTGCAGCTCGGCGCGCTGCTGGCGAAGGTGCCGCTCACCGCGCTGTTCGTCTTCGGTGCCGGCGCCCTGCCCGGCTTCGGCGCGCCCGGCTGCGGCATGGCCACGGCGCTGTGCATGCTGGGGCAGCTCGCCGCGGTGTGGCTGATCCTGCGGCGCGACCCGTTCTACCAGCGCTTCCACATCGGCGACCGCTTCTCCAGCCCGCACCGCGGCAGCCTGCTGGCGCTGCTGCGCCTGGGCATCCCGATGGGCGGCTCGATCATGATCGAGGTGACCGGCTTCACCTTCATGGCCTTCTTCATCTCGCGCATCGGCGCCACGCCGGTGGCCGGCCACCAGATCGCGGTGAACCTGGTCTCGCTGATGTTCATGATGCCGCTGGCCATCGCCAATGCCTCGAGCACGCTGGTGGCGCAGCGCATCGGCGCGGGCGATCCGAGCGACGCGCACCGCATCGGCTGGCACGGCGTGGAGATCGGCGTGGCCATCGCGGCGGCGATGGGCAGCTCGGTCTACCTGCTGCGCGAAGGCATCGTCGGCCTCTACACCCGCGATGCCGCGGTGATCGCCGCCGCGCTGCCGCTGCTCGCCTGGGTGGCGGTGTTCCACGTCGCCGACGCCGCGCAGGCCATCGCCGGCTTCGTGCTGCGCGCCTACCGCATCGCGGTGGTGCCGCTGGTGATCTACGCGCTGGCCATCTGGGGCGTGGGCCTGGCCGGTGGCTATACGGTGGCCTTCGACCTCACCGGGCTCACGCCGCCCGCGCTGAAGGGCGCGGTGGGCATGTGGTCGGCGGCGACGGCGGGGCTGGTCGTCGCCGGCACCGGCATGTGCGGCTTCCTGGCCTGGATGATCCGGCGCGAGGCTTCCTCGCGCCGTGTGCTCGCAGCCTAGTGCACGTGGCGCTCGCGGTTGCGGGCGTTGAGCAGGTGCATGCGGCCGACACCCGCGCGCGCCGCCGCCGGCGCCACGCTGGCGAAGGGCGCGTCGGACCAGACCACGCGGCCGCCGACCACCGTCAGCAGCACCTGGGTGAACGCCAGCTCGTCATCGGCCACCTCCATGAAGTTGCGGTCCAGCACGATCAGGTCGGCATACTTGCCGAGTTCGATCGAGCCGACCTGCCTGTCCATGCGCAGCTGCGTCGCCGAATTCATCGTGATCGAGCGCAGCGCCAGGTTGCGCGGCAGCAGCGGGTCGTCGTTCAGGCGGCCCGCGTAGTCCGGGCCGAAGCTGGCCGGGTGATCGGGGTTGCCGCGCCGCAGCACGCCCACCGAGAGGTTGTAGAAATAGGCCATCGGGTCGACCGGCCAGTCGCTGCCGTAGGCGATCGTGGCGCCGGCGTTCATCAGGCTGCCCTCGGGTTCCATGCGCGCGTAGCGCTCGGGGCCGATCTGGTCTTTCACCGCCTCGATCGAATACGGCGCCTGCTGCGCCCACTGGTACGACATCACCGGGAACACGCCGAGCGCCTTGAAGCGCGGGTAGTCGGCCGGATCGACCAGCTCGTCGTGCGCGATCGCGCCGCGGAAGCCGGCCCCCTGCTGCTGGCGCGCATAGGCCATCGCGTCGAGCGCGCGCCGCACCGCGGCGTCGCCGATCGCGTGCACGTGCGGGTCGAAGCCGGCCTTGACGGCGGCGTCGACGGCCGCGTTCAGCGCGTCCTGCGAGAAATAGAGCTGGCCGGTCGACGTGCCCGCGACCCAGTTCGGCGCGCCCGGCGTGCCGGCGTCGACGAGGTAGGGCGCGAGCACGCCGGCCGTCTGCGCCGGCGCCTGCAGCACGCCGTCGAGGAAGAACTTGACGTGCCGCACCTGCACCACCGGCGCCGGCTTGTCGCTCGCCCGGCTGTAGCGCTCGGCCACCGCCTTCACGGCCGCCATCGCAGCAGCCGGATCGGCCGCCTGCGCGGGGTCGATCAGCATCGCGAACTGCGCGCGCGCCGTCAGCTCGCCGCCGTCAGCCAGCGTCGAGAAGGCCTTGACCTCGTTCTCGTTGCTCAGCGCGTCCATGAAGCTGGTGACGCCCTGGCGGTTCAGCAGGTCGAGCGCGATGCGCGCATGCTGGGCGCGCTCGGCATCGGTGGGCTGCGGCACGGCGCGCTCGACCAGATCGACCGCCAGATCCTCGAAGATGCCGCTCGGCTCGCCCTGCGCGTCGTGCGCGATGCTGCCGCCCGCCGGGTTCGGCGTGTCGCGCGTGACGCCGGCCAGCGCCAGCGCGCGGCTGTTGGCCAGCAGCGTGTGGTGGTCGATCGAGGTGATGGCGATCGGCCGTGCGGTGCGCAGCGTGTCGAGGTCGGCGCGCGTCGGGTCGCGGTCGCGCGTGCTCATGGCCTGGCGGTCCCAGTTGACCACCTCGAGCCAGCCGCCGGGCTCCTGGTCGGCGCTGGCGTCGAGGCAGGCCTGCAGCTTCACGTTCATGGCCGCCACGGTGAGCGGCAGGAAGTCCAGGCTGCACTTCAGCGTGGCCGCGCCGCCCTGCAGCGGATGCACGTGGCCGTCGACCAGGCCCGGCATCAGCATGCGGCCGCCGAGGTCGACGACGCGCGTGTGGGCGTCGGTGTAGCGCTCGGCGCCGGCGTTGCTGCCGACGTAGGCGATGCGCCCGTTGCGCACGGCCACCGCCTCGGCGACGCTGTCGTTCGCGTCGACGGTATAGATGTAGCCATGGTTCAGCACCAGGTCGGCGGGCTCGGGGCCGCCGCCGCCGCAGGCCACCAATGCCGCCGCGGCAGCGCCGAAGGCGGCCAGTGCGGCTGCGCCACGGCGCGGGAGAGCAGGAACAACGCGCATGCAGGAACCTCCTCGTTGAAGTGAAGGGAACGTGTCGTCAGCGGGAAAGGCGCGCGGCAGCCATGCGGCCGGCCAGATAGGTCCAGACGAAAGTCGCCGCGGCGCAAGAGGTCAGCTCGGCGTGGTCGTAGGGCGGCGCGACCTCGACGCAGTCCATGCCGACGAAGTCGAGGTCGGCCAGGTCTTCGAGCAGGGTCAGCACCTGCGCCGTCGTCAGCCCGCCGGGCTCGGGCGTGCCGGTGCCGGGCGCGAAGGCGGGGTCGAGGCAGTCGATGTCCAGGCTCAGGTAGACCGGCGGCTGGCCGTGCGCGGCGAGGCGCTGGCGGATCGTGCCGACCAGCTCGGCGAGCTGCGCGCTGCTCTCGCGGCCGCGCAGGTCGCGCGCCGTGCAGACCAGGCCGCCGCGCGCGCTCACGTATTCGCGCGCCTCGCGCTCGGCAGCCGAGCGGATGCCGATCTGCGTGAAGCACGCATCGACCACCAGCCCTTCCTGCATCGCCTCGTAGACCCAGGTGCCGTGGCCGCTGGGTTCGCCGAAGTGGTCGCTCCAGGTGTCGCAGTGGGCGTCGAAGTGGATCACCGCCAGCGGCCGGCCGAGGCGCGCGCGCTGGGCGCGCAGGATCGGCAGCGTCACCGAGTGGTCGCCGCCCAGCCACACCATGTGGCGCTCGGCCAGCAGCGCCGGCAGCCGTTCGGCCAGCGCGGCGCGCATCGCCTCCAGGCCGGTGTTGGGCAAGGGCAGGTCGCCGAGGTCGTCGAGCACGCCGGCCGGGCTCAGGTCGAACAGCGGATGCGTGCCGTCGCACAGCATGTGGCTGGCTTCGCGGATGGCGCGCGGGCCGAAGCGCGCGCCGGGGCGGTTGGTGGTCGAGCCGTCCCAGGCCAGGCCGGCGAGGCCGAAGGGGCGTGGCGGCACATCGGGCCGGGGGCCGGGCACCTTCAGGAAGGTCGATGCGGAGAGAAAGGCGAAATCGCTCATGGGCAGGAACCAGGGGAAGACGAGGAGTGCGTGGCCATAATCCGCGCGACGACCTCAGGCTAGCCAACCGCCCCCTTCGCTTGAATGACCTCGCGCGCAAGTTCACTTGAAGCCCGCACCCGGTTTGCCGGCGATGCCGCACGGCAGTTGGCCTCGGTCAGCGATGCCGAGTTGCGCCTGCTGCGCGTCTTCTGCGTGGTGGTCGCGGCCGGCGGCCTCTCGGCGGCCACGGCCGATCTGCAGGTCGACCTCTCCACGGTGAGCCGGCAGATCAAGGAACTCGAGGAACGCGTCGGCGCGCGGCTCGCACAGCGCGGCCGCGGCGGCTTTGCGCTCACGCCCGCCGGCCAGCAACTGCATGAGGTGGCGCTGCGCCTGTTCGGCGCGCTGCAGTCCTTCCACGACGACCTGGCCGGCCTCGCGCGACCCTCCGGCCCGCTGCTGCGGCTGGGCATCGTCGATGCGCTGCTGACGGCGCCGGGCGCCCCGCTGGCGAGCGCGCTCGCCGCCTGCGCGCGCGCCATGCCGGGCCTGCAGGTGCAGTTGCAGACGCTGCGGCCGATCGAGATCGAGCGCCGCATCCTGGCCGGCGAGCTCGAGGCCGGCATCGTCGCCGCGCGCGCGCCGGCCGCTGGGCTGGTGCATCAATGCCTGTATGCCGAGCCGAACAGCGTCTACGTCGGCCCGGGGCACCCATGGCACGGCGCGGCGGGCAGCCGCGTCAGCGATGCCGATCTGGGCCAGGCCGAATGGGTCGTCGACCCGTATTCGGCCGACCTGCCGCACCCGGCCGTGGCCGGCGCCATCACGGGCCGGCGCGGCGCGACAACGCACGCCGACAGCATCGAAGGCGTTGCGCTGCTGGTTGCCAGCGGCCGCTACGCGGGCCTGCTGCCCGATCACCTGGTGCAGGGCTGCGCCGCACTCGCCGGGCTACACCGCGTGCGGCCCGAGCGCTTCAGCTACACGCAGGACATCGTGCTGACGATGCGCCGCGGCAAGGCCAGCGCGCTGCTGCGGCTGCTGGCGCGCGAGCTCGCGGCTGCCACCGCAAACTCTAGAGCGCGCAGGAAACCGGCTTCGCGCCCAGCGCCTGCGTGAGCACGGCCGGCTCGATGCCGACGAGATAACCGCGCCGCCCGCCGTTGATGCAGATGCGCGGCAGCGCGAGCACCGTCTCCTCCACGAATACCGGCATGGCCTTGCGCGTGCCGAAGGGCGAGGTGCCGCCCACCTGATAGCCGCTGTGGCGCTGCGCCACCTCGGGCGTGCAGGGCTCGACCGACTTCGCGCCGATGGCGCGCGCGAGGTTCTTGGTGCTCACCTGCTTGTCGCCATGCATCAGCACGATCAGCGGCTCGCGCTTCTCGTCCTGCATCACCAGCGTCTTCACCACCGCGTGCTCGTCGACGCCGAGCTTCCTGGCCGATTCGGCCGTGCCGCCGTGCTCCACGTACTCGTAGACATGTTCGCTGAAGACGATGCCGCGCTCGCGCAGCCAGGCGGTCGCGGGGGTCTCGCTGACGTGCTTGTCCTTCTTCGCCATGGCGGCGGATTGTGCCTCCCGCCCCCTCAGCGCCGGATCAGTTCGCCGGCCAGCAGCCCCCAGGCATCGACGTCGTAGACGCGCCCCTTGGCCGCCCAGCGCTGGCGCAAGCGGCCCTCGCGGATGAAACCCAGCGAACCGAGCAGCGCGCCCGAAGCCGCGTTGGCCGGGTCGACCTCGGCCTCGAAGCGGCGCACGATGCCGGCATCGAACAGCGCCGCGCACACGGCCTGCAGCGCCTCGCGCATCAGCCCCCGGCCCCAGTGCGCGCGGCCCAGCACGTAGCCGATTTCGGCGCGCGCACTGGCGGCTTCCATGCGGAAGATCAGCACGCTGCCCACCGCCTCGTCGCTCGCGCGCAGCGCCGCCACATACTGGCGCGCCGTGCCGCCGGCCTCGAGCGTGCGCATGCGCTGCAGCCAGGCCTGGCCGTCGGCGAGCGAGCCCCACTGCGGATAGGGCAGGAAGCTCACCGTCTGCGCATCGCCGTTGACCGCCAGCAGCGCGGGCAGGTCGCGCTCCTCCACCGGCCGCACGAGCAGGCGCGGCGCCTCGAAACGATCGGGCAGCAGCAGCATCACGCTCAACCCAGCCAGGTGGAAATCGCGCGGCCCAGCGAGCCCGGCACGGCGAGCGCCATGAATACCAGCCCGGCCACCGCGCCGGCCGCATGCGCGTCGTGGTTGATGCGCCCGATGCCGCTGCGCCCGGCCAGCACGCTGTAGGCGAGGTAGCCGACCGCGAACAGCGGCGCCGGAATCGGGAACGGAATCGGCAGGATGAGCAGCGAGGAGCCCGGGTTCACCACGATCGCCGCGAACACCACCGCGAGGATCGCCCCCGAGGCACCGAGGCTGGAGTAGCCCGGCTGAGCGCGGTGGATCGCCCAGGTGGCCAGGCTGCTGGCGAGCAGGCCGAAGGCGTAGAGCAGCACGAAGGCCGGTGTGCCCAACTCGCGTTCCAGATCGAAGCCGAAGGCCCAGAAGCTGAAGGCGTTGAAGAGCAGGTGCGCCAGGTCGGCATGGATGAAGCCGCTGGTGACCAGCGTGTGCCACTGGCGCTGCGGCACCAGGTCGTAAGGCCGCAGCAGGTGCCGCTCGATGAGCTGCGGCATGCCGTTGAGCGCCAGCAGGCTGACGATGGCGATGACCGCGAGGATGAGCGTCGCCGCCGGCGCGCCCGAGAAAGGTTCGAGGGTTTCATGCATGATGGCCCGCACTCTAACCACAGTCGTGAGCGCCCATGGACGACGGCGGCGGTGACGCGTTGCTCGAAGCCTTCCGCGAGCAGGTGCGCTGGTGCGACAAGCTCGGCTCGCCCTTCACTGCGCGGCTGCTCGAGTGGCTGGCGGACGACTGGCTGGCCGGCGGCGCGCTGCGCACGCTGCTGCCCACGTGGAGCGCCGGCCCGCCGGGGCAGGATCTGGTGCCGCTGCGCCTGGCCGGCGCGCTGCATGCGCTGGCGCTCTCGGGCCGGCATCCGGAACTCGCCGCCGCCTACCCGCCGGCGGCCGCGGCCTTCGATGCGCAAGTGCTGGCGCCGCGCCTGCGCCAACTGCTCGTCGACGAAGCGGGGCACCTGCGCGCCACCCTCGCCAGCGCGCCGCAGACCAACGAGGTGATGCGCAGCGCCGTGCTGATCGGCGGCTACGCGGCCATCGCCGAAGCCACGCGCCTGCCGCTGGCCCTGCGCGAGATCGGCGCCAGCGCCGGGCTCAACCTGCTGTGGGATCGCTTCCACTACACGCTGGGCGCGCAGACCTGGGGCGATGCGGCCAGCCCGGTGCACATCACGTCCGACTGGCGCGGCCAACCGCCCACGCTGCCCGCACGCATCGCCGTGGCCGAGCGGCGCGGCAACGATCTGCGGCCCGTCGCTCTGAGCGACCCGGCCGCGGTGCTGCGCCTGCGCAGCTACGTCTGGCCCGACCAGGCGGCCCGCGCCGCGCGGCTGCAGGGCGCGATCGCGCTGGCGCAGCGTGATCTGCCCTGCGTCGACGGCGGCGATGCCGCGGCGTGGGTCGAGCGCGAACTCGCCGCGCCGCGCGCCGGCGTGGCCACGGTGCTGCTGCACTCCATCGTGTGGCAATACCTGCCGGGCGCGACGCGCGAGCGCATCGAAGCGGCCGTGGCGGCCGCCGCGCAGCGTGCCACGCAGGCCGCCCCGCTCGCCTGGCTGCGCATGGAGTTCTTCGCCAAGGACGCGCCCGCCGAGCTGCGCCTCACGCTCTGGCCCGAAGGCCGCGAGCGCATCCTCGCGCGCAGCCACCCGCATGGCGAGTGGGTGGAGTGGCTCTGAGTTCCGCTTCTATTGCGCCGGGTCGCGGTGCTTCCAGCGGATCGCGTCGATCTCGGCCAGCAGTTCGGGCGAGAGCGTGGTGCCCCAGGCGGCGAGGTTCTCGTCGAGCTGCGCCGTGGAGGTGACGCCGATGATGGTGCTCGCCACGCGCCAGTTCGTGTAGCAGAAGGCCAGCGCCAGCTGCGTCGGCGTGAGGCCGTGCTTGCGCGCCAGCGCGTTGTAGAGCTTCGCCGCTTCGAGCGCCTCGGGCCGCCCCCAGCGCTGCTTCTTCATCGTCTCGAACATCGCCAGGCGCCCGGGCCGCGTGCTGCCGTGCAGGCCCACCTCGTCGTACTTGCCGGTTAGCGCACCGAAGGCGAGCGGCGAGTAGGCCAGCAGCGACACCTGGAGCCGGTGCACCACCTCGTCGAGCCCGTTGTCGAGCGCGCGGCTGGTGAGCGCGTAGGGGTTCTGCACCGTGGCCACGCGCGGCAGGCCGTGCGCCTCGGCCTGCGCGACGAACTCGGCCACGCCGTAGGGCGATTCGTTGGACAGGCCCACGTAGCGCACCTTGCCCGCCTTCACCAGCGTGGCCAGCGCCTCGAGCTGGGTGCGGATGCTGCTGACCTCGCGGTCTCTGGTCGGATCGAAGTAGATCGCGCCGAGGTTGGCCACGTTGCGCGCCGGCCAGTGGATCTGGTAGAGGTCGATGACCTCGGTGCGCAGGCGCTTGAGGCTGTCGTCGCAGGCGCCGACGATGTCGGCCGCGCTGAGGTTGGCGCTGCCCTTGCGGATCCAGTCCATGCCGCGCGCCGGCCCGGCCACCTTGGTGGCCAGCACCATCTTCTGCCGTGCGCCGGGACGAGCCGCGAACCAGCTGCCGATGATGGATTCGGTGGCGCCGAAGGTTTCGCGCTTGGCGGGCACCGAGTACATCTCGGCGGTGTCGATGAAGTTGACGCCGCGCTCGAGCGCGTGGTCGAGGATGGCGTGCGCCTCGGCCTCGCCGACCTGCTCGCCGAAAGTCATGGTGCCGAGGCAGATGGGGGTGACGGTGAGGTCGGTGCGGGGGAGCGGGCGGAGGGTGAGGGTCATGCGTGGGAAGTCTACGCAGTTGGGCAGCGCAGCGCCTGGCGACAAAAGGCACACGTCACGCTACACTCGCCGCGTGAAGCCGTTCCGGTGGAACCCCGACAAGAACCGCGAGTTGGTCGTGGAGCGCGGCGTTTCGTTCGAGCAAGTCGTGGTCGCCATCGAGGGTGGTGGCCTGCTGGACGTATTGGCGCATCCCAATACCAAGAAATACCCGCATCAGCGGCTTCTGGTTGTCACCTGGGACGGCTACGCCTACTTGGTGCCCTACGTCGAGGAAGACGAGCACTTCTTCCTCAAGACGGTCATCCCCAGCCGGAAGGCGACTCGCGACTACCTCAAGACCGGAGATCCCGATGACGCAGCCTGATCCCTTTGACGTTGAGATCATCAAAGCCTACGAAGCAGGCAAGCTGAAGTCGGTCGCCTCCAAGGCGGAACTCAATCGACTGAAGGCGGCCGCGCGGTCGACGGCCATCAAGGATCGGCGGGTCAACATCCGGCTGTCCGCCGGCGACCTGCAAGACATTCAAGTCAAGGCCCTGGCCGAGGGCATGCCGTACCAGACGCTGATCGCCAGCATCCTCCACAAGTACGTGACGGGGCGACTCGAGGAGCGCAAGCCCGGTGGTTCGCCTGTGGCGGCCAAGCCCAAGGCCCCCACTCGTCGCTCGACGCGCAGCGATGTCTAAGCCTTGATTCAAGGTGGACACGCGGCACCGTACCGCGTGAGTCGAACGATAGGACTTGAAGGAGATGCCGGTGGCTGCAAAGGAGAAGAAGGACGAAGGCGCGCAGTTCGTACGGTACTTCGGCCCCTTGCTCGATGCCTTGCGCGGTCTCGGCGGCTCGGCAAAGGCGGACGAAGCCGTTGATCGCGTGGCCGAGGATCTCAAGGTGCCCGATGAGGTTCTCAACGAGACCTTGCCCTCGGGTGGGTCACGATTTCGAAACCAAGTTGCTTGGGCACGCTTCTATCTCGTGCGCGAGGGCCTCATCGACTCTTCGAAGCACGGCGTGTGGAGTCTGACGGAGCAAGGATTCAAAACAAGGCTCTCCTTCGAGGACGCACGACAACTGTTCCTGAAGTGGGTCAAGATCTTCCAGGAACAGCGCAAGCTGAAGGAGCAGAACGAACCTGTGGCCGAACAGGTCGCCGAGGGCACGGGCGCGCCCTCCAAGGACTATCGCGAAGAGGTGCTGGAACTTCTTCTGGCCATTCCACCGGCTGGATTTGAGCGCCTCTCTCAGCGGCTTCTTCGAGAAGCAGGATTCACGCAGGTTGTTGTCACCGGCCAGAGCGGCGACGGCGGCATAGACGGATTCGGAATCCTGCAAGTGAACCCACTCGTTTCCTTCAAGGTTCTCTTCCAGTGCAAGCGCTACGCAAAGTCCGTGGCGCCATCGCAGGTCAGGGACTTTCGCGGGGCGATGTCGGGAAGGGCGGACAAGGGGATCATCATCACCACTGGCACGTTCACGGCGGAAGCTCGGCGCGAAGCAACGAGAGACGGCGCACCTCCGATAGAACTGATCGACGGTGAGAAGCTGATCGACATGTTGGAGAAGCTGGAACTGGGTCTTCGCGCGGTGACGACCTTCGAGGTAGAGCGTTCGTTCTTCAACGAGTTCAAGGCCTGACCCCGAGCGAGGCACAACGAGGAGGAACCGTGAAGACAGTCACTCTTGATGTTCGCGATGCGAAGGCATCCATGGCTGACTTCGCCGGCGCCTGGCGCATCGGCAAGCCGGAAAGGTCGGCCCGCATCAGCTTCGCGACCCCTGAACTGCTGTGGAAGGTTCTCACCGCCAAGCGCTGGGAGCTGTTGAAGGCCCTTTGCGGCGCGGGCCCGATGTCCATCCGCGAAGCGGCACGGCGCGTGGATCGGGACGTCAAGGCGGTCCACGGCGACGTGACGGCACTGCTCAGTGCCGGCGTGCTCGACCGGGCCGAAGGGGGCGGGATCGTCTTCCCGTACGAGGCCGTCAAGGTCGAGTTCCTGCTGCAGGCTGCTTAGTGCACACGGGTGACGCCATCGCCATGAAGCCCATGACCAAGTCCGAACGCGATCAACTGCTGCGCGCCCTCGAAGCCCGTTTCAAGAAGCGCCCACATCGCCACGCCGGCGTGGCCTGGAGCGATGTGCTGTCGCGCCTCGAAGCCACACCCGCCGCGCTGAAGACACTCGCCGCGATGGAAGCCTCGGGCGGTGAGCCGGACGTGATCGGCGTGGATGGCGCCAGCGGCCAGATCCTCTTCTGCGATTGCGCCGCCGAAAGCCCGGCCGGGCGGCGCAGCCTGCGCTTCGACGACGAGGCGCTGAACGCGCGCAAGGAGAACAAGCCGCAGGGCAGCGCCGCCGGGATGGCGCGGGCGATGGGCATCGAGTTGCTGTCGGAGGCGCAATACCGCGCGCTGCAGCAGCTCGGCGAGTTCGACCTCAAGACCTCGAGCTGGATCGCCACGCCCGACGAGTTGCGCGCGCTCGGCGGCGCGCTGTTCTGCGACCGGCGCTACGACCGCGTCTTCGTCTATCACAACGGGGCGCAGTCCTACTACGCGGCGCGGGGCTTCCGCGGCTTGCTGCGGGTTTGAGTCGGCACTGTTTACTGTTTTACAGTAAACTTTTCTGACTTCACAGCAAGCCAGGAGTTGACGATGCCCCCACCCGCCTCCCCTCGCCCCCTGCCCGGCTCGTTGGCGCGCGTGGTGCTCGTCGTGCGTGCGCTGTGCCTGCTCGGCTTCGCCACGCTGCTGGCGGTGCCGTTCTGGTTCTGGCTCTCGCCGGAGAACGTGCTTGCACTCGGGCCGCAGATGGCCGGCGTGCGCGACGTCGTGGTCGACGACCGTGCGCGCGCCCTGGGCGCGGCGGTGTCGCTGCTGCCCATCGGCATCGGCCTCTACGCGCTGTGGCAGCTGTGGCGCCTGTTCGCCGAGTACGGCGCGGGCCGCGTATTCGGCCGCGCAGCACTGGCGCGGCTCAAGCGCTTCGCCTGGGCGCTGCTGGCCGCGGCCCTGCTCGCGCCGCTGGTGCGCGCGGCGATGTCGGTGGTGCTCACGCTAGCCAATCCGCCGGGGCAGCGCCAGCTCGTGCTCGGCCTCTCGTGGGACGACTACCTCGCCGTGCTGCTCGCCGTGGTGCTGATCGCCATCGCCACGGTGATGGCCGAGGCGGTGCGCGTCGCGGAAGAGAACGAAGGCTTCGTTTGAGCGCGGGGAAGGCATGCCCATCGTCGTCAACCTCGACGTGATGCTGGCCCGGCGCAAGATGCGCTCGCGCGAGCTGGCCGAGCGCGTCGGCATCACCGAGCAGAACATCTCGCTGCTCAAGTCGGGCAAGGTGCGCGGCGTTCGCTTCGACACGCTGGCACGCATCTGCGCCGCGCTCGATTGCCAGCCGGGCGATCTGCTCGAATACCGCAGCGGCCCGGAAGACGAGGCACCGGAGTGAAAGCGCGCCACGCGCGCTCGCGCGTCGTGGTGGCGCTGGCTGTGCTCGCGGCGCACCTCGCGTTGCTGCTGTGGTGGCTGCGCTCCGATCGGCTGTCGCACGGCGTGCCGCCGGCGCAGCCACGTGTCGCGGTGCGGCTGATCGCGCTTCCGCCGCTGCCCGCGCCGCGCAGCGAGCCGGCCGTGGCAGCGCGCGAACGCCACGCGGCACCGCGCGCGCGGGCGCCGGTGTCGGCGCTGCCCATGCCGAAGTCACCCGAGGCGATCAGCGTCGCGCCGCTCGCCGCCGAAGCGCCGGCCTCGCAGGCTGTCGCCGAGCCGCCGCCTTCGCTGATGGACGGCGAGGCCACGCGCCGCGCCATCCGCGCCGCGGCGCGCGAGCCCGGCCTCGCCGCGCAGGCCGGCCGCCAGGGTCCGGCCTTGCGCACGCCCGACGAGCGCCTGGGCGATCAGGTGCAGCAGAGCGCCAAGGGCGATTGCCTGAAGGGCGAGTACCTCGGCGGCGGCATGGGCCTGCTGAGCCTGCCCTTCCTCGCGGCAGCCGCGCTCAAGGGCGACTGCCGGCGCTGAGCAGCGCGGCGCGCGCCTCTGTACTGGCGCTGCAGGGCTCGCTCTGTACCGGTACGCCTCGGCCGGGCCGGTCCACAATGCCGCGCATGGACGCCGCCACAGCCGCTCACCACCCCTGCCCTCATGCCTGACCGCGGCGCCGATTCACGCTACGCCTGGCTGCGCCTGGCCGCCACGCTCGGGCTGATGACCATCGGCTCGGCGGCGATGTACGTGGTCGCCGTGGTGCTGCCGGCGGTGCAGGCCGAGTTCGGCGTGGCGCGCGCCGACGCTTCGCTGCCCTACACGCTGCTGATGGTCGGCTTCGGCCTGGGCGGCGTGCTGATGGGCCGCCTCGCCGACCGCTTCGGGGTGATGCTGCCGGTGCTGATCGGCGCGGCGGGCCTGGCCAGCGGCTTCGCGCTCGCCGCGGCGAGCGGCAGCATCCTCGGCTTCGCGATCGTCTCCGGGCTGCTGCTCGGCTTTCTCGGCAGTTCGGCCACCTTCGCACCGCTGGTGGCCGACACCTCGTTGTGGTTCGTGCGCCGGCGCGGCATCGCGGTGGCCATCTGCGCCAGCGGCAACTACGTGGCCGGCGCGATCTGGCCGCCCATCGTGCAGCAACTCGTCGAGAGCATCGGCTGGCGCGGCGCCTACAACACGCTCGCGGTCGTCAGCGCCGTGGTCATGCCGCTGCTCGCGCTGGCGCTGAAAGGCCGCCCGCCGGCGGCGGTGGCCGGCGTCACGCGGGGCGGGGCGGCGGCGCGGCCTTCCGAGCGGCCCTTCGGCTTCTCGATGAACCAGGCGCAGGCGCTGCTGTGCGTGGCCGGCGTGGCCTGCTGCGTGGCGATGTCGATGCCGCAGGTGCACATCGTCGCCTACTGCTCAGACCTCGGCTTCGGCGCCGCGCAGGGCGCGCGCATGCTCTCGCTGATGCTGGCGGCCGGCATCGTCAGCCGGCTCGTCTCGGGGCTGATCTGCGACCGCATCGGCGGCGTGCGCACCCTGCTGCTCGGCTCGGTGCTGCAGGGCACGGCGCTGCTGCTGTTCCTGCCCTTCGACGGGCTGGGTTCGCTCTACGTGGTGTCGGCGCTGTTCGGCCTGTTCCAGGGCGGCATCGTGCCGAGCTACGCGATCATCGTGCGCGAGCATTTCCCGCCCGCCGAAGCCGGCGCGCGCGTCGGCACGGTGCTGATGTGCACGCTGTTCGGCATGGCGCTGGGCGGCTGGATGTCGGGCAAGGTGTTCGACCTGACCGGCTCCTACCACGCCGCCTTCATCAACGGCATCGCCTGGAACCTGCTCAACCTCGGCATCGTGCTGCTGCTGATGTGGGGGCTGCGGCGCCAGCGCGGCGCAGCGCTGCCGGCCTGACGCGCCGGCGGCTCCCCGCTCACAACCAGCCGGCGCGCCGGAAGCGCCAGAACAGGATGCCCGCCGCGCTGGCGATCAGCGTCAGCGCCATCGGGTAGCCGAAAGCCCATTTCAGCTCGGGCATGTGCTCGAAATTCATGCCCCAGATGCCGGCCAGCGCGGTCGACACGGCGAAGATCGCCGCCCAGGCGGCGAGCCGCTTGGTGGTTTCCGATTCCTCGATGGTGACCATCGACAGGTTGACCTGGATGGCGGTGCCGATGGTGTCGCGGATGCCGTCGATCGCGGCGTTGATGCGCGCCAGGTGGTCGTGCACGTCGCGGAAATACTCCTGGCTGCGCGTGCACACCGCCGGCACGCGGCCGCCGTGGAACTTGCCGGCCACCTCGAGCAGCGGCGCCACCGCATGGCGCAGCACCGTGGCGCGGCGCTTGAGGGCGTAGAGCCGCTCGATATTCGCGCGCGCCTCGCCGTGCTCGAAGATGCGGCTCTCGATGTCCTCGAGCTCGTTCTCGAGCTCGTCGAGCACCGGGAAGTAGCGGTCCACCACCGCGTCCATCAGCGCGTAGAGCACGAAGCCCGAGCCCTGGCGCAGGTGCTCGGGCTCGCGCTCGCAGCGCTCGCGCACGCCGAGGAAGCCCTGCTGGCTGTTGTTGCGCACCGAGAGCACGAAGTTCTCGCCGACGAAGATCGCCACCTCGCCGTTCTCCAGCTCGCCCTCGCGCAGCTCGGGCAGCTTCATCACCACGAACAGCGTGTTGCCGTATTCCTCCACCTTGGGCCGCTGGTGGCCGTGGCTGGCGTCCTCGACGGCCAGTTCGTGCAGATCGAACTCGCGCTGCATCTGGCGCAGCTCGGCATCGCTGGCGTCGCGCAGCGCCACCCAGACGAAGCAGCCGGGCTGCAGGATGAAGCGGTCGATGTCCTCGACCGCGATGTCGGCGAGCTTGCGCCCGTCCTGGTAGGCCACGCAGTTGATCAGCATCGCTCGTCTCCGGTCGCGGGCGGCGATCTTCCCACGAGCGCGGCGGCGCTCAGGCTCTCAACGCCGCGTCTCCTTCGCCACGTCGGCGTCGAAGCTGGCGCCGTTCATCTCGGCCGCGCTGCGCAGCCACAGCGGGTAGTGGGCCTCGAAGTCGGCGACGATGCGATCCAGCGGCATGTCGTCGAATGCGCCATGCTGGTTGACGTACTCCATGTGGCGGTTGCCGGCCTTGTCGAAGGGGTGGTAGATCGAGTCGGCGCGGCCGTCGAAATCCAGCGGCAGCAGGCCGAAGCGCTCGCACAGCGAGAGGTTGAAGGCCGGCGTGGCCTTGACCCAGTGGCCTGCTATCCACAGATCGGTGTAGCCGTGCCAGACGAACAGGTCAGTCTGCACCATGCGGCGCAGCCGCTCGGTGCTGAGGTGGTTGCGCACGTCGGCATAACCCACGCGCGCCGGGATGCCGGCGGCGCGCGCCGCGGCGGCCAGCAAGGCCGCCTTGGGCACGCACCAGCCGTAGCCTTGCGCGAGCACGCTGCTGGCGCGCATGCCCTCGACGCTCAGGTCGATGCGGTAGGGGTCGTAGCGGAAGCCGTCGCGCACGGCGTAGGTGAGCGCGACGGCGCGCTCGCGGTCGTCGGCGCCGACGGCGTGCTCGCGTGCGAAGGCGATCACGGCCGGGTGGTCGCTGTCGATCAGCGCGGTGGGGGCGAGGGCGGCGGGGCTGGGCGGCTGGGTCTTCATGTGCACAGTGTGCCTGCAACGGCAAGACCGCGCTGTCGCGCAGGCGGCGTCGGCGAAGGCGAGCAGCCGCTCAGGAAGCAGCCGTAGCGCGGGCGCGCTCCTCCTCCTGCAGGCGCAGCAGCTTGCGCTGCACCTTGCCGGTGGTGGTCATGGGCAGCGCGGCGATGAATTCGATCTCCTTCGGGTACTCGTAGGGCGCCAGCTTGCCGCGCACGTGGCGCTGCAAGTCCTCCACCAGCGCATCGCCCGGCGCGAAGCCCGGCGCCAGCACCACGTAGGCCTTGACCACGGCGCCGCGCTCGCGGTCGGGCTTGGGCACGACGGCGGCATTCGCCACCGCGGAGTGCTTGACGAGGCAGTTCTCCACCTCGCTCGGCCCGATGCGATAGCCCGCTGCCTTGAAGACGTCGTCGCTGCGGCCCTGGTACCAGAGGTAGCCGTCGCCATCCATCACCGCGGTGTCGCCGGTGCGGCACCAGGAGTCCGCCGGGTCACCGGTGAATTTGGCGCGCGTGGCGTCCTCGTTCTTCCAGTAGCCGAGGAAGAACACCGGGTCGGGATGGCCGTGCACGTCGCGCCGGTGCACCGCCACGTCGCCCGGCGTGCCGCGCGGGCATTCGCGGCCGTCGTCGTCGATCACCGCGATACGGTGGCCGGGGTAGGCGCGGCCCATGCTGCCCGGGCGCGCCGGCCAGCCGGGATGCGCGCGCCCGCTCGCATCGACGAAGCGGCCGCAGTTGCCGACGATGTAGTTGATCTCGGTCTGGCCGAACATCTCGTTGACCACCACGCCCAGCGCATCGCGGCACCAGGCGAACACCGTGTCGCCCACCGCCTCGCCGGCGCTCATGATGGCGCGCAGCTTCAGCGCGTAGCGCTCGCGCGGCCGCGGCACCGCCTTCAGCATCGCCTTCAGCGCGGTGGGGAAGAGGAAGGTGTGCGTGACGCCATGGCGCGCCATCAGCTCGAGCGCGCGCTCGGGCCCGAAGCGGCCCTGGTAGGCGACGATCTCGCGGCCGAAGTAGAGCGTGGGCAGCAAGGCATCCATCAAGCCCCCGGTCCAGGCCCAGTCGGCCGGCGACCAGAACACCGCATCGTCCTGAGGAAACCAGTTCTGGCTGCAGACGAAGCCGCTCAGGTTGCCGATCAGCGCGCGGTGCGGAATCAGCGCGCCCTTGGGCGGGCCGGTGGTGCCGCTGGTGTAGATCAGCACGGCCGCTTCGTCGGCCTTCGTTCTCACGGCCGTGAAGGCGGCTCGCTCGGCGGCGAGTGCGGCATCCCAGTCGATGTCGCCCAGGCCCGCGGCCTCGCCCACGGCGATCACGCTGCGCAGCTCGGGGCACTGCGGCCGCGCGGTGCGCAGGTTGGCGATGGCGCTCTCGTCGACGATGGCCGCCACCGCCTCGCTGTGCTGCAGGCGGTAGGCCAGCGCGTCGGGCCCGAACAGCATGGACAGCGGCATCGCCACCGCGCCGAGCTGGTAGACGGCCATGTTGGCCACCGCCGTCTCGAAGCGCTGCGGCATCACGATGGCGACGCGGTCGCCGCGCTGTACGCCCAGGCGTCGCAGCGCGTTCGAGAGCCGGTCGGCATTGGCCTGCAGATCACGGTAGCTGAATTCCGCGCAGCGCCCGTCTTCGTGCTCGTAGCGGATCGCCACCGCCTGCGGCGTCTCGCGCGCCCAGCGCGTGGCGCAGGCCGCGGCGATGTTGAAGTGCTCGGGAACGCTCCAGCGCAAGCCGCGGTGCAGGGCCGCGTAGTGATCGATCGAATCCATGCGCGCGAGCCTAAGCGCGCGATGGCGCGCGCCGCATCGGGTCAAGCCCCGAAGCGCTGCAGCGCGTCACCGGTGATGCGGCAGATGCGCCAGTCGGGCAGCACCGTCGCGCCCATCTTCTCGTAGAAGCGGATCGCGTTGCTGTTCCAGTCGAGCACGCTCCACTCGAAGCGGCCGTAGCCGCGCTCCACGGCGATCGCGGCCAGGCGCGACAGCAGCGCCTCGCCGATGCCGCGGCCGCGCAGCGCGGGGCGCACGTAGATGTCTTCCAGGTACAGCCCCGGCTTGGACAGAAAGGTCGAGAAATTGGTGAAGAAGAGCGCGAAGCCCACCACCTCGCCATCGAGCTGCGCCACCTGCGCCTCCACCACGGGCCGCTCGCCGAACAGGTGCGGGTGCAGCGTCTCGGGCGTCACCTGCAGCAGGTGGCTCAGCTTCTCGAACTCGGCCAGTTCGCGGATCAGGCCGACGATGGCGTTCACGTCGCGCGGCTCGGCGGCGCGCAGCAAATAGTCTTGGGTGCGGTCGTTCATGCGAGCGATTGTCGCGGCACGGACAGCGCCGCGCCGCGATTGAGCCTAGAGTGCGGTGCATGAGTGCTCCCGTCTACAAACCGCGCCGCAGCGCGCGCAGCCTGTTCGTCGATGTGCGCGGCCTGCGCTACCACCTGCTCGCCTGGGGCGATGCCTCGCTCGTCACGCCCGAACGCCCGCCCCTGGTGCTGCTGCACGGCTGGATGGACGTGGCCGCCTCGTTCCAGTTCATGGTCGATGCGCTCGAGGCCGAGCGCTACGTGATCGCGGCCGACTGGCGCGGCTTCGGCCTCAGCGAGGCCGGCGGCAGCGACAGCTACTGGCTGCCCGACTACCTCGGCGACCTCGATGCCCTGCTCGACCACCCCGAGCTCGGCCTGGCCGGGCGCAGCGTCGACCTGCTCGGCCACAGCATGGGCGGCAACGTGGTGATGCTGTACGCCGGCATCCGGCCGGAGCGCATCCGCCGGCTGATCAACCTGGAAGGCTTCGGCATGCCGGCCACCGTGGCCGAGCAGGCGCCCAAGCGCTATCGCCAGTGGCTCGACGAGTTGAAGGAGCCGGCGCGGCTCAAGCCCTACGACAGCCTCGCCGACGTGGCGGCGCGGCTGCGCAAGACCAACCCGCGGCTGCCCGAGGACAAGGCGGCTTGGCTGGCGCCGCACTGGTCACGCCAGGACGAGAGCGGGCAGTGGCAGATCCTCGGCGACCCGGCGCACAAGCGCGTCAACCCGCAGCTCTACCGCGTCGACGAGGTGCTGGCCTGCTGGCGGCAGATCGCCGCGCCGCTGCTGTGGGTGCAGGGCGACGGCACCGAGATGGAGAAGTGGTGGGGCCACCGCTACCCGCGCAGCGAGTTCGAGACGCGCCTGGCCGCGGTGCCGAAGGTGGAGCGCCACGTGCTCGCGCCGGCCGGGCACATGCTGCACCACGACCAGCCGGAGGCGCTGGCGCGGCGACTGGAGAGTTTTCTCGGCTGAGGGGCGGGCGCGCGCCGCGACCTGCTCAGGCGTTCATTCATCGCCGCCTTGCCGAAGCTCGCTTTCAATCGCACCCAGTTCGCTTTCCAGTTCCTCCACCGTAGGCAGGCTGGTGACGAGTGGCTCCGGCAGGGCGCGCACCAGTTGGTACTCGGCCACGCCGATGGGCTTGTCGATGCCGGACAGTGCATATTCGGCCACGGTGCGCTTCTTGGTCTTGCACAGCAACAGGCCGATGGTGGGCCTGTCGTCGGGCGCCTTGACCTGCCTGTCCACTGCCGCCAGGTAGAAGTTCAGTTGCCCGGCGTGTTCCGGCTTGAAGGCCGCGGCCTTCAGCTCCACCACCACGTAGCACTTCAGCCGCGTGTGATAGAAGAGCAGGTCGATGAAGAACTCATCGCCTTCGACTTCCAACCGGAACTGGCGGCCGATGAAGGCAAAGCCGCTGCCCAGTTCCAGCAGGAATCTGGTGATGTGGCGCACCAGCGCATTTTCGATGTCGCGCTCATGCGCCGCGTCGCCCAGACCCAGAAAGTCGAACAGGTACGGGTCTTTCAGCGTCTCGTGCGCCAGTTCCGAATGCGGTGCCGGCAGGCGGGTGCCGAAGTTGGTGACGGCCTGCCCCTGCCGTTCATGCAGCCGGTTGCGGATGTTGAGTTCCAGCGTGGTGCGCGACCAGCCTTCGGCGCGTGCCTGCTCCGCGTAGCGCAAGCGCAAGGCCGGATCCTTGAGCTTGTCGAGCAGGGTGCAGAGGTGGAACCACGGCAATTGTGCAGCGAGCTGCTGCACAAAGTCGGGGTCCGGCCACGCCTCGGCAAAGGCCCGCATGTATTTGAGATTGCGCGCCGAAAAGCCCTTCATCTCCGGGAAGGCTTCGCGCAGATCGCGCGCCAGCCGCTCGATGACCTTGCTGCCCCAGCCTTGGGCCGACTGGCGCTGCAGGATGTCTCGGCCGATCTGCCAGTACAGCCGGATCAGTTCTGCATTGGCGGCCAGCGCCGCGCGCTGGCGGGCAGCCACCACGCGCGCCCTGATGTCCGCCAGCCACTCGGCATAGTCGGTCGGCATCGCGGCGATGCTCTTGCTCATGCGTATCCCTCCCGTCGCCGCGTTGGAAGCTGCTGCGTCACCTGCAACCATTGTCGCCTGTGCGCCCGGCCTCCATGCCGGAGCCGAAGGGTGCAGAGCCGGGTCGAAGCGATGCGCCGCGCTCAGCGCCGCATGCCCAGCGCGCGCCGCACCATCTGCGCGGCGGATTCGCCCTTGACGCGCTCGACCTCGTCGACGAGGCGCTGCGCCACTTCGCGCAGGCCTTCCACGCCGTTGGCCTTCTCGATCTCGAGGGCGAACTTGTAGCCCTTGAACAGGCCGAGTTGCTCCTTGGAGAGCGCGTTCAGGCTGTCGTAGAGCTCACGGTAGCTGAGCGCGCCCTCTTCCGCCTGGGCGGGCTCGGGCGCGGCAGGCTCCGCGGCGGGAGCAGGGGCAGGCGCGGCCGCCGGTGCCGCCGCAGCCCGCGCGCGGCCGGCCTCGGCGACCAGGCCCGCGTCGAGCAGCAGCGTGATGTCGGCCTGCGTGGCGCCCTGCACCATGGCCAGGAGCTGATCGGCGCTGCGCGTGCCGTCGGCGAGAACGAGCAGCGTGCGCGCATGGCGCGGCAGCGCATGCGAGCGGTCGCGTATCTCCGCGACACCGGCTTCCGTCTTCGCTAGGGCACTCGGCACTGTGACTCCTGTTCGTGACTGGCTCGCCGACCTGACGCCGGCTTGACGCAGGCGGGACTATGGTCGAGAAATGCGCATCATTGGGTGATGCCGGTCACATTTCGGCGGACTTGGTGCACACAACTCCAATCTCGGTGCGGCTCGGCCGTTGACACAGCAGCCGGGCCGCGCTCAGGCCGCATCGTCGGGCCTGCGGATCGCATCCACCCAGGCCGAGGCCGCCAACGGCGCCGGCGTCGCCAGGCTGGTGCCGATGGCCACGACAAAGGCCACCGGCACGCCGAATACGCCGGCGCAGTTGGCCTGGATGCCCCACCACAGCGGCTCGGGCGTGGCATCGCCGAACCAGGCGCCGAGCAGCGGGTCGCGAGTGGCGAGGTAGTAGAGCGTCACGCCCAGGCCCGCGAGCATGCCGGCGCAGGCGCCCCAGCGGTTGGCGCGCTTCCACAGCACGCCCAGCACGAGCGCCGGGAACAGCGTCGCCGCGGCGATCGAGAATACCGGCGTCACGAGGTGCAGGATGGTCGCCGGCTTGCGCGTGGCGATGTAGGCGGCCAGCAGGGCCACCACCATCAACACCACCTTGGAGATCGCCACGCGCCGCGTCGGCGATGCGCCGGGGTCGATCAGGCTGAAATACAGATCGTGCGTGAGCGCGTTGGAGGTGGTCAGCAGCAGGCCGTCGGCGGTGGACAGCGCCGCCGCCAGCGCGCCCGCCGCCACCAGGCAGCTGACGACGAAGGGCATGCCGCCGATGTCCGGCGCGGCCAGCACGAGGATGTCGCCGTTGATGCGCAGCTCGCCGAGCTGCAGGATGCCGTCGCGATTCAGGTCGACCACCGAGAGCAGCGAGGGGTCGACGCGCGACCATTCGACGATCCATGCCGGCAGCCGGTCGAAGCGCATCCCGACAACGCCGCTGAAGACCTCGACCTTGAGCAGCAGCGCCAGCACCGGCGCGCTGACGTAGACCAGCACGATGAACAGCACCGCCCAGGTGACCGACTGGCGCGCCGCGCGCACCGTGGGCGTGGTGTAGAAGCGCGCCAGGATGTGCGGCATGCCGGCGGTGCCCGCCATCAGGCAGAACACCAGCGCGATGAAGTTGATGCGCGAGTTCTCGAAGGAATCGCGCTCGGCGCCGGTGCCGTCCGGGTCGGCGCCGAAGGGCTGCGCGTGCACCGGCATGCCGCCCAGCCGCGCGGCGCGTTCTGCGGCCTGGCGGCGCGCGCGTTCCCAGGTCTCGCGCGCCGTGGCGACGTCCGGCGGCACGGCGTGCAGGCGGCGCTCGATGGCGTGGATCTCGCGCACCGGCGCCTTGGCGGTGATCGCCTCGGAAAGCTGGCGCTGCAGCGCCGCGCGCTCCTGCGCCAGCGAGCGCTCCGGATCCTGCAGCAGCTGCTCGTAGCGCGCCGCCTCGGCGCGGTAGGCTTCCATCACCTGCCGCTCGGCCGCGTCGTCCCGCAGCTGCCGCTCGCGCTCGGCGAGCTTGTGGACCTGCACCGCCGCGGCCACCTGCGGCAGCGGGATGCCGGTCTGCTTGAACGACAGCCACACCACCGGCAGCAGGAAGGCGACCAGCATCACCGCGTACTGCGCCACCTGCGTCCAGGTGACGGCGCGCATGCCGCCGAGGAAGGAGCACACCAGGATGCCGCCCAGGCCGACCAGCACGCCGAGCTCGAAGGCGAAGCCGGTCAGGCGCGAGGTGATGAGGCCGACGCCGTAGATCTGCGCCACCACGTAGATGAAGCAGATCAGCGCGCACACCGCGAGACCGACCACGCGCACCAGCCAGCCGCCGTAGCGCTCGGCGAGGAAGTCGGGAATGGTGTATTGGCCGAAGCGGCGCAGGTAGGGCGCCAGGGCGAAGGCGATCAGGCAGAAGCCGCCAGTCCAACCGATCACGTAGGCCAGGCCGCCGAAGCCGGTCACGTAGAGGATGCCGGTCAGGCTCATGAACGAGGCCACGCTCATCCAGTCGGCGCCGATGGCCATGCCGTTGTAGACCGCCGGCACGCGCCGGCCCGCCACGTAGTAGTCGGCCGGCTGCATGGTGCGCGCGGCCAGCCCGATGCCGGCGTACACCACCACCGGCCCGAGCAGGAAGACCGCCGCGATCCAGCGCCGCGACAGGCCGAGGCGCTCGAGCGCGAACATCGCGGCGATGAAGACGGCGAAGGCTGCACCGGCGGCGAGGTAGCGCCGGTCGATGCGGCGCCGGGCGAGCGCGGAGGCCGCGTCGGCCTCGGCGCCCGTCATTCGACCCGCCCTTCGCGGCGCTCGCGGTCGAGCCCGTCGAGGAGGCGCTCGTAGCGCCACACCAGCAGCACGAAGGCCACCGGCGCGAGCTGCGCGCAGATCCAGAACACCAGCGGCGCGCCGAACAGATCCACGTCGAGCTGGCGCGCGAACAGCAGCGGCGCCAGCCAGACCGCCAGCCAGAGCGCCGAGAGCACCAGCGCCACGCGCCGGCTCGCGCGCCAGTGGCGGGCATCGGCGGCAGCGGACGGGCTGTGCGGTTCGGTCATCGGCGGCGCGAAGGGCGTTGCAGGCATTGTTGCCCAGTTCCAGCCCGCCCCGCCCCAGGGACAGCCCCATGCCAAAATGCATGCCTTTGCCGGAACCTCGCCATGGACATCGAACGCATCAACCAGATCGGCAACTCGCTGGCCGACCTGACTTCGCGCACCGAAGCGCTCCGGAGGTATCTTTGACTACGACCGCAAGGCATTGCGGCTGAACGAGGTCAACGCGGCGCTCGAGAACCCGAACGTCTGGAACGACCCGAAGCGCGCCCAGGAGCTGGGCCGCGAGAAGAAGACGCTGGACACCGTGGTCGGCACCATCGACCACTTGGCGAGCAACCTCGCCGACAACACCGAGCTGTACGACATGTCGAAGGCCGATGCGGACTTCGACGGCCTGGCCGCGATCGAGGCCGAGGCGGCCACGCTGCGCGAGACGGTGGAACAGCTCGAGTTCCGCCGCATGTTCAACAACCCGGCCGATCCGAGCAACTGCTTCATCGACATCCAGGCCGGCGCCGGCGGCACCGAGGCCTGCGACTGGGCTTCGATGCTGCTGCGCCAGTACCTCAAGTACTGCGAGCGCAAGGGCTTCAAGACCGAGGTGATGGAAGAGACCGAGGGCGACGTGGCGGGCATCCGCAGCGCCACCATCAAGGTCGAGGGCGAATACGCCTTCGGCCTGCTGCGCACCGAGACCGGCGTGCACCGCCTGGTGCGCAAGAGCCCCTTCGATTCCTCGGGCGGGCGGCACACCTCGTTCGCCAGCCTGTTCGTCTACCCCGAGGTCGACGACTCGATCGAGATCGAGATCAACCCGGCCGACGTGCGCACCGACACCTTCCGCGCCAGCGGCGCGGGCGGCCAGCACATCAACAAGACCGACTCGGCGGTGCGCCTGACGCACATCCCGACCGGCATCGTGGTGCAGTGCCAGAACGACCGCTCGCAGCACCGCAACCGCGACGAGGCCTGGCAGATGCTGCGCTCGCGCCTCTATGAGCACGAGATGCGCAAGCAGATGGCCGAGCAGCAGAAGCTCGAGGACAGCAAGACCGACGTCGGCTGGGGCCACCAG
Organism: Piscinibacter sp.; assembly: GCA_017983795.1. GTDB lineage: Bacteria > Pseudomonadota > Gammaproteobacteria > Burkholderiales > Burkholderiaceae_C > Piscinibacter. Next base: position 52,665 of record JAGOAS010000023.1, read on the forward strand.
ATCCGCAGCTACGTGCTCGACCAGAGCCGCATCAAGGATCTGCGCACCAACGTCGAGATCAGCAACACGCAGAAGGTGCTCGACGGCGATCTCGATGCCTTCATCGAGGCCAGCCTCAAGCAGGGCGTGTGACGTCGTGGGCGGCGTGCGCGGCTTCCTGTTCGACCTCGACGGCACGCTGATCGACAGCATGCCGCACCACCACGACGCGTGGGTGGCGTGGCATGCGCGGCGCGGGCTGAGCCTGGACGCCGACGCCTTCTTCGCCGCCACCGCCGGCCGCGCCAACGACGAGATCCTGGCCGCGATGTTCCCGGCCGCCACGCCCGCCGAGCGGGTGGTGATGGCCGACGAGAAGGAGCGGCTCTACCGCGAGATCGCCGCGCAGCACCTGAAGCTGATCGAAGGCGCGCAGGCCTTCGTCGAGCGCGCCCGCGCGCAAGGGCTGCGCCTCGCGGTGTGCACCGCGTCGACACCGGAGAACATGGCGCTGGCCTTCGCGCGCTTCCCGATCCGTGACTGGGTCGAGACGGTGGTCAGCCCGGCCGACGGCCTGCGCGGCAAGCCGCACCCGGACATCTTTCTCGAAGCGGCGCGCCGCCTCGGCCTCGCGCCGGCGCAGTGCCTCGTCTTCGAGGATGCGCCGCTGGGCATCGAGGCCGCGCGCCGTGCCGGCATGGGCGCGGTGGCGCTCACCACCACGCTGAACGCCGCGGCGTTCGCCGGATATTCCAACCTGCTCGCGAGCGCGCCGGATTTCCGCGCGCTCGATCCCTTGTCCTTGACGAAAGAAGACCACCATGCGTGAAGGCATTGCCCAGGCCGTCCAGCGCGCCGACTACGCCGCGCCCGCCTACTGGATCCGCAGCGTCGAGCTGACCTTCGACCTCGACCCGCTGCGCACCATCGTCGCCAGCCGCATGGCGGTGCAACGCAATGCCGCCGGCGGGCCGCTGCGCCTGCACGGCGAGGACATCGAGCCGCTGCGCGTGCTGGCCAACGGGCAGAGCGTGTCCTTCCGCGTCGAGGGCAACGAGCTCGTCATCGACAATCCGCCCGAGGGTGACTTCACGCTCGAGATCCGCAACACCTGCGCGCCCGAGAAGAATACCCAGCTGTCGGGCCTCTACACCTCGGGCGGCGGCTTCTTCACGCAGTGCGAGGCCGAGGGCTTTCGCCGCATCACCTACTTCCTCGACCGCCCCGACGTGATGGCGGTATTCACCGTCACGCTGCGCGCCAACAAGTCGCGCTACCCGGTGCTGCTGTCCAACGGCAACCTGGTCGAGCAGGGCGAACTCGACAACGGCCGCCACTACGCCAAGTGGCACGACCCCTTCCCGAAACCGAGCTACCTGTTCGCGCTGGTCGCGGCCGACCTGGTGGCGCGCGAGCAGCACGTGCGCACGCGCTCGGGCAAGAACCACCTGCTGCAGGTGTGGGTGCGGCGCGGCGACCTCGACAAGACCGAGCACGCGATGAATTCGCTGATCGCCTCGGTGGTGTGGGACGAGGCGCGCTTCGCGCTGCCGCTCGACCTGGAGCGCTTCATGATCGTCGCCGTCGGCGACTTCAACATGGGCGCGATGGAGAACAAGGGCCTGAACATCTTCAACACGAAGTACGTTCTGGCCAACCCCGCCACCGCCACCGACGCCGACTTCGCCGACATCGAGAGCGTGGTCGGCCACGAGTATTTCCACAACTGGACGGGCAACCGCATCACCTGCCGCGACTGGTTCCAGCTCAGCCTGAAGGAAGGCCTGACGGTCTTCCGCGACCAGGAATTCAGCATGGACATGGCCGGCAGTGCGAGCGCGCGCGCCGTCAAGCGCATCCTCGACGTGCGCATGCTGCGCGAGCGCCAGTTCCCCGAGGACGCCGGCACCATGGCGCACCCGGTGCGGCCCGACGCGTACGTCGCCATCGACAACTTCTACACCGCCACCGTCTACGAGAAGGGCGCCGAGGTCGTGCGCATGATGCAGACGCTGGTCGGCCGCGCCGGCTTCGCCAAGGGCATGTCGCTCTACTTCGAGCGCCACGACGGCCAGGCCGTCACCTGCGACGACTTCGCGCAGGCCATCGCCGATGCCAACCCCGGCAGCGAGCTCGCACGCACGCTGCCGCAGTTCAAGCGCTGGTACGCGCAGGCCGGCACGCCGCACGTCACCGCCCGCGGCCGCTGGGACGCGCCCACGCGCACCTACACGCTCTCGCTCGAGCAGCACAGCCTGCCCACGCCCGGCCAGAGCGACAAGCAGCCCTTCGTGATCCCGGTGGCGATGGGCCTGCTCGACCGCGACGGCACGCCGATCGCGCTGCGCCTGGAAGACGAGAGCGCCGACAAGGCCGCGCCCGAGCGGGTTCTGGTGCTCGAGGAGGCGCGCGCCTTCTACACCTTCGTCGACGTCGAGCGCGAGCCGGTGCCTTCGCTGCTGCGCCACTTCTCGGCGCCGGTGCGGCTGTTCGACGGCCTCTCCGAGACCGAGCTGCTGGTGCTGCTGGCGCACGACAGCGACCCCTTCAACCGCTGGGAAGCCGGCCAGCGCCTGGCGCTGCACCGCCTCACCGCGGCGGCGAAGGACGGCCACGCGCTGCACCTCGACGCCGCCTTCGTCGAGGCCATGCGCGGCGTGCTGCGCCACGAGACGCTGGACCCGGCCTTCAAGGAGCTGGTGCTGACGCCGCCCACCGAGACCTACGTCGCCGAGCAGCTCGACCACGTCGACCCGCAGCGCGTGCACGCGGCGCGCGAGGCGATGGTGCTGCAGCTCGCGCGCGAGCTGCGCGCCGACTGGGAATGGGCCTGGGAGACGCACCAGGTGCGTGAGGCCTATTCGCCGCAGCCGGCGCAGGCCGGACGGCGCGCGCTGGCCAACCTGGCGCTGGCCATGCTGTGCCTGGACGCCACCACGCGCGGCGACGTGATCTGGCAGGGCAAGGCCTACCAGCGCTTCAAGGACGCCGGCAACATGACCGACCGCCAGGGCGCGCTGTGGGCGCTGCTGGCCTCGCACTCGGAGATGGCTGACCTCGCGCTGCAGCGCTTCCACGACCAGTTCCGCGCCGACCCGCTGGTCATCGACAAGTGGTTCGCGCTGCAGGCCGCCGCGCCGGAGCGCGACGGCCGCGTGTTCGCGCGCGTGAAGGCGCTGCTCAAGCACCCCGACTTCACGCTCGCCAACCCGAACCGGGCGCGCAGCCTGGTGCGCACGCTGTGCAGCGACAACCCGGCCGCCTTCCACCGCGCCGATGCCGCCGGCTACGTGTTCTGGGCCGAGCGCGTGGTCGAGCTCGACGCCTTCAACCCGCAGCTGGCTTCGCGTGTGGCGCGCGCGCTGGACCGCTGGGCGACGCTGGCCGAGCCCTACAAGAGCGCCGCGCGCGAGGCGATCTCGCGCGTGGCCGCGCGCACCGACCTGTCCGACGACGTGCGCGAAGTCGTCACCCGTGCCCTGGAGTCCTGAACCGTGTCCCGCAACATCAGCCTCACGCAGTACCTCGTCGAACAGCAACGCGAGCACGGCCGCATCACGCCGCCGCTGCGGCTGCTGCTGGAGACCGTCGCTCGCGCCTGCAAGCGCATCGCCATCTCGGTCAACAAGGGCGCGCTCGGCGACGTGCTCGGCACCGCCCACACCGAGAACGTGCAGGGCGAGGTGCAGAAGAAGCTCGACGTCATCGCCAACGAGGTGCTGATCGAGGCCAACGTCTGGGGCGGCCACCTCGCCGCCATGGCCAGCGAGGAGATGGACACCATCTCGGTGGTGCCCGACCGCTATCCGCAGGGCGAGTACCTGCTGCTGTTCGACCCGCTCGACGGCTCGAGCAACATCGACGTCAACGTGTCGATCGGCACCATCTTCTCGGTGCTGCGCAAGGTCACCAACAACCGCGGCGTCAGCGAGGACGACTTCCTGCAGCCGGGCAAGCAGCAGGCTGCGGCCGGCTACTGCGTCTACGGCCCGCAGACCACGCTCGTGCTGACGGTGGGCGACGGCGTCGCGATGTTCACGCTCGACCGCGAGATGGGCTCCTGGGTGCTCACCGAAGACCAGGTGCAGGTGCCGGCCGACACCAAGGAATTCGCCATCAACATGAGCAACATGCGCCACTGGGCGCCGCCGGTGAAGCGCTACATCGACGAGTGCCTGGCCGGCAAGGAGGGCGCGCGCGGCAAGGACTTCAACATGCGCTGGGTGGCCAGCATGGTGGCCGACGTGCACCGCATCCTGACGCGCGGCGGCGTCTTCATGTACCCCTGGGACAAGCGCGAGCCCGAGAAGCTCGGCAAGCTGCGCCTGCTCTACGAGGCCAACCCGATGAGCTTCCTCATCGAGCAGGCCGGCGGCGCCGCCACCAACGGCACGCAGCGCATCCTCGACATCGTGCCCTCCAAGCTGCACGAGCGCGTCAGCGTGGTGCTGGGCTCGAAGAACGAGGTCGACCGCGTCACGGCCTACCACCGCGAAGCGGCCTGAGCCGCCGACGCCGATGGGCCAGCTCTACCTCGTCCGCCACGGCCAGGCCTCGTTCGGCAGCGACGACTACGACCGCCTGAGCGATCTCGGCCGCCGCCAGTGCCTGCGCCTGGGCGAGTTCTTCCGCGAATCCGGCGTCGTCTTCGAGGCCGCGCTGACCGGCACGCTCAAGCGCCAGCTCGATTCGCTCGCGAGCATCGCCCAGGGCATGCAGATGGCGCCCGAGGCGCAATCCTGGCCCGGCCTGAACGAGTACAACGGCGATGCGCTGGTGGCCGCGCTGAACCCGCCGCCGCTGCCGCCGCTGACCAGCGACGAAGGCGCGCGCGCGCATTTCCGGCTGCTGCGCGAGGGGCTGCTGGCCTGGATGGAGGGCCGCACGCAGCCGCAGGGCATGCCGCGCCACGCCGACTTCGTGGCCGGCGTGCGCGACGCGCTCGACCACGTGCGCGCCAACCACGAGGGCGCGGTGCTGATCGTCTCCAGCGGCGGCCCGATCGCCACCGCAGTGGCCGAGGTGCTGGGCGTGCCCAAGGCGACGGCGATCGATCTCAACATGCGCATCCGCAACAGCGCGGTGACCGAGTTCGTCTTCAGCGAGAAGCGCCATTCGCTGCTCAGCTTCAACACCCTGCCCCACCTGCAAGGCCCGGCCCACGCCGGCTGGATCACCTACAGCTGAGCCTGGCTATAATGGCGGGCTTCCGCCGGTGTAGCTCAGTTGGTAGAGCAGCGCATTCGTAATGCGAAGGTCGAGGGTTCGACTCCTTTCACCGGCACCATCTCTCCAGGGCCCGCCAGTGCGCGGGCCCTGGCCCTTTCGGGCCAGCCCTCCGCGCGCTCAGCCCTCCTCGGAGCCGCCCTCGCGCGGCTCCGCATAGAAGAACACGCCGAAGCGCGCGCGCTGGCCTTGCAGGGCCGGCAGACCGGCGTCGGCGCGCGATTGCGCGGTCGTGTGCAGCTTCTGCAGCACGCGCTTCATCTCGGAGCGGCACAGCGCATGGAGCGCGGCGCTCGACGCTTCGCTGAGCTGGTCCATCACGACGGCACGCTCGAAGAAGCGGCCCTCGCCGACCAGGTTGGCGACCGCCGCCGCGGCGTGGTCGTGCAGGTTGGCGGCGAGGATCTCGCCCATCAGCTCGGGGTCGCCGCGCGGCACGAAGCCGTCGGCGAGCAGTTGCACGCCCTCGTCGCGCTCCTCGGCGATGCCCAGGCGCACCAGTTCGTCGAGCACGGCGCGCGGGCGCACGTCGCGGCTGACGGAGTGCACCAACTCATCGAAGCTCGGTGCCGCGCGGGCAGGCGCGACGGCCGCACCCTGCGGCCCGCGCGGCAGCAGGCGCGGGCGGCCCTGCCGATCGCGCCAGCGGCGCTCGCCCAGCCAGCGCCCGACCACGTCGACCGCGACGCTGGGCGGCCGGCCGCCGCGCTCGGCCGCGCCGGCCACGCTGCGCACGTTGTGCCGGTGCAGGCCGGACAGCAGCGACAGCGCGCTGTCGGTCTCCGGCCGCCCCTGGCGCTGTAGTTCGCGCCGCGCCTCGTCGAGAAAGACGCGCTTGAGCGCCGCCGCCAGCGCGCCGTAGCCCACGCCGCGCTGGATCAGCAGGCGCACCAGCGGCCGCAGCACGTGCAGCACCTGCTCGAGCGCCCGCCCCTCGCCCAGCGGCGAGCTCACCCGCGGCACCCCCCCAAGATTTCCGGTTGACGATGCGAACTCATGTGGACTAATTTTCCACAACCACAGCCGGATGGCAAGATTCGCCGTGATCACCCTCCATCGGGATGCCCGCCCGCAAGGCGACGCCGGCGATTCGACACCGCCGCTGCTCGAGCGCGAGCCCCAGCTGCTGCGCCTGCAGCAGGGCTGGGCGCGCGTCGCCGCGGGCGACAGCGGGGTCTGTGCGCTCGTCGGCGGCGATGCCGGCATCGGCAAGACGACGCTGGCGCAGGCCTTCGCGCGCACGCTGCCGCCCGGTGCGACGCTGCTGCAGGCCGGCTGCGAGGCGCTCTACTCGCCGCGTCCCCTGGGGCCCTGGCTGGATCTGGCCGCGCGCTTCCCGCCGCCGCTGGAGCGCGCACTGCTGCAGGCGCAGGGCGCGGCCGCGCCCTTCGGCGAGTTGCTGCGCCACTTCCGCGAACTGCGCGCACCCGCGCTGCTGGTGGTGGAAGACGTGCACTGGGCCGACACCGGCAGCCTGGAGCTGCTGCACTACCTGGGGCGACGCATGCGCGAGCTGCGCCTGATGCTGCTGCTGACCTACCGCCACGCCGGCCTCGATGCCGAGCACCCGCTGCAGCGCGTGCTGGGCGAGCTGCCGCCCGCCACCACGCTGCGGCTGCAGCTGGCGCCGCTGTCGCTGCAGGCGGTGGCGCGGCTGGCACGCGGCCGCTCGCGCAGCGCCGAAGCGGTATTCGCCTCCAGCGGCGGCAATCCGTTCTACGTGTCCGAGCTGCTGGCCGTGCCCGAAGGCCTGCCGCAATCGGTGCGCGACGCGGTGCTGGCCGATCTGGCGCGCCTGCCCGCCGCCGCGCGCGCGCTGGCGCAATGGGTCAGCCTGTTCCCCGGGCGCGTCGAGCGTGTGCTGCTGGCCGCGCTGCTCGCGCCCGATGCCGCAGCGCTGGATGCGGCCCTCGCCTCCGGCCTGCTGGTGGCCGACGGGGCGGCGCTGGCCTTCCGCCGCGAGATCGCGCGCGAGGCGGTCTACGCGTCGCTGCCGGCGGCGCAGCGCGCCGAGCGGCACGCCGCCATCCATGCTGCGCTGGCCGGTGCGGGCGACGTCGACATCGCCCGGTGCGTGCACCACGCCGAAGCCGCCGGGCTGGACGCCGAAGTCGCCGCACTGGCGCCGCGCGCCGCCGCGCTGGCCTCGGCACGCGGCGCGCACCGCGAGGCGGCACGCCTCTACGCGCTCGCGCTGGCGCTGGGCGCCACGCTCGCCGCGCCCGCACGCGCCACGCTGCTGGAGGCGCTCGCCGACGAATCCATGCTGATCAACCGGCACGGCGACGCGATCCGCGCGCGCGAGCGCTCGCTCGCGATCCATGCCGAACGCCACGACGCCCTGCGCAGCGGCGCCAACCTGCGCGCGCTGGCGCGGCTGCACTGGTTCGATGCCGGCCTGTGCGGCGTCGCCATGCGCCTGGCGCAGCAGGCCATCGACACGCTCGAGCCGCTGCCGCCCTCGCGCGAGCTGGCCCTGGCCTTCAGCACCATGTCGCACCTGTGCCTGGTCGGGGAGGACATGCGCTCGGCCCAGCTGTGGGGCCTGCGCGCCATCGAGCTGGCCGAGGCGATCGACGACGCCGAATCGTTGTGCCACGCGCTCAACAACGTCGGCTGCGCGCGCCTGCGCCTGCGCGACGACGCGCTCGCCTGGGATCGGCTGGCGCGCAGCCTGGAGCTGGCGCTGCAGCACGGCCTGGCCATCGACGCGGCGCGCGCCTACAACAACCTGTTCATCCTCAGCGTGGTGCTCCACGACTTCGAGCCCGGGCTGCGCTGGGCCGAGGCCGGCATCGCCTTCTGCGAGGAGCATGGGCTGGACGTCTTCAACGTGCGCATCCGCATCCGCCGCGCCTTCGCGCGCATCGTGATGGGCCAATGGGATCTGGCCGACGCCGACCTGGCGGTGGTCGCCGAGCGCCATTCGCCCTCGGCGATGGAAGCGGCGACGCTGGATTTCGTCGCCGCGCTGCTGGCGCTGCGGCGCGGCGCGGAAGGCGCAGCGCAGCGCCTGGCCGAGGCGGTGCAGGCGATGCACGCGCACCACGTCGAGATCTGGTTCATCACCACCGCCGCCGCGCTCGCCGAAGCGGCCTGGCTGGCCGGCGACGATGCGGCGCTGATCGCCGCGGCGCAGCCGGCGCTGCAGGCCCAGCTGGCGATCGGCGACCACTGGCGCAGCGGCGAACTCGCCGTCTGGCTGCACAGCGCCGGCGTCGATCCCGACCTCGACGGCATCGAGCTGCCCGCGCCCTACGCGCACGAACTCGCCGGCCGCTGGCGCGAGGCCGCGGCCGAGTGGCAGCGCCTGGGCTGCCCCTACGACCGCGCGCTGGCGCTGGCCGGCAGCGACGACGAGGACGCGCTGCGCGAGGCGCTGGCGGAATTCGAGCGCCTCGGCGCCCTGCCCGCGGCGCAGCGGCTGCGTGGGCTGCTGCGCGAGCGCGGCGTGCGCGGCGTGCCGCGCGGCCCGCAGCCGCGCACCCGCGACGATCCGCTCGGCCTGACCACGCGCGAGCGCGAGGTCTTCGCGCTGCTGCGCCAGGGCCTGAGCAACGCGACCATCGCCGCGCGGCTGCACCGCTCGGAGCGCACCGTCGAACACCATGTCGCCGCCGCGCCGCCGGTCACTTATCCGCGCTCGTGATGGTGTGCGGGTAGGTGTGGGCGTCGCTGCAGGCGTAGGTGCGCGTCACCCACTTCGAGGTCTCGGGTGGCCCGTAGCCGTCGCCGCTGCCGCTGTTGTCGTTCTTGTATTCGATCGCCGTCTCGGTGACGACGACGCCGGTGGCGGCGTTGCCGAGCTTCTGGCTCTTCCAGGTCTCCTTCTCGCCGTTGGCGGCGAGCTTGCGGTTGTCCAGGCCTTCGGTAAACACCTTCTCGCCGCCGACCTTGGTCTTGTATTTGAACTTCAGCACCTTGATGGAGGCCGGCTTGTCGTTGGTGACGATGACGTCCGGCTTGCAGGCTAGGCCCGCGGCCCCGGCCGGCACGGCGGCGATCACGCTGCAGGCGAGCACGGCGCAGCGTGCGATTTGCTTCGTGGTGGACATGAGGAACTCCTTTGCATCGGATGGAGGAAGGTGAAGCAAGGCTAGGCGGCGCACGGCGCGCATGACTGGGTACTGCCACGCGTTTTTCGACACGCTGCAGCGTGAAAGCGATTTGGGTACCCGTACCCATGCGGCGGCGCGCCGGCTTGCCTAGGGTTCCGGGCATGACCACTGCACGGAGAGCCGCCATGCCTCATTCCGCCACCGCGTCCACCCCCCTCTACGGCCAGGCGCTCTACGGCCAGAGCCCCGAGGGCACGCCGCTCACGGCCGGCGTCTTCAACGAGCACGAGGTGCGCGCCGCCGCCGGCGTGACGATGGCGCTGGGCACGGCGGCCTTCGTCTTCGCCTACTTCGCCAAGGTCTACCTGCCCATCCAGGTGGTGACGACGCTGTTCTTCATCGAATTCCTGGTGCGCGTGGTGGCCGGCTTCCAGTACAGCCCGGTGCGCTGGGCGGTGCGCTGGATGACGCGCCGGCGCGAGCCCGAGTGGGCCTCGGCCAAGCCCAAGCGCTTCGCCTGGTCGCTCGGCCTGGTGATGGCCTTCGCGATGATGATCATCACCAACAGCGGCATCCGCGGCACGCTGCCGCTCACGATCTGCCTGCTGTGCATCACGCTGATGTGGCTCGAGTCGGTACTCGGCATGTGCGTCGGCTGCGAGCTGCACGGCTTCCTGGTGCGGCGCGGCTGGGCGAAGAAGGATCCCGCCTACGAGGTGTGCGCGCACGGCGCCTGCACCATCGGCACGCGCCGCGGGGCAGGCTCGTGAACCTGCTGCTCGAGGCGCACGGCCCGCGCATCGCCGGTCGCACGCCCTGGGTGGTCGGCGCGGAGCAGCGCGTTCCGGTGCTCGACGGCACGCTGCGCCGCTACGTCAACCTCGACAACGCGGCCAGCACGCCGGCGCTGCGCGAGGTGATGGAGACGGTCGGCGAGTTCATGCACTGGTATTCGTCGGTGCATCGCGGCGCCGGCTTCAAGAGCCGCGTGGCCACGCAGGCCTACGAGGACGCGCGCCGCATCGCGCTCGACTTCGTCGGCGCCGACCCGCGCTCGCATGTCGCAATCTTCGGCAAGAACACGACCGAGGCGATCAACAAGCTGGCCGCGCGCTTCGGCTTCGGCGCCGGCGACGTCGTGCTGGCCTCGCAGCTCGAGCACCACAGCAACGACCTGCCCTGGCGCGCCCACGCGCGGGTCGAGCACGTGCGTGCCGATGCGCTCGGCCGCCTCGACGAAGCGCACCTCGGGCAGCTGCTCGCGCGCGAGGCCGGGCGGGTGCGGCTGGTGGCGATCACCGGTGGCTCGAACGTCACCGGCCACATGCCCGACATCCACCGCATCGCCGCGACGGCGCATGCGGCCGGCGCGCAGATCTTCGTCGACTGCGCGCAGCTGGCGCCGCACCGCGCCATCGCCATGCGCGCGCTCGACGATCCCGCCCACCTCGACTACATCGCGCTCTCGGCGCACAAGATGTACGCGCCCTTCGGCAGCGGCGTGCTGATCGGCCGGCGCGACAGCTTCGAGCGCGGCGCACCCGAGCAGCGCGGCGGCGGCACGGTGCTGTTCGTCTCGCCCGACGAGGTGAGCTGGGCGCCGGCGCCCGAGCGCGACGAGGCCGGTTCGCCCAACGTGGTCGGCGCGGTGGCGCTGGCCGCCGCCATGCAGGCGCTCGCGCGCCTGGGTATGGAGCTTCTCGCGCAGCACGAGGCGACGCTGACCGCGCATGCGCTGGCGCGGCTGGCGCGCATCCCCGGCCTGCGCGTCTATGGCGATGCCGAGCCGGCGCATGCGGGCCAGCGGCTGGGCGTGATCAGCTTCAATCTCGAAGGGCGGCCGCATGCGCTGGTGGCCGCGATGCTCTCGACCGAGTTCGCCATCGGCGTGCGCAACGGCTGCTTCTGCGCCCATCCCTACCTGGTGCATCTGCTCGGCCTGGACGCAGACGAGATCGGCCGCCGGCGCGCCGAGATCGCCGCCGGCGACCGCCGCGCGATGCCGGGCATGGTGCGCATCAGCTTCGGCTTCTACAACACGATCGCCGACGTGGACGCGCTCGCCGACGCGCTCGAATGCATCGCGCGCGGCGGCTGCGCCGGCGTCTACGAGCAGGACCGATGCAGCGGCGACTACGAGGCCTTCGGCTTCAGGCCCGACCTGGCCGCGCATTTCCGCCTGCGCGCGGCAGGTTGGCGGTGATCAGCGCTGCGCCCAGCGTCACCAGCCACGAGAAATAGACCCACAGCAGGAACAGCGGCACCACCGCGAAGGCGCCGTAGACCGCCTTGTAGGTGGGCACCTTCACCAGCCAGGCCGCGAAGCCGCGCTTGCCGAGTTCGAGCATCGCGCTGGCCAGCAGCGCACCGAAGATCGCATCGATCCAGCGCACGCGCGTGTTGGGCACGGCGCGGAACAGGCCGGCCAGGCAGGCCCAGGTCAGCGCCGCCGGCCCCAGCGTGAGCAGGAAGCGCGCCGAGGGCGGCAGCGGCCCGAGCCAGCCCATCGAGATGCCCAGCAGCCAGGAGGTGGCCCACAGCATCACGCCCAGCGCCGGCGGCGCCGCCAGCAGCACCAGCAGGTAGAGCCCGAGCCGCTTGAGGAAGGGGCGTGCGCGCTTGATGCCCCAGATCTGGTTGAAGGCGTTCTCGATCGTCAGCAGCGTGGCGACGGCGGTGCCGAGCAGCAGCAGCGAGCCCATCCAGGTCAGCTCGCCGGCGTTGACGGCGAACTGGTGCAGCGTGCGCAGCACGGTGCGCGCGATGTCGGCGGGCAGCAGGCTTTCGAGCAGGTATTTCTCGAGCGCGGTCTCGAAGCGGCCGAACATCGGGAAGCGCGTGAACAGCGCGAAGCCCACGGCCAGCAGCGGCACGGCCGCCAGCAGCGTGGTGAAGGTGAGGCTGCCGGCCACCTGCGGCAGGCGCTCCTGCCTCGCGCGGCGCACGGTGAGGCGGATCAGCTTGAACATGCGGGCACGCTGTCCGGTCGGGACGAAACCGCCATTGTGGCGGCGCCGCGCGGCGCTTGACCGTGCACCCCGCGCGGGCGGATGCTGCGCCGCATGGACGAGAACGCCAGCGGCAAGCTGCTCTTCATCGTGCTCGCGGCGACGCTGCTGGCGGTGATCGCCGCGCTGGGGGTGGCGCGCCGCTACGGCGCGGCGATGAAGCGGCTGATGAGCCTGCCGGCGCCGCCGCAGGACGAGGGCGCGGGCAGCGCGACGGCGAGCGTCGCGAGCGCCCCCGCCGCGCGCGTGACGCTGGCCGACAACCGCCGCGCCGTACGCCGCGTGGCGCTGCTGCTCCTGCTGATGTCGGTGCTGCTCTCGACCAGCGATGCGGCACTCTTCCTCGGTGTCGCCGGCGGGCGCGAAGGCCTGCTCACGCCGGCGCGGCTGGCCACCTTCGCCGCGCTCAACCTCTGGCCGGTGATCCCCGCGCTCGGGCTGTTGTGGCGCTGGTCGCGCTGGCGCGTGCTCGGCGCGCTGCTGCTGTGGTTCGTCGGCGCGCTGCTGCTGATCGCCTGGCGTTCCATCGAGCCGCAGCCGCTGGCCAGCGTGCTGGGCTTCCTCGTCAGCGAGATCGGCGGCCCGATGCTGCTGATCGGCGCGCTGTGCCTGGGCAGCGCCACGCGCGCCATCGCGCCCTGGCTGCTGCCGCTGCTGATGCTGCTGGTGGCCACCTCGGTGGCCGGCACGGATGCGCTGGCCTGGATCGTCGCGCAGCGGCCGCAGTGGCTGATGGCGCTACCGGCGGGCATGGCCGCCAACCAGGTGATGCTGTTCTTCGTGCTGGCGCCCTGGCTGGTCGCCTGGTGGCCGGCGAAGTGGCTGGGCCGCGCGCTGGCCGCGGCCTATGCGCGGCGCTGGCTCTCCGAGCTGCTGGTGCTGTTCACCGCGCTGTGGGGCATCGTGCTGCTGCTGCGCGCGCTCGGCGCCTGGCACGACCTGGGCGCCGCCGCCACGGTGATGCTGCTGCCGCTGCTGTGGATCCCGCTCGTCGTCACGCTGGCGCGGCGCGGCGCGACGCAGCGCGGCCGCCCGCCGACGCTGCTGGTGCTGCGCGTATTCCAGCGCGATGCGCAGGTGCGCGCGCTGTTCGACCGCGTGATCGAACGCTGGCGCGCCACCGGCAACACGGTGCTGATCGCCGGCACCGACCTGGTGGAGCGCACCGTCGACGCCGACGACATCTTCGCCTTCCTCGACGGCCGGCTCGGCGAGCGCTTCGTGCGCCGGCCGGCCGACGTGCCGGCGCGCATCGCCGCCTTCGAGCTCGCGCCCGATGCCGAGGGCCGGCATCGCATCAACGAGGTCTACTGCCACGACAGCACCTGGCAGCAGGCGCTGGATGCGCTGGTGGCGATCAGCGACGTGGTGCTGATGGACCTGCGCAGCTTCAAGGCGCACAACCGCGGCTGCCGCCACGAGCTGGGCGTGCTGGCGCGTGCGCCGCGGCTGGCGCGCGTGGTGGTGCTGGTCGACGCCGAGACGGCGCTGCCCGAGGCGCGCGCCGATGCCGCCGGCGCGCCGCCGGGGCGCTTCGTCTGGCTGGACGCGGCGCGCCAGCCTGAGCTGCTGGCTGCCTTGTTCGTCGCCGATACTGCGGCGCATGGCTGAGACTCCACCCACCCCACCCACCGCACCCACGCCCGAGCCCGCCGCGCCCTCCCGAGGCGCCGACCTGCGCGGCGCCACCCGACTGGCCACCGACGCCACCGCCGGCCTGGCCAACCTCGTCGAGGCCATGCACGAGCGCATCGCGCGGCTGCCCGGCTCGGGTGCCGCGCTCGACGGCCGCACCAGCGGCATCAGCGGCCTGGTCTACAAGACCATCCGCGGCGTCACGCGCGTGGCCGGCGGCAGCATCGAGGCGCTGCTCGGCCTGATCGCGCCGACGCTGGGCCACTATGCCGAGGCCGCCGAGCGTGACGCCATCGTGTCGGCGCTCAACGGCGTGCTCGGCGACTACCTGGTGGCCAGCGGCAACCCGCTGGCGCTGCCGATGGAGCTGCGCAGCGGCGGCGCCGCGCTGGGGCCCGAACGCGAGGCGCTCGCGCAGGCACTGCCCGACGCCGGCCCGCGCCTGCTGGTGCTGGTGCACGGCCTGTGCATGAACGACCGCCAATGGCTGCGCAACGGCCACGACCACGGCGCGGCGCTGGCGCGCGACCTGGGCTGGACGCCGGTCTACCTTCGCTACAACAGCGGCCTGCACATCTCCATCAACGGCCATGCGCTGGCGGCGCAACTCGAGCGGCTGCTGGCGGCCTGGCCCACCGCGCTGCAGCGCCTGGCCATCGTCGGCCACAGCATGGGCGGCCTGGTGGCGCGCAGCGCCGTGCAGGCGGCCGAGCGTTCCGCCCTGGCCTGGCCGGAGCGGCTCGGCGACCTGGTCTTCCTCGGCACGCCGCACCACGGCGCGCCGCTGGAGCGGGCCGGGCACTGGGTCGACCTGGTGCTCGGCGCCACGCCCTATGCCGCGCCCTTCGCGCGCCTCGGCCGCGTGCGCAGCGCCGGCATCACCGACCTGCGCCACGGCCACGTGCTCGACGAAGACTGGGTCGGCCGCGACCGCTTCGCGCGCAGCGGCGACCGCCGCCAGCCGCTGCCCCTGCCCGCGGGCGTGCGCTGCTTCGCGCTGGCCGCGAGCCTGGGCGCACAGGGCGGCACGATCAAGGAGAAGCTTCTCGGCGACGGCCTGGTGCCGCTGGACAGCGCACTCGGCCGCCACGCCGACCCTGCGCGCGCGCTGGCCTTCGCGCCCGATCGACAATGGATCGCCTACGGCATGAACCACCTCGACCTGCTCGACCGCGCCGAGGTGTACGAACGCCTGAAGGATTGGCTGCAATGAAGCGTCTGTTGTTGCTCCTCGCCTCGCTGCTCGCCGCCGGCGCGCGCGCCGAGGACGATGCGGCGAAATACCTGCAGTTCGTCGAGGAAAACACCGGCAGCTGCGTGCAGCGCAACGGCGTGCAGATCCAGGTGCGCAACACGCACCCGACGCGCCGCATCAAGGTCTGGCTCGACCGCTACCAGGCCGGCGTGGGCACCGGCGACCGCTCGCGCAGCGAACTCGCCCCCGGCGCCGAGCCCGAAGCGCTGGGCTGCTCGCGCGGCGATGCCGGCAAGCAGGAGTGGCGCCTCGTGCGGGCGGTATTCGTCGACTGAGTAACCGTCTCTCGAGTCAAGCGCCGTGAAGCGAGTTGTCCCAGGGTTTGTTGGTTCTGACCATGGCATTGAGCGTGGTCAGCAGCTTGCGCATGCAAGCCACCAAGGCGACCTTGGGCA
>JAGOAS010000005.1 GCA_017983795.1 Piscinibacter sp.
CGATGACCACCCCACCCGGGACGGCCGCCGCCGCGCGGCAGTTCGCTGCGGGTTACGCCCTACGGGCTCCACCCTCCGCGAACTGCCGCGCACTCAAGGACTTACACCACTTCCTGGGACATCAACTAGCGGGTGAGTCGGCCAATCGCAGCAAGCAGCGGCGTGCCTACTTGAGGCGTCGTCATGGTCGCTGATCAGCCATCCATCGAACGCCTCGGGACGACTCAACAACGCTAAGCATTAGCTCCTGCAGAGCAGCGAAGTCACGCCAACACGCGCTCGCCTCAACTTCACACCGCTCCGCCTCAGCTCCATCGCCAAACTTCGCGTAGGCTCTGCTGAGCCGCGTCAACGTGGCCGCACGATCATCCACGTGCATGTCAGAGGTCAGGGCACTCTTGCCTGCCTCGCATGATTCTTTGGCCAGCTGTGACTTGCCGGTCTGCAGTTGGCACCATCCTTTGTCAGCCAACAACCAAACCTGCCACCCCTGCACGGCCTTCAAGCTCAAGGCACTCAGATGGTTCTCGTACAGCAATAGCGCCTGCTCGCAGTCACCTTCAATTGAGCAAACCTGCGCTCGCAACAGCGGCGTAAAGACACTCAGATTGGTCAATCCGACCAAGTCATCGAAATTAAGTGTGGACATTGCGCCGGCAAGCGCTTGCCTAGAGTTGTCGCGGGTAGGAGGACCTCCAAGGAGCGCGTTTCGCGAATTCGTGGCCCAAATTGACGCCATGTTGTGCATCAGTGCACTGATGGTCGCCTCGTCTTCCGTCTCCGCTGAAAGCAATCTCACCCGCCTGTACCAAGGGAGGGCAAGGTCGAATCGGTTCGCAAGATGGATCGTCTGCGCAACGACGAGGCACGACCGTGCCAGCGTCGAAGGATCAGTGTGAGGTGTCCCCAAGAAGCACTCGTCCAGACTGCGCACCATGTCTGGAAATCGATAGGCGCCATAGTGCACAAGTGCAAGCCAACTCGCCGCGCGCACCACGACGTCACCGAGCGAGGCTGCGCGCGCGAGCGCATGTGCGCGTAGGAATCTATCGCGCGCTTCTGGCCCCATGTCCGTGTAGTAGTGACAAAGGCCGTCCGCAATGTGCACGAGTGATGAGACTCTGGCAGACGGTGTCTCACCCCACTTCAAACGCAGATCGCTTAGTACTTGGCGCGCTTCGTCCACATGACCCAACCGCGCCAAGTACGAGGCACGCTCCGCAACGAGCGCATCGCGCGCCTCCCCTGGACCGCACTCAGCGATCCGTGCGTCCATCCGCGCCAAGAATCGAGAGTTCATTCCGGCTTCGTCAAGCGATGAAGTGCGTCACGATACTTGCCCGCCGTACCGATCACAACACCTTGATCCAGCTTCGGCGCAGGCGCCTTCTTCCCCCAAGGCTTCCCGTCGATGCGCACGCTCTCCAACCAGTCCCGCACGAACTGCTTGTCGTAGCTGGGTGGGTTGCCCCCCTCGGCGTAGCCCTCCACCGGCCAGAAGCGCGAGGAATCCGGCGTCAGCACTTCGTCCATCAACGTCAGCGTGCCGTCCTTGTCGAGCCCGAACTCGAACTTGGTGTCGGCGATGATGATGCCGCGCTGTAGCGCATAGTCGGCTGCCTCCCGGTAGAGGCGGATCGAGACGTCGCGCACCTTGTTCGCGAGTTCCGCCCCGACGATCCCCACCATGCGCTCGAAGCTGATGTTCTCGTCGTGTTCGCCCATCTCGGCCTTGGTCGCCGGCGTGAAGATGGGCTCGGGCAGCTTGCTCGCGTTCTTCAGGCCCGGCGGCAGCTTGACGCCGCAGACGGACTGGCTCTCCTGGTACTCCTTCCAGCCGCTGCCCGCCAGGTAGCCGCGCACCACCGCTTCCACCGGCAGCGGCTCGAGCCGCTTGACCAGCATCGAGCGGCCGCGCACCTGGTCGCGCTCATCCGGGGCGACCACACTCAGCGGATCCTCACCGGTCAGGTGATTGGGCACGATGTGCCCGAGCTTGCTGAACCAGAACAGGGCCATCTCCGTCAGCATCTGGCCCTTGCCGGGGATGGGCTCGCCCATCACGACGTCGAAGGCGCTCAGGCGGTCGCTTGCCACCATCAGCAGCCGGTCGTCACCGACCGCATAGTTGTCGCGCACCTTGCCGCGCGCGAGCAGCGGCAGTGAATGCAGGGAGCTTTCGTGGAGGGCGACGGTCATGACGGATCTTTCGTTCGCCGCGCGAGCGCGGGCGGATGGAGCAGGGATTCCGAATTCTACGAACCCAAGAAAATGGGGCCCCGCTTCCGGGGCCCCATCGTCAGGCGCGTGGCCTCTTCTCTCAGGGCTTGTTGCCCGTCGGGAACGGCCAAGCGGCTTGCGGGCTCAGCGCGGTCTTCGCAGGGGCGACAGCAGCCGGCGCAGGCGCAGCGGCCTTCTTCGCCGCAGGCTTCTTCGCGGCCTTCTTGGCCGCGGGCTTCTTCGCAGCCTTCTTGGCCGCGGGCTTCTTCGCGACCTTCTTGGCCGCAGCCTTCTTCGCAGGAGCCTTCTTGGCCGCGGCCTTCTTCGCCGGGGCCTTCTTCGCGACCTTCTTGGCCGCCGGCTTCTTCGCCGCTGCCTTCTTCGCGACCTTCTTGGCCGCCGGCTTCTTCGCTGCGGCCTTCTTCGCCGGAGCCTTCTTCGCCGCCTTCTTGGCGGCCGGCTTCTTCGCTGCCGCCTTCTTGGCCGGAGCCTTCTTCGCGGCGGCCTTCTTCGCCGGGGCCTTCTTGGCCGCAGCCTTCTTCGCAGTTGCCATCACATTTCTCCTTGATCAAGTTGAAAACAAACCGCAGTGGCCAACCCGAAGGTTGCCCGACTGCAGCTATTCATCGCCCGGGACTTGTCCAGGAGGGACGCCCCGATCCGATGAATCCTTGCCGAGCCGCGATGCTGCTTCTTCGACAGTCATTCGCGACTCGCGATTCTTGATCTCTCGCACTGACCTGAGCGGCTGCAACCGGGATCCGTTCAATCCCAGGACAACGCTCCACCCGACTGGTACTCGATCACGCGGGTCTCGAAGAAGTTGCGTTCCTTCTTCAGGTCGATCATCTCGCTCATCCAGGGGAACGGGTTCTCCTCGTTGGGGAACAGTTCCTCCAGGCCGATCTGCGTTGCGCGCCGGTTGGCGATGTAGCGCAGGTAGCCCTTGAACATCGAAGCGTTCATGCCGAGCACGCCGCGCGGCATGGTGTCCTCGGCGTAGCGGTACTCGAGCTCGACGGCCTTCTGGAACAAGGCCTTGATCTCGTCCTTGAACGCCGGCGTCCACAGCTGCGGATTCTCGAGCTTGATCTGGTTGATCAGGTCGATGCCGAAGTTGCAGTGCATCGACTCGTCGCGCAGGATGTACTGGTACTGCTCGGCCGCGCCGGTCATCTTGTTCTGCCGGCCGAGCGCGAGGATCTGCGTGAAGCCGACGTAGAAGAACAGGCCTTCCATCAGGCAGGCGAACACGATCAGCGACTTCAGCAGCCGCTGGTCGTTCTCGGGCGTGCCGGTCTTGAAGGCCGGATCCATGATCTGCTCGATGAAGGGCAGCAGGAATTCGTCCTTGTCGCGGATCGAATCGATCTCGTGATAGGCGTTGAAGATCTCGGCTTCGTCCAGACCCAGCGACTCGACGATGTACTGGTAGGCGTGCGTGTGGATCGCTTCCTCGAAGGCCTGGCGCAGCAGGAACTGGCGGCATTCGGGCGCCGTGATGTGGCGGTAGCTGCCCAGCACGATGTTGTTGGCGGCCAGCGAGTCGGCGGTGACGAAGAAGCCGAGGTTGCGCTTGACGATGCGGCGCTCGTCTTCGGTCAGGCCGTTGGGATCCTTCCAGGTCGCGATGTCGCGCGACATATTGATCTCCTGCGGCATCCAGTGGTTCGCACAAGTGGCGAGGTACTTCTCCCAGGCCCACTTGTACTTGAACGGCACCAGCTGGTTGACGTCGGTCTGGCCATTGATGATGCGCTTGTCGGCGGCGCGCACGCGACGGTGACTGGCAACCACCGAAGCAGCGGCAGCAACGCCCGCCGTCGCTGCGGCAGAAGGGAAAGCATGCTCTTGCAGTCGCAGCGGCGGCGGCTCCGCCGCACCGGCCGATGGCTGCGCGACTTGCGATTTCGAGGGTCTTACTTCGTCGTCCCAGACAAGCATGTTCGCTTCCTGACTTTGTCAATTATCAGAGTGTTGCGCCGGAACACCAAGCACTTCTTGACATCCGGCCCGACTGGTTGTTGCTGTCATGCATCGAAAACGCGATGCATGAGTTCACTGGCAAGCCTCGCAAGTCGGGTCGTCGAGCGAGCAGAACTTCACTTCGCTCGCGGGCTCTGCAGCTGCAGTCGATGCAGCGGACGACACGCCATCCGCATGGCTCGCCACCGCGTTGAGCTGCCCGGCTTTCACCGTCGACTTCTCCGCGTGCGTGGCGCCGATCGTGCGCAGGTAATAGGTCGTCTTCAGGCCGCGCAGCCAGGCGAGCTTGTAGGTCTCGTCGAGCTTCTTGCCCGAGGCGCCGGCCATGTAGATGTTGAGCGACTGCGCCTGGTCGATCCACTTCTGGCGGCGCGCCGCCGCTTCCACCAGCCACTGCGTCTCGATCTCGAAGGCGGTGGCGTAGAGCGACTTGAGATCCTCGGGCACGCGGTCGATGCGGCGCAGCGAACCGTCGAAGTGCTTGAGGTCCATGACCATCACGTCGTCCCACAGGCCGAGCTTCTTCAGGTCGCGCACCAGGTACTCGTTGAGCACGGTGAACTCGCCCGACAGGTTGGACTTCACCGACAGGTTGCCGAACGAGGGCTCGATCGAGGCGCTCACGCCGATGATGTTGGAGATCGTCGCCGTCGGCGCGATCGCCACGCAGTTGGAGTTGCGCATGCCGTGCGCGGCGATGCGGCCGCGCAGCGCCTCCCAATCCATCGCGGTGCTGCGATCGACCTCGACGTAGCCGCCGCGCTGCTGCTCGAGCAGCTCGAGCGAATCCAGCGGCAGCACGCCGCGATCCCACAGCGAGCCGCGGTAGCTCGAGTAGCGGCCGCGCTCGGCGGCCAGCTCGGTGGACGCCCAGTAGGCGTGGTAGCACACCGCTTCCATGGAGCGATCGGCGAACTCGACCGCCGCTTCCGAGGCGTAGGGCACGCGCAGTTCGTGCAACGCGTCCTGGAAGCCCATGATGCCCAGGCCGACCGGGCGGTGCTTCAGGTTCGAGTCGCGCGCCTTCTTGACGGCGTAGTAGTTGATGTCGATGACGTTGTCGAGCATGCGCATCGCCGTCGCCACCGTCTTCTTCAGCTTGGCCTGGTCGATGGCGCCGTCCTTCAGGTGGTGCGCCAGGTTCACCGAGCCGAGGTTGCACACCGCGATCTCGTTCGGGCCGGTGTTCAGCGTGATCTCGGTGCACAGGTTGCTCGAATGCACCACGCCGACATGCTGCTGCGGCGAACGCACATTGCAGGCGTCCTTGAAGGTGATCCAGGGATGCCCGGTCTCGAACAGCATCGAGAGCATCTTGCGCCACAGGTCCTTGGCCTGCACCGTCTTGAACAGCTTGATCTCGCCGCTGCGCGTCCTGGCCTCGTAGCGCTGGTAGGCCTCTTCGAAGTCCTTGCCGAACCTGTCGTGCAGGTCCGGGCAGGTGGAGGGCGAGAACAGCGTCCACTCGCCACCCTCGACCACGCGCTTCATGAACAGGTCGGGAATCCAGTTCGCCGTGTTCATGTCGTGGGTGCGGCGGCGGTCGTCGCCGGTGTTCTTGCGCAGCTCGAGGAATTCCTCCAGGTCGAGGTGCCAGCTCTCCAGGTAGGCGCACACCGCGCCCTTGCGCTTGCCGCCCTGGTTGACCGCCACCGCTGTGTCGTTGACCACCTTCAGGAACGGCACGACGCCCTGGCTCTTGCCGTTGGTGCCCTTGATGTGGCTGCCCAGCGCGCGCACGTTGGTCCAGTCGTTGCCGAGGCCGCCGGCGAACTTCGAGAGCAGCGCGTTCTCCTTGAGCGCCTCGTAGATGCCGTCGAGGTCGTCGGACACGGTGGTGAGGTAGCAGCTCGACAGCTGCGAACGCCGCGTGCCCGAGTTGAACAGCGTCGGCGTCGAGCTCATGAAGTCGAAGGTCGACAGCACTTCGTAGAACTCGATGGCGCGCGCCTCGCGGTCGATCTCGCCCAGCGCCAGGCCCATGGCCACGCGCATGAAGAAGGCCTGCGGCAGCTCGATGCGGACTTCGTCGACATGCAGGAAGTAGCGGTCGAACAGCGTCTGCAGGCCGAGGTAGTCGAACTGCAGGTCACGGTCGGCCTTCAGCGCCGCGCCGAGCTTGACGAGGTCGAACTGCAGCAGCTTCTCGTCCAGCAGTTCGGCCTGCACGCCCTTCTTGATGAAGTTCGGGAAGTAGTCCGCGTAGCGGGTGTGCATCTGCTCGTGCGTCACCTCCTCGCCCAGGATCTCGCGGCGGATGGTGTGCAGCAGCAGCCGCGCGGTGGCGCGCGTGTAGCCCGGATCCTTCTCGATCAGCGTGCGCGCGGCCAGGATCGCCGCCTTGTGCACTTCGCCGATCGGCACGCCGTCGTACAGATTGCGCTTGGTCTCGGCCAGCACCGGCTCAGCCTTGACGTCGGCGCCCAGGCCCGCGCAGGCCGATTCCACCAGCGCCTGCAGCTTGCCGAAATCCAGCGGCACGCGCTGGCCGTTGTCGGTGACGTGCAGCGCCGGCTCGGCCGGCACGGCCTTGGGCACCTGGCGTGCACGTTCCTGCGCGCGGCGCTCGCGGTAGAGCACGTAGGCACGCGCCACCTCGTGATGGCCGCCGCGCATCAGGCCGAGCTCGACCTGATCCTGCACGTCCTCGATGTGGAAGGTGCCGCCGCCCGGGCGCGAGCGCAGCAGCGCGCGCACCACGGCCTCGGTCAGCCCGTCGACCGTCTCGCGCACGCTCGCCGACGCGGCCCCCTGCGTGCCGTGCACGGCCAGGAAGGCCTTCATCAGCGCCACGGCGATCTTGGCCGGCTCGAACACGACCACCGCGCCATTGCGGCGAATGATCTGGTAGCCCTGATAGGCCGACGCTGCAACCGACGTCGACGGGGCACGCATGCCGGCAGCCGGCGCGGACGGCGGAACATGAATGGCTTGCATGGCTTCCCCTGTGTTGGTCGGTGGCAGTGTTTCGATGGTCATGGCGAGAGCGACAGGAAGTTCGACCACCCCCTCGGGGCGGCCTTATCGAATGGTTCGGTGCGGGATGGGCGCGTGCTGGCTCTTGGCGCCTTCGACTGCGGTCTCGCAAGCGGTCGAACGGTGTGGCACGGCGTTTCGGAAGAGGCGCAAGGATAGCACAGCGGGACACTATATCTGGGGTCCCGAGGGCCTTCAAGCACTACCGCTAGCGTGCCAGCCCGGATGCGGGCATCCCCCTAGATCGTCCGGATGCGCGCCGCCATTGGCCTCGCGCGCGGTGGTCGCAGCTCAGTCGCCGACGCTGCTGTTGCGTCGTGTTGCACTGTCGGGAAAGCCCCAATCGGCGAGGCCGATCGCAGCCAGCCGCGTGCGCAGCAGCGGCCAGTCGAAGCCCGCGCCGGGATCGTGCTTGCGCCCCGGCGCGATGTGCTCGTGGCCGACGACCGCCTCGATCGGATAGCGGCGCGCCAGCGCCGGCGCCAGAGCCGCCAGCGTGTCGTACTGCGCGGCCTCGAAGGGCTCGCCTTCCAGGCCTTCGAGCTCGATGCCCAGCGAGTAGTCGTTGCAGTTTTCGCGTCCGCACCATGCCGAGCGGCCCGCATGCCAGGCGCGGCGCTCGCACGAGACAAACTGCAGCAGCTCGCCGCTGCGCCGCACGACGAAGTGCGCCGACACCTGCAGCCCGCGGATCGTCTCGAAGTAGGGATGCGCGCTCCAGTCGAGCCGGTTCGCGAAGAACTGCTCGATCTGGTCGCCACCGTAGACGCCCGGCGGCAGGCTGATCGAGTGCAGCACCAGCAGCGACACCACGCTGCCCGCCGGCCGCTCGCCGAAGTTGGGCGACGGGCAACGCCGCGCCGCCGACCACCAGCCGGCATGCCAGCGCGGCTTCACGCGGCGGGCCTGTTCACGCGCGGTCAATCACGTTCAGCGCCGATGCCGTCGCTGCCGACGTTCACGCCCAGGCGCGCCATGCGATAGCGCATCTGCCGCAGCGACAGCCCGAGGCTCGCGCCGGCCGCGGTGCGGTTGTAGCGATGGCGCTCGAGCGCACGCACCAGGATGTCGCGCTCCACGTCGTCGAGGTAGGCGGCGAGGTCGCTGGGCAGCGGCTCCTCCGCGGGCAGGCTCGCGACCGGCGGCGGGAAGCGCGCCGGCGGCTCGTCGAACGCGATCGCGCGCAGATCCGGCACCTCGTTGTCCGCGACGATGGCCTCGCCCAGCTCCGCTGCCGGCAGGCCGAGGTCGGCGACAGCTATGGTCTCGCCGCCGGACAGCGCCACGGCGCGGTGCAGCAGGTTTTCCAGCTCGCGCACGTTGCCGGGGAAGGCGTAGCAGGCGAGTTGCTGCAGCGCCTCGCGCGTCAGGCGCGGCGCCGGCGACACGCCGGCATCGCTGGCGATGCGCTCGAGCACGCGCTCGGTGATGTCGGGCAGATCGTCGAGCCGCTCGCGCAACGGCGGCACGCGGATCTGGATGACGTTGAGCCGGTAGAACAGATCCTGGCGGAAGCGCCCGGCCTGCACTTCGGCGGCCAGATCCTTGTGCGTCGCGCTGAGCAGGCGCACGTTGACGGCCTGCTCGCTGACGGCGCCGACCGGCCGCACCGAGCGCTCCTGGATGGAACGCAGCAGCTTGCTCTGCATCGACAGCGGCAAGTCGCCGATCTCGTCGAGGAACAGCGTGCCGCCGTTGGCCGCCTGGAAGAAGCCTTCACGATCCTCGTTGGCGCCGGTGAACGCGCCCTTGCGGTAGCCGAAGAACTCGGCCTCGAGCAGCTGCTCGGGGATCGCACCGCAGTTCACCGCGATGAAGGGCTGCGCGGCGCGCACGCTGATCTCGTGGATGGCGCGCGCCACCAGCTCCTTGCCGGTGCCCGATTCGCCGTTGACCAGCACCGGCGCCATGCTGCGCGCCACCTTCTCGACCAGCGCGCGCACCTGCTGCATCGCCGCCGAATGCCCGGCCATGCGCCGCAGCGCCGCGCTGACCGGCGCCGCGGGCGCCGGCGCCGGCCGCGCCGGGCGCGGTGTCGGCGGGGCGCCGTTCTCCGACGGCAGCGTCGACGGATCCATGGTCGGCACCGCCGGCCCGCCGCGCCCCAGCGCCGAGGCCACCACGGCGCGGAACTGCTTCAGGTCGACCGGCTTGGTGAGGTAGTCGTAGGCGCCCGCCTTGAGCGCCTCGACGGCGTTCTCCGCCGAGCCGTAGGCGGTGATGACGATGGTCTTCTCGCGCCGCCCCGCTTCCTCGAGCCGGCGCAGCAGCTCCAGCCCCGTGCCGTCGGGCAGGCGCATGTCGGTGATGACCGCGCTGTAGGTGCGGTCCTTCAGGTGCATCCAGGCCTCTTCCACCGAGCCGGCGGTCTCGATGTCGTAGCCCTCGCGCAGCAGCGTCAGCTCGTACAGCGTGCGCAGGTCGGGCTCGTCGTCGACGACCAGCAGGCTGAAATGCGACGGAGAAGTCATGAGGTCAGGTGCAGTCGCGCTTCGGTGTCGGCCAGCGGCATGCGGCGCATCACCACGTAGAACTCGTTCGGGTGCGGGTCGCCGGCCGCGCGGGCGCGGTAGTCGATGCTGGCGCCGTAGCGTTCGCACAGCTCGCGGCAAATATACAGGCCGAGGCCGGTGCCGCGGCTGCGCGTCGAGAAGAAGGGTTCGAAGAGGTAACGCTCGACCTCGGCCGTGATCGGCGTGCCGTCGCTGGCCACGCTCAGGAAGGCGCGCGCATCGTCGCGCGAATCGAGCCGCAGCACCACGGCGCCGGGCGCGCCGCTGGCGTGGCGGTGCGCGTTGTCGAGCAGGTTGACGAGCACGCGGCGCAGGTGCTCGGCGTCGAAGGCCACGCCCAGCGGCTGCGGCGGCAGCTCGACGCGCAGCACGCTCTGCTCGCCCAGCTTCACCCCCACCGAGCGCGCCCAGTCGCTGCAGATCGCCGCGACCATCGCGGTCGCATCGATCGCGACGATGTCCTGCACCGCGCCGGGCGCCACCTCCATCACGTCGTCGACGATGCGCTTGAGGCGGTCGACGTTGTCGGCCACCATGCGCGTCAGCTGGCGCTGCGCCGCATCGGTGGCGTCTTCGGCGAGCAGCGCGTTGGCCTGCGCGATGGCCGCCAGCGGGTTGCGGATCTCGTGCGCGATGCCCGCCGACACGCGCCCCATCGCGGCGAGCTTCTCCTGGCGGCTGCGCGCCTGCATGTTGCGCACGTCCTCGAGGAACAGCACGCAGAAGTCTTCGTTCGCCTGCGCCGCCTTGTGGCGCGTGAAGCGCACGCGCACGCGCAGCGTGCGGGCGGCGTCCGGCTCGAACGCGAGCGTGACGTCGCGCCCCGCCTCCGGCCAGCTCGATTCGGCGAAGGCCTGCTCGACGGTGCGCACCAGCCCCTGCCAGGCCTCGACACCGCGCAGCTGGAAGGGCGCCGGCCGGCTCATGCCGGTGGGCGCGAGCAGACGGCGTGCCGCCGGGTTGGCGGCGCGCACGCGGCCGCGCCGGTCGACCACCAGGATGCCGTCCTGCATCTCCTCGATCACGAGCCGGTTCAGCGCCGCCTGCTGGCGCGCCATCTCCATGTTGCCGCGCGCACTGAGCTCCTCGCGCGCCAGGCGGCCGGCCAGCTCGCCGGCCAGCACGGTGATGACGAAGAAGCCGCTGCCGGCCAGCGCCGCCTGCGTGAGCAGTTGCGTGAGATTCGAGCCCTGCAGGCCGCCGAACCAGGCCACCGCGAGCAGCATCAGCGCCACGGCGGCCGAGGTCGCCAGGGCCAGCGGGCGCGGCGTCAGCACGCCGGCCATCAGCACCGGCAGCACCAGCAGCGCGACGTAGTTGAGGCTGGAGCCCGGCGCCAGCATGTGCAGCGCACTGAAGGCCAGCAGGTCGACGCCGATGGTGCTCAGCCAGGGCGCGCCGAACACCCGCGCGAGCGCCTTGGGCTCCACCGGCGTCTTGCGCGGCAGCAGCCACAGCACCAGCGCCAGCGTGCCATAGGCGACGCTGATCAGCGCCGCCTCGAGCGAGGGCCGCGCGCCGAACAGGCCGGTGATGGCCTGCGCCAGCACCAGGGCCACGCCGAGCGCCGCGCGTGCGCCGATGAAGGTACGGTAGATGCGGTCGAACGCGGTCTGGCCGGCGCTGACGATGCGCTCGGCCTGGCGCGAGAAGAGCCGCGAGTCGGATGTCGACGACGCAGGCGCGGCGGCGGAGTCGCCCGCCTTCGCCTTCATCTCGGGCGAGTTCTCGTACTGGCTGACCTGCGTGTCTTCGGCCGAGCCGAAGGCACCGAACCAGGATTCGTCCGCCGTCGGCGAGCGGCGCGGCTGGCGCCGTTCGCCCATGCGGCGGTCACGCTCGCGCGCGGCCTCGCTCATCGGATCTCCCGCCGCATGGCGACTGCGGCCTCAGGCAGCGGGATGCTGCTTCTCGTACTCGGCACGATGAGCCTCGCCGCAGAAGACGCCACCGCGCCCGGGCAGGGCCTCGTGCTGGGGCAGGTGCACGCCGCACAGGCGGCAGGCCACCATCGGTTCCGCGCCGGCGTCCGGCCGCGGCGCCCTGGGTGGCAACGGTTCGTCGCGTCGGCGCGCGCCGCGCAGCATCCACACCAGCACGATCACGGCCACGACGAGCAGCAGGAACTTCATGGTTCAGAGCGTGGGCGGCCGTTGCAGCAGGATCTCGAGCACGAAGCGCGAGCCGACGTAGGCCAGCAGCAGCAGCGCCGCGCCGCCATAGAGCCAGCGCGTGGCCAGCGGGCCGCGCCAGCCGAAGGCGCGCCGCCCGGCCAGCAGCGCCGCAAACACCACCCAGCCGAGCATCGAGAACACCGTCTTGTGGTCCCAGCGCCAGGGCTGCGCGAACCAGGCGCCGAACAGCAGCGCGGCCGACAGCACGATGAAGCCGGCGCCGACGAAACGGAAAGTGAGTCGCTCCAGGCGCAGCAGCGGCATGCCGGAGGGCGCGGCCGCCTCGTGGTGGCGCATCTGCTGTTCGGCGCGGTTGAGCATCGCCGCGTGCAGCACCGCGGCGCCGAACAGGCCGTAGGAAGCGATGCCCAGCACCCAGTGCAGCGGCGCCCAGCGCGACAGCGCATGCGGCCGCAGCTCGCCGGGGAACAGGAAGGCCAGCAGCACGGCGGCCGCGCCGAGCAGCGCGAGCGTGCGCCGCACGCCGGCCAGCGGCAGGAAGCGGCTCTCCACGGCGTAGACCGCCAGCACCAGCCACATGGTCGCCGACAGCGCCGGCGCGAAACCGAAGCGCGCGCCGGTGATGGGTGCGCCGATGCCGCCGATGTCGATGGCGATCGCCAGCGCGTGCGCGATCCAGCCCGTCATCAGCGTGCCGCGCACCGCCGCTTCGCGCTCGGTGCCGACGAGCGCCGCGGCGAGGTAGCCGAGCAGCGCCACGAGCGTGGGCAGGCCCAGCGCCCAGGCCGCCGTACCCGCGGGACCGAACGATAAAATCATGCCCACAGTGTACTTTCGCGCCCCGGGTTCTCCGGCCGCGCCATGCCATGGCCTCCACCCTCACCGACCGCCTGAGTCGCGTCGTCAAGACGATGCGCGGGCAGGCGCGCATCACCGAGAGCAACGTGCAGGAGATGCTGCGCGAGGTGCGCATGGCCCTGCTCGAAGCCGACGTGGCGCTACCGGTGGTGCGCGACTTCATCGCCCGCGTGAAGGACAAAGCGCTGGGCGCCGAGGTGGTGGGCTCGCTGACGCCGGGCCAGGCGCTGGTGGGCATCGTCAACCGCGAGCTCGCCGCCACCATGGGCGAGGGCGTGGTCGACATCAACCTCGCCGCGCAGCCGCCGGCGGTGATCCTGATGGCCGGCCTGCAGGGCGCGGGCAAGACCACCACGACGGCCAAGCTGGCCCGCCATCTCATCGAGAGACGCAAGAAGAAGGTGCTGACGGTCTCGGCCGACGTCTACCGCCCGGCCGCCATCGAGCAGCTCAAGACGGTGACCAAGCAGGCCGGCGCCGAATGGTTCCCGTCGACGGCGAGCGACAAGCCGCTGGACATCGCGCGCGCCGCGCTCGACCACGCGAAGCGCCACTATTTCGACGTGCTGCTGGTCGACACCGCCGGCCGGCTGGCCATCGACGAAGCGCTGATGAAGGAGATCGCCGAGCTGCACGCGGCGCTGAACCCGGTCGAGACGCTGTTCGTGGTCGACGCGATGCAGGGCCAGGACGCGATCAACACCGCGAAGGCCTTCAAGGAAGCGCTGCCGCTGACCGGCATCGTGCTGACCAAGATGGACGGCGACTCGCGCGGGGGTGCGGCGCTGTCGGTTCGCCAGGTGACCGGCGCGCCGATCAAGTTCGCCGGCACCAGCGAGAAGATCGACGGGCTGGAGGTGTTCGACGCGCAGCGCCACGCCGGCCGCATCCTCGGCATGGGCGACATCGTCGCGCTGGTCGAGGAGGTGCAGAAGGGCGTCGACGTCGCGGCGGCGCAGAAGCTGGCTGAGAAGGTCAAGTCGGGCGACGCCTTTGACCTCAACGACTTCCTGATGCAAATCTCGCAGATGAAGAAGATGGGCGGGCTGTCGGGGCTGGTCGACAAGCTGCCCACGCAGCTGACCGGCGGCAAGACGCCCCAGCTCGGCCAGGCCGACATGGACCGCGCCGAGCGCGACGTGCGCCGCATGGAAGGCATCATCTGCTCGATGACGGCACTCGAGCGCCGCAAGCCCGAGCTGATCAAGGCCACGCGCAAGCGCCGCATCGCCGCCGGCGCCGGCGTGCAGGTGCAGGAGGTCAACCGCCTGCTCAACCAGTTCGAGCAGATGCAGGGGATGATGAAGAAGATGAAGGGCGGCGGCCTGATGAAGATGATGAAGCGCATGGGCGGCATGAAGCTTCCCGGCGGGCCGCGCTGAGCGCTATGCTGCGCGCCTCGATGCACGACCCTGACGAGAACGATTCATGCCCGCCTGGCTCATCGCGCTGATCGCCGTGGCCGCCGTGGGCCTGGTCGCCTTCGTGTGGCTGCGCGCTCGCGCGCCCTCCGACCGCGCCAACGGCGAGCGGCGCCTCGACACGGTGGCCGCGTGGTCGCCGACGGCCACGCGCATCCTCACCAGCGCGGAGCGCCAAGCCTTCAGCACGCTCGAGCGCGCCCTGCCCGGCCACATCATCCTGGCGCAGGTGCCGCTGGCGCGCTTCCTCAAGGTGCCGACGCGCCACTCCTACTCCGAGTGGCTGCGCCGCCTGGGCACGCAGTGCGCCGACCTGGTGGTGTGCGACATGGCCTCCGAGGTGCTGGCGGTGGTCAACGTGCAGCCGCCGGCCGGCGCCGAGAGTGAACGGGCGCGCAAGCGGCTCAACCGCATGGGCCGCGTGCTGAAGGCGGCCGGCATCCCGATGCATGTCTGGACCGACACCGCCTTGCCCTCGGTGGAAGCGGCGCGCGAGATGATCCTGCCCAAGCCGGCCGCCGCGCCGGCGGCGGCGGCGGCGCCGTCTCCGGTGGCCGATACGCGCGTGCGGCCGTCGCGACCGACGCCTTTCGACGAACTCGACCGCGACGAATCGCTCGACGAGCGCATCGAGATGCGCGAGCCGCCGCCCTCGACCTGGTTCGACGAGTTCAACTCCGGGCCGACACCGCTCGCCCCGGGCGAGAACCGCGGCGGCGACAAGCGCGGGGCCTGAACCGCGGCCTCAGCCGAGCAGCGCCTGCGCGAACTCGCGCGCATCGAAGGTCTGCAGGTCTTCCAGCTTCTCGCCCACGCCGATGAAGTAGACCGGCAGCGCCTTGCCGCGGCCACGCCCCCACAGCGCCAGCGCCGCGAGCACGCCGCCCTTGGCCGTGCCGTCGAGCTTGGTGATGATCACGCCGCTGAGCTGCAGCGCCGCGTCGAAGGCCTGCACCTGCGACAAGGCGTTCTGGCCGGTGTTGCCGTCGACCACCAGCAGCACCTCGTGCGGCGCGCCCTCCTGCGCCTTGCCGATGGTGCGGCGGATCTTCTTCAGCTCTTCCATCAGATGCGCCTGCGTGGTCAGCCGCCCTGCGGTATCGGCGATCACCACGTCGCAACCGCGCGCCTTGCCGGCAACGACGGCGTCGAAGGTCACCGCAGCCGGGTCGCCGCCTTCCTGGCTGACGATCTCGACGCGGTTGCGGTCCGCCCACACCAGCAGCTGCTCGCGCGCCGCGGCACGGAAGGTGTCGGCCGCGGCCAGCAGCACCTTCTGCCCGGCGTCGGCGAGATGGCGCGTCAGCTTGCCGATGCTGGTGGTCTTGCCCGCGCCGTTGACGCCGACCACCATGATCACCGTCGGCACCGCCTCGCCGACACGCAGCGGCTGCTGCAGCGGCGCGAGCAACTCGGCAACCGCGTCCGCCAGCAGCGCCTTCACGGCCATCGGCTCGGTGGCCTTGCTCTCCTTGACGCGCCGCTTCAGATCCTCGAGCAGGAACTGCGTGGCCTGCACGCCGGCATCGGCCATCAGCAGCGCCGACTCCAGCTCTTCGTAGAGCGCGTCGTCGATGCGCGTGCCGGTGAACACCTGGGCGATGCCGCTCCCGGTGCGGCGCAGGCCCTGGCGCAGCTTGTCGAGCCAGCCGCGCCGCTCGGCGGGTTCGGTGGGTTCGGCGTGCGGATCCTGCGCGGGGGCAGCGGCAGTCTCGGTCGCAACGGGCGCGGGCGCGACCTTTTTCTTGAAGAAGCTGAACATCGGGAGTGCCGGAGCCGGTGCCGCGCAGGCGAGAATCGGAGCCGCGTTATACTGACGGGCTCAGGCGCTTTAGCTCAGTCGGTTAGAGCGACGGAATCATAATCCGCAGGTCCGGGGTTCGAATCCCTGAAGCGCCACCAGAATCCTGTCGAAGCAAGCCGGTTCCGGCTTGCGGCTTCGCCCCCCGCCCCCTCAGCCGACTATGCTCAGGCTCAGCGCGACCTGGCGACCGGGGAAGCCGGCGACGCGGATCAGCGTGTCGTAGGTCTGGCCGGGCACGAAGCGCTCGTCGATGGCGATGCGCCCTTGCACGGTGCTGAGTTCGTGGGCCGGCACCACGGCGGCGGCGGGCTCGCAGACCAGGCTGTCCTGCCCCACGCTGCTGCCGCTGCGGCTCGTCCAGTCCTGCAGCTCGATGGCGGCGCTGACCGGCTGCGGATTCGGGTTGTCGATCTGGAACTGGAAGACCAGCGTCTCGCCGACGCGGCCCGACAGCGCCGTGGCCTGCGCCGCGGTATCCGTCGCGGCGGGGCGCGCCGCGACCGCGCTCTCGGCCAGCGACACCACCGCGCCCAGGTACTGCGTGCTGCTCTGCGAGAGCTGCGCCAGGTAGTCCAGCTGCAGCTTGACCAGCTCGCCGAGCAGCGCACGCGCGTCCTTGCCGCTCAGTCGCTGCGGGTCGCGCGCCGCCTGCGCCGCCTCCTTCAGCACGCCGCCGGCACGCGCGACGATCTGCGCATTGGCCCGCATGCTGCGGTCGAACAGTTGCTTCAGCTCGTCGGCCAGCATCGCCCGCGCTCCTTCTCGTCAGCCTAGCCGCGCACTTTCGGATTGTTGCCCGCCGCGTCGTTGGTGGCACAGGGTTCGGTGCATTGCCAGTGGCGGTACCACTTCAGCTCGCTGATGTGCTGCGGCGCGTCGCCCTGGCACAGATCGAGACGGGCGCGCTCCGGCGCGGCCAGCCGCAGGCGCAGCCGCACGCATTGTTCGTAGGCGCCGCGGATCAGCAGCTCACCCGTGTACGTCTCGCCCTGCTTGAAGGCCTCGCTGGGCATCACCTCCACCCGCACCGCGACCGACTGCCCCGGCGCGAGCGCGGCGCTGGCCGGCGCGACCTCCACCTTCGCCGGCCCCAGGTTGCCGGCGGCGAAGCTGAAGTCGCGCGCCTGCTGGCCGCTGTTCTTCACGTTGATCACCGCATGCTGCGTTTCGCCGGCGCAGGCCTCCCAGTCGATCTCGGCGACGCAATGCGGCGGGCACTCCTGCGTGGGCACGCCGCAGCAATCGTTGGCGCCGGCGAGCTGGCCGAGCGCCGAGGGCAGCAGCTCGCCGGCCAGCCGCACGCCGCGGCGCAGCAGGCCGACATATTGCGAGGTGACGCCGTCGACGAGATCGGGCAACTCGCCGAGCAGGCCGTCGAGGCCGCGCTGCATGGTGCTGCCGGTGAGGTGACGCACAGTGGCTTGGCTCATCGCAAAAGTCCTTTCAGGTCTTGCGCCGCGCGCGCGGCGCGGGCTTGTCGGGTTCGTCGCCGTTGACCGGGGTGTCGACTTCGATCTCCACCGCGCATTGCGCGCGGCCCACCGAGAAACTGCCCAGGTAGACGCGATGCCGCGCCAGCGTTTCGGGCAGCTCGAAGGCGATCTCGGTCTCGAGCGCCTCGCCCGGCGCCAGCGCGCGGCCGGCGCCCGTGCCGAAGCGCACCTTGGGCGCAGCGACCTCGCTGCTGTGCAGCAGCCTGGCGAAGGCATCGAGCGCGGCCTGGTGCCCGGCGGCGCCGGCCGTGGCCATCGCGACGTGGAACAGCTGCTCGAAGGCCTGGGCCTGGCCGAGCGCGACCAGCGCCACGCGCGGCACCTGGAACGGCACGTTGCCCAGGTTGGTGACGATCAGCGGCATCGTGATGCGCGCGCCCGGCGCGCCGTGCAGCGTGAAGCGATCGGGCGTCAGCGCCACCTCGCGGTGTTCGAGCACCTTGATGAGGACTTCGCGCGCCTCGTCGCCCACCATCACCTGGCCGTGCAGTTCGCCGGGCGGCGTGCGCGGGTCGAGCTGCAGCGTGGCGGGGGTGTGCGCGGTCGCGCCGGCGGCCAGGCGCGCGCCCAGCGAGAGCTGCACGCCATCGGCCGCGCCGCCCTTCAGGCGCAGCGGCGCGCTCTTGATCTTCAGCTTGTCGGCGCCGGGGTTGGACAGTCGCACCAGCCCCTGCAGCCGCGCGGGCGCGCCGATCAGGACGATGCGTTGCGGGCTCGCTGCGGCAGCCATGCGAAGCCCCTCAGGCGCAGCCGGCCTCGGCGCGGCGCGGGACATAGGGCTCGATGATCACCATGTTCTCTCCGCACAGCGAGAGGTCGAGCAGCTTGAGGCCGAACAGCTTGAGGCACACATGGGTATTCATCGGCATCGAGACGCGCGTCGGTTTGATGCCGATGTCGGCGTCGAGCTTGATGGTCGGCAGTTCCTTCACCGCCATCTCGAGCTTGATGGTCGGCAGCTGGGTGACCGCGATATTCAGCGCCGGCAGCTCCTTGATCGCCATGTTGACCTGCGGCATCTCCTTGATGTGGATGTTGTCCAGATCCATGTCGGCGCCGCCGTGCAGCGTGATGTCGTAGGCACTGGGAATCGTCACACCACCCATGAGCGTCTCCGTTGCGACTAATGAAGGACCGCCGCCTCGTGCGGCACGGCCAGCGCATGCAGCGCATCCTCGGAACAACCGGCCAGCTCGGCCACGCGCAGCACCAGCTCGCCGATGCGTGCGTCGGGCGTCGATGCGCCAGCGGCGATGCCCACGCGCAAGGGCCGCTTGTCGGGCCACCAGTGCATCTGGACCACCAGCCGCCCGGCGGCACCGTCCCAGTGGCGCAACAGGGCCGCGCTCTCCAGGCATTGCGCGCCTTCGACGTGGTAGGCCGCCAGGCCCTGGCCATGCGCCAGCGCCAGCAGGTGGCCGGTATTGGCGCTGTTGTAGCCGCCGATCACCAGCAGCAGGTCGAGCGGCTCACCGATCAGCTCGCGCAAGGCGTCTTGCCGGTCCTGCGTGGCCGAGCACACGGTATCGGCCAGCCGCAGGCGCGCGGCCGCGCCGGCGGCGCCGTAGCGCGCGACATAGGCCTCCTGCAGCAGCGCCTGCAGTTCGAGCGTCTCGCGCGCCAGCATGGTGGTCTGGTTGGCGATGCCTATGCGCTCGAGGTCGCGCGCCGCATCGAAGCCGGGCGACATGCAGCCGGCGAAGTGCGCCGCGAAGGCGGCCGCATCGAGCTCGCCGCGCACGAAGCGCGCCATCTGGCGGGCGTCGTCGAGATCGCGCAGCACCAGCCAGGCGCCGCGGCTCTCGATGGCCTGCGGCAGGAACGGGTCGGAGTGCTGCGCGCGGCTGACCGTGGCGCGCGTCTCCTGGTGGCGCGGCGCGCCGTGGATGATGGTGGTGCAGCCCTCGCGCGCGTACTCGCGCACCCGCTTCCAGACCAGCATCACCTCGCCGCAGACGGCATCCACCATCTGCACGCCGCGCCGGCGCAGCGCCTCGAGCAGCGGCGTCTCGACGCCGAAGGCGGGCAGCAGCACCACGTCGTCGGGGCCCAGATCCTGCACCGTATAGCCATCGGCATAGCGGCCGCCCAGATAGCGGTAACCCATCTCGCGCAGGCGCTGGTTGACCGCCGGGTTGTGCACGATCTCATCGGTCAGGAACAGCCGCGCGCCGGGGTAGCGCTGGCGCGTCTCGAAGGCCAGCTGGATCGCCCGCTCGACGCCATGGCACAGGCCGAAGCTGTGCGGCAGCCGCACGATCAGCGGCCCGAGCTCGAGCGCAAAGTCGTGGGCGCGGATGTGGTCGACCAGCTGGCTGGCAAACGCACGCTCGATCTGCGGCCGGACGACCTGCTTCAATCCGAACGAGGTGCGGCGGAACGAACCCATCTCACTCCAGCCTTGCCGCCCCTGGAAGGGCGAAGAATCATTCTTGGTGACTTCTCCGGCCACGTCAAGAAAGCCGGCCCGGTTCGTCGTCTTCGAACAGGGGGCTGCGCGCCTGGCGCACGCGCAGCGGCACCGCATCGCACAGCGCGCCGTGGCGTGCCGCCTGCTCGTCCAGCGGCAGGCAGCGCGGGCGCTGGCCAGGCCAGTGCGCGTCGAATTCGGCCCACAGCGCGCGCAGCCCGGGCTCGCGGCTGGCGAGCGCGAGCACGCGCTGCACGAGTTCGTGGAAGGCGAGCAGGTCGGCCAGCGGCGCGCGCAGGTCGAGCCGCCCATCGGCGATCACCGCGTCGAGCAGCGCGCGGCCTTCGATCACCTCGCGCAGCGCGTCGCCGCTGGTGCGCACGCGCACGGCACCCTCGTGCTCGGCCGGCTCGATGCGCACCGCCAGCGGCTCGCCCGCGTCGGCGCGCAAGCGCAGGCGTGCCGCATCCAGCTCGAGCACCGCCTCGCGGCCCTGCACCACCGCGTGCAACAGGCGCGCGACCTCGCCGCCGCGCGAGCGCAGCAGCGCCACCAGGCGCTCCAGCCAGGCGGCGAGCTGCGCCTCGGCCGCGCTCGCCGCCCTCATCGCGTGTACTCCGCGTAGGCCAGGCCCTGCGCCTCGATCAGCGTCTCGCCCAGTTGCAGCGTGATCGCGACGCGACCGCTGGCCTCGCCGATGCGGGTGTAGGCCGCGCTGCCGTTGTCGGCCGCGACGATCTGCAGGTGCGCATCGACCTCCAGATGCAGGCTGAGCCGGTCGCATTCATCGGCCGCCTCGATGTGCAGCGCCACCGGCTCGCGCTCGCTGCGGCTGGCCAGCAGCGTGGCCAGGGCGCCGGGCAGGCGCGGCGGCAGGCGCGCGCCGTTCGACCATTCCCAGCGCAGCCTCATGGCCGGCCCCAGGAAGACCTTGTGCAGTTCGCGCCCGACCAGCACGAACAGGTAGGGCAGGCCGCCGCGGCGGTGCGTGCGGTCGGTGCGCAGATCCATCACCACGGTGAGCTCCGGCCGCTGCGGCGAGCGTGCATGGGCGACCATCCACTCCCAGCCGAAATCCTCGCCCCAGCGGAAGCGGCCGAAGTTGTGGTCCTGGTAGCAGAACCAGTCGTGCGTGATGGCCGCCTTTGCGCCGCAGGCCCACAGCTCGCCGCCGGCCAGCAGCCGCGGCACGAGGCCCCAGCCGATGAAGCCGCTGCCGAAGGCCGAGCCTTCGGTCACCAGCAGCGGGGCCGCGTCGGGCCGGGCGTGCAGCGCGATGCCGAGGTCCAGGCCCTGCGGCTGCACGCGCAGGCCGAAGACCTGCTGGTCGAAACTCAGCTCGAGTTCGTCGGTGCGGATGCGCAGCGGCCGCTGCGTCACGGTATCGGCCCGCCACGGCAGCGAGCGGCTGGCGCCGTGCAGGCGCGCCGGCTCGCCGGGCACGTGGATCGCGAGCGTGTATTGCAGCTGCGCGTCGTCGCCATCGCCGCCAGCGAGGTTGACGTTGACCAGCGCACACCAGCCGCTGGCCGCATGCAGCAGCACGAAGTGATACCAGTCTTTCCAGTCGCCTTCCGCGCGCTGCGGCGGCAGCGGGATGCGCAGCGCCTCGACCCGCTCGACGCCTTCGGAGCGCTGCGCGGTCGTGGCCATGCGAGGCAGCCTTCAGCGGCC
This sequence comes from Piscinibacter sp., assembly GCA_017983795.1. Classification (GTDB taxonomy): domain Bacteria; phylum Pseudomonadota; class Gammaproteobacteria; order Burkholderiales; family Burkholderiaceae_C; genus Piscinibacter. The sequence continues at coordinate 21,491 of JAGOAS010000005.1, forward strand.
CAGCGAGCCGTCCTCGCCGAGCACGTCATCGCCGCCGGCGCGCGGCGCGGCTTCGGCCGGCGGCGGCGGCGGCTCGGGCGCGCGCGCGGCGATCTGCTCCAGCGCCGAGGCCACGCGCGGCGACAGCAGCGCCAGCCCGAGCAGCAGGTTGGCAAACCAGCGGTCGGCCTGCGTGCCCAGCGTCGCGGCGAAGGCCTGCAGCTGCACGTCGGGTACGCGCACCTCGGGTGCGGCATCGCCGCGCTCGATGTCGGCATCGGCCAGGCCGAGCAGCCAGCGCTCCCAGATGTGCAGCAGCTGGCCCTGGCCGAGCTGGCCGCCCATCGCCGCGTGCAGGCCCGAGGTGGCCGACAGCCCGGAGAGGATCCAGCGCGGCGCCTGCGCCGAGGCAAACGCGACCACGCCGTTCTTGAAGAAGCGCGTGCGACCCAGGCGCTCGAGCAGCGCGCGGCCGGCCTCGCTGTCGGTCTGCGCTTCGCCGGCCTGGCACACCGCGGTCAGCAACTCGGCCACCAGCCAGCGCGCCGGCAGCATGTCCAGCCCGGCGAGTCCCGCCACCAGGCTGTAGCTGGCCTGTGCGGCCGAGCCGAATTCGTCGCCGCCGGCGCGCGGCGCGTCGTCGCCGAGCGGCAGCGATACCTCGAGCGGGCATTCCAGCGCCGGCAGCGGCGCATCGCCGTCGCCGCCGCGCACACCCAGTGCGATCGCCACCGCCTGCTCGCTGATGCCCGGAAAGCGCAGCGCGCTGGTCAGCCGCGTGCCTTCCTTGAGGTGCAGCGGCACGCGCAGCGTGACGGTCTGGCGCACCTCGGCGCCCTGCAGCAGGTAGACATAGGCCGGCTCGATGCGCGCGCCCGCCGGCAGGATCTCGCCCTCGCTGCTGACCCAGTCGTCGACCTGCGGCCGCACCAGCACCGCGGCCATCATGCGGTTGGCCAGCCGCACGCGCAGCGCGATCGCCATGCCCGGCGGGGCTTCGAGCTCGACGCGCGGAACGGCAGCCATGGACTAGAGATTACGGTAGATGACGTAGTTCACCAACTCGCGCAGGAAGCGCCGGTCGGTGAGCTCGCAGTCCCAGGCCTCGTCGGGCTGCAGCGGCGTGGCGGGCTGCAGGAAGGCCAGCCCCTCGAGCAGCCGCGCGGCCAGATCGGCGTGCGCGCGCGCCACCTGCCAGCCATGCTCGATGCTGCCGCAGCGCTGCATCTGCGCGAAGACGAAGGCCGACTGCTCGGCCGTCTTGCGCTCGCGCGGCGCGGCTAGGATGGCCAGGATCTCGGCCGCATGCGGGCTCTCGCGCAACACGTGGTTGAGCATCAGGGTGCGCTTGCCCTCGTAGATGTCGCCGTGGATCTCCTTGCCGTAGGTCTGCGCCTCGCCGAGCAGGTTGAGCAGGTCGTCCTGGATCTGGAAGGCGATGCCGATGGCGGCGCCGAAGCGCGTGATCGCCTCGATCGCCGGCGCCAGCGCGCCGCCCAGGCCGAGCGGCCAGCCGACGATCAGCCCGGCGCGCAGCGGCGTGATGAACGAGTACCAGCAGGTCTTCTTGGTGCACATCGCGACGTAGTCGTCGTCGGTCAGCGCCGGGGCGTTGTCGTTCACCCAGTCGAGCTCCATCGCCTGGCCCTCGGCCGACTGGCGTGCCATCAGCTCGATCTCGTGCAGCAGGTGCAGCGCCTTGGCCACGCCGACCACCGCCAGGTTTTCGAGCAGCAGGCCGACCGACATCACGTTGGTCGCGTCGCCGGCGTTGATCGCGCGGGCCACGCCGACGCGGCGGTGCAGCGTGTCGCCGCCGCGCCGGCTCTCCGAGCCGTCCTCGATGTCGTCGTGGATCAGGAAGGCGTTGTGGTAGAGCTCGAGCGCGGTCGCCACGGTCAGCGCCGAATGGCCCGGCGCTCCCACCGCGCGCGCCGCGGCGATGCACATCGCCGGGCGCAGCATCTTGCCCTGGCGGAACGGGTAGTCGCGCAGCAACTCGTACAGCGCACCGTAGGCACCCGGCTCGGCGGCGCGCCCGTCGAGGTAGGCGGCTATCTTCGCGGCGATCGCCGCGCGCACGCACGACAGCACATCGTTGATGACGGCCGCGTCGTAGGGCGGCGGCGCGGCCGCGGCCATCGCGGTTCAGGTCGAGGCGACCGTGATGCCGATGCCCGGCAAGGCCTCCACCCAGTAGACCTCGGCGAAGCCTGCCTGGCGGAACAGCATCTGGAAGTCGGTGCCGGTGCGGTGCTGCACGAAGCCCGGGTCGGCCAGCTTGGCCCAGGGCCGGCTCATGTCGTTGAACCACTTCGGCCCCGGATCGGCGACGAAGGCCATGCCGCCGGGCTTGAGCACGCGGCGGAAGGCGCGGATCGCCGCCGCGCCATCGGGATAGTGATGGAAGGCCAGGCAGCAGGAGATGGCGTCGAAGTAGCCCTCGAACAGCGCCGGCGGGTCGCCCACGTCGGCCTGCACGAAGGCCATGTTCGACAGCCCGGCCTGGCGGGCGTTGCGCCACGCGGTCTCGACCATGCCGCGCGACAGGTCGGCCGCCACCACCTCGCCCTCGGGGACCAGCCGGGCCAGCGCGATCGCCTCGATGCCCGGGCCGCAGGACGGATCGAGGATGCGCGCGCCGGGCACCAGGTGCGGCAGCATCTGCGCGAGCAGTTCGTCGAAGACCGGCTGCGAGAAGGGCTTGACGGCCTGCTCGTAGTCGTCGGAGCAGTGGTCGAACTCGACCACCGAGTCGTAGTGGCCGGGCGTCGCCTCGAGCAGCACCGGCTCGTCGAAGCGGCGCGACAGCTCGGGCCCGCCACCGGGCAGCTTGCGCGGCGCGGGCGGATTGCCCAGCGTCTGCGGCCGGTACAGGCCCAGGCTCTTGGCCACCAGCGCCGGGCGGAAGACATGGTGGCTCCAGGACCACAGGCCGTAGGTGAGCAAGGGGCCAAGCAGATGCCGCTGCACGTCGAATCGTTCGCTCATGGCGCGCCTCCTCCGCGAGGCAGGCGATGATGCGCGCATTCCGGCGCGCGTGGCAAGCCGAGCGGCGCGCGCGACGGGGCGGCGCCGCGGGATGCGTCCACTAAAATCGCGCCTCCTTTTGCGCAGCCACTGGATCCACACCATGTACCGCTGTTTCCTCGCCCTGCTCGCCTCCCTGCTGCTCGCCGGCACTGCTGCTGCCCAGAGCCTGCGCGGCTTTCCGCCCAGCGCCTTGCGCGGCACGCTCGAAGTGCTGCAATCGCCCGAAGTGGCGCTCAACGGCAAGCCGGCGCGGCTCGCGGCCGGCGCGCGCATCTTCGGGCCCGACAACCTGATCAAGGTGCCGGCCTCGATCGCGGGCGTGAAGTACACGGTCAACTACACATTCGACACGCAGGGCTTCGTGCGCGAGGTGTGGATCCTCACCGCCGGCGAAGCGGCGAAGAAGCCCTGGCCGAGCACGGCCGCCGAAGCCCAGGCCTGGCGCTTCGACACCGTGGCCCAGAGCTGGACCAAGCCCTGAAGGAGGCCGCCATGTCGCTCACGCAGGGCAAGAAGGTCTTCATCAAGACCTTCGGTTGCCAGATGAACGAGTACGACTCCGACAAGATGGTCGACGTGCTCCAGGCCACCGAAGGCTACGAGACGACCACCAACGTCGACGAGGCCGACCTCATCCTCTTCAACACCTGCTCGGTGCGCGAGAAGGCGCAGGAGAAGGTGTTCAGCGACCTCGGCCGCGTCAAGCACCTCAAGGCCAAGGGCGTGCTGATCGGCGTGGGCGGCTGCGTCGCCAGCCAGGAGGGCGCCGCGATCATCGAGCGCGCACCCTATGTCGACGTGGTGTTCGGCCCGCAGACACTGCACCGCCTGCCCGACATGCTGGCCAAGCGCACGCAGCAGCGCCGCCCGCAGGTGGACATCAGCTTCCCCGAGATCGAGAAGTTCGACCACCTGCCGCCGCCGCGCAAGGAAGGCGCGAGCGCTTTCGTGTCGATCATGGAGGGCTGCTCCAAATACTGCAGCTACTGCGTGGTGCCCTACACGCGCGGCGAGGAGGTCTCGCGCCCCTTCGACGACGTGCTCACCGAGGTCGCCGGCCTGGCCGACCAGGGCGTCAAGGAAGTGACGCTGCTCGGCCAGAACGTCAACGCCTACCGCGGCGCCATGGGCAGCACGGGCGGCATGAGCGAGATCGCCGATTTCGCGCTGCTGCTCGAGTACGTTGCCGAGATCCCGGGCATCGAGCGCATCCGCTACACCACCAGCCATCCGAACGAGTTCACGCAGCGCCTGATCGACGTCTACGCGCGCGTGCCGCAGCTCGTCAGCCACCTGCACCTGCCGGTGCAGCATGGCAGCGACCGCATCCTCTCGGCCATGAAGCGCGGCTACACCGCGATGGAATACAAGAGCACGATCCGCAAGCTGCGCGCGGTGCGGCCGGGCATCAGCCTGTCGAGCGACTTCATCGTCGGCTTCCCCGGCGAGACCGACGACGACCACGCGCGCAGCATGAAGCTGATCGAGGACGTGGGCTTCGACGCGAGCTTCAGCTTCATCTACAGCGCGCGCCCCGGCACGCCGGCGGCCAACCTGGCCGACGACACGCCGCAAGCCGTCAAGCTGCAGCGCCTGCAGGAATTGCAGGCAGCGATCGAGGCGAATGCGCGGCGCATCGGGCAATCGCGCGTCGGCACGCGGCAGCGCATCCTGGTCGAAGGGCCGTCGCGCCGTGATGCGTCCGAACTGATGGGCCGCACCGAGTGCAACCGCATCGTCAACTTCGCCGGGGCGGATCGCCTGATCGGCCAGATGATCGACGTGCGCATCACCCGGGCCTACCCGCACTCGCTGCGCGGCGAGGTGCTGACGGACGAAACGGTCGCGGCCTGACGGATCAGGCGCGCACGCCGCGCAAGCCGGCCCACCACAGCGCGAGCGAGCCACCGGCGAGCATCAAGGCGTAACCAGCCATCTTGCCGTCGCGTTCGAAGATGATCAGCGCCGCGACCAGCCCGATGGCACAGCCCGCGCAGGCCCAGATGACGAGCCGAGCAAAACCGGCGCTGCGCAGCTCGCGCCACCAGACGAGGCGCGCCAGCGCGGCCGTGATCAGCCCGACGCCGAGCGCCGGGGCGAAGAAGTTCAGCAGGTGCCAGAGGGCGTCGAGAGGGCCCATGAGCCAGCGCGGACGAGGGAAAGGGCGGCCGGCTTGACCGCCATCAAGCCAGAACGGCTGGTCACCGAGATGATGACGGCCGGAGGAAGCCCAAATTTTATAATCGCCGCATGAGTGTCTTTGCCCTCGGACTGAACCACACCACTGCGCCGGTCGACCTGCGCGGCCGGTTCGCGTTCGCGCCCGAGCAGATCGCGCCAACGCTGTGCGCCTTCCGCGACAAGCTGCTGCGTTCCAGCGAGGTGGCAATCGTGTCCACCTGCAATCGCACCGAGCTGTATGTCGGCGCCAACCCGACGCTGCTGACGCCGGCGATCGACTGGCTGGCGCAGATCGGCGGCGTCAGCGGCCAGACCCTGCGCCAGCATTCCTACGTGTTCGAGGGCAGCCAGGCGGCGCGCCATGCCTTCCGCGTTGCCAGCGGGCTCGATTCGATGGTGCTGGGCGAGCCGCAGATCCTCGGCCAGATGAAGCAGGCCGTGCGCGAGGCCGATTCGGCCGGCACCCTGGGCACCACGCTGCACCAGATGTTCCAGCGCAGCTTCGCGGTGGCCAAGGAGGTGCGCACCTCCACCGAGATCGGCGCGCACTCGATCAGCATGGCCGCGGCGGCGGTGCGCCTGGCCTCGCAGCTGTTCGAGGATCTGCGCGAGACCAAGGTGCTGTTCGTCGGCGCCGGCGAGATGATCGAGCTGGTGGCGACGCACTTCGCGGCGCGCACGCCCAAGGCGCTGGCGGTGGCCAACCGCACGCTGGAACGCGGCGAGAAGCTCGCCGGCCGCTTCGGCGCCGAGGCGCTGCGGCTGTCCGACCTGCCCAACCGGCTGGCCGACTTCGACATCGTCGTCTCCTGCACCGCCAGCACGCTGCCCATCATCGGCCTCGGTGCCGTCGAGCGCGCCATCAAGGCGCGCAAGCGCCGCCCGATGTTCATGGTCGACCTGGCCGTGCCGCGCGACATCGAGCCCGAAGTGTCGCGGCTGGCCGACGTCTACCTCTACACCGTCGACGACCTCTCGGCGCTGGTGCAGACCGCCGGCGAGAAGCGCCAGGCCGCCGTCGAGCAGGCCGAGGCCATCATCGAGACCGGCGTGCAGGGCTTCGAGCACTGGCTGGGCCAGCGCGAGGCGGTGCCGCTGATCAAGGCGCTGCACCAGCAGGCCGACGACTGGCGCCACACCGAGATCGCCCGCGCGCGCAAGATGCTCGCCCGCGGCGAAGACATCGACAAGGTGCTGGAGGCGCTGACCCACGGCCTGACGCAGAAGATGCTGCACGGCACGATGGCCGAGCTGCATGCGGCCGACCCGTCGCAGCGCACCCAGCTGGCGCACACGGTGTCCAAGCTGTTCCTGCGCCAGAACCCGCGCGACCCGGCCGACGAGCGCGGTTGAAAGACTCCTTCCGCCAGCAGTTCGAGCGGCTCGCCTTGAGGCTGGCCGAACTCGAGGCCACGCTCGCCGACCCGCGTGTCGCCGCCGACATGAAGCGCTTCCGCGAGCTGACGCGCGAGCATGCCGAAGCCGCGTCGCTGGTCGAGCGCTTCCGCCGCTACGAGCAGCGCGAGCGCGATCTCGCGGCGGCGCAGGAGCTGCTGGATGACGCCGACATGGCCGAGATGGCGCGCGAGGAAGCCGTCGAGGCCCAGGCCGACATGGAGCGCCTGCACGCCGAGCTGCAGACCGCGCTGCTGCCACGCGACCCCGACGACGCGCGCAACGCCTTCCTCGAAATCCGCGCCGGCACCGGCGGCGACGAGTCGGCGCTGTTCGCCGGCGACCTCGCGCGCATGTACCTGCGCTACGCCGAGCGCCAGGGCTGGCGATGCGAGCTGATGTCGGAGAACGCCAGCGAGCTCGGCGGCTACAAGGAAGTGGTGATCCGCATCGAGGGCGAAGGCGTCTACGGGCGGCTGCGGTTCGAGTCCGGCGGTCACCGCGTGCAGCGCGTGCCGGCCACCGAGGCGCAGGGCCGCATCCACACCAGCGCCTGCACGGTGGCCGTGCTGCCCGAGCCGGACGAAGCCGAGGAGATCAAGCTCAACCCGGCCGATCTGCGCATCGACACCTTCCGCGCCAGCGGCGCCGGCGGCCAGCACATCAACAAGACCGACAGCGCGATCCGCATCACGCACCTGCCCACCGGGCTGGTGGCCGAATGCCAGGACGACCGCTCGCAGCACCGCAACAAGGCCAAGGCGATGGCGGTGCTGCAGGCGCGGCTGCGCGACAAGGAACGCAGCGAGCGCGCCGCCAAGGAGGCGGCCACGCGCAAGGGCCTGATCGGCAGCGGCGACCGCAGCGACCGCATCCGCACCTACAACTTCCCGCAAGGCCGGCTCACCGACCACCGCATCAACCTGACGCTCTACAGGCTGCAGGCGATCGTCGACGGCGATCTCGACGAGGTGATCGCCGCGCTGCAGGCCGCGCGCGCCGCCGAACAACTCGCGGCGCTGGAAGGCGGGCAGTGAAGACGCTGGGCGACGCGCTCGCGGCCGCACGCGCCGCGGGCCTGGCCCGGCTCGATGCGCAACTGCTGCTCGGCCACGTGCTGGGCCGCGAGCGCGCCTGGCTGCTCGCGCACGACGATGCGCCGCTGTCCGGCGAGCAGGCGGCGCGGCTCGAAGCGCTGATGGCGCGGCGGCGCGCCGGCGAACCGGTGGCCTACCTGCTCGGCGAGAAGGAGTTCCACGGCCTGATGCTGCAGGTCGACGCGCGCGTGCTCGTGCCGCGGCCCGATACCGAGGTACTGGTCGACTGGGCGATCGAACTGCTGCGCGGCGACCTGGCAAGCATCGAACAGCCGGCCGTGCTCGACCTGGGCACCGGCAGCGGCGCGATCGCGCTGGCGGTCAAGCACGATTGCCCCTCGGCTGTGGTCACGGCCACCGATGCCAGCGGCGAAGCCTTGAGCGTCGCCCAAGCCAACGCCACGCGGCTCGGTCTGGCCGTCGAGTTCCACCGCGGCGCCTGGTGGCAGGCCGTGGCGGATCGCCGCTTTCACCTCGCGCTCTCCAACCCGCCCTACATCGCTTCAGCCGATCCGCACCTGGCGGCGCTGACGGCCGAGCCGGGCCTGGCGTTGACGCCCGGGCCCGAAGGGCTGGAGGCCTTGCGCACCATCGTCGCGGGCGGCGCCGACAGGCTCGAAGCCGGCGGCTGGCTGCTGCTGGAACATGGCTTCGACCAGGCCGATGCGGTCCAGGGGCTGCTGCGCGATGCCGGCTTCGCGCGCATAGCGACGCGCCAGGACCTGGGCGGCCAGCCGCGCTGCACCGGTGCGCGCCGGTAACGCCTGCTCACCGGCGACGCGCGCTGTTGCCACGCGCCGGCCGACGAGCGTGGCTTCTTGGCGAAATCCGGCAGCACGACCCGACTGCGGGGGATGGCGGCGACACAAGCCGGCACAAGCGGCGTAGCATGGTTTCAGACATCACGGGGGAACTGATCATGCAGATCGCCAAGTGGATGCTCACATTCTCGTTTGCGCTGGCTGCCGTGGCGCCCGTTCATGCAGCCGAGGGCGACGGCCTGAAATGGCAGGACGACAGCAACGTCACCTGGGCGCGCTGGCAGGCGCGCCTCGCCGTCAGCCAGCCCGCGCCCTTGTGGCGCACCAGCTTCGGCGACGCCGACAGCAGCGGACTCAAGCCGCGCAGCCTCAGCCTGATGGGCGACTACTTGTTCGCGCGCCTGAACCGCGCCGACGGCGGCACGGGCGTGCTGCGCGCCACCAGCGGCCTGGTGCTGGGCCCGCGGCCGGCCCTGTGGATCGGCCAGCCCGGCGGCAGCGCCGGCAGCCTCATGCCGGAGTCGCGCTTGTTCGGCGACGCGCGCAACGACGCCGGCGCCCTGCCCTATGTCGGCGTCGGCTACAGCGGCCTCGCTGGCCGCAGCGGCTGGAGCTTCAGCGCCGACTTCGGCCTGATGGCGCTGGGCGCCGGCAATGCCGTGCGCCTCGGCCGCAGCGGCGCCTACCAGGGGCTGGACGACCTGGTGCGCGAACTGCGCCTCACGCCGGTGCTGCAGGTCGGCGCCTCCTACGCCTTCTGATCCTCGGCAGGCGCCGGGGCCTTCGTGGCTGCGACTCGCCTCGCGCGCGTCGCATGCCGTATAACCTCGGGCTCTGTTTCCGAATCCAGCCCGAATCCGACCATGAGCGACGCCCAGAACCGCATAGCCGAGATCGTCAAGAACAACCGAGTGGTGCTTTTCATGAAAGGCACGGCCCAGTTTCCGATGTGCGGCTTCTCCGGCCGCGCCGTGCAGATCCTCAAGGCCTGCGGCGTGGACGATCTGAAGACCGTCAACGTGCTGGAGGACGAGGAGATCCGCCAGGGCGTCAAGGACTACGCCAACTGGCCGACCATCCCGCAGCTGTACGTGAAGGGCGAGTTCGTCGGCGGCTCGGACATCATGATGGAGATGTACCAGTCGGGCGAACTGCAGCCGCTCTTGGCTGAATGAGCGCTCAGCGCCGCGTCGTCGTCGGCATCACCGGGGCGACCGGCGCGGTCTACGCGGTGCGGCTGCTCAGGCGCCTGCGTGAAGCCGGGCGCGAGACGCACCTGATCGCCAGCGCGGCCGGCGTGCTGAGCGTGCACCACGAGCTGGGCCTCGATCGCCGCGCGCTGGAGCAACTGGCCGACGTGGCCTACGCGCCCGGCGACGTGGGCGCGGCGATTGCCAGCGGCTCCTTCGCCATCGAGGCGATGGTGGTCGCGCCCTGCTCGATGAAGTCGCTCGCCGCCATCGCGCTGGGCATGGGCGACAACCTGCTCACGCGCGCCGCCGACGTCACGCTCAAGGAACGCCGCCGCCTCGTGCTGATGGTGCGCGAGACGCCGTTCAACCTCGCTCACCTGCGCAACATGACGGCCGCCACCGAGATGGGTGCGGTGATCTTCCCGCCGCTGCCGGCCTTCTACCACCGCCCGCAGAGCCTCGACGACCTGATCGACGACACCGTCGAGCGGGTGCTCGCGCTGCTCGGCGTCGACGAAGCGGCGCCGCGACGCTGGAGCGGGCTGGGCGCACAGGGCTGATCAGCCGTCCGGGTGCAGCCAGGCCTTGCGCGCGCCGAACACAGCGTTCGGATACTGCGGCTTGCCCCGGCTGCCGTTGTAGCGGCCCAGCGCCAGAAACAGATCGCCGCGCTCCGCGTCGAGGTAGTGGCGCAGGATCACGCAGCCGAAGCGCAGGTTGGTCTGCATGTGGAACAGGCTCGCCGCATCGCCGTCGCCGATCAGGCGTGCCCAGAACGGCATCACCTGCATGTAGCCGCGTGCGCCCGCCGAGCTGATCGCGTACTTGCGGAAGCCGCTTTCCACCTGCACCAGCCCGAGCACCAGCGCGGGCTCGAGGCCGGCGCGCTTGCTCTCGTACCAGATCGTCTCGAGAAACTCGATGCGCGTGATGTGCTCGGCCTTGCGGCGCTGCAGCCGCGTGCTCATCGCCCCCAGCCAGCGCAGGTAGGCCAGACGCGCCTCGATGGTGTCGAAGGCCGGCTTGGGCGGCGCGCTGTTGGCGATCGCCGCCGCGAGCGCGCTGCGCACCGCATCGGCCAGCGGCTCCTCCTTCTGCGCACCGGCGCGCGCCAGCGAAGGCAGCGTCGCGGCCAGCGGCGAGAGCAGCCCGGCCAGCAGCAGCCGGCGCCGCAGGCTCATCGCTTGAGCACGCCTTTCAGGTGGGCGACGGCATCGCCCACCGCCAGCGCGGTGGCCTGGGCGTCGCGCCGGCCCTGGTACTCGACGCGCCCTTCCTTCAGGCCACGGTCGGAGATCACCAGCCGGTGCGGGATGCCGATCAGCTCCCAGTCGGCGAACATCGCGCCGGGGCGCTCGCCGCGGTCGTCGAGCATGACGTCGACACCGCTGGCCTCGAGCTCGGCATGCAGCTTGTCGGCCGCGGCCTTGACCTCGGCGCTGCGGTCGTAGCCGATCGGGCAGATCACCACGGTGAACGGCGCCATCGCGTCCGGCCAGACGATGCCGCGCTCGTCGTGGCCCTGCTCGATCGCCGCGCCCAGGATGCGCGTGACGCCGATGCCGTAGCAGCCCATCTGCATGAGCTGCGGCTTGCCGCCTTCGTCGAGGTAGGTGGCGTTCATCGCCAGGCTGTACTTGCTGCCGAGGAAGAAGACGTGGCCGACCTCGATGCCGCGCTGGATCGCCAGCACGCCCTTGCCGTCCGGCGAAGGCTCGCCTTCGGTGACGTTGCGGATGTCGGCCACCGCGTCGGGCTCGGGCAGGTCGCGGCCCCAGTTGACGCCTGTGTAATGGAAGTCGGCATCGTTGGCGCCGCAGACGAAATCGCTCATCGCCGCGACCGTGCGGTCGGCCACCACCTTGACCGGCTTGGCCGTGCCGATGGGCCCGAGGTAGCCCGGCTTGCAGCCGAAGTGATCCTCGATCTCGGCCACGGTCGCGAAGCGGAAGCCGTGCTTCAGGCCCGCCAGCTTGCCGGCCTTGACCTCGTTGAGCTGGTGGTCGCCGCGCACGAGCAGCAGCCACAGCGTGGACTTGAGCACGTCACCGGCATCGTTGCGCTCGTCGGTGGCGAGCACCAGCGACTTCACCGTACGCTGCAGCGGGATGCCCAGCAGCGCGGCGACGTCTTCGCAGGTGCTCTTGCCCGGCGTCGGCGTCTTGTGCAGCGGCTGTGTTGCACCCGCGCGCGGCGCCTTGGGCGCCAGCGCCTCGGCCAGCTCCATGTTGGCGGCGTAGTCGGAATCCGGGCAGTAGACGATCGCGTCCTCGCCGGTGTCGGCGATCACCTGGAACTCGTGCGAACGATCGCCGCCGATCGCGCCGGTGTCGGCTGCCACGGCCCGGAACGTCAGGCCGAGCCGCTCGAAGATGCGCACGTAGGCGTCGTACATCTGCTGGTAGCTGCGGCCGGCGGCATCGGCGTCGCGATCGAAGGAGTAGGCGTCCTTCATCGTGAACTCGCGCCCGCGCATCACGCCGAAGCGCGGCCGGCGCTCGTCGCGGAACTTGGTCTGGATGTGATAGAAATTCTTCGGCAGCGCGCGGTAGCTGCGCAGCTCTTGGCGCGCGATGTCGGTGATGACTTCTTCCGAGGTCGGCTGGATGATGAAGTCGCGCTCGTGCCGATCTTTCACGCGCAGCAGCTCGGGGCCCATCTTGTCGAAGCGGCCCGTCTCCTGCCACAGTTCGGCCGGCTGCACCACCGGCATCAGCAGCTCGACGGCGCCGGCGCGGTTCATCTCCTCGCGGATGATCTGCTCGACCTTGCGGATCACGCGCAGCCCCATCGGCATGTAGTTGTAGATGCCCGCGCCGAGCCGCTTGATCAGGCCGGCGCGCATCATCAGCTTGTGGCTCACGACCTCGGCATCCGCCGGCGCTTCCTTCAGGGTGGAGACGAAGAACTGGGTGGATTTCATGGAGAAGGCACCGGGCCGGGGGATGCGGGAAACCCAAGGGGGGCAGGCCCGTCATGCCGATGCAATAATGATTTGAACTAGCGCAATTCGGGGTTGATTATGCTCGACCGTGAGGGGTTCAGACCCAACGTCGGCATCATCCTGCTCAATCAGAGGAACCAGGTTTTCTGGGGCAAGCGGATACGGACCCATTCCTGGCAGTTCCCGCAAGGGGGCATCAAGCACGGCGAGACGCCTGAGCAGGCGATGTTCCGCGAGCTCCACGAAGAAGTGGGGCTGATGCCCGAGCATGTGCGCATCGTCGCGCGCACGCGCGATTGGCTGCGCTACGAAGTGCCCGAGCACTACATCCGGCGCGACGCGCGCGGCCACTACAAGGGGCAGAAGCAGATCTGGTTCCTGCTGCAGCTCGTCGGCCGCGACAGCGACATGAACCTGCGCGCCAGCGATCACCCCGAGTTCGACGCCTGGCGCTGGAACGAATACTGGGTGCCGCTGGAAGTGGTGATCGACTTCAAGCGCGACGTCTACCAGATGGCGTTGACCGAGCTGGCGCGCTTCCTGCCGCGCGCGCACCACCACAACCGCTACCTGCGTTCCGGCTTGCGGCCGCACCACCGCTCGGAAGAGCCGCATCCCGACGAGCCCGCAGGCGGCGGCGAACCTCCGCCCGACGACACGCGCGAGTAGCCGCAGCGCCTCAGGCGAGGACCAGGTTGTCGCGGTGGATCATCTCCGGCTCGGCGCTGTAGCCGAGCAGGCGTTCGAACTCGCTGGACGGCTTGCGCGCGATCAGGCGCGCCTCGGCGCTGCCGTAGTTCGCCAGGCCGCGCGCGATCTCGATGCCGGAGGGCTCACGCACGGCGATCACGTCGCCACGATGGAACTCGCCCTGCACCTCGACCACGCCGATCGGCAGCAGGCTCTTGCCCTCGTCGCGCAGCTTCTTCACCGCGCCGGCGTCGACCACCACCGCGCCGCGCAACTGCAGGTGATCGGCCATCCACTGCTTGCGCGCAGCCTGCTTGGGCGTGGCGGCGATCAGCGCCGTGCCGATAGCTTCGCCGCGCGCCAGGCGCAGCAGCACGTCGCTCTCGCGCCCCCAGGCGATCACCGTGCTCGCGCCGCTGCCCGCGGCGCGCTTGGCGGCGAGGATCTTGGTCAGCATGCCGCCGCGGCCGAGGCTGGAGCCGGCACCGCCCGCCATGCGCTCGAGCTCCGGGTCGCCGGCGCGCGCCTCGTGCACGAAGCTCGCGTCGGGGTGCTTGCGCGGATCGGCCGTGTACAGGCCCTTCTGGTCGGTGAGGATCACCAGCGCATCCGCATCGATCAGGTTGGCCACCAGCGCGCCGAGCGTGTCGTTGTCGCCGAACTTGATCTCGTCGTTGACGACCGTGTCGTTCTCGTTGATCACCGGCAGCACACGCAGGCCCAGCAGCGTGAGCAGCGTCGAGCGGGCGTTGAGGTAGCGCTCGCGGTCGGCCAGGTCGGCATGCGTGAGCAGCACCTGCGCGCTGCCCATGCCCTGCTCGCGCAGCTTGGATTCGTAGATCTGCGCCAGGCCCATCTGCCCGACGGCCGCGGCCGCCTGCAACTCGTGAACCTCCTTCGGGCGGCTGGCCCAGCCGAGCCGCTTCATGCCCTCGGCGATCGCGCCGCTGGACACCATCACCAGCTCGCGCCCCTCGCGCGCCAGCGCCGCCATCTGCCGGCACCAGTCGCCGATGGCGCGCGCATCGACGCCGCGCCCCTCGTCGGTCACCAGGCTGGAGCCAACCTTGACGACGATGCGGCGCGCCTGCAGCAGGGCCTCGCTCACGGTGCAGCGCCTCCGGTGGCTACGTCGTCGAAGCGCGGATCCGGATCGTCCGGCACCACGTTGCGCAGCTTCGCCACGTGCTCGTAGACCGCCCGCACCAGCGGCTGGCAACCCTCGCGGGTGAGCGCGGAGATCTCGAACACCGGGCCTTTCCAGCGCAGGCGGCGCACGAAATCCTTCACGCGTTTCTCGCGCTCCTCGGCCGGCACCATGTCGAGCTTGTTCAACACCAGCCAGCGCGGCTTGGCGTGCAGCGCCGGGTCGTACTTCTTCAGCTCGGCGACGATCGCCCGCGCCTGCGCGACCGGATCGACGGCCTCGTCGAAGGGAGCGAGATCGACCACATGCAGCAGCAGGTGGGTGCGTTGCAGGTGGCGCAGGAACAGGTGCCCGAGGCCCGCGCCTTCGGAGGCACCTTCGATCAGCCCCGGGATGTCGGCCACCACGAAGCTCTGCTCCGGCCCGACGCGCACGACGCCGAGGTTGGGGTGCAGGGTGGTGAACGGGTAGTCGGCGATCTTCGGCCGCGCGTTCGACACCGCGGCGATGAGCGTGGACTTGCCGGCGTTGGGCATGCCCAGCAGGCCGACGTCGGCCAGCACGCGCAGTTCGAGCCGCAGCTTGCGCTGCTCGCCGGGCCAGCCCGGCGTCTTCTGGCGCGGAGCGCGGTTCGTGCTGCTCTTGAAGTGCAGGTTGCCGAAGCCGCCATCGCCGCCCTTGGCGAGCAGAACCTTCTCGCCGGGCACCAGCAGTTCGGCGATCACCTCGCCGCTTTCGGCGTCCGAGATGATCGTTCCCATCGGCATGCGCAGCACGATGTCGACACCGGCGGCGCCGAACTGGTCCGAGCCCCGGCCCGCCTCGCCGTTGCGCGCCTCGTGGCGGCGCGCATAGCGATAGTCGATCAGCGTGTTGAGGTTGCGGTCGCCGACCGCGTGGATGCTGCCGCCGCGTCCGCCGTCGCCGCCATCGGGGCCGCCGAAGGGGATGAACTTCTCGCGACGGAAGCTCGCGCAGCCGCTTCCGCCGTTGCCGGCGGCGACATCGATGGTGGCTTCGTCGACGAACTTCATGGGATGAGCTGCGCCTGCTGCAGACGCGAATGGTAGTGCGAGGCCCGAAACGACGAAGCCCCGGTGGGCCCGGGGCTTCGCAGGTCGAGCCGCCGCATGCGCGGCCGCGCGATCAGGCCGCTTCGATGCTGACCGTGTGACGGTTCAGCGGGCCCTTGACGGCGAACTTCACCTGGCCGTCGATCAGTGCGTACAGCGTGTGGTCCTTGCCCACGCCGACGTTCGTGCCGGGGTGGAACTTGGTGCCGCGCTGGCGCACGATGATCGAGCCTGCCGGCACGCTCTGCCCACCATAGGCCTTCACGCCCAGCATCTTCGGCTGGGAATCACGGCCGTTTCGGGTCGAGCCGCCGCCCTTTTTCTGTGCCATGTTCTGACTCCTTGGGGTGTCTGGCTAGCGGATCAGGCGTTGACCGCGCCGATCTGCAGCTCGGTGTAGGCCTGACGATGGCCACCGTGCTTCTGATAGTGCTTGCGGCGACGCATCTTGAAGATGCGCACCTTGTCGTGCTTGCCGTGCGCCACGACCGTGGCCTTCACGCTGGCACCCGCCACCAAGGGAGTCCCGACCTTGAGGTCCGCGCCGTTGCCGACGGCGAGCACCTGGTCGATCGTGATCTCTTGGCCAACGTCCGCAGCAATCTGTTCTACCTTGATCTTTTCGCCAGCGGCAACGCGATACTGCTTGCCACCGGTTCTTATGACCGCGTACATATCAGCCCTTTCAACAGTTCCCGGGTGTTGACGCTGCCCGGGCCTCCGAAAAACGGAGAGCCGGCGAGTATAGCACGCGGCCTGCCCGCGCCGACCCACCCCCAGCAAGCCCGTCGGGGGGCTCGGGCAGGTTCCTATAATTCCGGCGACTGACCGGACGCTCCGTGCACGATTCCACCCCCATTCCCGCCGCCCGGCTCGTTGCCACCGACATGCGCGAGGTGGACGCGGTGATCCGGCGGCGACTGACGTCCGATGTCGCGCTCGTCAACCAGATCGGCGAGTACATCATCGGCGCCGGCGGCAAGCGCATGCGCCCGATGCTGGTGATCATGTTCGCCCGGGCGCTGGGCTTCCGCGGCGCGGAGCAGCACGAGCTCGCGGCCACGGTCGAGTTCATCCACACCGCCACGCTGCTGCACGACGACGTCGTCGACGAGTCCTCGCTGCGCCGCGGCCGGCAGACGGCCAACGCGCTGTTCGGCAATGCCGCCAGCGTGCTGGTCGGCGATTTCCTCTATTCGCGCGCCTTCCAGATGATGGTGTCGGTAAACCGCATGCGCGTGCTGGAGGTGCTCGCCGACGCGACCAACGTCATCGCCGAAGGCGAGGTGCTGCAGCTGATGAACATGCACGACCCGGACATCGCCGTGTCCGAGTACCTGCGCGTCATCCGCTTCAAGACGGCCAAGCTGTTCGAAGCCAGCGCGCGCCTGGGCGCGGTGCTCGCCGATGCATCGTCCGATGTGGAGGAGGCCTGCGCGGCCTACGGCCGCTCACTGGGCACCGCGTTCCAGCTGGTCGACGACCTGCTCGACTACGAGGGCAACACAGCCGAGCTCGGCAAGAACGTCGGCGACGATCTGCGCGAAGGCAAGCCGACGCTGCCGCTGCTGATCGCCATGGAGCGCGGCACGGCGGCCGAGCGTGAGCTGATCCGGCACGCGATCGAACACGGCGAGGTGGCGCGGCTGGCGGAGATCGTGGAGATCGTGCGCCACACCGGGGCCATCGCGGCCACGCGCGAGGCTGCGCGCCACGAGGCCGAGCAGGCAGCAGCGCAACTCGAGCGTCTACCGGTCTCGGAGTACCGCGAAGCTCTGCTAGAATTCTGTGCTCGGTCGGTGGAGCGCTCTTCGTAGATCCTTGAAGAGCCCGCGACGCGGCGGTGTTCTCGACATCGCGACCGGAATCGGGGTGTAGCTTAGCCTGGTAGAGCGCTACGTTCGGGACGTAGAGGCCGGAGGTTCGAATCCTCTCACCCCGACCAGATCCTCTCCTGCATCGACGCATCAATTTGTTGCATCTTCGACGCTGCGGCCGCGGGAATTGTTGGCTTCGCCGCCGCCCGCTCTCGTTTACAGTGCCGCGCGGATCGGCGATCATGATCCGCTACCACTCACTTTCGCGGCGCTCCCTCCAACGTGGACACTCTGGCAGAAGCCCCTCAATCGGCGCTTTCCGGCGTAGCCCGGGTGTTGGTGCATGCCGGGCGGCTGAACGCCAAGGCGGCTGAAGAGCTCGTCAAGTCGTCGCGCGAGAAGAAGACCAGCTTCATCTCCTCGGTCATCGCCGCCGGCGCCGTCGCGCCGTCGGATCTGGCCCACACGCTGTCCACGGCGCTGGCGCTGCCGCTTCTGGATCTGTCGGCGATCGACGCGCAGAAGCTGCCGAAGAACGTCGTCGACGCCAAGCTCTCGCTGCAGTACCAGGTCATCGTCCTGGGCAAGCGCGGCAATCGCCTGTTCATCGGCGGCGCCGACCCGACCGACCAGGAAGCGGTCGAACGCATCAAGTTCGCCACGCAGCTCTCGCCGGAATGGGTGATCGTCGAGCACGACAAGCTCGCCAAGGTCCTCGAGGCCACCGGCGCCACGGCGTCGGAGGCGTTGGAATCGCTGTCGTCGGGCGACTTCGAGTTCGACGTCACCGACGATGTCACCTCGCCGCAAGAGGCCGAGGCGCCGTCCGACGTGGAAGACGCGCCGGTCGTGCGCTTCCTGCAGAAGATGCTGATCGACGCGATCAACGCGCGCGCCTCCGACCTGCACTTCGAGCCCTACGAGTACCACTACCGCGTGCGCTTCCGCATCGACGGTGAGCTGCGCGAGATCACGCAGCCGCCGATCGCGATCAAGGACAAGCTCGCCTCGCGCATCAAGGTCATCTCGCGCCTGGACATCGCCGAAAAGCGCGTCCCGCAGGACGGGCGCATGAAGCTGAAGTTCGGCAACAAGGCGATCGACTTCCGCGTCAGTACGCTGCCCACGCTGTTCGGCGAGAAGATCGTGATCCGTATCCTGGATCCGTCCAGCGCCAAGCTGGGCATCGAGGCGCTGGGCTACGAGAAGATCGAGAAGGATCGCCTGCTGAAGGCGATCGCGCGGCCCTACGGCATGGTGCTCGTCACGGGCCCGACCGGCAGCGGCAAGACCGTGTCGCTGTACACCTGCCTGAATATCCTCAACCAGCCGGGCGTGAACATCGCCACGGTGGAGGATCCGGCAGAAATCAACCTGCCGGGCATCAACCAGGTCAACGTCAACGACAAGGCGGGGCTGAATTTCGCCGTCGCGCTCAAGTCCTTCCTGCGCCAGGACCCGGACATCATCATGGTCGGCGAGATCCGCGACCTGGAAACCGCCGACATCGCGATCAAGGCGGCCCAGACCGGCCACATGGTGATGTCGACGCTGCACACCAACGACGCGCCGACCACCCTGACGCGGCTGCTGAACATGGGCGTGGCGCCCTTCAACATCGCTTCGGCGGTGCTGCTGATCACCGCTCAGCGCCTGGCGCGCAAGCTGTGCGAGAACTGCAAGGCACCGGCCGACTATCCGCGCGAAGCGATGCTGCGGGCAGGCTTCCAGGAAGGCGATCTGGACGGCAGCTGGAAGCCCTATCGCGCGGTCGGGTGCTCGGCCTGCAGCAACGGCTACAAGGGGCGGGTCGGCATCTACCAGGTGATGCCGATCAGCGAGGAGATCCAGCGCCTGATCCTCTCCGAAGGCACGGCGATGGATCTGGCCGCGCAGGCCCACAAGGAGGGCGTGCGCGACCTGCGGCAATCCGGCCTCGTCAAGGTCCGTGCCGGCATGACGACGCTGGACGAAGTGATCTCGGTGACCAACGAGTAAGACATCAATCGAAGGGCGGGGGGCGAACCTCCCGGAACGAGCATGGCCACTGCGGTAGCGGCAAAGAGCATCAAGGACCTCGTCTTCGAATGGGAAGGCAAGGACAAGAACGGCAAGGTCGTTCGCGGCGAGATGCGCGCCGGCGGCGAGGCCATGGTGAGCGCCAGCCTGCGGCGCCAGGGCATCCTGACCACCAAGGTCAAGAAGCGCCGCACCAGTGGCGGCAAGGCGATCAAGCAGAAGGACATCGCCATCTTCACGCGCCAGCTGGCCACGATGATGAAGGCCGGCGTGCCGCTGATCCAGTCCTTCGACATCGTTGCGCGCGGCAGCACCAACCCGAGGCTGACGCGCCTGCTCAACGAGATCCGCGCCGACGTCGAGACCGGCACGAGCCTGTCGTCGGCGTTCCGCAAGCATCCGCTCTACTTCGACGCGCTGTACTGCAACCTGGTCGAGGCGGGTGAAGCGGGCGGCATCCTGGAGGCGCTGCTCGAGCGGCTGGCGCTGTACCAGGAAAAGACCATGGCCATCAAGAACAAGATCAGGTCGGCGCTGATCTATCCGGTGGCGGTGCTGGTGGTGGCCTTCGTCGTGGTGGCCATCATCATGATCTTCGTGATCCCGGCCTTCAAGGACGTGTTCTCGTCCTTCGGCGCCGACCTGCCGGCGCCAACGCTGGCGGTGATCGCGATGTCCGAATTCTTCGTCAAGTACTGGTACCTGATCTTCGGCGTGACCGGCTTCGGGATCTACTTCTTCCTCGAGTCGTGGAAGCGCTCGCCGCGCATGCAGCGGGCGATGGACCGCCTGCTGCTGCGCGTGCCCGTATTCGGCGACCTGGTGAACAAGTCCTGCATCGCGCGCTGGACGCGCACCTTGTCGACGATGTTCGCCGCCGGCGTGCCGCTGGTGGAGGCCCTGGATTCGGTCGGCGGCGCCTCGGGCAACGCCGTCTTCGCGGAGGCCACCGAGCAGATCCAGAAAGACGTGTCCACGGGCTCCGCGCTGACCACATCGATGCAGACCACCGGCGTGTTCCCGACCATGGTGATCCAGATGTGCGCCATCGGCGAGGAGTCCGGCTCGCTCGACCACATGCTGGGCAAGGCGGCCGAGTTCTACGAGGACGAGGTCGACGAAGCGGTCAAGGGCCTGTCCAGCCTGATGGAGCCGTTCATCATCGTGATCCTGGGCACCATCATCGGCGGCATCGTGGTGTCGATGTACCTGCCGATCTTCAAGCTGGGCCAGGTGGTCTGACGCGCGCGCCGATGGACGCGCTCGCCCTGCAGGGGCTGCTCACGCCCCCGGTGCTGGCGCTGCTCGGGCTGTGCATCGGCAGCTTCCTGAACGTCGTCATCCACCGCTGGCCGCTGATGCTCGAGCGCGAGTGGCGCGTCGAGAGCGCCGAACTGCTCGGCGTCGCCATCGAGCCGGCCGATCCGCTCACGCTGTCGCGCCCGGCCTCGCGCTGCCCGTCCTGCGGCCACCGCATCCGCTGGCACGAGAACATCCCGGTGCTCGGCTGGCTGCGCCTGCGCGGGCGCTGCTCGGCCTGCAAGACGCCGATCTCGCCGCGCTACCCGCTCGTCGAGGTGTTCACCGGCATCGTCTTCGCGGCGATCGGCTGGCGCTTCGGCGAGACGCCGCTCGCGCTGCTGTGGTGCGGCATGGCCGCCATGCTGATCGCGCTGGCCGGCATCGACTGGGACACGACCTTCCTGCCCGACAACCTGACGCTGCCGCTGCTGTGGGCGGGCATCGTCGCCGCGGCCCTGGGCTGGACCCTGCCGCTGCCGGAGGCCATCTGGGGCGCCGTGGCGGGCTACCTGTCGCTGTGGTCGGTCTACTGGCTGTTCAAGCTGCTCACCGGCAAGGAGGGCATGGGCTTCGGCGACTTCAAGCTGCTCGCCGCGCTCGGCGCCTGGCTGGGGCTGAAGATGATCCTGCCGATCGTGCTGATCGCCTCGCTGATCGGCGCCGTGGTGGGCATAGCGATGAAGCTGCGCAGTTCGCTGCGCGAAGGGCGCTACGTGCCCTTCGGCCCGTTCCTGGCCGGCGCCGGCTTGACCGTGCTGCTGGCCGGGCCGGCTCGTGTGCTCGGCTGGATGGGCTGGGCCTGAGAGGCAACACTCCATGGCAGGGCCTGCAGCGCTGCGCATCGGCCTGACCGGCGGCATCGGCAGCGGCAAGAGCACGGTGGCCGCGGCGCTGGCCGCGCTCGGGGCCAGCGTCATCGACACCGACGCGATCGCCCGCAGCCTCACGGTACCTGGCGGTGCGGCCATCGCGGCGATCGCCGCGCAGTTCGGCGCGGCTTTCGTCGATGCCAGCGGCGCACTCGATCGCTCGCGCATGCGCGAACTCGCCTTTGCCGATCCGGCGGCGCGGCAGCGCCTCGAGGCCATCCTGCACCCGCTCATCCGCGCCGAGACGGCTCGCCAGGCCGACGCAGCGCAAGGCACGGCCATCGTCTTCGATGTGCCGCTGCTCATCGAGTCGGGCCGCTGGCGCGAGCAGGTCGACCGCGTGCTGGTGGTCGACTGCCGCGAGGCCACGCAAGTCGAGCGCGTGATGGCACGCTCGGGCTGGACGCGCGAGGCCGTGCAGGCCGTGCTGGCGCAGCAGGCCAGCCGGCGCTCGCGCCGCGCCGGCGCCGATGCAGTGATTCACAACGACGGCCTCTCGCACGAGGAACTGCGCGCCGAGGTGCGCGCTCTCTGGGAAGGCTGGCGCGCGTCCGTGTGAAACAATGAACCGCAGCCTGCGGCCCGCTCCGCGGAGCCGGGACACCCGACCTTGATCCTCTACGAGTACCCCTTCAACGAGAGCATCCGCACGATGCTGCGGCTCGAGCACCTGTTCGACCGGCTCGGCCAGTTGATCGGACGCGAGGCGCCGGTCGACCACCATTTCGCGCTCGCGACGATCTTCGAGATCATGGACGTCGCCTCGCGCGCCGATCTGAAGTCCGACCTGCTCAAGGATCTCGAGCGACAGAAGGCGCAGTTGAACGGCTACCGCGGCAATCCGTCGATCTCGGAGGCCGCGCTCGACGAGGTGCTGGGCCGCGTCGACCACGCCTTCAACGGGCTCAACCAGTTGCCGGGCAAGGCCGGCGCCGCACTCACGGGCAACGAGTGGCTGATGAGCATCCGCAGCCGCATCAGCATCCCGGGCGGCACCTGCGAGTTCGACCTGCCCGGCTACTACGCCTGGCAGAAGCATGAGCCGGCGCGCCGGCGCACCGACCTGATGCAGTGGGCGAGCACGCTGATGCCGATGGCCGAAGCGCTCTCGGTGCTGCTCGGCCTGCTGCGCGACGCCGGCGTTCCGCACAAGGTGGTCGCCCCGGGCGGGCAGTTTCAGCAGAGCCTGCCGCAGGGCCGCGTGTACCAGTTGCTGCGCCTGCGCCTGCCCGACGGCCACGACTTCGTGCCCGAGATCAGCGGTCACCGGCTGATGGTGTCCATCCGCCTGATGCGGCAGGACGCCGAGGGCCGCCTCAGGCCGGCCGGCGAGGACGCCAGCTTCGAGCTGACGCTGTGCGCATGACGACGCCGGCCAAACCGCGCCGCGTGCGCTGCCCGGCCTGCGGCGGCAGCAGCGAGTACGGCGAAGCCAACCCGTGGCGACCGTTCTGCTGCGAGCGCTGCAAGAACCACGACTTCGGCGCCTGGGCCAGCGAGCACTATCGCGTGGCCGATCCGGCGGCAGCGGGCCAACTCGACGACGACAGCGGCGAAGCGCCGCTGCGCCACTGACGCGCGGCCGCTTGAAAGCGCATTCGACGCCCCTATAATCGGTTTGCTAGCACTCGTCAGGCATGAGTGCTAATGCCGCCAAAAGGGATCGAACGCGCCCGAGAGCGGCGAAGTGAATGAGCGCAAACTTTGCGTTCATTCCCCACCACGATTCAGTTCCGAGTCATCAAGGAGATGCTATGAAACTTCGTCCGTTGCACGATCGCGTGATCGTCAAGCGCCTCGAACAGGAAACCAAGACGGCCTCGGGCATCGTCATTCCCGACAACGCCGCCGAGAAGCCCGACCAGGGCGAGGTGATGGCGGTCGGCCCGGGCAAGCGCAACGAGAAGGGCGACTTCGTGGCCCTGAACGTCAAGGTGGGCGATCGTGTGCTGTTCGGCAAGTACAGCGGCCAGGCGGTCAAGGTCGACGGCAACGAACTGATGGTGATGCGCGAGGAAGACCTCTTCGCCGTCGTCGAGAAGTAATCCACCCCAGAACTCGAATCCGGAGAAATACACATGGCTGCAAAAGACGTTGTCTTCGGCGCTGACGCGCGCCACCGCATGGTCGAGGGCGTGAACATCCTGGCCAACGCGGTCAAGGTCACGCTCGGCCCCAAGGGCCGCAACGTGGTGCTCGAGCGCTCGTTCGGCGCCCCCACCGTCACCAAGGACGGTGTCTCGGTCGCCAAGGAGATCGAGCTCAAGGACAAGCTCCAGAACATGGGCGCGCAGATGGTCAAGGAAGTCGCTTCCAAGACCAGCGACAACGCCGGTGACGGCACCACCACCGCCACCGTGCTGGCCCAGTCGATCGTGCGCGAAGGCATGAAGTTCGTCGCCGCCGGCATGAACCCGATGGACCTCAAGCGCGGCATCGACAAGGCCGTCGCCGGCCTCGTCGAGGAACTGAAGAAGGCCACCAAGCCGACCACCACCAGCAAGGAAATCTCGCAAGTCGGCTCGATCTCGGCCAACAGCGACGAGTCGATCGGCAAGATCATCGCCGACGCGATGGACAAGGTCGGCAAGGAAGGCGTCATCACCGTCGAGGACGGCAAGAGCCTGAACAACGAACTCGACGTCGTCGAGGGCATGCAGTTCGACCGCGGCTACCTGTCGCCCTACTTCATCAACAACCCCGAGAAGCAGAGCGCGATCCTCGACAACCCGTTCGTGCTGCTGTTCGACAAGAAGATCAGCAACATCCGCGACCTGCTGCCCACGCTGGAGCAGGTGGCCAAGGCCGGCCGTCCGCTGCTGATCATCGCCGAGGAAGTCGAGGGCGAAGCCCTGGCGACCCTGGTGGTCAACACCATCCGCGGCATCCTGAAGGTCGTGGCCGTCAAGGCGCCGGGCTTCGGTGACCGCCGCAAGGCCATGCTGGAAGACATCGCCATCCTGACCGGCGGCAAGGTGATCGCCGAGGAAGTCGGCCTGACGCTCGAGAAGGTCACGCTGGCCGACCTGGGCCAGGCCAAGCGCGTCGAGGTGGGCAAGGAGAACACCACGATCATCGACGGCGCCGGCTCGGCCGCCGACATCGAGGCGCGCGTCAAGCAGGTGCGCATCCAGATCGAGGAAGCCACCAGCGACTACGACCGCGAGAAGCTGCAAGAGCGCGTGGCCAAGCTGGCCGGCGGCGTGGCCGTCATCAAGGTCGGTGCCGCCACCGAAGTCGAGATGAAGGAGAAGAAGGCCCGCGTGGAAGACGCGCTGCACGCCACCCGTGCCGCCGTCGAGGAAGGCATCGTGGCCGGTGGCGGTGTCGCGCTGCTGCGCGCCCGCGCTGCCGTGGGTGCGCTCAAGGGCGACAACCACGACCAGGACGCCGGCATCAAGATCGTGATGCGCGCCATCGAGCAGCCGCTGCGCGAGATCGTCGCCAACGCCGGCGGCGAGCCGAGCGTGGTGATCAACAAGGTGCTCGAGGGCAAGGGCAACTTCGGCTACAACGCCGCCAACGACACCTACGGCGACATGCTCGAGATGGGCATCCTCGACCCGACCAAGGTGACCCGCACCGCGCTGCAGAACGCCGCCTCCGTGGCGTCGCTGATGCTGACCACCGAGTGCATGGTCGCCGAGGCGCCGAAGGAAGAGGCGCCGATGGGCGGCGGCATGCCCGGCGGCATGGGCGGCATGGGCGGCATGGGCATGGACATGTAATGCCTGGCTGAGCAAGCCGCGCTCAAGCAAAGGGCTGCCTTCGGGCAGCCCTTTTTCATGGTGCCTCGCTTCATAATCGCCGCAGACCGATGCCACCGCACGCATGAGCGCTCACGCCCAGTTGCTGAAGTTCGTCGACGACGAGCTCGCCCGTTCGGCGGCGATGATCGAGCGCTGCGTGACCGGCACGCTGGCCCTGCTGCGCGACACGCGCGACGCCCTGGCCTCGGGTGAACGCGAGCGCCAGTTCGAGATCGTCGAAGCACTGCAGCGCCAGGGTGCGCGCTACCAGGCCCGCTTCCTCGAGGCGTTGCGCGAAGGCGTGCAGCGCGAGCTCGCGGCGCAGGACGGCTCGGCCGGGCCGGCCATCGCAGCGGCGCCGGCCGCGCTCGAGCTGATGGACGAATCGCGCGTCGAGGCCGACATCGAGATCTCGCGCGCGATGCAGCTGATCGACAGCACGGCCGAATGGGAACGCCGCGAGCTGCAGACCTTCACCTCCACGCTGTGCGGCCTGCAGCACGTCAGCGAAGACTCCAACCCGCTGCGGCCGGTGGTCTACGCCTCGGCCCTGTGGGAGGCCGCCTGCGCCATCGTCGCGGCGCCCGGGCAGCGTGCCACGCTGCTGCGCCTGTCGGCCGGCGTGATGGCCGGGCTGCTCAAGAGCGCCTGGGCCGCGGCCAGTTCGCGGCTGGAAGCGGCCGGCGTGCAGCCCGGCATCTACCGCACCGTGCTGCTGGCGCCGGGTGCGGCGAGCGGCCGCAGCACCAGCGCCCGCGAGGCCGCGCGCGCGGGGGTGCTGGGCGCGCTGCTGGCCAGCGTGCCGGCCGGCGAGTTGGCGCCCGTGCCCGGCGTTCCGGCGGCGCCCGCAGGCACGGATGGGCGCGTCGCCGCGTTGCTGTCGCGCCTGTTCGCCGCCATCCAGGCCGACACCCAGCTGCCCGCACCGGTGCGTGCGGTGCTCGCGCGGCTGCAGGTGGCCGCGCTGCGCGTGGCCTTGCAGGACAGCGCCATGCTGGACTCGCCCACGCATCCGGTCTGGCTGCTGATGAACCGCATCGCCGCGGCCGGGCAGTCCTATCCCGTGGCTGCCGACAAGCGCCTCGCCGCCCTGCTCGCCTTCTGCGACGCGCTGGCCGAGGAGGTCTCGCGCGCGCAGGTCGGCGACGCCACGCCGTTCCGCCGCGCGCTGGCCCGCATCGACGCCTTCCTCGCCGAGCAGCTGCAATGGCAGCTGCGCGAGGCGGCCGACAGCGTGGCCGGGCTGCAGCGCGCCGAGCGCCGCGACGTGCTGGAGCAGATCCTCTCGCAGCGCCTGGCCGACCAGATGGCGCCGGTGCACGCGCCCGCGCCCATCCGCCGCTTCGTCACCGCCACCTGGTCCAAGGTGCTGGCCGAGGCGATGGTGCGCTTCGGCGAGCAGGTCGAGCCGACGCCTGGCTACCTGCGCGCCGTCGACGACCTGTTGTGGAGCCTGCAGCCGCCCGACCACCCGCAGAGCCGCCAGCGCCTGGTGGCGCTGCTGCCGGGGCTGCTGCAGCGCCTGCGCAGCGGCATGGCGCTGATCGCGCTGCCCGAGGCCGAGCAGCAGGCCGTGCTCGATGCGCTGATGCCGCTGCATGCCGAGTCGCTGCGGCCGGGGCCGCGCGCGGGCGCCGAGGCGCTGACGCCCGAGCAGATCGTGCAGCGCATGCGCGAAGAGGTCATCCCCGACACGCCGCTGCCGCGCCCGTTCAGCGATTCGGTGATCGACCTCGCCTCGATGGACACGGTGCCGGCCGACTTCCTCGCCACCGACATCGGCGCGCCCGAAGACGCCGCGCGCCGCGTCGACACGCTGCAGCTGGGCGAACGGCTGCGCATGCTCGTGCGCGGGCGCTGGACGCGCGTGCAGCTGCTGTGGCGCAGCGACAAGACGCTGTACCTGCTGTTCGCCGGCGAGCGGCCGGGCCTGACGCACTCGATCACGCGGCGCGCGCTCGAACGCCTCGACGCCGCCGGCCTGCTGCGGCCGCTGGAGGACAAGCCCACCGTGCAGCGCGCCATCGACTCGCTGGTCAACGAGCTGCCCTTGCCGAGTTGACCGGGCCGATGCTGCGAAGCGGACTGATCGCACTCTGCGCGCTGATGCTTGCGTTGCCCCACGCGGCGATCGCGCAGGCCGCGCCCGCCGAGCGCCCGCGCGTCGGCCTGGTGCTCTCCGGCGGCGGCGCGCGCGGGCTCGCGCATGTCGGCGTGCTCAAGCTGCTGGAGCGCGAGCACGTGCCGGTCGACGTGATCACCGGCACCTCGATGGGCGCGATCATCGGCGGCCTGTACGCGAGCGGCATGAGCGCGGCGCAGCTCGAAGCGGAGCTGCTCAAGGTCGACTGGGGCAGCGTATTCGCCAGCCGTGTCGACCGCCAGCTGCTCTCGCAGCGGCGCAAGGAGGAGGATTTCGAGATCTCGCCCGTGATCGAGATCGGCATGCACGAGGGCGAGCTGCGCGCGCCGCTGGGCGCGCTCTCCGGCCGCGGCCTCGAGACGCTGCTGCGCCGCTACACGCTGCCGGTGCGCGATGTGCGCAATTTCGATGCGCTGCCCATCCCGTTCCGCGCACTCGCCACCGACATGGAAAGCGGCAAGCCGGTGGTGCTGTCGCAAGGCGACCTCGCGCTCGCGCTGCGCTCGAGCATGAGCGTGCCCGGCGTATTCGCGCCCACCGAGGTCGACGGCCGCATCCTCGGCGACGGCGGCCTGGTCGACAACGTGCCGGTCGACGTCGCACGCGCCATGGGGGCCGAGGTGCTCATCGTCGTCAACATCGGCACGCCGATCGCCGGGCGCGAGACGCTCGGCTCGGTGGGCGGGCTGACGGCGCAGATGATCAACATCCTCACCGAGCAGAACGTGCAGCGCAGCCTCGCCTCGCTGGGCGCGAAGGACGTGCTGATCGCGCCCGACCTGGGCAAGCTCACATCCTCCGACTTCGAGCGCACGCGCGAGCTGATCGCCGCCGGCGAGCACGGCAGCGAGCCGCTGGCGGCGCGGCTCGCCGCGCTCGCGCTGCCCGAAGCCGCCTATGCGCAGTGGCGCGCCGCCCGGCCGCAGCCCGGCAAGCCGGAGGCGACGGTCGCGTTCATCCGCTTCGAGGGCACGGAGCTGACCAACCCGCAGCGCTTCGCAGCCCAGCTCGAATCCCGGCCGGGCCAGCCCTTCGATTCGACCAAGGCCGAGCGCGACGCGCGCCGGCTCGCGGCCAGCGGCGACTACCTGCGCGCCGACTACCTGCTCGTCTCCACCGCCGAGGGCGACGGTTTGGTGTTCGACCTCGAGGACAAGCCCTGGGGCCCGCACTACTTCCGCATCGGCCTCGACCTCGCGACCGACTTCCGCGGCGGCAGCGGCTTCAACGTCAAGATCAGCCACAACCGCCACTGGCTGGACGCCAACGGCAGCGAGTGGCGCAACCAGGTGCAGATCGGCGAGGTGCCGCGCTGGTACACCGAGATCTACCACCCGCTGAACTGGACGCTGGGCCTGAGCAACGACTGGTTCGTGTCGGCCTACGCCGAGGCGCTGCGCCGCGACATCACGCGCTACGACAACGACAGCGGCGCCGTCGTCAGCCTCTACAACCGCAAGAGCGGCACGCTCGGCATCGACCTCGGCCAGCCCTGGGCCGAACTCGGCGAGCTGCGAATGGGCCTGACGCTGCACCTGGAACGCACCACGCCCGAGGTCATGACCACGGCCCTGGGCAGCGGCGATGGCCCGAGCACGGTGCGCGAGACCGGCCTGCGCGTCGCCGCGGTGGTCGACCAGCTCGACTTCGCCAACTTCCCGACGCGCGGCTACCGCTTCGATGCGGAAGCGGTCGGCGGGCGGCGCGGCCGCAGCGAGAGCAATGCGCGCGAGGACTTCACGCGCCTGGAGGCCGAGGGCACGCTGGCGCGCAGCTGGGGGCAGCACACGCTCAACCTCTACGCGCGCGTGCAACGCACGCCGCAGGACAGCCTCAGCGCGCTCGGCCGCTACACGCTGGGCGGCTTCCACCAGCTCTCCGGCTACCGCAGCGGCCAGCTCGACGGCAACAGCGTGGTGTTCACGCGCCTGACCTGGTACCGCCGCTCGCTGACGGCGCCGGTATTCACGCGCGGCTTCTTCGTCGGCGCCACGCTGGAGGCCGGCAACGCCTGGGCGCGCTGGAGCGAGGTGCGCGCACGCGAGCTGCGCAGCGGCATGAGCGCCTTCCTCGGCGCCGACACCGGCCTCGGCCCGGTGTACTTCGGCCTGACCTACGCGCCGCAGGGCTCGGCGGGGCTGTACCTGTTCGTCGGCCGGCCCTGATCAGGCCGCCAGCGCGCGCTCGATCTCCGCGGCCACCAGCGCCGGCCGCTCGTGCACGATCCAGTGCGTGGCGCCGGGCACGCGCGTCAGCGTCAGCTGCGGCACGAAGGCTTCGAGGCCGTCGAGCAAGGCCGGCGGCAAGGCGATGTCGGCCTCGGCCCAGACCACGTGCGTGGGCAGGCGCACCGTCACCGTGGCCGCGGGCAGCTGCAGCGAGTGGATCGCATCGCCGGGCCCGGTCGGCGGGCGCAGCGGCGAGGCGCGGTAGTAGTTGCAGGCGCCGGTGAGGCCGTGCCGCCACACGGCGCGGTAGCGCTCGCGCACCGACTCGGTCAGCCAGCTCGCGCCCATCATCTCGAAGAAAGGCCACAGGCGCGCGAAGTCGTCCGCGGCGAGCAGCGCCTCCGCGTCGGGGCGGCAGAGGAAGTTCATGTAGGCGCTCGCCGCCTGCTGCGCCGGGCTGTCGCGCAACTCGCGCAGGAAGGGCGCGGGGTGCGGCGAATTCACGATCACCAGGCGCTCGAGCAGTTCGGGATGCTGCGCCGCCAGCGACCAGGCCACCGCACCGCCCCAGTCGTGCGCCACCAGCGCGGCGGCGCGGCCGCCCTGGGCGGCGATGAGCGCGCGGATATCGGCCACCAGGTGCTTGGCGCGATAGGCCTCCACCTCCACCGGCGACGACGAGCGCTCGAAGCCGCGCAGGTTGGGCGCGATGCAGCGGTAGTGCGGCGCGAAGTGGGCGAGCAGTTCGTCCCAGACGAAGGCGCCTTCCGGAAAGCCGTGCAGGAAGACGAGCAGCGGCGCACCCGGCGCACCGGCGGCGCGGCAGCTGAGCGTGATGCCGTGCGGCAGCGCCAGATCGAAGGTCTCGATCGTGCCCGGATTCATGCCGCCGGCGCCCTCTCCACCCAGCTGCGCAGCAGCACGGCCGCGTCGTCGACGCCGCGCCGCTTCAGCGCCGAGAACAGCGTGATGCCGATGTCGGATTCTTCGGTGCTGCGCGCGCCGAGCGTGTCCTGGCAGGCGGCGAGCGCCTGGTCGGCTTCGCGGCGGTTGAGCTTGTCGGCCTTGGTCAGCAGCACCAGCAGCTTCACCGCGCCGTTGGCCAGGCGCGGGGCGACGAAGTCGAGCAGTTGCAGATCCAGATCGGTGAAGCCGAGGCGCGAGTCGACCATCAGCACCACGCCGGCCAGGCTGCGCCGCAGCTCGAGGTAATCGGCCATCACCTGCTGCCAGCGCGATTTGGCATCGCGCGACACGGCGGCGTAGCCGTAGCCCGGCAGGTCGGCGAAGAGCGCATCGGGCGCGTCCTTCGGGCCGAGCGCGAACAGGTTGATGTGCTGGGTGCGGCCTGGCGTCTTCGAGGCGAAGGCCAGGCGTTTCTGCTGCGTCAGCGTGTTGATCGCCGTGGACTTGCCGGCGTTGGAACGCCCCACGAAAGCGATCTCCGGCAGCTCGGTGGGCGGCAGTTGATCGAGCCGGCTGGCGGTGGTGAGGAAGCGCGCCGTGTGCGCCCAGGCGAGGGCGCGGCGGGCGGGTTTGTCGGCGTCCTGGGAGGCCGTCGGGGAAGCGTGTTTGTCGTCGGCCATGGGTCGTCCTGGCGGCCATTGTAAAATCTACGGGTTTTGCACCAGCACACACCCCGAACATGAAAGCTGCCGTCGCCCTGCTGTCCAGTCTGATGTCCGGCCTGCTGGCCGCCACCCTGGCCCTTCCGGCCGCAGCGACGGAAGCCGCTGCCCCCGCCAAACCCGACCTGGCCAAGGGTGAAGCCACCGCCAGCGGCGTGTGCGTCGCCTGCCACAGCTTCGATGGCTCGCGCGGTGCGCCGGCCAACCCGATCCTGGCCGGCCAGCACCCCGAGTACCTCGCCAAGCAACTCACCGAGTTCAAGTCCGGCAAGCGCGCCAACCCGGTGATGCAGGGCATGGCCGCC
Organism: Piscinibacter sp.; assembly: GCA_017983795.1. Classification (GTDB taxonomy): domain Bacteria; phylum Pseudomonadota; class Gammaproteobacteria; order Burkholderiales; family Burkholderiaceae_C; genus Piscinibacter. The sequence continues at coordinate 52,984 of JAGOAS010000005.1, forward strand.
ACGCTGGCGACCGATGCCGACGTCAAGAACGTCGCTGCCTTCTACGCCGCCAAGAGCGCCAAGGCCGGCTTCGCCACCAACAAGGCCACCGTGGCGCAGGGCGAGAAGATCTGGCGCGGCGGCATCGCCGAGCGCAAGGTGCCGGCCTGCTCCGGCTGCCATGGCCCGTCGGGCGCCGGCATGCCCTCGCAGTACCCGCGCCTGGCCGGCCAGCACGCCTCCTACACCGAGGCGCAGCTGCTCGCCTTCCGCGACGGCACGCGCAAGAACAACGCCCAGATGACGGGCGTGGCCGCCGGCATGTCCGAGGCGGACATCAAGGCCGTGGCCGATTACGTCGCCGGCCTGCACTGAAGCGCGCTGCTCGCGTGAACGAAGGCCGGCCTCGCGCCGGCCTTTTTCGTGGCGCCTGTAACCCTTGCCGGGGCTGCGTCGTATAGTGCTTCGACACCCCCTCGAAGCCCCGCCATGCCCTTTGTCCGACGCACCGCCGACGGCCGCATCGAAAGCCTGCATCGCTACGCGGTGGAGGGCGCCGAGTTCCTCGACGACGAGCATCCCGACGTGCAGGCCTTCGTGGGCAACGACGCGGCGACGCGCGAGGATTTCAGCCGGCTCGACGCCGACTTCGTGCGCGTGATCGAGGACGTGATCGACACGCTGATCGTCAAGAACGTCATCAACATCACCGATCTGCCCGAGCAGGCCCAGGCCAAGCTGTTCGCGCGCAAGAGCTTCCGCGAGCGCGTCTCGAAGAGCTCGCTTCGCCTCTTCGAGCCCACGGATTTCGGCGACGTGATCTGATCGCGCCATGCAGTACCTGAAGGATCGCGGTTTCGTTCATCCGCACGCGAGCGAGATCACGCCACGCAGCGTCTACGAAGGCCGGCGCACGCTGCTGCGCCAGATGGCCGCCGGTGCGGCGGGCCTCGCACTGGCCGGCTGGGCCGCACGCGACGCGCTGGCGCAGGTGCAACGGCCTGGCAAGCTGATGGCGCTGGCGGGTTCGCGCAGCGCGGTGGCCGGCGCGCTGACGATGGAGAAGCCCACCGCCTACGCCGACGCCACGAGCTACAACAACTTCTACGAGTTCGGCACCGGCAAGTCCGACCCGGCCGGCGCCGCCGGCTCGCTCAAGCCGCGGCCGTGGGCGGTGGCGGTCGAAGGCGAGGTGAAGAAGCCCAAGGTCTTCGACCTCGACGAACTGCTCAGAATCGCGCCCATGGAAGATCGCAGCTACCGGCTGCGCTGCGTCGAAGGCTGGTCGATGGTGATCCCCTGGGTCGGCTGGTCGCTGGCCGAGCTGATCCGGCGTGTCGAGCCGACCGGCAACGCGAAATACGTCGAGTTCGTGACGCTGGCCGACCGCGCGCAGATGCCCGGGCTGCGCTCGGGCGTGCTCGACTGGCCCTACGTCGAGGGCCTGCGCCTGGACGAGGCGATGCACCCGCTCACGCTGCTCGCCTTCGGCCTGTACGGCGAGGTGCTGCCCAACCAGAACGGTGCGCCGCTGCGCCTGGTCGTGCCCTGGAAATACGGCTTCAAGAGCGCCAAGTCGATCGTCAAGATCCGCTTCGTCGAGCGCGAGCCGCGCACGGCCTGGGTCAAGGCCGCGGCGCAGGAGTACGGCTTCTACTCGAACGTGAATCCGAACGTCGACCATCCGCGCTGGAGCCAGGCCACCGAGCGCCGCATCGGCGAGGACGGCCTGTTCCAGAAGAAGCGGCCGACGCTGATGTTCAACGGCTACGGGCCCCAAGTCGGGCAGCTCTACGCCGGCATGGACCTCAAGAAATACTTCTGACGGTGGCACGCTCCCCGCTGCTGCATCCGGCGGCCAAGCCGCTTCTGTTCGCCGCCGGCCTGCTGCCCTTCGTGTGGCTGTTCTACGCCGCTGCGGCCGATCGCCTGGGTGCGAATCCGGCCGAGGCGCTGATTCGATCCACCGGCGACTGGACGCTGCGCCTGCTGTGCCTCACGCTGGCCGTGACGCCGCTGCGGGTGCTGGCGAACCAGCCCGCGCTGGCGCGCTTTCGCCGCATGCTGGGGCTGTTCGCGTTCTTCTACGCGCTGCTGCACTTCCTCGCCTACGCCTGGCTGGACATGGGCTTCGATGCAGCGGTAATCGCCCGCGACATCCCCAAGCGCCCGTTCGCGCTGGTCGGCTTCCTCGCGCTGCTGCTGATGCTGCCGCTGGCCGCCACCTCGTTCAACCGCGCCATCCGCGCGCTCGGTGCGGCACGCTGGCGGGCGCTGCATCGTGCGATCTACGCGATCGCCGTGTTGGCGATCCTGCACTTCTTCTGGATGCGCGCCGGCAAGCACGACTTCGCCGAGGTGGCGGTGTATGCCGCGATCGTCGCGGCGCTGCTCGGCTGGCGCGCGCTGCGCCTCAGGCGGTTGCGGCAGGCAGGGCAGCCGGTGCCGGCGCCGACGGGAGCAGCAGCTCGTTGACGCCGTACAGCGCGGCCAGCGCCGAGAGCTTCTCGGGCGCGTTGCGCACGCCGAAGGGCCGGCCGAAGGCCAGCGCGAGCCGGCGGCACTCGAGCAGCACCGCCAGCGCCGCGGTGTCGAACTGCTGCAGCGGCGAGGCGTCGACGAGCACCTCGCCGTCGCGCTCGCCCTGCAGCGCCTGCGAGAGCAGGCGCAGGGTGTCACGCGATTCGCGCAGCGTCAGGGTGGCGGGCAGCAGCAACATCTCAGTGGCGCCCGGCCGTTCCGAAGCCACTGAGCGCCCCCTCGGGGGGCAGCGAACGAAGTGAGCTTGGGGGTTTCATTTCGCGCCCTGGCCTCAGGACTTCGTGCCGTTGGCCGCGGCGCTCTTGTTGCGCTCGGCCAGCTTGGCGATCAGGCCGTCGATGCCGTTGGCGCCGATCTCCTGCGCGAAGCTGCTGGTGTAGTTCTGCACCAGCCACACGCCCAGCACGTTGACGTCGTAGATCTTCCAGCCGTCGTCCTTCTTCTCGAGGCGGTAGTCGAGCTGGATCGGGTCGCCCTTGCCGCGCACCTCGGTGCGCACCACCACGTCCTTGTCGTCCGGGCCGGCACGCATGGGCTTGAGTTGCACGCTCTGGTCCTTCACCTGCGACAGCGCGCCGGAATAGGTGCGCACCAGCAGCACCTTGAACTCTTCCTGCAGGCGCTTCTGCTGCTCGGGCGTGGCCTGGCGCCAGTAGCGGCCGACGGCCGAGGCCGTCATGCGCTGGAAGTTCACGTAGGGCATGACCTTGGCGTCGACCAGCGCGGTGATCTTCTGCACGTCGCCGGCCTGGATGGACTTGTCGGCCTTGATGGTGTCGAGCACGTCGGTCGACACCTCCTTGATCAGCTGGTCGGGCGCCTTGGCGGCGTCGTTCGCACGCGCGACGCCGAGGCCCAGCGCCATCGCGGCGGCGGCCAGCCAGGTGGTGATTCGCATCGAGAGCATGTTCGTTTCCTTTCTGTGGCGCCTCGCGAGGCCCCGCTGTTCAGAGCCGGGCAGGGCCGCGAGGTTCACTGCCATGGTGTGCCTTAACGTTTCGCAACGCCTTGTGGTTCACCGCGGCGCCGATGCGGCCGGCGCCATGGCCGGCGCGGCCGGATCGTCGCCCGCGGTGGGATCTTCCGGCGGCGGCTCGTAGCCGTCGGACACCAGGCTGCGGCGGCGCTGCAGGTAGGCGTCGCGGACGAAGGTGTACTTGTCCAGCGCGATGTCGTCGAGCACGCGCGTCGCACCGAGCAGGTTGGCGCGCGTGTTGACCGCGTTCAGCGCGGTCAGGCTGTAGCGGATCGCGCCGTCGTTGATCACCGTCGCCGGCGAGGCGGCGATGTCCATCGGCAGGCCGATCGAGTCGCGCACGCTCGAGGGCCCGAAGAACGGCCACACGATGTAGGCGCCGGTGCCCATGCCCCAGACGCCCAGCGTCTGGCCGAAGTCCTCGCGCGTCTTCTCCAGCCCGACCTCGGTGGCCACGTCGAGCACGCCGCCCAGGCCGAATACGGTGTTGGTGCCCACGCGCATGACGTCGTAGACGCCCGCCGTGCCCTTGCCCTGCAGGAAGTTGTTGATCGCCGACCAGGCATCGGCGAAGTTGCCGAAGAAGTTGTCGACGCCGCGCCGCACCAGCTCGGGCACGATGTTCGAGTAGGCCGTGGCGACCGGCTTGAGCAGCTTCTCGTCGAGCGCCTCGTTGAAGGAGAACACCTTGCGGTTCCAGTTCTCCCACGGATCGAGCTTCGCGCCCGGCCCGCCGCGCACGTCGTTGAGCGTGGTCGCGCAGCCGGCCAGCAGCATGCCGGCCAGCGCGAGCGCGACGCCGGCTCGTTTCACTTCTTGGCCCCCCCGTTGCCGCCCCCGGCGTCGGCGGCCTTGTTGAAGAGGAACTGGCTGATCAGGCTCTCCAGCACCACCGCCGACTGCGTCTGCGCGATGGTGTCGCCGGCCGCGAAGTTCTTCTCGTCGGCGCCCGGCTCCAGGCCGATGTACTGGTCGCCCAGCAGCCCGGCGGTGAGGATGCGCGCCTGCGAGTCCTTCGGGAACTGCACGCCCTTCTCGATCTCCAGCCGCACCACGCCCTGGTAGGTCTTGGCGTCCAGCGTGATCGAGGCAACGCGCCCGACTGTCACGCCGGCGCTGCGCACCGCGGCGCGCGGCTTCAGGCCGCCGATGTTGTCGAACTTGGCCGTCAGCGTGTAGGTGTCGCCGCCGCCGAAGCTGGTCAGGTTGGCCGCCTTCAGCGCGAGAAACACCAGCCCGGCCACGCCCAGCAGCACGAACAGCCCCACCAGCGTTTCGATGCCCTTCTTGCCCATCTCGAGATTCCCTTCTTCGTGCTACGGCGTCGAGAACATCAGCGCCGTGAGGATGAAGTCCATGCCCAGCACCGCCAGCGACGAGATCACCACGGTGCGCGTCGTCGCGTACGCCACGCCCTCGGGCGTGGCGTCGGTCTCGTGGCCCTGGTAGAGGGCGACGAAGGTGCAGATCACGCCGAACACCGCGCTCTTGACGATGCCGTTGCCGACGTCGCGCCAGACGTCGACCTTGGCCTGCATGATCGACCAGAAGTTGCCCGCGTCGACGCCGATCAGCAGCACCGCGACCACGTAGGCGCCGAGGATGCCGATGGCCGAGAACAGGATCGCCAGGATCGGCATCGAGACGATGCCGGCGATGAAGCGCGGGCCCATCACGCGCTCCTTCGGGTCGATCGCCATCATCTCCATCGCGGCGAGCTGCTCGCCGGCCTTCATCAGGCCGATCTCGGCCGTCAGCGAGGTGCCGGCGCGGCCGGCGAAGAGCAGCGCCGTCACCACCGGGCCGAGCTCGCGCACCAGCGCGAGGTTGACGATCAGGCCGAGCGATTCGGTGGCGCCGTAGGTGACCAGCGCGTAGTACATCTGCAGCGCGAGCACGAAGCCCACCGCGAGGCCGGACGACAGGATGATCACCAGCGAGAGGTTGCCCACCGCGTGGATCTGCGCGACGACGAGGCCGAAGCGGCGCATCGCCACCGGCAGCGCGCGCAGCAGCTCGAGCGCGAAGAAGGCGGCGTGGCCGAAGGCCTGCAGCACCCTCAGCGCGCGCGCGCCGATCAGGGCGAGGAAGTTCATCGCTCGCCTCCCGCTGCCAAGCCGAAATCCTCGGCGATGGTCGGCGCCGGGTAGTGGAACTTGACCGGGCCGTCGGGCTCGCCGCGCACGAACTGGCGCACCTCGGCGTCGCTCGAGCCCATCAGTTCGGCCGGCGTGCCCTGGGCGACGATGCGGCCGCCGTTGGCCAGCAGCACCACGTAGTCGCTGATCGCCATGCACTCGGGCACGTCGTGCGAGATCACCAGCGAGGTCGAGCCCGTCACGTCGTTGAGCGTGCGGATCAGCCGCGCCGCCACGCCCATGGAGATCAGGTCGAGGCCGGCGAAGGGCTCGTCGTACATGATCAGCTCGGGGTCTAGCGCGATCGCGCGCGCCAGCGCGATGCGCCGCGCCATGCCGCCCGAGACCTCGGAGATGCGCAGGTGCGCTGCGCCGCGCAGGCCCACCGCGTTGAGCTTCATCAGCACGATGTCGCGGATCATCGCCTCGGTCAGATCGGTCTGCTCGCGCAGCGGGAAGGCGACGTTGTCGAATACCGAGAGATCGGTGAACAGGGCACCGAACTGGAACAGCACGCCCATGCGCCGGCGCAGGCGGTAGAGCTGGTCGCGGTTGCGCGAATCGACCACCTCGCCGTCGAACCTGACCGTGCCCGAATTGGCGGCGTGCACGCCGCCGATCAGGCGCAGCAGCGTGGTCTTGCCGCAGCCCGAACTGCCCAGGATGGACGTGACCTTGCCGCGCTGGAAGCGCAGCGAGATGTCATTGAGGATGGTGCGGCTGGCGTCGTACCCGAACGTGACGTGGTCGATCTCGATCAGGGTGTCGCCGCCGGCCGGCTTGTTCTCACTCGGCATTGCGCGGGTGCTTGTTGTCGTCGGGCCGCAGGGCGGTCGAGGCGCGGTCATTGTCGCATGGCAAAGCGGCACGCGCAGGGGAAACCCGGATACGCCTTGTCACGCCACGTGGCGTGGCTTCAACGCCGCTGGCAGTGCGGGCAGAAGAAGCTCGAACGCTGGCCTTGCACGATGCGCCGCACGGCCGTGCCGCAGGCGAGACAGGACTGGCCTTCGCGGCCATAGACCGCGGCATGCTGCTGGAAGCTGCCGGCCATGCCGTGCGCATCGCGGTAGTCGCGCAGCGTGCTGCCGCCGAGATCGAGCGCCTGAGCGAGGATGTGCCGCACCGCCTCGGCCAGGCGTTCGCAGCGCGGCCGGCTGACGCGACCCGCGGCCGTGCGCGGGTCGACGCCGGCGCGGAACAGCGCCTCGCAGGCATAGATGTTGCCGGCGCCGACGACGATGTCGCCGGCCAGCAGCGCCTGCTTGATCGCCACGCGCCGGCCGCGCAATGCGCGGTGCAGGTACTCGCCGGTGAAGGCCGGGTCGAAGGGCTCGAGCCCCAGGCCGCCGAGCCGCGTGGCGGCGGGCGGCACATCGAGCGAGCGCGACCACAGCACGGCGCCGAAGCGGCGCGGATCGGTCAGGCGCAGCGTGCCGCGGTCGGTGATCAGATCGAAGTGGTCGTGCGCGCCGGGCGGCGCGAGCTGCTCGCCGAAGGCCAGCGAGCCCGACATGCCCAGGTGCAGCAGCAGGCCGCCCTCGCCCACCGGCAGCCACAGGTATTTGCCGCGCCGCGTGGCCTGCCCGACGCGCCGGCCGCGCAGCGAGGCCGGCGTGCAACCGAGCGGCCAGCGCAGCGGCTTGCCGAGCCGGACATCCGTCACCGTCGCCCCCGCGATGCGCTGCGCGAAGCTGCGGCGCGTGGTCTCGACCTCCGGAAGTTCGGGCATGTGCGGAATTATCGCGAGCGAGGCGGATCGCAGGGGTCCATGCCCACCACTAGAATGAATTCCAGAGCCCAGGAGTCACCGATGCCGTCCCCTTCGTCCCGCCCGGGCCCTCGCCTGCTCGGTGCCCTGCTGGCGTCGCTGTTGTGCCTGAACATGTCGGCGCTGGCGCAGAACGCCGCGTCGGATTCGCCGGTCGAGAACTCCCGGCTCGACGCCCAACTCTTCTACCAGTTGCTGATCGGCGAGATCGAGCTGCGCGGCGGCGAGGCCGGCACGGCCTACCAGGTGATGCTCGATGCGGCGCGGCGCACGCGCGACGAGCAGTTGTTCCGCCGCACCACCGAGATCGCCCTGCAGGCACGCGCCGGCGACCAGGCGCTCGCCGCGGTGATGGCCTGGCGCAGCGCCCTGCCGCGCTCGATCGAGGCGCACCGCTACCTGATCCAGCTGCTGGTGGCGCTCAATCGGGCGGACGAATCGATCGAGCCCTTGCGCTCGCTGATCCAGCTCACGCCCGAGGCCGAGCGGCCGGGGCTGATCCAGTCGCTGCCCGGCTTCTTCTCGCGCACCGGCGACAAGACGCAGACGCCCGCGCTGGTCGAGCGCGTCGTGCAGGACTGGCTCGAGCAGCCGGCCACGCGCAGTGCCGCGCGCGTGGCGCTGGCGCGCGCGTGGCTGGGCGTGCCCGACGCTGGCAAGGCGCTGCCGCTGCTGCAGCAGGCGCACACCGACGATCCCGGCAACGAATCGGTGGCCATGCTCGCCACCGGCCTGGCAGGCAGCACGCCGGCGGCCGAGGCCATCGTCGGCTCGTTCCTGAAGGCGAAACCCGACAGCCACGGCGTGCGCCTGAACTACGTGCGCGTGCTGACCAATGCGCAGCGCTACGGCGATGCGGCGGCACAGCTCGAGACGATCACGCAGCTCGCGCCGGACATGGCGCCGCCCTGGCTGACGCTGGGCGCGCTGCAGGTCGAACTGCGCCACCCGGCCGAGGCGACCACCGCGCTCAAGACCTACCTGGGCAAGCTCGAGAACGCCCCGGCCACTGCGCCGGCCGGCGCCGACGACGACGATGACGACGCCACCACGCCCACCGACTGGCGCGAGCAGGGCCGCACCCAGGCCTGGCTGCTGCTCGCGCAGGCGGCCGAGCAGCAGCACGACTACAAGGGCGCCGAGGGCTGGCTCGCCAAGGTCGACAACCCGCAGCGCGCGCTCGAGGTGCAGACGCGCCGCGCCTCGCTGCTGGCGCGCCAGGGCAAGATCAAGGAAGCGCGCGAGCTGATCCGCAAGGCGCCGGAGAAGACCCCGGCCGACGGCCGCGCCAAGTTCCTCGCCGAAGCCCAGGTGCTGCGCGACGTGAAGCTGTGGCGCGAGGCCAATGCGGTGCTGGAGCAGGCGAACAAGGAGTACCCGGACGACGTCGACCTGCTCTACGAGCAGTCGATGATGGCCGAGAAGCTCAACCGCATGGACGAGATGGAGCGGCTGCTGCGCAAGGTGATCGCGCTCAAGCCCGACCACCACCACGCCTACAACGCGCTGGGCTATTCGCTCGCCGAGCGCAACCAGCGCCTCGACGAGGCGCGCGACCTGATCCGCAAGGCGCTCGACCTCAGCCCCGGCGAGCCCTTCATCACCGACAGCCTGGGCTGGGTCGAGTACCGCCTCGGCAACCGCAGCGAGGCGCTGCGCCTGCTGCAGCAGGCCTACCGCGCCCGGCCCGACGCCGAGATCGCCGCCCACCTCGGCGAGGTGCTCTGGGTGACGGGGCAGCACGACGAGGCCCGCCGCGTCTGGCGCGAGGCCAAGACGCGCGACGCCGGCAACGACGTGCTGCGCGCCACGCTGGCCCGGCTGCGGGTGGACCTGTGAGGCGTCGCACCCTCGCGCTGGCGCTGCCGCTGGCGGCTCTGCTGGCGGCCTGCGCATCGCTGCCGGCCGACAGGCAGCCGCTGCCCGGCGAGACGCTCTCCGGCCGGCTCGCGTTGCGCGTCGACACCACCGGCGAAGAGCAACCGCGCTCGGTGGTCGCGGGCTTCGAGCTGCAGGGCGTCGCCGAGGCCGGCCGCCTGAACCTCTCCACGCCCACCGGCCAGGTGATGGCGCAGGCGCGCTGGCAACCCGGGCGCGTGGTGCTGGTGACGCCGCAGGGCGAGACGCCCTACGCCAGCCTCGACGCGCTGACGCGCGAGGTGCTGGGCGAGAGCTTGCCGGTGGCGGCGCTGTTCGACTGGCTGCACGGCCGCCCCTGGCCCGGCGCCGGGCACGTGGCGCAGCCGCCCGGCTTCCGCCAGCTCGGCTGGGCCGTCGACCTGGCGCGCTTCGCCGACGACACCATCGTGGCGGTGCGCGAGAGCGCGCCGCTCGTGACGGTGCGCGTCAAGCTCGACCGCAGCTGAGCCGCCATGGGTCTGCGCTCGCTGCTCGACGTGGCCGCGCCGGCCAAGCTGAACCTCTTTCTGCACGTGGTCGGCCGGCGCGCCGACGGCTACCACCTGCTGCAGTCGGTGTTCGTACTGATCGACTGGTGCGACACGCTGCACTTCGAGCGCCGCGCCGATGGCCGCCTGGCGCGCCACGACCTCGGAGCGGCCCTGCCCGACGACGACCTGTGTCTGCGCGCCGCCCGGCTGCTGCAAGCCGAGAGCGGCACCCGCCTGGGCGCCGACATCTCGATCGAGAAGCACGTGCCCTGGGGCGCCGGCATGGGCGGCGGCAGCTCCGACGCCGCCAGCACCCTGCTCGCGCTGAACCGGCTTTGGGGCCTGAACCTGCCGCGCGAGCGGCTCGCCGCCCTCGGCCTGAAGCTGGGTGCCGACGTGCCCTTCTTCATCGGCGGGCACAACGCCTTCGTCGAGGGCATCGGCGAGCGCCTGACGCCGCTGCCCGTGCCGCCGGCCTGGTTCGCCGTCGTCAAGCCGCCGGCGGCGATCGCCACCAGTGCGATCTTCGGCAGCCCGCTGCTGGTGCGGAACACCGAAGCTGTTATACTTGCGGGCTTTCTTGCGGACACCGCCGGCGGCTTCGGCCGCAACGATCTGCAAGCTCCTGCCGAAGCGCACTGCGCCGAGGTGGGAGTGGCCCGGGAGATCCTGCAGCGGCGCTTCGGCAACGCGCGCATGACCGGATCGGGCAGCGCGGTGTTCGCGAGGGCAGGCACGGGCGCCGAACCCACGGCGGCGATGCCGGCGGATCTTCCGCCGGGGTGGGTGGGGCGAATGTGCCGCAGCCAGGAGCAGCATCCGCTGGTCGGTTGGGCTCCGGACTGAACCGGTTGAAGGTTCGGCGCGAAAGCGGCGGACCGGTGTAGGGGAGTCGCCAAGTTGGTTAAGGCATCGGATTTTGATTCCGACATGCGAGGGTTCGAGTCCTTCCTCCCCTGCCAAATCTCCTGACGGATCGAGTGGATCCGTCCCGGTGCGCAACGAGCCCGGCAAGACTGACGGAGCGATCGTGCTGTTCAACACCGTGCTGTTCACCGGCAACGCCAACCCGGCGCTGGCCCAGGAAATCGCCTCCCATCTGGGCATCGAGCTCGGCAAGGCCAAGGTCGGCCGCTTCTCCGACGGCGAAGTCGACATCGAGATCGAGCAGAACGTGCGCGCCCGCGACATCTTCGTGGTGCAGCCGACCTGCGCGCCGACCAACGAGAACCTGATGGAGCTGTGCATCATGGTCGACGCGCTCAAGCGCGCCTCGGCCAGGAGAGTCACCGCGGTCATCCCCTACTTCGGCTACGCGCGGCAAGACCGCCGCCCGCGCTCCACGCGCGTGCCGATCAGCGCCAAGGTCGTCGCCAACATGCTGGAAGCGGTCGGCGTCGAGCGGCTGCTGACCATGGACCTGCACGCCGACCAGATCCAGGGCTTCTTCGACATCCCCGTCGACAACATCTACGCCTCGCCGGTGCTGCTGGCCGACCTGCAGAGCAAGCGCTACGCCGATCTGGTGGTGGTGTCGCCCGACGTCGGCGGCGTGGTGCGCGCCCGCGCGCTGGCCAAGCAGCTCGGCTGCGACCTGGCCATCATCGACAAGCGCCGCCCCAAGGCCAACGTCTCCGAGGTGATGCACGTCATCGGCGAGATCGAGGGCCGCAACTGCGTGATCATGGACGACATGATCGACACCGCCGGCACGCTGGTGAAGGCCGCCGAGGTGCTGAAGGATCGCGGCGCCAAGAGCGTCTACGCCTACTGCACGCACGCGGTGTTCTCGGGCCCGGCGCTCGAGCGCATCAAGGGCTCGGCGCTCGACGAGGTCGTCATCACCAACACCATTCCGCTCAGCGAAGCGGGCAAGGCCTGCGCCAAGGTGCGCCAGCTGTCGGTCGCCTTCCTGTTCGCCGAGACGATCCGCCGCATCTCCGATGGCGAATCGGTCACTTCCCTGTTCGCGGAGCAAAACGCGAACTTCTAAGCCGAGGAGCCTGGTCGCGGGCCCTCGTTGTTCATCCCACTGGAGTCACCATGAAATTCGTCGCCTACGAGCGCAAGTTGCAGGGCACCGGAGCGAGCCGCCGCCTGCGCAATGCGGACAAGGTGCCCGGCATCGTCTACGGTGCCGGCACGCCCACCATGATCGAGCTCGATCACAACGCCCTCTTCTTTGCGCTGAAGAAGGAAGCCTTCCACTCCTCCATCCTCGAGATGGAGCTGGGCGGCAAGAGCCAGCAGGTGCTGCTGCGCGACTACCAGATGCACGCGTTCCGCCCGATCGTGCTGCACATCGACTTCCAGCGCGTCGACGCGACCACCAAGGTCACGAAGAAGGTGCCGCTGCACTTCGTGAACGAGGAAAACTCGCCGGCCGTCAAGACCGACAAGTGCCTGGTCAACCACGTGGTCACCGAGTTGCTGATCCAGTGCCTGGCCTCGCAGCTGCCCGAGCACCTGACCATCGACCTCAGCAACCTGGCCAAGGGCCAGTCGCTGCACGTCAGCGACCTGAAGCTGGCCGAGGGCATCAAGGTCGTCACGCACGGCAAGAAGGATCCGGTCATCGTGTCGGTCTCGATGCAGGCCGCCGAGGAAGAAGCCGCGCCGGCGCCGGTGGCTGCTGCCCCGGCCGCCGCGCCGACCAAGGCCAAGAAGGACGAGAAGCAGAACAAGAAGTAGAAGGTCCACGGCGGCGCGCCAGCGCCACCCCCTTCGGAGCCCCGCCTCGGCGGGGCTTTTTCATGCCTGAACGACACCGATAATCCGCCGCATGATCCGATTGCTGGTCGGCCTGGGCAACCCGGGCGCGGAATACGAAGCCACGCGCCACAACGCCGGCTTCTGGTTCATCGACGAAGTGGCGCGCGCGCTCAAGGTGACTCTCGTGCCCGAGCGCAGCTACTTCGGCCTGGCGGCGCGCGCCAACACGGCCCACGGCCCGGTGTGGCTGCTCGAGCCCATGACCTTCATGAACCTCTCGGGCAAGTCGGTGGCGGCGCTGGCGCGCTTCTTCAAGATCGCGCCGCAGGAGATCCTGGTCGCTCACGACGAGCTCGACCTGCTGCCCGGCCAGGTCAAGATGAAGCTCGGCGGCAGCCATGCCGGCCACAACGGCCTGAAGGACATCCACGCCCAGCTCGGCAGCGCCGACTACTGGCGGCTGCGCCTGGGCATCGGCCACCCGGGGGTGAAGGCCGAGGTGGTGAACTACGTGCTGAAGAAGCCTTCGGCGGAGCACCGCGAGGCGATCGAGAAGACCATCGAACAGTCGCTGGGCGCGCTCGACCTGCTGCTGGCCGGCGAGATGGAGCGCGCGATGATGAAGATCCACGCCAAGCCACCGCGCCCCAAGCCCCCTCGCCCGGAGACCGCGCCATGAAGCCCTGGATCGCCACCTTGCTGTTCGCCCTCGCCAGCAGCGCCGCATTCGCCGCACCGGTATACCGCTGCGGCGGCGGCCACTATTCGCAGACGCCCTGCCCGGGCGGCGCGGTGGTCGAAACCACCGACACCCGCAGCGCCGCACAACGCGCCGAAGCGCGGCGCGCAGCTGCCGAGGAGCGCCGCAAGGGACGCGAGATGGAGCGCGAGCGCATCGCGGCCGAGAAGGCGGCGCAACGCGAGCCGGCGATCGCTTCGCTCGGGCCGCAGAAGGCCGCGTCGGAGCCGGCCAAGGCCAAGCCGCAGCCCAAGGGCAAGCGCAAGGCCAAGAAGGACAAGGACTCGCGCGACTTCACCGCCGTCGCGCCGAAGAAGGCGCGCTGAAACTCAGCGCGTCTCACCCGCGGCGGCCTGCGCCTGCAGCCGGCGGTATTTCTCCCACAGCGTTTCCCTGGACTCCACGTGCGCCGGGTCGACCGGGATGCAGCTCACCGGGCACACCTGCACGCACTGCGGCTCCTCGAAGTGGCCGACGCATTCGGTGCAGCGCTTCGGGTCGATCTGGTAGATCTCCGGGCCCATCGAGATTGCCTGGTTGGGGCATTCGGGCTCGCAGACATCGCAGTTGATGCACTCGTCGGTGATCAGCAGGGCCATCGTCGGACTTCAGCCTTCGGTCGATTTGACGCGCTCGCGCAGCCGCTGGAGCACCGAGGGTGACACGAACTTGGAGACATCACCGCCGAGGGTGGCAATCTCGCGCACGAAGGTGCCGGAGACGAACTGGAACTGGTCGCTGGGGGTGAGGAACAGCGTCTCGACCTCGGGCATCAGCTGGCGGTTCATGCCGGCCATCTGGAACTCGTATTCGAAGTCGCTCACCGCGCGCAGGCCGCGCACCACCACCTTGCCGCCGTGGCCGACGACGAAGTCGCGCAGCAGGCCGCGGAAGGCCATCACCTCGACGTTGGGGTATTTGGCCGCCAGCTCGGTGGCGATCTCCAGCCGCTCGGCGATGGTGAACATGGTGCGCTTGTGGTGGCCCACCGCCACCGCGAGGATGAGGCGCTCGAACAGCCCGCTGGCGCGGCGCATCAAGTCCTCGTGGCCCAGCGTCATCGGGTCGAAGGTGCCGGGGTAGACGGCAGTGAGTCGGGTGACTGAAGTCAAAGCTGCCCCTCGCTGATCCTCGTTGCGGCGGAGTTTATTGCAACCCGTAACAGGTGCGCATGCACCTGGCCGGCGCGCAGGTGGCGGTGCACGACGAGGCCCAGCGGCGCGAGCTCGGCGGCCGTGAATTCGCGGTCGGCTTCCAGGTAGACGAAACCGTCGGGCACGGCGACGCGCGCCGCGGCGGCCAAGGCCTTGTCGAACAGCCCGGCGTCGAAGGGCGGATCGAGAAAGACCAGCTCGAAGCACCGCGGCACGCAGGCGGCCATCCAGGCGAGCGCGTCGGCGCACTGCACGCGCAGCGTGTCGGCCTTCAGGCGCTCGCGCGACTGGTTCAGGCTCGCCGCGAGCGCGCGGTCGCGTTCGAGCAGCAGCACCTCGGCCGCGCCGCGCGAGGCGGCCTCGAAGCCGAGCGCGCCCGAGCCGGCGAATGCATCGAGCACGCGCCAGCCGTCGAGCTCGCCGCCCAGCCAGTTGAAGAGCGTCTCGCGCACGCGATCCGGCGTGGGGCGCAGCCCGGGCTTGTCGGCCACCGGCAGCTTGGAGCGCTTCCACTGCCCGCCGATGATGCGGACCTCGCGCGGCAGCGCCGCCTTCACATCCGCACCGGAATCCCGTCGCGCGCCAGCAAGGCCTTGGCCTGGCCGACGGTGAACTCGCCGTAGTGGAAGATGCTCGCCGCCAGCACCGCGTCGGCACCACCGACGCGGATGCCTTCGGACAGATGCTCCAGCGCGCCGACGCCGCCCGAGGCGATCACCGGCACGTCGACCGCATCGCTGACCGCGCGCGTGAGCTCGAGGTCGAAGCCGATCTTGGTGCCGTCGCGGTCCATGCTGGTGAGCAGGATCTCGCCGGCGCCATGTTCGGCCATCTGCTTCGCCCACGCGACGGCATCGAGGCCGACGTTCTTGCGCCCGCCGTGGGTGTAGACGTCCCAGCCGGGGCCGCGCGCGGCGAGATCGTCGCCCTGGCGCTTCTTCGCGTCGATCGCCACCACGATGCACTGCGCGCCGTACTTGGCCGAGGCGTCCTTGATCACCTGCGGATTGGCCACCGCCGCCGAGTTGAAGCTGACCTTGTCGGCGCCGGCGTTGAGCAGGCGCCGCACGTCGTCGACCGTGCGCACGCCGCCGCCCACGGTGAGCGGAATGAACACCTGCGAGGCCACCGCCTCGATGATGTGCAGGATCAGGTCGCGGTCGTCGCTGGTGGCGGTGATGTCGAGGAAGGTGAGCTCGTCGGCGCCCTGCTCGTTGTAGCGCGCCGCGATCTCGACCGGATCGCCGGCATCGCGCAGCTCGACGAAGTTGACGCCCTTGACGACCCGGCCTCCGGTGACGTCGAGGCAGGGAATGATGCGCTTGGCGAGCATCAGCCTTCGCCGTTCAACTCGTCGGCGCGCGCCTGGGCGGCCGAGAAATCGAGATCGCCGGTGTAGATCGCGCGGCCGCAGATCACGCCCTCGATGCCTTCGGACTCGACGGCGCAGAGCTTCTCGATGTCGGCCAGGTTCGACAGGCCGCCCGAGGCGATCACGGGGATCGTCAGCGCCTGCGCCAGCTTCACCGTCGCATCGATGTTGATGCCGCTGAGCATGCCGTCGCGGCCGATGTCGGTATAGATCACGCCTTCGACGCCATAGTCCTGGAACTTGCGTGCCAGGTCGACCACCTCGTGGCCGGTGAGCTTGCTCCAGCCGTCGGTGGCGACCTTGCCGTCCTTGGCGTCCAGGCCGACGATGATGTGGCCGCCGAAGGCCGAGCAGGCGTCGTGCAGAAAGCCGGGGTTCTTCACCGCGGCCGTGCCGATGATGATGAAGCTCAGTCCGTCGTCCAGGTAGCGCTCGATGGTGTCGAGATCGCGAATGCCGCCGCCGAGCTGCACCGGGATCTCGTCGCCCACCTCGGCGAGGATGGCCTTGATCGCACTCTCGTTGACCGGCTTGCCGGCGAAGGCGCCGTTCAGGTCGACGAGGTGCAGCCGTCGCGCGCCGGCATCGACCCAGCGCCGCGCCATCGCAGCCGGGTCTTCGCCGAAGGTGGTGGATTCGCTCATGTCGCCCTGCTTGAGGCGGACACATCGACCGTCTTTCAGGTCAATCGCGGGGATCAGCAGCATGGCCGATGGGCGTGGTGGGGAAGAAGGAGGGAGTCACCCGAGAAGAAGGTGGTGTGCAGGGGAAAGCCGTCACGGATTCCAGTGCAGGAAGTTTCTGTACAGCGCGAGGCCATGCTCGGCGCTCTTCTCGGGGTGGAACTGGGTTGCAAAAATGTTATCCCGGCCCACCGCGCAGGTAAAGCGGCTGCCGTAATCGGTCTCGCCCACGCTGTGGCGCGGCTCCGACGGTCGCGCATAGAAGCTGTGCACGAAATAGAAGTACGCCCCGTCGGGCACGCCCGCCCACACCGGGTGCGGCCGGGCCTGGAAGACCTGGTTCCAGCCCATCTGCGGCACCTTGTAGCGGCTGCCGTCGGGCTGCTTCCGGCCCTCGAGCCGGAAGCGCAGCACCTCGCCCGGAATCAGGCCCAGCCCGTCAGTGGGCCCTTCCTCGCTGCGCTCGAGCAGCATCTGCATGCCCACGCACACGCCCATCATCGGCTTGCGCGCGGCGGCGTCGAGCACGGCCTCCTGCAGGCCGGAGTCGCGCAGCTCGCGCATGCAGTCGGGCATCGCGCCCTGCCCCGGCAGCACGATGCGCTCGGCGGCGAACACTTCCTCCGGCTTCGACGTGACGATCACCTCGAAGCCGCTTCCGTCGGCCACATGCATCACCGCCTGCGACACCGAGCGCAGGTTGCCCATGCCGTAGTCCACCACGGCGACGGTCTTGCCCATGTCAGAGCGAGCCTTTGGTCGACGGGATCACGCCGGCCGAGCGCGCATCGAGCGCCAGCGCCATGCGCAGCGCGCGGCCGAAGGCCTTGAATACCGTCTCGGCCTGGTGGTGGGCGTTGTCGCCCTTGAGGTTGTCGATGTGCAGCGTCACCAGCGCATGGTTGGCGAAGCCCTGGAAGAACTCGTAGGTGAGCTGGGTGTCGAAGCCGCCCACCATGCCGGCCTTGAAGGGCACGTCCATGTGCAGGCCCGGGCGGCCGGAGAAATCGACCACCACGCGCGACAGCGCCTCGTCCAGCGGCACGTAGGCGTGGCCATAGCGCGTCAGGCCGCGCTTGTCGCCCACCGCCTGCGCCACCGCCATGCCCAGCGTGATGCCGACGTCCTCCACCGTGTGGTGGCCATCGATGTGCAGGTCGCCCTTCGCCGCGATGTCGAGGTCGATCAGCCCGTGGCGAGCGATCTGGTCGAGCATGTGGTCGAAGAAGCCGATGCCGGTGGCGAGCTTGGCCTCGCCCGTGCCGTCGAGGTTGAGCACGACGCGGATCTGCGTCTCCTTGGTGTTGCGGGTGACGTCGGCTTTGCGGTCGCTCATCTCACAGGCTCGCTTTCAGGGCGTCGATCATCAGGGTGTTCTCGTCCGGCGTGCCCACCGTCAGGCGCAGGCAGTTGGCCAGCAGCGGGTGCAGAGCGGCGATGTGCTTGACCAGCACGCCGCGCTGCTTCATGCCTTCGAAGGCGCGCTTCGCATCCGGCACGCGCACCAGGATCATGTTGGCTTCGCTGGGGAAGGGCTTGACGCCCGGCATCGCCGCCAGCGCCTTCTGCAGCCGCGCGCGCTCGTCGCGCAGGATGGCGGCCTGGCGCGCGAACTCGTCGGCATGCTCGAGCGCGAACAGCGTCGCCTCGGCATTGAGCACGCTGATGTTGTAGGGCGGGCGCACCTTGTCGACTTCGGCTATCAACGCCGCCGCGCCGGCCATGTAGCCCAGGCGCACGCCGGCCAGGCCAAACTTCGAGAGCGTGCGCATCACCAGCACATGCTCGTGCGCGCCCAGGCGCTGCATCCACGTGCGCGACGAGAACGGCTGGTAGGCCTCGTCGAACACCACCAGGCCGTTCTGACGGCCCACCGCGGCGACGATGCGATCGATCACGCCATCGTCGAACAGGTTGGCCGTCGGGTTGTTCGGGTAGGCGAGGTAGGTGATCGCCGGGCGGTGCTGCTCGATGGCCGCGAGCATCGCTGCCTCGTCGAGCTCGAACACGGCCGTCAGCGGCACGCCGACGAATTTCAGGCCCTGCAGCTTCGCCGACATCTCGTACATCACGAAGCCGGGCAGCGGCGCGAGGATGGTGGCGCCCGGCACGTCGCAGGCCAGCGCCAGCAGGCTGATCAGCTCGTCGGAGCCGTTGCCCAGCATCAGCTTGCAGCCGGCGGGCGGCTTCACGTAGGCCGTCAGCGCGGCGATCACGTCGGCCACGCATTGCGTCGGGTAGCGGTTGATCGCCACGCGGCCGAGGCGTTCGCCCAGTTCGCGCTGCAGCTCGGGCGGCAGGCGGAAGGGGTTCTCCATCGCGTCGAGCTTGACGAAGCCGGCGCTGGGCTGGATCGCGTAGCCGTGCATGGATTGCACGTCCTGGCGGATCACACGCTGCATACGCTCTGCGAGGCTCATCGCTGCTTTCCCTTCAGCCGGAACTCTGCTGCCTGCGCATGCGCCTGCAGGCCTTCGCCATAGGCCAGCTCGGCGGCGATGGGGCCGAGCACTTGCGCGCCGGCCTCGCTCACTTCGATCAGGCTGCTGCGCTTCTGGAAGTCGTACGCACCCAGCGGCGAGGAGAAGCGCGCCGTGCCCGAGGTCGGCAGCACGTGGTTGGGCCCGGCGCAGTAGTCGCCCAGGCTCTCGCTGGTGAAGGCGCCGAGGAAGATCGCGCCGGCATGCTTGAGCAGCGGCTCCCAGCGATGCGGGTCGCGGCTCGACACCTCCAGGTGCTCCGGCGCGATGCGGTTGCTGATCGCGCAGGCCTCTTCCATCGAGCGCGTGTGGATCAGCGCGCCGCGGCCTTCCAGCGAGGCGCGGATCACCTCGCGGCGCGGCATGCCGGGCAGCAGCCGATCGATCTCGGCCTTCACTTGCGCGACGTAGGCCGCATCGGGGCACAGCAGGATGCTCTGCGCCAGCTCGTCGTGCTCGGCCTGGCTGAACAGGTCCATCGCCACCCACTCGGGCGGCGTCGTGCCGTCGGCCAGCACGAGGATTTCGCTGGGCCCGGCAATCATGTCGATGCCGACCTTGCCGAAGACGCGCCGCTTGGCGCTGGCGACGTAGGCATTGCCCGGCCCGGTGATCTTGTCGACCGCCGGCACGGTGGCGGTGCCGTGCGCCAACGCCGCCACGGCCTGCGCGCCGCCGATGGTGAAGGCGCGGCTCACGCCCGCCACGGCGGCGGCAGCGAGCACCAGCGCATTGCGCTCACCCTTGGGCGTGGGCACGACCATGACGATCTCGCCCACGCCGGCCACATGCGCCGGAATCGCATTCATCAGCACGCTGGACGGATAGGCCGCCTTGCCGCCGGGCACGTAGATGCCGACACGATCGAGCGGCGTGACCTTCTGGCCCAGCAGCGTGCCGTCGGCATCGCGGTAGCTCCAGCTGCGCCCGCAGGCCTCGAGCTGGCGCTGGTGGTAGTCGCGCACACGCGCTGCCGCCGCTTCGAGGGCGCTGCGCTGCGCGGGCGTGATCTGCGCGAGCGCGGCCTGCAGCTCGGCCTGCGTGATCTCGAGCTCGGCCATCGAGCTCGCGGCCAGGCCGTCGAAACGCTGCGTGTACTCGAGCACCGCCGCGTCGCCGCGCTTCTCGACGTCGGCGAGGATGTCGGCCACGCGCCCTTCGATGGCTGCATCGGTCTCGGCCGACCAGTGCAGCACGCGCGCGAACTCGGCCTCGAAATCGGCCGCCGTGGTGGCGAGCTGGCGCAGCGCGACGCTCACGACGACGCTCCCACCGCGCGCTCGAACGCATCGATGATCGCGCGGATGGGCTCGCGCTTGAGCTTGAGCGCGGCCTGGTTGACCACCAGCCGCGAGGAGATCTGCATGATCTGCTCGACCTCGACCAGCTTGTTGGCCTTGAGCGTGCTGCCGGTGGAGACCAGGTCGACGATGGCGTCGGCCAGGCCGGTGAGCGGCGCCAGCTCCATCGAGCCGTAGAGCTTGATCAGGTCGACGTGCACGCCCTTGTTGGCGAAGTGATCACGCGCGATCTGCGTGTACTTGGTGGCCACGCGGATGCGCGAGCCCTGCTTCACCGCGCCCGCATAGTCGAAGTCGGCGCGCACCGCCACGCTCATGCGGCACTTGGCGATCTTCAAGTCGAGCGGCTGGTACAGGCCCTGGCCGCCATGCTCGAGCAGCGTGTCGCGCCCAACCACGCCGAGATCGGCGCCGCCGTGCTGCACGTAGGTCGGCACGTCGGTGGCGCGCACCAGCACGATGCGCACGTCGCTGCGGTTGGTGCCGATGATGAGCTTGCGGCTCTTCTCCGGATCCTCGGCCACCGCTATGCCGGCCGCCTTCAAGAGCGGCAGGGTCTCGTCGAAGATGCGGCCTTTGGAGAGGGCGAGGGTGATGCTCATTTGATCCGCTCGATGTCCGCGCCGATGCCGCGCAGCTTGGCTTCCATGCGGTCGTAGCCGCGATCCAGGTGGTAGATGCGGTCGACCACCGTCTCGCCACTGGCCACCAGGCCGGCGATCACCAGGCTCGCCGAGGCGCGCAGGTCGGTCGCCATCACGATCGCGCCGGAGAGCGTGTCCACGCCCTGCACCACCGCGGTGTGCCCGTCGACCACGATGTTGGCGCCCAGGCGCACCAGCTCGTTGACGTGCATGAAGCGGTTCTCGAAGATGGTCTCGGTGACGGTGCTGGCGCCCTCGGCGATGCAGTTGAGCGCCATGAACTGCGCCTGCATGTCGGTCGGGAAGGCCGGGTATTCGCTGGTGCGGAAGCTCACCGCCTTGGGCCGGCCGTCGCGCTTCACGCGGATCCAGTCGCTGCCCGACTCGATGCCCACGCCGGCCTCGCGCAGCTTGTCGATCACCGCGTCGAGATGCGCGGCGCGTGCATCGCGCAGCACCACCTCGCCGCCGGCGGCGGCCACCGCGCACAGGAAGGTGCCGGTCTCGATGCGGTCCGGCACGATGCGGTGCGCGGCGCCGTGCAGGCGCTCGACGCCCTGGATGCGGATGCGGCTGCTGCCGTGGCCCTCGATCTTCGCGCCCATCGCGATCAGCAGCTCGGCGAGGTCGGGAATCTCGGGCTCCTGCGCGGCGTTCTCCAGCACCGTCTCGCCCTCGGCCAGCGTGGCGGCCATCAGCAGGTTCTCGGTGCCGGTGACGGTCACCATGTCGGTGGTGATGCGCGCGCCCTTGAGCTTGTTCGCCTTGGCGAGGATGTAGCCGTGCTCGACGCGGATGTCCGCGCCCATGGCTTGCAGGCCCTTGATGTGCTGGTCGACCGGGCGCGAGCCGATGGCGCAGCCGCCCGGCAGCGAGACCGTGGCCTCGCCGAAGCGCGCCAGCAGCGGCCCCAGCACCAGGATGGAGGCACGCATGGTCTTGACCAGGTCGTAGGGCGCCTCGGGCGAGCTCACCGCGCCGGCGTCCAGCGTCACCACCTCGGGCCGGGCCTCGCTGCGCTCGGCCTTGGCGCCCATGTTGCGCAGCAGCTTGAGCGTGGTGTTGACGTCCTGCAGGCTCGGCACGTTGGCGAGCGTGACCGGCTCGCTCGTCAGCAGCGCGGCGCAGAGCTCGGGCAGCGCCGCATTCTTCGCCCCGGAGATGGCGACTTCGCCTTGGAGCCGGCGGCCGCCGCGGATGAGGAGTTTGTCCATGAGGATGGCTGCTTTGCCGCAAGCCCACCCGGCTCCCGAGACCCGCGCTGGGCGCAGGCCCGAGCGCCGCAGCGGACACTGCGGCGGATTTCAGTGGTGGTGGTTGGCGCCCGAGGCGGCCTCGGCGGCCCACTCGGCGGGGGTCAGCGTCTTCATCGACAGGGCGTGGATCTGCTCGCGCATTCTATCGCCCAGGGCCTGGAAGACCCGCTGGTGGCGCTTGACGCGGCTGGCGCCCTCGAACTCGGCCGACACGATGGTGGCGAAGAAGTGCCGCCCGTCGCCCTCGACCGTCAGATGCTCGCAGGCCAGACCCTGCGCAATGAAGCGCTGCACTTCGGCGGGAGTCGGCTCGGCCATGGGCGCCATTCTAGTGGCGCAGCTTGTAGCCCGTGCGCAGCAGCTGCAATGCCAGCGCGGCCACGAGGACAAAGGCGACCGCCACCACCGCGAGGCTGATCCACGGCGACACGTCGCTCACGCCGAAGAAGCCGTGGCGGAAGCCGTCGATCATGTAGAAGAAGGGGTTCAGGTGGCTCACCGCCTGCCAGAAGCCGGGCAGCGAATGCACCGAATAGAACACGCCGGAGAGGAAGGTCATCGGCATGATGATGAAATTCTGGAAGCCGGCCATCTGGTCGAACTTCTCCGCCCACAACCCGGCGATCAGGCCCAGCGAGCCCAGCATGGCCGCGCCCAGCACGGCGAAGGCCACGATCCACCAAGGTTCGGCAACATGCAGCGGCGCGAACCACACGGTGACCAGCAGCACGCCGGCGCCCACCACCAGCCCCCGCACCATCGAGGCGCCCACGTAGGCGCTGAACCAGGCCCAATGCGACAGCGGCGTCACCAGCAGGAAGACGAGGTTGCCGGTGATCTTGCTCTGGATGAGCGAGGAGCTGCTGTTGGCGAAGGCGTTCTGCAGCACGCTCATCATCACCAGGCCGGGGATCAGGAAGCTGGTGTAGCCGATGCGGTCGTAGACCTTCACGTGATCCTCCAGCACGTGGCCGAAGATGAGCAGGTAGAGCACCGCGGTGAGCACGGGCGCGGCCACGGTCTGGAAGCTGACCTTCCAGAAGCGCAGCACTTCCTTGTAGAGCAGCGTGCGCCAGCCGTTCATGCGTGCCCCTGCATGATGTCGAGGAATACGTCCTCCAGGTCGGCGCGGCCGATCTCCAGGTCTTCGGGCTTGCAGCCGGCGCCGCGCAGCGCGGCGAGGATGGTCTCGACCTCGGCCGCGTCGTGCGCCTTCACCTGCACGATGCGGCCGGTGACGCGCGACTGCGCCGCGAGCGAGGCGGGCAAGGCCTGGTCCATCTTGAAGCGCAGCATGGTGCTCGCCGTGCCGGCCAGCAGCGCCGAGGTGCGGTCCAGCGCCACCACGCGGCCCTGCTTGAGCATGGCGATGCGCTGGCACAGCGCCTCGGCCTCCTCGAGGTAGTGGGTGGTCAGCAGCACGGTATGACCTTCCTTGTTCAGGCGCGCGACGAACTGCCACAGCGTCTGGCGCAGTTCGACGTCGACGCCGGCGGTCGGCTCGTCGAGCACGATCACCGGCGGCCGGTGCACCAGCGCCTGCGCCACCAGCACGCGGCGCTTCATGCCGCCGCTGAGCTGGCGCATGTTGGCGTCGGCCTTGTCGGCCAGGCCGAGGTTCTCCAGCAGTTCGGCGATCCAGGCGTCGTTGTTCTTCACGCCGAAATAGCCGCTCTGGATGCGCAGCGCCTCGCGCACGCTGAAGAAGGGGTCGAACACCAGCTCCTGCGGCACGATGCCCAGGCTGCGGCGCGCGGCGGCGTAGTCGGCCACCACGTCGTGGCCCATCACCGTGACGCGGCCGCCGCTGGCGCGGCTCAGCCCGGCGAGGATGCTGATCAGCGTGGTCTTGCCCGCGCCGTTGGGGCCGAGCAGGCCGAAGAACTCGCCGGGTTCGATGTCGAAGCTGACATCGCTCAAGGCCTGCACCGCGCCGCGCGCGCCCGCGTAGGTCTTGGAGACGTTCTGGAAGGAGATGGCGGGCATGGGCGCGAGATTGTAGGCAGCCGCTGCCCAGCCTGCCGGCGCGCTCGATTAGGGGCGACGCTCGTAGGAGCGCGCGGGCTTCGGTGCTAGATTCGTTTGCACGCCACAAGAGCCGCCCATGGCCAGCAGCCCCAAGAAACCGCGCCGCACGGCAGAACGCATCCTGGAAGTCACGCTCGAGCTGTTCAACCGCTTCGGCGAGCCGAACGTCTCGACCACGCTGATCTCCGCCGAGCTGAACATCAGCCCCGGCAACCTCTACTACCACTACCCGGCCAAGGACGAGCTGATCAACAGCCTGTTCGACCGCTACGAGCGCGCGCTGCGCGAGCTGCTGCAGGCCTCCGACCAGGTGCGCAACGTCGAGGACGCTTGGCTGCTGTTCCACATGCTCTTCGAGCTGATCTGGCAGTACCGCTTCCTCTACCGCGACCTGAACGACCTGCTCTCGAAGAACCGCCGCCTCGAGACGCACTTCCAGTTCGTGCTGCGCGACAAGAACCAGGCGATCCAGAACGTGATGGCCGGGTTGACGCGCGGCGGCGCGATGAAGATCGAGACGCGCGACATGGCGCCGGTGGCCACCTCGATGGCCGTGGTGCTGACCTACTGGCTGAGCTACGAGTACGTGCGCGACCCGCGCCGCGCGCTCGAGCCCGAGAGCGCCGGCGCGGCGCTGCTGCGCGGCGCCTTCCACGTGCTCAGCCTGCTGATGCCCTACCTCGAGCCCGCGCAGCGCGACCACCTGCACGCGCTGGCCGGCCAGTACGAGAAGCACTGAACCCGCAGAACAGAACGATTCACCCAGGAGACACCCCATGGCCAAGTGGACCGCCTTCCCGCACGACAACGCCGACTACAGCTACGACACGGCGGCGCTGAAGAAGAACTGGGCGCGGCTGCACGCCGGCGATGCCGAGCCGCTGCCGAAGGACGACAAGGTGCTGGCCGCCTGGGCGCTGTTCCATGCCGGCGAGTTCCAGAAGGCCTGCGGGGCGGGCCTGAAGGCCGGCGGCGCCGGCATCACGGTGGCCAACAAGGCGCAGGCCATCTACGCCAACTACCTGGAGAAGAGCGAGAAGACCCGGCTGGCGATGTTCCTCGAGGTCTCCGAGCGCGCCGAGGCGCAGCAGGCCGAGGATCCGAAGAACCCGAACGCCTGGTACTGGCAGGCCTACGCGCTCGGCCGCTACAGCCAGGGCATCAGCATCGCCAAGGCGCTGGCCCAGGGCCTGGGCGGCAAGGTGAAGGCGGCGCTGGAGACGGCGATCAAGCTGCAGCCGCGCCATGCCGATGCGCACATCGCGCTGGGCGCCTTCCACGCCGAGGTGATCGACAAGGTCGGCACCCTGCTCGGCCGCACCCAGGGCGCGAGCAAGGACCAGGGCCTGCAGATGTACAAGACCGCGCTCAAGCTCAACCCGGTCTCGGCGATCGCGATGGTGGAGTACGCCAACGGCCTGGTGATGCTCGAAGGCGACAAGAAGATGAAGGAAGCCGAGAAGCTCTACGCCGACGCGGCCGCCTGCGATGCGGCCGACGCGATGGAGCGCCTCGACGTCGAGATGGCCAAGGCCGAACTCGAAGACTGATCAGCCGCTGCGCCCGAGCACGGCGCGCGCCGCCACGCCCATCAGCACCGCGAACAGCGCCACCGCCCACAGCGCGGCGGTGAGCGAGCTCCAGCGCGCCAGCGCGCCGATCAGCGGCGGGCCGACCATGAAGCCGAGGTAGCCCACCGAGGACACCGCCGCCACGCCGTGCGCCGGCGAGACGCCCGGCACCTGCGCCGCGGCGGCGAACATCACCGGCACCACGTTGGCCAGGCCCAGGCCCACCAGCATGAAGCCGAGCAGCGCCACCGCCGGCGCCGCGGTGGTCAGCGCCAGCGCCATGCCGGCGGTGGCGAGCACGCCCGAGCCGCGCATCAGCGCCACCGGCGTGAAGCGTTCGCGCACGCGGTCGCCGAACAGGCGCCCGATCGCCATCGCCGCGCTGAAGGCCGCGAAGCCGAGCGCGCCGGTGGCCGCGTCGGTGGCCAGCTCCTGGCGGATGAAGAGCGCGCTCCAGTCGTACATCGAACCCTCGGCCACCATGCACAGCGCGGTGAGCACGCCCATCCAGAGCAGGATGCCGCGCGGCCAGGCGATCGGCGCGGGCGCCTCCTCGCTGTCGGTGCGCTGCGAGCCGAGCCCGGCGGCGCTGGCCCACAGCGCGATGGCCATCGCCGCGGCGCTGCCGGCGAGCTGGAACTGCGGCGCCACGCTGCCGCGATGCAGCAGGAAACACAGCAGCGCACCGGCCATGCCGCCGAGGCTGAACATCGCGTGCAGGCCGCTCATCAGCTTGCGCCGCGCGCGCTGCTCGAGCGCGCTGCCCTCGGCGTTGATGGCCACGTCGAACAGCGCGCTGCCGGCGCCGAGCAGCAGCATCAATGCGAACAGCGCGCCCAGCGGCTGCGCCTGCAGCACGAGGGCGAGGCTGGCGAGCATCAGCGTGCCGGCCGCCTGCACGCAGCGGCGCGCGCCGAAACGCGCCACCAGCGCGCCGGCGGTGAGCAGGCACAGCACGGCGCCGCCGGCGCCAGCGAGCAGCGCCAGCGAGAGGGTCTGCTCGTCGAGCCCGTAGTGCGCCTTGACGGCGGGCACCTGCGCGCCCCACACGCCCATGGCCATGCCGAGCACGAAGAACAGCACGCGGATGGCACGCCGCCAGGCGGACAGGGACGCGGCGCCGAGGGCCGGCGCCGCGGCACAGGAGCTTGCTTGCATCTGCCGTATTGTGCTGTAATTTGCCGATTCGTGCACGATCACGCATGCGCCGCACGCCACCCGCCCCCACCCTGCCGCGCTTCGCCGCCGAGCGCCAGCAGCGCATCGCCGAGGCGCTGCGCGAGCACGGGCGGGTCGAGGTGTCGCAACTGGCGGCCGAATACGGCGTGTCGGAAGACAGCGTGCGGCGCGACCTGCGCCAGCTCGCGGCACGCGGCCTGGTGCAGAAGACGCACGGCGGCGCCGTCGCGCTGCATGCCACGCTGCTGCCGACCGCGCAGCGCGCCGGCGTGCTCACCGGCGCCAAGCGGGCGATCGCGCGGCGCGCCGCGCGGCTCGTCGAAGCCAACCAGACGCTGTTCGTCGACGGCGGCACGACCACGCTGGCGCTGGTCAACGAGCTCAAGGCCAGCGACGCGCCGCGCCCGCTGACCATCGTCACCCACGCACTCGACGTCGCGCTCGCCGTCGCCGACGAGCCGCGCATCCGCCTCGTGCTGGCCGGCGGGGCCTGGCTGCCGGCGCCGCGCATCTTCGTCGGCGAGGCGGCGCTGGCCACGCTGCGCGCCCACCGCGCCGACATCGCCTTCCTCGGCGCCTGCGCGCTGCAGCCGCGCGCCGGCCTGACCGCGCACGACCCGCAGGAAGCCGCCCTCAAGCGCGCGATGATCGACGGCGCCGCGTTGCGCGTGCTGCTCACCGACGCCACCAAGCTCGACGTGGTGGCGCCCTGCGCGGTGGCGCGCCTGGACGAACTCGACCGCGTGATCAGCGACGGCGCGCCGCCCTGGCTGGCGGCGGCCACTGCCGTCGAGACCGTGTAGCCGCTACATCCGCCCCGGCAGCCACAGCGCGATCGCCGGGAAGGCGATCAGGATGATCAGGCGCAGGATGTCGGTGAGCACGAAGGGGATCACGCCCTTGAAGATGGTCGTGAAGCTGACCTCCTGCACGACGCTCTTGATCACGAAGACGTTCATGCCCACCGGCGGGTGGATCAGGCCGAGCTCGACCGTCATCACGATGATCACGCCGAACCAGATCGGGTCGAAGCCGAGCTGCATGATCACCGGGAAGATGATGGGCACGGTCAGGATGATCATGGCCATCGCGTCCATCAGGCAGCCGAGCAGCAGGTACATGACCATGATCAGCGCCAGCACGCCGTAGCGCCCGATGCCCAGGCCGGTGAGGAACTCGGTGAGCTTCTGCGGCGTCTGCGTGATGGTGAGAAAGTAGCCGAACAGCAGCGCGCCGATCAGCACCGTGAATACCGCCGCCGCGGTGCGCGTGGCCTGCAGCAGCGCCTGGCGGATGCCGGCGCGATCGAGCTTGCGGCGGATCACCCCGAGCAGGAAGGCGCCGCCGGCGCCCACGCCGCCGGCCTCGGTGGGCGTGAATACGCCGCCGTACAGGCCGCCGATCACGAAGATGAACAGCACCAGCGAGGGCCAGACGTCCTTCATCGCCGCGAGGCGCTCGCTCCAGGGCTTCTTCTCGCCGGCCGGCAGCAGCTTGGGCGCGAGCGCGACGATGGCCACGATGGTCAGCACGTACATGCCCATCGCCAGCAGGCCGGGCAGCACGCCGGCCATGAAGAGCTTGCCGATGTCCTGCTGGGTGATCACCGCGTAGACCGCCAGCACGGTCGAGGGCGGCAGCATCGCGCCGAGCGTGCCGCCGGCGGCGATCACGCCGGTCGAGAACGACTGCGGGTAGCCGTAGCGGCGCATCTCCGGGTAGGCCACGGTGGAGAAGGTCGCCGCGGTGGCCACCGAGGAGCCGCAGATCGCCGCGAAGCCGCCGCAGGCCAGCACCGTGGCCATGCCCAGCCCGCCGCGCAGGTGGCCGATCAGCGCATTGGCGGCGCGAAACAGCTCGCGGCTCACGCCCGACACCGAGACGAAGGCGCCCATCAGCATGAACATCGGGATCACACCGAAGGTGTAGTCGGTGACGGTGCGCATCGAGGTCTGGCCGATCAGCTTGAGCGCCGGGCCGCCGCCGGCGATCAGCGCATAACCGCTGACGCCGACCAGCCCCATCGCCATGCCGACCGGCACGCGCAGCAACATGAGCACGAAGAGAACGACGAAGCCGCCGACTGCGATCAGGTCGGTGTTCATTGCTGCGCCTTCTCCTCGGCGTGTTCCTCGTTCAGCAGCTCGGGATGGAACACCAGCCGCCAGGCGCGGAAGGCGATCAGGATCACCGCGCACACGTCACCCAGCCAGGCGACCAGGAACAGCGGCCAGGTCGGCAGGTTCAGGTCGTAGGTGAGCACGTTGTCCTGGTAGGTGAGGCGCACCTTGTCGAACAGCATGATGGTCTGCACGGTCACCACGAACAGCAGCACCAGCGTCGCGAAGACGTCGATGAAGCGCTTCATGCGCGGCCCCGCAGCGCTCCACACCAGGTCGACCGTGATGTGGCCGCCGCGGTAGCTGGTGGCCGCGATGCCCCAGAAGATCAGCACGCCCAGCAGCAGGCGGCCGAAGTCGTAGCTGTCGGGAATCGAGGTGCCGAAGAACTTGCGCAGGAACACCGACAGGAAGATGTCGGCCGCGACGATGCCGACGAAGCTCGCCGCCAGCCACTCGATGACATGGATGATCCGGTCCGCCAGCGTGAGCGGGCGGAAGGTCTGCGTCGCCGGACGCATCACAAGGCCGACTTGTACTTCACCAGGCTCTGGTGCAGCGCGTCGAGCACCTGTTTGGGATCGGCGCCGGCCTTCTTCGCGCTCTCGGCCCACTGGTCGGCAACGGGCGCCACGGCCTTGCGCCACGCGTCGAGCTGCTCGGGTGCGAGCTTGACCATCTCGTGCCCGGTGGTGCTGCCGATCTTGGTGCGGCCGGCGGCCTCGAAGTCGGCCCAGGGGCTGACCACCTTCTCGGCCCACTCGGTGGTGCAGTGATCGTCGATGACCTTCTTCTGCGCCGCCGACATCGAGGCGATCTTGTCCTTGCTCAGCACCCACACGAAGGGCGTCACGTACAGCGGCGTGTCGATGTGATACGTCACGACCTTGTCGATGCCGAACAGGCCGAGCGAGCCCCAGGGGAAGGTGATCGCGTCGGCGACGCCGCGCTCGAGCATGTCGCGCGCCTCGGGCGCGGACGACTGCACGTTGGTGCCGCCCAGCGCCGTCACCATCTGGCCGATGGTGCTGGTGGCCGGGCGCACCTTCATACCCTTGACGTCGGTGGGCAGCACGACCTTCTTGCGCGAGTGCAGGCTGCCGGGGTCGTGCACGAAGGCGAAGCAGAACTGCACGTCCTTCATCTCCTTGGCGGCATAGGCGCGGTACCACGCATCCACCGCGGCGCTGCCGCCCTTGGCGTTGGCGACCTGGAAGGGCAGCGAGGCGGCGGCGAAGATCGGGAAGCGGCCCGGCTGGTAGCCCGGGTTGACGTAGGCGGCATCGGCGATGCCGTCGCGCGCCATGTCGTAGTGGTCGAAGGCCTTGCCGAGCTGCTCGCCGGGGAAGAAGCTGAAGGTGATGGTGCCGTTGGAGGCCTTCTTGATGTCCTCGGCCCAGGCGATCAGCGAGGGGTTGAGCGCGTGCTGCGCCGGCACCCAGCTCGAGAGCTTGAGCATCACCGGCTTGTCCTGGGCCTGTGCGGCGGCCGCGGCGCACAGCAGCGCGGCGCAGGCGATGGAACGGAGGGCGGGGCGAGGTGTCGTCATGAAGGTCTCCTTGGATGTCGTCGTTCTGGCGGGGATTCTGGGTGGCAGGCTCGATGGCGGGCAGAGGGAAATCCAGCGGCGTTCAACGCGGCGGCGTCGTGAAATGCGACAGCCAGTGCGCGAGGTCTTCGAGATCGGTGGGCGAGGTGCCGGCCAGCGTCTCGTTCATCGCCGCCGTGTAGCCGACGCGCGTGGCGGCGCGGAAGCCCTGCAGCGCGTGCAGCAGGTAGTCCTCGCGCTGGCCGGCCAGGCGCGGCACCTGCGCGCCGCCGGCCAGGTCGGCACCGTGGCAGCCGGTGCAGTGCAGGCGCTGCGCGAGCGCCGCGCCGCGCGCCTGCTTCGCCGCGTCGGGCGTCGTCTCCTCGGCCGGCGGCCGCGGCGGCAGGCGGCCGATCAGATCGGAGAAGGCGCGCAGCTCGGCATCGCTCATGTCCTTGGCGACCGCGGTCATCAGTGCGTTCTGGCGCCGCCCCTGGCGGAACAGGAACAGCTGCGTGATCGCATAGAAGCTCGGCTGCCCCGCCAACGAGGGCACCAGCGGCGTCGTGCTGACGCCCTCGGCGCCGTGGCAGCCCGAACACTCGCTCGCGAAGCGCTGCGCCGCCGTCTCGGCTGCCTCGACAGGCGTCAGCGCAGACAGCAGCAGCAAGAGCATCGCGAGCCATCGCATCGTCACTTGCCGGCGTAGCTGATGCGGTAGATGGCGCCGTTGTGGTCGTCGCTGACGAGCAGCGAGCCGTCCTTCAGCACCAGCACGTCGACCGGGCGGCCGAGGTACTCGTTGTTCTCGACCAGGCCGGTCAGGAAGGGCTCCATCCTGGCGATGCCGCCCTTGCCGTCGAGCCAGGCGACGACCACGTCGGCCGCGTACTTCTGCGTGCGGTTCCACGGGCCGTGGCGCGCGATGAAGATCGCGCCCTGATACTTCTTCGGGAACTGCCGGCCGGTATAGAAGCGCATGCCCAGCGTGCCGGCGTGCGCCCCGGTGAGCAGCGCGGGCTGCACGAACTGCTTGCAGTCCTTGCCCCAGCCGAATTCCGGGTCGGCGAAGTTGCCCTGGTGGCAGTACGGGAAGCCGAAGTGCTGGCCCTTCTTCGTGACGTGGTTGAGCGAATCGTTGGGCAGATCCTCGCTGAGCCAGTCGCGGCCGTTGTTGGTGTACCAGAGCTCGCCGTTCTTCGGATCGAAGTCGAAGCCGACGGTGTTGCGCACGCCCAGCGCGACGTCCTCGACGCCGCTGCCGTCGAGGTTCATGCGCGTGATCTTGGCGAAGCCGCTGCCCGGCTCGCAGATGTTGCACGGCGCGCCGATCGGCACGTAGAGCTTGCCGTCGGGCCCGACCTTGATGAACTTCCAGCCGTGCGGCACCTCGCCGGGCAGCTTGTCGTAGACCATCACCGGCGCGGGCGGCGCATCGAGGCGGTTCTCGATGTCGTCGTAGCGCGTGATGTCCTTGGGCGTGGCCACGTACAGCGAGCCCTTGTGGAACTCGATGCCGTTGGGCAGGAAGAGCTTCTCGGCGAGGGTCTTGACCTCGCGCTTGCCGCCCTTGTCGACCACGGCGTAGATCTTGCCGGCCACGA
The DNA here is from genome assembly GCA_017983795.1 of Piscinibacter sp. Lineage (GTDB taxonomy): Bacteria > Pseudomonadota > Gammaproteobacteria > Burkholderiales > Burkholderiaceae_C > Piscinibacter. Next base: position 85,150 of record JAGOAS010000005.1, read on the forward strand.
ACAGCGAGGACACGAATACCGTGCCCTTGTCGCCCTGGCGCAGGCCGCGCGCGTCGAGAACGTCGCTGGCCCAGACCTCGGCCTTGAAGCCCGGCGGCAGCTTCATCTTGGCGATCGGCAGCTTGTCGGCCGGCGTCGCGATCGGGAAGGCGGGCACCGGCGCCATCTTCATCGCGGTGTCGCTCTTGGGCCGGCCCTTGGCCCAGAACGGCTCCTCCTGCGCCTGCTGCGCGAAGGCCGCGCCGGCGAGCAGCAGCGCCGCGGCGAGGAGGCCGTGGCGCCCGATGGTGCGTACTGATCGTGCATTCATCCTCGTGTCTCCTGGCTGCTGTGGCCGCCGCGTCGTCAAGGACGCGGCGTGATGCCCCGGGCGGGCATGTCGGGTCGGCGCCGGTAGAAGCGCAGCGGCTGCGCGGCCAGCGGGCGCGCCTGCGCGCCATGCGCGACCAGCGCGCGGTCGAGCGCCGTGCCGGCCTCGTCGGCCAGCGCCGCCTCGCGTGCGGCGCGGATCGCCTCGGCGCGCTCGGCCGCGGGGCGCGGCGCGCGGGCGAGCTGCTCGACGACGTGCAGCAAGTTGCGCTTGCCGCGTTCGTTGGTGGCGCCGTAGCCCTTGATGAGCCGGCCGCAGCGAGCGATCTCGAGCCCGAGCGGCGCGTGCTCGCGCAGGCCGCCTTCGAGCGCTGCGAGCCAGCTCTCGATGGCCGTCTGTTCGAGCGCGAAGCGATGGCCGTGGCGGCGCAGGCGCTTCGCCGAAGCGAGCAGGCGCAGCGCCAGCGCGCCGCCCACCGTGCTGGAGCGCAGCTTGAGCGGCATGGCCCAGGCCGGCAGCCCGCGGGCGCGGCGGCGCGCGTCGCGCTCGAGCAGCCGGCGCGCCAGGGCATCCGGCAGCAGGCCGGCGATCTCGGGCACGCCGGGCTTGAAGTGGTCGACGATCTTCACGATCTCGTCCTCGCGCGCACCCACCTCGCGGCGCACGCGCGCATGGCGGCCGGCGCGCAGCTTCAGTTCGGCAACGCGCACGATGTCGTCGAAGGCCATCCACAACGCCAGCCAGCGCGCCGCTTCGAGCGATGCCGCGAAGGTCGTCGCGCCCGTCGGGTCGGCGGCGCGTTCGGCCGCCACGATGCGCGCCAGGCGCTCGGCATACTGCGCGGCGTAGGCCGCATCCTGGTATTCGACCAGCCGCGCATGCGCGAGGCCGAGCAATTCGTGCAGCGGCGCCGGGAAGCGCGCCGCCCAGTCGGCCGGCAACGCCGGCGCGGCGTTCGGCGCCAGCAGCCGCTCGACGGCAGCGCGCTGCCCCTGCCGCTGCGCCACCGCATCGAAGCCGAGCGCGAAGCCACGCAGGCTCGCCTGCGCGCCCTTGCCGGCGCGGCGGATGGTCTCCTCGAAGGCACTGCGCGGAAAGGGCAGCAGGCCGAGCGCCGCGATCGCGCCGAACAGCACCGCGCTGATCACCGTACCGGCCTCGCGCGCCAGCGCGCCCATGTCGAACAGCTCGTGCGCGCGGCTGTGGCGCTGCAGCGCGGCCAGCAGCTGCTCCTGGGGGAAGCGGCCGTCGCCGAGCTGCATCTTCTCAGCCACCGTCAGCGCCCGCGCATTCGACGAGAGCACCGTGGTGCGCTCGGCCGTCGCCATGCCCATGCCGATCTGGCGCGCCGTCTCGAGCAGTTCGGACGACGCGAGCAGGTCGATCGCGCCCGGCACCGGGTTGAGGCAGAACACCGGCGTGCGGCCGCCCAGCTGCGCATCGGGCAGGCTGCAGATCTCGACGTAGTAGGTGGTTGCACCGGTGCGCTGCGCGACGCCCGGGATCGAGGTCGCCTGCGCCGAATGCCCGCAGGCGCTCGCCACGCCGTACAGCCATTCCGACAGCACGCCGCCGCCTTCGCCGCCGAGGCCGCACACGAGCAGGCTGACGATGGGTGCGTTCATGCCGGTTGCAGCAGCGCGACGAGGCGCGAACGCAGGCCTGCCAGCAGCCGCTCGTGCCAGCGCGGGTTGCGGATCACCTCGGCGCGGTAGAAGCTCGGGCACAGCGTCGCGGCATGGGCGTTGGCGCCGCACAGGCCGCAGCCGACGCAGCCGTCGATCACCGTCGCCACCGGGTCGGCCTTGAGCGGATCGGGGTTGTCCTTGATCGTCAGCGTCGGGCAGCCGGACAGGCGGATGCAGGCGTGGTCGCCGTTGCACACGTCCTCGTCGACGCCGTACCTGACGCGCTCGACACGCTCGCCGCGCTGCAGCAACGAGGCGATCCAGGGCTTGATGCGGCGCTGCCGCTCGAGCTGGCACTCGCCCTCGGCGACGATCACCTTGAGCCCGGCGAACTCGCTGGTGAGCGCCTCCTCGAGCGTGCGGCGCATCGCGTCGACCTCGTAGGTGTGCACCACGCGCAGCCACTGCACGCCCATGCCCTTCAGCGTGTCCTCGATGGTGTGGTTCTTGTGCGCCAGGCTCTGGTGCAGCTGGGCCTTCGCCGCCGCCTCGGCCTTGGCCTCGTCGTCCGGCGTGTTGAGGATGTCCTGCGTGCCGGTGGCCGAGGTGTAGCCGTTCTTCATGATGACGAGCACCGCATCGTCGCCGTTGAAGACCGCTGCCTGCACGCCGGTGAGCAGGCCGTTGTGCCAGAAGCCGCCGTCGCCCATGACGGCGATGGAGCGGCGCTGCATCATCGGCGACACGCCGGCGCGGCTGGCCAGGCTCATGCCGTAGCCGAGGATGGAGTGGCCCGAGCTGAAGGGCTCGAAGGTGGCGAGCGCATGGCAGCCGATGTCGGCGGCGACGTGCACCGGCCCGACCTCCTGCTGCGCGAGCTTGAGCGCCGCGAAGACCGGCCGCTCCGGGCAGCCGATGCAGAAGCCCGGCGGGCGCGCCGGCAAGGCGCCGAGCTCCTTCGCGATGCCAGCGCGGCGTGCCTCGTTGCCGGCCAGCCAGGCGCGCGCCGGCGTCAGGTCGAGCTGCGGCAGCCAGCGTTCGCAGAAGGCCAGCAGGCCGCGCGCGATCACCTCCACGGTGTACTCGCCGGCGCCGGGCAGCAGATCCTTGCCGTGCACCACGCTTTGCACGTCGCGCCGGCGCAGCGCCTGCACGATGTCCTTCTCGATGTACTCGGGGCTGCCCTCCTCGAGCACCAGCAGCGCGCGCTTGCCGGCCGCGAAGCCGGTGATCTCGGCCGGCACCAGCGGGTAGGTGACGTTGAGCACCAGCAGCGGGATCTCGCTGGCGCCGAAGGCATCGGCCAGGCCGAGCTGCTGCAGCGCGCGCTGCAGCGCGTTGTAGAGCCCGCCCTGCACCACCAGCCCGACGTCGGCGTGGCGGCCGCCCTCGAAGCGCTCGTTCAGGCCGCGCTGCGCGATGTAGGCCTGCGCCGCCGGAATGCGCTGCTCCAGCTTGAGCTTCTCGTGGCGGAAGGTCACCGGCGGGTGCGCGAGCCGCATGTAGTCGAAGCCCGCCGGCTCCTCGATCAGGGCACGCGTCGAGAGCCTGGGCGCGAGGTTGTCCTTGCAGGCGAAGCGGCCGCGCACGTGGCAGGCGCGGATGCGCAGCTCCATGATCGCCGGCATGTTGCTCGCCTCGCTGAGCGCGAAGGCATGCTCGACGCAGCGCACCATGTTGGCCAGCTCGGGCCGCGGGTCGAGCAGCAGCAGCGTGGACTTGAGCGCGTAGGCGTGCGTGCGCTCCTGGATCACGCTGGCGCCCTCGCCGTAGTCCTCGCCGACGACGATCAGCGCACCGCCGACCACGCCCGGCGAAGCGAGATTCGAGAGCGCGTCGGCCGCGACGTTGGTGCCGACGATGGATTTCCAGGTCACCGCGCCGCGCAGCGGGTAGTGGATCGAGGCGCCGAGCATCGCGGCGGCGGAGGCCTCGTTCGAGCAGGCCTCGACGTGCACGCCCAGCGTGTCGACATAGGGCCGCGCCTGCACCATCACGTCGAGCAGGTGCGACACCGGCGCGCCCTGGTAGCCGCCGATGTAGGCCACGCCCGATTGCAGCAGCGCCTTGGTGATCGCGAGGATGCCTTCGCCGTGGAAGGTGTCTCCCGCGCCGAGCTGCAGCTGGCGGATCTCTTCCGTGAACTGGACTTCCATGTCCGCTCGCGGCGCGTTCGTGCGCGCCGCTTGTCTCCTGGCCGCGACTCTAGGGATGGGTTTTCCATTCGTCCATGCAATGAACTGAACGAATACGATTCGCCCGGTGCATATCCGCGACTTCGACCTCAATCTGCTTCACGTCTTCCAGGCGGTGCACACGCTGGGCAACGTGAGCCGCGCGGCCGACGCGCTGGGCCTCTCGCAGCCCGCCGTGAGCCACGCGCTGACGCGCCTGCGGCTGGCCTTGCACGACCCGCTGTTCGTGCGCGCGGCCGGCGGTGTCGCGCCGACGGCGAAGGCCGAGCGCTTCGCGAGCCAGATCGAGGCAACGCTCAAGTCGCTCGAGCTGGCGATCCACGAGGCCGACAGCTTCGACCCGGCGCGCTCGCAGCGCCGCTTCGTCGTGCACATGAGCGACATCGGCGCCGAGGAATTCCTGCCGCCGCTGATGGCCACCGTGCGGCGCGAGGCGCCCGGCGTGCACGTCGAGGCGCGGCAGCTCCCGCACGACGCCATCGCCGAGGCGCTCGAGGCAGGCCGCATCGACTTCGCCTTCGGCTACCTGCCGGCCCTGCGCGGCACGCAGCGCCAGCATCTGCTCGACGAGCGCTACGTGGTGCTGCTGCGCCGCGACCATCCGCTGGCCGACAGCCTCACCGACCGCGCGGCGCTGCGCTCGCTCGACTTCGTGCTGGTGGCCAGCCACGTCGAGCCCGCGAAGGCGCTGCGCCTGCTCGGCCTCGAGCCACGCATCCGCCTGACGCTGCCGCATTTCCACGTCGCGCCGTCCATCCTCGAATCGAGCGACCTCGCGGTGGTGATGCCGCGCCGCCCGGCGCTGCGCTTCGCGGCGCGCCATGCGCTGCAGGTGGTGGAGCCCGATCTCGGCCTGCCACCCTTCAGCGTGTCCTTCCACTGGACATGGCGCGCTGCCAGCGACTCGGGCCACCAGTGGCTGCGCAGCGTGGTGAGCGGGCTGAGTTTCGCGGCCGAGCGCACACTGCGTGCCCGTGTGCGCAGCAGCCACAAGGCATCACTCAAGTCATCAAGTGACCGTTCGCGCGCTTTGATTGCTCATCTCTGAGCGTTCTGCTGGGGAATCGCTGGACAAAGCCGTCAAAGCGTGGTCTTGATGCCAGATACCAACGCCATGCGTGACTAGAATTTTCCGGATCCATCGTTGGGACACAGAGCAATATGCCGAACTCCACCGCTTCGCCCCTGCCGCGCACCCTGGCCCTGGTCGACGACGACCCGGAATACCGGGAGTACCTCGCCGCCCACCTGCGCGGGCTCGACATCGAAGTGCAGACCTTCGCCGACAGCAACGAACTGCTGGCGCACACCTCGCCGTTCTCGTTCAACTTCTACATCCTCGACCTGATGCTGCCGGGCGTGGACGGCGTCGAGCTGATCCGCATCCTGCGCCGCCGCACGCAGGCCGGGCTGCTGGTGGTGTCGGGGCGCCTCGCGCCGGACGTGTTCTCCTCGGTGGTGGACGCCGGTGCCGACATGCACCTGGCCAAGCCGGCCAGCTTCGACCAGGTGGTGGTGGCGATCCGCGCGGTGCACCGCCGCGTCACCTCGTACAGCGGCAGCTCGGGCGAATGGCTGCTGGATCGCCAGGCCGGCCGGCTGATCGCGCCCGACGGCGTGCGCATCGATCTCTCCGACCTCGACCTCGCGGTGATGGAGCGCTTCGTGCAGGCCGAGGGCCAGGCGGTGACGCGCGAATCGCTGTGCCACCACCTCGGCCGCCCGGTCAGCGAGGAGCCCGACAACACGCTCAGCGCGATCATCTATCGCCTGCGCCGGCGCATCGAACGCGCCACCGCGAGCCCGGTGCCGCTGCAGGCGCTCTCGCGCGTCGGCTACGTGTTCCGCGGGCCGCTCAGGAGCGCGTGAGCCACCTACTGCCCTTGGGGTAGCCAGAGCCGGAACACCGCGCCCTGCGGTGTGTTCGGCTGCACGTCGACGCTGCCGCCGTGCAGCTCCATCACGCGCCGCACCACGTGCAGGCCGATGCCGTGGCCCGGCACGCCGTGCGAGCCGCGCGCGCCGCGCTCGAACAGGCGCGGCATCAGCTCGGCCGGGATGCCCGGCCCGCGGTCGGCGATCTCGAACACCAGCGCCAGCGGCTCGTCGCTGTCGACCACGCGCAGCACCACCTCGCTGCCGGCCGGTGAATAGGCCAGCGCGTTGCCCAGCACGTTGCGCAGCGCCAGGCGCATCAGGCCGATGTCCATGCTGGCGGTGCGCGTCGACGAGACGCGCTCGATGCGCACGCGCGAGCGCCTGGCCGCGTCGAGATCGCCGAGGCTGAGCTCGATCAGCGCGCCGACATCGGCGTCGCGCGGATCCAGCCCCTGCGCGCTGGCCAGCAGCGCGGTGGCGGCGAGGGTGTTGTCCAGGCTGTCGACGATCTGCCGGATCACCGCCTGCGCGCGCGTCACGCGCTCGGCCGCGCCGTCCTCGGCCGGCAGCCCCGACAGCGCACTCTGCAGCGCGGCCGAGGCGTTGTTGAGCGGCTGGCGCACCTCGTGCGCGAGCACGCGCAGGAATTCCTCGCGCTGCTCGAGCAGCTCGCGCAGCGAGCGCGCCTGCTCCTCGGCGCCGGCGCGCAGGCCCTGCTCGCGCAGCAGCGCGGCGGCGCGCTCGGCCTCGGCGCGGCGCTGCACGGTCACGTCCAGCAGCAGGCCGATCGCCGACGGCCCCTCGGCGTCGTGGATCGGGCTGGCGAAGGTCTCCAGCGTGATGCGACTGCCGTCGCGGCGCACGCCGGTGAACTCCAGGCGCGTCATCGGCGCCTCGCCCGAGATCACGCGGCGCGAGACCTCGTTGACGTGGTCGAGGTCTTCCGGCGCGATCAGCGTGTGCGCGCGCACGCGCCCGTCGAGCATGTCCTGCGCGCGCGCATAGCCGAAGATGGCCGCGAAGGCGTCGTTGACGAAGCGGTATTCGTTGTTGAGCTGCACATACACGCCGACCAGCGACTGCTCGGCGAGCGCGCGAAAGCGCACCTCCGAGGCGCGCCACTGCTCGGTGCGCTCGGCCACCAGCGTCTCGAGGTGGTCGCGGTAGCGCTCCAGCTCGCGCGCCTGGGCGCGCCGCTCGGTGACGTCGCGCGAGGAGCAGAACAGCAGCTCCTCGCCCTCGATGCGCACGCCCAGGCAGACGACCTCGACGTCGAGCACACGGCCGTCCTTGCGCCGGTGCCTGGCGCCGAAGCGCACCAGCGCGCCGACTTCGAAGACGCGCATGCGCCGCGCCATCTCCTCGGGCGTGAGATCGGCCACCCACAGGCTCATGTGCTGCCCGGCCAGCTCGGCGCGCTCGTAGCCGAGCATCGCCGCGAACGAATCGCTCATCTCGACGAGCCGGCCGCTGCGGTCGAGCACGTGCAACCCGTCGCCGGCGGCGCGCAGCAGCGCGCCATGGCGCTCGCCCTCGCGGATCAGCGCCTGCGCGCTGCGCGCCTCGCCCGCCCAGGCGCGCTGCAGCAGCAGCGACGAAGCCGCCAGCAGCGCCAGCACGAGCGCGGCCAGCACCGCCATGTCGCGCGTCTGCGCGCGCCAGGCGGCGAGGAAGTCGTCGCTGGCCAGCCCGGCGATCACCACGATGGGTGTCGTGCCGACGCGCCGGTAGACGCTGATGCGCTCGACGCCGTCCAGCGCGGTGCGCGCGACGAAGCTGCCGGCATCGGGACGCGCGGCCAGCTCGCTCTGCAACTCGGCCGAGACGGTGCGCGAGCCGACCGGCGTGGCCGACGCGTCGCCGGCACTGCGCCGCGCCACCAGGGCCAGATCGCTGCCGCGCACGCTGACCGCGCCGGCGCGGCCGAGGTCGACGGCCTCGAGCAGCAGCGCGAAGCGCGCCACGGTCACGTTGGCATAGATCACGCCGGCGAAGCCGCCGCGCGCGTCGCGCAGCGGCCGCGCCAGCACCACCACCCATTGCTTGCTGATGCGCGCCTGCAGGGGGCCGCCCACGGCCGGCCCGGGCAGGCCGCCGTCGCGCGCGCGCACGAAGTAATCGCGATCGGCCAGGCTGGTGCGCGCCGCCTCGGCGACGCCGCGACCGTAGCGCACCACGCCTTGGGCATCCGCGATGCGGATGCTCTCCAGCTGCGGCAGCAGCGCGAGCTGCTGGGCCAGCAGCGCCTCGACGCGCGCACCGTCGGGCGCGCCGTGCGAGAGGTCGGCCTCGAGGTCGAGCGCGACGTTGCGCAGCCCGAGATCGACACGCTCGATCTCGCTGCCGATGCTCTGCGCCAGCACGGCGGCGATGTTCTCGGTGGCGACGCGGCCGCGCTCGACGAAGTTGCCGCGGCTGGCCCATTGCGAGAGCCCGACCAGGGCCACCACCAGCGCGAGCAGCAGCAGGTTGAACCACAGCAGCCGCCGATCGAAGCCGGCGCGGCCGCTCACGGCGGGCCCTGCCGCCGCGGCACTGCCGGCTCGCTCGTCTTGCGCTGGCATCTGGCCTCCTGCTGCCGTCGTCGGCGAAAACAGAATTGTGTCCGAGTGGTGTCGGCGCGCCGCAGCGTGAACTAGCAGCGCTTTCCGCGCCTGTTGTGCTCACCGCGGCCGTACCCGTGCACCTATGCTGACCTGGATCAAATCATCCCCGCCAGGATCGAGGTTCACCCGATGTCGCGATGGTTGCAAGCCCTGCGCTTCACGCGCGTGCCGGCAGGATATCTGGCGGTGGCGGTCGCATGCACGCTGCTGCTCGCCGCGGCCGAGTCGCTGATCGTCGCCGACGTCTGGCGCTCGCGCGACCACGCCCTCGAGACGCTGCGCTCGGACGCCCGCCAGGCCACCGACGCCAAGGCGCGCGAGCTGTCGCAGCTGCTGACCGACGTGTACGTCACCACGCGCACCATCTCGCTGCTGCCCGCGGTGCGCCGGCCCGAGCCGCGCAACCGCGTGTCGATCGATGACGACGCCATCGACGGCAAGCGCTTCAGCGTCACCGACGCGCAGACGGTGCTGCAGCTGTACCACCACCTCGCCGAGCTGCTGTCGGTGTCGGAGATCTACGTCGTCTACGACGGCTTCGCGCCCGAGCGCGGCGAGGTGCCGTTCCTGATGTTCGACTCCGTCATCGTCGAGCGCATCCGCCACCTCACGGCCGGCCCCGGCGCGCGCGCGGCCGGGTCCGCCGCCGCCGGGCGGCCGGGCGACGAGCCCGAGCAGGAAGAAGGCGAGGAATACGCCGAGATCGTGCGCCAGCTGGCGCAGCTGCGCCGCCAGCACCCCACGCTGCCGGCCAGCGCGCCGCACGGCGTCGCCAGCCTGATGTCGCGCCCCGTCATCACCTGCGACAACTCGCAGTACCTGTCGGCGCGCGGCGGCCACGACCGCGACCGCCTCGGCGTGCTGTTGTCGGTGCCCATCTACGCCGAGGCCGACGGCGCGCTCAAGGGCCTGGTCACCACCATCGTCCGGCTCAACGTGCTGGAAGCGCGGCTGCTCGACTGGCCGCTGGTGCCGGTGACCACCACCGAGCGCCAGCAGGCGCATCTGCTCGGCCTGGACCGCAGCGCCCCGGCCGAGTACGTGCTGACCGAGGCCGAGAGCAGCATCGTGGTCAGCGACCGGCGCAACGCCGCGCTCGAGGACATCGTGCAGGGCCGCGCGAAGGCCGGCCTGACGCTGACCAAGCCGGTCGACGGCCCGCCCGGCCAGCGCTGGCTGCTGACGCGCCACGTGGCGCAGGCCTCGTTCGACGCCATCGACGACACCGCCCGCCGCGCGATCGCCGTGCGCTCGGCCATCGCGCTGGCCGTGCTGGCGGCGCTGGCCGGCATCGCCGTGCTGATGGTGGCGCAGCGTCGCGCCGCGGCCAAGCTGCAGGAGATGGCCGACTTCGACCCGCTGACGGGCTTGCCCAACCGCCGCCACATCGACCGCCGGCTCGACGCCGCCGTGCAGGCGGCGACCGCCTCGCAGCGGCCGCTGGCGCTGGTGATGATCGACCTCGACAACTTCAAGACCGTCAACGACACCCACGGCCACCATGTCGGCGACCTGCTGCTGACCGAAGTGGCGCGGCGCCTGCAGAAGCAGCTCGGCACCAGCATCGACGAGGCGATCGGCGTCGACACCGCCGAGGCCGGGCCGATGGTGGGCCGGCTCGGCGGCGACGAATTCCTGGTGCTGCTGCCGCAGGTCGACGACGAAGCCGCCGCCTGCGCGGTCGCCGAGCGGCTGCTCGCCGCGCTGGCGGTGCCGGCCATCATCGAGGGCCACGGCATTCCGGTGCGCGCCAGCCTGGGCGTCGCGCTCCACCCGGAGCACGGCCGCAGCGCCGCGCAGCTGCTGCGCGCCTGCGACCAGGCGATGTACGCAGCCAAGCGCGTCGACGGCAGCGCGGTGGTGACCTTCGAGCGCGATGTCGACCACGCCGCGGTGCGGCGCGCGCGGCTCACCGCCGACCTGCGCGAGGCGCTGGCGCAGGGCCAGTTCGCGCTGCACTACCAGACGGTGGTCGACGTGCGGCTGGTGCGCGCCGATGCCGCCGAGGCGCTGCTGCGCTGGCAGCACCCCGAGTTCGGCACCGTCTCGCCGGCCGAGTTCGTGCCGCTGCTCGAGCGCAGCGGGTTGATCGTGCCGGTCGGCCTGTGGGCGCTGCGCCGCGCCTGCGAGCAGCTGCTCGAGTGGCAGGCCGCCGGCTCGACGATCTCCTGCGTGGCGGTGAACGCCTCGGTGGTGCAGCTGGCGCGCTCGAACTTCTGCGAGGACGCGCTGGCGGTCATCGCCGCCACCGGCATCGAGCCGCGGCGCATCACCATCGAGGTCACCGAATCGGTGCTGATGGACAACCCCGAGCGCTGCATCGAGCAGCTGCAGCGCCTGCGCCAGGCCGGCCTGCGCATCGCGATCGATGATTTCGGCGCCGGCTACTCCTCGCTCGGCTACCTGCGCCGCCTGCCGGTGCAGGTGATGAAGATCGACCGCTCGCTGCTGATCGACGCGGTCAGCCCGACCGGCCGGGCGATCCTGGCAGCGATGGTCGAGCTCGCCGGCGAACTGGGCCTGGACTGCATCGCCGAGGGCGTCGAGACGCTGGAGCAGTACAAGCTGCTGCTCGACGTCGGCTGCCAGCGGCTGCAGGGCTACCTGTTCGCGCGCCCGCTGCCCGCCGCCGACGCGGCCGCCGCGGCACAGCGCCTGCGCGGCCACGGCGGCTACTTCACCGACAGCTTCTTCGCCAGCCTGGAGCCGCGCAGCGGCTTCGCCACGCTGGATGCCTGAGACGCCCGGGCTCAGGCCCAGGGCAGCATCAACGTCAGCAGCAGCAGCTTCTCGAACTCGGGCTCGAAGCGGTCGATGATCTTCTGCGGCTGCGGGCACAGCTGGGCGTCGGTGATCAGGCCGAACTGCACGCCGCCGTCGTAGGTGAGGATGGACACGCCCACGCCGATCTCGCCCGAGGCCGGCACCCAGAACATCTGCTGGCGGATCGTCGAGCCGCACAGCTGCAGCGCCTTGGCCGGGCCCGGCACGTTGGTCATCACCGCGGTCGACTTCTTCGCGAACACGCCCAGCAGCGCGTCCTGCACCGGCTTGATCATCAGCCCGGCCACCGCCAGCACCGCGAAGGCGAGCAGCGGCTGGTAGCTGCCCTTCAATTCGCTCATGCGCCGGCGCACCGCGTAGACACGCTCGATCGGGTTGTCGATGCCGATCGGCAGCACCAGCGGCGCGAGGCCGAAGCGGTTGCCGAGCTTCCAGGCTTCTTCGAGCGGGCGCAGGTTGACCGGCACCATGGCGCGGATCTCCTTGCCGGTCGGGTCTTCGCCGGTCTCGCGCAGGTAGGCGCCGATGGCGCCGGCCACGCAGGCGAGCAGCACGTCGTTGATCGAGCAGCCCAGGCCCTTGCCGATGGTCTTGACGCGGTCCAGCGGCATCGGCTCGCTCCAGGCGACGATCTTCTTGCCGACCGGGTGGCCCTTGAGCGCCGTCGGCGAATCGTCGGGCATCAGCAGCAGCGCGCCGACGTCGTTGACCACCTGGTAGCCGACGCGCGCCACGTCGAGCGAGCCGAGCAGCGGCTGCTGCGGATGCGAGAGCATCTCCATCGACTTGGCCACGCCGCTGCCGTACATGCCGATCGCCTTGATCGTGATGTCGCTCAAGGGCTTGAGCACGGCCTCGGAGAGCCAGTCTTCCTCGTGCGCCTCGTCGGGCTTCTCGCGCTCGCGGCGCTGCGGCGGCTCGCTGCCGCCGTCGGTGATCGACATCACCACCGAGATCAGCGCGATACCGTCGCCGATGCAGTGGTGTACGCGCGCGATCATCGCGCTGCCGCCGTCGTAGTGCTCGATCAGGTGGTACTGCCACAGCGGGTGGCGCGGGTCGAAGGGCAGCGTGGCGAGCTCGCCGACGCGCTCCTGCAGGGCCTCGCGCATCGATTGCCCGGGGCGCGGCTCGAGCACCTCGCGCACCACGTGGCGCTCGATGTCGAAGTGTTCGTCCTCGACCCAGCTGGCGCCCACCGCGTCCTGCACCACGCGCTGGCGGAAGCGGTCGTACTTGAGCAGCTTGTCCGCGATGCGCTCGCACAGCGCCGCGTGCGTGATGCCCGGCTGCAGCATCCAGACGCCGACGATCATCATCAGATTGACGTCGTTGTCCATGCGCAGCCACGCGGTGTCCACGCGCGACATGCGCTCGGCGGGTAGCGACATCGGGGCCTCCTCTAGGGGCGTTGTTCGAATCTTGCAGCCACGATGCTGGGTAACATCCGCACCGTCAATGCCGATTTTCACCCAAGCATCCGCCGCAAGGAGACACGCTCATGGCCGACCTGAAGAAGACGTTCGAGAAGGCGGTGGCCGACTCGAAGAACCTGCCCGAGAAGCCCGACAACGCCACGCTGCTGAAGATCTACTCGCTCTACAAGCAGGCCACCGCCGGTGACGTGGACGGCAAGCGCCCCGGCTTCACCGACATGGTCGGCCGCGCCAAGTGGGACGCCTGGAACGAGCTGAAGGGCAAGGGCGCGAACGACGCGATGCAGGAATACGTCGACCTGATCGAATCGCTGAAGGACTGACGCCGGAAGGCGTTCGATCGTTCGGCGCGTTGGGTGCGACGTGCACCCAGCTGCGGAGCGGCAAGGGCCGAGCGGGCCGCCGCGGCGCTTCGATGAGGCGGTCGGCTGGCGCCGACTGCCCTGCGCTGCTCGACCTCACGGCCCCGCCGCGAAACTCATTCCGCGAGCTCCGCTCGCTGCATTCGGACAGTCGCGGCGAGCATGAAGACGAAGCGCGCGAGTACGCGCGCGGGCCGTGAGCTCTGTGCTGCTCGGCGCCTCATAGGCGCGCCGCGGGCGGCCCGCTCGGCCCTTGCTGAACCAACCGTGGCATGCCACCTACTCGCAGGCCACTGCTGGTTCAGCGCGGCAGGCGCGGCCCCGTGGGGGCGATTTGGGAGTCGCCGAGCAGCGCAGTGCCGGGGTCGGCGCGCGTACTCGCGCGCTTCGTGAGCCAGCTCGTCGCCGGTGTCTGAGCGCAGCGAACGAAGTGAGCGTAGCGAGTTCGGCGACGCGACCCCGGCGCGAGCAGCGCAGGGAAGCCGGCGCAGCCGGCCGACTCCGTATGAGCCGCCGCGGGGCCGCGCCTGCCGCGCCCGCGCCGCCATACGCACCTCTTCGACTTCAGCCGCCGCGGGCCAAACCGGCTACGGCCTGCGTCGCCGTCTCGATGCCCTGCGCGAGCACGGCCTGCTTCCAGGCCTCGGTGTCGGTATAGAAGGCGTCCAGCATGCGCTGCTTGATCGCCTCGCGTTGCGCTGCGCCGGCCTCGGGGTGGTTCTCCAGCCACTGGTCGGCGCGCAGCGCGTCCAGCACCTCCATCACCGGCACGGTGCCGTATTCCAGCGCGATGCCGGTGTACTCGGCCTGCGCGCATTCCTCGTAGGCGACCGTCCACATCAGGCCGGTCAGCAAGGCCGAGGTCGAGCTGCCGTCGTAGATCGAGGTGATGCGTTCGCCCCACCAGGCCTTCGCGCGCACCAGCGCCGCGGCATCGTCGCGGCAGGCGAAGATGCGCTCGCCCACGCCGCTCGGCCCGAGGCCGGTGTGAAAGTCGATCCAGCCCAGCCGCGCGCACTGCCGGCCATGCGCCTGCAGCACGTGGCGCAGCGTGACGTGGCTCCAGGTCGGGTTGCGGCCGCCGTAGAAGATGCCCTCGGGATGATCGTGCTGCCCGCTGGTCGCTGCCTGTTGCAGCGCGCGCAGGCCGTGTGCGGCGACGTGGCGCTGCAGCGCCGCGTCCACCTCGGCCGAAGGCGGCCAGCTCGGCGGCACGAGCAGCGACGCGATGGCGTCGTAGCCGGGGTTGGCGGGCAGCGGCTGCGAGAAGTCGTGGAAGTTGCGGTTGAGGTCGACGTTCTCCTGCGTGGTGCGGCGCCACCACGAGAAGCCCCAGGGATTGAGCGCGTGGATGTAAAGCACCGCCACGCCGCTCGCCTGCAGCGCCCGCTGCCAGGCCGCATCGCCGAGCAGCGCATGCTGCACGCCCGAGCCGCAGTAGCCCTCGATGCCGTGGCAGCCGCTGGAGAGGATCAGCAGCGCCTTCGCATCGCGCGCGCCCTGCAGCGCCACGTCCATCGCCAGCGCCTCGCCGTCGCGCCCGAGCAGCGGGTGGGCGTGGCTCTCGACGTCCAGCCCCGCGCCTTCCGCCGCGGCGAGAAACTTGGCACGCGCCTCGGCGTAGCTGCGCGAGAAGTGCGAGGCCGCGTCCATCACCGGCGGGGCTGCGCCAGCCAGGCCTCGGCCAGGCGCACCCACATGGTCGCGCCGAGCGGGATCAGCTCGTCGTTGAAGTCGTAGCTCGGGTTGTGCAGCATGCAGGGTCCGAGGCCGTGGCCGCCCTCGCGGTGGCTGCCGTCGCCGTTGCCGATCAGGAAGTAGCAGCCGGGCTTGTCGAGCAGGTAGTAGCTGAAGTCCTCGGCGCCCATGGTGGGCTCGAACTCCTGCACGTTGGCGGCGCCCACCAGTTCCTTCAGCACGCCGCGCGCGAAGGCGGTCTCGGCCTCGTGGTTGATGGTGGGCGGGTAGTTGCGGTGGAACTCGAACTCGCAGCCGGCGCCGAACGCGGCGCAGGTGTGCTCGGCGATTTCCTTCATGCGCGCTTCGATCAGGTCGAGCACCTCGAGCGTGAAGGTGCGCACCGTGCCCTGGATCTCGCAGGACTCCGGCACCACGTTGGTGGCCTCGCCGGTGTGGATCATGGTCACCGAGATCACGCCGGCGTCGATGGGCCGCTTGTTGCGCGTGATGATGGTCTGGAAGGCCTGCACCATCTGGCAGGCCACCGGCACCGGGTCGATGCCGTTGTGCGGCAGCGCGGCGTGCGCGCCCTTGCCGCGGATGGTGATGCGGAACTCGTTGCTCGACGCGAAGCAGGGCCCGCTCTTGAGCGCGAACTGGCCGGCCGCCATGCCCGGCCAGTTGTGCGCGCCGAACACCGCCTCCATGGCAAACTTCTCGAACAGGCCGTCCTTGATCATCTCGCGCGCGCCGCCGCCACCTTCTTCGGCGGGCTGGAAGATCAGGTAGACCGTTCCGTCGTAGTTGCGGTGCTTGGCCAGGTGCTTGGCCGCGCCGAGCAGCATCGCGGTGTGGCCGTCGTGGCCGCAGGCGTGCATCTTGCCCGGGTGCTGGCTGGCGTGCGCGAAGTGGTTGTGCTCGGTCATCGGCAGCGCGTCGATGTCGGCGCGCAGGCCGACGGCGCGATCGCTGCTGCCGTTCTTCAGGATCGCCACCACGCCGGTCTTGCCCAGGCCGCGGTGCACGGGAATGCCCCAGTCGGTGAGCTGCTTCGCGATCACGTCGGAGGTGCGTACCTCCTCGAAGCACAGCTCGGGGTGGGCGTGGATGTCGCGTCGCACGGCCGCGATGGCGGCGGCATCGGCAAGGATGGATTCGATCAGCTTCATGGCGATCACTCCGTCGGCGTGGGGCCGCGGTGTCGGGAGCGCCATCTTATCGAGGGCGGCGCCCGGACGCTCGAAGCGCGCCAAGCCCGCGTTGCGGGTGGAAGCCGGCCCCCTGTGCCGGCCCCCTGTGCAATAGTTCGTCCATGAGCGTCACCACCGTCCGCGCCGCCTGCCCGCACGACTGCCCCGACACCTGCGCATTGCGCGTGACGGTCGACCAAGGCCGCGTCGTCAAGGTGCAGGGCGATCCCGATCACCCGCCCACGCACGGCGCGCTGTGCACCAAGGTGTCGCGCTACGCCGAGCGCACCCACCACCCCGAGCGGGTGCTGCGGCCGCTCAAGCGCGTCGGCCCCAAGGGCAGCGGGCGCTTCGAGCCAATCAGCTGGGAGGCGGCGATCGCCGAGATCGCGGCGCGCCTCAAAGGCATCGCCGCGCGCGACCCCGAAGCCATCGTGCCCTACAGCTACGCCGGCACCATGGGGCTGCTGCAGGGCGAGAGCATGGACCGGCGCTTCTTCCACCGCCTCGGCGCCTCGCTGCTCGATCGCACCATCTGCGCCAGCGCCGGCGGCGAGGCGCTCACCGCCACCTACGGCGGCAAGGTCGGCATGCACCTGGCGCATTACGCCGAGAGCAAGCTGATCCTCATCTGGGGCAGCAACTCGATCGCCTCCAACCTGCACTTCTGGACTTTCGCGCAGCAGGCCAAGCGCAACGGCGCGAAGCTGATCTGCATCGACCCGCGCAAGACCGAGACCGCCGACAAGTGCCACCAGCACATCGCGCTGCTGCCCGGCACCGATGGCGCGCTGGCACTCGGCCTGATGCGCGAGCTGATCGTCAACGACTGGCTGGACCACGACTACATCGCGCGCCACACCGAAGGCTGGCCGGGCCTGCGCGAGCGCGCCATGGCCTGGACGCCCGAGCGCACCGCCGAGGTCTGCGGCATCGGCGCCGACGAGGTGCGCCAGCTGGCGCGCGACTACGGCACGACCAGGCCGGCGGCGATCCGCCTCAACTACGGCATGCAGCGCGTGCACGGCGGCGGCAACGCGGTGCGGCTGGTGGCCATCCTGCCGGCCCTGGTCGGCGCCTGGCGCGATGCGGCCGGCGGCATGCTGCTCTCGGCCTCGGGCTGGTTCAAGCGCTTCCGCAACGAGGCGGCGCTGCAGCGGCCCGATCTGCTGGCCGGGCGCACGCCGCGCACCATCAACATGGTCACCATCGGCGACGACCTGCTGCGCGAATCGTCGCCCGGCTTCGGCCCGAAGATCGAGGCGCTGATCGTCTACAACAGCAACCCGGTGGCGGTGGCGCCGGAGTCGCCCAAGGTGGTGAAAGGCTTCGCGCGCGAAGACCTGTTCACGGTCGTGCTCGAGCAGTTTCTGACCGACACCGCCGACCACGCCGACATCGTGCTGCCCGCCACCACCCAGCTCGAGCACCTGGACGTGCACACCAGCTACGGCCACACCTACGCGCTGATCAACCAGCCGGCCATTGCGCCGCTGGGCGAAGCCAAGCCGAATACGCAGGTGTTCCGCGAGCTGGCCGCGGCCATGGGTTTCGACGAGCCCTGCTTCCGCGACGACGACGAGACGCTGGCGCGCACGGCCTTCACGGCCGAGCTGGACTTCGAGGCGTTGCGCCGCGACGGCTGGGTCAAGCTGCCCGTGGCGGAGGCGCCGTTTGCCGAGGGCGGCTTCCTCACGCCTTCGGGCAAATGCCGCATGGCCGCGCCCGGCCTGGGCCTGCCCGACTTCGTGCCCAACCACGAATCGGCGCTCTCCACGCCGGCGCTGGCGCAGCGCTACCCGCTGGCGATGATCTCGCCGCCGGCGCGCAACTTCCTCAACTCCAGCTTCGTCAACGTGAAGAGCCTGCGCGACATCGAGGCCGAGCCGCTGGTGGAGATCCACGAGGCCGACGCGCTGGCGCGCGGCATCGCCGACGGAAGCATCGTGCGCCTCTTCAACGACCGCGGCAGCTACCGCTGCAAGGCGAAGCTCTCGACGCGCGCGCGCCCCGGCGTCGTCAACGCGCTGGGCATCTGGTGGCGCAAGCTCGGGCTGGACGGCCACAACGTCAACGAGCTCACCCACCAGCGGCTGACCGACATCGGCCGGGCGCCGTCGTTCTACGACTGCTTGGTCGAGGTGGCGCCCGACCTCACGAGCGCGTGAAGCGGCGTGTGCTGCTGATGGCGAGCCTGGGCCTTCTCGGCGCGGCCGCTCTGGCGGCGGGCGCGCTGTGCCTGACCAGCGGCTGCAGTGCTATCGGCTACTACGCGCAGTCGATCAACGGCCACCTCACGATGCTGCGCGCCGCGCGGCCGGTGCCGGAGCTGCTGGCCGACGGCGCCTCCGACGCCGTCTTGAAGGAGCGCCTCGCGCTCAGCCAGCGCATACGCGACTTCGCGGTGGCCGAGCTGAAGCTGCCCGACAACGCCAGCTACCGCCGCTTCGCCGACCTCAAGCGCGGCGCGGCGGTGTGGAACGTGGTGGCCGCGCCCGAGCTGAGCCTGCAGCTCAAGACCTGGTGCTATCCGATCATGGGCTGCGCCGGCTACCGCGGCTACTTCGAGCGCGACGCTGCCGACAGCTACGCCGCCGCGCTGCGCGAAGAGCACTACGAGGTGAGCGTCTACGGCGTGCCGGCCTACTCCACGCTCGGCCGCCTGCCCGGCGACTGGATGGCCGACCCGCTGCTCAACACCTTCATCCACTGGCCCGAGGGCGAGCTGGCGCGGCTGATCTTCCACGAGCTCTCACACCAGGTCGCCTACGCGGCCGACGACACCGAGTTCAACGAGTCCTTCGCCACCGCGGTGGAGCGCATCGGCGGCGCGCGCTGGCTGGCCAGCCACGCCTCCGACAAGGCGCGCGAGGAGTACGCCGCGTTCGACGGCCGCCGGCAGGATTTCCGCGCCTTCACGATGGGCTGGCGCGAGCGGCTCGACGCCTTGTACCGCTCGGGCGCGAGCGACGCAGCCAAGCGCACACACAAGGCCGAGCTGATGGCGCAGATGCGCAGCGAGTACGAGACCATGAAGCGCGAGCGCTGGAGCGGGTTTGCCGGCTACGACGGCTGGTTCGCGCGCGCCAACAATGCGGCCTTCGGCGTGCTGGCCGCGTACAACGCGCTGGTGCCCGGCTTCGAGCGCCTGTTCGAGCGCAGCGGCCGCGACTTCGAGCGCTTCTATGCCGAGGTGAAGCGCCTCGCCGCCCTGCCCAAGTCCGAACGCCGCGCCGCCCTGGCTTCCACCGGAGACTGAGACCATGCCCGACATCCGCATTCACCGCAGCCACGCCCTCGGCCTGAAGAAGGCGCGCGAAGTGGCCTGGGCCTGGGCCGAGGAGGTGGAGAAGAAGTTCGACATGGAATGCGCCGTGCTCGAAGGCGAGACCAGCGACACCGTGCAGTTCACCCGCGCCGGCGTGAACGGCCGCCTGATCGTGGCGGCCGACCACTTCGACCTCGATGCCAAGCTCGGCTTCCTGCTCGGCGCCTTCAGCAAGACCATCGAGGCCGAGATCGAGAAGGAACTCGATGCGCTGCTGGCCAAGGGCGCGAAGGCGTCGGCGAGGCCGAAGAAGAAGTAGCGAGCACGGCGAGGGCTTGGCCTGCCGGTCTGTGCGCCGCCCGATATCGGTGCTCGACCGGCAGGCCAAGCCCTCGCCGAAGCAGCACCGGTGCAGGCGGAGAACGCGCCGCGCCGCTGGTCGCACGGCATCGGCCGGGCAGGCTGGGCGAGCACGGATATCGGGCCGCGCACAGCCCGGCCTGCCCGGCCGACGCCGCGCTCCGAAGCTTCTTGAACTGGACAGACCCTAGATCAGCCCGCGCCCGCGCAACTCGGCAGCCAGCTGCGCCGGGCTCTCGAAGCGCAGCGCCTGCCAGCCGGCGGCGCGTGCCGCGTCGACGTTGTGCTGCACGTCGTCGATGAAGAGCGTGCGCTGCGGCACCAGGCCCAGCTCGCGCGCGCAATGCGCATAGATCGCTGCCTCGGGCTTGCACAGCCCGGCGCGTGCCGAGAAGACGCCGCCGCGAAATAGCGCCAGGAAGTCGTGCGTGTCCTCCAGGTGCTGCGCATAGGGCGCGGGCATGTTGGAGAGGAAATAGAGCGGCCGCTGCGCGGCATGCAGTTCGTGCAGCAGCGCGACGGTTCCGGCGATGGGCGTCAGCTCGGCCGGCACGGCTTCGATGACGCGCTGCGCTTCCTCCACCGCCAGCCCGGTGCGCACCGCGATGCGTTCGGCCAGCGCCGCAGGCTCGACGCGGCCGCGGTCGAATTCGCCCCAGTCGCCGCCATAGCCCTGGAAGATCTTCTCCACCCAGCGCTGCGCCGTGGCCTCGTCGTGCACGCGCTGCGGCAGCGCGCGCGCCAGCAGTTGCGGCGGGCGCCAGTTGAAGAGCACGCCGCCGAAGTCGAACACCACGTTCATGCTGGGTGGCCTGCGGGAGAGGGCTTCGACAGGCTCAGCCCGAACGGCTTCATGGTCATCCGTTCGGACTGAGCTTGTCGAAGTCCCGTGGGCCTCATGCCCGCAATCGCGTCAGCAGCCCCGCGGTGGAAGCGTCCAGCCCCGCCGCATCGCCGGATGCCAGCCGCGGCAGCAGGTCGCTGCACAGCGCCTTGCCCAGCTCCACGCCCCACTGGTCGAAGCTGTTGATGCCCCACAGCGCGCCGCTGGTGAAGACGCGGTGCTCGTACATCGCGATCAGCGCACCCAGCGAGCGCGGCGTGAGCTGATCCAGCAGCAGCGTGGTACTCGGCCGGTTGCCGGGGAAGGTGCGGTGCTTCGCGAGCGTGGCCGGATCCAGCGCCTTCGAAGCCGTCGGCGCACGCTCGCTCGATGCCTGCTCGCTGCTCTTGCCCAGCATCAGCGCCTGGCTCTGCGCCAGGCCGTTCGCCAGCAGCTTGGTGTGCAGGTCGGCGAGTGCGTGCGTCGGCCGCTTCACCAGGATGAACTCCACCGGGATCACATCCGTGCCCTGGTGCAGCATCTGGAAGTAGGCATGCTGGCCGTTGGTGCCGGGCTCGCCCCACACCACCGGGCTGGTGCCGTAGGGCAGCGGCGCGCCATCGAGATCGACGCGCTTGCCGTTGCTCTCCATCTCGAGCTGCTGCAGGTAGGCCGGCAGGCGCTTGAGGCCCTGGTGATAGGGCGCCACGCTGCGGCTCGTGAAGCCGTGGAAGTTGCGGTACCAGACATCGAGCAGCCCGAGCAGCGCCGGCAGGTTCTTCGCCAGCGGCGTCTGCGCGAAATGGCGGTCCATCGCGTGCGCGCCGGCCAGCAGGGCGCGGAAGTTGTCGGCGCCGATGGCGATGGCCAGCGGCAGGCCGATCGCGCTCCACAGCGAGTAGCGCCCGCCCACCCAGTCCCAGAAACCGAAGGTGGTGCTGATGCCGAACTCGGCGGCCGCCTTCACGTTGGTGGTGGTGGCGACGAAGTGCCTGGCGGTGTCGGTGCCGCCGTTCTCGAGGAACCAGGCGCGCGCGGCGTGCGCGTTGGCCATGGTCTCCTGCGTGGTGAAGGTCTTGCTCGCGACGATGAAGAGCGTCTCGGCCGGCTTCAGATGGCGCAGCACCGGCGTGATGTCGTGGCCGTCGACGTTGGCGACGAAGTGGAACTGCAGCCCCGGGTGCACGAAGGCATCGAGCGCCGGCACCGCCATCTGCGGCCCCAGGTCGCTGCCGCCGATGCCGATGTTGACGACGTGGCGGATGCCGCTGGCCGCCGTGTCGCGCACGCTCTCGGCGTAGGCGAGCATGGCATCGAGCACGCCGTGCACCTCGTCGCTGAACGGCCCCTGGCCGCGCGGCGCACGCAGCGCCGTGTGCAGCACGGCGCGGCCTTCGGTGCTGTTGATGGGCGCACCGGCGAACATCGCGTCGCGGCGTTCCTCCAGTCGGCATTCGCGCGCCAGGTCGACGAGGAACTTCAGCGTGGCGAGGTCGACGAGGTTCTTCGACAGGTCGGCGAACAGCTCCGGCGCCTCGAACGACAGCGAGGCGAAGCGGCCCGGGTCGCGCGCGAAGGCCTCGCGCAGGTCGAGCTCGCGGCCGTGGGCTTCGTAGTGGCCCTCGAGGGCAGCCCAGGCTTCGGTCTGATCGCAGCGCGGCGCGTCCATCACAGCGCTTCGATCATGCGGTCGAGCTTGGCCGCATCGACCGCGAAGGCGCGGATGCCTTCGGCGAGCTTCTCGGTGGCCATCGCATCCTCGTTGAGCGCCCAGCGGAAGCTGGCCTCGTTGTAGGTCACCGCGTGGATGGGCGCCTTCGCGGCCGCGGCCGGGTCGAGCGCGCGCGGCACCGCGGCCTTGGCCGCCTGCAGTTGCGCCAGCAACTCGGGGCTGATGGTGAGCAGATCGCAGCCGGCCAGCGCGAGGATCTGGCCGACGTTGCGGAAGCTCGCGCCCATCACCTCGGTGGTGATGCCGAACTTCTTGTAGTAGGTGTAGATCTGCGCCACCGATTTCACGCCGGGGTCGTTGGCGCCGGCGTTGGCGGCCTCGTCCCAGGCGGCGCCGGCGGCCTTCTTGTGCCAGTCATAAATCCTGCCGACGAACGGCGAGATCAGCCGCACGCCGGCATCGCCGCAGGCCACGGCCTGGCAGAAGGCGAACAGCAGGGTCAGGTTGCAGTGGATGCCCTCGTGCTCGAGGATGCGCGCCGCCTGGATGCCTTCCCAGGTGGAGGCGATCTTGATCAGCACGCGCTCGCGCGGAATGCCCGCGTCTTCGTAGAGCGCGACGATGCGGCGCGCACGCGCCACGCTGGCGGCGGTGTCGAAGGAGAGCCGCGCGTCGACCTCGGTGGACACACGCCCCGGCACCACCTCGAGAATCTGGCGGCCGAAGCGCACCAGCACGTGATCGACGATCTCGTCGAGCGGCTGGCCCTTGTGCGCGGCGACGGTTTCCTTCAGCAGCGGCGCGTAGTCGGGCTGCTGCACCGCCTTGAGGATCAGCGAAGGGTTGGTCGTCGCATCGCGCGGCGCAAACTGTGCGAGCTGCTTGAAGTTGCCGGTGTCGGCGACGACGATGGTGTGTTGCTTGAGCTGGTCGAGCTGGTTCATGGCGAGGTCGGAAGAGGCCCGGCGCGTGCCGGCGCGCTATTAGAACCCGGTCGCTGGTGGTTTCGCGGGCTACCTTCTGTAATACCCGCCCCTGAGCATCTCGCGGTCGGCGACCTGTTGAGACGCCTTGAGCGCCGCCGCCACGCTGGTCTTGCCCGACAGCGCCGCGCTGATCTGCTGGCCCACCGCGATGCCGATCGCCTGGAACTCGGGAATGGCCGCGAATTGCACGCCCACGTAGGGGCTCTTGGGCAGCGTGCTGTCGTTCGGGTTGGCGCTGGCTATGGCCTTCTTCTCGGCCTCGGCGAATACCGCCGCCTTGAGGAACTCGGGGTTCGCGTAGGTCGACTTGCGCGTGCCGGTCGGCACGTGGCCCCAGCCCTTGGTCTTGGCCACCAGCCGGATGTAGTCCTTCGAGGTCGCCCAGGTGATGAACTTCTGCGCGTCGGCGGCGTTCTTGGTGCCGGCGGGAATCGCCAGCGCCCAGGCCCACAGCCAGTTGGCGCCCTTCTGCGTGGCGCTGTAGGGGCTCTGCACGAAGGCCACCTTGTTCGCCACCTTGCTCTGCTTCGGGTCGGTGATGAAGGAGGCGGCGATGGTCGCGTCGATCCACATCGCGCACTTGCCCTCGTTGTAGAGCGCCAGGATCTCGTTGAAGCTGTTCGCGCTCGAGCCGGGCGGGCCGTACTTCTTCAGCAGGTCGACGTAGAAGCTGATCGCGTCCTGCCAGGGCTTGCTCTCCAGCTGCGGCTTCCAGCCCATGTCGAACCACTGGCCGCCGAAGCTGTTGACCATGGTCGTGATGAAGGCCATGTTGTCACCCCAGCCGGGCTTGCCGCGCAGGCAGATGCCGTAGACGCCGGCCTTGGGGTCGTGCATCTTCGCGGCCGCGTCGCGCACGTCGTTCCAGGTCGGGCGCTCGGCGAACTTGACGCCGGCCTTGTCGGCCAGGTCCTTGCGGACCATGAGCATCGAGCTCTCGCCGTAGAAGGGCGCGGCATACAGCTTGCCCTCCACCGACAGGCCGTTGCGCATGGCCGGCAGCAGGTCGTCGACGTCGTAGCCGGCGTCCATCTTCAGCTCGTTGAGCCAGCCCTTCTTGCCCCAGATCGGCGTCTCGTACATGCCGATGGTCATCACGTCGAACTGGCCGCCCTTGGTGGCGATGTCGGTGGTGACGCGCTGGCGCAGCACGCCTTCCTCCAGCGTCACCCACTTCACCTTGACGCCCGGGTTGGCCTTCTCGAACTCGGGCGTGAGCTTCTGCATCTCGATCATGTGGCCGTTGTTGACGGTGGCCACCACGATCTCGCCGGCCGAGGCCGGGGCGGCGGCGACCAGGCCGAGCAGCAGCGACAAGCAGGCCTCGACCTTCATGGGCATGGCTTCGATTCTTCCGCGTGGCGATGCCCAGTGCACGGTTTGACCCGAAGAAGAAACTCATGCATCATGAACGCTGAAACTTAGTTACATGCCGGATCGGCCGGCTCTTGCGTCATGTCCTTCGATCTCGTGTTCTTCGGCGGCACCGGCGACCTCACCTGGCGCAAGCTGATGCCGGCGCTGTTCCAGGCCTGGCGGCACGGCAAGCTGCCCGAGGGCGGCCGCATCCTCTCGGTGGCGCGCGACGAGCGCAGCGACGACGACTACCGCCAGTTCATCCGCGAGCGCTTCGTCGAGGTCGACAGCGCCAAGCGCCCGAGCGACGAGGAATTCGCGCGCTTCGCCGCGCTGCTGCACTACCGGCGCATGGACCTCTCGCTGCCCGAGCACTACGCCGGGCTGAAGGAGTGGGTGACGGCACGCAACGCCGACACGGTGGTGCTGTTCCTCGCCACCAGCCCGCACCTGTTCCCGCAGATCTGCGATCAGCTCGGCAAGGTCGGGCTGAACGGCACTAACGTGCGCGTGGTGCTGGAGAAGCCGCTCGGCCACGACCTCGCCAGCGCGCGCGAGATCAACCGCGTGGTGCGCGGCGCCTTCCGCGAAGACCAGGCGCTGCGCATCGACCACTACCTCGGCAAGCCGGCGGTGCAGAACCTGATGGCGCTGCGCTTCGGCAACGCCCTCTTCGAGCCGCTGTGGCGGCGCGAGAGCATCGCCAACATCCAGATCACGCTGGCCGAGAGCCTGGGCGTGGGCACGCGCGGTGACTTCTACGACCGCACCGGCGCCTTGCGCGACATGGTGCAGAACCACGCGCTGCAGCTGCTCACGATGGTGGCGATGGAGCCGCCCAGCAGCAACGACGCCGACGCCATCCGCGACGAGAAGCTCAAGGTGCTGCGCTCGCTCAAGCCCTTCACGGCCGAGAGCGTGGCGCGCGACGTGGTGCGCGGCCAGTACCGCGCCGGCAACTGCGACGGCGCCGCCGCGCCGGCCTACCACGACGAGGTGAAGGTGCCGGCCGACAGCCGCACCGAGACCTTCGTCGCGCTGCGCACCGAGATCCAGAACTGGCGCTGGGCCGGCGTGCCCTTCTACCTGCGCACCGGCAAGCGGCTGGCGGCGCGCGACGCGCAGATCGTCGTCAACTTCCGGCCCACGCCGCACAGCATCTTCCCCGGCGTGCACCAGCCCAACAAGCTGGTCATCAAGCTGCAGCCGGAAGACGGCCTCGAGCTGCACCTGCTGGCCGCCAAGGGCGCGGGCACCAGCGACACGCTGGCGCCAGTATTCCTCGACCTCGATTTCGACAAGGCCTTCGCCGAGAACCGCGTCGGCGCCTACGAGCGCCTGCTGCTCGACGCCATCGCCGGGCGGCTCAACCTGTTCGTGCGCAGCGACGAGCAGGAGCAGGCCTGGCGCTGGGTCGAGCCCGTGCTCGACGCCTGGGCGCAGGACAGCACCGGCCCGCGGCCGTATGCGGCCGGAACGTGGGGCCCGGCCGCCGCGAGCGCTTTGGTGGCGCGCGACGGCTTCGCCTGGGCCGAAGAACAGTGAGCGACATGCTGGACCGCATCAAGGCCTCGATCCCCGCGCTGCCGCCGGCCGAGCAGCGCGTCGCCAAGCTGCTGCTGGCCGATCCGCGCGCCTTCGCCACGCTGCCGGTGGCCGAGCTCTCCGAGCGCGCGCACGTCAGCAAGCCGACGGTGGTGCGCTTCTGCCGCAGCGTCGGCTACGACGGCCTGGCCGATTTCAAGCGCAAGCTGGCCGGCAGCGTCAACGAAGGCGTGCCCTTCGTGCACCGCGCCGTCGACGAGGACGACAAGACCGCCGACATCATCGTCAAGGTGATCGACAACGCGGTGAGCGCGCTGCTCAAATACCGCAACGACACCGCCAGCCACGCCTTCGAGCGCGCCATCACCGCGCTGGCCGAGGCCGGCAAGTCGGGCAAGCGCATCGAGTTCTACGGCGTGGGCAACTCGGGCATCGTGGCGGCCGACGCGCAGCACAAGTTCTTCCGCCTCGGCGTGCACGCCGCCGCCATCGTCGACAGCCACGTGCAGGTGATGAGCGCCACCATGCTCGAGCCGGGCGATTGCGCGGTGATCATCAGCAACTCCGGCCGCAGTCGCGACCTGCTCGACGTGGCCGAGATCGCGCGCCGCAAGGGCGCCACCAGCATCGTCATCACGACCAGCGGCTCGCCGCTGGCGCAGATGGGCCAGGGCGGCGCCACGCAGGTGCTGCTCGCGGTGGACCACCCGGAAGACTACGACCGCTACAGCCCGATGGTGTCGCGCCTGCTGCACCTGATGGTGATCGACATCCTCACCACCGCCGTCGCGCTGCGCCTGCCCGGCGAGCTGCGGCCGATGCTGCAGGAGATCAAGAAGAACCTGCGGGCGAAGCGCTACGCGCGGCCGGAGTAGCGCTCAGCCCTTCGCGCCGCGCCCCAGCACCGGCTGCAGCGCCGCGCCGGTGTGGCTGCCCGGCCAGGCGGCCAGCGCCTCGGGCGGGCAGGCCGCCACCACCGAGCCGCCGCGCGCGCCGCCCTCGGGGCCGAGATCGACGATCCAGTCGGCCTCGGCGATGACGTCGAGGTCGTGCTCGATCACCACCACGCTGTGCCCGCCGTCCACGAGGCGGTGCAACACGCGGATCAGCTTCTCCACGTCGGCCATGTGCAGGCCCACCGTCGGCTCGTCGAGCACGTAGAGCGTGTGCGGCGCCTTGTTGCCGCGCCGCGTCACGTCATCGCGCACCTTGGTGAGCTCGGTGACGAGCTTGATGCGCTGCGCCTCGCCGCCCGACAGCGTCGGCGAAGGCTGGCCCAGCGTGAGGTAGCCCAGGCCCACGTCCTTGAGCAGCTGCAGCGGGTGGCTGATGGCCGGCATCGAGGCGAAGAAGTCCACCGCCTCGTCGACCTCCATGGTCAGCACCTCGCCGATGTTCTTGCCGCGCCAGCTGACGGCCAGCGTCTCGGCATTGAAGCGCTGGCCGTGGCAGACGTCGCAGGGCACTTTCACGTCGGGCAGGAAGCTCATCTCGATGGTGCGCATGCCCTGCCCCTCGCAGGCCGGGCAGCGGCCCTCGCCGGTGTTGAAGCTGAAGCGCGCCGGCACGTAGCCGCGCGCCTTGGCCTCCAGCGTGTCGGCGAACAGGCGGCGGATCACGTCCCAGAAGCCGATGTAGGTGGCCGGGCAGGAGCGCGGCGTCTTGCCGATGGGCGTCTGGTCGACTTCGAGCACGCGGTCGATCTGCTGCCAGCCGTCGATGGCGCTGCAGCCAGCCCACGCCGGCTTCGCACCGCGCACGTTGATGAACTGCAGGTTGGCCAGCAGCACGTCGCGCGCCAGCGTGCTCTTGCCGGAGCCGCTCACACCCGTCACGGCGACCAGGCGCTTCAGCGGCACGGTCACGTCGAGCGTCTTGAGGTTGTGCAGCGAGGCGCCGCGCACGAGCAGCCGCTCGCCCTCGGTCGCCACCGCGCGGCGCACATTGAGCGGATGCCGCATCGGGTTGGCCAGGAAGCGGCCGGTGACGGAGTCCGCGTGCGCAGCCAGCGTCGCCGTGTCGCCTTCGGCCACCAGCCGGCCGCCGCGCTTGCCGGCGCCGGGGCCGATGTCGATGATGTGGTCGGCGCGGCGGATGGTGTCCTCGTCGTGCTCCACCACCACCAGCGTGTTGCCCTTGTCGCCCAGCTTGTGCAGCGCATCGAGCAGCACCTGGTTGTCGCGCGGGTGCAGGCCGATGGTCGGCTCGTCGAGCACGTAGCACACGCCCTGCAGGTTGCTGCCCAGCTGCGCCGCGAGGCGGATGCGCTGCGCCTCGCCGCCCGAGAGCGTGGGCGCGGCGCGGTCCAGCGTCAGGTAGCCGAGGCCGACTTCCTCGAGGAATTCGAGGCGGCTGCGGATCTCGGTGACCACGTCGCGCGCGATGTCGGCATCGCGGCCAGTCAGTTGCAGCGCTTCGATCCAGGCGCGGCAGTCGCTCACGCTCCCTTTTGCGATGGTCGTGATCGCCTTGTCGTCGAAGCTGACGCCGCGCGAGGCGGCGTTCAGGCGCGTGCCGCCGCAGTCGGGGCACGGCGCATCGACCACGCCTTCGACCTCCGGTTCCTCGGAGGGGAAGCTCTGCTCGCGGCCCTTGTCGTCGTCGTCGCGCTTGCTGTCGTCGTAGGCCTTGCGCTGCTCGCGCGTCAGCGCCAGGCCGGTGCCCACGCAGCTGGTGCACCAGCCGTGCTTGCTGTTGTAGCTGAACATGCGCGGGTCCAGCTCGGGGTAGCTGGTGCCGCACACCGGGCAGGCGCGCTTGGTGGAGAACACCTTCACCGCGCCGATGCGCGTGGTCGGCGTGCCGGCGAGCATCGCGCCCTTCAGCCCGTCGAGCGGCGCGAGCAGGTGCATCACGCCCTTGCCGATGTCGAGCGCCTGGGCCAGCAGCGTGCGCAGCTCGGCCTCGTTGTCGGCCGACACGATCAGGTCGCCGACCGGCAGCTCCAGCGTGTGCTCCTTGAAGCGGTCCAGCCGCGGCCAGGGGTCGACCTTGAGGAATTCGCCGTCGACGCGCAGGTGCGAATGGCCGCGCGCCTTCGCCCATTTGGCGAGGTCGGTATAGACGCCCTTGCGATTGACCACCAGCGGCGCCATCAGGCCGACATGCTGGCCCTTGTGATCCCGCAGGATCTGCGCCGCGATGCTCTCGGCGCTCTGCGGCCGCACCGGCGCGCCGTCCTTGGTGCAGTGCTGCAGGCCCAGCTTCACGTAGAGCAGGCGCAGGAAGTGCCAGACCTCG
The DNA here is from genome assembly GCA_017983795.1 of Piscinibacter sp. Lineage (GTDB taxonomy): Bacteria > Pseudomonadota > Gammaproteobacteria > Burkholderiales > Burkholderiaceae_C > Piscinibacter. Next base: position 114,469 of record JAGOAS010000005.1, read on the forward strand.
GTGGTCGTCGCCACCGTGCTCTTGCGGCCGCCACGCGAGAGGCGCTGCTCGATGGCGACGGTCGGCGGAATCCCATACACCGCATCCACCTCCGGCCGCCCCGCCGGCTGCACGATGCTGCGCGCATAGGCGTTCAACGACTCGAGATAGCGCCGCTGCCCTTCGTTGAAGAGGATGTCGAAGGCCAGCGTGCTCTTGCCCGAACCCGACACGCCGGTGATGACGCTGAAACGGCCGCGCGGGATGGCCACGTCGAGCGACTTGAGGTTGTGCTCGCGCGCATTGACGATGCGGATCAGCTCCTCGGCGGCGCGGCGCTCGTCGCGCGACTTCTTCAGGAGCCCCTGCAAGGGCAGGCCTTCCTCCGCCACCGGCACGCCGATCCCGATGGCACGCTCGTACTCGGCCAATGCCTTGCCGGTGTGCGATGAAGGATGGCGCTTCACCTCCTCCGGCGTGCCGGTGCAGACCACCAGCCCGCCGGCGTCGCCACCCTCGGGGCCGAGGTCGATCAGCCAGTCGCTGGCGCGGATCACGTCGAGGTTGTGCTCGATGACCACGATCGAATGCCCCGCTTCCAGCAGCTTGCGGAAGGCGCGCATCAGCTTGGCGATGTCGTCGAAATGCAGGCCGGTGGTGGGCTCGTCGAAGAGGTACAGCGTGCCCTTCTTCGCCAGCGCCTGCGCCGGCGCACCCTGCGCCTCGGCGAGGAAGCCAGCCAGCTTGAGGCGCTGCGCCTCGCCGCCCGAGAGCGTCGGCACCGGCTGCCCGAGCTTCACGTATTCGAGGCCGACATCGACGATGGGCTGCAGCACGCGCAGCACCTCGCGGTCGTCGCGGAACAGCTGCACCGCCTCGCTGACGGTGAGCTCCAGCACATCGGCGATCGACAGATCACGCAGCACCTCGCCGGGCGCGCGCCGGTCGATCTTCACGTCGAGGATCTCGGCGCGGTAGCGCTTGCCGTCGCAATCCTGGCAGCGCAGGTAGACGTCGCTGAGAAACTGCATCTCCACATGCTCGAAGCCCGAGCCGCCACAGGTCGGGCACCGCCCGTCGCCGGCGTTGAAGCTGAACATGCCAGCGCCGTAGCCGCGCTGCTGCGCCAGCGGCGCCTGCGCGAACAGCTTGCGGATCTCGTCGAAGGCGCCGACATAGCTGGCCGGATTCGAGCGCGCCGTCTTGCCGATCGGCGACTGGTCGACGAACACCGCGTCGGCCAGCCATTCGGCGCCGAGCAGGCGCTCGTGCTCGCCAGGCGTCTCGGTGGCCTTGCCGAAATGGCGCTGCAGCGCGGGGAACAGCACGTCCTGCATCAGCGTGCTCTTGCCCGAGCCCGACACGCCGGTCACGCACACCAGGTGCTGCAGCGGGAACTCGACCGTGACGTTCTTCAGGTTGTGCTCGCGCGCGCCTTCGACGATCAGCTTGGGCGTGGCCGGCGACATCAGCCGCTTGATGCCCATGCTCACGTGCTTGCGCCCGCCGAGGTAGGCGCCGGTGAGCGTGTCGGCGGCGCGGATCGCCTCCGGCGTGCCGTCGAACACGATCGTGCCGCCGCGCTCGCCGGGGCCGGGGCCCATGTCGATCAGGCGGTCGGCGGCCAGCATCACCGCCGGGTCGTGCTCGACCACCACCAGCGTGTTGCCCGCATCGCGCAGGCGCTGCATGGCCTCGACGATGCGGTTCATGTCGCGCGGGTGCAGGCCGATGCTCGGCTCGTCGAGCACGAACATGGTGTTGACCAGCGACGTGCCCAGCGCCGTGGTCAGGTTGATGCGCTGCACCTCGCCGCCGCTGAGCGTGCGGCTCTGGCGATCCAGCGTCAGGTAGCCGATGCCGACGTCGCACAGGTATTTGAGCCGCGTGCGGATCTCGTCCTGCAGCAGCTTGAGCGCCTCGTCGAGCATGCTGGAGGGCAGCGTGAGCTGATCGAAGAAGCGTCGCAGGCGCTCGATCGGGATCAGCATCAGGTCGTGCACCGTCAGCCCCGGCAGCGCTTCGAGCTGCCCGCGTGACCACTGCACGCCCACCGGCATGAAGCGCTTCGCGGGGGCCAGCACCGCATCGGCATCGGCCTTGGCCCCTAGGCGCCACAGCAGCGCCTCGGTCTTCAGCCGCGCGCCGCCGCACACCGTGCAGGGCGTGTAGCTACGGTACTTGGACAAGAGCACGCGGATGTGCATCTTGTAGGCCTTCGATTCGAGGTATTCGAAGAAGCGCCGCACGCCGTACCACTGCTTGTTCCAGTTGCCCTTCCAGTTCGGCGAGCCGTTGATCACCCAGTCGCGCTGCGCGTCGGTCAGCCCCGACCAGGGCGTGTCGCGCGGGATGCCGGCCTCGCCGCCGTACTTGAGCAGGTCGTCCTGGCATTCCTTCCAGGCCGGCGTCTGCATGGGCTTGATCGCGCCGGCGCGCAGCGTCTTGCGGTGGTCGGGGATGACCAGGCCGTAGTCGACGCCGATCACGCGGCCGAAGCCGCGGCAGGTGTCGCAGGCGCCGTAGGCCGAGTTGAAGCTGAACAGCGCCGGCTGCGGATCGGCATAGCGGATGTCGCTGTCGGGGCAATGCAGGCCGGTGGAGAAACGCCACAGCTCCGGCTCGCCTTCCTCCTTCAAGGCATAGACGTTGACGCGCCCGCTGCCGCGCTTGAGCGCGGTCTCGATGGCCTCGATGGCGCGCACCTTCTCCGTGCCCTGCAGGCGGAAGCGATCCGCCACCACGTCGAGCAGCGTGCGCGGCCCGGTGGGCGAAGCGACCTCACGCTGCGCCTGCACGCGTGTGAAGCCGCTCGCGGCCAGCCATTGTTCGATGTCGGCTTCGCTGGTGCCGGCGGGAAGTTCCACCGGGAAGGTCACGACGAGGCGCGGATCGGCCTCTTTCGTGCGCGCCATCAGCTCGGCATAGATGGTCTCCGGCGAATCGTGGCGCACGCGCTGCGCCGTCTGGCGGTCGAACAGCTCGGCGGCGCGCGCGAACAGCAGCTTGAGGTGGTCGTTCAGCTCGGTCATGGTGCCGACCGTGCTGCGGCTCGAACGCACCGGATTGGTCTGGTCGATCGCGATGGCCGGCGGCACGCCGTCGACCCGATCGACCGCCGGGCGGTCCATGCGGTCGAGAAACTGGCGTGCGTAGGCGCTGAAGGTCTCGACGTAGCGCCGCTGCCCCTCGGCATACAGCGTGTCGAATACCAGGCTGGACTTGCCCGAGCCGCTGGGCCCCGTCACCACCGTCATCTCGCCGGTGCGGATGTCGAGATCCAGGTTCTTCAGGTTGTGCTGGCGGGCGCCGCGGATGCGGATGCTGCCGCGGCCGCCATCGTGATTGCTGTCCATGGGCCTCCGGAGGCGAAGGCGAAGGATTCTAGAGACTGCCCATCGAGCGTGCAGCGCGTCACGCCGCGCCGCCAGTCCATGCTTTCGCGGCGCGGCGAGTGTGGCCACACTAGCGGTCTCGGCGCACAGGGGTGCACCGCTCCAGGAGATACAGAATGAAACAAGTTGGGCGCTGGGCAGCCGTGGCGCTGGGCCTGTGTGTATCGCTCGCCGCGCAAGCTCAGATCCTGATCGGCCAGACCGCCGGCTTCAGCGGCGCGGTGGCCGCCGGCGTCAAGGAAACGACCGACGGCGCGAAGCTCTATCTCGACGCGATCAACGCGCAGGGCGGCGTCAACGGCCAGAAGATCGAACTGATCCAGATGGACGACAAGTTCGATCCCAAGCTCGCGGCCGAGAACGCCAAGGTGCTGATCACCGAGAAGAACGTGGCGGCGCTGTTCCTCGCGCGCGGCACGCCGACCACGCAGGCCATCATGCCGCTGCTCGAGCAGTACAAGGTACCGCTGATCGGGCCGTCTTCCGGCGCGATGGTGCTGCACAAGCCGGTCAACCCCTGGGTGTTCAACGTGCGCGCCACCTACCAGCGCGAGGCCGAACGCGCGGTGCAGCACCTGAGCCTGATCGGCATCGAGCGCATCGGCGTCATCCACGTCGACGACAGCTTCGGCGGCGACTTGCTCGAGGGCGCCAAGAAGGGCTTCGCGGCGGTGGCCAAGAACCCGGTGTTCGTCGAGAAGTACGACCGCGCCAAGTGGGACTTCAGCAAGATCGCGCCGCTGGTGGCCAGCTCCGACGTGCAGGCGGTGCTGTTCATGGGCTCGGGCAACGGGGTGGTCGACGGCGTCGCCGCCATCCGCAAGGCCGGCTCGCGCGCGCAGATCGTCACCTTCTCGAACAACGCATCCGGCGGCTTCGTCAAGTCGCTCAAGGAGAACGCGCGCGGCGTGATCGTCACGCAGGTGTTCCCCTACGAGCGCTCGCTGGCCGCGCCGATCGTGAAGGAGGCGCACGACTACGCCGTCGCCAAGGGCCTGGAGGGCGTGACGCCCGCCATGCTGGAAGGCTACGCCGCCGCCAAGGTGCTGGTGATCGCCCTCCGGCGCGCCGGGGCGAGCCCCTCGCGCCAGAAGATCCAGCAAGCGCTGGAGTCGATGAACAAGGTCGACCTCGGCGGGCTGGAACTCAGCTTCAGCCCGACCGACCACACCGGCCTGGAATTCGTCGACCTGTCCATCATCGGGCAGGACGGCAAGTTCCGTCGTTAGCCCAGGTCGCTACGCTGCCGGCCGCGTCCGGTAGAAGCGCACCGGCGCGGCGGCCGCCTCCCGGGCGGCGTCGCGCAGCACGTTCTTGCGCATGCGGCCGACCACGTGCATCTCGCAGGGCTTGCAGTCGAAGCGCAGCGTGAGCCGGTCGCTGCCGTGCAGCAGCGTCAGCGGTTCGGCGCGCAGCGTGCCCTGTACGCCGATCACGCCCTTGGCCTGCCTGGGGCACAGGCTCAGGCTGTAGCGCACGCAGTGCTTGGTGATCATCAGGCTGACCTCGCCGAGCTCCTCGTGACTCTCGTAGGCGGCGGCGATGAGCTTCACGCCGTGCTTCGCATAGAAGGCCGCCGCCTTGCCGTTGTAGACATTGGCGAGGTAGCTCAGCGTGTCGTCCGGATACGGCGCCGGCGGCTGCACCGGCGCCGCGCGCGGCAGCCGCGCCAAGGCCGCGGCGCGCGCCGCTTCGAGTGACTCGATCGCCGCGCGGCGCAGGCCGTTGGCGACGGCGGCGGGGACGAACAGCGCGCGCTGCGGCAGCGTGATCGAGTGCGCCTCGAAGATCGTCGCGCCGAGTTTTCCGAGCTGCTCGCGCAAGCCCGCGTCCGCCCTGCCCGCATCGTGCGCCGGCTCGTGGGCGTGTGACGCCTCGGCGCGCGCGTGGTGGCCGTCCTCGTCGATGGCGTCGAGCGCGAAGCCGCCGGCCGTCACGCTCCACACCAGGTCGACGCCGATGCGCCGCTCGGCCGACTTCTTGGCCAGCAGCCGCTCCCAGGCCATGTCGCGGTTGCGGCTGATGGCGGTGCCGCGGCGCAGATCCTTCAGCGCCGCCATCTCGGCGTTCGGCTCGACGCGCCACGCGCGCCCGCCCAGCGGCGTGGCCACGTTCACCGGCACGCCCTGCAGCTCGCCCTGCAGGTCGACCCAGGTGAGCGCGTCGCCGTTGTGCAGCGCCTCGGCAGCGTCGTCGAGCTCGACCTCGAAATGCTCGCGCGTCGCCTTGGTGACGTGGCCGAGCGCCAGGCCGGCGTGCTTGGGCGTATCGAAGGCGCCGATGTCGTCCTGCCGGCCGTTGACGAAATAGTCGGTGCCGCCGCGGTTGAAGTTGCGCGCCGGGTCGGGCGTGAAGGTATAGCGGCAGCGGCCCGACGAGGCGCGCGCCAGCTCGGGCCGCTGCTCGAGCAGCGCGTCGAGCAGCTGCCGGTAGTGGGCCGTCACGTTCTTGACGGTGCCCATGTCCTTGTAGCGGCCTTCGATCTTGAAGCTGCGGATGCCGGCGTCGACCAGCGCGGCGAGGTTGGCGCTCTGGTCGTTGTCCTTCAGCGAGAGCACGTGCTTGTCGTGCGCGACGATGCGGCCGGCCGCGTCGGTCACCGTGTAGGGCAGGCGGCACTCCTGCGAGCAGTTGCCGCGGTTCGCGCTGCGCCCGGTGTGGGCGTGGCTGATGAAACACTGGCCGCTGTAGGCCACGCACAGCGCGCCGTGCACGAAGAACTCCAGCGTGGCCTGCTGCACCTCGGCGGCGATGGCTTCGATCTGCGAGCGCGTCAGCTCGCGCGCCAGCACCATCTGCGAGAAGCCGGCGTCCTGCAGGAAGCGCGCCTTCTCGGGCGTGCGGATGTCGGCCTGCGTGCTGGCGTGCAGCTGCAGCGGCGGCAGCTCGAGCTCGAGCAGGCCCATGTCCTGCACGATCAGCGCGTCGATGCCGATGTTCCAGGCATCCCAGGCGAGGCGGCGTGCGCCTTCCAGCTCGTCGTCGCGCAGGATGGTGTTGAGGGTCAGGAAGATGCGCGCACCGTAGCGATGCGCGTGCTTCGCCAGCCGCTCCAGATCGGCCAGCGCATTGCCCGCCTTGTCGCGCGCGCCGAAGGCCGGGCCACCGATGTACACCGCATCGGCGCCATGGTTGATCGCCTCGATGCCGATCTCGGCATCACGGGCGGGGGCGAGCAGTTCGAGTTCGCGGCGCGGCATGACGAGGCGGATTGTCGGTCAGGCCCTCGTGTCACGAATGACTTCGCCCACGCGCAACAAGGACGGGACGCCCCCGGCCACACCGGGGCGCCGACACGGCCAAGGTGAATCGGATGAACGGCGTGGCGCTGTGCGAATCAATGGCTTAAATGTCAAATATCAACATGCCAGCGTTTGCGCCTCGCGCCACGTCCTCCCTCCCGACCCTCACGCCGCGGCCCTGGCTGGCCGTGGCGGTTGGTCCTGCCGGGTCGCAAGCCCCCGACGACCTTGTCTCACCACATCCAGAGAGCCCCCTCGCGGCCGACGCGCGCCCACCGCGCGGATGCGGAGCCGCTGATCGTGCGCCACATCGCGCACGAGGTATCGCGCCAGCACGGCGACGCCACGGCGCTGTGTCGCGGACTCGGCTTCAGCCCGGCTGACCTCGAGCGCGTCGACTTCCGCGTCTCCTACGCCCAGACCGGCCGCGTGATCGTGCGCGCCCAGCAGCTGCTGGGTGACCCCCATCTCGGCCTGCGCCTCGGCACCAGCTTCAGCCTCGTCTCCTGGGGGCTGTGCCTGGTCGGCATGATGGCCTCGCCCACCGCGCGCGAGGCACTCGACTTCGCGCTCGACTTCCTGCCCTCGACCGAACGCTTCCTGCGCCTGCAGCGCGACGACGCCGAGGGCCAGCTCGCCGCCACCGCCGAGCCGATGCACGACGACGACGCCGAGGTCTCGCGCTTTCTCGTCGAGCATGCCTTCGCGGCGCTCACGCGCGCCTGCCGCTTCGTGGTCGGCCCGTGGTACGGCCCCAAGCGCGTCGAGTTTCGCGCCGACGCCCCGGCGGACCCGCGCGGCCACGAGGAGGCGTTCGGCTGCCCGGTGCTGTTCGGCTACCGCGTCGACCGCCTGGTGTTCGACCCGATCGATCAACCGGTCGCCACCGCCGACGCGCTGGTCGCGCGGCTGTGCCGCCACCAGCTCGAACAGCGTGCCGGCGCCGGCGCGCCCTCCGAGCTGGAAGCGGTGATCGTGCGCGCGCTGCGCGCGGACCTGCGCTCGCCGCCGACGATGGCGGCGATCGCCACCTCGATCAACGTCAGCGAGCGCACCCTGCGGCGCCGCCTCGTCGACGCCGATCTCTCCTACGCCGGCCTGCTCGACCAGGAGCGCATGCGCCGCGCGCTCGGCCTGCTCGGCGCCAGCGAGGCGCCGATGGCGCGCGTCGCCGCGGAAGCCGGCTTCTCCGACGCGCGCAGCCTGCGCCGCGCGATCAAGCGCTGGACCGGGCAGACGCCCTCGGCCCTGCGTCGCCATGGGGACTGAGCCGCAGGCCCGGTGGACGCAGCTGCACGGCGTGCTGCAGCAGGCCAGCGACGCGATCATCACGATCGACGTGCAGCAGCGCGTGGTGTTCTTCAACCGCGCCGCCGAGCAGGTATTCGGCGTGGCCGCGCACGAGGCGCTCGGCCAGCCGCTGGACCGCTTCATCCCGCAGCGCCAGCAGATGGCGCACCGGCTGCACGTCGACCGCTTCGGCCGCAGCGGCAAGACCGCGCGCCAGATGGGCCGGCTGCACGAGCTCGCCGGCCGGCGCGCCGACGGCGAGGTCTTCCCGATCGAAGCCTCGATCTCGCGCTCCGGCGCGGGCGAGGAGCAGCTGATGACGGTACTGCTGCGCGACGTCGGCACGCTGCGCGAGGCCGAGGCGCAGCAGGCGGCCCAGGCGCGCGCGGAAGCCGCGCGCCGCGCGATGGCCGAGTTCATCGGCCGGCTCGGCCACGAGATGCGCACGCCGCTGAACGCCGTGCTCGGCTTCTCGCAGCTGCTGCAGACCGACGAGCACGAGCCGCTCGCGCCCGGGCAGCGGCGCCGCGTCGAGCAGATCCGCACGGCGGGCTGGCACCTGCTGCGCCTGCTGGCCGACGCCTCCGACCCCGCGGTGCTGGAAAGCGGCGCGCTGCGCCTGGAGCTGGCCAGCGTGGCGCCGCTGGCGGTGATCGACGAGGCGCTGGCCATCTGCGAAACCGCGGCGCGCGCCCGCGGCATCGCCGTGCACGTGCACGAGCGCGGCACACAGGCGCCGCTGCACGTGCAGTGCGACCCGCTGCGCCTGCGCCAGGTGCTCATCAACCTGCTGTCCAACGCCGTCAAGTACAACCGCGACGGCGGCGCGATCGACATCCACCTGCGCCGCGACGACGCCGGCGTGAGCATCGAGGTGGTCGACACCGGCATCGGCATGACGCCCGAGCAGCTCTCGCACCTCTACGAACCCTACAACCGCCTCGGCCGCGAGCGCGAGGTGGCCGAGGGCAGCGGCATCGGCCTGGTGCTGACGCGCCAGCTCGTCGAGCGCATGCACGGCCGCCTCGAGATCGACAGCGAGGCCGGGCGCGGCACGCAGGTGCGCGTCACCCTGCCGGCCGCCGAGGTGGCGCCGGGGCTGCCCGAGACCCCTCCGCCGCCGCCCGCGCCGGCACGCGGCGCGGACGACGAGGCGCTGCCGGGCGCCGTGGTGCTCTACGTCGAAGACAACCCGGTCAACGTGCTGCTGGTCGAGCAGCTGCTCGCGCGCTGGCCGCAGATCGGGCTGGTGCACGCGGAGGACGGCCACGCCGGACTGGAACTCGCGCGCCGCCTGCAGCCCGACCTCGTGCTGCTCGACATGCACCTGCCCGACATGAGCGGCCTGCAGGTGCTGGCCGCGCTGCGCAGCGACCCCGCCACCGCATCGCTGGGCGTGGTGGCGCTGTCCGCCAGCGCCGAAGCCGACGACATGCAGCGCGCCCGCGAGGCCGGCGCGATCGAGTACTGGACCAAGCCGCTGGACATGCACGGCTTCCACGCCGACGTGGCGAGGGCGCTGGGGCGGCGGGTGGTGGCATAGGTGGCGCAAGAGGCCCGTCACCGCTGCTTCTGCTGATCCAGGGCAGGGCGCGCCAGCGTCAAGAACTGCACGCTTCACGGCAGGCGTTGCGATTGACCCGGCATCGCACTTGTGCGAGCTTCGCCGAGAAGCCTGCGCGCCAATAGGAAAGCCCGGCACGAAGCCGGGCTTGGGTACGGATCCCTCGCGGGATCCTTATTGCAGCAACGGCTCTCACCCCGGATAGCTACAACAAGACCATTATGGGAGACCTCGGCATGACTGGCAACCCGGCCGCGCATCCGCTCACTTTCGGCTTCGACATCGGCATTGCATCGGTCGGCTGGGCAGTGCTCGACGACAGGCGCATCGTCGACCACGGCGTCAGAGCCTTCGACAAGGCAGAGACTGCGGATCGCGGCGAGCCACTGAACCTTGCTCGACGAACGGCCCGGTTGCTGCGCCGGCGCCTGCGTCGCCGGGCCTGGCGTCTCGTACGAGTGGCTCGGCTGCTCAAACGCGAAGGTCTCATTGCCGATTCGCGCTGGTTCCTCGCGCAACCGTCGTTTGCAGACTCCACCTGGCGCCTGCGCATCGAAGGCCTGAACCGACGGCTCAGCGACGAGGAGTGGGCCCGAGTGATCTACCACCTGTGCAAGCACCGCGGCTTCCATTGGACAAGCCGCGCCGAGGAGCGCATGGCCGAGGCCGACGCCCAGGGCGAAGGAGGCAAGGTCAAGCAGGGGCTTGCGGGCACCGAACGGCTGATGAAGCAGAAGAACTACCGCAGCATCGCCGAGATGGTGCTGGCGGAGTTTCCCGAAGCGCAGCGCAACAAGCAGGGTGAGTACACCAAGGCGCTGCCGCGCCGACTGCTCGGTGACGAGTTCGCGCTACTGTTCAGGCGCCAGCGCGAGTTGGGTCAGCCGCATTCCGGCGAAGGCCTCGAAGCGGCGCTGCTCGAACCGAAGAAGGGCTTGTTCTGGACTCAGAAGCCGTCGCTCACCGGTGAAGCACTGCTTGCCATGCTGGGCCGCTGCACCTTCGAGCGCGCCGAGTACCGCGCACCTCGCGCCAGCTTCACGGCGGAACGACACGTATGGCTGACGCGTTTGAACAACCTGCGCATCGTCGTCGACGGAATTGTTCGTCCGCTGAACCCTGCTGAGCGCGACGCCGCCCTGCCCTTGCCCTATGAGCTCGTGCAAGTCACCTTCAAGCAGCTCCACGCGGCGCTGGTCGACAAGGCCGGGCTCCCCGACGAGGCGACGTTCTCGGGCCTGCGTCCGGCGAAGGAGGGCAAGGATCCGCTGTCGGAGCGGCTCATCCGGTTGCCGGCATGGCAGGAACTGCGCACCACCCTCAAGAGAGCGAACCTGGAAACGGAATGGAAGAGCATCGCTGGCGCGGCCGTGGGTGGCTCGCCGGGACTGCTCGACGATATCGCGCGGGTGTTGAGCGTCTACAAGGAAGACGACGAGGTCCGCGCCGAACTGGCCCGCCTGCCACTGCCTGGAGCCCGCAGTGCCGTCGCCAATGCGCTGCTCGACATCCGCTTCGAGGGCTTTCACGCGCTGTCGCTGAAGGCGCTGCGCAAGATCGTGCCGCTGATGGCGACGGGTTTGCGCTACGACGAGGCCTGCGTGCAGGCGGGCTATCACCACAGCCAGATCGTCGAGCCGGGAAGCGGCGAGCACGATCTGCTGCCGCCTTTCTACAAGTATCGTGACCGCAGCGGCCGGATGGTGTTGCGCGACGACGGTGACATCCCACGCAACCCGGTGGTGCTGCGCGCACTGAACCAGGCGCGCAAGGTCATGAACGCGCTGGTGCGACGATACGGCGCACCCGCTGAAGTGCATATCGAGATGGCGCGCGATCTGTCGCGCGACTTCGATGAGCGTCGCAAGATCGAGAAGGAGCAGTCCCAATTCCGCGAGCGCAACGAGAAGGATCGCCAGGACTTCGCGCAAGCCTTTCACATCGCAGGTCGCGTGCAGGGCAGCGATTTCGAGAAGTGGCGGCTTTACCGCGAGCAGCAGGGCAAGTGCGCGTACTCGCTGAGCGCGATCGACGTTGACCGGCTCTTGGAACCCGGCTACGTCGAGGTCGACCATGCGCTGCCCTACTCGCGCAGCTTCGACGACAGCAAAAACAACAAGGTACTCGTGTTCGCGAGCGAGAACCGCACCAAAGGCAACCTTACGCCCTGGGAGTACCTCGGCGGCGCACAGGACAGCGAGCGCTGGCGCCACTTCGCAGCATTCGTTCAGGCCAACAAGGCCTACCGAATCGCCAAGCGTTCGCGCCTACTGCGCAAGGACTTCGACGAGAAGGCGGCCGCTGAGTTCATGGACCGCAATCTGAACGACACGCGCTACGTGTGCCGTTTCTTCAAGAACTACGTCGAACGCCATCTCAAGCTGGCCCACGGCAGCAGCGCCAAGCGCTGTGTGGTGCTGAGCGGCCAGCTGACGGCCTTCCTGCGCGTGCGCTGGGGTCTGCTGAAGTTGCGCGCGGAGAGCGATCGACATCACGCGCTCGATGCGGCGGTCATCGCGGCATGCAGCCATGCGCTGGTCAAGCGTCTGTCGGACTACTCGCGCCGTCGCGAACTGGAACAGGTGCGCTCGGGCTTCGTCGATCCCGCCACCGGCGAGATCGTCGACCTCGCGGCATTGCGGCAGCTCGAACAAGCCTTCCCAGCGCCCTGGCCGCATTTCCGGCACGAGCTGGAGGGGCGGCTGAAGATCGACGATGCGGAACAGCTGCGCGCGGAGATGGCACGGTTCGGCACCTATCCGGCCGACGCGCTGGAGGCGTTGAGGCCGCTGTTCGTGTCGCGCGCGCCGCAGCGGCGCAATGGCGGCGCGGCCCACAAGGACACCATCTATGGCCAATCGGCGCGAATGAAGGCGAGTGGCAGCGTTACCCAGAAAGTGCCCTTGCAGAGTCTCACGTTGAAAGACTTGGACCGCTTGGCCGATCCACAGCGCAATCAGAAGCTCTATGCGGCCATTCGCGCTCGCCTCGAGATGCATGGCGGCAAAGGCGACAAGGCCTTCCCGGCCGATGCCCCGCTTCGCAAACCGGGCCGGGACGGCATGCCGGATGGTCCGGTCGTCCGAACCGTGACGATGGTGGTCGAGAAGATGTCGGGCATCCCGATCCGCGGCGGCATCGCGAAGAACGATTCGATGCTGCGCATCGACGTGTTCAGCAAGAACGGGAAGTTCCATCTGGTGCCGGTGTATGTGCACCACCGGGTCAGCGGACTGCCGAATCTCGCGATCGTGGCCCACAAAGACGAATCAGAGTGGCCAGCCATGGACGAGACCTTCTTGTGGTGCTTCTCTGTCTATCCGAACGACCTGCTCCGGGTCACATTGAAACGAGAGACTCATCAAGGCTACTACGCGGGATGTGATCGTGGGTCCGGCACCATCAACATATGGACGCACGACCGGAGCCGGAGCGTAGGCAACGAAGGACTCATTCGAGGCATCGGCGTCAAGACCGCTCTGAATATCGAGAAGTTCAACGTAGGCGTCCTCGGCGACGTCCATCCCGCCAAGCCGGAGAAGCGCCGTGGTCTGGCGTAGCGTCGTCATCTCCAAACCGGCCAAGCTGCGTCGCGAGCACTTCTCGCTCGTCGTCGAACAGGAGCAGGCGGCAACGGTGCCGTTCGAGGACATCGCCGTCATCGTGCTCAACCACCGCGAGATCACGCTGACACATCCCGTGCTGTCGGCTTGCGGCGAGTACGGCATCGGCTTGTTCGCCACCGGCGACAACCACCAGCCCGCCGGCGTCTTCATGCCCTTTCTCTCGCACAGCCGCAGCACGCGCATGCTGCGGCTGCAGCTCGACATCGACAGGCCATCGGCGAAACGAGCGTGGGCCGAGATCGTCAAGGCGAAGATTGCCAACCAGGCCGAATGCATGCGGCTATACGGCGCTCAAGGCGCCGACCGCCTCGACTCCTATGCGCGCCGCGTGCGGTCGGGCGACACCGGCAACATGGAGGCACAGGCCAGCGCGTACTACTTCCCGCAGGTGTTCGGTCGCAGCTTTCACCGCAGCCAGGAAGGCTGGACGAACTCGGCGCTCGACTATGGATATGCCGTGCTTCGCGGCGCGATCACGCGCGCGCTGGTGGCGCATGGGCTGCATCCCAGCGTCGGCCTGTTCCACGCCAGCGAGCAGAACGCCTTCAACTTGGCCGACGACCTGATCGAACCCTTCCGGCCGCTGGTGGATCTGCACGTCGCGAAGAACCGCGTGCCGCAGGACGGCGAGGACAACGAGTTGTCGCCGGCGGACAAGGTCGCTCTCGTCGGCTTGCTCAATGTCGACATGCGCATGCCGCGCGGAGAGATGACCGTCCTGTCGGCGATCGAGCATGCGACGGAAGCGATCGCCAGGTTGTTTGACGGTGCCAGCGAGACCTTGCTGGAGTTGCCGTCGCTGATCGGCTTGCGTCAGCATCGCATCGAGGCATAGACACTGTGAGCAAGGACACGAGGCGCTTCATGAGGCTGATGGTGTTCTTCGATCTGCCGGTAGTCACGAAGTCGGAGCGGCGGGCTTATACGCAGTTCAGACGCTTTCTGCTCAACGACGGCTACGACATGATCCAGTTCTCCGTGTACGGGCGGATCCTCAACGGCAACGACGCGGAGGAGAAGCACATGAAGCGGCTGCTGGACAACCTCCCGCCGGAAGGCTCGGTGCGCGTGCTCTCGGTCACCGAGAAGCAGTACCCGAGCATGAAGCTGCTCGTCGGCATGCCTCTGTTTCAGGAAAAACAGGTCAATGCCGCGCAGATCCTGCTGTTCTGAAAGTGGATTCCTCAAAGGAAAACCCGCGCCAAGCGAGACTTGGCGCGGGTTTCCGCGGGGCCGGAGTGTAGCTATCCGGGGTGAGAGAGGGAGCTACAACCCCTTCGATGCCCAAGAACACCGGCGCGAAGAGTGTAGCTATCCGGGGTGAGAGAGGGAGCTACAACCACTTGCGGCACGTCTTGCGGAAGCGGTCAGAGTGTAGCTATCCGGGGTGAGAGAGGGAGCTACAACGTCGTTGGCGAACTGCGCGCCGAAGAAGATGAGTGTAGCTATCCGGGGTGAGAGAGGGAGCTACAACTCGCCGCGCTGGGTGGCCTGACGATCGCCGGAGTGTAGCTATCCGGGGTGAGAGAGGGAGCTACAACCCTGACTGCTCGTCTCCGGCGTGCCGGAGAGAGTGTAGCTATCCGGGGTGAGAGAGGGAGCTACAACCAGCATGCCCGCCAGCGCCCATGATTCCGCGAGTGTAGCTATCCGGGGTGAGAGAGGGAGCTACAACCTGGACATGCGCGAAGCGAGGCGCGGCGACGAGTGTAGCTATCCGGGGTGAGAGAGGGAGCTACAACTGGGAAGATGAAGGACCGTCTTCACCTCTGGAGTGTAGCTATCCGGGGTGAGAGAGGGAGCTACAACGGGATCGGCATCGCCTTGGTCCCATCCGCCGAGTGTAGCTATCCGGGGTGAGAGAGGGAGCTACAACCGGCCGTGGCATTAAGTGCAACGCGGAGAGGAGTGTAGCTATCCGGGGTGAGAGAGGGAGCTACAACGAAATGCGCGGAGCCGGCTTGCACCCGGCTCCGCGCATTTCGACGGGCTTCGCCCTCACTGGTCTTGAAGCCGCTGCCGCTCCAAGACCACGACTACTCCACGTCGATGCGTTCGCGGTCCTGGCGGTGCGCGACCAGACGCGCGACGTCCACATGGTCGCTGCGCTCGAAGTACCAGAGACTCATCGGAAAGCCGTCGATGGGCCATGCGCGCAAGCCATCGACGTCGAGCACCTGGCCGATGCGTGGTGAGCCGAGCCCTGGCTGCATCGAAAGTCGGCGCTCAGCTTGACGAAGGCTCTTCATCAGCTTCCTGGCCACGGTGCTACCCGCCTCACGCTGGTGGTAGGCCACCTCGCGGCGCATGTCTGCCTTGGCTGTCGGCCGGAGGCGAACCGGCTTCACGCGGCCTTGCCGTCAGCGATGGCGTCGAGTTCGGCCCAATCGGCCTTGGTCATCGGCGTTGCCGGCCCGCTGGCCAAGCCTTCCTCAAGCAGCGCTCTGAGCCGCAAGCGTTCCTGGTCTCGTTGGTCGCGGCGGATGAGTTCGCGAACGTACTCGCTGGTGTTTCCGTAATGGCCCGCCGACACCCGCTCGGCCACGTAGGCCCGCATGGGCTCGGGCAAGGCGATGTTCATCGTGCTGGTGTTGCTCATGCGGCGATGCTGATCCGATTGGCAATAGTTGTCAACCCGCGAAGAAACGCTCCACCAACGCGAACTGCTCCGGCGTGTTGAGCGCGGGGGCATGGCCGCAGCCGGCGATCTCGACCACCACGGCGCGCGGGCCGCGGTTGCGCATGGCTTCCGCGGTCTCGGGCAGCAGCAGGTCGGAGGCCTCGCCGCGCAGGCACAGCACCGGGATGTCCAGCGTGTCCCACTCGTCCCAGCGCCGGTAGTCGTCGGCATGGTGGGTGAACTGCATCACCATCGCCGGGTCGTAGTGCGGCGTCACGCGGCCGTCGCTCAGGCGGCGCGTCGAGGTCTCGGTGAGGCGGCGCCATTGCGCGTCGCTCAACCAGCCATAGGGTTTGTAGATGGTGCGGAAGTACTGCTCGAGCTCGCTCACCGTGGCGAACGCCGCCGGGCTGCCGGCATAGCTGCGGATGCGCTGCAGCGCGGGCTCGGCGAGTTGCGGGCCGATGTCGTTGAGCAGCAGGCGGCGGATGCGGCCGCGCAGCGTGGTGGCCGCCGCCAGCGTGCCGATGGCGCCGCCCATCGAGGTGCCGAGCCAGTGGAAGCGCGCGATGCCGAGCGCATCCACCAGCGCGGTGGCGAGCTTCACGTAGAAATCCAGGCAGTACTCCTGCTCCGGCGCCGGGCTCCACTGGCTGAGCCCGCGCCCGATGGTGTCGGGGCAGATCACGCGCCAGCGCTGCGAGAGGTGCGCCGCGATGTCGTCCATGTCGCGCCCGGTGCGCGCCAGGCCGTGCCAGGCGATCACCGTCTCGGCGTGCTGCGCGCCCCACTCGGTGTAGTGGAGCTCGCGGCCTTCGCACTGAACGTAGTTCGACGTGAAGCTCATGTCCTTCTCGCTCTCCATGCGCGCAAACGCCCCACCACGCCGGTGGGGAAGTGGTAGACCGAGAGCACGAACAGCAGGCCCAGCCAGAGCAGCCAGCGATCCGGCGAGACCAGCGCGGCCAGCACGGGCACGCCCTCGGCGGCCGAGGCGCCGAGCTTGAGCAGATCCTGCAGGTAGTTCTGCGCGATGACGAACAGCACCGAGCCGATCACCGCGCCGTAGATCGTGCCCATGCCGCCGATCACGACGACGAGCAGGATGTCCAGCATGATCTCGAAGGAGAGCGAGGTGTCGGGCCCCTGGTAGCGCAGCCACAGCGCGAGCAGGCAGCCAGCGAGCGTGGCGAACAGCGCCGACAGCACCGAGGCGATGGTGCGCCACACCACCGTGCGGTAGCCGATCGCCTCGGCGCGGAAGTCGTTCTCGCGGATCGCCTGCAGCACGCGCCCGAACGGCGAGTTGACGATGCGCAGCATCGCCAGCACCAGCACGAGCGCGGTGAAGAAGAGCAGGTAGTAGGTGGCGAAGCGGCCGTCGATCGCGGCGCCCAGCAGCGGCGCCTCGCGGTACGAGGTGCCGGGCTGCAGCGCCTCGGGCACCTTGAAGTTCAGGCCATCCTCGCCGCCGGTGAAGTCCGACAGCTGCGAGGCGAGCGTGAGGAAGGCCGAAGCCACCGCCAGCGTGATCATCGCGAAAAAGATCGCCTTCACGCGCAGCGAGGCCAGGCCGATCAGCAGGGAGAGCAGCAGCGACACGGCGAGTGCCGCGCCCACGCCCAGCGCCAGCGAAGCCCAGCCCGGGCCCATGCGCGTGCTGGCGATCGCCACGCCGTAGGCGCCGATGCCGAAGAACATGGTGTGCGCGAAGCTGACGATGCCGGTGTAGCCGAGCAGCAGGTCGAAGCTCGCCACCAGCACGATGAAGACGATGATCTTGGCCGCGACGTTGAGCGCCTTGGTGCCCGGGAACAGGAAGGGCGTCAGCGCGAGCGCGAGCACGATCACGATCAGCAGCGCCGCCAGCACGCGGCTGCGCGGCCCGTCGTGGGAGAGCAGACGACTCATCATCGGTTCGCCACCGGGTAGAGGCCTTGCGGGCGCCACAGCAGCACCGCCACCATCAGCGCGATGCTCGCGAAGGCGGTGAACACCGGCGCGACGAAGCCGGTGTAGTTGGTCAGCAAGCCCACCAGCAGCGCGCCGACCAGGCAGCCCAGCGTCGAGCCCAGGCCGCCGATGATGATGACGATGAAGATCAGCACGTTGACCTGCGCGCCGAGCTGCGGGATGACGTTCTGCTGGAACAGCCCCCACATCACGCCGCCCAGGCCGGCGAGCGCCGAGCCGACCACGAAGACGCCGACGAAGAGGCGGCGGATGCGGTAGCCGAGCGATTCGACCATCTCGCGGTCCTGCACGCCGGCACGCACCAGCAGGCCGATCTTGGTGCGGTTCAGCGCCCACAGCATCGCCACCAGCACCACGGCGCCGATCACCACCGCGAGCACGCGGTATTTGCCGATCGCCGCATCGCCGATCAGGAGCGAGCCGCGCAGCGCCTCGGGCAGCGCCAGCGGGCGCTGCTCGGGGCCCCAGATCACCTTGATCAGCTCCTCGCCGATGATCATGCCGCCCATGGTGATGAGGATCTGCTTGAGGTGCTGGCCGTAGACCGGCCGCACCATCAGGCGCTCGAAGGCCCAGCCGATCGCGCCGGCCAGCGCCATCGCGGCGAGCATGGCGGCGAACACCGCGACGAGGTTGCGTGCCAGCGAGTCCACGCTGGTCCAGTCGGCCAGGCCGGCGAATACCGTGGTGGCGACGAAGGCGCCGAAGGCGATGAACACGCCGTGGCCGAAATTCAGCACATCCATCAGGCCGAAGACGAGCGTGAGGCCGGAGGCGGTGACGAAGACGATCATGCCCATCGCCAGGCCGGCGACGGTGAGCGTCAGCCAGGTCGAGGGCGAGCCGACCAGCGGCAGCGCGGCCAGCGCGAGCAGCGGCACCAGCGCGAGGGGCAGCCAGTCGAAGCGTGCCTTCGGGATCGCGGCGCTGCTCATTGATGCGCTCCCAGCGAGAGGCCGAGCAGGCGCTGCTGCAGCGCTTCGTCCTCCACCAGCTGCTTCATCGCACCGGCGTGGACCACGCGGCCGTCGTCCATCACCGCCACGGTGTCGCCGAGCGCTTTCGCCATCGCGAAGTTCTGCTCCACCAGCAGCACCGTGGTCTGCGTCGCCTTCAGCTCGCGCAAGGCGGCGATCAGGTTGGCGACGATGGCCGGCGCGAGGCCCTTGCTGGGCTCGTCGATCAAGAGCAGCCGGCGCGGCTCGACGATCGCACGCGCGATCGCCAGCATCTGCTTCTGCCCGCCGGAGAGCTTGCCGGCCGGGTAGAGCCAGAACTTCTTCAGCGCCGGAAAGAGGCCGAAGATCCACTCGAGGCGCTGCGTGTCGATGTCGGCCAGGCTTCTCGCGCCGCGCGCGGCCAGCAGCAGGTTCTCTCGCACTGCGAGGTCGGCGAAGATGCCCATGCTCTCGGGCACGTAGGCGATGCCGAGCTGCGCGATGTCGGGCGTGGCGTGGCGGTGGATGGGTGCGCCATCGAACTCCACCGCACCTGCCGAAGCGCGCCACAAGCCCATGATGGTGCGCAGCGTGGTCGTCTTGCCCGCGCCGTTGCGGCCCAGCAGCATGGTCACCTGGCCCGCCGGCACGGCGAGATCCACGCCGTGCAGGATGTGATAACTGCCGATGTGCGTGTGCACACCATGCAGGCTCAGCAGCTCGCCGCTCACGCGCCTTCCTCCACCGTGCTCACGCCGAGGTAGGCGTTCTGCACCACCGGCGAGGCAATCACCGCTTCCGGCTCGCCGTCGGCGACGAGCTGGCCGTTGTGCAGCACGATGATGCGGTCGGCCAGCTCGCGCACCACGTCCATCTTGTGCTCGACCAGCAGGATGGTCTTGTTGCGCTGCGCCTTGAGCGCGCGGATGAGATCGAGCACCACCGGCACGTCGTCCACGCTCATGCCGGCGGTGGGCTCGTCGAACATGTAGACGCTGGGTTCCAGCGCCATCAGCATCGCCACCTCGAGCTTGCGCTGGTCGCCGTGCGGCAGGCTGGCCGCGGGCAGCTCGGCGCGCTCGCCCAGACGCACACGATCGAGCAACTGGTGCGCACGCTCCAGCGTATTGCGGTGGTCGCTCCATACCGACCACAGGTTCAGCCCCTCGTGGCGGCGCGATTGCACCGCCAGCCGCACGTTCTCCAGCACCGAGAGGTTGGGGAACAGCTGCGTCAGCTGGAAGGCGCGCCCCAGGCCGCGGTGCGTGCGCTGCGACGCGCTCTCGGCGGTGATGTCGCGGCCGTTCAGGTGCACCGAGCCGGCCGTGGCGCGCAGCTGGCCCGAGATCAGGTTGAAGTAGGTGGTCTTGCCCGCGCCGTTGGGGCCCACGATGGCCGTCAGCGTGCCCGGCTCGAAGCGGCACGACACCGCATCGACGGCCAGGTGGCCGCCGAAGCGGATCGTCAGATCGCGGGTCTCCAGCACGGCAAGCAGCGCGCGAAACAGCGCCTCAGCGCTTGTTGCGGATGGGAACGGCCATCTCCTCGGGCTTGATCTCGCGCACCAGCTCCGGCACGCCCCAGGCGAAGGCCGGGTCCACCTTGATCTTGAAGTGGTACATGGACTGCATCGCCTGGTGGTCTTCGGCGCGGAAGCTCATCTTGCCCTTGGGCGTCTCGAAGCTCATGCCTTCCATGGTCTTGATGAGCTTGTCGGTGTTGGTGTCGCCGGCGCTCTTCTTCAGCGCCTCCACCACGGCGATCGCCGCGCTCATGCCGCCGGCGGTGAAGAAATCGGGCGGGTTCTTGAACTGCTTGTAGTGGTTGGCCACCAGCCACTCGTTGACCGGGTTCTTCGGGATGCCGAAGTAGTAGTAGGTCGCGCCTTCCATGCCGGGGAAGTTCTTGTAGGCGGCCATGGCTGGCAGGATGTTGCCGCCGGTGGCGATCTCGATGCCGTAGCGCTTGAGGTCGAGGTCGGCGATCTTGAACGGATTGCCCGCGCCGGCCCAGATCACGAAGATCACCTTGCGGCCGGGCTGGTCCTTCAGCTTGTCGATCAGGCGCTGCGCACCGGCGGTGAAGTCGGTGGTGTTGGTCGGCAGGTATTCCTCGTGGACGATCTTCGCGGTCTTGATCGCATCCTTGAAGGCCTTCACGCCGTCGCGGCCGAAGGCGTAGTCCTGCGCCAGCGTGGCGATCACGGTGTCCTTCTTGTCCAGCGCCACCGCGTTGCTGACCGCATCCTGGCTGCTGTTGCGGCCGGTGCGGAAGATGTACTTGTTCCACTTGTCGCCGGTGATCGAATCGGCCACCGCCGGCTCGACGAGCAGGATCTTCTTGTACTCCTCGGCCACCGGCAGCAGCGCGAGCGCCACGCCGCTGGACGTCGGGCCCACCGCGATGTCGGCCTTGTCGTCACCGTAGGCGGCGGCGAGCAGGCTCTTGCCCACGTCGGGCTTGCCCTGGTCGTCCTTCTCGATCACGACCAGCTTCTTGCCGGCCACGCTCATGGTGCCGCCGGTGGCGTAGTCCAGGCCCATCATGAAGCCGGTGGCGGTCTGCTTGCCGTAGGCCTCGAGCGGGCCGGTCTTGCTGTAGACGTGGGCGATGCGGATCTCGCCCTTGGCTTGCGCGAAGGCGAGGGTCGGCAGCGCGAAGGCGGCGGTGGCGATGGCGCTCAGCCAGAAGCGGCGTGCGTGCGGCATGCGGATGTCTCCGAGTCGTTTGGAAGTGGCCGATTCGAATGCAACGCATGTGCCACACAGGCCCTCGTTAACCCGGAGGGCGGGGCCTCGCTGCGCCGCTCAGCGCAGCATCGCGCGCATCAGCGGCAGCTGCGGCGAGGGGCCGGTGACGCCGGCATCGAAGGGGTGGCTGACGCGCCCGTAGCCGCCGAGGATGCGCGCCACGTAGGCGCGCGTCTCGGCATAGGGCGGCACGCCGCGGTAACGGTTCACCGCGCCCTCGCCGGCGTTATAGGCCGCCGCCACCAGGGGCACGTTGCCCTCGAAGTAGGCCATCAGCCAGCTCAGGTAGGCCATGCCGCCGCGGATGTTCTGCTCGGCGTCGTAGGGGCGCGCCACGCCGAAGCGCGCCGCCGTCTCGGGGATCAGCTGCATCAGGCCCTTGGCGTTCTTGGGCGAGAGCGCGATGGTGTCGTAGTTCGATTCGACCTTGATGAAGGAAAGCACCAGCGTCGGCGAGAGCCGGTACTGCGCCGCGTGGCGCTTGACGATGTCGACGATGTGGCGCGGCGCATCGGGCGGGATCACCTCGATCGGCGGCGCGGCTGCCACCCGCGGCGGCGGCGGCGCCATCTGCGGCGGCGCACGGTCGATCATGCACTCGGGCACGTAGTTGGGCGGGCCGCCGACGGTGGCGAGCATGCGCACCGCCTGCTCCAGGCCCTGCTCGGCGGCGGCGTGGAAGAAGAAGGCTGCGGTGGCATCGCTGCGCTCCACGCCGCGGCCGTTGGCATACATCCAGCCGAGGTTGAACTGCGCTTGCGCGTCGCCCAGCCGGGCCGCCTTGCAGTAGAGCGCGGCGGCCTTCACGGCGTCGCGCTCCACGCCTTCGCCGTTCTCGTAGCCCAGCGCTTCCTGGCGCAGCAGGGAACGCACGCTGCGCTCCTCCTCGGTCTCGGGCGTATGCACGGCGGCCTGCGCCGGTGCCACCAGCAGCATCAATTGCATGATTGCCGGACAGAGTCCGCGCAACAATTGCCTGAATTCCGGACAACGCAGGGGACTCATGAGGCCAGCTTCTCGTAGAGCGTGGCGCGCGAGATGCCGAGCAGGCGCGAGGCCGCCAGCTTGTTGCCGCCGGTGGCCTGCAGCGCCTCGCGGATCGCCTGCGCTTCCAGCTCGGCAACGGCCTGCGGCAGCGACTTCACGCCGGCCACGCGCGGCGCCGCGGCCGATGCTGCCGGCTCGGCCGGCGCCGCAGGCAGCGGCGCGCTGACCGCATCCGGCGTGCCCAGCACGGCGGCGAAGTGGCGCGCCCCCAGCACCAGATCGTCGGTCATCAGGCTGGCCTGCTCGAGCACGTTGCGCAGCTCGCGGATGTTGCCCGGCCAGGGCTGGCGCGCCAGCAGTTCCAGCGCGTCGACCGCCAGGCTCTTGTGCGGCATGCCGCTGCGCCGCGCGATGTCGTCGGCCAGCGCGTCGGCGAGCGATTCCAGGTCGGCCAGGCGCTCGCGCAGCGGCGGCACGCGGATCGGCAGCACGTTGAGGCGGTAGTAGAGGTCGGCGCGGAACGTACCGGCGCGCACCATGGCGGCGAGGTCGCGGCTGGTGGCGGCGATCACGCGCACGTCGACATGCTGCACCTGGTTGCTGCCCAGCGGCTCCACCTCCTGCTCCTGCAGCACGCGCAGCAGCTTGGCCTGCAGCGGCAGCGGCATGTCGCCGATCTCGTCGAGGAAGAGCGTGCCGCCGTGCGCCAGCTTGAACTTGCCGTCGCGGCCCTTGCGGTCGGCGCCGGTGTAGGCGCCCGGCGCGACGCCGAAGAACTCGGCCTCCAGCAAGGTGTCGGGCACGGCCGCGATGTTGACGCCGACGAAGGGCTTGGCCGCACGCGCGCTCGCCGCGTGGATGGCGTGGGCGAGCAGCTCCTTGCCGGTGCCGGTTTCGCCCAGCAGCAGCACCGTGCTGTCGGTCTGCGCGACGCGGCGCGCCTGGCGCTTGACCTCCATCGCCGCCGTGCTCGCGCCGATGAAGCTCGCGATGCTGTGCTTGGGCCGGCGTTCGCGCGTCAGGTGCTCGGCGAGCTGCTGGCGGGCGTTGTCGAGGTCGCGCTGCAGACGGCTGAACTTGCCGATCAGCGGTTGCATGGTCGTCTCGGGATGGTCGAGCAGCACCATGCCCATCGCGCCGATCACCTGGCCGCCCGCATCGCGCAGCGGCAGGCGGCTGACGAGGAAGGTGCCGGCCTGGTTGGTGAGCAGGTCCACCAGGATGGGCTGGCCGGTCTCGATGACCTGCGCCATCAGCGTGTTGGGCACCACCTCCTCGACGCGCCGGCCGACGAAGTCGCGCTCGTCGGCATGGCCGAGCGCCGGCAGGAAGCGCTTGTAGCCCTCGCTGATCCAGACGATGCGGTGCGCGCGGTCGACCACCATCATGCCCATCGCGGTCTGCGCGAAGGTGTCGAACATCGACTGCGCGGCCAGGCGCAGCAGGCTCGCGGCATCCAGCGGCAGGGTCGGTCCGGAATGGGGCGAAACGGGCATCGGGCCGGGCAGTGTCGGAAAGGCGGACACTGTAGCCGGGCCCGCCCCGCCAGACACCCATTCATCCGCAGGGTCGTTGTAATTATGAATTAGCAATCGTAGACTGGCTCGCAGCGCAGCTCGCGCGGCCTTCGAAAGTGGCGCATGGCAGATCCGATTCCCCTGCGTCCTTCCTCGCTTCACGAGGAAGTGGCCACTCGCCTGAGAAACATGATCTTCGAGCGCCAGCTGGCGCCCGGGCAGTGGATCGACGAGCTGGCGCTGGCGCGCGAGTGGCAGATCAGCCGCACGCCGCTGCGCGAGGCGCTCAAGGTGCTGGCCGCCGAAGGGCTGGTGCTGCCGGTGCCGCGCCAGGGCTGCAAGGTGGCCGAGATGTCGGAGGACGAGGCTGACGAGCTGCTGCCCATCATGGCCCTGCTGGAAGGGCGCTGCGCCTACGAGGCGGTGCGCAAGGCCGGCGAGGCCGACATCCGCCGCCTGCAGCAGCTGCATGCGCAGCTCGAACGCCATGCCGCGGCGCAGGACATCGAGGCCTACTACCGCGCCAACCACGAGTTCCACAGCGCCGTGCAGGCGCTCGCCGCCAACCGCTGGCTGGACCGCGCCACAGGCGACCTGCGCCGCTTCGTGCGCCTGCTGCGCGGCCGCCAGCTGCACTGGCCGGGGCGCATCGAGGCCTCGATCAACGAGCACCGCGTGCTGCTCGACGCCATCGTGCAGCGCGACGCCGCGCGCGCCGAGCGTGTCATGCACGACCACCTGATGGCGCAGCTCGCCGCGCTGAAGGCGCTGCGCCAGAGCGAACGTGCCCAGGGAGCCCCGCATGCTGGATGAGCTGAAGAATGCAGCGCGCAACCTCAACGGCGCGCGCCAGCTGCGCGGCCTGCTGATCGACTGCCGGCGGCTGCTCTCCGAACGCGGCGAGGCCAACAGCGTGGCGATCGCGCGCGACCTGGTGGCGCGCTTCCGCGAGCTGCCCGAGGATGCGCAGGCGACCTTCTTCGAGCGCCTCTCGCGCGATTTCAGCCCCGACCCCAAGGCCGTGCTGGCGAGCGCGCGCGCCTACGCCGAGACACCCAACGCCGCCACGCTGCAGCGCCTGACGCGCAGCGCCGAACCGCCACGCCAGGAGCTGCTGCGCCGCATCAACCGCTCGCCCGGCGGCACCGGCAGCATCGTCGCGATGCGCCGCGCGCTGCTGCAGCGCATGCGCGAGCAGCCCGAGCTGCAGGCGGTCGAGGCCGATTTCCTGCACCTGCTGTCGAGCTGGTTCAACCCCGGCTTCCTCAGGCTCGAACGCGTCGACTGGAACTCGCCGGCGCAACTGCTCGAGCAGATCATCCGCCACGAGGCGGTGCACCAGATCGACGGCTGGGACGACCTGCGCCGCCGCCTGCAGCCCGATCGCCGCTGCTTCGCCTTCTTCCACCCGCAGCTGCCGGCCGAGCCGCTGATCTTCGTCGAGGTGGCGCTGCTGCCGGCCATGCCGGCGGCCATCGCGCCGCTGATCGACAAGGCCTCCGAGCCGCTGCCGGCGAGCCAGTTCAAGGTGGCGGCGTTCTACTCGATCAGCAACTGCCAGCCCGGGCTCAAGGGCGTGTCGCTGGGCAACTTCCTGATCAAGCGCGTGGCCGATGAGCTGAAGCGCGAGCTGCCGCAGCTCAAGACCTTCTGCACGCTCTCGCCCATCCCCGGCTTCGCGCGCTGGGTGAAGGCCGGCGCGCGCTGCGAGGGCCTGCCGAAAGCCCGTGCGCAGCGCGTGCTGCAGGCCCATGCGGCCGTGCTCGACGCCTGCGGCGGCGATCTCGACAAGCTGGCCCAGACCGCCACCCTGCGCGCGCTGGCCGAACCCGCCGGCGAGGCGCTGCTGCGCCTGGCCGCCTACTACCTCGGCTGGCACGCCACCGCGCCCGACGGCGACCCGGTGGCGCGCTTCCACCTCGACAACGGCGCGCGCCTGGAGCGGCTCGACCCGCTCGGCGACCTGTCCGAGAAGGGGCGCCGCCAGTCCTGGGGCATGATGGTCAATTACCTCTACGACCTCGACCGCATCGAGGCCCACCACGAGAAGTTCGTCCACGGAGAAGTGGCACAGTCACGGCTCCTGACGTCGTTGCTCTGAATCGAAGAAACCACCCTGGAGACACGCATGCATCGTTCCCGCCTCTCGACCCTGCGCCGCGCCACCCTCGTGCTGGCGGGCCTCGCCGCACTCGGCGCCGCGCCCTGCGCCTCGGCCGCGGACGCCTGGCCGGCCAAGCCGGTCACCATCGTCGTGCCCTTCCCGGCCGGCGGCGGCACCGACGCCTTCGCGCGGCCGCTGTTCGCGGTGATGACCAAGAACCTCGGCAAGCAGTTCGTCATCGACAACAAGGGCGGCGCGGGCGGCACGGTGGGCGCGGGCATCGCCGCCAAGGCCGCGCCCGACGGCTACACCTTCTTCATGGGCGCGGTGCACCACACCATCGCACCCTCGATGTACCCCAGGCTCGACTACAACATCGAGACCGACTTCGTGCCCGTCGGCCTGATCTCCAGCGTGCCGCAGGTGATCGTGGTGAACCCGCAGCGCGTCGCCGCCAACGACCTGCCCGGCCTGCTCGACACCCTGCGCAAGAACCCCGGCAAGCTCAACTACGGCTCGGCCGGCAACGGCACCTCGCACCACCTGGCCGGCGAGCTCTTCAAGCTGCAGACCCAGACCTTCATCACCCACATTCCCTACCGCGGCGCGGGCCCGGCGCTGCAGGACCTGATCGCCGGCCAGGTCGACATGATGTTCGACGGCCTGGGCTCCTCGGCCACGCACATCAAGGCCGGCCGCATCAAGGCCATCGCGGTGGCCAGCGAGAAACGCGCGCCCGGCTTCGCCAACGTGCCCACCGCCAAGGAAGCCGGCGTGCCCACCTACCAGGTCGCCACCTGGTACGGCCTGTGGGCGCCCAAGGGCACGCCGGCGGCGGTGGTCGAGGCCATGCAGGCCGAGATGAAGAAGGCGCTCAACTCGGACGAGCTGAAGGGCGTCTGGAACGGGCTGGGCGCCGACACGCCCAACCTCTACGGCGCCGACTTCGGCAAGTTCGTCGGCAGCGAGGTGAAGCGCTGGGCCGAGGTGGTGAAGGCCTCCGGCGCGAAGCTGGATTGAGCCCGCGCCCATGCCCGGTTCGATCACGCTGGAGCACGGTGCGGAAGGCGTCGCCCGCCTGACGCTGGCCAACCCGGCCAAGCTCAACGCCATCGACATCGCGATGTGGCGCGAGCTGCAGGCGCTGATGCTGCACCTGCAGGCGCTGCCGCCCGCCGAGGCGCCGCACGCGGTGGTGGTGTGCGGCGCCGGCGGGCATTTCGCGGCCGGCGGCGACATCGTCGAGTTCGCCGAGTTCCGCTTCGAGGAAGCCACGCTGCGCGACTTCCACGAGAACGTGGTGGCGCCGGCGCTGCACGCCATGCTCGCCTGCGACATCCCGCTGATCGCGCAGATCGAGGGCAACTGCATCGGCGGCGGGCTGGAGATCGCGGCCTGCTGCGACCTGCGCGTGTGCGGCGAGGGCAGCCGCTTCGGTGCGCCGATCGCGCGGCTGGGCTTCCCGATGGCGCCGCTCGAACTGGAGGTGGTGGCGCGCGTGGTGCCCGAGGCGGTGCTGCGCGAGATGCTGCTCGAGGCGCGCCTGTTCAACGCCGCTGCCGCGCAGCACCACGGCCTGGTGCACGCCGTGCTGCCCGATGCCGAGGTGGCGGCGCACGCGCTGGCGCGCGCCAGGGCGATGGGGCATCTCTCGCCGCAGGCCGCGCGCATCAACAAGCGCACGCTGCGCCAGCTCGCCAGCGGCGGGCCGAGCGAGGCCGAGCGCCTTGCGCACTACGCCTACGCGCCCAGCGAGGAACACCGCGAAGGCGTCAGCGCCTTCATCGAGAAGAGAACGCCGCGCTTCCAGAGGGGCTGACGCGGCCGGAGCTTTCCCCATGCACGAGAACCAGAACCTGTTCGTCGCCCTGCGCGAGGGCTTTCCCGCCGAGCTCGACGGCATCGCCATCGAGACCGCCGACGGCCCCGGCGCGCCGCTCTTCTACACCTGGCGCGACATCGAGCGCGCCACGGCGATGATCGCCAACCTGCTCGATTCGCTCGGGCTGCCGGCGGGCGCGCGCGTGGCGGTGCAGACCGAGAAGTCGGTCGAGGCGCTGCTGCTCTACCTCGCGGTGCTGCGCGCCGGCTATGTCTACCTGCCGCTGAATACCGCCTACCAAGCCGCCGAGATCGAATATTTCGTCGGCAACGCCGAGCCCAGCGTCGTGGTGTGCTCGGGCAGGAATTTCGGCTGGGTGTCGAAGATCGCCTTCAAGGCCGGCACGCGGCACGTATTCACCCTCAACGAAGACCGCACCGGCACGCTGCTGGATCGCGCC
Source organism: Piscinibacter sp. (assembly GCA_017983795.1). Lineage (GTDB taxonomy): Bacteria > Pseudomonadota > Gammaproteobacteria > Burkholderiales > Burkholderiaceae_C > Piscinibacter. The sequence goes on from JAGOAS010000005.1 coordinate 142,737, forward strand.
GCCTTCCAGGGCGACACGCACGCGCCGGCGCAGAAGTGGGCCGACGACCTCGCCGCCATCCTCTACACCAGCGGCACCACCGGGCGCAGCAAGGGCGCGATGCTGACGCACGGCAACATGCTCTCCAACGCGCGCGTGCTGAAGGACTACTGGGGCTGGGTGAAAGGCGACGTGCTGCTGCACGCGCTGCCGATCTTCCACGTGCACGGCCTGTTCGTCGCCTCGCACGGCGCGCTGCTCAACGGCAGCAGGATGATCTGGTTCGCGAGGTTCGACCCGGCGGCGGTGGTGAAGCGCCTGCCCGAAGCGAGCGTATTCATGGGCGTGCCCACGCTCTACGTGCGCCTGCTCGCCGAAGCCGGCTTCGGCCGCGAGGCCTGCCGCAACATGCGCCTCTTCATCGCCGGTTCGGCGCCGCTCCTGATCGAGACCTTCAACGAATTCCGCGAGCGCAGCGGCCACACCATCCTCGAGCGCTACGGCATGAGCGAGACGGTGATGCTCACCTCCAACCCCTACCACGCCAAGGACGGCGAGCGCCGCGGCGGCACGGTGGGCTTCCCGCTGCCGGGCGTGGGCCTGCGCGTCGCCGACGACCGGGGCGGCCTGTGCCCCAGCGGCGAGATCGGCGGCATCGAGGTCCGGGGGCCGAACGTCTTCAAGGGCTACTGGCGCATGCCGGAGAAGACGAAAGAGGAGTTCACCGCCGACGGCTGGTTCAAGACCGGCGACGTGGGCAAGGTCGACGGCGACGGCTACGTCACCATCGTCGGGCGCAGCAAGGACCTGATCATCACCGGCGGCTACAACGTCTACCCGGCCGAGATCGAGGGCTACCTCAACGAGATGGACGGCGTGGCCGAGAGCGCGGTGATCGGCGTGCCGCACCCCGATTTCGGCGAAGGCGTGGTGGCGGTGGTGGTGGGCAGGCCGGGCGCGACGCCCGACGCCGCCGCGCTGATCACCGCGCTGAAGGGCAGGATCGCCAACTTCAAGGTGCCCAAGCACTGCTTCGTGGTCGACGCGCTGCCGCGCAACACCATGGGCAAGGTGCAGAAGAACCTGCTGCGCGACGCGCACAAGGGGCTGTTCCTTGGCTGAGCCGCTCGCGCCGGATTCGCGCTGCCCGCGCTGCGGCGGCGCCTTCCACTGCGGTGCGAACGACCCCCGCGACGCCGGCCCCTGCGCCTGCACCACGCTCACGCTGACGCCCGGGCTGCGCGCCGCACTGGCCCAACGCTGGCACGGCTGCCTCTGCCTGCGCTGCCTGGCCGAACTGGCGGCCGATCCGTCGCGGGTATCCTGCGCGCCATGTACGCCCGCTTCTTCGGCCTGAGGCAGCAGCCCTTCTCGATCGCGCCCGATCCGCGCTACCTCTTCATGAGCGAGCGCCACCGCGAGGCGCTCGCGCACCTGCTGTACGGCGTGCGCGGCGGCGGCGGCTTCGTGCTGCTGACCGGCGAGATCGGCGCGGGCAAGACCACGGTGTGCCGCTGCTTCCTCGAGCAGATCCCCAAGCGCTGCAACGTCGCCTACATCTTCAACCCCAAGCAGACGGTGGAGGAGCTGCTGCGCTCGGTGTGCGACGAGTTCCGCGTGCCGCACCGCGCCGAGGGCGCGACGGTGAAGGACTATGTCGACGCGCTCAACGAGTTCCTGCTGCAGACGCACGCGGTCGGCCAGACCAACGTGCTGATCATCGACGAGGCGCAGAACCTCTCGGCCGGCGTGCTCGAACAGCTGCGCCTGCTGACCAACCTGGAGACCAACGAGCGCAAGCTGCTGCAGATCGTGCTGATCGGCCAGCCCGAGCTGCGCACGATGCTGGCGCGGCCCGAGCTGGAGCAGCTCGCGCAGCGCGTCATCGCGCGCTTCCACCTCGAGGCGCTGAGCCTCAAGGAGACGGCGCAGTACATCCGCCACCGCCTCGCGGTGGCAGGCCTCAGCCGGCCGCTGCCCTTCGAGCGCGAGGCGCTGCGGCGCGTGCACCAGCTCTCGCGCGGCGTGCCGCGCCGCATCAACCTGCTGTGCGATCGCGCGCTGCTGGGCGCCTATGCCGTCAACAAGCCCATCGTCGACGTCGAGATCGTCGAGAAGGCCGCGCGCGAGGTGTTCGACGGCGCCCTGCCCGGCGACGCCACGCCGGCGCGCCGCGCCGCCTGGCAACGGCCGCTGCTGGCGGCCTGCGGCCTGGCCGCGCTGGGGCTGGCGGTCTGGGCCGGGCTGAGCTTCGAGCGCCGCAACGCCGCGCCGCCACCGGCGGCGGCCGCCGCGAGCGCTGCCGCTTCGGCGGTGGCGCTGGCGGCTTCGGAGGCCGCGTCCGAGGCCGGCTCCGCCGCGCCGGCCGCAACGGCCCCCGCCGCATCGACTGCCCCGCCGCCGCTCGCCGACGCGAAGACCGTGCTGGCCGCCGGTTGGCGCAACGAGGCGGATGCCTGGCGCGCGCTGGGCAACGCCTGGCAGGCCCGGCTCGACGAGGGTGAACCCTGCGCCGCCGCGGCGCGCCAGCAGCTGCAGTGCTTCCGCAGCGGCGGCACGGGCACGCTGGCGCTGGTGCGCCAGCTCGATCGCCCGGTGCTGCTCACGCTCGGCAGCGGCGCCGCGCGATGCCAGGTGCTGCTGGCCGGCCTGTCGATGCGCCATGCCACGCTCTCCACCCGCGAGGGCGCCATGAACCTGCCGCTGGCGGCGCTGGCCGGGCTGTGGCGCGGCGAGTTCGCCACGCTGTGGCGCACGCCGCCCGGCTACGACGACGGCGCGCCGGTGGACTGGCTCTCGGCCCGCCTCGCCGCTGCGCAAGGCGAGCCCGCGCCGGAGGCGCCCACCAAGTTCGATGCGGCGCTGCGCAGCCGGCTCAATGCCTTCCAGGTCGCGCAGGGGCTCAAGCCCGACGGCCTGGCCGGGCCGGTGACGCTGATGCTGCTCAACCGCGCCAGCGGCGTGGCCGAACCCCGCCTGCAGCCGGAGAAGTAAGCGATGTCCTACATCCTCGATGCGCTGCGGCGGGCCGATGCGGAACGCGAACGCGGCGGCGTGCCCGGCCTGCACACGCAGACCATGGCCGAGCCCGGCGACGAAGCCGACATCGCGCCGCGAGCGCGCGGCTTGAAGCCCTGGCACTGGCTGGCCATCGGCCTGGCCGGCGGGCTGGCAGTGGCGATCGCCTGGAGCTGGCGCGGCGAGGAGCCGCCGCCACCCGTGGCGGTGCTGCCGCCTGCGCCACCGCCGCCGGCTTTGCCGGCTCCGGCGGCGCCTGCCGCCATTGCGCCCATCGCGGTGACCGAAGCGCCGCCGGCGAGCCCGGTGGCGATCGCACCGATGCGCGCCGCGCCGCCGCCGCCGGCAGCGGCGGCACGACCGGCCGCGCCTGCACCGGCCAGCGCCGCAGCGTCGACGATCCCGCGCATCGCCTCGCTCGCCGAACTGCCGCCCGAGCTGCGCAGCGGCCTGCCGGCGCTCGCCTTCGGCGGCTCGATCTATTCGGGCACGCCGGCCAACCGGCTGCTGATCGTCAACGGCCAGCTGATGCACGAGGGCGAATCGCTCGCCCCCGGCGTCACGCTTGAGCAGATCAAGCCCAAGGCCGCGGTGTTGAACATCCGCGGCCAGCGCTTCGAGATCGGCTTGTAGAAAAGTACAAAGGCCGGCGGGTCTTGCGACCGGCCGGCCTGCAATGGGCGGGCGCCTTGCCCGCCCGGGCCTAGTTCGACGCCGCCGAAGCAGGCGCCGCCGCCGAGGCGGGCAGCGTCACCGCCGACGCGGGAGCGGGTGCCGCCGCCGGGGCGTGGGTCGCCTCGGCGCCGTGCTTCTCGCCGCCCATGTCGATGTCACCGCCCTTGCTCAGCACGAAGATGGCAAGGGCAGCGAACACGACGAAGGCCAATAGCAATTTCCACATGTGAGCGTGCTCCGATCAGTCCTTGGCGTAGATGTCCACGTCCTTGGTCTCGCGCACGAACAGCATGCCGACCACGAAGGTGAGCGCGGCGATGATGATCGGGTACCACAGGCCGTTGTACATGTTGCCGGTCTGCGCCACGATGGCGAAGGCGGTGGTCGGCAGCAGGCCGCCGAACCAGCCGTTGCCGATGTGGTACGGCAGGCTCATCGAGGTGTAGCGGATGCGCGTCGGGAACAGCTCGACCAGCATCGCGGCGATCGGGCCGTACACCATCGTCACCAGGATCACCAGGATGACCAGGATGCCGATGATCATCGGCTTGTTCATCTTCGCCGGGTCGGCCTTGGCCGGGTAGCCGGCGGCCTTCAGCGCATCGCCCACGCCCTTCTTGAACTCGGCGTCGGCCTTCTTCGCGTCGTCGGCCGCGAGGCCCTTGGCAGCGTAGCTCTTGATGACCGTCTCGCCCACCGTGATGGTGGCCGGCGTGCCCGCCGGCGCAACCGCGTTGTCGTAGCTCACCGAGCCGGCGGCCAGCACCTGCTTGGCGATGTCGCACGAGCTGGTGAACTTCACCGTGCCGGTCGGGTTGAACTGGAACGAGCACTCGGCCGGATCGGCGTGCACCACGACCTTGTTCTTCGCCTGGGCGGCGGCGAGGTCGGGGTTGGCGGCCTCGGTCAGCGCCTTGAACAGCGGGAAGTAGGTCAGCGCGGCGATCAGGCAGCCGGCCATGATGATGGGCTTGCGGCCGATCTTGTCGGACAGCGCGCCGAACACGATGAAGAACGGCGTGCCGATCAGCAGCGAGATCGCGATCATGATGTTCGCCGTCGCGGCGTCGACCTTGAGCTGCTGCGTCAGGAAGAACAGCGCGTAGAACTGGCCCGTGTACCAGACCACGGCCTGGCCGGCGGTCAGGCCGATCAGCGCCAGGATCACGATCTTCAGGTTCTTCCACTGGCCGAAGGATTCGGTCAGCGGCGCCTTGGAGGTCTTGCCCTCTTCCTTCATCTTCTTGAAGGCGGGCGACTCGTTCATCGACAGGCGGATCCACACGCTGACGGCCAGCAGGGCGATCGAGACGATGAACGGGATGCGCCAGCCCCAGTCGGCGAAGGCCGCCTCGCCGATGGCGGTGCGGGTGCCGAGGATGACCATCAGCGACAGGAACAGGCCCAGCGTCGCCGTGGTCTGGATCCACGAGGTGTAGGCACCGCGCTTGCCGTGCGGCGCGTGCTCGGCGACGTAGGTCGCCGCGCCGCCGTACTCGCCGCCGAGCGCGAGGCCCTGCAGCAGGCGCAGCGCGATCAGGATCACCGGGGCGGCGACGCCGATCGAGGCGTAGGCGGGCAGGATGCCGACGATGAAGGTCGACAGGCCCATGATCAGGATGGTGACCAGGAAGGTGTACTTGCGGCCGATCATGTCGCCGAGGCGGCCGAACACCAGCGCGCCGAACGGACGCACGATGAAGCCGGCCGCGAAGGCGAGCAGCGCGAAGATGAAGGCCGAGCCGGCGTCGAGGCCGGAGAAGAACTGCTTGGCGATGATCGCGGCGAGCGAGCCGTACAGGTAGAAGTCGTACCACTCGAACACGGTGCCTAGCGAGGAAGCGAAGATGACCTTCTTCTCCTCGCCCGTCATCGGCGCGTTCGCTGCGGCCGACTTGCCGAGCGTGCTGGTTGCCATGTGTGTGTCTCCTCGTTTGAACGGGGCCGCCCCCATTGGCGACATGGGGCCGGACTGTCTGAGCGCCCTCTGACCGATTTCTGACGCGCGCCCAACAGAAGCTGACAAACTCAGGCTCAACCCTGAAGTTTCGTTCCTCGATGCGGAAACCGCGGGTTAGCGAGCATCCAGGCGCGTGGCCGCGCGAAGCTCATTTCTGCGCGGCCATGCGCGCAAGATCACGCCGCTTCTCACTCAGATACTCCTCGAGCGAGTACTCGTGCAGCTGCGCCGCGTGGCGCTCGGTGAGCGCGAACCAGGTGCGCAGCCGGGCCTGCTGGCGCTCCTGCGGCGTGCCGGCGCGCTCGCGGCAATGCGCCTGCAGCGCGAGGTAGTAGCGCATCACGTTGCGCTCCAGCGAGCCGCGCTCGCCGCGCACATATTGCGGCCGGCCCTCGGCATCGCGGCCGGTGACGGAGAAGCCGAACTTGTCGCGCCCGGCGGTGGCGAGGTAGGTCTGCATCGCCATGCGTGCCAGCAGCCCGGTGTTGTGCGCGTAGCCGAAGTGCACGAAGCTGCGCGCCTCGTCGAGCGGCACGGCCTCGAAGACCATGCGGTAGTCGGTGGTCGAGAGCGGCCCGGTCGGCGCGGCGAGCACCACGCGCAGCTGCTCGGGCGCATCGGCCTCGATGCGCACGGAGTAGCGCATCTGCGCCGTCATGCCCGCGCCGCCGCTCTTCTTCGGCCCGGCGAGCAGCTCCAGCAGGTTGGCCTCGCGCGGCACGCAGCCGTGCACGTTCAGGTGCAGGAAGAGCAGCTCGCACAGCGCCGCCGGCGTGCGCAGCGCCGCGCCGACCACGCCGAAGGCGAAGGGCAGCTCGGCGTAGACCTCGCCGGCGATGCGGTCGGGCGATTCCTTCACCTCGATCACCAGCGGCTCGCCGAAGGCGTTGTCGCGCAGCGCCGCCTGCAGCTCGCTGCGCCTGGCGCGCAGGGCCGCGGCGCCGCCGGCCGATGCGTCGAGCGCGAAGGCACTGGATGCAGCAGCCAGCCAGGCGAGTGCAGCGATGAGGAGGGCGGCGAGATATCGGCGCATGAGGACAAGCATGCGCCCGGACGGCCGGCGCGGCGCTGTGCTGGCGCAATCGCGCGCCCTGCCGGCGCGGCGATACTGCGCGCCATGCAACGCCCCGCCCTCGCCCTGCTGCTGGCCGCGCTGGCGCCGGCCCCGGCCTGCGCCCAGTCGGGTACGGAGCCCGCCTTGCCGCGCTGGGAGGCCGGCCTCGCCGCCGGCGGCGGCCGCATCCCCGACTACCCGGGCGCCGACCAGTCGCACTGGCGCGCCATCGTCGTGCCCTGGCTGGTCTACCGCGGCCCCGTGCTCAGCATCGACGAGCGCGGCATCCGCAGCCGTTTCGTCGACACCTCGCACTGGGAGTTCGACCTCACCGCCACGGCCGCCTTCAACACGCGCAGCAACGCGCGGCGCGACGGCATGCCCGAGCTCGACTACCTGTTCGGCGTCGGCCCGCAGCTGGTCTACAAGGGCTGGCAGACGGCGGGCGGCGGCGGCGCCTCGGCGCACTTCAAGCTGCGCGCGATCCAGTCCACCGACTTCCACCGCATCGCTTCACGCGGCGGCACCGCCTCGGCGGAACTGCGCTGGCGCGAGTTCGGCGTGACCGGCGCGGGCTCGGTGCTGACGGCCTCGCTCGAGCCGACCTGGGCGAGCCGGCCCTTGCAGCGCTACTTCTACCAGGTGGATGCGAGCCAGGCCACGGCCACCCGCCCGGCCTACGAGGCGCGCGCCGGCTACCTGGGCACGGCGCTCGGCCTCTCGCTGCGCCAGCGTTTTACGCGCGAGCTCTCGTGGTTCGCCGCCGCCGAGCTCAACGCGATGCAGGGCGCGGCCAATCGCGCCAGCCCGCTGCTCGCATCGCGCAGCAACCTGAGCGTCGGCGCCGGGCTGGTGTGGACGCCCTGGCGCAGCAGCGAAGCGGCGTCGAACTGAATCAGTAGCTCACCCGCGCGTAGTAGGTCTGCTGCGCCGCCTCGCGCGCCTGGCCGAGCGTGTGGATGCCGCGCTCGGCCAGCAGCGGGATCAGCTTGAGGAAGATCTCCGCCGTCACCATCGCATCGCCCACCGCGGTGTGCCGGCCCAGCACGTTGACGCCCAGGCGCTCGGCGATCGCCTCCAGCCGGTGCGATTCCTGCTGCGGGTGCACCACCGCCGAGAGCAGCAGCGTGTCGAGCACCGGCTGGTCGAAGACGATGCCGGTGGAGCGCTGCTTGAGCTCGAGGAAGCGCATGTCGAAGGCGGCGTTGTGCGCCACCAGCACGGTCTCCTGCGCGAAGGCGTGGAAGGCGGGCAGCACGGCGGCGATGGTGGGCGCGCCCTGCACCATCTCCGGCGTGATGCCGTGGATGGGGATGCCGGCCTCGGGAATCGAGCGCTGCGGGTCGACCAGCTGGTCGAATACGTCCTCGCGGCGCAGCTTGCCGGCGACGATGCGCGTCGCGCCGATCTGGATGATCTCGTCGCCCTCGCCCGGGTTGAGGCCGGTGGTCTCGGTGTCGAACACCGTATAGGCGAGCTCGGCCAGCGGCCGCTCGGCCAGCTCGCGCGACTGCTCGCTGGCGCGGAACAGGTCGAAGTCGTAGACCTCGGGGCGGCTCTCGGTCTTGACGATCTGCGCCGCGTCGAGCTGCTCGCTGCTCGCGGCCAGCGGCAGCAGCCAGCGGAAGAAGGATTCGTGGCGCACGCGCTCGCGCTCGAACCAGAAGGCGCCGTCGTGGCGCTCGACCACGTCGCGCACGGAGAGCGCGAGCGTCTCGCTGCCGATGCGCATCGCATCGGTCTCCCAGCCCATCACGATCTCGGTGCTCATGGTCGCGCCGATCCAGGCCAGATCGAGGCGCGCGCGACCCGAGGCCTCGCCCAGGCGCAGCGACACCGACTTGAGCTCGTACTCGTCGACCAGCCGCTGCGCCAGGTAGACCAGCGCCTGCAGCAGCGAGAAGCTGTCGACCTTCAGCCACAGCGCGCCGTCGACCGCGCCGGTGGAGACGCGGCAGCCGCATTGCGCCTCGATGCGGCGCGCGGCGGCGGCGAGCAGGTCGGCGCCCAGCATGTCTTCCAGCGGCCAGCGCGTCTTCATGGTCTGCGCGGTGTGGCTGGCGAGCTCCTGGATGCGGCGGCTCATCGCGCGCACCTCGTCGCGGATCACGCCGTGGAAGCGCTCGCGCGTGGCGGCGTCGATGCCTTCGTCGTCGAGCAGTTCCACCGCCGCCTGCAGGTTGCCCAGCGAAGCGCGGCTGCCTTCGGTGAGGCCGTGCAGCAGCGTGTCGCGCTCGGACTCGTCGGCGAAGTCGCGCGTGATGTTCTCCAGCATCAGCACGAAGCCGTTGAGCGAAACCTCGCCGGGCGCGGCGTCGATCTCGCGCACCGGTGCCATCTGCACGCGCAGCAGCTGCCCCGCGCGCGTGCCGGTGACGAACTGCGCCGAAGGGTGCGCGGCGCCGCGCTGCAGGCGCTGCTGCACGCTCTCCAGCGCATGGGCGATGAGGGCGCGGTCGAACACCGTGTAGATCGAGCGGCCCAGGCCGATCAGCTCGGCGCCGCCGGAAACGCTGGGCGCACTCGACAGCGCGCGGAACTGCGTGCGCGCGCGGCTGTTGTAGAGCAGGATGCGGCCGTCGAGGTTGCACACCACCACGCTCTGCGTCAGCTCGGCCATCAGCGCGGCGAGGCGGTTGCGCTCCTGCTCGACGCTGCGGCTGGCCTCGCGCACCTGCGCGGCCACGTCGGCGCGCAGCTCGGCGCGCTGGGCGGCGAGCCGGTTGATCAGCTCGGCGAGCGCACGCGTCTCGGCGCTGCCCGCGGGTTCGATCTCGCGCTCGACGTCGGCGGCGAGCAGCACGCGCCCTTCTTCCGCGAGCCGCGCCGAGGCCGCCACCCAGCGCAGATAGGCCTCGCGCAGCGCCCAGCCCAGCACGCCGGCCAGCAGCAGCCCGCCGAGCAGGATCAGCGCCACGCGCTCCTGCAGCATGGCGGCCAGCGCCGCACGGTCGGCCGCATCGAGCGTCGCGGAGAAGGCGGCCCAGCCGCCGATCGCCCACAGCGCGAGCGCCGCGCCCGGCAGCAGCGCGGCGGCAATCTCGCGCTTGTCGATCTTCATGAAGCGAGCAGCTCACGCACCTTCTCGGCCAGTTCCTTGGTCGAGAAGGGCTTGGTCATGTAGGCATCGGCGCCCAGCGCCTGGCCCTTGGCGATGTCGGTGTCGCGGCCCTTGGCGCTGAGCATCAGGATCTTCACGCCGGCCAGCGCCTCGTCGCCGCGCACCGCCTGGCAGACCTCGAAGCCGGAGAGGCCCGGCATCATCACGTCGAGCAGCACCAGGTCGGGCTTGGCCGTGCGGATCGCTTCCAGCGCCGAGGGGCCGTCGCGCGCCACGCTCACCGCGTGGCCCTCGCGCTTCATCAGAAACTCCAGCGAGATGACGATGTTGGGTTCGTCGTCGGCGATGAGCACCTTCTTGCTCATGATGTCGTCTCCTCTTCTTGTGTCCCTTGCCACGGCAACTCGAAGCCGAAGCAGGCGCCCTGCCCCGGCGCCGAGCGCAGCCACATGCGCCCGCCGAAATGCTCGACGATCTGGCGGCTGATCGGCAGGCCCAGGCCGGTGCCCTGCGGCCGGTTGCTCGCATCGCCACCTTGGCGGAATTTCTCGAATACGAGTTGCTGCTGCTCAAACGGAACGCCGGGGCCGTTGTCCTGCACCTCGATGCGTGCCGCGCGTGCGTCGGCGGCGAGCGTCACCGTGACGCGGCCCTCGCCCACCGGCACGAACTTGGCGGCGTTCGACAGCAGGTTGATCAGCACCTGCAGCAGCCGGTCGCGGTCGGCGTGCAGCGTGGGCACGCGCTCGGGCTGCTGCACGCTCACGCTCGCGCCGCGCTCGCGGAAGGCCTCGGCGGTGGTTTGCACCGCGTGCGCGATCAGCTCGCGCAGGTCGATCGCCTCGTGCGCCCACTGCGCGTGGCCGGATTCGATCTTCGCCATGTCCAGCACCTGGTTGACGAGCCGGCTCAGGCGTTCCGCCTCGGCCACCACCAGGCCGAGAAACTGCTGGCGCTGCTCGCTCTCCATCTGCGGGTCGTCGCGCATCAGTTCGGCGAAGGCGCGGATCGAGGTCAGCGGCGTGCGCAGCTCGTGCGTCACCGAGGACATGAAATCGTCCTTGAGCCGATCCAGGCTTTCGAGCTGGCGGTTCAGCGCGCGCACCTGCGAGGCCTCGTCGAGCATGCGCAGGATGTCGTCGGCTCCGAGTGCTTCCTCCTCCACCACCGAGGCCATCACCGCGCGCGCCGAGGCGCTGCCGATCGCGCCGGCGAGCTGCGTCTCGACATGCTGCACCAGCGCCGCATCGGGCACGAGGCGTTCGGCATCGGCGATGCCGCGGCGCCGCGCTTCCTCGGCGAACAGGCGCAGCGCCGGCTCGGCGCCGAGGAAGCGCGCCGCGAGCTGCTTCAGCTCGGCGAGCTGGGCGCGGCCGCGCCAGAACACCGGCGCACCGGCGCTGCGTTCCTGCACGTCGACGAACAGCACCGCCTGGCTGGCCTCGCGCGCCGAGGGCGCCTTGGCGAGCGACACCGCCACGTAGGCCGCGAGGTTGGCGAGCAGGCTCCACAGCAGCGCGTGCGTCAGGCTGTCCAGCCCCGTGAGGCCGAGAAACTGCTCGGGCTTGAAGAGCGCGAGGCCGAAGGGCCCGTGGTCGAGGAAGCCGCGCGGCATCCAGCCCGACTTGGCGATCGAGGGCAGCAGCAGCGTCCAGCTCCACAGCGCGAAGCCGAGCGCGAGGCCGGCCAGCGCGCCGGCGCGCGTGCCGCCCTTCCAGTACATGCCGCCCAGCAGCGCCGGCGCGAACTGCGCCACCGCCGCGAAGCTGATCAGCCCGATGCTGACCAGCGCGTAGGCCTCGCCGGCGATGCGGAAGTAGAGGTAGCCCAGCAGCAGCAGCGCGACGATCACCACGCGCCGCACCGCCAGCGGCACGGCGCTCAGATCGCTGGCGGCGCGATGGCGCAGGCGCAGCAGCAGCGGCATCACCAGGTCGTTGCTGACCATGGTCGAGACCGCGATCGCCTCGACGATCACCATGCCGGTGGCCGCCGACAGCCCGCCGATGAAGGCGGCGAGCGCGAGCGCCGGTGCCTCGTTGGCCAGCGGCAGCGAGAGCACGAAGGTCTCGGGGTCGGCACGGCCGGCGCCGAAGTGCAGCAGCCCGCCGAGCGCGATCGGCAGCACGAACAGGTTGATGAGCAGCAGGTAGGCCGGAAAGGCCCAGGTGGCGCGCTGCACGTGACGCTCGTCGACGTTCTCCACCACCATCACCTGGAACTGGCGCGGCAGGAAGATCACCGAGAGCATGGCCAGCAGCGTGAGCGCGGCCCATTGGCCGCCGGCGAACTTGGTCTCCGCGCCGAGGCCAGTGAGCGCGCGCAGCTGCGGCTCGGCGGCGGCGCGCGCGAAGATGTCGGCCGGCCCGTCGAACAGGCCCCAGCAGACGAAGGCGCCGACGGCCAGGAAGGCCACCAGCTTGACCACCGACTCGAGCGCGACCGCGGCCACCATGCCTTCGTGGCGCTCGCTGGTGTCGAGATGCCGCGTGCCGAAAGCCACCGTGAAGCCGGCCAGCGCCAGCGCGATGTAGAGCGTGCTGTCCTGCCACCACGCGGCGGCGTGGCCGCTGCCGCCGGTGAGCACCGCCAGGCCGCTGGCGATCGCCTTCAGCTGCAGCGCCACGTAGGGCAGGATGCCGACCAGCGCGATGAGCGTCACCAGCGCCGCCAGCGCGCGGCTCTTGCCGTAGCGGCTGGCGATGAAGTCGGCAATCGAGGTGATGCGGTAGCGCCGCGCGATGCGGATCATCTTGCGCAGCACCGAGCCGGCCAGCAGCAGCGCGAGCGTCGGGCCGAGGTAGATGGGCAGGAACCACAGCCCCGAGCCCGCTGCGCGGCCGATGCTGCCGAAGTAGGTCCAGGCCGTGCAGTACACGCCCATCGAGAGCGTGTAGACCCAGGCGTTGCCGATCACCGAGCGGCCCTCGCGCGCACGCCGGTCGGCCCAGTGCGCGACTGCAAAGAGCAGCAGCAGGTAGGCGAACGACGCAGCGAGAACCAAGGCGGTACTCATGACCGTTCCTCGTCCTCGGGCGCCTCGGCCACCCAGGCCGCCAGCGCGATCAGCACCGCCCAGCCGACAAACAGCGCCAGCGGCAGCAGCGGGATGCCGGCCAGCGTGAGCGGCCTATCCCACAGCGTCAGCAGCGGAAAGTTGAGCAGCGCCCAGCCGGCGGCGAAGAGGGCGACGAGCCGTTGGTTGCGCATCCGTGCGGACATCGGCTCGCCTCCCTCACAGCGTGTCGAGCCGGAAGCGCTGGCGCAGCAGCGCGCGGAAGCGCTTGTTGATGGCCAGCGCGTCCTTGAACTGATCGCGGTCCATGGTGCTCAGGTCGGAAGGCCGCACCTGGTTGCTGGGCGCTTCGCCGTGCTCGCGCTGGCGCAGCTGGTGGCGCAGCTTCAGGCCCATCAGGTAGTGCAGCGCCTCGATCAGGTCGCGGCCCAGCTCGGCATCGACCGTGCCGCGCTCGACCAGCGCGCGCACGCGCTCGACCGTGCCGCTCTCGCGCACGCCTTGCGCCAGGCTGAGCGCACGCACGCCATGCACGATCGGGAAGGTGCCGAGCTTCTTCAGGTCCAGCGGCTGCTCGTCGCCGCGCGCGGTGAGCTTGAGCCACCAGCTCTGCGGCTCGTCGAACTGGTCGGCCGCGGCGGCGAAGCGCGCCAGGAAGGCGTCGCTGCCCGAGAGCATCTTCTGCAGGTGCGCGCGCGCCTCGGCCAGCAGCGCCGCATCGCCGGCCACCACCGCGGCGTCGAAGAAGATCGCCAGGTGCATGGGGCCGTCGCTGCCCGTGCCGTAGACCCACTCGCCCAGCGACTCGCGGAAGCGCGACACGCTGCACCGCCACAGCGGGTTGGTCAGCATGATGTTGCCCGGGCAGGGCGGGTAGCCGAAGGCGGCCAGCGCCTCGTTGAAGCGCTGCGCCACGGCGGCGAGCTGCGGGTGCTCGAAGCCGTCGCGCAGCAGCAGCGCGTTGTCCTGGTCGGTCTTGAGGATCTGCTCGCCGCGGCCCTCGCTGCCCATCACCAGCAGGCAGCTGTTGTCGACGATCTCGGCCGGCGCGATCAGGCTCCAGGCACGCGCGAAGAGGCGCTGGTTGAGTTCGTTGACGAGGCGCGCGATGCGCTCGATCTTGATGCCACCGTCCTGCAGCAGCTCGACCAGCGCGTCCACGCGGCGCGCCGCGGCGGCGAGCTCCTCGATGCTCGTGGCCTCGTCGATCTGCACCGCGACGATGTGCGAGTGGTTGGCGACGAAGCTCACCAGGTCGAGCTGGCCGAGCAGGCCCAGCACCGCGCCACCGTCGCGCACCAGCAGGCGGTGCACGCGGTGCCGCACCATCAGCCACAGCGCCTCGAAGAGCTCGGCGTCGGCATCGACCTCGATCAGCCCGAAGCGCGCCACCTCGCGCACCGCCAGCTGCGCCGGCGGCGTCTCGCGCAGCAGCGCGTCGCGCAGGTCGGTGGTGGTGAAGATGCCCAGGCGCGGACCGTTCTCATCAGCATCGTTGACCAGCGCGCTGGTCAGCCCCTGCGCCGAGAGCTCGCGGCACACCGAGACGAGATCGAGCGTGCCGTCCACGTAGAAAGGCTTGCGCACGTAGGCGTCGCGCACGCGTGCGGTGACCAGCGAGAGCATCTCGCGCTGCGATTCGGGGCCGCGGGTATGGGGCATGGCGGATGTGGAAACGGGACTGCAGGCAGTGTGCCCGCAGCCCCGTCCTTGGGCTTGAGATGAATCTAGCCGTGAACCATCAGTGGCCGGAAGCTCCCGCCGCGCCGATGCCCGTCTCCGAACGAACCTGCTGGGCCAGGAAGCCCGCGCGGTCCTTCTGGGCGCGCGCGCCGCGATCCAGCACCGAGAACAGCCAGATGCCCACGAAGCCGATGGTCATCGAGAACAGCGCCGGCGAGGTGTAGGGGAACAGCGACGAACCCTTGGGGTTGCCCAGCGTGGCTTCCCACACCGAGGGCGACACCACCGTCAGCACCACCGACGAGATCAGGCCGAGGAAGCCGCCGATCACCGCGCCCTTGGTCGTGCAATCCTTCCACAGCACGCTCATGAAGAGCACCGGGAAGTTGGCCGAGGCGGCGATCGCGAAGGCCAGCGACACCATGAAGGCGATGTTCTGCTTCTCGAAGGCGATGCCCAGCACGACGGCGATGATGCCCAGCGCGATGGTGGTGGCCTTGGAGACGCGCAGTTCGGCAGCGCTGTCGGCCTTGCCGCCCTTGAGCACCGTGGCGTAGATGTCGTGCGACACCGCCGAGGCGCCCGACAGCGTCAGGCCGGCCACCACGGCGAGGATGGTCGCGAAGGCCACCGCCGAGATGAAGCCGAGGAACACGTTGCCGCCCACCGCGTTGGCGAGGTGGATGGCCGCCATGTTGCCGCCACCCAGCAGCGCGCCCTTGGCGTCGAGGAACTGCGGGTTGGTCAGCACGAAGGTGATCGCGCCGAAGCCGATGATGAAGGTCAGCAGGTAGAAGTAGCCGATCCAGCCGGTGGCCCACATCACGCTCTTGCGCGCTTCCTTGGCCGAGGGCACGGTGAAGAAGCGCATCAGGATGTGCGGCAGGCCGGCGGTGCCGAACATCAGCGCCATGCCGAAGCTGATCGCCGAGATCGGATCCTTCACGAAGTTGCCCGGGCCCATGATGGACTGGCCGAGCTTGGCCGCCTCCTCGGGCGTCTTGCCGCCGGCGGTGGCGAGGTCGGCCTTGATCTGCACCGCCTTGGCGAACATCGCCTCGGGGCTGAAGCCGAACTGCCACATCACCATGAAGGCCATGAACGAGGCGCCACCGAGCAGCAGGCAGGCCTTGATGATCTGCACCCAGGTGGTCGCCGTCATGCCGCCGAACAGCACGTAGACCATCATCAGCACGCCGACGATGATCACCGCGTACATGTAGTCGAGGCCGAACAGCAGCTTGATGAGCTGGCCCGCGCCGACCATCTGCGCGATCAGGTAGAAGGCCACCACCACCAGCGTGCCGGCCGCCGCGAAGATGCGCACCGGCGTCTGCTCGAAGCGGAACGCGGCCACGTCGGCAAAGGTGAACTTGCCGAGGTTGCGCAGGCGTTCGGCCATCAGGAAGGTGATGACCGGCCAGCCGACCAGGAAGCCGATCGAGTAGATCAGGCCGTCGAAGCCGGAGGCCATCACCGCGGCCGAGATGCCGAGGAAGGAGGCCGCCGACATGTAATCGCCGGCGATCGCCAGGCCGTTCTGGAAGCCGGTGATGCCGCCGCCGGCGGTGTAGAAATCGGCCGCGCTCTTGGTGCGCGCCGCGGCCCACTTGGTGATGAACAGCGTGAAGATCACGAACACGCCGAACATGCCGATGGCCGTCCAGTTGGTGGCCTGCTTCTGCGCCTGGCCGAGGTCGGCGCCGGCAGCCAGCGCGGCGCCGGCAGCGCCCATCAGCGCCGCCAGCGTGAGCGCGCGGCGGGCGGTGTCGTTCAAACGGATCATTTCAGCACCCCCTGGCGCACGGCATCGGTGAGGTCGTCGTACTGCTTGTTGGCGCGCAGCACGTAGAAGGCGGTGATCACCACGGTGAACACGATCACGCCGAAGCCGATGGGAATGCCCATCGTCATCACGCCTTCGCCGAGGCGCTGCGACAGGAAGGGCTTGTTGAAGGCCACCAGCAGGATGAAGCCGTAGTACACGAGCATCATCGCCAGCGTGAGCCACCAGCCGAAGGCGGAGCGCTTGGACTTCAGCTCCAGGTATTTGGGGTGGGTCGAGATCTTTCTGACCAGATCGTCATCCATGCTGTCTCCTCGCAAGGGTCGCGGCCCCGACGGGGCCTTGCCGTGAATACTCCACGCGAGGACTGACCCCCCTCTGACGCTCAGCCAACAGGGGCTGACGCGGAACTGATGCGAGGCTGACGCGAGGCGGGCTCCCGTACAGTGCAGGGCCATGCAAGCCGCTACACCGCCCTCCCCCGCCGGATCGGCCACGCCGCGCAGCATGCTGGCACTCGTCTGCGCGCTCGCCGTCTACGCGGGCTCGGTGGCGCTGCTCGATGGCGTCGGCAGCGCGCTCGGCCGTGACATGTCGATGCTGGACAAGCATCTGGCCGTGATTGCCTTCGCCGGCCTGGCTGCGCTCAGCCATGGCGAGGCGCTCTGGGTGGCCCTGTGCGTGCTGGGCTTCGGCGTCTATCGCTGGTATCGCAACGGCCGCCGCATGGATGCGGCGATCGCGCTGAGCTTCACGTCGATCGCTCTCGTCGTGGCATCCATGCTCCACGCCGTCGACGCCGCCGAGCGGCGCACGGGACTTCACGCGCAGGCGCTGGCCGCGGCGGTGAACCAGGGCGATCGCCAGCGGCTGCGCGAGGTGGCCCTGGGTTGCGAAGTCTTCTGCGGCTTCGCGCGGGACAGCGGCCCGCTGGTGTGGCTGGTCGGCAACGCGGCATCGGACGCGGACTTCAATGCCATCGGCGCCATGCTGAACCGCGGCGCGCTGCGCAACGCCCGCTCGGGCTGGCTGCCCGATCGCCGGACACCGCTGGAAGCAGCGGTGGACCGGTACGCCACCGATTCGAACCTGGCGCCTTACCTGCTGGGCATCAGCCGGGTGAACTTCCACTTCACGGTGCCGCGCGCCAGCCAGGTCGAGCTCGATGCCGCGCTGGCCCATGCCGTGCAGGCACGCACGCCGCAGGCACTGATCAGCGAGCTGCTGCAGAACGGCGCCCGCCCGCCGGCTGCACGGCCCGGCACGGTCGATTGACGCCGTGCGCCCGCGGACGCCGCGACGCTACTGCAGCCAAGGGTGATCCGGCACGAAGGCGGAGTCGGACTGGAAGCGCGCCGTCCCGTCCTGCGGGTTGAACAGGCGGAACTCCATCGCTGCATCGCGGAATCGGGGCCCGCATGCATGCGTGAAGACAGCAGCCCGGCCGGCCGCGAGCACCGGCTGGTTGTCGATGCCGACGATGCCCTTCGCCGCGACCTTGGTGCCGTCCTTGGCCAGCTGGTAGGCGCACCCGCCCGCGCCGGGCGTGCAACCCTCGTCCGAGACGCCGGCCCAGCAGCGCTCCCATTGCCGGCCATGGGGCAGCACGAACATCAGGTTGACCCGCAACGACTCGTTGCTGCGATTGGTGACATGGATGGCCTCGCCCTCGCGCCGCAGTTCGAGCTGCGGGGGCACGCTGCCGGCCGGTGCATGCGGCGTGGTCTGCATCTGCGCCTGCAGCCTGGCGAGGTTGTCTTCGAACCAGGCGAGCTCGGCGGCGCTGCTGCGCGCGCGGGCGCCCTCGGCATCCTTGTGCATCGGCAGGAACAGGCCGACACACAGCACCAGCAGCATGACGGCGGCGATCACGCCACGCCCCGCGACGCCTAGTGATCGGCCGAGGAATCCGGCCAGCGCCACCGCGGCCCCGCTCGCGATGACAAAGACGCCGGCCGCGAAGAAGAAAAAGACCAGTCCGCCGAAGCTGTAGTCACCCGCCGGGATGGACTTCCAGTAAAGACGCGTGGCCAGCGCGCCGATGCCGAGACCGAGGATCCACACCGAGAGGTACCACGCGATGGTGCCGCCGGAGCCGGGATCGTCGCCATGCTGGCTCGCCATGTCCTTCAGCGCGGCGAGCATCCGCGGCCCTTTGGCCACGAGCAGATAGACGACGATCAGGATCGCGAGCCACGAAATACTCATGCGGGAATTCTCGCTGCCGCGCGAGCCTCAGCCGCGCACCACGCCCGCCCGCGCCCGCGCGGCCTCGTCCCAGTCCGGGCCGTCGAACCACGCATCACCCTTCAGATAGGCCGCCAGCATGGCCAGCGAATCGAGGCCCCAGAACAGGCGGCCGTCGACGGCGACCGTGGGCACGCCGAAGAGGCCGAGCGCCAGCGCGCGGGCCGTGTTGCCCTTCAGCGATTGCTTGACCGCCTCGCTGTCCGGATCGCGCTGCGGCGCGAGCGTGGCGCGCAGGGCTTGGAGGCGTGCCGCGTCGTTCGCGTCCGCGCCCTCGCCGCGCCACACGTGGTGGAACACGCGCT
Organism: Piscinibacter sp.; assembly: GCA_017983795.1. Taxonomy (GTDB): domain Bacteria; phylum Pseudomonadota; class Gammaproteobacteria; order Burkholderiales; family Burkholderiaceae_C; genus Piscinibacter. The sequence goes on from JAGOAS010000005.1 coordinate 161,521, forward strand.
CGCACTGCCAGCGGTTCGGCGTGCCGCCCTCGCCCGCGCAGGCGTGCAGCAGGCGCAGCAGCGCGAGCGGGTTGAAGGGGTGCTGCGCCGGCGTGGCGATGGGAATGCCGAGCTGATGTGCTGCCCAAGCGATCTGCCGGAAGGTCCAGGCGCGCTTGGGCTCGATCTCGGCCGGGCCCTTCTGGCCCCATTGCCTGAGCAGGCCGGCGAACAGGATGGGCTGGTAGTCGACGCGGTAGGAGAGGCCTTCCAGCGCCTGCGGCAGCTGCTCGAAGGCGAGGTAGGCGTAGGGCGAGATCGGGTCGAACCAGAACTCGAGATGCTTCATCGCGGATCACCCTTGGCCGCGGCAAAGGCCTCGCGGCGCTGCGCGAGCAGCTGCCACACCGCCAGCTTCTGCGCGTCGTCCATCACCGACCAGGCGGCGATCTCGTCGAGCGTGCGCAGGCAGCCTTCGCACCAGCCGCTGCGTGCGTCCATCTTGCACACGCTGATACACGGCGAGGGCACGGTGGCGGTGCTCATGCCTGCGTCACGTCGGCCACCGGCGCGCCGGTGAGCGCTTCGAGCTGCGCCGGGCTCAAGCGGAATACGCCGTTCGGGTGCCCGGCCGCGGCCCAGATCTCGTCGAAGCGGAACAGCTCGCGGTCGATCAGCGTCACCGCCGGCGTGGCGTGCGCCAGCGGCGACACGCCGCCGATGGTGAAGCCGGTGCGCGCCTTGACGAAATCGGCATCGGCACGGCCCAGCGAGCCGACCTGCGCCGCCACCTTCTTCTCGTCGACACGCTTGTCGCCCGAGGTCACGACGAGCACCGCCACTTCATCGGCCTTGCGCCGGAAGATCACGCTCTTGGCGATCTGGCCGACCTGCACGCCGAGCGCGTCGGCCGCCTCCTGCGAGGTGCGCGCCGACACCTCGAGCCAGCGCGGCGCATGCGGATGGCCGCGCTCGGCGAGCGCGCGTGCGACGCGCTGGAAACCTTCGGGGCGCTGTGAGAGATCGTCCTCGCTCATGCCGCCACCTTCTCGCGCTTGGCCAGCAGCGCCTTGCCGGCGCGCGACACCGGCGGCCGGCCCAGCACCGCGGAGATGAAGGCCCCCGCATCGACCAGCGCATCCAGATCGATGCCGGTCTGGATGCCCAGCCCGTTGAGCATGAACACCACGTCCTCGGTGGCGACGTTGCCGGTCGCGCCCTTCGCATACGGGCAGCCGCCCAGGCCGGCCACGCTGGCGTCGAAGGTGTGGATGCCCATCTCCAGGCAGGCGTAGATGTTGGCCAGCGCCTGGCCGTAGGTGTCGTGGAAATGGCCGCTGACTTCTTCGATCGGGAAGTGCTTGAGCGCGCGCTCCATCGCCGCCTGCACGCGCCGCGGCGTGCCCACGCCGATGGTGTCGGCCACGCCGCAGTGATCGACGGCTATGCCCTTCATCAGCCGCACGATGTTCTCGACCTCGTCGGGCGTCACCTCGCCCTGGTAGGGGCAGCCGAGCGCGCAGGAGATCGCCGCGCGCACCTTCAGGCCCTTCTCGTGCGCCAGCGCCACCACCGGCGCGAAGCGCTCCACCGATTCGGCGATCGAACAGTTGATGTTGCGCTGGCTGAAGGCCTCGCTGGCCGCGCCGAATACCACCACCTCGTCGGGCCGCGTAGTCAGCGCCGCCTCCAGGCCCTTGAGGTTGGGCGTCAGCACCGAGTAGCGCACGTCGCTGCGGCGCGTGATGTCAGCCATCACTTGCGCGTTGTCGGCCATCTGCGGCACCCACTTGGGGCTGACGAAGCTGGTGACCTCGATCTCGCGCAGCCCCGCCGCCTGCAGGCGATGCACGAGCTCCACCTTGTGCGCCGTGGCCACCGGCTGCTTCTCGTTCTGCAAACCGTCGCGTGGCCCCACGTCGACGATGCGCACAGTCGAAGGAATCATGAAAAAAGTCCCGTGCAAATGGGCAGTTTCAACTGGTAACCCCGTGGCTAGGGATGGCGCTTCGACGCCTGATACAGGAAGATACATCCACTCGAACAGGAACCTTCGTGGACACCAGCACCCGCCTCCGTCTCGCCACCCGCATCCATTTTGCGCTGCTGCGCCACTATGGGCAGAAGGTGGAGATCGGCGAGCTGATGAAGGCCGAGGGTGAAGTGCGCGAGGCGATCTGGGTGTGCGAAGCCTCGGGCGACGCCGAACTGGCCACGATCGCGCGCCAGCTGCGCGAAGCCAACGACGCACCCGAGACGCCCGAGGTGCCCGGCCGCGTGCCGCAAGACACCGCCTGGGCCAGCGAAACCTCGGGCTTCGGCGTGTCGCGCCCGGTCGAGCTGGAGATGACGCAGCAGCCGCCGGCCAACTGGCTCAAGCCCTCCACCTGGGGCCGCCGCAGCGGCCCGGCGCGCCACAGCTGAGCGCCGCCGCGCGCGCCGCTCAAGCAGCGGCCTCCAGCCGCAGCAGTTCTTCCCCTTCCAGCACCTGGTCGCCGACGGCGTAGAGCAGTTCGGTCACCGTGCCGTCGCGCGGCGCGGTGATGGTGTGCTCCATCTTCATCGCCTCCATCACCGCCAGCGGCTGGCCCTTCTTCACCGCCTCGCCTGACTTGGCCAGCAGCGCGATCAGCTTGCCCGGCATCGGCGCGGTGAGTCGCCCGCCTTCGCCGGCGGCATCGCCCGCATGCGCGATCGGGTCGACGATGCGCAGCGTGGCCGAGCCCTCCGGCGCGAAGACCGCGAAGCGCTCGCCGGCGGCGTAGACCGAGAGCGTCCAGCGCCGGCCGGCCAGCGTCACGTCGTGCTGCGTGCTGCTGCGCGAGGCCACACCGAAAGCCCAGCTGTGCTCGCCCAGCGAGAGCGTCGTCTCGCCGCGGTGCGAGCGCGTCAGCCGCGCGACGTGCTGCGTGCCCTCGGCCTCGAGGTCGAAGCGCCGCACCGCCGCGCCGTGCAGGCGCCAGCCGTCGCGCTTCGACCAGGGATCATTGGTCTCGGCAGCGCGTTCGTGCGCGAGCTCGTGGGCGATCACGCCGGCCGCGGCGATCTCCAGCGCCAGTGCCGGCTGGCCGAACAGCACGGCGCGCTCGCGCTCGATCAACGCGGTGTCGAGATCGGCCTGCGCGAAGGCGCGGCTCTTCGCCACGCGGCGCAGGAAGGCCACGTTGGTCTGCAGGCCGACGATGTGCGTGGCGGCCAGCGCCGCGTCCAGCCGCGCCAGCGCCTGTTCGCGGTCGGCGCCCCAGACGATCAGCTTGGCGATCATCGAGTCGTAGTGCGGCGAGATCGCATCGCCTTCGCGCACGCCGGCATCCACCCGCACCTCACCACGCTCGAACTGCGTGGACAGCGGCGTGCGGTAGACATCGAGCGTGCCGGTGGCGGGCAGGAAGTTGGCGTCGGGGTTCTCGGCGCAGATGCGCGCCTCGATGGCATGGCCGTGGATGCGCAGCTCCTCCTGCTTCAGCGGCAGCGGCTCGCCGCTGGCCACGCGCAGCTGCCACTCCACCAGATCGAGCCCGGTGATCGCCTCGGTGACCGGGTGCTCCACCTGCAGCCGCGTATTCATCTCCATGAAGAAGAAGCGCAGGTCGCCCTCCTTCGTCGGCTCGGCGATGAACTCCACCGTGCCGGCGCCGACGTAGCCCACCGCCTTGGCGGCCGCGACGGCTGCCGCGCCCATCTCGCGCCGGCGCGCTTCGCTCAGGCCGGGCGCGGGCGCTTCCTCCAGCACCTTCTGGTGGCGGCGCTGCACCGAGCAGTCGCGCTCGAAGAGATAGATGCAGTTGCCGTGCGCGTCGCCGAACACCTGGATCTCGATGTGCCGCGGCCGCGTGACGTAGCGCTCGATCAGCACGGCGTCGTCGCCGAAACTGTTGCGCGCCTCGCGCTGGCAGGAGGCGAGCGCCGCGTCGAACTCGCCGGCCTGCGTGACGATGCGCATGCCCTTGCCGCCGCCGCCGGCGCTGGCTTTGATGAGCACCGGGTAGCCGATGCGATCGGCTTCGCGCTTGAGCAGGGCCGGGTTCTGGTCGGCGCCGTGGTAGCCCGGCACCAGCGGCACGCCGGCCTTCTCCATCAGCTGCTTCGACTCGGCCTTCAAGCCCATGGCCTTGATCGCCGAGGCCGGCGGGCCGATGAACACCAGGCCCGCGTCGGCGCAGGCCTGGGCGAACTCCTCGTTCTCGCTGAGGAAGCCGTAGCCGGGGTGGATGGCCTGCGCGCCGGTGGCACGCGCCGCCTCGAGGATGCGCTCGCTGCGCAGGTAGCTGTCGCGCGGCGCGTTGCCGCCGATGTGCACCGCCTCGTCGCAGGCGGCCACATGCTTGGCGTTCGCATCGGCATCCGAGTAGACCGCCACGGTGCGGATGCCGAGGCGGCGCGCGGTGGCGGCGACGCGGCAGGCGATCTCGCCGCGGTTGGCAATCAGGATCTTGGTGAACATGCGGACCTCAGGGAGTCGAATCGGCACTGCGCAGGAAACCGGACGCGCGACGCAGCAGCGCACGCAGGAACTTGCCGAGCACCACGATCACGACGATCGCGGCCACCAGCGCGACGAACAGCACCACCGCCAGCGCTGCCGGATGCGTCCACGACAGCCACAGCGAGGCCGGCACGAAGGCATCGCCGAGCAGCGACAGGCCGATGTTGGAGAAGGGCTCGGGGGAGGTGTTGGCGGCGGCGCGCGTGGTCGCCTTGGCGACGTGGCTGGTGGCGGCCAGCGTGCCGCCCATCAGCGCGGCGGCCATCGCCCAGGTGGCCTGGTCGGCGCCGAATACGGAAGCCGCCAGCGCCGCGCCGGCGGGGATGCGCACCAGCGTGTGGATCAGATCCCACAGCGTATCGACGCCGGGAATCTTGTCGGCGAAGAACTCGACGAACAGCATGAAGCCGCTCGCGCCCAGCATGGCCGGATGCTGCAGCAGCTTCAGGCCCTGCGGCAGCTCGACCCAGCCGAGATACCCGGCGAGGCCGGTGAGGAAGACGACGAGGTACAGCCGCAGGCCGCTCGCCCAGCCGAGCGCGGCTGCGATCGCAAGCAACTGCGTGGTGTCGAGCGCCTGCATGCTGTTCAGGCGAGCCAGTTCGGCGCGCGTTTGCCGAGGAAGGACTGGATGCCTTCGCGGCCTTCGTCGCTGGCGCGGATGTCGGCGATGCGGCGCGCGGTATCGGCGCGCAGTTCGGCGGCTATGGCTCGGCCGGCCACGTCCTGCACCAGAGACTTGCAGGCGCGCACCGCCATCGGCCCGTTGGCCACCAGCGCGGCGACGATCTCGTCGACCTTGGCATCGAGCGCTTCGGGCGCGACGCACTCGTGCACGAAGCCCATCGCGTGGGCTTGCGCCGCGCTGAAGCGTTCGGCGGTGAGAAACCAGCGCCGCGCGGCCTGCTCGCCCATCGCCTTCACCACATAGGGCCCGATGGTGGCTGGCAGCAGCCCGAGCTTCGCTTCGCTGAGGCAGAAGTTCACGCCCTCGGCCGCCACCAGCACGTCGCACACCGCGGCCAGGCCCAGGCCGCCGGCATAACAGTCGCCGTGCACGCGGCCGACGATGGGCCGCGGGCACGAATAGATCGTCCACAGCATGTCGGCCAAAGCCTGCGCGTCGGCGCGGTTCTGCTCCCAGCTGTAGCCGGCCATGGCGCGCATCCAGTTCAAGTCGGCGCCGGCGCAGAAGGCCTTGCCGTGGCCGCCGAGCACGATGCAGCGCAGCGTGCTGTCGGCGGCCAGCGCGGCGAAGGTCTGCGTGAGCTCCACGATCACACCGTCGTTGAAGGCGTTGCGCACCTCGGGGCGATTGAGGAATACGCGCGCCACGGGGCCGCTGCGTTGCACGTCGAGGGTGGTGCTCATGCCCGGCCTCACATGCGGAACACGCCGAACTTCGCCTCGGGAATCGGCGCGTTCAGGCTCGCGCTGATCGCCAGCGCGAGCACGCGGCGCGTATCGGCCGGGTCGATGATGCCGTCGTCCCACAGCCGCGCGCTGGCGTAGTACGGATGCGCCTGGTGCTCGAACTGGTCGAGGATAGGTTGCCTGAAGGCCTTCTCCTCCTCCGCGCTCCACGTGCCGCCCTTGGCCTCGATGCCGTCACGCTTGACGGTGGCCAGCACGCTGGCCGCCTGCTCGCCGCCCATCACCGAGATGCGCGCGCTCGGCCACATCCACAGGAAGCGCGGGCTGTAGGCGCGGCCGCACATGCCGTAGTTGCCGGCGCCGAAGCTGCCGCCGGTGATGATGGTGAACTTGGGCACGTTGACGGTCGACACCGCCGTGACCATCTTCGCGCCGTTCTTGGCGATGCCTTCGTTCTCGTACTTGCGGCCGACCATGAAGCCGGTGATGTTCTGCAGGAAGATCAGCGGGATCTTGCGCTGGCCGCACAGCTCGATGAAGTGCGCACCCTTGAGCGCGCTCTCGCTGAACAGGATGCCGTTGTTGGCGACGATGCCCACCGGCATGCCCTCGATGTGCGCGAAGCCGCACACCAGCGTGGTGCCGTAGCGCGCCTTGAACTCGTCGAACTCGCTGCCGTCGACGATGCGCGCGATGATCTCGTGCACGTCGTAGGGCTTGCGCGGGTCGGTGGGGATGATGCCGTGCAACTCGCTGGCGTCGAACAGCGGCGGCTTCGGCGCGGCGAGGCGCTGCCCGTGCTCCTTGCGCCAGTTGAGATTCGCCACCACGCCGCGCGCCAGCGCCAGCGCGTGCGTGTCGTTCTGCGCGAGGTGGTCGACCACGCCCGACAGGCGCGTGTGCACGTCGCCGCCGCCGAGATCCTCGGCGCTCACCACCTCGCCGATTGCCGCCTTCACCAGCGGCGGGCCGCCGAGGAAGATGGTGCCCTGGTTCTTCACGATGATCGATTCGTCGCTCATCGCCGGCATGTAGGCGCCGCCCGCGGTGCACGAGCCCATCACCACCGCGATCTGCGGGATGCCCTGGGCGCTCATGTTGGCCTGGTTGAAGAAGATGCGGCCGAAGTGCTCGCGATCCGGGAACACGTCGTCCTGATTCGGCAGGTTGGCGCCGCCGCTGTCGACCAGGTAGACGCACGGCAGGCGGTTCTGCAGCGCGATCTCCTGCGCGCGCAGGTGCTTCTTCACCGTCAGCGGGAAGTAGGTGCCGCCCTTCACCGTGGCGTCGTTGCACACGATCATGCAATCGACGCCGCTGATGCGGCCGATGCCGGCGATCAGGCCCGCACCCGGCGCGGCATCGACCCCGCCTTTCTCCTTGTACATGTTCAAGGCGGCGAGCGGCGCCACCTCGAGGAAGGGCGTGTCGGGGTCGAGCAGCATCTCGACGCGCTCGCGCGGCAGCAGCTTGCCGCGTGCGGTGTGCTTGGCGCGCGCCGCCTCGCCGCCGCCCAGGGCGACTTGCGCAAGACGCGCGTTCAGGTCGTCGACCAGCGCGCGCATCGCCGCGGCGTTGGCCTTGAAATCCTCGGAGCGGGGGCTGAGGTTGGAGGCGAGAACGGGCATGGGGTCTTTCGTGGTTCTTCTGCGCCGCGGGCACGGGCCGTGCCGGGGATTGTGCAAGCGGCGAGCTTACGCGCGCACGCGTCGCCTTGCCTGCCAACGAGGTTGCAAATCGTGCCACGGTGCGCGAGACTGCAGCCATGCCCACCCCACCGCCCGCCGCGCGCCGCCCGGCCGTCACGCCGATGGCCTTCGTGCGTGCGATGGTGCGGGCCTACGAGCGGCGCGGGCTGGATCCTTCCGCGGCGCTGCGCGAGGCACAAATCACGCCATCCGCCTTGCGCCGCGCCGACGCCCGCATCACCGCCGCGCAGATGGAGACGATCTCGGGGCTGGCGATGCAGCAGCTCGACGACGAGGCGCTCGGCTGGTTCTCGCGCCGCCTGCCCTGGGGCAGCTACGGCATGCTGTGCCGCGCGTCGATCACCTCGCCGCAGCTCGGCCTCGCGCTGCAGCGCTGGTGCCGCCACCACCGCCTGCTGACCGAAGACATCGTGCTGCACCTGGCCACCGACGGCGCCGCCGCGCGGCTGTGGATCGAGGAGCGGCGCGATCTCGGCGAGATGCGCGAGATCTGCTGCGTGACGCTGCTGCGCTACGTGCACGGCTTCGCCTGCTGGGCGATCGACTCGCGCATCCCGCTGCGCGAGGTGCACTTTCCGTTTCCCGCGCCGCGCCACCGCGACGCGTACCCGGTGATGTTTCCGGGGCCGGTGCGCTTTCGCATGCCGCACGCCGGCCTGGTGTTCGACGCCGCCTACCTGGCGCTGCCGCTGCGGCGAGACGAACGCGCGCTACAGGCGATGCTGCAGCGCGCGCTGCCGCTGACGGTGCTGCAGTACCGCCGCGACCGCCTGCTCGCGCAGCGCGTGCGCGAGGCGCTGCACGCCGACACGGCGGGCCTGGCCGACGCGGCCGCGGTGGCGGCGGCGCTGAACGTGTCGGTGCGCACGCTGCACCGCCAGTTGCGCGACGAGGGCTGCTCGCTGCAGCAGCTCAAGGACGAGGCGCGCCGCGCCCGCGCGACCGAACTGCTCGAGCGCAGCCGCCGGCCGATCAAGCAGATCGCGGCGGCGGTGGGCTTTCGCAACGAGAAGAGTTTTGCGCGCGCGTTCGCGGGGTGGACGGGGGTGGCGCCGAGCGCATGGCGGGAGGGGGTGCGGCGGTAGCGGTCAAGGAGCTGGCGCCCTAGCAGGTCAGTTCAGCGCCGCATCGACTCAGGCTTCGTTCATCCACGCCGGAATGTCTCGCTTCTCGTGAAGCACGCGCCAGACGTCGATCTGCTCGTCGCGTTCGATGTAGAAGACCAGGTAGGGGTAGCGCCCAAGAGGCCAGAATCTCAGATCTGCGAGCCCGAGCTGGTGCGCATAGCGCGGGGATCCCGCCGCCGGATGGCGTGCGATATGCGCGTATGCCTTCTCGAGCTCGTCGACGAATCCCAGGGCGACCTTCGCAGAGGCTTCGGCCAAGTAGCGATCGATTGCCTCCTCGACATCCCTGTTGGCGAGTTCCCGGGGGACGACGACCTTCACGACCTTCGCGTCGACGTTCGGCCGCCGATCCTGCCGCGCAGTGTCGCGAAGTAGGCGCCGTCCGCCGCCGCAGCGGGCCGGGATCTCGCGCCGGCGAGCAGCAGTTCCCGCAGTTGAAGGCGCTCCTGGTCCTTGCGAATCAGCTCTCGAACGTACTCGCTGCTGGTCCCGAAACCGCGGCTGTCGACCTGCTCGTCGACGAAGGCCTTCAGTGCCTCCGGAAGAGAGATGTTCATCGTGCTCATCGGGACATCATAGAAATCTTGGCAAACTTTGGCAAACGACTTGCGGCAGGCGGCATTCACCCCCTGCCGTAGACCTCTTCCTCCCGCCACCCCAGCGCCGCCATATCCGCGCTGCGAAACCCCGCATCACTGGGCATCAGGAACTCATCCAACTGTGGCGGCGCCACCGGCGTGCCGGCGAGCATCGCGTGCACCTGGCCGCGGTGGTGGGTCTGGTGCATGAACAGGTGCGCCAGCACGTGGGCAGCGCGGTCGCGTTGCACGTGCTCGCCGCGGTCCATCGCGATCATCGCGTCGCAGCCGGCGTCGTCGAGCGCATCGCACCAGGCGACCAGGCGTTCGTCGCTGGCTTGCTGTCGCGCACGGAGCTCGGCCAGCGTCGCCGCCGGCACGAAGCTGCGGTACAGGCGCGGCAGCTCCGCGTCGCCGTGAAGTGCGCCGATGTAGTACTCGTCGATGGCGAGGATGTGGTTCAGCGTCGCGGCCAGGCTCGGGAAGAAGCTGGTGCGCGGCGCGTGGAAATCCTCGGCGGACAGCGCCGCCATCGCCGCGTGCAGCCGGTGATTGGCCAGCCGGTTGGCATGCGCCTGGATGCGCAACTGGCCGGCCAGCGCGAGCATCAGAACGGCCCCTTCTCCAGCCAGCGCTCGATCTGCGGCCGGCGGTCGTTGCCCCAGAAGGGCTCGCCGTCGACGACGAAGAAGGGCGCGCCGAATACGCCCGCGGCGATGGCGGCTTCGTTCTCGGCCTTCAGCCGCGCCTTCCAGGCCGGGTCGTTCCACACCGCTTCCGCCGCGTCGGCGGCGATGCCGAAGTCCGCGGCGAGCTCGCGCAGTTGCGCGGCATCGCTCAGGTCGACGCCGCGCGCGAAGTAGGCGCGCAAGCAGTGGCGTGCCCACTGCCGCGCACGCTCGGCATCGCTGTCGGCCAGCCACCAGAACACGCGCGCGGCGTTCTGCGTGGGAATGGGAAACTTCTGCGGGTTCTTCAGCGGCACGCCGGCGAAGCGCGCCGAGCGCTCGAAGTCGTGCAGCGAATACTCGCGCTTGATCGGGTACGACACCGGGCTCTTCAGCTCGGCGGCCTGGAAGGTGGCGCCGAGCAGGATGGCCTTCCAGTTCACCGTGCGGCCGTGGCGCGCGGCGAGTGCGTCGATCCACTCGGAGGCGATGTACGAGTAGGGCGAGGAGAAGTCGAAATAGAAGTCGATCGGGCGTGCGAGGAGCGTCATGCCCCCAGCCTACTGCGGGTGTTGATGGCTGTCATGCTGGCATCAACCCGGGCGCCGCTAGCATCCCAGCGATGGGTCTGTCGCTCGCCTTGGTGATCGTCGCGCTGGCCGTGGCGCTCGCGCTGCGGCCCTGGCGCGCGCTGCGCGGCGCGCAGCTGCTGCACCCCTGGTTCGCGAGCCTGGTGCTGATGCCCTGGCTGTGGGCGGCGCAGCGCTTCATGCCCGGTGGCGTGGCGGTGCAGTTGAGCGGCGCCTGCCTGATGGTGCTGATGCTGGGCTGGCCGCTGGCGGTGCTGAGCCTGGTGCCGATCGCGGCGCTGGGCGCATGGCTGGGCGGCATCGCCTGGCCGCAGGCGCTGGATCATCTGGCCTGGAACGGCATCGTCACCGCGACGCTGGCGCTGGCCATCGGGCTGGCCACGCGGCGCTGGCTGCCGCGGCATCCCTTCGTATTCATCCTCGGGCGCGGCTTCCTCGTCACCGCGCTGGCCACGGTGCTCGCCGGCGCGCTGTCGGCCCTGGTGTCGCCGCTGCCGCCGGGCAGCGAGCTCGGCTCCATCCTGCTCGGCCACTGGTTGATGGCCTGGGGCGAAGCTTTCGCCACCGGCATGCTGGTGGCGATCTTCGTGGCCTTCAAGCCGCAATGGCTGGCCACCTGGTCGGACGCGCGCTACCTGACCGACGCCTGAGCTCAGGCCAGCGCCCGGCCGATGAGGATCTTCTGCACGTCCGAAGTGCCTTCGTAGATCTGGCAGACGCGCACGTCGCGGTAGATGCGCTCGACGGGAAAGTCGCTGACGTAGCCGTAGCCGCCCAGCGTCTGGATGGCCGCGCTGCAGACGCGCTCGGCCATCTCGGAGGCATTGAGCTTGGCCATCGCCGCTTCCTTCAGGCAGGGGCGGCCAGCGTCCTTGAGGCTCGCGGCGTGGTGGATGAGCTGGCGCGCCGCTTCGATCTGCGTCGCCATCTCGGCGAGGCGGAACTGCACCGCCTGGTGCTCGAAGATGGGTTGGCCGAAGGCGATGCGCTCCTTCGAGTACACCAGCGCCGCCTCGAAGGCCGCGCGCGCCATGCCCACGCTCTGCGCGGCGATGCCGATGCGCCCGCCTTCCAGGCCCGACAGCGCGATCTTCAGGCCCTGGCCTTCCTCGCCGATCAGGTTGGCGGCACTGACGAGGCAGTTCTCGAACAGGATCTGCGCGGTGTCGCTGCTGTGCTGGCCCATCTTGTCTTCCAGCCGCGCGACGAGGTAGCCGGGCGCGTTGGTCGGCACGAGGAAGGCGCTGATGCCCTTCTTGCCCGCGGCCTTGTCGGTCACGGCCATGACGATCGCCACGTCGCCGTTCTTGCCGCTGGTGATGAACTGCTTGACGCCGTTGAGCAGGTAATGATCACCATCGCGCACGGCCGTGGTCTTCAAGCCGTCGGCCTGCGAGCCCACGTGCGGCTCGGTGAGGCAGAAGGCGCCCAGCATCTCGCCGCGCGCCAGCGGCGTGAGCCACTGCGCCTTCTGCGCTTCGCTGCCCCAGGCCATGAGGATGGAACACACCGGGCAGTTGTTGACGCTCACCACCGTGGAGGTGCCGCCGTCGCCGGCGGCGATCTCCTCGAGGATGATGGCCAGCGCCAGGTAGTCCAGCCCCGCGCCGCCCCACTGCTCGGGCACCGCCACGCCGTAGCAGCCCAGCGCCGCCAGGCCCTTCAGCTCGACGGCGGGGAAGTGGCTCTCACGGTCCCAGCGCGCTGCGTGCGGCGCGATCTGCTCCTGCACGAAGTTACGCACCGCCTCCTGCACCGCGCGGTGCTCGTCGCTCAGCAACATGTTCTTGTCCTCACCAAGGGATCTCGCTGCCGTCGTAGTTGAGGAAACGGCCGTTGTCCTGCGCCGCGAGGCCGGCGATCACGCGGCGCATGCCGGCCACGCTGTCTTCGACGCCGATGTCGGCGCCGGCGCCGCCCATGTCGGTGCGCACCCAGCCGGGGTGGAAGCTCACGCACACCGCCTTGCCCGCCCATTCGAGCGAGATGTCCTTCAGCACCGAGTTGGCCGCCGCCTTGGAGGCGCGGTAGAGCCAGCTGCTCGTGGCGTTGCGCGCGCCCATCGAGCCCATCTTCGAGGAGATCAGCGCCAGCTTCGCGCCCGGCGCCAGTTTGTCGACGAGCTGCGGCAGCACGCGCATGGGCGCCAGCACGTTGGCGTGCATGGTGTGGTCGAAGTCGGCATCGCTGGGCGCTTCCAGGCCGCTCTGGCGCTTGAGCACGCCGGCAACGTTGACGATCACGTCGAAGCTCACGCCCTCGAGCTGCCAGGCCAGGCGCGAGACGCTCTCGGCGCTGGTCACGTCGAGCGCGATGGCGGTCGCGCCCTGCGCACGCAGCGCGGCGAGCGCCTCGTCGCCGCGCGCCGTGGCCGTCACCTGCCAGCCCTCGGCACGGTACTGGCGCACGAACTCGGCGCCGATGCCGCGCGAGGCGCCGATGATGAGGGCGTGGGCCATCTCAGAGCAGCTCGACGGCCAGCGCGGTGGCCTCGCCGCCGCCGATGCACAGCGCCGCCACGCCCTTCTTCTTGCCCTGCTTGCGCAAAGCGCCCAGCAGCGTGACGACGATGCGCGCGCCCGAGGCGCCGATCGGATGGCCGAGCGCGCAGGCGCCGCCGTGCACGTTGACGATCTCGTGCGGCAGCTTGAACTCGGCCATCGCGGCCATGGTCACCGCGGCGAAGGCTTCGTTGACTTCCCAGAGGTCGACGTCCTTGGGCGCCCAGCCGGCCTTCTTCAGCGCCTTGTCGATCGCACCCACGGGCGCGGTGGTGAACCACTCCGGCGCCTGCGCGTGCACGGCGTGCGAGACGATGCGCGCGATCGGCTTGGCGCCCATCTTCTTGGCGGTCGACTCGCGCATCAGCACCAGCGCGGCCGCGCCGTCGGAGATGCTCGACGAGGTGGCGGCGGTGATCGCGCCGTCTTTCTTGAACGCAGGCTTGAGGCCGGGGATCTTGTCGAGCTTGGCCTTGAAAGGCTGCTCGTCGAGCTTGATCACCGTGTCGCCCGCCTTGCCGGGCAGCGTGACGGGCGCGATCTCCCATTCGAAGCTGCCATCCTCGTTGGCCTTCTTGCTGCGCTGGGTGGAGGCAATCGCGAACTGGTCCATCGCCTCGCGCGTGAAGTTGTATTTGCCCACGCACTGTTCGGCGAATACGCCCATCGCCTTGCCGCGCTCGTAGGCGTCTTCCAGGCCGTCGAGCGCCATGTGGTCGTACACGGCGCTCGCGCCGTACTTGATGCCCTTGCGCGCGAACATCAGGTGCGGCGCGTTGGTCATGCTCTCCATGCCGCCGGCCAGCATCACGTTCGCCGAGCCCGCGGCGAGCATGTCGTGCGCGAACATCATCGCGCGCATGCCCGAGCCGCACATCTTGCTCATCGTGACGGCGCCGGTGGAATCGGGCAGGCCGGCCCTGCGCATCGCCTGGCGCGCCGGCGCCTGGCCTTGCCCGGCCATCAGGCAGTTGCCGAACAGCACTTCGTCGACGGCGTCGCCGGGCACGCCGGCGCGCTCCACCGCCGCCTTGATCGCGACGGCGCCCAGCTCCCAGGCGGCGAGGTTGGCGAAGTCACCCAGCAGTCCGGCGATGGGCGTGCGCGCGGCGGAAACGATGACGATGGGGTCGGACATGGCAATGCTCCTTTGATGATCAGGCCGTGAGGATGGGCGAGCCGCGCTCTTCCTGAGCGACTCGCCGGAGGTAGTTCTGGAAGGCGGCGTCCTCGCCGCGCAGCAGCACCGGCAGGGTGTTGTAGAAGTCGTCGCGCCGGCACCATTCGCGCATGTAGTCGTCCCACGAGTTCCAGCGCCGCTGCTCGGCGCCCGACATGCGCTCCTTGTGGGCGACGAGGTAGGCACGTTCGAACAGCGACATCAGCATGTCGAAGATGACCAGCATGCGCTCGTTCTGCTCGGGCGTCGGGTTGGGCAGCGCGCTGTTGGTGCGCAGCTGCAGATCGGCGTTGTTCAGCACGATCTCGAGGAAGTGGTTGTAGGCGTCGGAGAGATGCTGGTAGGCCTCTTCCTCCTCGTTCTCGCGCTCCTTGCGCTGCTCGACGAGGAACACCCACACCGCGAAGGGCAGCGCCACCACGGTGACCACGAAGCTGGCCAGCTCGAAGGCGTCCTTCACGTCCATCTTCGTTCAGGCCTTCAGATGCCCGCTTCGGCGGCCTCCGCCTCGCTCTGGCGGTGGCGGCGGAAGCGCTTGTCCTGGTCGTAGGGGAATACGTCGTGCACGTGGCCGGCCTGGATGCGCTCCTTGTGGCCCTGCCAGAAGGCCACGTCGAGCAGGTCGGCGTGGTGCTTCATGAACACCTCGCGCACGCGCGTGTCGCCGAGCAGGAAGGGGCCGAAGGTCTCGGGGAAGACGTCGCGCGCTCCGACGTGGTACCAGACCTCGCCGGACATCTCCTCCTCCTCGGTGCGCGGCTCGGGCACCTTGCGGAAGTTGCAGTCGCTCAGGTACTCGATCTCGTCGTAGTCGTAGAACACCACCTTGCCGTGGCGCGTGACGCCGAAGTTCTTCCACAGCATGTCGCCGGGGAAGATGTTGGCGCGCACCAGATCCTTGATGGCGTTGCCGTACTCGATCACCGCGTGCTCGAGCTGGTGCGCGTTGGCTTCCTGCAGGTAGATGTTCAGCGGGATCATGCGCCGCTCGATGTAGACGTGGCGGATCACCAGCGTGTCGCCGTCCTCCTCGATCAGGCTGGGGCAGTAGTGCTTCAGCTCGGCGATCAGCTCGGGCTCGAAGCGCGCGCGCGGGAAGGCGACCTTGCTGTACTCCAGCGTGTCGGCCATGCGGCCGACGCGGTCGTGCGTCTTCACCAGCAGGTACTTGCTCTGGATGAGCTCGCGCGAGGTCTCCTTGGGCGCCGGGTAGAAATCCTTGATCACCTTGAACACGTAGGGAAAGCTCGGCAGGTCGAACACCAGCATCACCATGCCCTTGATGCCCGGCGCGATGCGGAAGCGATCGCTGCTGTGCTTCAGGTGGTAGAGGAAGTCGCGGTAGAAGATATTCTTGCCCTGCTTCTGCAGGCCGATCGCGTTGTAGAGCTCGCTCTTGGGCTTGCGCGGCAGCATCGAGCGCAGGAACTGCACGCAGGCCGAGGGCACCTCCATGTCGACCATGAAGTAGGCGCGCGCGAAGCTGAACAGCATCAGCAGGTCGTCTTCGCCGAACAGCGCCGCGTCGATGGCGAGCTTGCCGTCCGGCGTGTGCAGGATCGGCAGCGCGAAGGGCATCTCGTTGAAGCCGTTGATGATCTTGCCGACCGCGTAGGCGCCCTTGTTGCGATAGAAGAGCGACGACAGCACCTGCAGCTGGAAGTTCGCGCGCATGCGGAAATCGCCCAGGCGCGCCAGCACGGCAGCCAGCACGTGGTCGACGTCGCGGCCCAGATCCTCGAACTCGCGCCCGAGCTGGAAGTTGTCGATCACGCGCAGCAGCGTGTCGCGGAGCGTCTCCTTGGTCGGGTAGTAGGCGCGGTAGGTCGGCAGCGAGGCCGGCTCGTCGTTCTCGATGTACTCGGTCGAGACCGCCGGGCGCACGAAGATGAAGTCGTTGTTGAAGTAGCTGCGGTGCAGGATCTTCGTCGTCACCGAGTTGAAGAAGGTCTCGGCGAGTTCGGGCTGGTGGTGGTTGGTGAGCAGGCCGATGTAGTGCAGCTTGACCTGCTGCCACACGTCCATCTCCAGGCTGCCGGCCTGGAACTCGGTCTGCAGCCGCTCGGCCGCCTCGTCGACGCGCTTGTCGTAGAACTCGATGCGCTCGCGCTGGGCACGCTGCTGGCCGTGCCAGTCGGCCTGCTCGAAGCGGCGCTTGGCCGCGGCGCTGGTTTCGCGGAACAGGCGGTAGTGGCGGTTGAAGCCTTCGAGCAGCGCCTGGGCGATGTCGAAGCCGCGCGAATCGGTGAGGCGGGTCGGGAACATCGCGTCGAGCCGTTCAGGGTTTGCCGTTCTTACGGATCGCGTCGTAGCGCGTCTTGATCGCGCCCAGCGCCAGGCCGTAGGCCGCGGCCACGTCGGCCGGCTTCGCCACCGTCATCTTCAGGTCGTCGATCAGGCCGTTGTGCAGGCCGTAGACCCAGCCATGCACCACCACCGACTGCTCGCGCGCCCAGGCGTCCTGCACGACGGTGGATTCGCAGACGTTGAGCGACTGCTCCAGCACGTTGAGCTCGCACAGCGCCTTGTGCGCCAGCGTCTCGTCGGCGATGCCGTCCAGCCAGGTGCGGTGCTTGTGGCGCACGTCCTGCACGTGGCGGATCCAGTTGTCGGCCAGGCCGATGCGGCGGTTCTGCAGCGCCGCCAGCACGCCGCCGCAGCCGTAGTGGCCCACCACCATGATGTGCTGCACCTTCAGCATGTCGATGGCGAACTGGATCACCGACAGCGCGTTGAGATCCGAGTGCACCACCACGTTGGCCACGTTGCGGTGCACGAATACGTCGCCCGGCAGCAGGCCGAGGATCTCGTTGGCCGGCACGCGGCTGTCGGCGCAGCCGATCCACAGGTACTGCGGCGCCTGCTGCGCGATCAGCTTGGTGAAGAAGCCGGGTGCGCGGCGCTCGGTCTCGGCCGCCCAGCGGCGGTTGCTTTCGAAGAGTTCGTCGAGGGAGGTGCTCATGCGGGCAGTTTACGCAGCCGGCCCGGGTCTCACATCACATCGTCTCGGCAAACAGCTCCCGGCCGATCAGCATGCGGCGGATCTCCGAGGTGCCGGCACCGATTTCGTAGAGCTTGGCGTCGCGCCACAGGCGGCCGAGCGGGTATTCGTTGATGTAGCCGTTGCCGCCGAACAGCTGGATGCCTTCGCCCGCCATCCAGGTCGCCTTCTCGGCGCACCAGAGGATCACGCTGGCGCAGTCCTTGCGCACCTGGCGCACGTGCTCGCTGCCGAGCATGTCGAGGTTCTTGCCGATGGTGTAGCAGAAGGCGCGGCCGGCCTGCAGCACGGTATACATGTCGGCCAGCTTGCCCTGCACGAGCTGGAACTCGCCGATGCTCTGGCCGAACTGCTTGCGGTCGTGCACGTAGGGCACCACGCTGTCCATCACCGCCTGCATGATGCCGATCGGCCCGGCCGCGAGCACGGCGCGCTCGTAGTCCAGGCCCGACATCAGCACCTTGGCGCCGCCGTTGAGCGCGCCCAGGATGTTGGCTGCCGGCACCTCCACGTTGTCGAACACCATCTCGCCGGTGTGCGAGCCGCGCATGCCGAGCTTGTCGAGCTTCTGCGCCGTGCTGAAGCCCTTCATGCCCTTCTCGACGATGAAGGCGGTGACGCCGCGCGCGCCCAGCTCGGGCTCGGTCTTGGCGTAGACCACCATGGTGTCGGCGTCGGGGCCGTTGGTGATCCACATCTTGGTGCCGTTGAGCACGTAGACGCCGCCCTTCTCGACCGCCTTGAGCTTCATGCTGATGACGTCGGAGCCGGCACCCGGCTCGCTCATCGCCAGCGCGCCGACATGCTCGCCGCTGATCAGCTTGGGCAGGTATTTCTTCTTCTGCGCCTCGCTGCCGTTGCGCTTGATCTGGTTGACGCACAGGTTGCTGTGCGCGCCGTAGCTCAGGCCCACCGAGGCGCTGGCGCGGCTGATCTCCTCCATCGCGATCATGTGCGCGAGGTAGCCCATGTTGGCGCCGCCGTACTCCTCCGGCACGGTGATGCCGAGCACGCCGAGCTCGCCCATCTTGCGCCACAGGTCCATGGGGAACTGGTCGTTGCGGTCGATCTCGGCGGCGCGCGGCGCGATCTCGGCCTCGGCAAAGGCGCGCACCGCGTCGCGCAGCGCGTCGATGTCGTCGCCGAGCTGGAAGTTGAGTCCGGGCAGGTTCATGGCTTGTCGTCTCCTCAGTGTTTGAGCGCCTCGCGGCCGCGCACGGTCATGATCGTCGCCGTCATCGTGGCAATGAGCTTCTCGTTGCCGCCGTCTTCATCGTGCTGCGTCGCGCGGCCGTCGACCACGCTGATCGTGCGGCCGGGCTTGATGACCAGGCCTTCGAAGCGGAAGCGCGGCCCGCGCGCCGGGGCGATCAGGTTGATCTTGAATTCGATGGTGAGCACGGCGGCGTCGTCGGGCATCAGTGAAAACGCCGCGTAGCCGCAGGCCGAGTCGAGCGCGCACGACACCATGCCGGCGTGGATGAAGCCGTGCTGCTGCGTCAGCGCCTGCTTGTGCGCCATCGCCAGCACCACGCGGCCCGGCTCGACCAGTTCGAGCGTGGCGCCCAGCGTGTCCATCGCCGCCTGGCGGGCGAAGGAGTCGCGCGTGCGCTGGGCATATCCATCGTCGTGAGGCTTCATCGCGACCCCTCGGTTGATGTGACGTTTACGTAAACGTCAATCATAGCGGAAGCTCGCTGCCGCTTTCGGCTCCGCCTGCCTACACTTCCGCCGCCGCCCACCGGTGGCGCAGAACAAACGAACAACCTGATCGAGGAGAAGACCATGAGCCTGTTCCCGCAGTGGCGCGAAGTGGCCGCCACCCCCGGCACCGTGGTGGCGCCGGACGAACGCCTGCCCTGGCCGCAGACCGCCGCGATGGGCGTGCAGCACGTCATCGCGATGTTCGGCGCGACCGTGCTGGCGCCCATCCTGATGGGCTTCGACCCCAACGTCGCGATCCTGATGAGCGGCATCGGCACGCTGATCTTCTTCGTGCTGGTGGGCGGCCGCGTGCCCAGCTACCTGGGCTCGAGCTTCGCCTTCATCGGCGTGGTGATCGCGGCCAGCGGCTACGCCGGGCCGGGGCCGAACGCCAACCTCGGCGTGGCGCTGGGCGGCATCATCGCCTGCGGCGCGGTCTACACGTTGATCGGCCTGGTGGTGATGGGCATCGGCACGAAGTGGGTCGAGACGCTGATGCCGCCGGTGGTGACCGGCGCGGTGGTCGCGGTGATCGGCCTGAACCTGGCCGGCATCCCGGTGAAGAACATGGCGCCCACCGGCTTCGACGCCTGGATGCAGGCGGTGACCTTCGTCTGCGTCGGCCTGGTGGCGGTGTATGCGAGCGGCATGACGCAGCGCCTGCTGATCCTCGTCGGCCTGATCCTCGCGAGCGTGGTCTACGCGATCCTCACCAACGGCATGGGGATGGGCAAGCCGATCGACTTCTCCGGCATCGCCGCCGCCGCCTGGTTCGGCGCGCCGAAGTTCGCCGCGCCGGTATTCGACGCCAAGGCCATGCTGCTGATCGCGCCGGTGGCGATCATCCTGGTGGCCGAGAACCTCGGCCACCTCAAGGCCGTGAGCGCGATGACCGGCCGCGATCTCGACCAGTACATGGGCCGCGCCTTCATCGGGGACGGCGTGGCGACCATGGTCTCGGGCGCCTCGGGCGGCACCGGCGTCACCACCTACGCCGAGAACATCGGCGTGATGGCCGCCACCAAGATCTACTCGACGGCGATGTTCGTGGTCGCCGCGCTGATCGCCGTGCTGCTCGGCTTCAGCCCCAAGTTCGGCGCGCTGATCCAGGCGATTCCGCTGGCGGTGATGGGCGGCGTCTCGATCGTGGTGTTCGGCCTGATCGCGGTGGCCGGCGCGAAGATCTGGGTCGACAACAAGGTCGACTTCGCCAACAACACCAACCTGATCGTCGCGGCGGTGACGCTGGTGCTGGGCACGGGCGACTTTACGCTGCGCTTCGGCGGGTTTGCGCTGGGCGGCATCGGGACCGCGACGTTCGGGGCGATCCTGCTGCACGCGCTGCTGAGGAAGCGCGGCTGAGCGATGCGTTGCCGTGGCGCGGGCGCGGCAAGCGCGGCCCCGCGCGGGCTTGTATGGTTCGAGACGCTGGGGTGGAGAGACGCCCTTGGGGGCATCGGCCGCCAAGACGGACCGACGGAATGAGAACTCTCCCACCCCGCCTTCCAGCGTCGATGAGGAACTGAGCGGCGTCCGT
>JAGOAS010000024.1 GCA_017983795.1 Piscinibacter sp.
TTCTTCAGCCTCTCGGCCAACCGCTCCACGGTGGCCTTGTCGCCCACGATCAGACTCTTCATCCACGACTCCTTGAAGTCCGTGGATCGATACTATATCTAATCTATTGAACGCGACTTGGTATCAGGCGAGGCTCAGCACGGCGGCCAGCAAGGCGGCGGCGAGCAGGTTGTGCAGCAGCGCGAGCGGCAACGGCAGCGCCAGGGCGCTCGAGGCCATGCCGGCCGCCAGCTGGGCGGCGAGCAGCACCAGCAGCAGTACCGCCGTCCGGCGCCGGCCGTGGCGCCACGCCGCCCAGGCGAGCGGCAGCAGCACGAGCATCACCATGAGCGCCGCATGGCGATGCAGGCTGTTGGCCAGCACACCGGCCGGGTTGCCGCCGGTCGCGGCGAGCACGGGCTCGCGCCAGGGCGAGAGGCTGGCCCAGCCCGACTGCTGCACGGCCTCGCCCAGAGCGCAGTCGGCCCCGCCGCTGCAGGCGAGCCCGGCGTAAGACGCACTCGTCAGGCCGCCGAGCGCGATCTGCGCGGTCAGCAGCAGGGCCGCCAGCACAAGCATGCCGCGCGCGCCAGTAGTAGTAGTAGTAGTAGTAGTTGAGGCCGCGCGCTCCGGCATGGCGAGCCGCACGCACAAGGCCAGCATCAGGAAGCCGCCGAGCAGGTTGCCCATCGCCACCGCCGGCACGCGTGCCGTGCTGCTCCACCAGCCGAGCACGGCGAGAAACAACGCCAGCGCGAGGACGGCCAAGGCGATCAGCCCCTCGCGCACGAACAGCGGCTTGGAGCCCAGGCAGACCAGCACCATCGTGATCACCAGCAGCAGCGCCGTCGATGCCGTGATGCGGTGCGCCAGCCGCGCCAGCGCGGTGGCCGCCTGCGCCTCGTCCGACGCCGGCCGGCCCTGCTGGGCGCGACGCAGGTCCTGGCCGTAGCAGGACGGCCAATCGCTGCAGCCCAGGCCGACCTTGCTCAGGCGCAGGAAGGCGCTCAGGCTCGTCACCGCGAGCACCAGCGCGGCGCACAGCAGGGCGAGGCGATGCAGGATGCGGCGGCGGCGATCGGTATGGCTCGTGTTCATGACGCAGATCAGTAAGCGGCGACATCCTAGCGGCAGCCCCCGTTGCTGCTGCAATGCACCACGCGCATTTCTTGAACTGGTTCAAGTCGGGTCCCGGGTCGGCTTCTGAGAATCGCAACAGCGCATATTGCGCCGTCAGCCCCCGCACATCGATCCGAACGGAGACCGAGCATGAGCCATACCGAACAAGACAACGAGCCGGTGCCCTGGATGCAGCAGCTGCTCGACAACCCCTTCCTGCTGCTGTTCCTCGGGGTGATGATCCCGATGGTGGTCTACATCCTGTGGGGTGTCATCGACATCCTCTCGATCCCGATGGCCAAGTGACGGCTCGGTCTGCCCAATAAAACCCCGGAGGAGAAAACGATGAGCGCCATCCTGCCCCCCTCAGAGCGCCTGTGGTGGAAACACCCGCTCGACCGCGTCGAAGGCACCTGGATCGCAATTGCCCTGGCCTGGTGCCTGACCATGTTCTTCATGATGGTCGGCTGGCACATCTACGGCAAGCAGAACCTGTCCACCGAGACCTACAAGACCACGCCCGAGAAGTTCTCGGCCAAGGCGCAGGCGATGGTCGACAAGTACACGGTGCGCACCGAGACCGCCGACAAGATTCCGGTGGTGGCGCCGCCGGCCGGCAGCGACGTCTATATCGTCGCGCGGCTGTGGAACTTCTGGCCCATCCTCGAGCTGGAGAAGGACAAGACCTACCGGCTGCACCTGACCGCGATGGACTACAACCACGGCTTCTCGCTGCAGCCGGCGAACATCAACATCCAGGTCGTTCCGGGTTATGAGCACGTCGTGACGGTGACGCCGAACCAGTCGGGCACCTACTCGGTGGTGTGCAACGAATACTGCGGGATCGGCCATCACACGATGGTCGGCCGCGTCTACGTCAAGTGAGGGGGGAGGCAAACATGTCCAGCACGACCTACCGGACTTGCCCCCGCTCGGGGCTGCAGTTCGAAGCCAATGCCGAGAAGCTGATGCTCGCCAACGCCGTCGCGGCGGTGGTGTTCCTGCTCATCGGCGGCATCCTTGCCGTCGGCGTGGTGCTCACGCGCTGGCCGGCGATCCACTGGCTCGAGGCCGACACCTTCTACAAGGTGCTCACCGCGCACGGCATCGACATGCTGATCTTCTGGATCATCTTCTTCGAGATCGCGGTGCTGTACTTCTGCTCGTCGACGCTGCTGCGCTGCCGATTGGCGACGCCGAAGATCGCCTGGCTGGCCTTCGCGCTGATGGTGATCGGCGCGATCGTCAACAACGTCGCGGTCTACCAGGGCAGCTCGAGCGTGATGATGACGTCGTACGTGCCGATGATGGCCGCGCCGTCGTTCTACGCCGGCCTGATCCTGTTCGCGGTGGGTGCGCTGATCGGCTGCTTCGTCTTCCTCGGCACGCTGGTCGTCGCCAAGCGCGACAAGACCTACCAGGGCTCGGTGCCGCTGGTGACCTTCGGTGCCGTCACCGCCTGCATCATCGCGGTGTTCACCATCGCCTCGGGCGCGATCATCCTGATCCCGACCTTCCTGATGTCGGTGGGCCTGGTCGAGAAGGTCGACCCGCTCGTCTACCGCACCATCTGGTGGGCCTTCGGCCACTCGTCGCAGCAGATCAACGTCGCGGCGCACATCTCGATCTGGTACGCGGTGGCGGCGATCGCCTTCGGTGCCAAGCCCATGAGCGAGCGCGTCAGCCGCGGCGCCTTCCTGCTCTACATCCTGTTCCTGCAACTGGCCAGCGCGCACCACCTGCTCGCCGACCCGGGTCTGTCGACCGGCTGGAAGGTCGTCAACACCAGCTACTTCATGTACTTCGCGGTGCTGGCCTCGATGATCCACGGCCTGACCATCCCCGGCGCGATGGAAGTCGCGCAGCGCGCCAAGGGCTTCAACAAGGGCCTGTTCGAGTGGCTGCGCAAGGCGCCCTGGGGCAACCCGGTGTTCTCCGGCGTGTTCATCTCGATCATCGGCTTCGGCTTCCTCGGCGGCATCTCCGGCGTGATGATGGGCACCGAGCAGCTGAACATGATCATCCACAACACCATCTACGTGCCGGGGCACTTCCACGCCACGGTGGTGGTGGGCACCACGCTGTCGTTCATGGCGCTGACCTACTTCCTGATCCCGGTGCTGTTCAAGCGCGAGATGATCGCCCCGGGCCTGGCGAAGCTGCAGCCCTACCTGTTCGGCCTGTCGATGTACTTCTTCTGCCTGGTGATGATGGGCGCGGGCACCCTGGGCGTCTCGCGGCGCCACTGGGACATGGCCTTCCAGGGCGCGGCGCTGGCCTACCCGTGGCCGGGCGCGGCCTACCTGATGATGGGCCTGGTCGGCATCGCCGGCATCGCAGCCATCACCGGCGGCGCGATCTACATCTACGTGACGGTCGGCTCGCTGCTGTGGGGCAAGAAGCTCGAGGCCGGCGCCACCAGCGCCAACTTCACGCCGATCCCGCGCAGCGCCCCGACGGTGGTCGCGCAGAGCTACGGCTCGGCCGGCTTCGCGGCGCCGGGCACCTTCATGCTCGCGATGGTGTTCCTGGTTGCCTTCATCCTGTACTACTTCATCAACTGGAAGTACCTCTCGCAGGTCTGGGGCCTGAGCTGAGCCGGGAGCTGCCGCGATGAACACGACCACCCTCGCGAGCACCACTCGCCCCAGCCCCGCACAGGTGGCGCGGCTGGTGCTGGGCCTGTTCAAGCTGCGCATCGGCGTGCTCATCATGGTCACGGCGCTGGTCGGCCTGGCGGTCACGCCGGGCGTCTCGCCCAGCCTCGTGCAGGTGGCGGTGCTGGCGCTGGCGGTGCTGGGCGCCTCGGCCGCCGCCGGCGCCTTCAACCAGTACTACGAGGCCGAGAGCGACCGGCTGATGGCCCGCACTCGCGGGCGCGCCTTCGCCAGCGGCGCGCTGCCGCGTTCGCGGGCCTGGCTGCTGCTGATCGGCGCGCTGCTGGCGCTGTCGGTCGGCGCGGCCTGGCAGGTACTCAACGGCAGCGCGGCGCTCTACATCTTCCTCGGCGCGTTCTTCTACGGCGTGGTCTACACCGTGTGGCTGAAGCGGCGCAGCTGGACCAACATCGTGATCGGCGGCCTGTCGGGCAGCTTCGCGGTGCTGGCCGGCGCGGCGGCGGTGAACCCGGCGCTCGGCGCGCAGCCGCTGCTGCTCGCGCTGGTGCTGTTCCTCTGGACGCCGCCGCACTTCTGGAGCCTGGCGATCGCCGGCTCGGCCGACTACGCCGCTGCCGGCGTGCCCATGCTGCCGGTGGTGGTGGGCCCGCAGCGCGCCGCGCGCGTGGTGTTCGCGAGCACGCTCGCACTGGTGGCGGCTTCGCTGCTGCCGGGCGCCTTCGGCGCCGGGCCGCTGTACATGGCCGGGGCGGCCATCGGCGGCGGCTGGTTCGTCTACAAGTCGTGGCGCTTGGCGCGCGCGCCCAGCCGCCAGACGGCGTTGGGCTCCTTCTTCGCCTCCTTGCTGCAACTGAGCCTATTGCTGGGCGCGGCCAGCATCGACGGCTTGATACGGTAGGCCGCACAGGCCGGGCGCCCATGGCAGGCCGTCTCCCGCTTCTCGCATCGATCGCAGCCGGGCTGCTCGGGCTGCATGCTGCCGTGTGGGGCCAGGCCTGGCCTGCCCCCACGCCGCCCGGGCAACCGGCACGCCTGAGCACGGCGGCGGCCGACGAGCCGCCGCCCGTGCGCTCACTCGAACGCGAAGCTGCGCTGCGCGCCAGCCAGGCCGCCATCGGCCGCTCGGTGAGCGCGCACACGCTGCTCGACCGCGACGGCCGCCCGGTGCCGCTCACGCGCTACCGCGGCAAGCCGCTGCTGGTGAGCTTCATCTATACCGGCTGCTTCCAGGTCTGCCCGACCAGCACGCGCTCGCTGCAGCGCTCGCTGCAGCCGCTGCGCGAGGCCTTCGGCGACGACACCTTCAACGTGGTGAGCGTCGGCTTCAACCAGCCCGCCGATTCGCCGCAGGCGATGCGCGCCTTCGCCGCGCAGCACCGCATCGCCGAGCCGAACTGGGATTTCCTCAGTCCGTCGCCGGCCGCGGTGGACGCGCTGACGCGCGACTTCGGCTTCAGCTACCTCGCCACGCCGGCGGGCTTCGACCACGTCGTCGGCGTCAGCGTGGTCGACGCCGAGGGGCGCGTCTACGCCCATGTCTACGGCGACGTGATGACGGCCGACCAGCTCGGCGAGCCGCTGCGCCGCCTGCTGCGCGGCGCGCCGCCCGCCGCCGGCGAAAGTGCGCTGGCCAACCTGGTCGAGCGCGTGCGCATCATCTGCACCGTCTACGACGCCGAGACCGGCCGCTACCGCACCAACTACGGCCTGATCCTGGAGATCGCCGGCGGCCTGGGCTTCCTGCTCACCATGCTGGTCTTCTTCGTCGGCGAGGCGCGCAAGCGCCGGCGAGGCCCGCTTGCGTGAAGCCCTGCAGTCCGGCTGGCGCGCGCTCGAGCACGGTTTCGACGCCGCTTTCGGCGCCGCGCTGAACCCGCTGCGCCACCTCGGCGCGCTCGGCTTCCTGATGTTCTGGCTGCTCGCCGCCAGCGGCATCTACCTCTATGCCGTGCTCGACACCTCGGCGGAGGGCGCCTGGCATTCGATCGACGCGCTCTCGCGCCAGCAGTGGTACCTGGGCGGCGTGCTGCGCAGCCTGCACCGCTACGCCGCCGATGCCTTCGTGCTGCTGATGCTGGCGCACCTGCTGCGCGAATGGCTGTTCGGCCACTGGCAGGGCTTTCGCCGCTTCTCCTGGCTGACCGGCGTGCCGCTGCTGCTGTTCGCCTTCGTCAGCGCGATCGGCGGCTTCTGGCTCAACTGGGATCAGCTCGGCCAGTTCTCCGCCATCGCCACCGCCGAATGGCTCGACTGGCTGCCGCTGTTCGCCACGCCGCTGACGCGCAACTTCCTCAACGCCGCGGCGGTCAGCGATCGCCTCTTCTCGCTGTTCGTCTTCATCCACCTCGGCGTGCCGCTGCTGCTGGTGTTCGGGCTGTGGTTCCACATCCAGCGCATCAGCCGCGCCGCGGTCTTCCCGCCGCGCATGCTGGCCGCGGGCAGCTTCGCGGCACTGCTCGCGCTGGCCGTGGCGCAGCCGGTGATGAGCCAGGCGCCGGCCAATCTCGCCGTGGTGCCGGGGCCGCTCGCCTTCGACTGGCTGCTGCTGTTCGTGCACCCGCTGGTCAACGCCAGCTCGGCCGGCGTGGTGTGGTGGCTGCTGTCGGCCACGCTCGTCGCCCTGTTCGCCCTGCCCTTCCTGCCGCGGCGCAGCGTGCCGGTGCCGGTGGCGGTGGTCGATGCGGCCAACTGCAACGGCTGCCGGCGCTGCTTCGACGACTGCCCCTACGCGGCCGTCACCATGATTCCGCACCCGAACAAGCGCATCGGCCGCGAGATGGCGCAGGTCAACGCCGACCTGTGCGCGAGCTGCGGCATCTGTGTCGGCGCCTGCCCTTCGTCGACGCCCTTCCGCAGCGTCGCCGAACTGGTCACCGGCATCGACATGCCCAGCGCGCCCATCAGCGCGCTGCGCCGCCAACTGCAGCAGGCCCTGGCCGCATCGCGGGCCGAGCACCCCATCGTCGTCTTCGGCTGCGAGTGCGGCGCGCGCGTCGATACGCTGGCCGCGCCCGACGTCGCACCCTTCAGCCTGATGTGCACCGGCGCGCTGCCGCCCTCCTTCGTCGAATACGCGCTGCGCGACGGCGCGGCGGCGGTGCTCGTCGCCGGCTGCCGCGAAGCCGGCTGCGAGTTCCGCCTCGGCCAGCGCTGGAGCGCGCAGCGCCTGAGCGGCGAACGCGAGCCGCACCTGCGCGCCTCGGTGCCGCGCGAGCGCGTCGCCACCGCCTGGGGCGACGCCGGCGACGAAGCCGCCCTGCATACTGCCTTGACCCAATTGCGCGAGCGCCTGCGTGGCGCCGCGCCTCTCGAACGAGCCGCCCATGGATGAGCGCAAGACCTCC
Organism: Piscinibacter sp.; assembly: GCA_017983795.1. GTDB lineage: Bacteria > Pseudomonadota > Gammaproteobacteria > Burkholderiales > Burkholderiaceae_C > Piscinibacter. The sequence goes on from JAGOAS010000024.1 coordinate 7,061, forward strand.
CTCACACCCGCCGCCTGGATCGGCCAGGTTGCCCTGTACGGCCTGTTCGCGCTGGCCATCGGCGTGTTCTCGCACTGGCCGCCCTACCGCCACCTGGGCGAAGACCAGGCGCTGATCACGCTGAGCTTCAGCCACACCGGCCAGCCGGTGTCCGAGTGCCGGCCGCACACCGCCGAGGAACTCGCCAAGCTGCCGCCCAACATGCGCTCGCCGCTGCTGTGCCCGCGCGAGCGCTCGCCCATCGTCGTCGAGCTCGACGTCGACGGCCAGCCGGCGCTGCGCCAGACGGCGAAGCCCTCGGGCCTGTCCAAGGACGGCGCGGCTTCCATCTACCATCGGCTGTCGCTGAGCGCCGGCACACACCGCGTCGCCGTGCGCATGAGCGACGACGCGCGCCGCAGCGACTTCGGCCATGTGAGCGAACAGACCGTGACGCTCAAGCCGGCCCAGATCCTGGTGATCGACTTCGACACCGCGACCCAGACCATCACGCTGCAATGAACACCCTGCCTTCCGGCGCGGCGATCGCACCGCACCCCACCCTCTCATCCGCCCGCGCGACGATCAGCGCGGCCACCCACGCCTACGCCTTGCCCGTGCCCACCGACGCGCGCCGCACGCTGGCGCGCGGCTGGCTGTGGCTGGCGCTGGCCGCGCTGATCGGCTCGGGCCTGTTCTCGGTGCTGCTGGTGCTGTCGCGCACACCGGGGCTGAACAAGCTCTTCCCGGTGGCCGATTTCTTCCGCGTCGCGCTGGTGGTGCACGTCGATCTCTCGGTGCTGGTGTGGTTCGTCGCGCTCGCCGGCCTGATCTGGAGCCTGCACGGCACGGCGCGCCGCGGCGCCTGGGGCTGGGCGGCGCTGGGCCTGTGCGGTGCCGGCGCGGCGCTGATGTCGCTGGCGCCCTTCCTCGGCAGCGGCGAGCCCATCATGGCCAACTACATCCCGGTGCTCGACGGCGCGCCCTTCCTTGCCGGCCTCGTCGTCTTCGGCGCCGGCGCGGCCCTGCTGGTGCTGCACGGCCTGCTGACGGCACCCAAGATCGGCCTCGCCTTCGACGGCGCCGGCGCGCTGCACTTCGGGCTGAATGCCAGCGTGGTGGCCGGCGCGGTGGCGCTGCTCGCCTTCGCCTGGTCGTGGGCGGTGCTGCCGGCCTCGCTGGCCGGCCGCGCCTACTACGAGATCCTGTTCTGGGGCGGCGGCCACGCGCTGCAGTTCACCTGGACGCTGCTGATGCTGGTGGGCTGGCTGTGGCTGGCCGGCGCCTGCGGCGCACGAGCGCCGCTCAGCCCGCGCGTCGCGCTGGGCCTGTTCGCGCTGGCGCTGGTGAGCGTGTTCGTCACGCCCTATGCCTACCTGGCGCACGACATCGCTTCGGTCGAGCACCGCAACCTGCACACCTGGGGCATGCGCTTCGGCGGCGGGCTGGCCATCGCGCCGATCGCGCTCGCCGTGGTGCTGGGCCTGCGCGGCCTCGCACCGCTGGCTCCCGCACAGAAGCCGCTGCGCGCCGCGCTGCTCGCCTCGATGCTGCTGTTCGCCTCCGGCGGGATGATCGGCGTGTTCATCGCCGGCAGCAACGTGCGCATCCCGGCGCACTATCACGGCTGCATCGTCGGCGTGACGCTGGCGCTGATGGGCCTCGTCTACCACCTGCTGCCGCGTCTGGGCTACCGCGCCCCCGAGGGGCGCCTCGCGACGCTGCAGCCCACGCTGTACGGCGCCGGCCAGCTGATGCACATCCTCGGCCTGGTGTGGTCGGGCGGCTACGGCGTGCAGCGCAAGGTCGCCGGCGCCGAGCAGGTGCTGCGCAGCAGCTCCGAGATCGCCGGCATGGGCCTGATGGGCCTGGGTGGGCTGATCGCCATCGTCGGCGGCCTGCTGTTCGTGGTGGTGACGATGCGCGCGATGCGCCAGCCGGCCGGGGAGGCGCAGGCATGAAACGATTGCAAGCGGCGCTGCAGTGGCTGTTCCTGCGCGTCGAGGATGTCTTCAACCGTGCCTTCGGTGATCGTCTCAACCCGCTGTACCACCTCGGCGCGATCACCTTCTTCCTGTTCTGGGTGGTGGCCGGCAGCGGCCTGTACCTCTACGCCTTCTTCGAGACCGGCGTGGCCGACGCGCACGCCTCGGTGGAGGCGCTGACGCACCACCAGTGGTTCGCCGGCGGCATCCTGCGCAGCCTGCACCGCTACGCCTCCGACGCGATGGTGGTGACCATGCTGCTGCACCTGCTGCGCCACTTCGCCTTCGACCGCTTCCGCGGCTTCCGCTGGTTCTCGTGGCTGTCGGGCGTGGCGCTGATCTGGGGCGTGTACGTCAGCGGCATCAACGGCTACATGCTGCCCTGGGACCGCCTGGCGCAGTATGTGATCACCGCCAGCTTCGAGTGGATCGACTGGCTGCCCGGCTTCGGCGGCACGCTGATGCGCAACCTGATCCACCCGAGCAGCATCACCGACCGCTTCTTCTCGCTGCTCGCCTTCATGCACATCGGCATCCCGCTGGTGGTGCTGCTGCTGATGTTCATCCACGTGCAGCGCGTGCCCAAGGCGCGCACGCATCCGCCGCGCGCCATCATGCTCAGCCTCGGCGGCACGCTGCTGCTGCTGGCGCTGCTGCGCCCGGTGCTGAGCCAGGGCGGCGCCGCCGACCTCGCCAGCGCGGTGCCGAAGCTGCAGCTCGACTGGTTCTACCTGCCGCTCTTCCCGCTGTTCGACCTCTGGCCCTTCGGCGCGGTGTGGGCGCTGGTGGTGGCCGGCACGTGGTTGCTCGCCCTGCTGCCCTGGCTGCCGCCGCAGTGGCGGCGCGGCCGCGCCGGCGAGTTCAATCTCACGCTGCACCCTTCCACGCAGCCGCTGGCGGTGCGCAGCGGCGAGACCCTGCTCGAAGCCGGCCTGCGCCAGGGCCTGGCGCTGCCCTACGAGTGCCGCAATGGCGGCTGCGGCGTGTGCATGTGCACGGTGCTGCACGGCACGGTCGATCACGGCATCTACCAGCGCAGCGCGCTGCCCGATGCGCTGCGCGCCCAGGGCAAGACGCTGATGTGCTGCGCCACGCCGCTGTCGGACGTCGACATCGAAGTCGAGACGATGAGCGAGGCGCGCGCGCCGCTGCCCGTGCACGAGGCGCGCGTGGTGCGCCTGGACCGTTTCTCCGACGACGTGATCCGCCTGATGCTCGCGCTGCCCGACGGCCAGGACCTGCCCTTCCGCGCCGGCCAGTACATCAACATCGTGCTCGACGACGGCCAGCGCCGCGCCTTCTCCTTCGCCAACCCGCCGCAGGTGCGCGGCCACATCGAGCTGCACGTGCGGCGCATCCCCGGCGGGCGCTTCACCGGCCAGGTGTTCACGCACATGAAGGTCGGCGACACGCTGCGCTTCGAGGGCCCGCTGGGCGACTTCACGCTGCGCGAGGGCGAGGCGCCGATCCTGTTCGTCGCCGGGGCGACCGGCTTCGCGCCGATCAAGAGCATCGTCGAGGACGCCTTCGCGCGCGGCATCACGCGGCCGATGCGCCTGTACTGGGGCGTGCGCAAGCGCGCCGACCTCTACGCGCTGGATCTGGCCGAGCAGTGGCAGCGCGAGCACAGCAACTTCCACGTCGTGCCGGTGCTCTCCGAGCCCGATCCCGCCGGAGCCTGGAGCGGCCGCACCGGCCTGGTCCACGAAGCCATGCTGGCCGACTTCCCCGACCTGACGGGCCACGAGGTCTACGTCTGCGGTTCGGTGAAGATGGTCGAAGCGGCGGTGCCGGCCTTCCTCGCCCAGGGCCTGGGCGAAGGCTTCTGCTTCAGCGACGCGTTCGTGCCTTCGGCGCCGCGGCCGGGCGCGGCTTAAGCTTTCGGCGCGGGCGCGGCGGGCGCGGCCCCGTGGAGGCTCCTGCGGAGTCGGCCGGCTGACGCCGGCTGCCCTGCGCTACTCGTGTCGGGGTCGCGCCGCCGAACTCGCTACGCTCACTTCGTTCGCTGCGCTCGGACAGCCGCGGCGAGCATGAAAACGAAGCGCGCGTTCCGCGCGCCGACCCCGACACTGCGTTGCTCGGCGACTCCCAAGTCGCCCCCACAGGGCCGCGCCCGCCGCGCTGAACCGATGATGGCCTGCGAACAAGTGGCATGCCACCTCTGGTTCAGCAAAGGGCCGTGCGGGCCGTTCGCGGCGCGCCTATGAAGCGCCGAGGAGCACAGGGCTTGCGGCCCGCGCGCGTCAGCGCGCTTCGTGAACTGACTTGCCGCCTCGTGTTTGAGCGAAACGAACGTCAGTGAGTGCAGCGAGTTAGGCGGCGGGCCGCGAGACCGCGCACCGCAGGGAAGCCGGCGCAGCCGGCCGCTTCATCGAAGCGCCGCGGGCGGCCCGCTCGGCCCTTTGCCGCTCAAACTCACCCCGGCATCGACCTCAGTGCGACGCCGCGCGCCGCGGCCACAGCGGGCCGATGGCATCGAGGGTGTTCTTGAGCACCAAGCCAAGCTCGGTGTCGCCTTCCATCACCAGCGTGCGCTCGAAGAACATGCGGTCGGGGTCGTCCTCGCCGCGCAGCAGGCGCAGGTAGCTCGCGCCGGTGGCGGCGATGCGCAGTGCGGTGTCGCCGTCCTCGCCGGCGCTGGCGAAGCCGGCCGGCGTGATGCGCAGGCGCACGCGCAGGCCGAAGTCGGTGACGGCCAGTTCCACGCAGTGGCCTTCGAGCGCGCGGCGCGCGTCTTCGGGCAGGCGTGGCAGCAGCACGCGGTCGAGCACGCGCGCGGCGAGCAGCGAGGGCGGCGTCACCGGCAGCCGCTCGACGAGTCCGCGCACGCGCCGGTGCAGCGGCACCAGCAGTTGCGGCAGGCCGGCCGGCACGCCGCGGTCGAGTGAGGAAGGGTTCATGCTGCGCTCTCGCTCCATGCCATGCCCGGCGCGCGCCGCGCATAGCCGTTGCTGAACGGCCCCGGCACGCCGAGGCCGGCCCAGGCGGCGGCGCGCTCACCGGGCGCAGCGCCATCGTTCATCACCGCATCGAAGTCGGCCAGCACCTGGCCGAAGCCCTGCGCGCAGGGCGACAGGCGCAGCCGCGACACGCCGGCCGCACGCAGCGCCGCGCCGTCGCCGAGCAGGTTCTGCACCGTGGCCGATTGCGTCTGCGTGCCGTTGAGCACCAGGAAGGGCTGGCCCTCGGAGGACGAGAGCAGCAGCCCGTCGGGGTCGGCGATGCAGCGGAAGCCGCAGTCGTCCTTGGCCACGCGGTGGTGGCGCGCGGTGAAGCAGCGCGCCGAGAAGGCCAGCGGCAGGCGGCCGAACACCCAGGCCTCGGTGGCGATGGCCTCGCCGGCGCTCGCGCGCACCGGATCGGCCGGCGGGTTGATCAGCGCCAGCGCATCGAGCGAGAGCTCCACCGGCGCCACCCAGCGCGAAGCGCCGAGATCGGCATGCTCGACCAGCGCCTCGCGGCTGTAGATGTTGATGTGCGGCCCCAGCACCAGCGGCACGCGGCCGGCGAGCAGCTGCAGCGCCGAGGCGTCGGCAGCCTCGACCGCGAACTCCTGCTGCTCGGCCTGGCGCTCGAGCAGGCGCAGGTCGGCCTCGGTCTCGATCAGCGCCTGCGCGGCCAGCACCACGTCCTTGCCGGCGGCGCGCAGCTCGCGGGCCAGCGCCAGCCAGTCTTCCAGGCGCAGCTCGCGGCGGCGCGCGCAGACGGTCTCGCCGAGCACGATGGTGTCGGCCGGGCTCTCGGCCAGGTCGGCATAGAACTGCAGCAGCGTTTCGCGCGACCAGTGGTAGAGCAGCGGCCCGACGCTCAGGGCCAGGCGCGGGGATTCGGACATGGTCATCGCATTCATCGCCACGGGCGGTTGTAGGCGCCGAGCGTGTGCTGCTGGCCTTCGGCGTGGCGCGCCAGCGTGGCCGACCACTCGGGCTGCACGCTGTAGCGGCCGACGGCGGCAGCGGCCTGGTCGATCGCGGCGCGCCACACGCGCGTCACCTGCTCGACATAGGCGGCGCTGCGCTGGCGGCCTTCGATCTTGATGGCCTTCACGCCCATGCCGATCAGCTCGGGCAGGATGGCCAGCGTATTCAGGCTGGTCGGCTCCTCGAGCGCGTAGTCGCGCTCGCCCTGCACGTCGAAGCGGCCCTTGCACAGCGTCGGGTAGCCGCGCGGCTCGTCGGGCGCATAGCAGTCGATCAGCACGCCGTTCAGGCGCGCCTGCACGCCGGCCGCGCCCTCCTGCCAGCGCACCGCCGAGGGCGGCGAGCACACGCCGGCGTTGTTGGGCGATTGCCCGGTGGCGTAGGACGACAGCGCGCAGCGCCCCTCCACCATCACGCACAGGCTGCCGAAGCCGAACACCTCGATGTCGACGTCGGTGTTCCTGATCACGTTGCCGACCTGCTGCAGCGTCAGCACGCGCGGCAGCACGGCGCGCTGGATGCCGTAGCGCTGGCGGTAGAACTCGATGGCGGCATGGCTGGTCGCCGAGGCCTGCACCGACAGGTGCAGGCGCAGCTGCGGGTGCGTGTCGCGGCAGTAGGCCATCACCGCGGTGTCGGCGACGATCAGCGCGTCGGCGCCCAGCGCCACCGCCTTGTCGACCGCGCGGCGCCAGGGGCCGGGGTCGCGCGCGTCGGCGAAGGTGTTGAGCGCCATCAAGACCTTGGCGCCGCGCGCATGCGCGTAGGCCACGCCCTCGCGCACCTGCGCGTCGTCGAAATTGAGCCCGGCGAAGTTGCGCGCGTTGGTCGCGTCCTTCAGCCCGAGGTAGACCGCGTCGGCGCCGGCGTCCACCGCCGCCTGCAGCGCGCGCAGCGAACCGGCCGGGCACACCAGCTCGGGCCGTGCCCCTTGATCTTTCATCAGCGTTCCTTCGCCCTGAGCGAACCGGCGGACTGTAGGCAGATCCGCCACGCCGACTTTGAGGCTCGGCAAACCGGCGCGACTCTCCCGGCACCCGCTGCGCCGGGGGGCGGAGGGGACACGCGCGGCCTTGAACTGGTTCAAGGACGCACCGCCACCCGCATCAGACGATGCGAGGGCACATCCACCGTAGGGTCATTTTGAGGAGAGCCCCATGAAGAGTCGCTATCCCGCGTCGCCGCTCACGTTGACGGCCGCACTGCTGATTTCCCTTGCGTCCTTCGGCGCCGCCGCGCAGGACAAGAAGGGCGTCAGTGAGTCCGAGCTCAAGTACCAGGCCGGCGCCTCGCCGCTGGCCGGCGAGCCGATGTACCAGTCGAGCAACCCGAAGGCCCCGCCGATGACGCAGGCCGAGTTCGACCTGGCGCGCAAGACCTACTTCGAGCGCTGCGCCGGCTGCCACGGCGTGCTGCGCAAGGGCGCGACCGGCAAGCCGCTGACGCCCGACATCACGCTGGCCAAGGGCACCGACTACCTGAAGGTCTTCATCGCCTACGGCTCGCCGGCCGGCATGCCGAACTGGCAGACCAGCGGCGAGATGGACGAGAAGACCGTCGACCTGATGGCACGCTACATCCAGCAGGATCCTCCCGTGCCGCCGGAGTACGGCATGGCGCAGATGAAGCAGACCTGGAAGGTCATCATCCCGCCGGAGAAGCGTCCGACGAAGAAGATGAACAACTACAACATCCAGAACATCTTCTCGACGACGCTGCGCGACACCGGTGAAGTGGCGCTGATCGACGGCGACACCAAGCAGATCATCAACATCGTCAAGACCGGCTACGCGGTGCACATCTCGCGCATGTCGGCCTCGGGTCGCTACCTGTTCGTGATCGGGCGCGACGCCAAGATCAACATGATCGACCTGTGGATGCCCAAGCCCGACAACGTCGCCGAGGTCCGCGTCGGCCTCGAGGCGCGCTCGGTGGACACCAGCAAGTACAAGGGCTACGAAGACAAGCTGGCGATCGCCGGCACCTACTGGCCGCCGCAGTACACGATCATGAACGGCGACACGCTCGAGCCGCTGAAGATCGTCGCCACGCGCGGCATGGTGGTGGGCACGCAGGAATACCACCCCGAGCCGCGTGTCGCCTCGATCGTGGCCAGCCACTTCAAGCCTGAGTTCGTGGTCAACGTCAAGGAGACCGGCAAGACGCTGATGGTGGACTACTCCAACCTCGACGCGCTGAAGGTCACCGAGATCGGCTCGGCCCCCTTCCTGCACGACGGCGGCTGGGACAGCTCCAAGCGCTACTTCATGGTGGCTGCCAACAACAGCAACAAGATCGCCGCGATCGACGCCAAGGACGGCAAGCTCGCCGGCCTGACCGAGGTCGGCAAGATCCCGCACCCGGGCCGCGGCGCCAACTTCACGCACCCGAAGTTCGGCCCCGTCTGGGCGACCGGCCACCTCGGCGACGAGACGATCTCGCTGATCGGCACCGATCCGAAGAAGCACAAGCAGTACGCCTTCAAGGAAGTCGCCAAGCTCAAGGGCCCGGGCGGCGGCGCGCTGTTCATCAAGAGCCACCCGAAGAGCCAGCACCTGTACTCGGATGCGCCGCTCAATCCGGATCCGAAGGTCTCGCAGTCGATCGTCGTCTACGACATCAAGAACCTCGACAAGGGCTACGTCACGCTGCCCATCGCCGAGTGGGCCGGGCTCTCGGACGACGGCGCCAAGCGCGTCGTGCAGCCCGAGTACAACAAGGCCGGCGACGAGGTCTGGTTCTCGGTGTGGAGCGCGAAGAACAAGCAGAGCGCGCTGGTGGTCGTCGATGACAAGACGCTGAAGCTCAAGACCGTGATCAAGGACCCGCGCCTGATCACGCCGACCGGGCACTTCAACGTCTACAACACGCAGCACGACGTGTACTGATCCGGAGGCCGAACCGTGAAGACGCAATTCGTGTTCGCGCTCGGCCTGGCGGTGGCTGCGTTCGGGGCTTCGGCCCCGGCGCAGGCCGCGCCGGATGCGGCAATGGAGAAGGCCGGCTGCCTGGCCTGCCACACCAAGGACAAGAAGCTGGTCGGCCCTTCCTTCAAGGAGATCGCCGCCAAGTACAAGGGCCAGGACGTGGTGCCCACGCTGATGCAGAAGGTGCGCGCCGGCGGCAAGGGCAACTTCGGCCCGATCCCGATGGCGCCCAACCCGCCCGAGAAGATCAACGACGCCGACCTCAAGGAAGCCGTCGAGTACATCCTGAAAAACTGAGGAGACGCAAGAATGCGGCGGTTGTTGTACGCCCTGGCAGCGGCCGCCGCGCTGCCCGCATCGGCCTCGGCCGATGCCCCCATTCCCGACACGGCGCGCCAGCGTGAGCTGGTGCGCATGGTCCGGCAGGACTGCGGTTCCTGCCACGGCATGACGCTCGGCGGCGGGCTGGGCCCCGCGCTGACGCGCGCGGCGCTCGCCGACAAGCCCGTCGAATCGCTCGCGGCCGTCATCGAGCACGGCCGCCCCGGCACCCCCATGCCCCCCTGGCGCTCGATGCTGCGCCCGGGCGAATCACGCTGGATCGCCGAACGCCTCGCGGCCGGCTTTCCCGAGGAATCCCGATGAAGCGAGCGCTGTTGCTTCTTCTTTCTTGCGCCGCGCTGCTCGCCGGCTGCGCCACCAACCCCGCCACGTCGGTCGCGTCGCCCAAGGGCAGCGGGGACCTCGGCGTGGTGATCGAGCGCGCCACCGGCACGCTGGCCATCGTCGACACCAGCGAGCGCCGCGTGCTCGCGGAGGTGCCGGGGCTGGGCGATCTCTCGCACGCCTCGGTGGTGTTCTCGCGCGACGGCGGCACCGCCTTCGTATTCGGCCGCGACGGCGCGCTCACGCGCGTCAACCTGCTCGCGCGCCGCATCGAGCAGCGCGTGATGCAGGCCGGCAACTCGATCGGCGGCGCGGTCTCGCAAGACGGCACGCTGGTCGCGGCGCAGAACTACCAGCCCGGCGGCGTGAAGGTGTTCGACGCGAAGACGCTCGCGCTGGTCGCCGACATCCCGGCCGAATATGCACCGGGCAAGCTCTCGCGCGTGGTCGGCCTGGCCGACCTGCCGGGGCAGCGCTTCGTCTTCGCGCTCTTCGACGCCGACCAGATCTGGGTCGCCGACCTGGCCGACCCCAAGGCGCCCAAGCTGACCAAGTTCGAGAACATCGGCCGCCAGCCCTACGACGCGCTGGTGACGCCCGACGGACGCCACTACATCGCCGGCCTGTTCGGTGAAGACGGCCTGGCGCTGATCGACCTGTGGGCCGAGAAGCCGCAGGTGCGCCGCATCCTCGCCGGCTACGGCCGCGGCCAGGAGCCGCTGCCGGTGTTCAAGATGCCGCACCTGCGCGGCTGGGCGGTGGCCGGGCGCCACGCCTACCTGCCCGCGATCGGCCGCCACGAGGTGCTGGTGGTCGACACCGAGAGCTGGGCCGAGGTCGGCCGCATTCCCGTCGCCGGCCAGCCGGTGTTCGCGATGGCGCGCCCCGACGGGCGCCAGGTGTGGGTCAACTTCGCCGTGCCCGACTACGACCGCGTGCAGGTGATCGACACCCTCACGCGCCAGGTGGTGAAGACGCTGGAGCCGGGCAAGGCGGTGCTGCACATGGAATTCACGCCGCGCGGCGAGGCGGTGTGGATCAGCTCGCGCGATGCCAACCGCGTGTCGGTATTCGATACGCGCAGCTTCGCGACGCTGGCCACGCTGCCGCTCGATGCGCCCAGCGGCGTGTTCTTCACCAGCCGCGCGGCGCGCATGGGGTTCTGACCATGGATCGAGTGACTCTGCTCAACCGCTGGCAGCACGGCTTTCCGCTCGAGAGCCGGCCGTTCGCGCGCATCGGCGCGGCGCTCGGCGTGGACGAGGCCGCGGTGATCGCCGGCTTCGAGGCGGCACGCATCGACGGCTCGCTCAGCCGCATCGGCGGCGTGTGGGCGGCGGGCGCCGGCGGCGCCGCGCTGCTGGTGGCCATGGCCGTGCCGAGCGAGCGCCTCGAGGCCGTGGCCGCGCAGGTAGACGCGCTGCCCGGCGTCAACCACAACTACGAGCGCGAGCACCGCTTCAACCTCTGGTTCGTGATCACCGGCCCGGATGCGGCGACGCTGCATGCACGGCTGGACGCGCTGGAGCGCGATGCGGGTCTCGCCACGCTGCGCCTGCCGATGCGCAAGGTCTACCGCATCGACCTCGGCTTCGATCTGCGCGGCCTCGCCGGCGCCGAGCCGGCGCGCAGCGAGCGCACGCGCCATGCGGCGCCGCCGGTGGCGAGCAGCGAGCGTGCGCTCGCGGCGCTGGTCGAGTCCGGCGTGCCGCTGCTGGCGCAGCCCTACGCGGCCTGGGCCGAGCAGCTCGGCACGCCCGAGGCGGAGGTGCTCGCCACGATCGGGCGCTGGCTCGATCGAGGCACGCTGCGCCGCTTCGGCGTGGTGGTGCGCCACCACGAGCTCGGTTTCGACCGCAACGCGATGACGGTGTTCGACCTGCCCGACGACGAGGTCGACGCGCGCGGCGCCGCACTCGCCGCGCAACCCGGCGTGACGCTGTGCTACCGCCGCGAGCGCGCCGAGGGCTGGCCCTACAACCTCTATTGCATGGTGCACGGCCGCGAACGCGAGGCGGTGCGCGCCACCATCGCCGCCGCCGCGCGCGCCGCCGGCATCGCCGACCGCCCGCACGAGGTGCTGTTCAGCACGCGGCGCTTCAAGCAGCAGGGCGGCCGCTATTTCAGCGCAGCGCAGGAGGTTCAGCGTGAACACGCCTGAGACGCCGGACCGTATGGACTTGATGCTGATCGACCGTCTGCACGACGCGCTGCCGCTCACCGAGCGGCCCTTCGCCGACGTCGGCGCCGAGCTCGGCATCTCCGAGGACGTGGTGATCGAGCGGCTGCGCCACCTGCTCGCGCGCGGCACGCTGACGCGCTTCGGCCCGCTGTTCCAGATCGAGCGCGCCGGCGGCCTGTTCGTGCTCGCCGCGCTCGAAGTGCCCGAGGGCGAGTTCGAGCGCATCACCGCGATCGTCAACGCCTTCCCCGAGGTGGCGCACAACTACCGGCGCGAACATCAGCTGAACATGTGGTTCGTGGTGGCCGCCGAGACGCGCGAAGCGGCGTTCGATGCGCTGGCGCGAATCGAAGCCGCCACCGCGCTGAAGGTGCACGCCTTCCCCAAGGAGCGCGAGTATTTCGTCGAGTTGAGACTGCCGGTGACGGCAGGGGTGGATCATGGCCCTGTCTGAGTTCGACCGCGAGCTGATCGCCGCCACGCAATCCGGCCTGCCGCTGGTGGCGCGGCCCTATGAAGCGGTGGGCGCGATGCTCGGCGTCAGCGGCGAGCGCGTGAGCGAGCGCCTCGGGCAGATGCTCGCCGAGGGCCTGATCCGCCGCATCGGCGCCGTGCCCAACCACTATCGCCTCGGCTACACCGCCAACGGCATGACCGTGTGGGACGTGGCCGACGAGCGTGTCGACGAGCTCGGCATCCAGGTCGGGGCGCTGCCCGGCGTGAGCCACTGCTATCGTCGCCCCCGCGAGCTGCCGATCTGGCGCTACAACCTCTTCGCGATGGTGCACGGCCGCTCGCGCGACGAGGTCGAACGCCAGGCCGCGCAGATCCGCGCCCTGCTCGGCGACGCCTGCCGCGCCAGCGACATCCTCTACAGCAGCGCGATCCTGAAGAAAACCGGATTGCGCCTCACCGAAAGCTGATCCATGTTCCGCGTTTCGCAGTACATGCGCGAACTTGCCCAGGCCGAGCGCACCGGCACCTACCCCGCTCCCGCTGCGCGCGGCACCAGCGCACCCGGCGGGCCGGTCGGCCCGGTGGTGATCTGGAACCTGATCCGCCGCTGCAACCTCACCTGCAAGCACTGCTACTCGATCTCGGCCGACCACGAATACGCCGGCGAGCTGAGCACGCAGGAAGTGTTCACGGTGATGGACGACCTGAAGGCGTACCAAGTGCCGGTGCTGATCCTCTCCGGCGGCGAGCCGCTGATGCGGCCCGACATCTTCGACATCGCCGCACGCGCCAAGGCGATGCGCTTCTACGTGGGCCTGTCGACCAACGGCACGCTGATCGACGCGCCCATGGCCGACCGCATCGCGGCGCAGGGCTTCGACTACGTGGGCATCAGCCTGGACGGCATCGGCGCCACGCACGACAAGTTCCGCCGCCTCGCAGGTGCCTTCGACAAGAGCCTGGCGGCGATGCGCATGCTGCGCGAGCGCGGCGTCAAGGTGGGCATGCGCTACACCATGACGGAGATGAACGCGCACGACCTGGTGCCACTGCTGCACCTGATGCGCGACGAGAAGATCGACAAGTTCTACTTCTCGCACCTCAACTACGCCGGCCGCGGCAACATCCACCGCTCGCGCGACGCGCAGTTCGAGACCACGCGCAACGCGCTCGACGTGCTCTACCAGGCGGCCTGGAAGGCGGCCTGGGCCGGCAGCGAGCAGGACTTCGTCACCGGCAACAACGACGCCGACGGCGCCTGGCTGCTGCGCTGGACGCGCGACCGCTTCCCGCGCTGGCAGGCGCCGCTGCGCGAGCGGCTGGTGGCCTGGGGCGGCAATGCCTCGGGCGTGAACGTGGCCAACATCGACAACCTCGGTGTGGTGCACCCCGACACCATGTGGTGGCACCACAACCTGGGCAGCGTGCGCGAGCGGCCCTTCTCCGAGATCTGGATGGACACCTCCGACCCGCTGATGCGCGGCCTGAAGATGAAGCCGCGGCCGGTGGGCGGGCGCTGCGCGCACTGCCGCCACTTCGACATCTGCGGCGGCAACACGCGCACGCGCGCCCAGCAGGTGACGGGCGACGCCTGGGCCGCCGACCCGGGCTGCTACCTCGACGACCGCGAGATCGACGCGGCGGTGGAGACGCTGTCGTGAGCCGCGTCGGCATCTGGCTCAAGCTGGCGCTGGCCGCTTCCTTCTTCGCCATCGCCGCCGACATGGCGCGCGCGCAGGCCGAGCCCGCAGCGCTGTACCGCGAGCAATGCGTGGCCTGCCACGGCGAGCAGCGCCTCGGCGGCATGGGCCCGGCGCTGCTGCCCGAGAGCCTGCAGCGCCTGAAGCCGGCCGAGGCCACGGCGGTGATCACCCAGGGCCGCCAGGCCACGCAGATGCCGGCCTTCGCCGACAAGCTCTCGGCCGAGCAGATCGCCGCGCTCGCCAAATGGATCTATACGCCGGTGACGCCGGCGCCGGGCTGGAGCGAGGCGCAGATCCGCGCCTCGCGCAGCGAGGTCGAGGGCGCCGCCGCGCTGCCGGCCAAGCCGGTCTGGAAGGCCGACCCGCTGAACGTGTTCGTGGTCGTCGAAGGCGGCGACCACCATGTCTCCATCGTCGACGGCGACAGGTTCGAGCCCATCCACCGCTTCGCCTCGCGCTTCGCGCTGCACGGCGGGCCGAAGTTCTCGCCCGACGGGCGCTACGTCTACTTCGGCTCGCGCGACGGCTGGATCACCAAGTACGACCTGTGGAACCTCACGGTCGTGGCCGAGGTGCGCGCCGGGCTGAACATGCGCAACGTCGCGGTGTCGGGCGACGGCCGCTGGGTGATGGCGGCCAACTACCTGCCGCACACGCTGGCGCTGTTCGATGCCGAGCTCAAGCTGCAGCGCACCTACGACGCAAGCACGCTGGACGGCAGGCAGAGCTCGCGCGTCTCCGCCGTCTACGACGCACAGCCACGGCAGAGCTTCGTGGTGGCGTTGAAGGACATTCCGGAGCTGTGGGAGATCTCCTACGACCCCAAGGCCGAGCCCATCTACGACGGGCTGGTGCACGACTACAAGATGAGCGAGGCCATCGCCAAGCCCGGCTACCTGGGCGTGCGCCGCACCCCGCTCACCGAGCCGCTGGACGACTTCTTCTTCGACCAGAGCTACCGCAACGTGCTCGGCGCAACGCGGCCCAAGAGCGACGGCAGCCCGAGCGCGCAGGTGGTCAACCTCGACATCCGCCGCCGCATCGCCGAGCTGCCGCTGGCCGGCATGCCGCACCTGGGCTCGGGCATCACCTTCGCCTGGAACGGCGGCACCGTGCTGGCCAGCCCCAACCTCAAGGACGGCGTGGTGCAGGTGATCGACATGAAGACCTGGAAGACGGTCAAGAGCATCGCCACGCCGGGCCCGGGCTTCTTCATGCGCAGCCACGAGAACTCGCCCTATGCCTGGGTCGATTCGATGATGAGCCCCACGGCCAAGGACACGCTGACCGTCATCGACAAGCGCACGCTCGAGCCGGTGGCGCAGGTGAAGGAGCCGGGGCGCACGCTGGCGCACATCGAATTCACGCGCGACGGCCGCTACGCACTGGCCAGCGTGTGGGAGATGGACGGCGCGATCGTCGTCTACGACGCACGCACGCTGAAGGAAGTGAAGCGCCTGCCGATGAGCAAGCCGGTCGGCAAGTACAACGTGTTCAACAAGATCACGCGCTCCGAAGGCACGTCGCACTGACCCCTCGCGTCGAGTGTCAATCCCTCTTTGACCGCTTGCGTCCCCCTTTGCATGCGCTTACCTTCGCAACGCGGAGGGGAGGGCTGGCGATGGATGGCTCGGGCGACACGGTTCCGCGACCCCTTGACGAGTGCGGGCCGGACACGGACTGGGGTGAACTCCACGAGTTGCGCACCACGACGGTGCTGTCGCCGTCCATGGTCGACGAGTTGCGCCGGCTCGAGCCGCTCGATGGCCAGAGTCCGGATCTGCTCGAAGCCGTCGCCTGCTGCCTGCGCCTGCATGAATCCATGCTGCTGACCATCGCGGTCGACGGCTGGGTCTGGCCGATCACCCTGCACCCGCAACTGCGCCTGTACCGCGCGCCGGTCGACTGGCTGCGTGCGCCGCCTTCCGGCCTGTGGGGCGCGCGTCTGGTGGCCTGCGAGCCGCCGCCCTTCCCGCCCCCGCTGCTGGCGACGCAACGCCGCCGCACGCTGCCGCCCTGCCACTACCCGCTGGCCGGCCTGCTCTGGAGCCTGGCGCTGCTCGGGCCGCGCAACGGCCTGCTGCGCGCCCTGGCCGAAGGCGAGCGCTACCGCGCGATCGACCGCGGCGACGATTCGGTGCTGCCGCGCCTGCCCGGCGCACTCGGCTCGGCGCTCGCGCGCCTGCTGGTCGCCCCCGCCGCCTTCGAAACCATCTGCCGCTGGCCGGGGCTGGATGCGGTGCGCGCCGCGCGGCTGCTCAACGGCCTGTACCTCGAAGGCCGCCTCGTCACCGAGGCCGGCCCGCTCGATCGCAGCGCCGAGGAATCTGCCTGGAGCGACACCCAGCCGAGCCGCTGGCCGGCACACGAGACGCTCGCCACACCGCGCGGCCAGCGCCTGCGCCACTGGCTCTCGCACTGATGGAGCGGCGCCCCGCCATCCCGCGTGCCATCTGGGCGCTCGGGATGGTGAGCCTGCTGATGGACATCGCCTCGGAGATGATCCACAGCCTGCTGCCGCTGTTCCTGGTCGGCACGCTGGGTGCGAGCATGCTGGCGGTCGGGCTGATCGAGGGCATCGCCGAGGCCACCGCGCTCATCACCAAGGTGTTCTCCGGCACGCTCAGCGACCGCTTCGGCCGCCGCAAGGGCCTGGTGCTGTTCGGCTACGCCCTCGGCGCGGCAACCAAGCCGCTGTTCGCGCTGGCCGGCGGGCTGGGCCTGGTGGTGACGGCGCGCTTCCTCGACCGCATCGGCAAGGGCATCCGCGACGCGCCGCGCGATGCGCTGATCGCCGACCTGACGCCCGCGCCGGTGCGCGGCGCCGCCTTCGGCCTGCGCCAGGCACTCGACACCGCCGGCGCCTTCATCGGCCCGCTGCTGGCCACCGCCCTGATGCTGCTGTGGGCGGGCGACTTCCGCGCCGTCTTCTGGGTCGCGGTGATTCCCGGCGCGCTCGCCGTGCTGGTGCTGGCGCTCGGCGTGCGCGAGCCCGAACGCGCGGCGGCGCCGCCCTCGGCCGAGGCTCCGCGCGGCGCGGCGTGGCGGCGCCTCGGCTCGGCCTGCTGGTGGGTGGTGGCCATCGGCGCGGCCTTCGCGCTGGCGCGCTTCAGCCAGGCCTTCCTCGTGCTGCGCGCCGCCGGGCTGGGTGTGCCGGCCGCCGCCGTGCCGCTGGTGATGATGGCGATGAACCTCGTCTACGCCGCCAGCGCCTACCCCTTCGGCCGGCTCGCCGACCGCGTGAGCCGCAGCGCCCTGCTGGCCGCCGGGCTCGCGACGCTGGTGGCGGCCGACCTCGCGCTGGCCGCCGCGCAGGGCTGGGCTCTGCTGGCGCTGGGCATCGCGCTGTGGGGCGCACACCTGGGCATGACGCAGGGGCTGTTGCCGGCCATGGTGGCCGATGCAGCACCGCAAGACCTGCGCGGCACTGCCTACGGCGTATTCAACCTCGTCTCAGGCCTGGCGCTGCTGCTGGCGAGCACCACGGCGGGCTGGCTGTGGCAGCGCATCGGCCCGGCCGGCTCCTTCCTGGCCGGCGCCGGCTTCGCCACGCTGTGCCTGCTGCTCGCGGCGGCCGGCCGCTGGCTCACGATCCGCAGACAGGCAGGTTGAGCCAGCGCAAACCTTGCGCGCAGGCACCGTCAAGCGCGCGCCGTGCGCGCCGATGAGCAGCACACATCAGCTGTTCGAGCCGTACCCATGAAGTACCTCCAGAATCTCCGCCTCGCGCCCCGCATGGGGCTCGGCTTCGGCAGCGTGCTGCTGCTGCTCGTGGCCATCGCCACCCTCGCGACACTCGGCTTCGAGCGGGTCGGCGGAACGACCCGCGAGCTGCTCGAGGAGGAATGGGTCAAGGCCGATGCCGTGTCCCGCCTCGAGACCCTGACACGCGCCAACGCGCGGCGCACGCTGGAACTGGTGCTCATCGAGGATGAATCCCGGCTGGCCGCCCTGCGCGAGCGCATCGCGACGAACCGCACCGCAGCGGACGAGACGCTGGCCACACTCGAACGCCTGGTGCGCAAGCCGGAAGGCAAGGCGCTGCTGGCCGACGTGCAGGAGGCGCGCCGGCGTTATGTCGCGTCGTTCAAGCAGGTCGATGCCGAAGTGGCGGCGGGGCATCGCGCCGCCGCCGTCTCCCGCGTGCAGACCGAGACGCTGCCGCAGCTGGACGAGTTGCAGAAGCACACCGCCGCGCTGGCCAAGCTGCAGAAGCAGCTCGCCGAGGACGGCGGCAAGACGGTGCTCGCGGAGATCGGCCGGACCGAGCTGCTGATGCTGCTGATCGGCGGCGGCGCGCTGCTGATCGGCGTGGCCTTCGCCTGGGTGCTGGCGCGTTCCGTGTCCCTGCCGGTCGGGCAGGCGGTGTCGCTGGCGCGCCGCGTCGCCGAGGGCGACCTGTCGGTGCGCATCGAGGCCGAGGGCCGCGACGAAGTGGCCGAGCTGATGCGCAGCCTGCGCGACATGAACGGCCGGCTGTCCAGCGTGGTCGGCGCGGTGCGCGGCAACGCCGAGAGCGTGGCCACCGCCAGCGCGCAGATCGCCCAGGGCAACGCCGACCTCAGCCAGCGCACCGAGGAGCAGGCCAGCGCGCTGCAGCAGACCGCCGCCTCGATGGAGCAGCTCGGCTCCACCGTCAGCCTCAACGCCGACAACGCCCGCCAGGCCAACCAGCTCGCGCTCGGCGCCTCGCAGGTGGCGCAGCAGGGCGGCGAGGTGGTGGGCCAGGTGGTGCGCACCATGGAAGGCATCCACGACAGCTCGCGCCGCATCGCCGAGATCATCGGCACCATCGACGGCATCGCCTTCCAGACCAACATCCTGGCGCTCAACGCCGCCGTCGAGGCGGCACGTGCCGGCGAGCAGGGCCGCGGCTTCGCGGTGGTGGCCGGCGAGGTGCGCAGCCTCGCGCAGCGCAGCGCCGAGGCGGCCAAGGAGATCAAGAGCCTGATCACCGCCAGCGTCGAGCAGGTGGAACAGGGCAACGCACTGGCGACGCAGGCCGGCTCGACCATGGGCGACATCGTCACCTCGATCCGCCGCGTCAGCGACATCGTGGCCGAGATCAGCGCCGCGAGCACCGAGCAGAGCAGCGGCGTCGGCCAGATCGGCGAGGCCGTCGCGCAGATGGACCAGGTGACGCAGCAGAACGCCGCGCTGGTGGAAGAAAGCGCCGCCGCCGCCGAGAGCCTGAAGCAGCAGGCCGATCAGCTGGTGCAGGCGGTCGCGGTATTCAAGCTGGCGGCCTGAGAGCTTGAGAGGCTCTCCAGCGTGCCCGCGTTGCCCCTGGGCACTCGCCCAATCGAGGCGCAAAGCACAGCCGGGTTGGTGGACCCGGCGAGCATTTGCAACGCGGAGTGGGCGCGTGCCCAGGAGCAACCCGGAGGGCCGGGGTACCCAAGGGCGCCGGCGGGTGTTGCGCCGCATGCCCGGGCGGCGAGCCCGGGCCGCGCGACGCGCCTACGCCGGCGCCCTTGGCCGCCCCGGCGCGGGTACGTTGGAGAGCCTCTCAAGCTCTGAGCGTGCCCAGGCGCTCGCGCAGCGCCGTCTTGAGCACCTTGCCGTAGTTGTTCTTGGGCAGCTCGGCGACAAACTCGTAGCGCTTGGGCCGCTTGAAGCGCGCCAGCTGCGCGAGGCAGTGCGCGTCGAGCGCCTCGGCCGAGGGCAGCGCGCCGGCGGCCGGCACCACGAAGGCCACCACCACCTCGCCCCACTCGGCATCGGGCGCGCCCACCACGGCCGCCTCGGCCACGCCGGGCGCGCCGAGCAGCACCTCCTCCACCTCGCGCGGGTAGATGTTGGAGCCGCCGCTGATGATCAGGTCCTTGCTGCGGTCCTTCAGCGTGAGAAAGCCGTCGGCGTCGAGGCAGCCGACGTCGCCGGTGAAGAGCCAGCCGTCGCGGATCGCACTGGCCGTGGCCTCGGGGTTGCGCCAGTAGCCGGCCATCACGCTGTCGCCCTTCACCAGCACCTCGCCGATCTCGCCGGCAGGCAGCTCGCGGCCGGCGCCGTCGGCGATGCGCACGCGCACCGGCGTCTGCGCCACGCCCACCGAGGCGAGGCGCTCGAGATGGCGCGGGTGCGCGGCGTCGACGAGATGCTGGCGCGCCAGCGCAGTGGCCACCATCGGCGTCTCGCCCTGGCCGTAGATCTGCACGAAGCGCGGCCCCATCACCGCCAGCGCGCGCTGGATATCGGCCACGTACATGGGCGCGCCGCCGTAGACGATGGTCTTGAACGAGCGCGCCGCGTCCTCGCGCGTCAAGCCTTCGCGCTCGGCATGGTCGACGAGACGCTTGACGATGGTCGGCGCGGCGAAGCTCGAGAGCGGCCCGAGCGCGCGCCCGAGCGCGAACAGCTCGGCCGGATCGACGCCGCCCGAGGCCGGCACGACGTGGCGCGCCCCGGCCATCAGGTGCGGGATCGCATACAGCCCGACGCCATGCGACATCGGCGCGGCGTAGACGATGGCGTCGTCACGCGCCACCGCGTCGACGTCGGCGAAGTAGGCCAGCCCCATCGTCATCAGGTTGCGCTGCGTGATCATCACGCCCTTGGGCCGGCCGGTGGTGCCGCTGGTGTAGAAGAGCCAGGCGGTGTCGTCGGGGCCGCGCTCGGCGATGGGCACGGCCTCGACCTCGGGCACGGGTGCGAGCAGTGCATCGGCCTCGGCCGATTCGATGTCGATCTGATGCTGCAGCCCGGCCAGCGCCGTCGGCGCGACGTCGCGCGTCACGAAGGCCCAGCGCGCCTGCGCGTTGTCGATGATCCACTCGACCTCGCGCGGGTGCAGCTTGGCATTCACCGGCACCACCACCAGCCCGGCCCACCACGCCGCCCACAGCAGCTCGAGGTAGCGCGTGTGGTTGCGCATGAAGAGCAGCACACGGTCGCCGCTCGCGAGGCCGGCCGCGCGCAGCCGCGTCGCGGCACCGGCGCTGCGCGCCGCCCAGTCGCGGTAGCTGCCGCGCGGCGTGGCGCCCTCGAACAGCACGGCGCGATCGCCCTGCGCTCGCGCCTGGCGCAAGAGGAGGTGGGCCAGCGTCATCTCACTCCCCCACGCTCTGGGTGATGACCAGCCGCATCGTCGTGCCCTCGGGGCCGCTGCGCAGCACCTGCCACTGGCCGCCGTGCAGTTCCATCACGCGCTGCACGATGTGCAGGCCGAGGCCGCGGCGGCGGCCGCGCGCGTCGCGTTGCAGGCGCGGCGGCGCGCTGGCGGCGAAGTCGGGCAATCGCTCGGCCGGGATGCCGGGGCCGTGGTCCTCGACGTCGAGGATCAGCGCCAGCGGCTCGTCGGAATCCGACACCCGCACCACCACCTCCGAGCCCGGCGGGCTGCAGCGCAGCGCGTTGGCCAGCAGGTTGCGCAGCGCCAGGCGCATCAGGCCCGGGTCCATGGTGGCGGTGCGCGTGCCGGTCTCGCGCAGCATGCGCACGCGCCAGGCCTCGCCGGGCGGCATGTCGGCGATGGCCACCTCGATGAGCGCGTCGATGTCGGTGTCCACGCCCTCGACGCGCCCGCCGCCCATCAGCAGCGAGGCCACCGCGAGCGTGTTGCCGATGCTCTGCTGCACCTCGTTGAGCACCATCTCGGCGCGGCGCATCGGCTCGGCGGCGCTGAGCTTGCCGTCGCGCGAGAGCTCGACGGTGGCCGCCTGCAGCGCCGCCGAGGCATTGTTGAGCGGCTGGCGCACCTCGTGGGCCAGCACGTCGAGCATGTCGCTGCGCTCCTTCAGCTGGGCGAGCGTCTGCTCGCGGGCGCGCTGCAGCTCGTGCATGGCGCGCGCCTCGGCCTCGCGGGCGCGCTCGAGCGCATCCGACAGCTCGGCCACCTCGCGGATCGTGCGGTCGGCCGTGCCGTCGCTGCCGCGCACATGCGCCTCGACGGCGCCGCGCAGCTGGCTGCCGAGGCGCCGCGCGATGTAGAGCGCGCCGGCCACCGCCAGCAGCGCGCACAGCACGCCGGTGACGAGCACGGC
Organism: Piscinibacter sp.; assembly: GCA_017983795.1. Lineage (GTDB taxonomy): Bacteria > Pseudomonadota > Gammaproteobacteria > Burkholderiales > Burkholderiaceae_C > Piscinibacter. Next base: position 28,861 of record JAGOAS010000024.1, read on the forward strand.
CATCATCGAGCCGCGCACCTGGGCGTTCAGCGCGCCGGCCGGGCGCCCCACCACCACGGTCCAGTTCGCACCCGGCACGCGCGCAACGCTGGTGTAGACCGGCTCGCCTTCCTAGGTGCGCGACTCGAACAGCGGCTCGCCGCTGTCCAGCCCGGCCTGCAGGCTGGCGGTCGCCTTCTGGCCGATGTAGCGCCCGGCATCGCGCGAGCGCGCGATGATCAGGCGCCGCTGGTCGAGCACGGCCGCGGTCCAGTCGGCCGGCCAGGCCTGCTCGTTCAGCCAGGTGCCGATCGCGTCGAGGCGCACCACGGCGCGCAGCACATAGGTGCCGGCCGGCCCCATGTCCAGCGGCATGCCGACGCCGACCACGCGCTGGCCGCTCACCTCGCCGGTGACCATGGGCGAGATGACCTGGCGGCCCTGCTCGAGGACGGGCCGCTGCAGCCCGAGCAACTCGGCGTCGGGGGTGGGCAGCACGGTGCCGAGCGGGCGCAGGGTGTTGAAGGGCTGGCGGCCGGCGGCGTCGACGATGCTGATGCCGACGATGCGCGGATCCACCTGGGCCACGCGGGCGGCGATCTCGTAGGTGGCGGCCATGTCGCCGCGGCGCACTGCGCCCGCCTGGGCCATGGCGCGCAGCGCGGCGAATACGCCGTCGATCTGGTGGGCGATCGCGGCGGCGCTGGCTTCGGCGCGGCGCTGCAGGGCGGCGACCGCTTGCGCCTGCTGCTCGCTGATCGCGCGCTGCACGCTGTAGGCCGAAAAGACCAGCAGCGGCAGCAGCGCGAGCAGGCTCACGCCGGCGATCCAGCTGGCCACGCCCAACCCGAGGCCGGCGCGGCGCGGTGCGGCGTCAGTGGCGGGAGCGGAGGCGTCGGTGGGCTGCATGTCCAGGTCGGCGCGCCGCGGGCGGCCGAGCCGGATTGTGAGCCCGCGCCGCCGGGCGGCGGCTCAGCCGCAGCCGATGACGGCCGAGGCGGGCTCGCCCAGCTCGGCGTGCAACGACACCACCGTGCCGATCATGATCAGCGCCGGCGCGCGCACGTCGTGGGTTCGTGCGATCTCGGGCAGCGTGGCCAGCGTGCCGACGATGGTGCGCTGGCCGGGCAGCGTGGCGCGCTCGATGATGGCCGCCGGCGTGTCGCCGGCCAGGCCATGCGCCTGCAGCTGCGTGCTGATCACCGGCAGCGTGGCCACGCCCATGTAGATCACCACCGTCTGGCGCGGCCGGGCCAGCTGGACCCAGTCGAGATCGACCGTGCGCGCATCGGCCTCGCCGCGCAGGTGGCCGGTGGCCAGCACCAGTGCCTCGGCATGGTCGCGGTGGGTGAGCGGGATGCCGCTGGCGGCCGCGGCACCCTGCGCCGCGCTGATGCCGGGAATGACATCGAAGGGAATGCCGGCCGCCACCAGGCCCTGCGCCTCCTCGCCGCCGCGGCCGAAGACGTAGGGGTCGCCGCCCTTCAAGCGCAGCAGCCGGCGCCCGCCCTTGGCCAGGCGCACCATCAGTTCGATGATGCCCTCCTGCGGCAGGCTGTGGTGGCCGCTGACCTTGCCGACGTAGACACGGTCGGCCGAGGCCGGCACCAGTTCGAGCACGGCCTTGGAGACGAGGTTGTCGTACAGCACCAGCGTGGCGTTGCGCAGCGCGTTGGCGGCCTTGACGGTGAGCAGATCCGGGTCGCCCGGGCCGGCGCCGACCAGCGTGACGTGCCCGACCCCGCCCGAGGCCGTGTCGTCGGAACTGAACTGGAGCGGCTCGCTGAGCACGGTCATGACTTGCTTTCGTGGCGGTCGTTCGATAACCGCATTGCACGGCGGGGCATTCGGCGCCGCCTTGAAGCAGTTCAAGACTGCGCACGGCGGCCCGCGTGGCCGCGGGGGTCAGCGACCGGGATAGTCGGCCAGGCTCTTGGGGTCGAGGATGTGCACGTCGCGCTTGTCGATGCGCACCAGGCCGGCGCTCTCCAGCTCGTGCAGCACGCGCGAGAAATATTCCGGCGTCAGCGACAGGCGCGAGGCGATGGTCGCCTTGCTGACCGGCAGCGAGACGATCACCACCTCGCCGGTGGCGCAGTCTTCCACCACCTGGTCGCGCAGCAGGTAGCCGATCACGCGCTGCATGCCGCTGTGCAGGGCGTAGGCCTCGACGTCGTGCACCAGGCCGTGCAGGCGGCGCGAGATGCCGGCCAGCATGCGCATCGCGAAGCGCGGGTCGCGCTCGATCTCGCCGACCACGGCCTCCTTCTTCACCGTCAGCAGCAGCGTGTCGGTGAGCGCCTGCGCGTTCACGATGTAGGGCTTGCCGGTGAACATCAGCGCCTCGGCGAAGCTGTTGCCGGGGCCGACCAGCTCGATCACCTTCTCCTGCCCGGCCGGCGACAGCGCATACAGCTTGACCTGGCCGGTGACGGTGACGTGGAACTCCTCGCAGGCCTCGCCGACGCGGAATACCGTGTCGCCGCGCGACAGCCGCCGCAGCTGGCAGCCGAGCGCGAGCCGCTCCAGCTCGGGGCGGTTCAGGTCGGTGAACAGCGGCAGCACCGACAAGTAGCGCGGCAGGTCGAAGGTACGTGCTTCCAAGGGCGATCCGGTTTCGGGCTGGCGCGAGTGTCACTGCGGGCAACAAGCCTGGGCTTGATGACCGTCAATCGACACCGCGGTCAGCGAGTGAGCCGAGCGTACACCGAGGCCAGCCGGGCCGGCAGTTCGGCCGGCCGGCGCACCTGCGCCCAGCCGCCGCGGCCGAACAGGTGCGGCAGGTACTCGTGCGCCTCCTCGTCGATCGACAGGCAGAAGGGCAGCAGCCCGGCCTCGCGCGCCTCGTGCACGGCGTGGCACGTGTCCTCCAGGCCCCAGCGGCCTTCGTAGACGTCCAGGTCGTTGGGCTTGCCGTCGGTGAGGATGAGCAGCAGCCGCTGCCGTTCGGGCCGCAGCGCGAGGCGCTGGGTCGCATGGCGAAGCGCCGCGCCCATGCGCGTGTAGTAGCCGGGCTTGATGGCGCCGACGCGGGCCTGCGCCTCGCGGCTCCAGGCCTCGTCGAAGCCCTTGAGGTGCTGCATGCGCACGTGCTGGCGGCGCACCGAGCTGAAGCCGAGCATCTCGAAGGCGTCGCCGGTGCCCTCGAGCGCCTCGCCGAAGACGTAGAGCGCGTCGCGGATCACGTCGATCACGCGGGCATCGTTGTCGACGTGCGCGTCGGTGGACAGCGACAGATCGGCCAGCAGCAGCGTGGCGAAGCTGCGCTCGCCGCGCGTGCGGCGCGCGAAGACCAGCGGGTCGCGCGGCGTGGCGCTCGCGGCATCGTCCTCGCCCGCGTCGGCGGCATGGCGCACCCAGGCGTCGAGGTCGATCGCCTCGCCATCGGCGCAGCGGCGCTGCCAGCGCGGCGCGGCGCGCAGCACCTCGAGGCGGCGCCGCACCTGGCGCGCGGTGCGGCGCAGCGCCAGCCCCGGCGCGAAGGGCGTACCGGGCTGCGCCATCAGCGTGACGACGCGGCAGTGGTCGGGCTCGAGCTTCTGGCGCTTCCAGTTCCACTCGGGCAGGGTCTCGCCCTCGGCGATGGCAACGTCGTCGACGCTGGCGCTGGGCAGGTCGAGATCGAACTTGATGCGTGCCGCGCCGGCCTGGCCGTCGCGCGTGATGGCGAGCTGCTCCATGTCGTCGGCGGCGCGCTGCGCGTTGCCGTCGTCCTCGTCGTCGGTGGCGCGATCCAGCGGCACATGCTCGGCCCAGCTCATCAGTTGCTCGGTCTTGGAGGGCAGCAGCAGCGGGGCGCGCTTGTCCTTCTGCGGCTCGACGCGGCGCGTGCGGCGGCGCGTGTCGCTGCGCGGCGCCGCCGCGTTGCTGGTCTCGCGTGTGGCGTCGTCGCTGGCGGCGGTGGCATCACCCGCCGACGCGGGCAGCGCTTCCAGCCACACCCACACCGGCGCCACCTCGTGCGCGGCGATGGCCGCGTGCGGCACGGATTCATCGCGCAATGCGGCTCGAACCGCCGCCTCGGCGCCTTGCTCCGGGCCGGGCCGCTGCGCGAGCTGCGCATCGCGCAGGCGCTGCCAGCGCGCGCGCAGGCCCGGGCAGCGCTGCAGCACGCGCGCGGTGGCGGCACGGTTGCCGGCGATCCAGTCGCCCGGCCCCTCGTGCGCCGCGGCCAGCGCGGCCAGCCACAGGTAGAGATCGCGATTGAGCGCCTTGTCGTCGAATACCGCGATCACGGGCGGCAGCGCCAGCGTGTCGGCATCGAGCTTGGCGGTGGCGGCGCGCCGGCCGCTGCCAGCGATTTTTTGCAGCCAGCCGCGCGAGCCGCCGGCACGCGATTCGCCGGCAGGAACGACACGCACGCCATGCCCGCCGCCGACGGCGTGGAACAGCATCGCGGCGGCCGCCTTCACTTCGGCGAGCGCCACCGCCTGTGCCGGAAAGCTGCGATCGGCCGCGCGCGTGATCCAGCGGTGCCAGCGTTCGCCGATCCACTCTTCCATGGCTCAGCCCCGGTCCTCGCGGCGTTGGCGCAAGGTCTCGCGCACCGCGTCGAGCCCGACCTTCCATTCGAGGTTGGGGCTGCGGCCCTGCGCGTCGTGCGAGCTCTCGCACTCGGTGAGGCACTGGCCGCACTGCACGCAGGAGAACATCATGCGCTTGATGTTGCGCGGGTTCAGGCGCATCGGGCAGGCCGTGTCGCAGGCCGAGCCCTGCGGCGAGTTGGCGGTGCTGCAGCTGCGGCAGTCGCGCGCGCGCTCGCGGTCGAAGGCCACCACCAGGCCCTTGGGGTTGGCCATCCAGGCCAGGCTCTGGAACAGGCCCACGGCGCAGCCGAAGCGGCAGAACAGATGCCGCGCGAACATGAATTCGAGCGTGAACACCACGCTGCCGATGACGATGAAGCGCGCCTGGTTGGGCGTCAGCGTGCCGCCGACCAGGTTGCTCCAGATCTCGCGCGGCGGCAGCAGGTAGCTCAGCAGCGTGATCGCCCACAGGAAGCCGAAGATCGCGCAGGAGAGGAAGAAGGCCGGCCACCAGCGGCGGTCGGGTTGCTGGCCGGCGCGCAGCGTGCGCTGCCGATCCCAGAAGCTGAGCTTGCCGCTGGCGCGCTGCAGCAGCGAATTGAGCGACTCGACCAGCGAGAAATGCGGGCACAGCCAGCCGCAGTAGAGGCGGCCGTAGCGGTAGGCCACCGTCATGAAGGCGACCACCAGCAGCACGCCGGGCAGGATGGCGCGCAGCACGATGTTCAGCGCCACCTGCGTGGCGCCGATGCGATGCTGCGTGAACTCGTCGATGCCGAGCGACCAGCGATGGCCCAGCACCCACAGCTGCGCCTCGTTGAGATCGAAGCGCAGCAGGTCGAGTGCGGGCGCGAGCAGGAAGAGCGCGAAGAAGCCGATCTGCAGGGCACGGCGCAAGCGCTGCAGGCGCGCCATGCGCTGCGCCTGCGGCGAATCATTCACCGCCAGCGCGAAGGCGCGTTCAGTCATCGCCGATCACGGCCCCCACCACTTCGGCCAGCGCACGCGCGGTGTCGGCGTCGTCGGTGAGCGCGTCCACGATGGCCGCGTGGCAGGCCTCGCGCAGCGCCAGCCCGCCGGCGGCCAGGCGCGCGGCCATCACCAGCAGCCGCGTGCTGGCGGTCTCTTCGAGGTCGTGGTCGGTCAGGCGGCGCAGCGCCTGGGCCAGCGCCACCAGGCGCGCCGCGACGGCCGCGCTGCAGCCGCTCTCGGCCTCGACGATGGCACGTTCCACCGCCGCTTGCGGGTAGCCCAGCGTGAGCGCCACGAAGCGCTGGCGCGTGCTCGGCTTCAGGCCCTTGAGCAGGTTCTGGTAGCCGGGGTTGTAGGAGATCACCAGCATGAAGCCGGGCGCGGCGGCGATCAGCTCGCCGGTGCGCTCGATCGGCAGCATCCGCCGGTCGTCGGCCAGCGGGTGCAGCACGACCGTCGTGTCCTTGCGCGCCTCCACCACCTCGTCGAGGTAGCAGATGGCGCCCTCGCGCACCGCACGCGTCAGCGGGCCGTCGCACCACACGGTGTCGCCGCCGGCGATCAGGTGGCGGCCGACCAGGTCGGCCGCGCTCAGATCGTCGTGGCAGCTCACGGTGATGAGCGGCCGGCCCAGACGCGCCGCCATGTGCTCGACGAAGCGCGTCTTGCCGCAGCCCGTCGGCCCCTTGATCAGCAGCGGCAGGCGGGCGGCGTGGGCGCGCTCGAAGAGCGCGCATTCCCCGCCCTGGGCAGCGTAGTACGGCAGCGCCGCCAGCTGCCGGGCACTGGCCATTTCCATCACGTCACCTTCGGGCTCAGGCGGCCGCGGGCACGGCGCCGCGCTGCTCGGCCTCGTCGGCCGCGGGGCCGATGAAGAAGCTGGCCAGGTAGGTCAGCAGCCCGCACAGGAAGCTGGCGCCGCCGGCCACGCGCACCCAGTAGAAGAAGCGCAGCTGGTCTTGCGTCGCCATGAACGACATCGCGTTCTCGGTCGGGATGCGTTGCAGCCAGACCTGCAGGATGCCCGCGCCGGTGAGCGCCAGCACCATCACGCCCATGCCGATGGTCATGATCCAGAAGCTCCACATCTCGACGGCTTGCGCGCGCTTCGGGTTGGCTTCGCGCCCGCGCAGGATCGGCATGGCGTAGCTGATCATCGCGATGACGACGAGCACGTAGGCGCCGTAGAAGGCCAGGTGGCCGTGCGCCGCGGTGATCTGCGAGCCGTGGGTGTAGTAGTTCACCGGGCTGAGCGTGTGGATGAAGCCCCACAGGCCGGCGCCGAGGAAGCCCATCACCGCGGTGCCCACCGCCCACAGCACGGCGGCCTGGTTCGGGTGCTCACGCTTGCGGCGCTGGACCATGTTGAACGCGAACAGCGTCATCATGAAGAACGGGATCGGCTCGAGCGCGCTGAACACGCTGCCCACCCAGCTCCAGTAGCCCGGCAGGCCGATGAAGTAGAAGTGGTGGCCGGTGCCGAGGATGCCCGTCACGAGCGCCATGGTGATGATCAGGTACAGCCACTTGTCGATCACCTCGCGGTCGACGCCGGTGGTCTTGACCAGCACGAAGGCGAGCAGCGCGCCGAGGATCAGCTCCCAGGTGCCTTCCACCCACAGGTGCACCACGAACCACCAGTACATCTTGTCGCGCACCAGGTTGCTCGGGTTGACGAAGCTGAACAGGAACATCAGCGCCAGGCCCCACAGGCCCATCAGCAGCACCAGCGCGATAGCAGTCTTTCGGCCTTTCAGCACCGTCATGCTGATGTTGCAGAGAAAGCCCAGCGCCACGATCACGATCCCGACCTTCGTCGGCAAGGGCTGCTCGAGGAACTCACGCCCCATCGTTTGCAGGAAGTCGTTGCCCGTCATCTCCGCCAGCGTGGCATAGGGCACCAGCAGGTAGCCCAGGATGGTGGCCGCGCCGGCGACGAGGAAGATCCAGAACAGCAGCTTGGCCAGGAAGGGGCTGTGCAGCTCGGTATCGGCTTCCTCGGGGATGAGGTAGTAGGCCGAGCCCATGAAGCCGAACAGCAACCACACGATCAGCAGGTTCGTGTGGACCATGCGGGCGATGTTGAACGGGATGGCCGGGAAGGCCAGGTCGCCGATCAGGTACTGCAGGCCGAGCGTGAGGCCGAAGACGATCTGGCCGACGAACAGGCCGATCGCGGCGATGAAGTACAGCCGGGAGACCGACTGCGACTGGAACTTGAGGGTTGCGGTTTTCATGTTCTGACCCCGATCAGCCTTCGATGTTGGGCGGCCACTTCTCGGTGTCCACGCCATTGGTCCACTTCAGGAACTCGACCATGTCGTCGAGCTGCGCATCGCTGAAGTTGAAGTTGGGCATCTGGCGCCGCCCCGGCGTGCCGGTGGGCTGGCTCTTGATCCAGGCCTTGATGAAATCGGGGCCGCGGCGCTTGTAGACGTTGCCCAGCTCCGGCGCGAAATAGGCACCCTCGCCCAGCAGCGTGTGGCATCCGATGCAATTACGGGTTTCCCACAAGTGCTTTCCGCGAACGACGGCCGGAGTGATCTCCGCGGCCTTCGAGCGCTCCGGAATGCGTTGCTCGGTATGGAAGACGATGGCGGCAAATAGAAGAACGAAGAACACCGTTCCGCCATAGAAGATATTGCGCGCCGCTTGGCTGGTGAAGCCTTGGGCCATGGGAAACCTCCGCTTGTTATCGACCCCCATAGCCTACTGATTTGCTCGGGAATTTCCTTGAACTTGATCAAGGACACACCCCCAGCAGGGAAACGGCGCTTCGAAACTTGCTTCGGATCAAGTCAGAGCAGGCTGCAGGGCGCGCTGCCCGCTGGGCGTCAGCGCCAGCGCGCGGCCCTCGCCGCGCTCGAGCCAGCCGCGCGCGAGGCAGTGGGCCAACCACTCGTCGGCGAGTTGGCCGGCGAGGTGGTCGCGCCGCTCCGACCAGTCCATGCAGGCATAGGCGTAGCGGCGACTGCCACTGGGCGCGGCCGGATCGAAGCCGAAGCTGCCGAACCAGGCACGGCCGGCCTCGGTGAGCGCGAAGCCATCGGCCTCGGGGCGCAGGCCGCGCTGCGCGAGCAGCGCCTCGAACAGGCCCACGCCGAGGCGGCCGGCCAGATGCCCGTAGCAGCAGCGCGCCTCGCGCAGCCGCGCACGCTCGGGGCGCTGCCAGGCGGCTTCGCGCGCGTCGGCCTCGGCCACCAGGGCCAGCGCCTCCAGCGCGTGCGCCACCGCCGGGCTGGCGAGGCGGTAGTAGCGGTGCCGGCCGCGCGGCTCGCAGCTCACGAAGCCGGCCTCGCGCAGCTGCGCGAGGTGGCCGCTCGCGGTGGCCGGCGTCACCGAGGCCACAGCGGCGAGCTCGCCCGCCGTGGCCGCCTCGCCGGAGAGCAGCCGGGCCAGCATGCGCGAACGCGCCGCGTCGGCCACCATGGCGGCGGCGCGGGCAAGGCGGGGTTCGTGGTCGCGCGGCATCGTGGATGCAGGCTAGCACCGCGCGGCGTGCGCCGGCGGCACGACGCTTCGGTGCAGGCCGAAGCCTCAGAAGGTGTGAATGAGCCCGGCGTGCCCGAGCGGGCCGCCAGATTGCGCCCAATCGAGGCGCAAAGCGCAGCCATAGCTCGGGCTATGGCGAGCATTTGCAACGAAGAGTGGGCGCGATATGGCGGAACGAGCGGGCATGGTGGGTTCGTTCACACCTTCTCAGCCCTCGCGCGGCGCCCCGATGCGCTCCAGGCAGCGCCGATGCCGCTCGTCGACGCGGCGCGCGAACCATTCGGTGGTCAGCTTGCGCGTGATCTTCGGGCTGTGCAGCTCGATGCGCGGCAGGGCGGCGCGCGGCAGCGTGCGGCGGTCGAGCTGCTCGGCGTAGGCGAATACGCGCTCGTGCAGCGCCGTCTTCTCGAAGCCCGCGCCCTCGCCCTTGCCCAGATCGCGGCGGATCGACGCCTCCGAGAGGCCGAGGCGCCCGGCCAGCGACAAGGCCGCGCGCTCGGTTTCGCCGCGCTGCGCGCCGCCCGGCGTGATCAGGTCGCCGTCGGGCGTGACCGGCAGGCCCGAGGCAACGGCCAGCGCATTCTGGAAAGCGGCATTGCGGCTCGCCCAGCGGCCGGCGTTGAAGTCGGCGAAGCGGTAGATCGCCTGCTCGTAGGGCGCCTCGTAGCCGAGCAGGTGCGCCGCGCCGAAGTACAGCCCGCCGCGGCGCGTGAACACCTCGCGCCGCACCGACTCGCGCAGCTCGTAGGGATAGGGCCGCTGCTTCGCCTGCGCCTCGGCGAAGGCGATGCTCACCTGCATCGGCCCGCCGGTGCGCACCGGGTTGCGATCGGCGAGAAAGGTCTTGCCCAGCGGCACCATGGCGATGAAATCCTCGAATACCTCGCTGAGCTGGCGCTCGGTCTTCACCGCATCGATGCGCTCGGCGTAGCTGCGCCCGCCGCTGGACGGCAGCGCCAGCGCGCCGCGCACAGCGAACATCGGCACGCCCGCCGCATCGGCGCGGCGCTCGATCTCCTTCCAGGCGATCGCACCGAGCCCGGGCACGGCCGGGTCGGCGCGATAGCCCGATTCCTGCTCGGCCACCGCCATCACCGCGCACAGGTTCTCGGCGGTCGAGGGCAGCTCCTGCGCTGCCAGCGCCGCGTGGATGTCGGCGGCCCAGCCCTCGCGGTCGGCCAGGCCGGCGGGCAGCACGCGCAGGATGGCGGCGCGCGCCTCGGTCGGCCCCAGGCCCTGCGGTGCCGTCGGCGGCAGCGCGCAGCCGGCCAGCAGCAAGGCCGTTGCCAGCGCGGCGAGGCCGGGTGCCCTCATGCCGGCACGCGCGCCGCTTCGGCGAGCTTCACCAGCGCATGCAGCGTGCGGTTCACCGGCGTCGGCACGCCGAGCTCGGCGCCGCGCCGCGCGACGAAGCCGTTGAGGTGGTCGATCTCGCTCGGCTTGCCGCGCGCCAGATCCTGCGCGGTGGAGGAAAGCTGCGTGGGCATCGCCGGCGCGAGCTTCTCCATCGCCTGCAGGCACTCGTCGAGTGCGAGCGATTGGCCATCGGCGCGCGCCACCGCCACCACTTCCTCCACCACCTCGCGCATCACGGCGCGAACCTCCGCCAGCGCCGTCATGCGGCCATAGGGCTGCTGGGCGATCGCCGAGATGGCGTTGTAGGCGCAGTTGAGCATCAGCTTGCGCCACAGCTCGCCCATCACGTCGGGCGACACCGCCACCGGCACCTGCGCGCTGGCGAACAGATCGACCAGCGCGCGCAGGCGCGCCTGCAGCGCCGCGTCTTTCGAGCCGATGACGAGGTCGCCGCGGCCATAGTGCGCCACCGTGCCCGGCGCCGGCAACGCCGTGGCGACGTAGACCACCGAGGGCACGACCGCGCAGCGCACATGGCGCGCGATCGTCGCCGCGTTGTCGACGCCGTTCTGCAGGCTCAGCACCAGCGCGTTCGCCTCCAGGTGCGGCGCCATCGCACGCGCCACCGCGTCGGTGTCGGGCGACTTCACGCAGAAGAGCACGAGATCGGCACCGCGCACGGCGGCGATCCCGGTGTCGGCCTCGAGGCGCACGGTCTCGCTGCCGGCCCTGCTTTCCACTCGCAAGCCATCGCGGCGGATCGCCTCGACATGCGGCGCGCGGCCGATCAGCACGACGGCATGGCCGGCACGCGCCAGCATCGCGCCGAACCAGCTGCCGACCGCGCCGGCGCCGACGACGGCGATGCGCCGAAAGGGTGTGGGATCGTTCATGGCGCGACGAGTATGCCGCCGCGCCACGGCGGCCGCTCGGTTACGCTCGCCGCCATCCCGACGAGCGACCTGCCATGAGCGACGACACCGCAAGGCCCGACCCCAAGAAGCCCAGGATCAAGCAGCCGCCGGTGCTGTTCGCCAAGACGCAGGCCGTGATCGGCAAGCTGGCCGAGCAGCTCGGCGGCCCGATCGTGAGCTACTGGAACAACCCGCGCGGCTCGGTGTGCCACTCCGACGTGCTGGCGCTGTACGACGTGCTGGGCCGGCTCGGCAAGCACGACACCATCCACCTCTTCATCAAGTCCGACGGCGGCAGCGGCCAGGTCTCGCTGCGCCTGGTCAACCTGCTGCGCCAGCATTGCCGGCAGCTGGTGGCGCTGGTGCCGCTCGAATGCGCCTCGGCCGCGACCATGATCGCGCTCGGCGCCGACCGCATCCTGATGGGCCCGACCGCCTACCTCACCGCGGTCGACACCTCGCTGAACCATGCGCTCTCGCCGGTGGACCGCGACAACGAGCGCGTCAGCGTGAGCCTCGACGAGCTGACGCGCGTGATCCGCCTGTGGCGCGACCAGCAGGGCGACAGCGCCGAGAACCCCTACCGCTCGCTGTTCCAGTACGTGCACCCGCTGGTGATCGGCGCGGTCGACCGGGCCGAGTCGCTGTCCATCATGCTGTGCCGCGAGCTGCTGGCCAACCACATCGCCGACGAAGCGGCGGCCGAGCGCATCGCCACCACGCTGAATTCCAAGTACCCCTCGCACAGCTACCCCATCCTGCTCGACGAGGCGGTGAAGATCGGCCTGAAGGCCGAGCGCATGCCGGCCGAGATCAACACGCTGCTGCTCGAGCTGAACACGCACTACAGCGAGATGGGCCAGAAGGCCACCACCGACTTCGACGAGATGCGCGCCCACGGCAACGAGATCGTCAACATCTGGGAGGCCGGCGGCGTGCAGGTCTTCTACCAGCAGGACAAGGATTGGTTCTACCGCGCCGAGGAGCGCCGCTGGATCACGATGAACGACGACAGCGGCTGGCGCCGCATCGAGCGCATCGGCGGGAAGATCCGGCGCACCTTGCTGCACGTGGCCTGATTGCCAAGCGCGATCGAGCTGCGCCCGACAGGACTCGAAAGCGCATTTCGTCGCCCCCCAACGTCGCTCGCGCCCAGGCCGACGTCACTCGTCCGTCCGGTGCTTCCCTGCGGCCCGATGGGCCGCCACAGTGCGCGCCCATCGTCACTGCGCTGCGGTCGGCTCCGATGGCATCAACAACGAGCGCTCCCCATGGCCGCCGGCAGCCGGCGAGGAGGACGCTGCTGCACGCGGCATCCGTGGCGGCTGCCATGAGCTTGTCCGCAAAGGCCTTCGCCTTCGGCGCGATCGTGCAATACGAAGGAGCGGCCGATGACCGCGTGGCGTACTTCGCGGATCTCCGCTACCTGTTGAACAGGACGGCGCCCGATCAGCTGGGAGGCGACGTGGAGGTTCGCGAGATTGCCGTGACGGCGGTCTACGAGAACGCGAACAAGCCCGAGTTCGTCCACATGAAGCTGCAGTTCCAGTGTCCGAACCGCTATTCGCTGGACAGGGCCAGGCTCGGGCTCTCCGAGAACAAGAATACGGTCCGCGCAGGCAGCGCGGTCAGCTTCCGCATCGGCCCCGGAAGCTACACGCTGAGGCGATCCGACCTGAAGACCGAGCCGGTGGCCGAAAGCGCCTGGAAGACGTCCGCTGCGCCGATGCTGTCCAAGGCCGGCACGATCGCCTGCAACCACATCGAAATCGACCAGGCATTGCACGCGGCCATCAAGGGCAAGGACTTCGATTTCGACGCCTTCGGAAAGCGCATTGCCGCGCTGGGGCTGCCGGCAGACATGGCTGTCATCGGCGAAAGCCTGCCTTCCGAAGTGCTGGAGTTTGCGTGGCAGAACTTCTGGTGGAAGACGGTTCTGGACGGCAGGCGACCCGACCCCAGCGGCAAGTGGGCCAAGCCGGTTTCGCAAGCCGACAAGCAGGCCGCGCTCGAGACGCTCCGGCGCAAGCAGCAGGAGCTGGAGGAGGGCACCGCGTCGATCCGGGCCGGTTTGCTGCGGAGTCTCGAGAAAACGGGCGGCGAGATGAAGGCGGATCTGGAAGCGGCCAGGAATGCCGACAAGCATCCGGACGGCTCGAAGATGAACAAGTACGAAGCCCGGCTGGCGGCCGTCTTCCGCGGTCAGCCCGAGGAGAAGGTCGTCGAGCTCATGGGCAATCCGGAATTCAATCAGGTCGCGGCGACGCGGTTCCTGCGCTACACGCGCTACTGGGAGAAGGCCGGTGTCACGGTCTACGGCGCGCAGGGCGTCATCGGTGGCGAAGCCGGCGGCCATGCCGAATGCTTCGCCGAGTTCCGCGTTCGACAGGACGCCAAGGGCGAGTGGAGGGTGGACGACGTTCTCGTCCGCGCGGACTACCAGGGCGATGTGGGAAGGAGCCGCGTCGGGGGCGTTTGCGACGAGGTCACGAAGGCGAGGTACGGCACATGATCAGGACGCAATTGCTGGCCGCCGCGCTCGTCGCGGCGAGCCTCTCCTGCCAGGCGGGGGCCGAAGTCCAGGGCGAATCCTTCGATGTGCTGGCCTCCGTCATGGAGACCCACAACAAGGAGATCGACGCCAGGCAAACCCTCGACGCGGCCAAGGAAGAGGCGATCCGCTATCGGGAAGCGGTCATCACCGGCTGGTGGGAGTTCATGCAGGCCAGGTCGAACGCCGCGCCGGGCGAATACTGCGCCGCGTCCTTCCTGCGCGCCAAGCGCCGGGTGGAACCGGGCAAGGTCGACAAGATGAAGGAGGGCGTCGTCGTCACGCTGTTCGGCCCGGGGGGAAGCTATCGGGGCGCCTTGCTGGCCTTCTCGCCGCTGGGCGATGACAGCGCCGAGGCCTTCCCGAAACTTCCGAGCGGAACGCCCGTTCGGGTCACGCTGACGCAGGGCAACACCAAGCCCGTGACGCTGAATGCCATCTACCTGGAGACCCGGCCGAAGGCGCCGCCCCTGCTGGCATTCGCCGTCCCGAGCATCGACGCGCTGATGAAGGGCATGGAAGACACCTGGAGCTTCGACCTCAGCTACCAGGGCAGGTCCATTGCCAATATCGAGTGGCACGATGGGCTGAAGGCCCGCGCCGAACTGCAGAAGTGTCTGGCGGGAGCGCCCTTCGACAACAAGCGCCGCCGAACGCAGTGAAGCGTCGCCGCGGGGCGGCAGCTACATCTGCTTGAAGTGATGCGTGAAGCTGCGACTGGCGCGCAGCACCTCGGTGCGGCCCTTCAGGTGGATGTCCGCCGTCTCGTTCACGCCGCGCACGACGTGGCTGATCGACCCGAGGTTGACGATCGCCGAACGGTGCACCTGCACGAACTGGTCGGGGTCCAGCTGGGCGAGCAGGTCCTTGAGGGGCACGCTCACCACGGCCTCGCTGACGGCGCCTTCGTCGTTGCGCCAGGCCACCACGGTGTACTTGTTGTCGGCCTGCAGATAGTCGACGCGGTCCACCGGAATCAGCCGAAGCGCTGCACCCACCTGCGCGCGCAGCCATCGCAGCCCCGGCGGCCGGCCGCTGCGCTGCAGCTGTTGCGCGAGCTGGCGCAGCAGATCTTCGTTGTGCTGTGCGGGCGCGGCGCAGTCGATGCGCTCGCGCAGGCGGCTCACGGTGTCGGCAAGGCGCGCAGGCTGCACCGGCTTGACCAGGTAGTCCAGGGCGCCCTGCGCGAAGGCCTGGACGGCGTACTGCTCGAAGGCGGTGACGAAGACCAGGTGCGCGCGCCGGCCGATGTGGTGCGCCGCTTCCACGCCGCTCATGCCCGGCATGTGCACGTCCAGGAAGCAGACGCTGGGCCGCAGGCTCTCGAACTGCTCGACCGCCTCCCGGCCGTTGCGTGCCAGGGCCACGATGCGCAGCCCGGGCCAGGCGCCCGCCAGGAGCTCGGCGAGCTCGTCGCGCAATCGAGGTTCGTCGTCCGCGATCAGTGCGGAGATCGTCATGCCGGGCCTCCACGGCGCGCCGGGAATTCGGCTTCGGCCACGGTGCCTTCGGCCGCTGTGCTGTCGAGTCGCACGCGCGCATCGTCACCGAAGGCCAGTGCGAGGCGCTCGCGCAGGTTCGACAGGCCGGTGCCGGACTGCCCGGCCCGTCGCGGCTGCAGGCCGACCCCGGTGTCGGCCACGCGCACCTGCACGCGCTGATCGCGCACCGTCACGCGCACATCGACGGTGCCGCCGGTCTCGCCGGGGTCGATGCCGTGCTTGATGGCGTTCTCCACGAGCGTGATCAGGGCCATGGGAGGGCAGTGCAGCGCCAGCGCCGCGGGATCGATGTGCACCGTGTAGCCGAGCCGATCGGGCATGCGCATGCGCATCAGCTCGAGGTAGGCGCAGACCATCTGCTGCTCGTGCTCGAACGTCGCCTGGCCAGCCTCTAGTTTCGGCACCGCGGCGCGCAGGTAGTCGATCAGCCTGTCGAGCATGGCGGTTGCATCCGCGCTGCCCGATCGGCGCACCAGCGACCGGATGTTGGCGAGCGTGTTGAAGAGGAAGTGCGGTTCGACCTGCGCCTGCAGGAGCCGCAGCCGCGCGTCCACCGCCTTGCGTTCCAGTTCGCTGCTTCTCAGCCGGAAGGCCAGTGCCTGCTCGCGCGCGAAGGCCTCGCTGCGATGCAGCAGCGCACCCAGCGCGATCCAGGGGCCCACCAGCACGCCCATGAAGGCCGTGATCAGCCAGCCGTCGCGGTAGGTGGTGCCGAGCGACAGCACATCGAGCGTGCCGAGGGTCGTGGCATAGCCCAGGTAGGTCGCCGGCGGCATGACGAGCAACACGGCCAGCAGTTGCAGGATCCAGCGCGGCGTCGCGGCGGGCAGGTGTCGCGGCCATTGATCCAGCACGCCATAGGCCAGCACGCCCAGGGCGGTGGCCAGGCCGCAGCGCACCAGCCATTCCGCCAGGCCGGTGGTCTCGGAGGTGAGCGTGCGCACGAGCGCCCAGATCACCGTCACGACCAGCCACAGCCTGACGCGCGGCCACGCGACCAGGCGGCTCCAGCCGCGCGGGCGGGGCTGATCGAGATCGACGGCGGGTGTCACGGTGTGGGCTGGTGCCGCTTGCGGGCGCTGGTTCGGAACCGGAATGTGCCGCGGCGGACTGCCCGGCCGGAAGCGGCCTCCGACGGGATACGCGACGAGTTGGCCGAGCGACGCATGGAGGCGATGAATCGTTGGACGAACTGCGGCCGCAGGATACAGCGCCATCGCATCCCGTCCGCGCCCGTCGTCGCTCGGCCGCCGGGCGCCGTCGCTCGTCGCTCGGCCGCTTGGTGGCGGTCGACGCGCCGGCCAGAGTGCGTGACCACGGCGTCGGCACGCCTGTCGACCGCCATCACGACCGAATCACTCTCTGCAAACCGGCCATGAGATTCTCCCGAGCACCCGAGCTTCCACCCGTCGCGATGTGGCGCATCCACATGCTGCGCCTGGCCTATCTGCTGATGGCCGGCGTGATGGGCCCATTCGTCTGGCAGCAGGTGCTGTTCCAGATCGAACCCTGGCCGGCGCCGCGCATCATCGCCAAGTCGATGCTGGCGTCGCTGGCACTGCTGAGCCTCCTGGGGCTGCGCTACCCATTGCAGATGCTGCCGCTGATGCTGCTCGAGACGCTGTGGAAGACCGTGGCGATCCTGCTGATCATCCTGCCGGCCTGGCTGGCCCACCGGATGACGCCCGACATGCAGGTGCTCTTCGGCGAGTGCATCGGCATCGTCGTGGTCTGGCTGGTCATGCCCTGGCGCTACGTGTGGGCGCGCTACGTCCGGCAGCCGGGGGAGGCCTGGCGCAGCGCCCGCAGCGACGGCCCCGGCCCTGGGAAGGACTTCCCGTGAAGACATCTCTGCTACTCGCCACCTTGTCGGCATCGCTGCTCGCGGGCGGCTGCGCCGCCATCGCCGTTACCGACGAGGCGATCGTGGATCGGACCGCCTTTGCACTTGGGCTCGCCAAGGGCGACTTCACGATCAGCAACCGCATGGACGACGGGGCCGCCACGCGCTACCAGGTGCGCACCAAGGCGGGCCAGAACTACCGCTGCTTCGTCGGTGGATCGATCGGTCTGCTGGGGCGAGCGGTGTCGGAAGCCGTCTGCACCAAGGAGGGCGAAACGCCCCGGAACCCATTGCTGGGCCGTTGAGACAGCCGCTGCACGAGAGGAACGGTCCCATGTCGATCCGCGAATTGACCGCCGCCCGATCGACGCCGAGTGCAGCGCCGCTCAAGCCTTCACTTCGACCACCGGTTCGAAGCCGCCGAAGATCATGCGCTTGCTGGCGGTGAGGACTGCGATCAGGAAACCGTCGATGCAGGACATGCCTTCGCTCCTGTTGGGTTGACCGGTCGGCGCGAGAGCGCCACACCTACACTCTCACAACGTCGCCCCCGCCGGGAATCCCCATGCCCAGACTGCCGCTGCGCCCGCTCGCCCTGCTCGCCGCTTTCGCGCTGGCCACGCCGCTCGCCCAGGCCCACGAAGGCGCGGGTCTGGCCGGCGGCTTCATGAGCGGCTTCGCGCATCCGCTGCTCGGCTGGGATCACGTGGTCGCGATGCTCGCGGTCGGTCTGTGGGGCGCCTTTCTCGGCGCGCCGGCGCTGTGGCTGCTGCCGGTGGTGTTCCCGCTGGTGATGGCCGCCGGCGGTGCGCTCGGCGTGCTGGGCGTGCCGCTGCCGGCGGTGGAAGTCGGCATCGCCGTCTCGGCGATCGCGCTCGGCGGCGTGGTGGCCGGCGCACTGCGCCCGCCGCTGTGGGTGGCCGCGCTGCTGGTGGCGCTGTTCGCCGTCTTCCACGGCCATGCGCACGGCACCGAGCTGCCGCAGGCCGCGAGCCCGCTCGCCTACAGCCTCGGCTTCGTCGTTGCCACCGGCTTGCTGCACCTGACGGGCATCGCGCTGGGCCTGCTGACGCGCTGGCCGGCCGGCCGCATCGCGGTGCGCGGCATGGGTGCCGGCATCGCGCTGCTCGGCGTGCTGTTCCTCGCCCGCGCGGCATGACGCCGGCGGCGAGCGCTGCGCTGATCGTCGTCGCGCTGCTGCTCGGCCAGGCCGGCTGGCGCGCCTCGCGCGATGCGCTGCTCGCCTTCGCCTTCGCTCTGGCGCTCGGCCTCGCGCTCGCCGCCGCCGACCACGGCGGCCATGCCGATGCGCCGCTGCTGGTGCTGGCCGCGGCCGGCGGCCTGCTGGTGGCCATCGGCCGCCCCTGGCCGCTGCCACTGCTGGGCGCCATCGCCGCGGCAGCGGGCGGAGGCATCGGCCTCGGTGCAGCCGCCGAAGCGGGCACGCCGCAGCTGCTGGCACTGGCGGGCAGTTTCGTGGCCGCCTGCCTCGGCGTCGCCGCCGGCGCATGGCTGGCCGCGCTGGCGCAGCAGCGGCCCTGGGGCCGCATCCTCGTGCGCGTGGCGGGCTCGTGGATGGCGGCGGCGGCGTTGCTGGTGCTGGCGCTGCTCTACGCCCACGGGTAGGGCCTGTTAACACTACGAGAAGGCTCGCGCCGGGGTGGCCCAAGGTGCTGGGCAAGGCGCGGCGCGCCGCCCAGGCAGGCCGCCTGGGCCAGCGGCGCAACGCGGCCCAGCGCCTTGGGGTACCCCGGCCCGAAGGGTGATCTCGGCAAACAGACGCCCGCAGCGGCGGCCGCGAAAAACGCCACGACTGGGGCGCACCTCGGGCGATCGGGAGTGCGCGAGCGTACCGAGAATGGGCGCTCCTTCGAATACAGGCACGCCGTCCATGCCGAACCCGACCGTCGAACACCGCCGCTGGCTGCAAGCCATCGAGAACGCGCACTTCGGCGTCTGGGATCTCGATCCGCGCCAGGAGACGGTGCACTATGCGCCGGCATGGAAGGCGCGCCTGGGTTTCCCGCGCGTGCACGCCGCCGACAGCACCTCGTTCTGGCGCTGCCGCGTGCACCCCGGCGACGTCGAGAGGATGCTCGGCTCGCTGCGCTCGCACCTCGACGGCCACGCCGACAGCTACAGCGCCTGCTTTCGCCTGCGCAGCAACGGCTCGGGCTACCGCGCCATGGTCTCGCGCGGCCGCGTGATCGAGCGTGACGCGCACGGCGCGGCAACGCGCATGGTCGGCACCATGATCGACCTGAGCTCGCGCCCGGTGGTGGCCGCGCGGCAGGGCCTGGCCTCGGAGGATCCGCAGGAGTTGCTGCTCATGGCGCCCGGCCGTGCGGCGCTGCCGGCGCCGATGGCCGATCGCATCGCCGACCTGCTCGACATCGCGCTGCGCGACGCGAGGTAGCTCAACGGCTCAGGCGCGCAGCGGCAGCGCCGCGCCGATGGCGATGAAGATGCCGCCGCAGGCCTGGTTGAAGCGCTTGCCGCTGCGCTCCAGCCAGGGGCGGATGCGGTGCGCCGTGCTGGCGATGACAAACTCGGTGATCACCTCGATGCCGGCGAAGGTGCCGGCCATGATCAGAAACTGCATGACGAGGCTGCGCGCCGGGTCGATGAACTGCGGCAGGAAGGCGGCGAAGAACAGGATGCCCTTGGGGTTGGTCATCGCCGACAGCGCGCCCTGGCGGAACAGCGACCAGCCGCCGCGCTCGCTGGACAGCGCCATCAGCTCGACGCCCAGCGCCGGCGCGCGCCACACCTGGATGCCCAGCCACACGAGGTAGGCGCCGCCCAGCCACTTCAGCACCGTCAGCCAGACGAGCGAGGTCTGCAGCAGCGCGCCGATGCCGAACATCGACAGCGCGATCACGGCGACGAAGCCGAACGAGCCGCCGAAGATGGTCCACAGCGTCATGCGCCGGCCGTGCAGCGCGCCGTGCGTCAGCGCCAGCAGGCCGTTGGGGCCGGGCGAGAGCGACAGGCCGAGCGCTGCCGCGAAGTAGATCAGCCAGGTGTGCAGTGCCATGGGTCGCTCTTGTTCAGGCCAGCGTGCGCGCCAGCCAGGCGTCGACCGCCGCGCGCGTGGGCGGCAGCAGCGCAGCCTCGCCGCCGGTGAAGCGCTGCCAGTCGTCGACCAGGTGGTGCGAGACGACGGTGAGCAGCGGGATGTCGCGCGAGAGGATCTCGAGCAGCTCGGCCGAGAAGCCGCCGCCTTCGGCCTCGAGCTTGCCGAAGCGGTTGCACACGACCAGGTCGGGCTCCTCGGCAGCGGCGCTGCGCAGCACCATGCTGGCGCGCGCGAAGCCCTGCGGGTCGGCGCGGCAGGCCTTGGAGTCGCGCCCGAGCGGCTGCGAAACGAGGTAGCCGTCGCGCTTGTCGACGTCGACCAGCACCATCTCGACCAGGCAGTCGCCGCCCGATGCGGCCGGCGCCATCAGCAGGCCGCGCACGCGCCGGCCGCGGCGGCGCTCGGCCTCGGTCACCTCGGCGAGCAAGGCATCGACGTCGCAGCTTCCGTCGTGGCGGATGGCGGCGGCACGC
Source organism: Piscinibacter sp. (assembly GCA_017983795.1). Taxonomy (GTDB): domain Bacteria; phylum Pseudomonadota; class Gammaproteobacteria; order Burkholderiales; family Burkholderiaceae_C; genus Piscinibacter. Next base: position 49,548 of record JAGOAS010000024.1, read on the forward strand.
AGTTCCTGAGTCATGGTTGTTTCCACTATATCGCGCGCTGGCGGTGCGGCCCCCACATCCGTCACGCAAACAGGGCTCACGCCGGGCGCAGCGCGGCCGATCATTCCTTGGCAACACGCGCGCGAAAGGCAGCCCCATGAACATCGATCCCCTCCTCAGCGCAGGCGCCGCCGCGGCGCTGGCCGTGGCCGCCGGCGCCGGCGCGCTCTGGTGGCGTCGGCGCGGCCCGGTGCAGGCGGCCGCGGCGCCGGCCGCCGTCAGCGGCGTGGACGCGCTCACCGGCCTGCCGACGCTGGAGCGCTTCGAGCCGCTGCTGACCGAACGTGTGATCGCGGTCGAGAAAGCCGGCCGCGACGGCTGCCTGCTGGTGATCGGCGTCGACGAGCTGCGCCTGCTGCGCGACGCCGCCGGCGCGCCCTGGGCCGAGCGCGTGCTCGCCGCGGCCGCCGCCAACCTGCGCGCCGAGATCGGCGCCTCGACGCCGCTGGCGCGCATCGACGCCGACGTCTTCGGCCTGTGGCTGGACGCGCCGCGCGAAGCCGGCGAGAAGCTGGCGCACCGTCTCGTGCAACTCTTCGACGCGCCGCTGACGGTCGACGGCCACGCGCTGGTCGTGCCGCTGTCCATCGGCCTCGCGCTCGCGCCCGAGCACGGCGGCGGCCCGCGCCTGATCGGCCGCGCGGCAGCGGCGATGCAGTCGGTGCGGCGCAGCGGCGGCCACGGCCACGCGGTGTTCGATTCACGCATCGACGCCAACCACAACGAGGAACTGCTGATCACGCGCGAGCTGCAGCACGCGGTGGTGAAGCGCCAGCTCGAGCTCTTCTTCCAGCCGCGCATCGACGCGACGACGCTGCAGATCAGCGCCGTCGAGGCGCTGCTGCGCTGGCGCCACCCGACGCTCGGGCTGGTGAGCCCGGCGCGCTTCATTCCGGTGGCCGAGCGCCACGGGCTGATCGAGACCATCGGCGGCTGGGCGCTCGACGCCGCGCTGCGCCAGGCCGCCGCGTGGCGCGCCGCGGGCGTCAAGCTGCGCGTGGCGGTGAACATCTCCGGCGTGCAGTTTCGCCAGGACGATTTCGCCCACCGCCTCGAGCGCGGCCTGAAGGCGCACAACGTGCCGGCCGAGGGCCTGCTGTGCGAGTTGACGCAGACCGCGGCGATGGAGAACACCGAGGCCACGCGCCGCGCCTTCGAGCGCCTGGGCCGCCTCGGCGTGGAGGTGTCGATCGACGATTTCGCCGCCGGCGATGCCGGGCTGGCGGCGCTGTCGCACCAGCCGGTGCGCGAGCTGCAGATCGACCGCGCCACGGTGGCCGCGCTGGCGCGCAGCCACGATGCGCGAGCGATGGTCGAGAGCGCCGTGCGGGCCGCGCGCGAGCTCGGCCTGCGCGTGGTGGCCGAGGGCATCGAGACCGAGGCGCAGCGCGATGCCGCGGTGCGCCTGGGCTGCCACCAGCTGCAGGGCTACCTGATCGCGCGGCCGATGAGCGCACGCGCCGTGCTGCTGTGGGCGGCCGACGCCGCCACCACGCTGGCGCAGAGCTTCCCCGGCTTCAAGGACACGCTGCCGATGGCGGCGCCGCCGGCCGCGGCCGGCTTCGCCGCGACGCGCATCTCGCTGCAGCGTTGAGTCGGCGGCGTCAGGGCGGCCCGTCGTCGTTCGCCGCGCGGGTGCGCCAGCCGCGCGCCGCGAGCACGCTCGCGGTGTGCTCGCCCAGCCGCGGCGCCGGCGTGCGCAGCCGCCCCGGCGTGTCCGACAGCTTGGGCACGATGCCCGGCACCTTGAGAGGCCGGCCATCGGCATCGTGCGTCTGCACGATCATGTCGCGCGCCTGGTATTGCGGGTCGGCCGCGATGTCGGCCACGCTGTAGATGCGGCCGGCCGGCACGGCGGCCGCATCGAGCGCGGCGAGCACCTCGGCGATGGTCCGCTGCAGCGTCCAGGCCTCGATCGCCGCGTCGATCTCGGCCACGCGCGCGACGCGGCCGTCGTTGCGCGCCAGGCCCGGGTCTTCGGCCAGCTCGGGCCGCACGATGGCGCGCATCAGGCGCTTGAAGATGCCGTCGCCGTTGCCGCCGATCAGCACATAGGCGCCGTCGCCGCAGCGGTAGGCGTTGCTCGGCGCGATGCCGGGCAGCGCCGAACCCGCCGCGCCGCGCACCGCGCCGAAGGCGTCGTACTCGGGCAGCAGGCTCTCCATCACGTTGAAGACGCTCTCGTACAAGGCGACATCGACCACCTGGCCCTGGCCGCCGTTCACCTCGCGGTGGCGCAGCGCCAGCAGCACGCCGATCACGCCGTGCAGCGCGGCCAGCGTGTCGCCAATCGAGACGCCGCAGCGCACCGGCACGCGCCCCGGCTCGCCGGTGAGGTGTCGCAAGCCCCCCATCGCCTCGCCGAGCACGCCGAAGCCGGGCTTGTCGCGGTAGGGCCCGGTCTGCCCGTAGCCGGAGACGCGCAGCATGATCAGTTTCGGGTTGGCCGCATGCAGCGCCTCCCATCCCAGGCCCCAGGCTTCCAGCGTGCCGGGCTTGAAGTTCTCGATCAGCACGTCGGCCTCGGCGGCCAGCGCGCGCACCGCGGCCTGGCCGGAGGCAGCGCGCAGATCGAGCGCCACCGAGCGCTTGTTGCGCGACTGCACTTCCCACCACACCGAAGTGCCTTCGCGCAGCAGCCGCCAGCCGCGCAGCGGATCGCCGCCTTCGAGCGGCTCGATCTTGATGACGTCGGCGCCGAAGTCGGCCAGCGTCTTGCCCGCGAACGGCCCGGCGATGAGCTGGCCGAGTTCGAGCACCTTCAGGCCGGCGAGGGCGTCGACGTTCATGCCGCCGCCCTCACCCGCGCCGTCACCTCGATCTCGATGCGCATGCGCTCGTCGAGCAGCCCGGCGCAGATCATGGTCGCGGCCGGGCGCACCGGGCCCATCACCTTCGCCAGCACCGGCATGGCGGCGTGGAAATCCTCGCGCGTGGGCACGATGTAGTGCACGCGCACGATGTCGGCGAGCGTCGCGCCCGCGTCGGCCAGCGCGCGCTCGATGTTGCGCCAGCACTGCTCGGCCTGCGCGGCCGCGCCCTCGGGGATGCTCATGCTCGCGTAGTCGAAGCCGGTGGTGCCGGAGACGAAGATCCACTCGCCGTCGACCAGCGCGCGGCTGTAGCCGATCTGCGCCTCGTAGGGCGAGCCGGAGCTGATGAGGCGGCGCGTCATGCCGCATCTCCCAGCACGACGCGCTCGTAGGCGTGCAGCGCCGGCAGGCCGCCGGTGTGCACGAACAGCACGCGCTCGTTGGCGCCGATCTCGCCGCGCCGCGCCAGGCCGATCAGGCCGGCCATCACCTTGCCGGTGTAGACCGGGTCGAGCAGCAGGCCCTCGCTGCGCGCCGCGAGCTGCACCGCCTCCACCATGGCCGCATTGGGCACCGAGTATTTGGGCTGCCAGAAGCCGCCCACGCATTGCACCGCCTCGGCCGGCACCGTGAAGCCCAGGCCCAGCAGGTCGACCACGGCCTGCGCTTCCTTGAGCACCAGCGGCGCCTGCTGATCGGGGTCGCGGCTCACGCCGATGCCGGTGAGCGGAATGCGGATGTTGTTGCCGAGAAAGCCGGCCACCAGCCCGCCGTGCGTGCCCGAGCTGCCCGAGCCGACCACCACGCGGTCGAAGCGCAGGCCCTGCTCGAAGCACTGCTGCTGCAGCTCCTGCGCGCAGGCCACGTAGCCGAGGCCGCCGAGCGCATTCGAGCCGCCGCCGGGGATGACGTAGCCCTTGCGGCCCGCGGCCTTCAGCTCATCGGCCACCTTCGTCATCGCCGCGGCCATGTCGGTGCCGGCGGGCACCACGGTGAGCGCCTCCACGCCCATCAGGCGGAACATGAAGTGGTTGCCGCTGCCGTGCGGGTCGTAGCTGTCCGGCACGCGTTCCTCGATGACGAAGCGGCACTTCAAGCCTTCCTTCAACGCCGCGGCCAGCGTGATGCGGCAATGGTTGCTCTGCGGCGCGCCGCAGGTGATCAGCGTGTCGGCGCCCTGCGCGAGCGCGTCGGCGACGAGGAACTCGAGCTTGCGCGTCTTGTTGCCGCCGGGGAAGAGGCCGAGCATGTCGTCGCGCTTGACCCAGAGCTCGGGCCCGCGGCCGCCGGGGCAGCTGGCGGCGAGCGCCGCCGACAGATGCGGCAGCGGCTCGAGCGGCGTGGCGTAGGGCGTGTAGCGGCGGCGCGGGAAGCAGGAGAGATCCATGGCAGGACGAGGGTGGTCGCGGGAGACCACCATCATCCCAGATGACGCTAGGCCGGTGCCGGCATCGACGTGTCGGAGAGTACGTCGCCGAGGCGGAAGCACAGCTCGGCGCCGCGCCCGGCGCGCGGCTCGGCCCAGATGCGGCCGCCCATCGCCTCGACGGCGCGGCGCGCCACGCTCAGGCCCAGGCCGTGGCCTTGCTGGCGTGCCCCGGGGGCGCGGAAGAAGGGCTCGAACAGGCGCGGCGCCAGCTCGGCCGGAAAGCCGCAGCCGTTGTCCTTCACGCACACCACCACGTCGTGCCCGTCCACCGTGGTGTTCACCTCGACGCAGGGTTCGTCGGCGTCGCTGGAGAACTTCACCGCGTTGCCGATCAGGTTGACCAGCGCAGTGCGCAGCAGCACCGGGTCGGCCAGCAGCACGCCGGGCATCGCGCTGCAGCGCACGTTGGCGGCTCGCGCCGCGGGCTGCGCGAGCCGCACCTCGTCGATGGCCGATTCGACCACGCGCGCCAGCTGCACCGGCACGCGCTGCGCCGGCGCGTCGCCGACACGCGCCAGTTCGAGCATGGCGTTGACCATCTTCACGGAAGCGTCGCATTGTTCGGCGATGAGCGGCAGCGCGCGGTTGGCGAGCGTGGCGTCGCCGCGCGCCATCGCGTCGACGGCCGTGCGCGCCAGCTGCGCCATGCCGCCCAGCGGGCCGCGCAGGTCGTGCGAGACGCCGCGGTTGAACGATTCCAGGCCGGCCACCAGCTCGTGCAGGTGCGCGGTGCGCTCGGCGACGCGCGCCTCGAGGCGCTGGTTGGCATCGCGCAGCTGCGCCTCGGCCTCGGTGCGGCGCTCGATCTCGCGCGCCAGCGCGCGGTGCCGGCGCAGCAGGCTGACCGTCAGCACCAGCATGCCGAAGGCGATCACCGCCACGCCGGTGTAGTAGCGCAAGTCGCCGCTGTCCACGCCGGCGGCGGCCAGCGCGAAGGGCAGCAGCGGCAGCGTCAGCAGCGCGATGCCGAGCAGGCCGTGCGCGTTGCCCGGCTCCTGGCGCGCGCGCTCGAAGGCCAGCAGCGCCACGCCGAGATAGGGCAGCAGGCCGGCGACGTGATAGCTGCGGTGCGAGAGCACACCGCCGACGGCCAGCCAGGCGATGCTCGCCAGCGCGGGCAGGCAGCACAGCAGCACGAAACGGCGCATCCAGCCCGAGGGCCAGCCGAGGTAGAGCGCCACGCCGATGGCGCGCAGCAGGATGGCCACGCCGACCGCCGCGGCCGAGACGCGCTCGGTCAGCGTGTCGATGTCGGCGCCGGTGTTGGGCGCCAGGCCGCTGAGGAAGTACCAGCCGGAGGCGACCGCGAAGCCGATCGCCAGCAGCCAGGTGCCGGGCTCGCGCGAGCGCAGCCACACGGCGGTGAACATGACCGCCAGCACGACCATCACCAGCGCTTCGACGACGACGATGCTCAACCCGATTGCCTGCAACAATTTGTGCGCCGATGCTAGCGGCGCGGCACGCGCCGCGCGATTGCGCTGGCGCAGAGCGAGGCCGTGGCGGTCTACTCGATCACGCAAAGGGGCCAGGGTTAACCCCGGAAGCCGGCTCGCTACCATGCCCTCGCCGCTGCATCACCCCATGGATCTCTCCGACCCCACCGCGCTGAGCGCGCTCGAACTCTCGCGCGCCATCCGCGCGCGCGAGCTCTCCTGCCGCGAGGTGATGAGCGCCTTCCTCGCGCGCATCCAGCGCCTGAACCCGCGGTTCAAGGCCCTCGTCAACCTCGCGCCCGACGAGGCCCTGCTGCGCGAGGCCGATGCCGCCGACGCCGAACTCGCGCGCGGCCACTGGCGCGGCTGGATGCACGGCCTGCCGCAGGCGATCAAGGACACCGGCCAGGCCGCCGGATTCCCCACCACCTTCGGCTGCGAGCTGCTGAAGGACATGACGGCGCGCGAGGACAGCCTCTACGTCGCGCGCATGAAGGCGGCCGGCTGCATTGTCGTAGCCAAGACCAACATGCCCGAGTTCGGCCTGGGCTCGCACACCTACAACGCGCTGTTCGGCACCACCGTCAACGCCTGGGACCGCACGCGCAGCGCCGGCGGCAGCAGCGGCGGCGCGGCGGTGGCGATCGCGCAGCGCCTGCTGCCGGTGGCCGACGGCTCCGACTTCATGGGCTCGCTGCGCAACCCCGCGGCCTGGAACCACCTGTTCGGCCTGCGCCCCAGCCAGGGCCGCGTGCCGGGCTGGCCGCGGCCGGATCTGTTCGTCGCGCAGCTCGCCACCGACGGCCCGATGGCGCGCACCGCGGCCGATCTCGCCGCGCTGCTGCGCACCCAGGCCGGCCCGGATCCGCGCGTGCCGCTGGCGCTGGCCGAGCCGCTTCCTGATGCCGAGGCACCGGCACGCAGCTTCGCCGGAATGCGCATCGGCTGGCTGGGCGACTTGCGCGGCCACCTCGCCGTCGAGCCCGGCATCCTCGAAGTCTGCGAAGGCGCGCTGCGCACGATGGAAGCGGCCGGCGCGATCGTCGAGCCGCTCGCACCCGGCTTCTCGCCCGCCGCGGTGTGGGAGGCCTGGCTGGTGTGGCGGCGCGCGCTGGTCGCGCCCGGCGTCGCCGCCGTGCTCGGCCTGCCCGGCGCGCGCGAGCGCATCAAGCCCGAGGCGCTGTGGGAGCACGACCAGGCGCAAGGCCTTTCCTTCAACGAGTTCATGCGCGCCAGCACGCTGCGCAGCAGCTTCCACGCGCAGATGCTCAGGCACTTCGCGCGCTTCGACCTGCTGGCCCTGCCGGTGGCGCAGGTCTGGCCCTTCGACGCGGCGCAGACCTGGCCGCGCCAGATCGCCGGCCGCAGCATGGACACCTACCACCGCTGGATGGAAGCGACGCTCTACGCCACCTTCGCCGGCGCGCCGGCGCTCAGCCTGCCGGCCGGCTTCGATGCAGCCGGCCGCCTGCCCATGGGCCTGCAGCTGATCGCCGCACCGCGCGCCGACGCGCTGCTGCTCGACGTGGCCGCGGCCTGGGAGGCGCTCGACCCCGGGTGGCTGGCGCGGCGCCCGCCCGAGCCGGCAGCCGCCGCAGAAGCCGTCTGAGCCACGGGGCCAAGCCGTCCCCGGCACACTGGGCGGCATGAGCGCCTTCGGCTTCGACCATTCCTACGCCCGCGAGCTGCCCGGCGCCTCCGTCGCCTGGAAGCCTGCGCCGGTGCCGGCGCCGCGGCTGCTCTTTCTCAACGACGCGCTCGCGCAGAAGCTGGGCCTCGATCCGGCGGCGCTGCGTGCCGACGACGCCGCGGCGATCTTCGCCGGCAACACATTGCCCAGCGATGCACAACCGATCGCCCAGGCCTACGCCGGCCACCAGTTCGGCGGCTTCTCGCCACAGCTCGGCGACGGCCGCGCGCTGCTGCTGGGCGAGCTGGTCGACCCGAGCGGCCGGCGCCGCGACATCGCCTTCAAGGGCTCGGGCCGCACGCCCTTCTCGCGCGGCGGCGACGGCAAGGCCGCCATCGGCCCGATGCTGCGCGAGGTGCTGATCGGCGAGGCCATGCACGCGCTCGGCATTCCGACCACGCGTGCGCTGGCGGTGGCGGCCACCGGCGAGCCGGTCTACCGCGAGCGGCCGCTGCCCGGCGCGGTGCTGACGCGCGTGGCGGCCAGCCACCTGCGCGTCGGCACCTTCCAGTTCTTCGCCTCGCGCGGCGATCTCGAAGCGCTGCGCCGCCTGGTCGACTACACGATCGCGCGCCACGACCCCGAGCTCGCCGGCACGCCCGATGCGCCGCTGGCGCTGCTGCGCGCGGTGGCGCGGCGCCAGGCAGCGCTGATCGCGCAGTGGATGAACGTCGGCTTCATCCACGGCGTGATGAATACCGACAACATGACGATCTCCGGCGAGACCATCGACTACGGCCCCTGCGCCTTCATGGAAGGCTACGACCCGGCCGCGGTGTTCAGCAGCATCGACCACGGCGGGCGCTACGCCTACGGCAACCAGCCCAACATCGCGCGCTGGAACCTGGCACGCTTTGCCGAGGCGCTGCTGCCGCTGCTGGCCGATGCCGACGACGAAGCAGCAGTGCAGCGCGTGGTGGCGCAGGCGATGGAGGTGATCGACGCCTTCCCGGCCTGGTACGAGGCCGAGCTGCTGCGCGGGCAGCGCGCCAAGCTGGGCCTCGCCGATGCGCAGGAAGGCGACGCGGCGCTGGCCGCCGACTGGCTCGCGCTGCTGCACGCGCAGCGCGCCGACTTCACGCAAGCCTGGCGCGCGCTGGCCGATGCGGCCGAGGGCCGCGAGGCGCCGCTGCGCTCACTGCTGGCCGAGCCTGCCAGCGCCGACGCCTGGCTGGCGCGCTGGCGCGAACGGAGCGCCCACGATGCGGCGCGCCTGCGCGCGGCCAACCCGCGCATCGTGCCGCGCAACCAGCGTGTCGAGGAGGCGCTGGCCGCCGCCACCGAAGGCGATCTCGCGCCCTTCGAGCAATTGCTGGCAGCGCTGCGGAAACCCTTCGACGACGCGCCCGAGTTGGCGCCTTATGCCGAGCCGGCACCGGCGGAAATCACCGCCGGCTACCAGACCTTCTGCGGCACCTGAGCGTCACTCGATCTGCACGTTGGCGCGCTTGACGAGGCCCGCAAACTTCTCGGTCTCGTCCTTGATGCGCCGCGCCATCTGATCGGGCGTGTCACCGATGGGCTCGGCGCCGATCTCGTCCATGCGCTTCTTGAACTCGCTCGAGTGGATGGCCTTGATCATCTCGGCCGACAGCTTCGCGCTGATCTCCTTGGGCGTCGCCACCGGCGCCAGCACGCCGAACCAGGTGCCGATGTCGAAGCCCTTGAGGCCGGCCTCGGCCAGCGTGGGCACCTCGGGCAGCGCCGAGGAGCGCTTGGCCGTGGTCACCGCCAGCGCGCGCAGCTTGCCGGCCTTCACGTGCGGCAGCACCGGCGTGATGGTGTCGAAGGACATGCTCACCTGGCCGCCGAGCAGGTCGGTGGTCAGCGGGCCGCTGCCCTTGTAGGGCACGTGCAGCAGGTCGACGCCGGTGAGGTTCTCGAACTGCGTGCCGATCAGGTGCTGCGCCGTGCCGTTGCCATTCGAGCCGTAGCTGAGGCGGTCCTTGGACGCCTTGCCCAGCGCCACCAGATCGGCGACGTTCTTCGCCGGCGAGGCGGCGTTGACCACCAGCACGTTGGGCACCATCGCGATCGTGGTCAGCGGCGCGAAGTCGCGCTGGAAGTCGTAGGGCAGCTTCTTGTAGACGGCGCTGGCGATGGTGTGGTGCACCGCGCCGACCAGCAGCGTATAGCCGTCGGGCCTGGCCTTGGCGACGAGGTCGGCGCCCAGCGTGGCGCCCGCGCCGGGCTTGCTCTCGACGATCACGGTCTGGCCGAGCGACAGCGTCAGGCGCTCGGCGAGCGCGCGCGCCAGCACGTCGGTGGTGCCGCCGGCCGGGAAGGGCACGATCAGAGTCACGGGCTTGGCGGGCCAGGTGTCGGCATGGGCGGCGCTGGCGGCGAACGAGGCCGCGGCGACCAGCAGCAGGAGGCGGCGGGTGGGGTTCATGGCCTGCACTCCTTCAGCGCGCCGCGGCGGCGAGTTGGCGGCACACGGCCTGCGTCACCTCGGCGGTGGTCGCCTTGCCGCCCAGGTCGCGCGTGTGCAGCGCGGGCGTGGCGGTGACGGTCTCGATCGCCTGCATGAGCTGCTTCGCCGCGCCGTGTTCGCCCAGGTGCTCGAGCAGCATCACGCAGCTCCAGAAGGTGCCCACCGGATTCGCCAGGCCCTGGCCCATGATGTCGAAGGCCGAGCCGTGGATGGGCTCGAACATGCTCGGGTAGCGGCGCTCCGGATCGATGTTGCCGGTGGGCGCGATGCCCAGGCTGCCGGCCAGCGCGGCGGCGAGATCGCTGAGGATGTCGGCGTGCAGGTTGGTGGCGACTATGGTGTCCAGGCTCGCGGGCCGATTCACCATGCGCGCGGTGGCGGCGTCGACCAGCTCCTTGTCCCAGGTCACATCGGGGAACTCGCGCGCCACCTCGGCGGCGATCTGGTCCCACATCACCATCGCGTGGCGCTGCGCATTGCTCTTGGTGACCACGGTCAGCAGCTTGCGCGGCCGCGACTGCGCCAGCTTGAAGGCGTAGCGCAGGATGCGCTCGACGCCGACGCGCGTCATGATCGACACGTCGGTGGCGGCCTCGATCGGGTGGCCCTGGTGCACGCGCCCGCCGACGCCGGAATACTCGCCCTCGGAGTTCTCGCGCACGATCACCCAGTTCAGGTCTTCAGGTTTGCAGCGCTTCAGCGGCGCATCGATGCCGGGCAGGATGCGCGTCGGCCGCACGTTGGCGTACTGGTCGAAGCCCTGGCAGATCTTCAGGCGCAGGCCCCACAGCGTGATGTGGTCGGGGATGTGCGGATCGCCGGCCGAGCCGAACAGGATGGCGTCCTTGGCCTTGAGCGCCTCGAGGCCGTCGGCCGGCATCATCTCGCCGTGGGCGCGGTACCAGTCGCCGCCCCAGCCGAAGTTCTGAAACTCGAAGGCGAAGCGGCCCTCGGCGGCGGCGAGCGCCTCCAGCACCTGCTGGCCGGCCGGCACGACCTCCTTGCCGATGCCGTCGCCGGGAATGGTCGCGATGCGGTAGGTCTTCATGCGGGGCCTCGATGCGTGTAGTGGAACGTGGTTGCACTGTAGGAAGACCCGGGTGACGCGAATCGGCGCTAGAGTGAATCCATCGTCAACCGGAGGTGAACGATGGCCAGCGCGATTCCCCCCGTCATCCAGCCCGGCGAACTGGGCTTCGTCGTCACGCTGGCGGGCAGCGCCAGCCTTAGCAGCGCGGCACGCGAGCTCGGCCTGTCCAAGGCCGCGGTGAGCAAGCGCCTGGCGCTGATCGAGCAGCGCTCCGGCGTGGCGCTGGTCAACCGCACCACGCGGCGCATGAGCCTGACGCCCGAGGGCGAGATCGTCGCCGAGTGCGCGCGCCGCATCCTCGGCGAGATCGACGAGCTGGGGCAGTCGCTGCAGCGCTCGCGCCAGGCGCCGCGCGGCCTGCTGCGTATCAACGCGACGCTGGGCTTCGGGCGCAGCCACGTGGCGCCGGTGATCTCGCGCTTCGTCAAGCGCCATCCGGAGGTGGAGGTGCAACTGCAGCTGTCGGTAAACCCGCCGCCGCTCACCGACGACGCCTTCGACGTCTGCATCCGCTTCGGCGAGCCGCCCGATGCACGCGTGATCGCGCGCCGCCTCGCGCCGAACCGGCGCCTGCTGTGCGCCTCGCCCGCCTACCTGGCGCGCCACGGCGTGCCCAGGACGCCGCAGGATCTGCTGCGCCACAACTGCATCGGCATCCGCCAGGGCGACGAGGCCTACGGCACGCTGCGCCTTTCCACCGGCAGCGGTGCGCGGCGTCGCAGCGAGACCGTGAAGACGCGCGGCACGCTGGCCACCAACGACGGCGAGATCGCGGTGGCCTGGGCGCTCGAAGGCCACGGCATCCTGATGCGCGCCGAGTGGGACATCGCGCGCCACCTGAAGAGCGGCCGCCTCGTGCCGGTGCTGCCGGCCTGGCAGACGCCCGAGGCCGACGTCTACGCGGTGGTGCCGCAGCGGCTGCAGCTGGCCACGCGCGTGCGCGCCTTCGTCGACTTCATCGCCGACGAGTTTGCCGAGCTCAAGGCTGCTTGAAGCCCTTGACGGTTTCCCAGGCCACGTTCTGCAGGTGCTCGGCCACCTCGGCCGGCAGCCCGGCGGTGTACTTGTTGCCCACCGGCGAGAAGCCATAGACCGTGGCCATCACCGTGCAGGCGGCGAGGTAGGTGCCGGCCAGCGTCGGGTGGCGCTTGTCGGCCACGTAGAGGTTGATGTCGGGCCGCATGACGATCGAGCGCGCGAAGGCCAGGCCCGCCGGCACGACCTTGGCGCGGTTGTCGGCGCCGGCCTTCACGTAGGCGGCGGCGAGCTGCTCGGTCATCTCGGGCTTGTCGGCATAGGCCCAGGACATGAAGAACACCGGCTCGGCGCCATGGCTGCGCGCGATCGCGCTGTTCTTCGCGGCGTACTCGGTGAAGAACTTCGAGAGCTGCGGGTGGATGGGGCACTGGCTGCAGTCCATCATGATCACCACGTCGAAGGGCTTGTCGAAGCTGTTGAAGACGACGTTGTTGTGGGCGTCGAAGGAGTACGAGCCCACGCCGCCCGGCTTGAAGTGCGATTCGAGGTCGTGCCAGTTGATGCCCGAGCCGCTGATGGTCACCGAGGTGGCGCGGTAGCCCTTGGTGCCGGGGTCGGCCGCCGCGATCAGCTGGCCGACATGGCCGTGCATGCTGTTGTTGTAGTAGAAGAAACTGTTGCCCACCCACAGCGCCGTCTTCACCGGCTCGACGGATTTCGCCGGCGGCATCGGCTTGGAAGCGCAGGCGGCGAGCAGCAGCGCGGCGCCGAGCATCAGCACGGCGCGCAGGTTGAATCGGATCATCGAAGCCTCCTCGTTGTCGGTTGTCGGGTGCGGCATTCTTGCAGGAGCCAGAATCACGCCATGAACACCACCTTCTTGCCGAACCGCCGCCGCTGCCTCGCCCTGGGCAGCTCCCTCGCCGCCACGCTCGCCCTGCCCGGCCTCGCCCGCGCGCAGGCCGCCTGGCCGTCCAAGGCGGTGCGCTTCGTCGTGCCCTTCGCGCCCGGCGGCAGCAGCGAGATCGTCGCGCGCACCACGGCCTTCGAGCTGAGCAAGGCGCTCGGCCAGTCGGTCTACGTCGAGAACAAGCCGGGCGGCGCGGGCAACGTGGCGATGCAGGAAGTGGCGCGCGCGGAGGACCAGCACACCATCATCCTCGGCCACATCGGCACGCTGGCGGTGAACCCCTACATCTTCGACAAGCTGCCCTACGACCCGGTGAAGGATTTCAAGCCGGTCTCGCTGCTCGCCAAGGTGCCCAGCCTCTACCTCGTGCGGCCCGACCTGCCGGTGAAGGA
>JAGOAS010000025.1 GCA_017983795.1 Piscinibacter sp.
ACGGACGCCGCTCAGTTCCTCATCGACGCTGGAAGGCGGGGTGGGAGAGTTCTCATTCCGTCGGTCCGTCTTGGCGGCCGATGCCCCCAAGGGCGTCTCTCCACCCCAGCGTCTCGAACCATACAAGACCCCCAAGCTCACTTCGTTCGCTGCCCCCCGAGGGGGCGCTCAGTGGCTTCGGAACGGCCGGGCGCCACTGAGATGGACCTCATCCTCTGGCGCCACGCCGAAGCGGTCGAGCGCGAGGGGCTGGCCGATCTCGAGCGCATGCTCACCAGCAAGGGCGAGCGCCAGGCCGCGCGCATGGCCGACTGGCTCAACCAGCGCATCGCGCATTCGACGCGCGTGCTCGTCAGCCCGGCGCTGCGCTGCCAGCAGACCGCCAAGGCGCTGGGCCGCAAGTTCCGCACCGTCGAAGCCATCGCGCCCGACGCCGGGCCGGCCGCGGTGCTGGCCGCGGCGCGCTGGCCCGAATCCAGCGAGCCGGTGCTGGTGGTGGGGCACCAGCCCACGCTGGGTCTCGTCGCCTCGCTGCTGCTGGCGGGCACGGCGCAGCCCTGGTCGGTGAAGAAGGGTGCGGTCTGGTGGCTGCGCGGCCGCGACCGCGAAGGCAACGCGCCGGTGGCGCTGCACGCGGTGATGGGGCCGGACGGGCTCTGAGCGCCCGGCCTCAGTCGCGCAGCGCCAGCCTCAGCACCCCGCCACGCGCCCAGGCCTGCACCTCCTCCTGCAGAAGGTAGAGCGTGCGCGGGTGCGCGACGAGCCAGTCTGAGGCGAACGAGAGCTGGGCCTGGTTGCCGTTGCGCTGCAGCGCGAGCGCCTCGCTGCGCACGTCGGCGCGCGCATGGCACTTGATGATCGCCAGCCGCAGGCACAGCACCTGCCAGGCGAAAGCCTCCTGCGTCAGGCCGGTCTCGACCTTGCGCAGCCCGCCGCGCTGGCCCAGCACCAGCTCGGCGACGCGGCGCTGCTGGCTCTGCGAGAAGCCCGGCGCGTCGACGTGCGCGAGCAGGTAGGCGCTGTGGCGGTGGTGGTCGTGGTGCGAGACCATCATGCCCATCTCGTGCAGCGCGCAGGCCCACAGCAACTCGCGGCGCGCCTCGCGGCCGGCGCGCGGCTGCACCTGCGCGTAGAGCGATTCGGCGACGCGCGAGACGCGCTGCGCCTGCTGCACGTCGACCATGAAGCGCCGCTGCAGCTCGCGCACCGTGGCGTCGCGCAGGTCGTGGCCGTCCTGCGGCAGCGCGGTGGCGTGCAAGCGCTCGTCGAGGTCGAAGACCACGCCCTGGCGCAGCGCGCCGCGCGCCGGCTGCAGCGACTCGATGCCGAAGTGCGCCGCCAGCGTGTAGAGGATGGCGATGCCGCCGGCGATCACGGCGCGGCGGTCTTCCTTCAGCCCCGGCAGGGCTAGCCGGTCGATGCGGCCGCACTCGATGCAGCGCCCGATCAGCCAGCGCAACCCGGCCGGCGTGATGCGGCCGTCGGTGATGCCGCTAGCGGCGAGCAGCTGCGACACCGCGCCCACCGTGCCCGAGGCGCCGAGCGCTTCGCGCCAGTGCCCCGGCGCGAAGGGCTCGAGCGCTTCCTCCAGCTCGGCGCCGGCGGCCACCTGCGCGGCGCGGAAGGCCTCGGCGCCGAGCCGGCCGTCGCCGAAGAAGCGCATCGACAGGCTCACGCTGCCGACCTGGAAGCTCTCCGCGTGCAGCGCCTTGCGGCCGTGGCCGAGGATCATCTCGGTGGAGCGCCCGCCGATGTCGACCACGAGGCGCGGCGCGTGCGAGGGCTGCAGGCGCGCCACGCCGGCGTAGATGAGGCGTGCCTCCTCGCGGCCGGAGATCACCTCGATGGGGTGGCCGAGCACGGTCTGCGCGCGCACCAGGAAGGCATCGCGATTGCGCGCCTCGCGCAAGGTCTGCGTGGCCACG
Organism: Piscinibacter sp.; assembly: GCA_017983795.1. Taxonomy (GTDB): domain Bacteria; phylum Pseudomonadota; class Gammaproteobacteria; order Burkholderiales; family Burkholderiaceae_C; genus Piscinibacter. The sequence continues at coordinate 1,926 of JAGOAS010000025.1, forward strand.
GCGCGCACCTGCTGCGGCGCGAAGCCCTGCAGCCGCTGCGCGAAGCGCGCCAGGCAGGCCAGGCCGCGCGTCGTGGCTTCTTCTGTGAGCAGGCCGTTGGCGTCGAGGCCGCCGCCCAGGCGCACGGTTTCCTTCAGGTAGTCGACGCGGCGGTAGCGGCCCTGGTCGAGCTGGGCGATCTCGAGGCGGAAGCTGTTCGAGCCCATGTCGATCGCGGCGAGCTGGCCGGGCCAGCGGGTGTCATCGTCGTGCGGCAACGGACTCGGCTTGTTCATGCGACGATTGTCGCCCGCTCCACTATGAGGACAGCCCCCATGCTTCAGCAGGAACTCGACAGCCTCCTTCCGTCGCGCGATCTGTCGCGGCGCGGTTTCGTCAAGACCGCGGTGGGCAGCGGCTTCGCCGCGGCCGTGCTGCCGGTGACGGCCCAGACCATCAAGACCGACAGCGAAGGCCTGACGGTGGGCGAGGTGACGATTCCGGTGGGCGACTTCAAGATGCCCGCCTACAGCGCCCGGCCGGCCGGCAAGACGGGGCTGCCGGTGATCCTGGTGGTCTCCGAGATCTTCGGCGTGCACGAGCACATCGCCGACATCGCGCGCCGCTTCGCCAAGCTCGGCTACCTGGCGATCGCGCCCGAGCTGTTCGTGCGCCAGGGCGATGCGCAGTCCTACGGCGAGATCGCCAAGCTGGTGTCGGAGGTGATCGCCAAGACGCCCGACGCGCAGGTGATGGGCGACCTCGATGCGAGTGTCGCCTGGGCCAAGGCCAACGGCGGCGACGTCTCGCGCCTGGGCATCACCGGCTTCTGCTGGGGCGGCCGCACCACGTGGATGTACAGCGCGCACAACCCGGCGGTGAAAGCGGCGGTGGCCTGGTACGGCCCGGTGGCGCGCAGCTACTTCGCGGGCGACAAGCCGGCGCTGGACGTGGCCGCGAGCATCAAGACGCCGGTGCTGGGCCTGTACGGCGCGGCCGACGAGGGCATCCCGCGCGACACGCTTGACAAGATGATGGCGGCGCTGAAGGCGGCGGGCAACAGCAAGTCGGAACTGGTGGTCTACCCCGACACGCCGCACGCCTTCCACGCCGACTACCGGCCGAGCTACCGCAAGGGGCCGGCCGAGGATGGCTGGAAGCGCGCCACGGCCTGGTTCAAGACCCACGGCGTGGGCTGAGCCACGCCGCGGCCGCTGCGATCAGCGGACGACGAGCACCGCCACCGTCGAGTGCGTCAGCACCTTCTGCGTCTCGCTGCCCAGCAGCAGGGCGCTGACGCCGCGGCGGCCGTGCGAGGCCATCACCACCAGGTCGCACTCGTTGCGCTTGGCGTGGTCGATGATGGCTTCCCAGGGGTGCAGCGCCTCGACGCTGTGCGCCTGGCAGGCCACGCCGGCGGCCTTGGCGGCGTCGGTCACCAGCGCGAGGCGCTTGGCGGCGATGCGCTCCTGCGCGTCGAAGAACTCCTGCGGCGGCGTCGGCTGCATCTCCGAGATCGCGCTGTAGGGGAACGGCTCCTTCACGCTGATGGCGTAGAGCGTCGCACCGACCGACTTGGCCAGCCCGATGGCCTTGTCGACGGCCTTGCCGGTGATGTCCGAACCGTCGGTGGGAACGAGGATGCGCTTGAACATGGCGTCTTCTCCTGTCGTGTGTGATCAAGTGAGATCAGTGTCGATCGACAGGGTAGGCGCGCGCTTGAGGGCGGTCAACCGGTAGCGATCGGGCGCGCCGGGTCGGACGACCACTCGCTCCACGAGCCGGGATAGAGGCGCGAGCCGGCGAGGCCGGCGTGCTCCATCGCCAGCAGGTTGTGGCAGGCCGTGACGCCCGAGCCGCACTGGTGCACCGTCTGCGCTGCCGCGTCGCGGCCGAGCAGGGCTTCGAACTCGGCGCGCAGCACGGCAGCGCTCTTGAAGCGGCCGTCGGCACCGAGGTTGTCCTTGAAGAAGCGGTTGAGCGCGCCGGGAATGTGGCCGGCCTTCGGATCGAGCGGTTCGACCTCGCCGCGGAAGCGTTCGCCGGGGCGTGCGTCGACGAGGGGCACCCGGCCGAGCTGGGCGAGCAACGCGTCGGCGCTCAGCGTGCCGACCAGCGGCGCGCGCTCGGGGTAGGGCGCCGTCGCATGCGCCGCGGGCTCGTTGTCGTCGACAGCGCCGCCGGCGGTGCGCCAGGCCGCGAAGCCGCCGTCGAGCACCGCCACCGCCTCGTGGCCCATCCAGCGCAGCATCCACCACAGCCGCGAGGCATAGGGGCCGCCCTGGCGATCGAGCGCGACCACCTGCGTGGCCGGCGTGATGCCGAGCCGGCCCAGCGTGGCGGCGAAGGCGGCGCGCTCGGGCAGCGGGTGGCGGCCGTTGCGGCCGGTCTTGGTGCCGGAGAGATCGCGGTCGAGGTGCAGGTAGAACGAGCCGGCCAGGTGCACCGCGCGCCAGGCGTATTCGCCGTCGTCGGTGTCGGCGAGGTCGAAGCCGCAGTCGACGATCACGGGCGCAGGCCCGGCCGCGAGCAACTCGCGCAGTTCAGCGGCGCTGATCAGCGTGGTGAAGACGTGGGACATGGGTTCAGCTCTCCAGGGTCGATTGGCGGGCGTCGGGCGGTGCGGTCTGGCTGCGCAGCAGCGAGGCGCCCAGCCCCGCGCCGACGATCAGCCCCATGCCGGCCAGCGCCATCCAGGTGATGCGATCGCCGAACAGCAGCACGCCGTAGAGGAAGGCGAAGGCGATGCCCAGGTACTGCAGGCTCGCCACCACCAGCGTGCGGCCGGTACCGTAGGCACGCGTCATCAGCAGTTGCGCGATGCTCGCCAGCAGGCCCACGGCCAGCAGGTAGGCCGGGCCTTCGAGCGTGCGGTGCGGCGTGATGCCGGTCCACAGCATGCTCAGCGCGCCTGCGGCCACGCCGCCCAGCGAGAAGTAGAAGACTATGCGGTATTCGGGCTCGCCGGCGCGGCCGAGCGCCGTGACCTGCAGGTAGGCGGTGGCCGACAGCATGCCCGAGAGCAGGCCGACCAGGCCGTGCCAGAGCTGGTCGTGCTCGATGGTGGGGCGCAGGATCAGCGCCACGCCGGCGAAGCCCGCCAGGATGGTGGCAATCAGGCGGCCGTCGACACGCTGGCCGCCGAGCATGATCGCGCCGCCGACGAGGAACAGCGCCATCCACACCGAGGACATGTAGTTGAGCGTCATCGCCGTGGCCAGCGGCAGGTTGCCGATGGCGTAGAACCACAGGCACAGCGCCGTGACGCCCGAGATGCTGCGCCAGAAGTGCATCGCCGGCACCGCGGTGCGCAGCGTGCCGCCCTGCCAGCGCGCCACCGCGCTCATCATCGCCAGCCCGACCAGGCCGCGGTAGAAGACGATCTCGCCGGTGGCGTAATGGGCGGAGGCGAGCTTGACGCAGACGCCCATGGTCGCGAACAGCAGCGACGCGAGGACCATGAGCCAGGGTGCACTCATGTCTGCCCCCGGCCGGCGGGTACACCGGCCGCCCCCCGAGGGGGCCGCGGGCCGGCTTGGGAGCGGCCCGGCGCTCGTCCCGCGCGCCGCTTCAACGGTCGCCCAATCTGTCGCCCATCACCCCCCGATACCACTCGTGGAAGTGCTGCATGCCGTCTTCCATCGGGCTCTGGTAGGGCCCGACCTCGTCGTCGCCGCGTTCCATCAGGGCGCGGCGACCGGCGTCCATGCGCTCACCGATCTCGTCGTCTTCCTTGCAGGTCTCCCAGTAGGCGGCCTGCTCGGCTTCGACGAACTCGCGCTCGAAGGCGGCGATCTCCTCGGGGTAGTAGAACTCGACCATGTTGAGGGTCTTGTCCGGGCCCTTGGGGAACAGCGTGGAGACCACCAGCACGTGCGGGTACCACTCGACCATGGTGGTCGGGTAGTAGGTCAGCCAGATCGCGCCGTGGCGCGGCGCCTGGCCGTCGCGGTAGGCGAGCAGCGCCTTCTGCCACTCGCGGTAGGCCGGCGAGCCGGCCTTGGCGGCCAGCGCCTGGTTGGGGCCGACGGTCTGCACCGAGTGGTGCGCGCCGAACTCCCAGCGCAGATCCTCGCAGGTGACGAAGCCGCCCAGCCCGGGGTGGAAGGGTGCGACGTGGTAATCCTCGAGGTAGACCTCGATGAAGGTCTTCCAGTTGTACTGGCACTCGTGCAGGTGCACGCTGTCGAACACGTAGCCGCTGAAATCGAGGTCGGCCTTGGGGCCGAGCTGCGCCAGGTCGGCATTGACATCGCGGCCGCGCGCCTCGAACAGCAGCCCGTTCCAGTTCTGCACCGGGTAGTTGCGCAGGTTCAGGCAGGGGTCGTCGGCGAAGTGCGGCGCGCCCAGCAGCTTGCCGCCGGTGTCGTAGGTCCAGCGGTGCAGCGGGCAGACGATGTTGCTGCCGGTGTGGCCGCGGCCGCGCAGCATCACCGCCTGGCGATGCCGGCAGACGTTCGAGATCAGCTCGATGCCCTTGGCCGTGCGCACCAGCGCGCGGCCTTCGCCTTCCTGCGGCAGGGCGTGGTAGTCGCCGACCTCGGGCACGGTCAGCTCGTGCCCCAGGTAGCGCGGGCCGGACTCGAAGATCAGCTCCAGCTCGTGCCGGTACAGATCGGCGTCGAAATAGGTGGAGACGGAAAGCTGCGAGCGGCTGCGCCGCAGCGCCTCGATCGGGACGCTCAGGTCGGACATGATCCCCAGGATCTCCAAAAACCGATGTCGAACCGCCACCCCGGCGCACCGGGCGTGGACCTTCGTGCCGCCGGGCTTCGGCGGGGCCGCGGATTGTACCCAGGGGGTGTGTCGAGGGGCCTGTTCACACTACGGATACCAGTGCGAACGGGCCTGGCAGGGCGCAGGGCAAGGCGCACGACGACGCCAAGCCTGGACGGCTTGGCTAGGAGCGCAACGCCGCCATGCGCCCTGCCAAGCCCGTTCCCTTCGGGTTGCCACGACAAAGCCCGCGCGCGGCGTTGCAAACCTTGCCCAGGCGTCCAGCCTGGGCCGCGGTCCGCGCCTTGCTCGCGGGCTTTGTCGTGGCAACGCATCTGGCATCCGTAATGTGAACAGGCCCCCGCAAAGCCGCACCGCCCATGCTGACTACAATCGCGGACTCAGGATTGCGCATGGCAAAAGGCTCGACATCTCCCGCCGCCACCACCGCCGCCCCGCCGGCCAGCTACGAGGACGCCCTGCGCGAGCTCGAGCGCCTCGTCGCGGGCATGGAAGGCGGCCAGCTGCCGCTCGACCAGATGCTGGACAGCTACCGCCGCGGCGCTGAGCTGCTGGCCTTCTGCCGCGGCAAGCTCGAAGCCGTCGAGGCACAGGTCAAGCTGCTCGAGGACGGGCAGCTCAAGCCCTGGATCTCCGGATGAAGCGACAGCATTTCGACGCCTGGGCCGCGGCGGAGCTCGATGCGGTCGAGTCCGCGTTGTCGAGCTGGGTGCCGGCCAACGCGCCGGCCGGGCTCGGCGAGACGATGCGCTACGGCGTGCTCGATGGCGGCAAGCGTCTGCGCCCGCTGCTGGTGCTGGCCGCCGCGCAGGCGGTGGACGGCGAGCGCGAGGCGGCCTTGCGCGCGGCCTGCGCGGTGGAGCTCATCCACGCCTATTCGCTGGTGCACGACGACATGCCGTGCATGGACAACGACGTGCTGCGCCGGGGCAAGCCGACGGTGCACGTGAAGTTCGGCGAGGCCCAGGCCATGCTGGCCGGCGACGCCATGCAGGCGCTGGCCTTCGAGGTGCTCACGCCCGAGCACGGCGTGCCGGCGGCGCTGCAGGCGCGGCTGTGCTCGCTGCTGGCGCGCTCGGCCGGGCACGCCGGCATGGCCGGCGGCCAGGCCATCGACCTGGCCAGCGTCGGCCAGCCGCTGGCCGAGCAGCAACTGCGCGACATGCACCGCCGCAAGACCGGCGCCCTGCTGCAGGCCAGCGTGCTGATGGGCGCCGCCTGCGGGCCGGTCAGTCCCGCGGCATGGAACGCGCTCGCGGCCTATGGCGATGCGCTCGGCCTGGCCTTCCAGGTGGTCGACGACATCCTCGACGTGACGGCGCCTTCCGAGACGCTCGGCAAGACCGCCGGCAAGGACCTGGACAACAACAAGCCGACCTACGTGAGCGTGCTCGGCCTCGAACGCGCCCGCGCGCATGCGCTCGAGCTGTGCGCGCAGGCGCATGCGGCGCTCGCGCGCAGCGGCCTGGCCGACAGCAGCGCGCTGGCGCTGCTGGCCGACAAGGTGGTGCAACGGGATAACTGACGACATGAAGTACCTGCTGCTTCCCAACATCAACAGCCCGGCCGACCTGCGCAAGCTCTCGCGCCTGGAGCTCAAGCAGCTCGCCGACGAGCTGCGCGATTACGTGCTGACCAGCGTCTCCAAGACCGGCGGCCACCTCTCGTCCAACCTCGGCACGGTGGAGCTGACGATCGCGCTGCACGCCGTGTTCGACACGCCCGCCGATCGCCTGGTGTGGGACGTCGGCCACCAGACCTATCCGCACAAGGTGCTGACCGGCCGGCGCGACCGCATGGGCTCGCTGCGCCAGCTCGGCGGCTTGTCGGGCTTCCCGCGCCGCGACGAGAGCGAGTACGACACCTTCGGCACCGCGCACTCGTCGACCTCGATCTCGGCCGCGCTGGGCATGGCCATCGCCGCGCAGCAGAAAGGCGAGGGCCGCCACGCGGTGGCCATCATCGGCGACGGCGCGATGACCGCCGGCATGGCCTTCGAGGCGCTGAACAATGCCGGCATGCCGCACATGGGCCACGTGCCCAACCTGCTGGTGGTGCTCAACGACAACGACATGTCGATCAGCCCGCCGGTGGGCGCGCTGAACAAGTACCTGGCGCGCCTGATGAGCGGCAAGTTCTACGCCGCCGCGCGCGAGGGCGCGAAGAACGTGCTGAAGAACGCGCCGCCGCTGTTCGAGCTGGCGCGCCGCTTCGAGGAGCATGCCAAGGGCATGGTGGTGCCGGGCACCATCTTCGAGGAGTTCGGCTTCAACTACGTCGGCCCGATCGACGGCCACGACCTCGACGCGCTGATCCCCACGCTGGAGAATCTGCGCGACAAGCAGGGCGCGCAGTTCCTGCACGTGGTCACCAAGAAGGGCTACGGCTACAAGCTCGCCGAGGCCGACCCGGTGAAGTACCACGGCCCCACGCCCTTCGATCCGGCGCAGGGCATCCAGAAGCCGGCCGTGCCGGGCAAGACCACCTTCACCCAGGTGTTCGGGCAGTGGCTGTGCGACATGGCCGAGGCCGACAAGCGCCTGATCGCCATCACGCCGGCGATGCGCGAGGGCTCGGGCATGGTCGAGTTCCACAAGCGCTTCCCGGAGCGCTACTTCGACGTCGGCATCGCCGAGCAGCACGCCGTGACCTTCGCCGCCGGCCTCGCCTGCGAAGGGCTCAAGCCGGTGGTGGCGATCTACTCGACCTTCCTGCAGCGCGCCTACGACCAGCTGATCCACGACGTGGCGCTGCAGAAGCTGCCGATGGTGTTCGCGCTGGATCGCGCCGGCCTGGTCGGCGCCGACGGCGCGACCCACGCCGGTGCCTACGACATCGCCTTCCTGCGCTGCATTCCGGCCATGAGCGTGCTGACGCCGGCCGACGAGAACGAATGCCGCCAGGCGCTCTACACCGCCTTCCTGCAAGATCACCCGGTGGCGGTGCGCTACCCGCGCGGCAGCGGCGCCGGCGTCGAGATCGCCAAGGAGATGACGCCGATTCCCTTCGGCAAGGGCGAACTGCGCCGCCAGGGCTCGCGCATCGCCATCCTCGCCTTCGGCACGCTGCTCTACCCGGCGCTGGCGGCGGCCGACAAGCTCGACGCCACGGTGGCCAACATGCGCTTCGCCAAGCCGCTCGATGTCGCGCTGGTGACGGAGCTGGCGCGCAGCCACGACGCCATCGTCACGGTGGAGGAGGGCTGCCTGATGGGCGGCGCCGGCAGCGCGGTGCTGGAAGCGCTGGCCTCGGCCGGGCTGCAGACGCCGGTGCTGAACCTCGGCCTGCCCGACGAATTCATCGAGCACGGCGACCCGGCCAAGCTGCTGGCGATGTGCGGGCTGGACGCTGCCGGTATCGAGCAGTCCATCCTCAAGCGCTTCGGCGCCAAGCCCGCGCTGGTGCGGGCGGTGAACCATTGAAGCGCGGTGAATCGCGCGTTCAAGTCCGTGTCGCCGCACGTGCCGTCATTTGCTGGCATGCTTGAGCCATGAGCAATCTCAAGGACGCGCTGCACATCCCCGACACGCAAAGCGAGCGTGACGAGCGCCATCTGGCGATCCAGCACGTCGGCGTGCGCGGCGTGCGCTACCCCATGCAGCTCAAGCTGGGCGCGGCCGAGCTCGCCACGGTGGCCGACTGGGACCTCGACGTCGCCCTGCCCGCCGAGCAGAAGGGCACGCACATGTCGCGCTTCGTGGCCTGGCTGGAGTCGCTCGAGCAGGCCATCGACGCCGCCGAGCTGCGCCGCCAGATGGGCCTGATGCTCGGCAAGCTGCACGCGACCAGCGGCCGCATCGAAGCGCGTTTCCCCTTCTTCCTGCGCAAGCGTGCGCCGGTGTCGGGCGTGGAGAGCCTGCTCGAATACCAGGGCCGCTGGATCGTCGAGGCCAAGGAGGGCGAGGTGGCCGTCTGGGCCGAGGCGGTGGTGCCGGTGAAGAGCCTGTGCCCCTGCTCGAAGGAGATCTCCGACTACGGTGCGCACAACCAGCGCTCGCACGTCACCGTGCGCGTCGAGTTGCTGCGCGACATCGCCTGGCAGGAACTGGTGCGCTTCGCCGAAGACTCGGCTTCCAGCGAGATCTGGCCCATGCTCAAGCGCGCCGACGAGAAGTGGGTGACCGAGCGCGCCTACGAGAACCCGAAGTTCGTCGAGGATCTGGTGCGCGACGTCGCGCTGCGCCTGAATGCCGATGCGCGCGTCGGCCGCTACGTGGTGGACGTGGAGAACTTCGAGTCCATCCACGCTCACAGCGCCGTCGCCCGCATCGAGCGGGCCTGAGTTCGGATCCTCAGCCGGCCGGCGTGAGCCGCGCCTGCATGCCGGTCGACAGCCAGGTCGAGTCGTCCGTCGCGACCAGTGCGTCGACGCCCGGCCGTTGCGCCAGCCAGCGCTGGCCGCGCTGCAGCCCGCCGACCATGATCGCCGCGCCCAGGCCGTTGACGGCGGCGATGTCGCGTGCGACGAGCGCCACGCCGTGCACGCCCTGCGTCGGCCAGCCGCTGGCCGGGTCGAGCACGTGGTGCCAGCGCCGTCCGGCGCGGTCGAAGAAACGTTCGTAGTCGCCCGAGGAGGCGACCACGCCGTCGCGCAAGGCCACCACGCCGGCGAGGCGTTGCGGCGTGCGCGGATCGCGGATGCCGACGCGCCAGTCGCGCCCCGGCGGGTTGCCGTGGCAGACCACGTCGCCGCCGCCGTCGATCATCGCGGCGGCGACGCCGCTGCGTGCGATCTCGGCGAGCCCCGCTTGCAGGATGGGCAGCTTGGCGATGCCGCCCAGATCGAGCGCCATGCCGGGGGTGGGCAGGCGAGCGGTGCGCGCCTCGCTGTTGAGTTCGACGCGGCGCCAGCCGACCAGGCGGCGCTGTTCGACGAGCCGCTGCGCGTCGGCGATCTCGGCGGCGTGGCCCTCGGCATCGTCGCCGAAATGCCAGTCGCGGTAGGCGCCGACGCTGGCGTCGAAGGCGCCGCCGGTGAAGGCGGCCACCTCGCGCGCGGCGAGCAGCACCTGCATGGTTTCCGCCGGCACGGCCAGCGGCGCGCCGCCGGCGCGCGCGGCGAGCTGCCGCACGACGCTGCCCTCGCGGTAGCGGCTCATCTGGTCGGCCAGCGCGCCCATGCGCGTCCAGGCGGCCTCGAAGGCGGCGCGGCGCCTGGCCGCATCCGCCTCGACCAGCGTGATGCGCACGCGCGTGCCCATCAGCGCGCGCTCTTCGTGCTGCACGCCCTCGTCGGCGCGCGCCAGGCCTTGCAGCCCGGCGGTCACCAGCAGGCCGAGCGTGAACTCGCGGCGGCGCATGCTCATCGTCGTGCGGCTCAGCGCGACAGCATGTACTCGACGGCGGCCTTCACGTCGGCATCGGCCAGCGCGGTGTTGCCGCCCTTGGCCGGCATCATGCCCTTCTTGCCGGTGAAGCCTTCGAGCGCGTGCTTGTAGAGCGTGTCCTTGCCCTGCGCCGCGCGCTCGCCCCAGTCGGCCTTGTCGCCGGGCTTGGGCGCGCCGCCCACGCCGGCGGCGTGGCACATCGCGCAGACCTTGTTGTAGGTCGACTTGCCGATCTCGTTGTCGGCCGCGGCCACGGCCTCGGGGGCCGGCGCGGGAGCCGGTGCCGGCGCGGCAGCGGGTGCCGGAGCCGGTGCTGCCGGCGCCGGGGCAGCGTCCTGCTTGCCGCAGCCGCTCAGGGCCAGGGCGGCCAGCAGGATCATGGAAGGAAGGCGCATCGTCATCGGAATCCTCGTCGTGTGAATGAAATACGTGGCGACATGGCACATCCATGCGCCGCATGCACGGCACGCACTGTGACCGAGGCTGTCTGCCCATGCCTTGAACTGGTTCAAGGACAGTCCGGCGACGCTCAATACCATGACGGGAGTCCAGTCAATAGGTGACAACATGAATGAGAAGCTCCCGCAAGTTCCCGAGGTGACCACCGGCCTGCCGCGTCGCCGTTTCATGAACACCGCAGCGCTGGCTGGCCTCGGCATCGGCCTGGCTGCCTGCAACCAGAAGACCGAGGGCGCAGCCACCGCTCCCGCGAGCGCTCCTGCTGCCGCCGGCCACGCCGACGCAGCCGCGCCGGCCGGCGTGCATGCGCGTCCCGGTGAACTCGACACCTACTACGGCCTGTGGAGCGGCGGTCACAACGGTGACGTGCGCGTGCTGGGCCTGCCTTCGGGCCGCGAAATCCTGCGCATCCCGTGCTTCGTGCCCGACGCGCTGGTGGGCTGGGGCATCACCAACGAATCCAAGGCCGTCATGGGCACCAAGGCCGACGGCTCGCTGCGCTATACGGTGGCCGATACCCACCACCTGCACGCCTCCTACAAGGACGGCAACTACGACGGCCGCTATGCCTGGGTGAACGACAAGATCAACGCCCGCCTGGCGCGCATCCGGCTCGACTATTTCATCTGCGACAAGATCACCGACCTGCCCAACGTGCAGGGCTTCCACGGCATCTTCCCGGACAAGGCCGACCCCGTCGATGCGGCCATCAACCACACCACGCGCGTGTTCTGCGGCGGCGAGTTCGCCATCCCGCTGCCCAACGATGGCAAGGACGCGAACAGCCCCGAGAAATACCGCTCGCTGTTCACCTGCGTGGACGCCGAGACCATGGACGTGCGCTGGCAGGTGCTGATCGACGGCAACTGCGATCTGGTGGCCACCTCGTATGACGGCAAGCTCGCCGCCACCAACCAGTACAACACCGAGAACGGCATCCACTACGAGGATATGATGTCCGCCGAGCGCGACGCCTGCCTCTTCTTCAACGTGGCGCGCATCGAGGCGGCCGTCAAGGCCGGCAAGTTCAAGACCTATGGCAACAAGGTGCCGGTGGTCGACGGCACGCGCGAGGCCAACAAGGATCCGAAGACGGCGCTGGTGGGCTATGTCAGCGTGCCCAAGAACCCGCACGGCGTGAACGCTTCGCCCGACGGCAAATATTTCATCTGCGCCGGCAAGCTCTCGCCCACCACCACCACCATCGAACTGAGCAAGGTGCTCGATTGGTTCGACGGCAAGCTCGAGAAGCTCGACCAGGCCATCGTCGCCGAAGTCGAAGTGGGCCTGGGCCCCCTGCACACGGCCTTCGACGGCCGCGGCAACGCCTACACCACGCTGTTCCTGGACAGCCAGGTCGTCAAGTGGAACGTCGACAAGGCGATCGCCTTCCACAAGGGCGACAAGAGCGCCAAGTACGTGGTCGATCGCATCGACGTGCACTACCAGCCGGGCCACATCAATGCCTCGCAGTCCGAGACCAAGGCCGCCGACGGCAAATATCTGGCCGTGGGCTGCAAGTTCTCCAAGGACCGCTTCCTGCCCGTGGGCCCGCTGCACCCCGAGAACGAGCAGCTGATCGACATCTCGGGCGAGAAGATGGTGCTGCTGGCCGACCACCCGGTGCGCGGCGAGCCGCACGACTTCATCATCTTCAAGCGCGACATCCTCAAGCCCAAGCAGGTCTACAGCCTCGACGAATTCCCGCTGGCCATCAAGGATGCGAAGGATTCCGGCGTCACCCGCAATGGCAAGAAGGTCACCGTGCGCCTGACGTCGCAGGCGCCGGCCTTCAGCATGCGCGAATTCACCGTGAAGAAGGGTGACGAGGTCACGCTGATCCTGACCAACCTGGACAAGGTCGAGGACTTGACGCACGGCTTTGCCCTGCCCAAGTACAACATCCAGTTCGTGATCAATCCGCTGGAGACCAAGTCGGTCACCTTCCTCGCCGACAAGCCGGGCGTCTTCTGGGCGTACTGCTCGACGTTCTGCCACGCGCTGCACCTCGAGATGCGCACGCGCATGATCGTCGAGGCCTGAGCGCCGCTACCGGGCCCGCCGCCGGCCGCACGCCGGCGGCGCCCCGAACCCGCATGCAGTACCTCACCCGTCACGTCGCGGCGTTCTGCGCTGCGCTGCTGCTCCTGCTCGTCCTGCCTGGCCGCGTGCTCGCGCAGGCCTATGAGGCGCACCTCGCCGACGACCTCGCCACCACGCCCGATCTGTGCGCGCGTGTGCCCTGCGCCGAGGTATTCCCGGGCGCCGCCTCGTTCTCGCAACGCAAGGGCCAGCCGCCCTACGTCGAGGCCTATGCCGCGGCCGACGCCGCCGGCCAGAAGAAGCTGCTCGGCTGGGTGATGCTGTCCACCGACATCACCGACACGCCAGCCTATTCCGGCAAGCCGGTGGTGACGCTGATCGGCATGGACCGCGACGGCCGCTTCGTCGGCGTGAAGGTGCTCAAGCATTCCGAGCCCATCCTGCTGCTGGGCATTCCGGAAGCGGCGCTGGTCAACTTCAACCAGCAGTACCTGGGCCGCAAGATCACCGACAGCATCGAGGTCGGCCCCTCGCGGCCGGCCGAGAACGTGATCGGCGTCGACGCGATCTCGGGCGCCACCGTCACGGTGGTGGCGCAGAACCAGGTGCTGATGACCTCCGGCCAGGCGGTGGCCCGCCAGGTCGGCCTGATCGCGCCGACGCAGCGCGCCCCGGCGCGCTACGTCGCCAGCGGCAAGCGCTACAGCTGGGCCGAGCTGGTGTCGCTGGGGGTGGTGCAGCCGCTGGTCGTCAAGCCCGAGCAGGTCGGCCTGCCGCCGGGCGGCGCGCCCTTCATCGAATTGTGGTTCGGTGATCTCAACCACCCGGACGTCGGCCGCAGCCTGCTCGGCGCGGCCGGCTTCGAGAGCCTGCGCTCGCGCATCAAGGAGGGCGAACATGCGATCTTCGTCGTGCGCACGGCCGGCGCCGAATCGTTCAAGGGCTCGGGCTTCGTGCGCGGCGGCATCTACGACCGCCTGCAGGTGAAGCAGGGCGCGGATCTCATCACCTTCCGCGACCTCGACTATTTCAACCTCTACGGCCTGGAAGCGGCGGGTGCACCCTCGTTCACCGAGTCGGGCATCTTCATCGTGCGCTCGCCGGCCTTCTCGGCCGCCTACCCGTGGAAGCTCGCCTTCCTCGGCAACCGCGTCGACCGTGCCACCGGGCACCGCACCTTCGCGGTATTCGAGCGCAAGCTGTGGCTGCCCGCCGAGCTGCTGCAGGGCGGGCGCCCGCAGGTCGAGGAGCCGACCGCGCCCTGGGTGCGCATCTGGAAGTCCAAGGCGCTCGAGACGGCGTTGTTCGCGCTGCTGCTGCTCGGCGTCGGCGTCGTCTACGCCTTCCGCGAGCGGCTCACGCGCTTGTCGACGCACAAGAACAAGTGGCCGGTCAACGCCTTCAAGTACACGGCCTGGGGCCTGTCGATCGTCTTCGTCGGCTTCGGCCTGATGGCGCAGCCCTCGATCACGCAGGTGCTGACCTGGTTCCACGCGCTGCTGTTCCAGTGGACCTGGTCGCTGTTCCTCTCCGACCCGGCGATCTTCGTCTTCTGGATCTTCATCATCGCCACCGTCTTCCTGTTCGGGCGCGGGCTGTTCTGCGGCTGGCTGTGCCCGTTCGGCTCGCTCTCGGAGGCGCTCTACAAGGTCGCCGGCAAGCTGGGCCTCAAGCGCTGGCAGGGTTCGCTGCCGCGGCGCTGGCACGACCGCCTCAAGTGGCTCAAGTACGCGATCTTCTTCGGCCTGCTGGCGGTGTCGATGTTCTCGATGGTGACCGCCGAGATGCTCGCCGAGGTGGAGCCCTTCAAGACCACCTTCCTGGTCGGCATCACCAACCGCGCCTGGCCCTATGGCCTGTTCGTCGCGGTGCTGCTGGGTCTGTCGCTGTTCATCGAGCGGCCCTACTGCAAATACATCTGCCCGCTCGGCGCGGCGCTGGCGATGCCCAGCACCTTCCGCTGGTTCGGCCTCAAGCGCAAGCAGGACTGCAACAGCTGCGCCGCCTGCGCCAAGGGCTGCGGCTCGCTGGCCATCGACGCCGACGGCCGCATCGACCACCGCGAGTGCCTGCACTGCCTGGACTGCATGGTGCTCTACACCGACGTGGGCGGCTGCCCGCCGCTGGCGCGCGAGCGCAAGCGCCGCGAGCGCGACGGCCTGCTGATCACGCCGATCGGCAAGGATGGCTACTACATTCCCATCGACGCCGTGCCGGCGGTGAGCGCGCGTGCGGCCGGCGGGCCGGATCCGCGCCAGGCCAGCGCGCCGGTCGAGCTGCCGCACCTGTCGGGCGGCTGGAGCCTGCGCAAGCTGGTGCTGGAAGCGCGCGACCACCTGTTCCCCTGGAGCGGCGAAGGCTGGCATACGCGCCGCGCACTGCAGGTGGCCGGCATCTCGCTGGCATTCGCGGCCACGCTCGCCTGGGCCTGGGCGGCGATGGGCCGGATGTCCAGCGGCGCGATCGTCGCCTGGTGGTTCGGCTGGAGCGTCTACGAGGTGCTGATCCGCATGCATGGCCGCCGCTACGTGAAGGAAGGCCCGTGGTGGGGCCATCGCTACCGCGAGGCGGGCTGGATGGACATGCTCAGCTACGTCGGCTTCAAGAACCTGCTGATCGGCGCCGCGCTGTTCCTCGCGCTCAAGAGCGTCGGGCTGCTTCAGGGTTGAGGCGATGAAGCGGGTCGCCGCACTGCTGCTGCCGCTGCTGCTGGCAAGCGTCGGCGCCGCCGGCGCGGCGACGCTGCGCGTCGCGCCGGGGCAGGATCTGCAGGCGGCGGTCGACCGCGCCGCGGCGGGCGACGTGATCGAGGTCGAGCGCGGGCACTACGACGTCAACCTGCGCATCGCGCGGCCGCTGACGCTGCGCGGCATCGGCCGGCCCACGCTCGCCGGCGGCCAGCGCGGCAACACCATCGACGTGCTGGCCGCCGACGTGACCATCGAAGGCCTGATCGTGCGCGATTCCGGCACCAGCCTGGTCGACCAGCATGCCGGCGTCTACGTGCGCCCCGGCGCGCACCGCACCACGGTGCGCGACAACGAGCTGACCTACAACCTCTTCGGCCTATGGATCGAGAAGGCCGACGACGTGGTGGTGCAGCGCAACGTCATCACCGGGCTGCGCGACGTGCAATCCTCGCAGCGCGGCAACGGCGTGCAGCTCTACAACACCCAGCGTGCGCGCGTGCTCGACAACCGGATCTCCTTCGTGCGCGACGGGCTGTACGTCGACGTGTCGCACCATGCGGTGTTCCGCGGCAACCGCCTGCACCACTGCCGCTACGGCACGCACTACATGAACTCGTACCACAACCTGTGGGAAGGCAACGAAAGCTTCCTCAATCGCGGCGGCCTGGCCCTGATGGAGGTGCGCGACAACATCGTGCGCAACAACCGCACCTGGGGAAATTCCGACCACGGCATCATGCTGCGCACCATGCAGGATTCGGTCGTCGAGAACAACATCGTCGCGGGCAACCAGCGCGGCTTCTTCATCTACGACGTGGAGTACGTGACGCTGCGCGGCAACCTGGTGGTCGACAACGCGGTCGGCGTGCACCTGGCCGCCGGCTCGACACGCAACACCGTGCAGGGCAACGACTTCGTCGCCAACCGCGAGCAGGTGCGCTACGTCGGCGCGCGCGACGAGGCCTGGGGCGCGAGCCGCGGCGCGCGCGAAGGCGGCAACCACTGGAGCAACTACCGCGGCTGGGACCGTGACGGCGACGGCATCGGCGACGTGCCCTACGAGGCCAACGACCTGATCGATCGGCTGCAGGTGCGCTACCCGGCGATGGCGCTGCTGATGGGCAGCCCCTCGGTGCAGGCGCTGCGCCTGGTCGGCCAGCAGTTCCCGGTGCTGCGCGTGCCCAGCGTGGTCGACGCGCACCCGCGCATGACGCCTTCGAACCCGAACTGGAGCCCCTGGCGTGGACGCTACTTCCAGTGACGCGCTGCGCCTCGAGGGCCTGGGCAAGCGCTACGGCGCGTTCGCTGCGCTCGAGGGCGTGAGCCTGGCCATCCCGCGCGGCCAGCTGTTCGGGCTGATCGGGCACAACGGCGCAGGCAAGAGCACGCTGTTCAAGCTGCTGCTCAACCTGATCGTGCCGACCAGCGGGCGCATCTGGCTCGCCGGCGTGGAAGTGCGCGGCACGGCCAGCCGCGACACGCGCCGCAGCGTCGGCTACCTGCCCGAGAACCTGGTGCTGTACGACAACCTCAGCGGCCTGGAGACGCTGCGCTTCTTCGCGCGCCTGAAGGGTGCCCCGCTGGCGCAATGCGGCGAGCTGCTGGAGCGCGTCGGCCTGGCCGCGGCCGGCGCCAAGCCGGTGCGCGAGTATTCCAAGGGCATGCGCCAGCGCCTCGGCTTCGCGCAGGCGCTGCTGGGCGAGCCCAAGCTGCTGCTGCTCGACGAGCCGACCACCGGCCTCGACCCGGCCGCCACGCGCGAGTTCTTCGCCCAGCTCGAAGCGCTGCGCGGCCAGGGCGTGACCATCGTGATCAGCTCGCACGTGCTGGCCGAGCTGCAGAACCGCGTCGACGCGCTGGCCATGCTGGCCGACGGCAAGCTGGCGGCGCAAGGCACGGTGCAGGAGTTGCGCGAACGCTCCGGGCGGCCGCTGCGCGTGGTGGTGACGGCGCAGCCGCAGCGGCTCGATGCACTGCGCGATGCGCTGGCCGGGCAGGAGGGCGCCGAACTGGAGCGCAACGCTGCCGGCGAGCTGACCATCCGCGTGCCGCGCAGCGCCAAGCTGGCCCTGCTGCGCACGCTGGCGCAGCACGAGCTCGACGACCTGCACCTGCACGAGCCCTCGCTGGAGGACCTCTATTTCGACCTGCGCGGAGGCGAGGCATGAGCCCCATCGTTGCCGTCGCGGCGAAGGAATTCCGCGACCGCCTGCGCAACCGCTGGGTGCTGGCCGTGGCGGTGGTATTCGCCGCCTTCTCCTTCGCCATCACCTACTTCGGCGGCGCCGGCGAAGGCCGCATCGGGCCGAGCTCGATCGAGCTGACCATCGCCAGCCTGGTGAGCCTGGTGATCTACCTGATCCCGCTGATCGCGCTGCTGCTCGGCTTCGACAGCATCGTCGGTGAGCGCGAGCGCGGCTCGCTCGACCTGCTGCTGGCGCTGCCGATCACGCGGCTCGAGCTGCTGCTCGGCAAATACCTCGGCCTTGCCGCCGCGCTGGCGCTGGCCACGCTCGCCGGCCTGGCCGGCGTGGCGGTGCTGCTGGCGCAGCGCTTCGGCGCGGCCGGGCTGTTCCACTACGGCGGCTTCATGGCCAGCTCGGTGCTGCTGGGCCTGGCCTTCCTCAGCCTGGCGATGCTGCTCTCGACGCTGGCGCGCGACCGCGCGCGCGCCTCGGGCATGGCGATCGCGCTGTGGTTCGCCTTCGTGCTGGTATTCGACCTGCTGCTGCTGGGCCTGCTGGTGGCCGGCAGCGGCCAGCTCGCCGGCATGGCGCAGGACCTGCCGGCCTACCTGCTGCTGCTCAACCCGGCGGACGTATTCCGCATCCTCAACGTCTTCTCGCTCGACGACGTGCGCCGCCTCTACGGCCTCGCCAGCCTGGTGCCGCCAGCGCTGGGCAACCCCTGGCTGATGGGCGGGGCGATGGCGGCGTGGATCGTCGTGCCGCTGGCGCTGGCCGCCTGGAGATTTCGACCATGAACGCTTCCTGCTCCTCCGCTCCTTCCGTCTCGCGCCGCCGCCTGCTGTGCGGCTGCGCCGGAGCGGCCGCGCTCGCCGCACTGTCGGCCTGCGGCCGCAGCGACGAACGCGCCGCCGCGCCGGTGCCGCTGGAAGTCGACGCCGACACCAGCTGCACGCTCGACGGCATGCTGCTGGCCGACTATCCCGGCCCCAAGGGCCAGATGCAGTACGCCAGCGCGCCCAAGCTCGAGTGGTACTGCGACACCATCGAGCTGCTCGCCGTGCTGCAGCGCCCCGAGCAGGCGCGCGTGCCCAGCGCCGCCTGGGTGCAGGACATGGCCAAGGCCGACTGGGAGCGCCCCACCGGCCACTGGATCGACGCCCGCAGCGCCTTCTACGTCTTCGGCAGCCGCAAGAAGGGCTCGATGGGCGCCACCGCGGCGAGCTTCGCCACTGCAGCCGATGCGCAGGCCTTCGTCGCCGCCAACGGCGGCAAGGTCGTGCCCTTCGCCGAGGTGACGCCGGCGATGGTCGACCTCAGCGGCGGCGCGCTGCACGACACGCGGATGTGATCGTGCGCCGGCGTGTGCTCGTGGCCGCGAGCGCGGCGGGGCTCGGCCTCGGCGCGGGGCTGCTGCCCTTCGCGCGCGGCCGCAGCCCGGAGCCGCCCGAAGACGTCTGCCGCAACGCACCGCCGCTGCCCCACGACCCGGCCTCGGGCCTCGCGCCACTGGCCGCGCGGCCGGTGCCGGTACAGGCGCGCTGCCCGGTGTGCGGCATGTACCCGGCGCGTTATCCCGGCTGGGCGGCGCTGGCGGTGTTCGACGACGGTGCCGCGCAGTTTCTCGATTCACCGCTGCACCTGCTGCTCTATCTGCAGCGTGTGCCGCGCTACAGCCCGGGCCGCGAGAGCGCCGGCGTGCGCGCGCTCTACCTGCGCGACCTGCGCACCCAGACCTGGGTGCGCGCCGAGCGGGCCTTCCTCGTGCACGGCTCGGCGCAAGCCGGGCCGATGCGCAGCCCGGATCTGCCGGCCTTCGCCTCGGAGGCCGATGCGCGGGCGCTGGCGAAGCGCGATGGCGCGGTGGTGCGGCGCTTCGATGCGCTGCGGGCCGAACTGCCGGCGGAGCTGCTGGCTTTGGCGCCGCATCGGCATTGAGCGCGTCATACCGTTTCGCGTTCAATCGAATAGATCCCGTTCGGGCTGAGCTTGTCGAAGCCCACCGAGTGCCACGCGCGGCCCTTCGACAAGCTCAGGGCGAACGGAGTTCGATGATCGATGGCGACGTATCACTCGCTCTCGACCGCCAACCCCAGCACTTGCGGCTCGCCGCGCCCCTGGCGCACCAGCGTCGGCTCGGCCCCGGTGAGATCGACCACCGTGGTCGGCTGCATCGGGCAGGCGCCGGCGTCGACCACCGCCTGCAGCAGCTTCTGGAAGCGCTCGCGGATCTCGTGCGGGTCGTTCATGGGCTCGTGCTCGCCCGGCGCGATCAGCGTGGTGGCGATCAGCGGCTGGCCCATCTGCTCGAGCAGCGCCTGCGTCACCGCGTGGTCGGGCACGCGCAGGCCGATGGTGCGGCGCGAGGGGTGCGAGAGGCGGCGGGGCACTTCCTTGGTCGCCTCGAGGATGAAGGTGAAGGGCCCCGGCGTGCCCAGCTTGAGCAGCCGGTACTGGCGGTTGTCGACGCGCGCGTAGCTGGCCAGCTCGCTGAGGTCGCGGCACAGCAGCGTGAGGTGGTGCTTGTCGTCGACGCCACGGATGCGCCGCAGCGCTTCGGCCGCGGCCTTGTCGTCGAGGTGGCAGACCAGCGCATAGCTCGAGTCGGTGGGGATGGCCACCACCCCGCCGCCGTGCAGGATCTGCGCGGCCTGCTTGAGCAGGCGCGGCTGCGGGTTGTCGGGGTGGACTTCGAAATACTGGGACATGGCGGGTCGACCTCAATCGATGATCGTATCCGCTCCGAGCGCGCTTACCGGTGCGCGCGCAGCGGCCGCCTCGCGCACGTTCAGCCAGGCGCTGCCGGCGCCGCACACCGCCACCACCGCCATGCCCAGCCAGCCCCAGGCGTCGGGCGCGTGCGCGAACACCAGCCAGCCGACCAGCGCGGCAAAGCCGATCTGCGCGTACATCACCGGCATCAGCACCGCCGTGGGCGCGAGGCCGAAGGCCAGCACCAGCATCAGGTGCCCGGCCGTGCCCAGCACGCCGATGAAGAGCAGCAGGCCCCAGGCGGAGTGGGGCGCCGCGCGCAGGGCGGGCAGCAGCTCGACCTCGCTGGCCAGCAGCGCCAGCGCGACGATCAGCGAGCCGGTCAGCCCGGTGTAGAAGTGCGTGGTGAAGGGGCTCTCCAGCGAGGCCAGCTTGCGCGTCAGCACCTGGAAGCTCGCATAGGCCATCGAGCCGGCGATGGGCAGCAGCGCCGCCCAGCCGAACAGCCCGCTGCCGGGCCGGATGACGATCAGCGCGCCGGTGAGCCCGCCGCCCACCAGCAGCCAGCGCCGGCGCGATACGTGCTCGTGCAGCAGCGTGGCGGCGAGCAGCGTCACCATCACCGGCGTGAGCATGGTGATGGCGGTGAACTCGGCCACCGGCAGGTATTGCAGGCCGAAGAAGCCGAAGGTGGAACTCGCCAGCAGCAGCACGCCGCGCACCGCCTGGAAGCGCGGGTGCGCGCTGCGAAAGCCCGCACCGCCGCGGCGCGAGGAGCGCGCCAGCCACAGCGCCATCACCGCCGCCTGCACGCCGTAGCGCGCCCACAGCACGACGAGCACCGGCACCAGCGCGCCGACGAACTTGACCGTGGTGTCCATGGTGGCGAAGCACGCCGACATGAACAGGATCAGCGCGATCCCGAGGCCGGGGCGCTGCGTCATCGCGGCTGCTGGATGCGGTTCTTCAGCAGCTCCCACACCGGCGTCAGCTGGCTCGGCAGCTCGGGCAGGGCGCCGAGGTCGGTATGGCTCTCGTCGGGGCTGTGGAAATCGCTGCCGCGCGAGGCGGCCAGGCCGTACTCCTGCGCCACCTCGGCGTAGCGCAGCGCTTCGGCGGCGCTGTGGCTGCCGGTCACCACCTCGACGCCGCGCCCGCCGTGTGCCTTGAACTCGCTGAAGAGCGCGTGCTCCTCGTTGGCCGTGAAGCGGTAGCGCGCCGGGTGGGCGATCACGGCGAGGCCACCGGCGTCATCGATCCAGCGCACGGCGTCGCGCAGGCTGGCCCAGCGGTGCGGCACGAAGCCCGGCTTGCCTTCGGTGAGGAAGCGGCGGAATACCTCGCTGGTGTCGGCGCACACGCCGGTCTCGACCAGGTAGCGCGCGAAGTGGGTGCGCGAGATCAGCTCGGGGTTGCCGACGTACTTGAGCGCGCCCTCGAAGCTGCCGTGGATGCCAGCCTGCGCCAGGCCCTCGGCCATCTCCAGCGCGCGTTCGCGGCGGCCGCCGCGCGTGGCGGCGAGGCCATGGGCCAGCGCCGCGTTGTCGGCATCGAAGCCGAGGCCGACGATGTGCACCGTCTGGCCGCAGAAGCTGACCGAGATCTCGGTGCCGGTGAGGTAGGCCAGGCCGAGCGCCAGCGCGGCCTCTTGCGCGCGCTGCTGGCCGCCGATCTCGTCGTGGTCGGTCAGCGCCCAGAGTTCGACGCCGCGCTCCTTGGCCCGCTGCGCCAGCGCCTCCGGGGTCAGCGTGCCGTCGGACACGCAGGAGTGGCAGTGCAGGTCGGCATTCATCCAGGAACTCGGTTGCATCGAGTTCCGGATTGTAGGGAGCGGGCTTTGCGCCCGCTGGCGTAAGGGCTCAGCGCGCGATGCGCACGATGCGGCCGCCGCTGCCGTCGGTGAGCGCGTAGAGCGCGCCGTCGGGGCCCTGGCGGATGTCGCGGATGCGCGTGGCAAGTTCGCTGAAGTCGAGCTTCTCGCGTGCCGTGATGGTGTTGCCGCCGAGCGTGAGGCGCCATACGCCGGTACCGGCCAGCGCGCCCATGAACAGGTTGCCCTGCCACTCCGACAGCAGCGTGCCGGTGTAGAAGGCCAGGCCCGAGGGCGCCTGCGAGGTCGGCACCCAGTAGGTCAGCGGCTCGACGTAGGTCGGCTTGTGCGTGCCGCCGCCGATGCGGCAGCTGGTGTTGTCGGTGCCGGGATAGCTGTCGCCGTAGTTGCAGCCGTAGCTGACGTTCGGCCAGCCGTAGTTCTGGCCGCTGAGCGCGATGTTGATCTCGTCGCCGCCTTGCGGGCCGTGCTCGCTGATCCACAGCTCGCCCGTCGTGGGATGCAGCGCCGCGCCCTGCGGGTTGCGGTGGCCGTAGCTCCAGATGCCGGGCAGCGCGCCGGCGCCCAGGTTGGGGTTGTCGGCGGGGGTGCTGCCGTCGCGGTTGATGCGCACCACCTTGCCCAGCGTCTGGCCGAGATCCTGCGCGGGGCTGCCCTGCTGGCGCTCGCCGAGCGTGATGAACAGCGTCTTGTCGCCGCGGAACACCAGGCGCGAGCCGAAGTGGCCGTCGCCGCTGACCTTGGGGCTCTGGCGGAAGATCACCTCGAGGTTCTGCAGCGTCGTGCCCGAGAGCTGCGCACGCGCCACCGCCGTGCCGCTGCCGCCGCTGCCGTTCTCCGAATAGCTGAAGTAGACCCACGGCGTGGTCGTGAAGTCGGGGTCGAGCGCAACGTCGAGCAACCCGCCCTGGCCGCTGCTGTTCACCGCGGGTACGCCCGTCACCGGTGTGGTGCTGCTGCCGTTCGCGCTGACGATCACCATGCTGCCGCCCTTGAGCGTCACCAGCATGCGCCCGTCGGGCAGGAAGGCCATGCCCCAGGGGCTGGCGAGGTTGCTGGTGATCGTGGTGGCGGTGATCGGGCCGCCCGCGGGCGGCGGCGCCGGTGGCGGCGGGGCGGGCGGCGTCGGCGCAGGAGGAGTCGGTGCCGGCGTGTTGCCGCTCGGCGCCGGCGCCTCGCTGCTGCTGCCGCCGCAGGAGGCGGCGCTGCTGGCGCCGGCCAGGGCCATCAGCCAGGCGAGCGTGGTGCGGCGGTTGGGGTGTGACGGCTCGTGCATGGTCGTCTTCCTCGCGATGACAGCGGATGCGCGCAGTATCGTCACGCGCCATGTCCGCGTCGCTACCAGATGCAACCGTAAGCGTGGCCGCTCAGGCGCTGTCTTCGCAGCCCTCGACCACCATCTGCACGCGCTCACGGCCGTTGTACTCGTCGACGTTGAGCCGGTAGGCGAGGCGCACGCGCGCCGGCAGCGGCTCGCTGCGGCCGAACCAGATCGCGTCGCGCAGCGCGCCGCCGTGGCGCACCGCGAGCTTCAGGTGACGCTCGCCGACCAGGCGCTGCGAGACGATCTCCACCTCGTCGCAGAACACCGGCGGCTCGAAGGCCTGGCCCCACACCTGCGCGTCCAGCGCGCGCACCGTGCCGGCCTCGAACTGCGCGGGCTCGAGCGGGCCGTCGGTGAGCAGGGTGCGCGCCAGCGTGGCCGCGTCCAGCCCTTCGCGCGCGACCTGTTCGAAGGCGGCCGCGAAGCTCGGCAGATCGTCCTCGGCGAGCGTCGCACCGGCGGCCATGGCGTGGCCGCCGAAGCGGCGCAGCAGCCCCGGGTGGCGCTTGCTGACGAGATCGAGCGCGTCGCGCAGGTGGAAGCCGGGAATGGAGCGCCCCGAGCCCTTGAGCGCGCCGTCCTGCCCGCGTGCGAACACGAAGGTCGGGCGGTGCACACGATCCTTCAGCCGCGCCGCGACGATGCCCACCACGCCCTCGTGGAAGCCGGGGTCGAACAGCGCCAGCGCGGGCGGCGGTTCGCCGCGCGGCATCAGCGCATCGAGCAGCGCCTCGGCCTGCTCGCGCATGCCCGATTCGAGCTCGCGCCGCTCGCGGTTGATGGCGTCCAGCGTCTTCGCCAGCTCGGCGGCGCGCTGTGCATCGTCGGTGAGCAGGCATTCGATGCCCAGCGTCATGTCGGCGAGCCGGCCGGCGGCGTTGATGCGAGGGCCCAGAGCGAAGCCGAAGTCGAAGGCGCTGGCGCGGCGTGCATCGCGCCCGGCGGCGGCGAACAGTGCGGCCAGGCCCGGCTGCATGCGGGCGGCGCGGATGCGGCGCAGGCCCTGCGCGACCAGGCGGCGGTTGTTGGCATCGAGCTTGACCACGTCGGCCACCGTGCCGAGCGCGACCAGGTCGAGCAGCGCATCCAGGCGCGGCTGCGCTTCGGCACTGAAGGCGCCGCGTTCGCGCAGTTCGCCGCGCAGCGCGAGCAGCACGTAGAACATCACGCCCACGCCCGCCAGGTTCTTGCTCGCGAAGCCGCAGCCGGGCTGGTTGGGGTTCACGATCACCTCGGCCTCGGGCAGCACGACGCGGCCGTCCTGCTGCGCGGGCAGGTGGTGGTCGGTGACGATCACCGCCATGCCGTGCGCGCGCGCATGCGCCACGCCTTCCAGGCTGGCGATGCCGTTGTCCACCGTCACCAGCACCGCGGGGGCCTGCGCCGCGGCGAGCTCGACGATTGCCGGCGTGAGGCCGTAGCCGTGCACGGCGCGATCGGGCACGACGTAGGCGAGCGTCTCGCGCGCTGCGCCGAGCAACGCGAGGCCGCGGATGGCGACGGCGCAGGCGGTGGCGCCGTCGCAGTCGTAGTCGGCGACGATGCAGATGCGCTGTCGTGCTTCGATCGCGTCGGCCAGGCGCCTGGCGGCCTCGGCCGCGCCGGCGAGCGTGGTCGGCGCCAGCAGCCTGGCGAGGCCGTCGTCGAGCTCTTCGGCGCTGCGCACGCCGCGCGCCGCGAACAGGCGCGCCAGCAGCGTGGGTACGCCGGCCTGCTCGAGCGTCCACACCACGCGCGGCGGCGCCTCGCGGCGCTTGATCACCGGTGTGCTCATAGCGCCTCCAGCACGTCGGCCGCCGAAGGATGATTGAAGCGCTGGCGCAGCCGCGCCCACCACGAGCCGCCGGCGTTCTCGAAACGCTGCGCGAAGCGTTCGCCGGCGAGCGTCAGTGCCACCGGTTCGCCACGCTCGGCGGCGCTGGCGAGCGTGGCCAGCGGGCCGGCATCGAGCGCGCGCCAGGCTTCGGCCCAGGCGGCCCAGTCTTCGCCCAGCAGCGGCGCGCGCAGGCGCTCGTCGATCTGAACGGGCTCGGCCAGGCTCTCCTGCCAGCGCCCGCAGCCGCTCAGCCAGAACGAATTCACCGCCAGCGCGCCGCGTGCCTCGCGCGCCTCGTTGATCGGGTGCGCGTAGAGCAGCATCTGCACCTCGTTCTGCAGCCGCCGCAGCAGCCGCGCCTCGCGGCCGGCGGGCAGCCAGCGATCGACGTTGCGGCCGACCACGCGGTCCAGCGAGGCGGTGGGCAGCTCCGCGAAGCTCTCGTGCGCGGCGTACCAGCGCAGCGGCGCGCCCCAGGCGAGCGCGAAGCCTTCGCTCTCGAACAGCTCGCGCACCGCCTCGAGCAGTGCGCGCGATTCCGCTTCCTCGAGTTGCAGCGATTCGGGATCGGTGAGCAGGATCTCGTCGCGGCCGACATGCCAGTGCACCGGCGTGAGCTGGCCCCAGGCCAGATCCAGCACCTCGATGCCGTCGGCGTGCGCGGCATGCGCCGCGAAGGGCAGGGCGCCGGCGCCGCCCTGCCAGCCGCGCGCGGCGGCCAGCGAGGCTTCGTGCGGCGGGGTCAGGCTGTACTCGTCGCTGCCGTGGCGCTCGGCGGGCTGCAGGCGGCCGAGCAGGCGCTCGAGGTTCGGCAGGTTCAGGTCGCGGATCGTGTGCCGGCCGGCCTCCGACAAGGCCGACGCGAACGGGACGAGCAGATGCATGGGCCGATTATCCGGCGCGTCACGAATGGCACGGAACGCTCGGTTAGCATGCGCCCGACATGGACTGGCCCTACGAACTGCAGATCGGCTGGCGCTACACGCGCAGCGGCCGCGCGGGCCGGCGCAACGGCTTCATCTCCTTCATCTCGGCGGTGTCGATGGCCGGCATCGCGTTGGGCGTGGCCGCGCTGATCATCGTGCTGTCGGTGATGAACGGCTTCCAGAAGGAGGTGCGCGACCGCATGCTCTCGGTGATCGCGCACGTCGAGGTGCATGCCGCCGGCGATGCCGCGCTGCCCGACTGGCGCATCGTCGCCGCACAGGCGCGCAAGCATCCGCAGGTGATCGGCGCGGCGCCCTTCGTCGCCGCGCAGGGCCTGGTGTCGCACGGCGAGGCGATGCGCGGCACGCTGGTGCGCGGCATCTCGCCGGCCGACGAAGCGAGCGTGACGCCGCTGGCCGCGAAGCTGCGCCCCGAGATGGACCGCCTCGTGCCCGGCGGCTGGGGCGTGCTGCTGGGCGCCGAGCTGGCGCGCAGCCTGGGCGTGCGCGAGGGCGACAAGGTGGCGCTCATCACGCCCGGCGGGCAGGTCACGCCGGCCGGCGTGATCCCGCGCCTCAAGCAGCTCACCGTGGCCGGCACCTTCGAGACCGGCCACTGGGACTACGACAACGGCCTCGCGCTGATGCACCTGGACGACGCGGCGCGCCTGTTCCGCGTCGAGGGGCCGACCGGCGTGCAGCTGCGCCTGAAGGACGTGCAGGCGGCCCGCCGCGTCGCCGACGAGCTCGGCCGCAGCTTCGGCGCCGGCTACGAGCTGCGCGACTGGACGCGCAGCAACCGCGCCTGGTTCGACGCGGTGCAGGTCGAGAAGCGGCTGATGTTCATCATCCTCACGCTGATCGTCGCGGTGGCGGCCTTCAACCTCGTCTCCACGCTGGTGATGACGGTCACCGACAAGCGCGCCGACATCGCCATCCTGCGCACGCTGGGCGCCAGCCCGCGCTCGGTGATGGGCGTATTCATGGTGCAGGGCGCGGCCTCGGGCGTGATCGGCACGCTGGCGGGCGTGCTGTTCGGCACCCTGGTGGCCTTGCACATCGACACCATCGTGCCGGCCATCGAGCGTGCGCTCGGCGTGAGCTTCCTGCCCGGCAGCGTCTACGTGATCAGCCGCATGCCCAGCGATCCGCAGCGCGGCGACATCGTGCCGATCGCGATCATCTCGCTGCTGCTCGCCTTCGTCGCCACGCTCTATCCGAGCTGGCGCGCCAGCCGCGTGCAACCCGCTCAGGCGCTGCGTTATGAATAGCCTTGTGAGCCGAAAGCAGGAGTGGCCCTACGAGCTGCAGGTCGGCGTGCGCTACCTGCGCGCGGCGCGCGGCGGCCGCGACGACGGCTTCATCTCCTTCATCGCCGGCGTGGCCATGCTCGGCATCGCGCTCGGCGTGGCGGCGCTGATCGTCGTGCTGTCGGTGATGAACGGCTTCCAGAAGGAGGTGCGCGACCGCATGCTCTCGGTGATCGCGCACGTGCAGGTGGCCGAAGTGAACGGCCAGGCGCTGCCAGACTGGCGCGCCACCGCGGCGCTGCTGCAGCGCCAGCCGGAGGTGACGGCGCTGGCGCCCTTCGTCGCCGTGCAGGCGCTGCTCGGCCGCGGCGACGAGCTGCAGCCGGCGCTGCTGCGCGGCATCGACATCGAGGCCGAGGCCAAGGTGTCGGATCTGGCCGCGCGGCTGCACGACGAGGTGCTCGCCAAGCTGCAGCCCGGCGCCAACCAGGTGGTGCTGGGCAGCGAGCTGGCGCGCAAGCTCGCGGTGAAGCCCGGCCAGCGCGTCACGCTGGTGCTGCCCGATGCCAGGCGCCCCGGCGGCACGCCGCGCCTGCTGCCGCTCACCGTGGCCGCCACCTTCGAGGCCGGCCACTACGAGTACGACAGCACCATGGCGCTGATGCGCCTGGACGATGCGCGCACGCTGCTGGGCCTTTCCGGCCCGAGCGGCCTGCAACTGCGCCTGGCCGACCGCGACCGCGCCGGCGAAGTCGGCTGGCGGCTCGCCGGCGAGCTGCCGCCGGGCCTGATCGTGAGCGACTGGACGCGCACCAACCGCCAGTGGTTCGAGTCGGTGCAGATCCAGAAGCGCATGCTCTTCCTCATCCTCGCGCTGATCGTCGCGGTGGCGGCCTTCAACCTCGTCTCCATGCTGGTGATGACGGTGACCGACAAACAATCCGACATCGCCATCCTGCGCACGCTCGGCGCCACGCCGCGCTCGGTGATGGGCATCTTCGTCGTGCAGGGCGCGGCCTCGGGCGTGATCGGCACGCTGGCCGGGCTGCTGCTGGGCCTGCTGCTCGCCTTCAACATCGGCCGCATCGTGCCGGCCATCGAAGCCCTGCTCGGCACCACGCTGCTGCCGGCCAACATCTACCTGATCGACCACATGCCGAGCGACCCGCGTTTGTCAGACATCGTGCCCATCGTCGTGATCTCGCTGCTGCTGTCCTTCGTCGCCACGCTCTACCCGAGCTGGCGCGCCAGCCGCGTCGAACCTGCCCAGGCGCTGCGCCATGAGTGAAGCCATCGTCCAGGCGCAGAACCTGCACAAGCGCTTCACCGAAGGCGGGCTCGACGTGCCCGTGCTGCAGGGCATAGCCCTCGCCGTGCAGCCGGGCGAGACGGTGGCCGTGGTCGGCGCCTCGGGTTCGGGCAAGAGCACGCTGCTGCACCTGCTCGGCGGCCTGGAGGCGCCCACCACCGGCACGGTGCTGCTGGCCGGGCGCAACCTCGCTTCGCTGAACGCGGCCGAGCAGGGTGAGTGGCGCAACCGCCACCTCGGCTTCGTCTACCAGTTCCACCACCTGCTGCCGGAGTTCACGGCGCTGGACAACGTCGCGATGCCGCTGCGCATCCGCCGCCAGAACCTGGCCGAGGCACGCGCGCGCGCGGCAGAGGTGCTGGCGCAGGTCGGCCTGGCCGAGCGCACGCAGCACCGGCCGGCGCAGCTCTCGGGCGGCGAGCGCCAGCGCGTGGCGATCGCGCGCGCATTGGCCGGCTCGCCCGGCTGCGTGCTCGCCGACGAGCCCACCGGCAACCTCGACCGCGACACCGCCGACGCCGTCTTCGCGCTGATGCTCGAACTCGCGCGCAGCCAGGGCACGGCCTTCGTGCTGGTGACGCACGACGAAGGCCTGGCGCAGCGCTGCGACCGCGTGCTGCGGCTGGTGAAGGGCCGCTTCGAAGCCTGAGAAGGAGTCGTTCATGCGCGGTCGACACGGCCACCATCACCGCAGCGACCTGGTTCGCATCGCCATCGAGGCGCTCGCCGAGCGTGGCCTGGAGCCGGAGTTCCCCGCCGCCGTGCAGCGGCAGCTGCAGGGCATCACCGGGCCGGGCCGCGACGACGACGCGCGCATCCAGGACTTGCGCGCGCGGCTGTGGTGCTCGATCGACAACGACGACTCGCGCGACCTCGACCAGCTGAGCGTCTGCGAGCCGCTGCCGGGCGGCGATCTGCGCGTCTTCGTCGCGGTGGCCGACGTCGATGCCGTGGTGGCCAAGGATTCGGCCATCGACCGCCACGCCTGGACCAACACCAGCTCGATCTACACCTCGGCGCGCGTGTTCCCGATGCTGCCCGAGCGCCTCTCCACCGATCTGACCTCGCTGAACCCGGGCCAGGACCGGCTCGCGCTGGTGACCGAGATGGTGATCGCGGCCGACGCGACGATCACGCGCGCCTCGGTCTGCCGCGCCTGGGTGCACAACCATGCCCAGCTCGCCTACGACGCGGTCTCGGCCTGGCTGGACGGCGAGGGAGCGCTGCCCGAGGCGGCGGCGCGCGTTGCCGGCCTCGACACGCAACTGCGCCTGCAAGACGAGCTGGCGCAGCGCCTGCGCGCGCGCCGCCACGAGCGCGGCTCGCTCGAGCTCGAGACCTTCCAGCCGCGCGCGGTATTCGAGGACGAGCGCATCGTCGACATCCGCCAGCAGGTGCACAACCGCGCGCGCCAGCTCATCGAGGAGCTGATGATCGCCACCAACGAATGCACGGCGCGGCAGCTGCAGGCGGCCGGCGTCGCTTCGCTGCGCCGCGTGGTGCGCTCGCCCGAGCGCTGGCTGCGCATCGTCGACCTGGCGCGCGAGTACGGCGTGCAGCTGCCCGCCGAGCCCGACTCGAAGGCGCTCGAAGCCTTCCTCGCCGAGCGCCACCGGGCCGATCCGCTGCGCTTCCCGGATCTCTCGCTGGTGGTCGTCAAGCTGATGGGCCCGGGCGAATACATCGTCGAGCAGCCCGGCGCGGAGCCGGTCGGCCACTTCGGCCTGGCGATCCAGGACTACACCCACTCCACCGCGCCGAACCGGCGCTTCCCCGACCTGGTTTCGCTGCGCATGGTCAAGGCTCATCTGGCCGGGCGCGCATCGCCTTACTCGCTGGCCGAGCTGACGGCGCTGGCGCGCCACTGCACCGCGCAGGAAGACGCGATCCGCAAGGCCGAGCGGCGCGTGCGCAAGTCGGAGGCGGCGCTGCTGCTCGAATCGCGCGTCGGCGAGAGCTTCGACGCGGTCGTCACCGGCAGCGCCGAGGCCGACACCTGGGTGCGCATCCTCACCCCGCCGGCGGAGGGCAAGCTGGTGGCCGGCGGGCATGGGCTCGCGGTCGGGCGCCGGCTGCGCGTGAAGCTGGTGCGCGCCGATGTCGAACGCGGCTTCATCGACTTCGCGGCGAACGGCCGCGAGGGGCGCGGCTGACCGGGGCGCCGGTGGCCGGCGCGCCAGGGAGCCACTGATCGCATGTGCGATGTCGGCGGGCTCGCTCGGCTCGCGACTTGGACGTGCATCGGTCCGAGCGGCAAAGGGCCGTGCGGGCCGCCCGCAGCGCTTCGATGAAGCGGCCGGCTGCGCCGGCTCCGCTGCGGTGCTCGGTCTCGCGGCCCCGCCGCGGAACTCACTTTGCGAGCTGCGCTCGCTCCGTTCAAACACCCGCGGCAAGCATGAAGACGAAGCGCGCGAGTACGCGCGCGGGCCACGAGCCCTGTGCTCCTCGCCGCTTCATAGGCGCGCCGCAGGCGGCCCGCACGGCCCTTTGCTGAACCAAAGGCGGCATGCCACATGTTCGCCTGCCGCGCCCGCAACGAAAGCGCAACCAGCTCAGGCCACCCGCCCGAACCAAGCCACCGACAAGGCCGCAGCCGCCGCCACCAGCAGGGCGCCGAAGGCGGCAAACAGCGCGCTGATCTCGGTCTCCTTCTTCTCGACCACGAGGCGCGTCGAGAGGCCCTGGTAGACCTTCCTCAGGTCTTCGGCGCTGCCGGCGTAGAAGTAGTCGGCGCGGGTGATCTGGGCCACGGTCTTGAGCGCGTCTTCGTCGAGCCGCACGCGCATCGACCAGCCTTCGAATCCGATGGTCTCGCCTTCCTTGGTGCCTATGCCCACGGTGTAGACGCGCACGCCGCGGTCGGCGGCCATCTTGGCCGCCTCCACCGGGTCGGGCCCGGTGGTGCGCTGGCCGTCGGTGAGCATGATGATCGCGGCCGAGCTGTACGAGCCCGGTTCCACCGGCGTGAAGTCGGGCCGGGGCTTGTCGTTCGGCCCCGGCGGCATGGCCTTCTGGCCGGTGATCTGCGAGAGGTCGATGCCGGCCTCGGGGAAGATCGTCGCCAGCGAGAGCACGATGCCGCTGCCGGTGGCGGTGCCGCGCTGCAGCTGGAAGCGGTCGATGGCCGCGTAGACGTCGTCGCGGCTGTGCGTGGGCGGCTGCACGATCGCCGCGGTGCCGGCGAACTGCACCACCGCCACGCGCACGCTGCGCGGCAGCTCAGCGACGAAGGCCTTGGCGGCTTCCTGCGAGGCCACCAGCCGGTTGGGCAGCACGTCGGCGGCGCGCATGCTGCCCGACACGTCCATCGCCAGCACGATGGTCTCCTGCTGCGAGGGCAGGGTGATCACCGCGGCCGGGCGCGCCGCGGCGAGCAGCAGCACGGCGATGGCCACGAGCATCAGCGCCGGCGGCACGTGGCGCTTCCACCCGGCCGACTTGCCCATGGCCTGCTTGACGAGCGCGAGGTTGGCGTAGCGCAGCGCGGTCTTCTTGCGCCGCGCGAGCAGCCACAGGTAGGCCAGCACCAGCAGCGGCACGGCCACCAGCAGCCACAGCATGTCCGGCCAGATGAAGTTGAGCGGGAAGCCGTTCTTCACGACGCCCTCCGCGCCTCGTTGCGCACCAGGTGGGCCGGCGCGCCGCCGCTGGCCAGGCGCGCGCGCTGGCGGCGCAGATCGGCGAAGCGCAGGATGGCGTCGAGCAGATCGTCGTCGGTGGCGAGCTCGAGCGTGTCGACGCCGGCCGCCGCCAGCGAGCTCAGCAGCGCGTCCTCACGCGCGCGCGCCGCGGCGGCGAAGCGCGCGCGAAAACCTGCGTCATGCGTGTCGACGAGCAGTTGCTCGCCGGTCTCGGCGTCGCGCATGGTCACCAGGCCGAGGTCCGGCAGCGCCATCTCCAGCGGGTCGAACAGGCGCACGGCGGTCACGTCGTGGCGGCGCGAGAGCTCGGCCAGCGCCTGCTCCCAGCCCGGCGGGCTGATGAAGTCGGAGATCACGAACACCGTGCTGCGGCGCTTCACGATGCGCTGGCCGGCGATCAGCAGGTCGCGCAGCTGCGTGGCGCCGGGCGGCGCTTCGGCCGGGCGCTGCGCCATGCGCTGCAGCAGGTGCAGCACGTGCAGACGGCCGGCGCGCGCCGGGATCACGGTGTCGACCTCGGTGCCGTAGAGCAGGGCGCCGACGCGGTTGCCGTGGCGCGTCAAGAGGCGCGCCAGCACGCCGGTGAATTCGCGCGCCACGGCGCGCTTGGCGCGGGTGTCGGAACCGAAGTCGACGCTGGCGCTGAGGTCGACCAGAAACCAGGCGGCCAGCTCGCGGTCTTCGGTGAACTGGCGCACGTAGGGCTGCTGCAGCCGCGCGGTGACGTTCCAGTCGATGTGGCGCACGTCGTCGTGGTGCTGGTATTCGCGCAGGTCGGCGAGGTCGAGCCCCGCGCCGCGCATCAGCGTGCGGTAGTCGCCCTGCAGCAGGCCGTCGAGACGGCGGATCACCGTCCATTCCAGACGGCGCAGCAGGGCTTCCGAATCGGCAGCCTCAGCTCTTGGCGGCACCAGAGTATTCATGCGGGGCGAGCGGCTTGTCGGGCGCGGGAATCTTCTGCATCACCTGCTGGATGAGGCGGTCGGGCGAGAGCCCGTCGGCCAGCGCCTCGTAGCTGAGCACGAGGCGATGGCGCATCACGTCGGCCACCAGGCCGCTCATGTCTTCCGGCAGCGCGTAGGCGCGGCCGCGCATGTAGGCCAGCGCGCGCGCGCCTTCGATCAGGCCGATGGTGGCGCGCGGGCTGGCGCCGAAGCTGAGGTACTTGGCGAGCTCGGCCAGGCCGTACTGCGCCGGCCGCCGCGTCGCGCTGACCAGCTTGACGGCGTACTGCATCAGCGAGGGGTCGACGTAGACCTTGCGGCACTCCTGCTGCAGCTCGGCGAGCTGGCCCATGCTGGCCACCGCCTGCACCTGCACCGGCGCGCCGGTGACGCGCTGGGCGACGACGAACTCCTCCTCCTCGCTCGGGTAGTCGACCAGCACCTTCATCATGAAGCGGTCGACCTGGGCCTCGGGCAGCGGGTAGGTGCCCTCGGTCTCGATCGGGTTCTGCGTCGCCATCACGAGGAAGGGCTCGGGCACCTTGTGCGACACGCCGGCGATGGTCACCTGGCGTTCCTGCATCACCTCGAGCAGCGCGCTCTGCACCTTGGCCGGCGCGCGGTTGATCTCGTCGGCCAGCAGCAGGTTGGCGAACACGGGCCCCAGCGCGGTGTCGAACTCGCCGGTCTTGGGGCTGTAGATGCGCGTGCCCACCAGATCGGCCGGCACCAGGTCGGGCGTGAACTGGATGCGCTTGAACTGGCCGCGCAGCGTCTGCGCCAGCGTCTTCACCGTCAGCGTCTTCGCGAGGCCCGGCACGCCTTCGACCAGCAGGTGCCCGCCGGCGAGCAGCGCCACCATCACGCGCTCGAGAAACTGGTCCTGGCCGACCACGACGCGCTTGACCTCGTAGAGCACGCGCTCCATCAAGGTGGCGGCGTCGCTGCCGTGGGGGGAGGTGGCTTCCATGGGGCTCCTTCAGAAGGGCGGCATGCCCGCGCCCTGGGCGGCGTTCTCGATCGGCACCGCGAAGCCGATGCCGACGAAGACGCGCTGCTTGGTCGGGTTGAGGATGGCGGTGACGATGCCGACCACCTCGCCCTCCATCGTCACCAGCGGCCCGCCGCTGTTGCCCGGGTTGGCCGCGGCGTCGAACTGGATCAGGTTGGTCAGCATGCGTTCGCCCTCGGGCGAGCGGAATTCGCGCTTGAGGCCGGAGACGACGCCCTCCGAGGCCGAGGGGCCGATGCCGAAGGGGAAGCCCACCGCCAGCACGCGCTCGCCGGGCTGCAGGTCGGCCGTGCTGCGCATGGTGGCGGCATACAGGTCGTCGGGGATCTTGCTGGCGCGCAGCACGGCGAGGTCGTGCTCGGGCATCACGGACAGCAGCTTGGC
Source organism: Piscinibacter sp. (assembly GCA_017983795.1). Lineage (GTDB taxonomy): Bacteria > Pseudomonadota > Gammaproteobacteria > Burkholderiales > Burkholderiaceae_C > Piscinibacter. The sequence goes on from JAGOAS010000025.1 coordinate 36,496, forward strand.
ATCGGCCTCCAGGCCGTCCATGAAGGTGACGCGCACGCGCTCGGCGCCCATCACCACGTGCAGGTTGGTGAGGATGGTGCCGTTGTCGACGATCACCACGCCGGTGCCCACGCCGCGCTCCTCGAAGCCGGGCAGCTCGCCGCTGTCGCGCTTCGGGCGCGCGTCGTCGCTGCCGGGCGCGTCGCGGCGCAGCTTCTTGTCGGCATGTGGCGATTCGCCCACGCGGTCGTAGCCGACCACGCGCACCACCGAGGGAATGATCTTCTCGTAGGCCTTGGCGCCGGCCGAGGCGAGCGGCTTGTCGGCGATCGACTGGCGCACCAGGTGATCGATCTGCTCGAACGTGAGCGCTGCGGGTGGCTTGGGCCCGCTGCGCCACAGCAGGGCGGCGAGCACGAGAACGAGCAGGGCGGCGGCCCACAGCGCGCGCTCGTGGCGGCCGGCGAAGGCGCGCAGGCGGGAGCGCGGCGCGCGGGCTTGCTGCGGCTCAGCCGCCGGCGCACCCGTCGGTTCGGGCGGCGGCACGAGGTCGGCGGCGACCCCCCGGCGAGATCGGCTGTACAGCGGTGCCTTTTTCATCGGCTGCTCCGGCGCGGCGCCTGATCCAGCAGACCAGGACGGGATGCGCTGCTACGGTAGCACGACCGGCGCTCCGGTGTCAGCGCCGTCGCAGCAGGCATCATCGCGCCCATGTGGATCGACACGCACTGCCACCTCGACGCCCCGGAGTTCGACACCGACCGCGACGCCGTGGTGGCGCGCGCCCGCGCCGCCGGCGTGGCGCAGCTGGTGCTGCCGGCGGTGGAGGTGGCGCATTTCGCGGCGCTGCGCGCGCTGGCGCGCACGCACGGCTTCGCCTACGCGCTCGGCATCCACCCGCTCTACGTGCATCGCGCGGCCGACGAAGATCTGGCGCGGCTCGACGCCGAACTCGCCGCGCAGCGCGACGACCCGCTGCTGGTGGCCGTCGGCGAGATCGGGCTGGATCACTTCGTGCCCGGGCTGGACCGCGAGCGCCAGGAGCGCTTCTACGTCGAGCAGCTGAAGATCGCGCGGCGCCACGGCCTGCCGGTGATCCTGCATGTGCGGCGCTCGGCCGATGCCCTGCTCAAGCACTTGCGCCGCGTCGAGGTCGGCGGCGGCATCGCCCATGCCTTCAACGGCAGCGCGCAGCAGGCGCAGGCCTTCGTCGAGCTCGGCTTGCGGCTCGGCTTCGGCGGCGCGGCCACCTTCGACCGCGCCCTGCAGATCCGCGAGCTGGCGCGCACGCTGGCGCTGGACAGCATCGTGGTCGAGACCGACGCGCCCGACATCCCGCCGCACTGGCTCTACCGCACGGCCGTGCAGCGCGCCGCCGGCGAGGCGAGCCGCAACGAACCGGCCGAGCTGCCGCGCATCGGCGCGCTGCTGGCGGGGCTGCGCGGCATGGCGGTGGACGAGTTCGCCGCGGCCACCGCCGCCAACGCCCGCGCCGCGCTGCCGCGGCTCGCGGCATGAGCGGCGAAGAGCTGCACGGGCTGGCCCCGGTGGTCGGCCGCGAGACGCGCCTGGTCGTGCTGGGCAGCTTCCCGAGCGTCGCCTCCCTGCGCGCGCAGCAGTACTACGCCCACCCGCGCAATCACTTCTGGCCGCTGCTCTCGGCGATCTGGGGCGTGGACCTGGTGGCCATGCCCTACCGCGCGCGGCTGGCCGAGGTGAAGCGCCGCGGGCTGGGCATCTGGGACGTCTACGCCCGCTGCCGCCGCGAGGGCAGCCTGGACAGCGCGATCGAGGACAGCGTGCCCAACGACCTCGCGAGCCTGAAGCGCCGCGCGCCGAAGCTGGAAGCGGTGGCGCACAACGGCGGCGAGTCGGCGCGCGCCATGGGCGTCACGCGCGCGCTGGGCGTGGCGGTGATCCGCCTGCCTTCCACCAGCCCGGCCAATGCGAGCTGGAGTTTCGAGCGCAAGCTGGCGGCCTGGCGTGCCGCCTTTGCAGCGCATGGATTGACATGACAACGAAGAAGAACACCGCGATCGAGCTGGCGCAGGCCACCCTCTCCGAGCACGACGGCGTGCGCTACCTGCATCTGGGCACGCCCTGGGTGCAGGGCGCGATGCGGCTGAAGAAGCCGGCGCAGATCGAGCTCGAGTACGTGCAGCGCATGATGGCCTGGATGCTGCTGCGGCCCGCCGGCGAGCTGGCGCGCGGCCACGCCGTGCAGCTCGGCCTGGGCGCCGGCGCCATCACGCGCTTCACGCAGGGCGTGATGAAGATGCAGACCACGGTGGTCGAGCTCAACCCGTCGGTCATCGCCGCGAACCGCGCGTATTTCCGCCTGCCGGCCGAGGGCCAGCGTTTTCAGGTGCTCGAGATGGACGCACAAACCTGGGTCGACGAGGTCGCCGAGCCCGGCGCGGCCGACGTGCTGTGCGTCGACCTCTACGACCACGAGGCCGCCGGCCCGGTGCTCGACAGCGCGGCCTTCTACCGCGGCTGCGCGCGCGCGCTCGCCGAAGGCGGGGTGATGAGCGTCAACCTGTTCGGCCGCCATGCCAGCTTCGCGCGCAGCGCGGCGCGCATCGCCGCCGCCTTCGAGGGCGGCACGGTGATCTCGCTGCAGCCGACGCGCGAGGGCAACACCATCGTGCTCGCGCTCAAGCACGCCAGTCTTCCCGAACGTGAAGAACTCGCCGCCCGGGCGCTGCAGATCGATACCCGCTACGGCTTGCCGGCGCGAAAATGGCTGCGCATGATCCGTCCGTTGCCGGACTCCGTCCTCGCCCGCCCATGAACGCTCCCGAACTGCACATCGACAAGCCGCACGTCGGCCCGCTGGACTGGCGCGTGCTGCTGCGCTGGCTGCGCAAGGACGGCGTGCTCAGCGAGGAGGTGGCGCGCGCCACCGAGAAGCGCTTCCACGGCGCCGACAGCCGGCTGCACCCGCTGGTGCGCATCGCCGGCCTCGGCCTCGTGCGCGAGAAGGATCCGGGCAAGGGCCGCGCGCTCGACGTGGAGGCGCTCACCGAGTGGCTGGCCGAGCGCGTCAGGATGCCCTACCTGCGCATCGACCCGCTCAAGGTCGACGTCGGCCGCGTCGCCGAGGTGATGTCGATCAGCTATGCCGAGCGCCGCCGCGCGCTGCCGTTGAACGTCGGCCTGCGCGACGTGACCATCGCCACCTGCGAGCCCTGCGACATCGGCTGGGTGCCTGAGATCGAAGCGCACACCGGCAAGCCGGTCAAGCTGGTGGTGGCCAGCCCCGCCGAGCTGCAGAAGTACACCACCGAGTTCTACAGCCTGTCGCGCTCGGTGCGCGCCGCCATCAAGACCGGCGAGACCTCCGCCATCGCGAGCTTCGAGCAGCTCGTCGAGCTCGGCCGCAGCAACAAGCAGCTCGACGCCAACGACCAGGGCGTGGTGCAGGTGGTCGACTGGCTGTGGCAGTACGCCTTCGACCAGCGCGCCAGCGACATCCACCTCGAGCCGCGCCGCGAGCGCTCGGTGATCCGCTTCCGCATCGACGGCGTGATGCACAACGTCTACCAGGTGCCGCCGGGCGTGATGAACGCGATGATCGCGCGCGTCAAGCTGCTCGGCCGCATGGACGTGGTCGAGAAGCGCCGCCCGCTGGACGGCCGCATCAAGACGCGCAACCCGGCCGGCGAGGAAGTCGAGATGCGCCTGTCGACGCTGCCCACCGCCTTCGGCGAGAAGATGGTGATGCGCATCTTCGACCCCGAGACCACCGTCAAGAGCATCGACGCGCTCGGCTTCGGCACGCACGACGGCAAGCGCTGGGAAGAGCTGATCACGCAGGCGCACGGCATCATCCTCGTCACCGGCCCGACCGGCTCGGGCAAGACCACCACGCTGTACTCGACGCTGCGCCGCCTGGCCACCGACGAGGTGAACGTCTGCACCGTGGAAGACCCGATCGAGATGATCCAGCCGGCGCTCAACCAGACGCAGGTGCAGCCGGCCATCGAGCTCAACTTCGCCGAGGGCCTGCGCGCGCTGATGCGCCAGGACCCGGACATCATCATGGTCGGCGAGATCCGCGATCTGGAGACCGCCGAGATGGCGATCCAGGCCGCGCTCACCGGCCACCTCGTCTTCAGCACGCTGCACACCAACGATTCGGTCTCGGCCATCACGCGGCTCGAAGACCTGGGCGTGCCGCCCTACCTGATCGGCGCGACGGTGATCGGCGTGCTCGCGCAGCGCCTGGTGCGCACGCTGTGCCCCAGCTGCAAGCAGCCCGACGACGCGCTCTCGCGCGACGACCTGAGCGAGTTCGTCAAGCCCTGGCGCCTGACCGGCGGCGTCAAGCCCTACAAGCCGGTCGGCTGCCTGGAGTGCCGCATGACCGGCTACCGCGGCCGCGCCGGCCTCTACGAGCTGCTGACCGTCGGCGAGGAGGAGCGCCAGTGCATCTCGCCCAGCACCGACGTGGCGCGCCTGCGCAAGCACGCGCTGCACGGCGGCCTGCGCCCGCTGCGCGTGGCCGGGGCGATGAAGGTGGCCGAAGGCCTGACCACGCTCGAAGAAGTGCTGCGCGCCACGCCTGCGTGGCAGTGAGCGCAGCGCCCCGCTACGTGTAAACCACACGAGAGGCCTGGGGATGCCTGCCTAGAATCCGCCGCGGACAGCTTGTTGACAGGGTTCGTTTCGGAGGAGACAGGTAGTGAAGATCAAGAGCCAGCGCGACTTCTGGTCGGGCCTCATGTTCATCGGCGTCGGCCTGGCCTTCGCCTGGGGCGCCACCAACTACAGCTTCGGCAGCTCGGCGCGGCCGGGGCCCGGCTACTTCCCCTTCGGCCTGGGGCTGCTGATGGCGCTGCTCGGCGCCATGGTGCTGTTCAAGGCGCTGACCATCGAGGTCGAGGGCGGCGATCCGGTCGGCGCCTTCGCCTGGAAGCCGCTCGGCTTCATCGTGCTGACGGTGGCGATCTTCGGCTGGGCGCTGCCGCACCTGGGCATGGTGATCGCGCTGCCGCTGCTGGTGGTGGTGGCCGCGCTGGCCGGCGACGAATTCCACTGGGGCGAGGCGCTGCTGAATGCCGCCATCCTCACCGCCGGCAGCTGGGTCATCTTCATCCTCGGGCTGAAGCTGACCATCCCGCTGTGGCCCAGCTTCATCGGCAACTGAGGACGGCGCCATGGAACTGCTCTCGAATCTCGCGCTCGGCTTCGGCGTCGCCTTCACCTTCCAGAACCTGCTGTACGCGCTTGGCGGCTGCATCCTCGGCACGCTGATCGGCGTGCTGCCCGGCCTCGGGCCGGTGGCCACCATCGCCATGCTGCTGCCCTCGATCTATTCGCTGGACGCGACGCCGGCGCTGATCATGCTGGCCGGCATCTATTACGGCGCGCAGTACGGCGGCTCGACCACCGCCATCCTGATCAACGTGCCGGGCGAATCGAGCTCGGTGGTGACCGCCATCGACGGCTACCAGATGGCCCGCCAGGGCCGCGCCGGCGCGGCGCTCGCGGCCGCCGGCCTGGGCTCCTTCTTCGCCGGCTGCGTGGGCACGGTGATCATCGCCGCCTTCGCGCCGCCGCTGACCGAGCTGGCCTTCAAGTTCGGCCCGGCCGAATATTTCTCGCTGATGGTGCTGGGCCTGATCGGCGCGGTGGTGCTGGCCTCGGGCTCGCTGGTCAAGGCGATCGCGATGATCCTGCTCGGCCTGCTGCTCGGCCAGATCAATACCGACGTCATCTCCGGCACGCCGCGCTACAGCTTCGACATCCCCGAGCTGACCGACGGCATCGGCTTCGTCGCCATCGCGATGGGCGTGTTCGGCTTCGGCGAGATCATCGCCAACCTGGGCATGCCCGCCGAGCACCGCGAGGTGTTCACGAAAGACGTGAAGGGCCTGTGGCCGACGCGCCAGGACTTCAAGGACGCCTTCCCGGCGGTGCTGCGCGGCACCTCGATCGGCTCGCTGCTCGGCGTGCTGCCGGGCGGCGGCGCGCTGCTCGCCTCCTTCGCCGCCTACACGATCGAGAAGAAGACCCGCGGCCGCGCCGGCGAGGTGCCCTTCGGCAAGGGCAACATCCGCGGCGTGGCGGGCCCGGAGTCGGCCAACAACGCCGGCGCGCAGACCTCGTTCATCCCGATGCTGACGCTGGGCATCCCGCCCAACGCGGTGATGGCGCTGATGGTCGGCGCGATGACCATCAAGGGCATCCAGCCCGGCCCGCAGGTGATGACCAGCAACCCGCAGCTGTTCTGGGGCCTGATCGCCTCGATGTGGGTCGGCAACCTGATGCTGGTGATCCTCAACCTGCCCCTGATCGGCATCTGGATCAAGCTGCTGACGGTGCCCTACCGCTTCCTCTTCCCGGCCATCATGGCGTTCTGCTGCATCGGCCTGTACACGCTGAACAACAGCTCCTTCGACGTCTACGTGGGCGCGCTGTTCGCCGTCGTCGGCTACATCTTCTACAAGCTCTCCTGCGAGCCGGCGCCGCTGCTGCTGGGCTTCATCCTCGGGCCGATGATGGAAGAGAACCTGCGCCGCGCGCTGCTGCTCTCGCGCGGCGACTGGAGCACCTTCCTGACGCGCCCGCTGTCGGCCGGCCTGCTGGTGGCCGCGGCGCTGATGATCGTGGTGGTGATGCTGCCGTCGATCAAGAACAAGCGCGAAGAGGCCTTCCAGGAAGCGGATTGAGTTCCGTGTGAACGACGCGCCACCGTCGTCGCTGGCCCCGCTCAAGGGGCCGGTGTTCCGCATGCTCTGGCTGGCCTGGCTGGCCGCCAACGTGACCATGTGGATGAACGACGTCGCGGCGGCGTGGCTGATGACCACGCTGACAGACAGCGCCGTGCTGGTGGCGCTGGTGCAGGCGGCCTCCACGCTGCCGGTGTTCGTGCTGGGCCTGCCCAGCGGCGCGCTGGCCGACATCGTCGACCGGCGCCGCTACTTTGCCGTCACGCAGCTGTGGGTGGCCTGCGTGGCGCTGCTGCTGTGCCTCGCCTCGCTGGCCGGCGTGCTCTCCGCGCCGCTGCTGCTCGCGCTGACCTTCGCCAACGGCATCGGCCTGGCGATGCGCTGGCCGGTGTTCGCCGCCATCGTGCCCGAGCTCGTGCCGCGCCACGAACTGCCGGCGGCGCTGGCGCTCAACGGCGTGGCGATGAACATGTCGCGCGTCATCGGCCCGGTGCTGGCCGGCGCGCTGCTGGCCGGCGCAGGCAGCGCGGCGGTGTTCGCGCTCAACGCCGTGCTGGCCATCGTGGCCTTCGTGCTCATCCTGCGCTGGAAGTCGCAGCGCAAGGTCAGCGCGCTGCCCGGCGAGCGCTTTCTCGGCGCGATGCGCGTCGGGCTGCAGCACGTGCTGCAGTCGCCGCGCATGCGCGTGGTGCTGATCCGCATCTTCGTGTTCTTCCTGCAGTCGACCTCGCTGACCGCGCTGCTGCCGCTGCTGGCGCGCAAGCTGCACGGCGGCGTCGGCGGTGCCGGCACCTTCACGCTGCTGCTGGCCTCGATGGGCAGCGGCGCGATCGCCGCGGCGCTCTACCTGCCGCGCCTGCGCCAGAACATCGGCCGCGACCAGTTCGTGAGAGCCGGCACCCTCGTGCACGCTGCCGCGGCCATGACGGTGGCCTTCGCGCCGACGCTGTGGCTGGCGGTGCCGGCCATGGTGGTGGCGGGCATGGCCTGGATCTCCACCGCCAACTCGCTGACCCTGGCCGCGCAGATGGCGCTGCCCAACTGGGTGCGCGCGCGCGGCATGTCGATCTACCAGATGGCCTTGATGGGCGGCAGCGCCGCCGGCGCGGCGCTGTGGGGCCAGGTGGCGACCTGGACGAGCGTGCCCACCAGCGTGCTCGCCGCGGCGATCGCCGGCCCGCTGGTGCTGCTGCTGACGCGCCGCCTCAGCGTCGACGGCGGCGAGGACGAAGACCTCAGCCCCGCCCGGCCGGGCGGCACGCCGCCCACGCCGCTGGTCGAGCCGCTGCCCGACGAGGGGCCGGTGATGGTGACGCTGGAATACCTGATCGACCCGTCGCGCGCCGACGACTTCATCGCCGTGATGGAGCAGACGCGCCGCGCCCGGCTGCGCCAGGGCGCGCTCTCCTGGGGCCTGTTCCGAGACCCCGCGGTGCCGGGCCGCTACCTCGAATATTTCCTCGACGAGAACTGGGTCGAGCACCTGCGCCGCCAGGAGCGCTTCACCGCCGCCGACGTCGGCCTGCGCGAGAAGCGCCTCGCCTTCCACCTGGGCGCCGAGCCGCCCAAGGTGCAGCGCTACGTCGGCGAAAGCATCGAATAGCATCGCGCAGCGGAGGAAGCTGTCAGCGATGCAAAACGTCCACCCCTTGCGCGAAGCCCTGCACCACGAGGTGCACGCGCGCCCCTACGAGCGCATGAACGCGCCGCTGCTGCTCTCGCACGTGGCGCTGGAGGGCAACGCCGGCGATGCCGAGCGGGCGCACCTCGCCGCGCTGCTCGCCTCGCGCCAGCTGCCGGTGCCGGCCGAGGGCGCCAGCCACCTGAGCGCCGACATCGGCGGACTGCGCCTGCGCTGGGAGAAGCACGGCGAGTTCCACACCTGCACCTTCTGGCGCCAGCTCGCCAGCGCGCCCGAGGGCTTCGGCACGCCGCCCATAGCCGACGTGCCGGCCGACTGGCGCGCCGCGCTGCCGGGGCAGTGGCTGGTGGGCCTGCACGTGCTGGTGCTGCCGGCGCCGCTGCTGCGCCACGAGCTGCCGGCTCCGGTGCGCGGCCTGCTCGACGAGGACAGCCTGGTCGGCGCGCGCGTGATGGACGACTCGGCCGAGGTCTATACCGATTTCCGCCTCTACGGTGACGGTTTCGCGCGCTGGATCGTGGTGGCCGGCGACATGACGCCGCGCCGCCTCGGCCGCCTGGTGCAGCGGCTGCAGGAGGTGGAGACCTACCGCATGATGGCGCTGCTGGGCCTGCCGCTGGCGCGCGAGGTCGGCGCGGCCCTGGTGGGCGCCGAGCGCGATCTCGCCGAGGTGGCCGAGCGCATCCGCCTCGCGCAGGCCGACGACGAACCCGAGCTGCTGCGCCAGCTCACCCAGCTGGCGGCGCGCGTCGAGGGCCTGTACGCGCGCACGCATGCACGCTTCTCGGCCAGCGCCGCCTATTTCGAGCTGGTGCAGCGGCGCATCGACGAGCTGCGCGAGGAACGCGCGCACAACCTGCAGACCATCCGCGAGTTCATGGATCGCCGCCTGCTGCCGGCCATGCAGACCTGCGCCTCGGCGGGGCGGCGGCTGCAGGCGCTGTCGGAGCGCGTCTCGCGCGTCTCCAACCTGCTGCGCACGCGCGTCGAGATCGAGCAGCAGGCGAGCAGCCGCGAGCTGCTCGACGCGATGAACCGGCGCCAGAAGGCCCAGCTGCTGCTGCAGAGCGCGGTGGAAGGCCTCTCGGTGGCCGCCGTCACCTACTACGGCGCCGGCCTGGTGGGCTACGCCGCCAAGGGCGCCAAGTCGCTCGGCTGGAACGTCTCGCCGGATCTCGCGGTGGCGCTGGCCATTCCGCTGATCGCGCTGGCCGTCTGGCTGGGCGTGCGCCGCCTGCATGCGCAGGCGCATGCCGCCGCCGATACCCATGGAGAGCATTGAATGACTCACGCCTTCGACTGGAGTGCCGGCTACCCCAGCCAGCGCGTGCCGGTATTCGGCCGCAACATCGTCTCGACCTCGCACCCGCTGGCCGCACAGGCCGGCCTGCGCATGCTGTGGAAGGGCGGCAACGCGGTCGACGCGGCGATCGCCGCGGCGGCGGCGATGACCATCGTCGAGCCCTGCAGCAACGGCCTGGGCTCGGACGCCTTCGCGATCCTGTGGGACGGCACCCGGCTGCACGGCCTGAATGCCAGCGGCGCTGCGCCGCAGGGCTGGACGCCGGAGTACTTCCGCGCCAAGTGCGGAGACGATGCGCGCGTGCCGCCCAAGCGCGGCTGGGACAGCGTCACCGTGCCGGGCGCGGTGTCGGCCTGGGTGGCGCTGTCGGAGCGCTTCGGCACGCTGCCCTTCGCCGACCTGCTCGAACCCGCCATCGAGATCGCCGAGCGCGGCTATGCCGTGCCCTGGGTCGTGCGGCAGAAGTGGGCGATGGCCGCGGCGCTGCCCGAGCTGACCGATCAGCCCGGCTTCGCCGAGGCCTTCCTGCCGAACGGCCGCGCGCCCGAGGTGGGCGAGCTGTTCCGCTTCCCGGCGGCGGCGCGCACGCTGCGGCTGATCGCCGAGAGCCACGGCGAGGCCTTCTACCGCGGCGAGGTGGGGCAGGCCATCGCAGCGCATGCGAAGGCCCACGGCGGCGCGATGACGGCGGCCGATCTCGCGGCCTTCCGGCCCGAGTGGGTGGAGCCCATCGGCCGCGACTACGCCGGCCACCGCCTGCACGAGATCCCGCCGAACGGGCAGGGCATCGCCGCGCTGATCGCTTTAGGCATCCTCTCGCACTTCGATCTCGCCGGCATGAAGGCCGACGGCGTCGAGGCCCAGCACCTACAGATCGAGGCGATGAAGCTGGCCTTCGCCGACACCTACCGCTACGTCTCGGACGCGCGCTCGATGGAGGTCACGCCCGCGCAGATGCTCGACGACGAGTACCTGTTCCAGCGCGCGAAGCTGATCGACCGCCGGCGCGCGCAGGACTTCGGCGCCGGCAACCCGGTCAAGGGCGGCACCATCTACCTCACCGCCGCCGACGAGCGCGGTTTGATGGTCAGCTTCATCCAGAGCAACTACATGGGCTTCGGCTCGGGCGTGGTGGTGCCGGGCTACGGCGTCTCGCTGCAGAACCGCGGCCATGGCTTCAGCCTGCGCGCGGCCAGCCCCAACGTCGTGGCGCCGGGCAAGCGGCCCTTCCACACCATCATCCCGGCCTTCCTCACCAAGGATGGGAAACCGCAGATGAGCTTCGGCGTGATGGGCGGCAACATGCAGCCGCAGGGCCATCTGCAGACCCTGGTGCGCATGCTCGATTTCCGCCAGGAGCCGCAAGCCGCCTGCGACGCGCCGCGCTGGCGCTTCAACCAGGGCCTGTCGATCAACGTCGAGGCCACCATGCCGGCCGCCACGCGCGAGGGCCTGCGTGCGCTCGGCCACCAGGTGGAGTCGTTCCAGGACAGCTACCAGGATTTCGGCGCCGGCCAGTTCATCTGGCGCCTCGGCGACCCGGCGGTGCAGGGCTACGTGGCGGCCAGCGACCCGCGCCGCGACGGGCTGGCGGCGGCGTTCTGAGCTCGCGTCGGCTCGACGATTCGCCGGCGTGCGTGACACGCCGCACGCTCGCGCAGCGTGGGTGCGCACACGTGCGAGCGCTGCGCTCCTAGACTCGGGAGCCATGTCGAACGCGAACGCCAACACCCTCGACTTCCGTCCCTCCGGCTCGATCGACTTCGAGCCGGTCTCGATTCCCGCCGCCTCGGCGCCCGCCGCGCCGGTGGACGACAAGATCGACCGCGATCCGCTCTCGATCAATTTCGGGCGTGAGAAGCTTCACAAGCCGGCCGCCGCCGAGCGCATGCTCGCCGGCACGACGATCGACTGGCTGATCTCCTTCCCGATGGAGGCGCGGCCCAAGGCCTTGTGCGAGAAGTACCCGCACGTGGCCAACCGCCTGGCCGGCGAGTGGCGCGACACGGCGCGTGTGCGTGGCAGCCTGCAGGCGCTCGTCGACGATGCGCGCTGGGGCAGCGCCGGTTATCCGGCCCTCGTCCAAGGCGAGCTGAACAAGCTGCTGGCGCGCCTGGCTTGAGCCGGCGCCGGCCGCGCTTCACATGAAGCGCGCCGCCAGCTCCTTCATGATCTCGTTGGTGCCGCCGTAGATGCGCTGCACGCGCGCATCGGTGTAGAGCTCGGCGATCGGGTATTCGCTCATGTAGCCGTAGCCGCCGAAGAGCTGCAGGCATTCGTCCATCACCTTGCCCTGCTGCTCGGTGACCCAGTATTTGAGCAGCGCCGCGCGTTCCACGCCGAGTTCGCCGCGCAGGTGAGCGACCATCGCCGCATCCACCATCGCGCGCGCCGCCAGCACCGTGGCCTGCACCTCGGCGAGCTTGAAGCGGGTGTTCTGGAACTCCCAGATCGCCTTGCCGAAAGCCTTGCGCTCCTTCACGTAGGCCAGCGTCTCGGCGAGCGCACGCTCCATCGCGGCGATGCCCCCGAGCGCGACGATCAGACGCTCCTGCGGCAGCTGCTGCATCAGCTGCACGAAGCCCTGGCCTTCGGCGGCGCCGAGCAGGTTGTGCGCCGGCACGCGCAGGTCGTCGAAGAACAGCTCGGCGGTGTCCTGCGCCTTCATGCCGATCTTGTCGAGCAGGCGGCCGCGGCGGAAGCCTTGTGCGTTCTCTGTCTCGACGACGACGAGCGACATGCCCTTCGAGCCTTCGCCGCCGGTGCGGCAGGCGACGATGATCAGGTTGGCGTTGCCGCCGTTGGTGATGAAGGTCTTCTGGCCGTTGAGAACGTAGTGGTCGCCTTGCGCACCGGTTGCGCGTCTTGCGGTCGTGCGGATCGCCTGCAGGTCGGAGCCGGTGCCGGGCTCGGTCATTGCGATCGCGCCGATCAGCTCGCCCGTGGCCATCTTCGGCAGCCAGCGCTGCTTCTGTTCCTCGCTGCCGTAGTGCAGCAGATAGGGCGCGACGATGCCCGAATGCAGCCCGCCGCCGAAGCCGCTCAGGTTGGCGCGCGCCGCTTCCATCAGGATCACCGCGTCGTGCGCGAAGCTGCCCCCGCCACCGCCGTAGGCCTCGGGCATCGCGGCGCACAAGAGGCCTTGCGCGCCGGCCTCGCGCCAGGCCTCGTGCGGCAGCCGGCCGGCGGCGCGCCATGCCGCCGCCTGCGGCACCCAGCGTTCGCCGAAGAAGCGCCGCGCCGCGTCTTCGAGCGCGCGGTGTTCCTCGTCCATCCAGGCCGAGGGGAAGTTGGCGATGGGCATGCGGGCTCCTTACGCGGCTGACTTTGCGCCGCGCTTGCGCGCCTCGAGCTGGGCGCGGCAGGTCTGGTTGATCAGGCGCAGCTCGGCCAGCGTCGCGTCGATGTGCGCGCGGCGCGCTTCCAGCTCGGCGATGGCCGCGTCGGTGCGCGTGATGACGAAGTTGAGCTGCTGGGCGCGGCCCTCGCCGTGGTCGCCGTAGAGATCGAGGTAGTGCTTGATCTCGGCCAGCGAGGAGCCGATTGCCTTGGCGCGCAGGATCAGCGCCAGCCGCGCCCGGTCGCGCCGCGTGTAGACGCGCGTGCCGTTGACGCGCCGCGGCGCGAGCAGGCCCTTGTCTTCGTAGAAGCGCAGCGCGCGCAGCGTCACGCCGAACTCGCGGCACAGCTCGGCGATGCCGAACAGCTCGGCGCTGCCTTCGTCGCGGTGCGAGGCGACGAAGGCGCGGGCGTTGTCGCGGCTCGTCACGCTCAGACCACGCGTTGCATGCGCAGTGCCACGCTCATGTCGCCGGCCACCTTGAGCTTGCCGGTCATGAAGCCGGTGGCGGGTTCGAGCTCGCCGCGCAGCATGGCGGCGAGGTTGTCGAGCGTGATGCCGACGGTGCAGTCGGCGTCGGCCGCGCGGTTGTCCACCGTGTTCGGCTGCGCCTTGCCGTCGACGTAGATGCTGCCGGCCTCGCCGCAGTCGAAGCGCAGCGTGGCGCCGAGGCCGCTGTCGTCGCCGACTTTCGCGCGGATGGCGGTGGTGCAGTCGTCTAGGGTCATGGGTGTGCTCCGTGGAATCACCTATACGCAATGGAGATGACGTTAACGTAATCTGCGCCGCCATGGAAGCCCCCTCGCGCTACGCCAGCGTGCTGCGTCCCGGCCTGTTCGCCGGGCAGCTGCATTGGGTGACGGGCGGCGGCAGCGGCATCGGCCGCTGCGTCGCGCACGAGCTGGCCTCGCTGGGTGCCACGGTGGTGCTCAGCGGCCGCACGGCGGAGAAGCTGGAGCGCGTCGCCGCCGAGATCGCCGAAGACGGCGGCCGCGCGATCACCCGCGCCTTCGACATCCGCGACGAGGAGGCAGTGAAGGCCAACATCGCCGAGGTCGTCGCCGGGCACGGCGCGATCCATGGCCTCGTCAACAACGCCGGCGGCCAGTTCCCGGCGCCGCTGATGGCGATCAGCAAACGCGGCTTCGAGGCGGTGGTGGCCAACAACCTCACCGGCGGCTTCCTGATGATGCGCGAGGTGTTCCTGCAATCCATGCAGCAGCACGGCGGCGCGATCGTCAACATGACGGCCGACTTCCGCAACGGCATGCCCGGCATGGGCCACAGCGGCGCGGCGCGCGCCGGCATGTCCAACCTGACCATGACGGCGGCCTTCGAATGGGCGCATGCCGGTGTGCGCGTCAACGCCGTGGCGCCGGGCTGGATCGCCTCCAGCGGCATGGACCACTACGGCGGCATGACGCGCACGATCATTCCGAAGCTCAAGCAGCATGTGCCGCTGCGCCGCATGGGCGTGGAGGCTGAGGTGAGCGCGGCGATCTGCTTCCTGCTCAGCCCCGGCGCGGCCTTCATCACCGGCGTCACGCTCGCCATCGACGGTGGCGCGCCGCTGGGCAGCCCGCTGTTCCCCGCGCTCGACCACGAGAAGTCGAAGCCCTTCGAGGGCTTCCACCGCGCCGTGCTGCCCGAGGTGCTGAAAGGCAGCGCCTGATGCCGGTGCTCGATTCCCGCCTCGATACGGCCGGCGTTGCCTTCGCGGCCAACGCGCAGCGCATGGCCGAGCGCCTGGCCGAAGTGCAGCGCCTCGAAGGCCTGGTGATCGCCGAGAGCGAATCGAAACGCGAGCGCTTCGAGCAGCGCGGCCAGCTGCTGCCGCGCGAGCGCATCGCCCGGCTGCTCGATCGCGGCTCGGGCTTCCTCGAGCTGAGCCGCCTTGCCGGGCTCGGCATGCACGACGACGACGGCAAGAAGGCCGTGCTGGGCGGCGGCAGCATCGTCGGCATCGGCACGGTGGCGGGCAAGCGCGTGCTGATCTCGGCCAGCGACAGCGGCGTCAAGGGCGGCACCGTGCCGCCCATGGGGCTGAAGAAGGCGCTGCGCGCGCAGGAGATCGCGCGCGAGAACAAGCTGCCGCTGATCTCGCTGGTGGAGTCGGGCGGCGCCAACCTGATGTACCAGGCGGAGATCTTCGTCGACGGCGGGCGCAGCTTCGCCAACCAGGCGCGCCTGTCGGCGGCCGGCATTCCGCAGATCGCGGTGGTGCACGGCTCGTCCACCGCCGGCGGCGCCTACCTGCCGGGGCTGTCGGACTACGTGGTGCTGGTGCGCGGCCGCAGCAGCATCTACCTCGCCGGCCCGCCGCTGGTGAAGGCTGCGATCGGCGAGGACGCCACCGACGAGGAACTCGGCGGTGCCGTCACGCACGCCGAGGTCACCGGCCTGGGCGAATACCTGGGCGAGAACGACGCGCATGCCATCGCGCTGGCTCGCGAGCTGATGGACAAGCTGCCCTGGGATGCGGTGGCATCGCCGCGTCGTTTCGAGGAACCGCGCTTCGAGCGCGAGGAGTTGATGGGCATCGTGCCCGCCGACGAACGCGAGCCCTACGACGTGCGCGAGGTGATCGCGCGCCTGGTCGACGCCAGCGACTTCCTCGAATTCAAGCCCGGCTACGGCAGCGAAACGGTGTGCGGCCACGCGCGCATCCACGGCCATGCGGTGGCCGTGATCGGCAACAACGGGCCGATCCAGCCCGAGGGCTCGACCAAGGCCGCGCAGTTCATGCAGTTGGCCGACCAGAGCGGCGCGGCGCTGGTCTTCCTGCAGAACACCACCGGGTACATGGTCGGGTCCGCAGCCGAACGTGGGGGCGCCATCAAGCACGGCTCGAAGATGATCCAGGCGGTGGCCAATGCGCGCTGCCCCAAGTTCACCATCGTGCTCGGCGGCAGCTACGGCGCCGGCAACTACGGCATGTGCGGGCGCGGCTTCGACCCGCGCTTCATCTTCGCCTGGCCCTCGGCGCGCACCGCGGTGATGGGCGGCGCGCAGGCCGCCAAGGTGATGGACATCGTCAACCGCGGCAAGCTCGAACGCGCCGGCCAGAGCGTCAACGAAGAAGCGCTGGCGGCGATGAGCGATGCGCTCCGGCTGCGGCTCGACAAGGAATCGACCGCGCTGTTCGGCACCGCGCGCCTGTGGGACGACGGCATCATCGACCCGCGCGACACGCGCCGCGTGCTCGGCCTGTGCCTGGATCTCGCCGCCGAAGCCGACGCGCGCCGACTTCGTCCCAACAGCTTCGGCGTTGCCCGTTTCTAGAAAGGCCTGGTCATGAAGTTCACCCCCGAACACGAGCAGATCGCCGACACGGTGCGCAAGTTCGTCGCCAAGGAGATCAACCCGCACGTGGCCGAGTGGGAGGCGGCGCAGGAATTTCCCAGCCACGCGCTGTTCAAGAAGCTCGGCGACCTGGGCCTGCTGGGCATCAAGTACCCGACCGAATACGGCGGCATGGGCCTGGACTTCAGCTACTCGATGGTGATGGCCGAGGCGCTGGGCGAGGCCAACTGCGGCGGCGTGCCCATGGCGATCGGCGTGCAGACCGACATGGCCACGCCGGCGCTGGCGCGCTTCGGCAGCGACGAGCTCAAGCGCGAGTTTCTCGCCCCCACCATCGCCGGCGACTATGTGGCCTGCCTGGGCGTCAGCGAGGCCGGCGGCGGCTCCGACGTCGCGGCAGTGAAGACCAGCGCGCGCAAGGACGGCGGCGACTACGTCATCGACGGCTCGAAGATGTGGATCACCAACGGCCTCAAGGCCGACTGGTGCTGCCTGCTCGCCAATACCTCGGAGCAGGGCGGGCCGCACCGCAACAAGAGCCTGATCATCGTGCCCATGGATGCCAAGGGCATCACCAAGCAGAAGATCCGCAAGATCGGCATGGACGCGTCGGACACGGCGCAGCTCTTCTTCGACAAGGTGCGCGTGCCACAGCGCAACCTGATCGGCCAGGAGGGCATGGGCTTCACCTTCCAGATGCTGCAGTTCCAGGAGGAGCGGCTGTGGGGCGCGGCCAGCTCGCTGCGCAGCCTGGACCGGCTGATCGACCAGACCATCGAATACACGCGGCAGCGCCAGGCCTTCGGCAAGAGCATCCTCGACAACCAGGTGGTGCACTATCGGCTCGCCGAACTGCGCACCGAGGTGGAGGCGCTGCGCGCACTGACCTACCGCGCGGTGGAGATGTACGTGGGTGGCAAGGACGTCACCAAGCTCGCCTCCATGGCCAAGCTCAAGTGCGGGCGGCTCTCGCGCGAGGTGGCCGACTCCTGCCTGCAGTACTGGGGCGGCATGGGCTTCACCTGGGACAACCCGATCTCGCAGGCCTACCGCGACAGCCGGCTGGTGTCGATCGGCGGCGGCGCCGACGAGGTGATGCTCGGGATCATCTGCAAGCTCGAAGGCACCTTGCCCAAGGCGGTGAAGTGAACGAGAGCCCCGTTCTCCAGCGCCGCGACGGCGCGGTGCTGCACCTGACACTGAACCGCCCGCAGGCACGCAACGCGCTCAACGTGGCCCTTGTGCTGGCGCTGCGCGAAGCGCTGGCGGCCGCCGAACGTGACGAGGGCGTGCGCGTGATCGTGCTGCGCGGCGCGGGCGGGCATTTCAGCGCCGGCGCCGACCTCTCCGAGATGGCCACGGCGCGCATGAAGCTCGCGGCCAACCCGAATGCGATCGCCGAGCTGAACGCGCAGTTCGGCGAGCTGTGCGCCGACTTCGGCCGCAGCGGCCGCGCCGTGGTGGCGGTGGTGGAAGGCACGGCGATGGGCGGCGGCTTCGGCCTGGCCTGCGCGGCCGACGTCACGCTGGCGGGCAAGAGCGCGGTCTTCCGCCTGCCCGAGACCTCGCTCGGCGTGGTGCCGGCGCAGATCGCGCCCTATCTCGTCGAGCGGCTCGGCCATTCGCAGGCGCGGCGGCTGGCTGTTACCGGCGGCCGCATCGCCGCGCAGCGCGCACTCGAGATCGGCCTCGTGCACGAACTGCACCCCGATGCGGAGCTCGACGCGGCGCTGGCGCGCACGCTGCACGAGATCCTGCAGAACGCGCCGCAGGCGGTGGCCGCCACCAAGGCGCTGATCGCCAAGGCGCGGCTGCACAGCCCGGCCTCGCTGGTGCAGGAGGCGGCCGAGGTGTTCTCGCGCGCCGCGCTGTCGGCCGAGGGCACCGAGGGGCAGACGGCTTTCCTCGCCAAACGCAAGGCGAACTGGATGCCGCAGTGAGCTTCGGCACGATCCTCATCGCCAACCGCGGCGAGATCGCCTGCCGCGTGATCCGCACGGCGCGCGCGCTGGGCTATCGCACGGTGGCGGTATTCAGCGATGCCGACGCGGACGCGCTGCACGTGCGCCAGGCCGATGCGGCCGTGCACATCGGCGCTTCGCCGGCGGCCGAGTCCTACCTCAATGCGGTGGCGATCGTCGAAGCGGCCCGGCGCAGCGGCGCCGATGCCATCCACCCCGGCTACGGTTTTCTCAGCGAGAACGCCACTTTCGCGCAGGCCTGCCTGGATGCGGGGCTGGTGTTCATCGGCCCGCCGCCCGAGGCGATGCGTGCGATGGGCGACAAGGCGCAGGCCAAGCGGCGCATGCACGATGCCGGCGTGCCCTGCGCGCCGGGGTATCTCGGCGACGCGCAGGACGAGGCCACGCTGCGCACCGAGGCCCTGAAGCTCGGCTTCCCGCTGCTGGTGAAAGCGGTGGCCGGCGGTGGCGGGCGTGGCATGCGCCTGGTGCGCGCCGAAGCCGAACTCGACGAAGCGCTCGCCGGCGCACGCCGCGAAGCGCGCAGCGCCTTCCGCGACGATGCGCTGATGCTCGAGCGCCTGATCGAGCATGGCCGGCACATCGAGATCCAGGTCTTCGCCGATGTGCAGGGCCACGTCATCCACCTCGGCGAACGCGACTGCAGCGCGCAACGGCGGCGCCAGAAGGTGATCGAGGAGTCGCCCTCGCCGGTGGTCTCGCCGGCGCTGCGCGAGGCCATGGGCCGCGACGCGGTGGCCGCGGCACGCGCGGTGGGCTACGTGGGTGCCGGCACGGTGGAGTTCATCGTCGACCAGAGCGGGCGGCACTTCTTCCTCGAGATGAATACGCGGCTGCAGGTGGAGCATCCGGTCACCGAGTGCGTCACCGGGCTCGACCTGGTGGAATGGCAGTTGCGCATCGCCGCCGGCGAGCCGCTGCCGCTGACGCAGGAGCAGGTGGCGATGCGCGGCCACGCGATCGAGGTTCGGCTCTACGCCGAAGACCCCTACCAGGGCTTCGCGCCGCAGACCGGCACGGTGCTGCACTGGCGACCCGAGGCGGCGCTGCAGCCCGGCCTCCGCATCGATCACGGCATCACCGAAGGCAGCGTGGTGAGCCCTTTCTACGATGCGATGGTGGCCAAGCTGATCGCGCACGGCCGCGACCGCGACGACGCGATCCGCCGCCTGCGTGCCGCGCTGGCCGCCACGCCGCTGCTGGGCCTGCGCAACAACGCGCGCTTCCTGCGTGATCTGCTCGATCACCCGACCTTCCGCCGCGGCGAGACGACCACCGCCTGGCTCGATGAAGCGCAGGCGCGCGGCGACGCGCTCTACGCCGCGCCCGAGCCGGGCGAGGAAGACTGGTGCCTCGCGGCGGCCGCTTTCGCGCTGCGCGAGGGTGCACCGTGGCGGCCCGACAGCGTGGCGGCCTATGGCCTCACGCTGGCCTGCGGCGAGCGCAGCGAGGCGCTGCGCGTGCGTGCCGGCGAGGCGGGGCGCGTGCAGGTCACGCTCACCGGCACGACCCATTCGCTGCGCCTGCTCGATGCCGCGCCCGATTCGCTGCGCTACGACTGGCAAGGCGTGCAGCTATTGCGCATCGCACGCTGGCAAGCCGACGCATTGCACCTCGCGCACGAAGGGCACGCCTTCGTCTTCAGCGAGCCCTCGCCGCTGCCGCGCAGCGCCGATGCACGCGACCCGCGCCGCGCGCTCGCGCCGGTGGCGGGCGTGGTGGCGAAGCTGGCGGTGAAGGAGGGCGATGCCGTCGCGGCCGGCCAGCCGCTCGCCTGCATCGAGGCGATGAAGATGGAGATGTGGGTCACGGCGGCGGCGGCCGGCCGCGTGCTGCGCGTGACGGTGGGCGAAGGCGCTCAGGTCGCGGCGCAGAGCCTGCTCGTCGAACTGGAGATCGTCTGAGCATGGACAAGGCCATCCTCACCTGCGCGCTCACCGGCGTGCTCACGGATCCGAAGCAGCATCCCGTGCCGGTGACGCCGGCGCAGATGGCGGCCGAGGCGCGTGATGCGTTCAACGCCGGCGCGTCCGTCATGCACGTGCACCTGCGCGCCCAGGAGCCGGGCCACGGCCACTTGCCGAGCTGGGATCCGGACGTGGCCGAGGCGGTGGTGAATGCGATCCGCGCCGCGTGCCCGGGCGTGATCATCAACCTCACCACCGGCGTGATCGGCCCCGACATCGGCGGCCCCGCGGCCTGCATCCGCCGCGTGAAGCCGGAGATCGCGGCCTGCAATGCCGGCAGCCTCAACTACCTCAAGCTCAAGGCCGATGGCCAATGGGCCTGGCCGCCGATGGTGTTCGACAACCCGGTGTCCAAGGTGCAGCAGTTCCTGGCCGTGATGGCCGAGTGCGGCACGCACCCGGAGTTCGAGTGCTTCGACGTGGGCATCGTGCGTTCGGTGGGCATGTATGTCGAGGCCGGCATGCTGACGCCGGCGATGGGCCGGCCCGAACTCAACTTCGTGATGGGCGTGGCCTCGGGCATGCCTTGCGACGCCGATCTGCTGGCGCTGCTGCCGCGCTGGCTGAAGCCCGGCAGCGTCTGGCAGAGCACGCTGATCGGCCGCGCCGAGGTCTGGCCGGTGCACCAGCGCACCGCCGAACTCGGCGGCATGCTGCGCACCGGCCTGGAAGACACGTTCTACCTGCCGGGTGGCGAGCGTGCGGCGGGCAACGGCGCGCTGATCGCAGCGCTGGCCGAGTGCGCGCGCCGCGCCGGCCGTGACGTCGCGAGCCCGGCGGAAGCGCGGCAACTGCTCGGCCTGCGCGGCTGAGCCGTCTCAGGCCGGCGCCAGCCCCATCGCCTCGCCCATGCGGATGGCGCGGCCCGGCGCCCACTCGGGGTTGAAGCGCAGCGTATTCTTCGGGAACAGCAGCACCACGGTGGAGCCGAGCAGGAAGCGGCCCATCTCGGCGCCGCGCGCGAGTTGCACCGCGCCTTCGCCACGCTCGGGATAACTCCATTCACGCAGCGTGCCCGGCCGCGGCGGGTTGACCACGCCGTGCCACACGGTGGCCATGCTGCCGACGATGGTGGCGCCCACCAGGGTCAGCACGAAGGGGCCGCGCTCCGACTCGAACACGCAGACCACGCGCTCGTTGCGCGCGAACAGCCCCGGCACGCCGCGCGCCGTGGTCGGGTTGACGGAGAAGAGCGGGCCCGGCACGTGGATCATGCGCACGAGCCGGCCGGCGCAGGGCATGTGGATACGGTGGTAGTCGCGCGGGCTCAGGTAGAGCGTGGCGAACTGGCCGTTCTCGAAGCGCGCGGCCAGCGCCGCATCGCCGCCGACCAGCGCGGTGGTCGAGTAGCCGTGGCCCTTGGCCTGCAGCACCTGGTCACGCTCGATCGCGCCGAACTGGCTGATCGCGCCGTCCACCGGGCACAGCCAGGGCGCATCGGCGAAGGGGCGTGCGCCGGGCTTGAGCGCGCGCGTGAAGAACTCGTTGAAGGTCGGGTAGCTCGCGATGTCCGGGTTCGCGGCCTCGGCCATGTCGACGCCGTAGCGCGCGACGAAGCGCCGGATCGCGGCCGTGGTCAGATCGCCCGCCGCATGGCGCGCCGCTGCGCCGGCGAACGAGGTCAGCAACTGCTTGGGCAGCAGGTACTGCGGCAGGACGGCAAGGCGGTCGGCGAGGCTCATGGGCGCGGGATTCTATCGGTCGGCTTCTTTTGGGTTGCCTGCGCCGGTCTGAGCGGCAAAGGGCCGTGCGGGCCGCCCGCGGCGCTTCGATGAAGCGGTCGGCTGCGCCGACTCCGCTGCGGTGCTCGGTCTCGCGGCCCCGCCGCGGAACTCACTTCGCGAGCTGCGCTCGCTCCGTTCAGACACCCGCGGCGAGCATGAAGACGAAGCGCGCGAGTACGCGCGCGGGCCGCAAGCCCTTGTGCTCCTCGCCGCTTCATAGGCGCGCCGCAGCCGGCCCGCACGGCCCTTTGCTGAACCGGCGGTGGCATCCCACGTGTCCACGGGCCACCAGTGGTTCAGCGCGGCAGGCGCGGCCCCGTGGGGGCGATTTGGGAGTCGCCGAGGAACGCAGCGCAGGAGGGCGGCGCGCGGTCACGCGCGCTTCGTGAACTGACTCGTCGCCGGTGTTTGAGCGCAGAGAGCGCAGCGAACGAAGCGAGTTCGGCGACGCGCCCTCCGGAGCGAGTACCGCAGGGGAGCCGGCGCAGCCGGCCGACTCCGTATGAGCCACCGCGGGGCCGCGCCTGCCGCGCCGCTCGGAGCTTTGTGCCAGCCGCGAGTCATACCAAGTCGCGTTCAATAGATTAGATATAGTATCGATCCACGGACTTCAAGGAGTCGTGGATGAAGAGTCTGATCGTGGGCGACAAGGCCACCGTGGAGCGGTTGGCCGAGAGGCTGAAGAAG
>JAGOAS010000026.1 GCA_017983795.1 Piscinibacter sp.
TCGCAAGCTCTTGCGTATCGTCTGGGCCGTTTGGAAGAGCGGCAAGCCGTTCGATCCAACACGATTGCAGTCGGCCGCTTGACGACAGCCATAGAACCTCATACGGAGTCGGCCGGCTGCGCCGGCTCCCCTGCGCTGCTCACGGCGGGGTCGCGGCGCCGAACTCGCTTCGTTCGCTGCGCTCACTACGCTCAATCACCGGCGCCGAGTTGGATGACGAAGCGCGCGAGTACGCGCGCCGACCCCGCCGCTGCGCTGCTCGGCGACGCCCAAATCGCCCCCGCGGGGCCACGCCTGCCGCGCTGAACCGCTGATGGTCCGCGTACAGGTGGCATGCCACCACTGGTTCAGCAAAGGGCCGTGCGGGCCGCTCGCGGCGCGCCTATGAAGCGCCGAGGAGCACAGGGCTCGCGGCCCGCGCGCTTCAGCGCGCATCGTGATCTGACTTGCCGCCTCGTGTTTGAGCGAAACGAACGTCAGTGAGTGCAGCGAGTTAGGCGGCGGGCCGCGAGGCCGAGCACCGCAGGGGAGCCGGCGCAGCCGGCCGCTTCATCGAAGCGCCGCGGGCGGCCCGCACGGCCCTTTGCCGCGCCATTCGATGCAAGAGCAAGAAGCTCAGCGCCGCCGCTCCCCCTCCGCCAGCAGCCGCCTCGCCTCCTTCTCGTGCGCGCGCACCTCCTCCAGCGTGGCCTGCAGGTCGGCCATCTGCTGCTCGAGCTGCGCGCGGTGCGCACCCAGCACGACGAGAAACTTCTTCAGCTGCGGCAGCGTGTCGCGCGGCGACTCGTACATGTCGACGAGTTCCTTCACCTCGGCGAGCGTCAGCCCGAGGCGCTTGCCGCGCAGCGTCAGCTTGAGGCGCGTGCGGTCGCGCCCGGTGTAGACGCGGTTGCGCCCGCTGCGCTGCGGCGTGATCAGCCCGCAGTCCTCGTAGAAGCGGATGGCGCGCGTGGTGAGGTCGAACTCGCGCGCCAGCTCGCCGATGGTGTAGGTCGTGCCCACGCCGGCGGGCGACGCTTGGGCGACAGCGGAGACGGGCATGAGGGCTTAGACTGGCTCGATTGACGTTTACGTCAAGTGTAGCGAAGCCGCCCATGAAGCCCGACGAATCCCAGCTCCACTACCCCCTGGCCGAGCAGCTGCCGCCGCTCGGCAGCACGCTCGAGCTCGCGCCCGGCGTGCGCTGGCTGCGCATGCCGCTGCCCTTCGCGCTCGACCACATCAACCTCTGGCTGCTGCGCGACCGCGACCCCGAAAGCGGCCGCGAGGGCTGGGCCATCGTCGACTGCGGCATCACCAACGACGCCACGCGCGCCGCCTGGGAACAGGTGTTCGAGCGCGAGCTGCAGGGCCTGCCGGTGCTGCGCGTGATCGTCACGCACATGCACCCCGACCACATCGGCCTGGCGCACTGGCTCACCGAGCGCTGGGGCGCGCGGCTGTGGATCAGCGCCACCGACTTCAACGCCGCGCGTCTGGCCAGCCAGTCGACCACCGGCTTCGGCGGCGAGAGCGCGGCCGCCTTCATGGCCAGCCATGGCCTCACCGACCCCGAGGCGGTGGAGAAGGTGCGCCGGCGCAGCAACTACTACGCGAGCATGGTGCCGCAGGTGCCGGCGCGCTTTCGCCGCCTGATGGAGGGCGACGTGCTGCGCATCGGCGCGCACGACTGGACCTGCCACGCCGGCCACGGCCATGCGCCCGAGCACATCTCGCTGCATTGCCGCGCGCTGCGCGTGCTGATCAGCGGCGACATGGTGCTGCCGCGCATCTCCACCAACGTCAGCGTGATCGACCTCGAGCCCGAGGGCAACCCGCTGCCGCTGTACCTGGCCTCGATCGCGCGCATGCGCGAGCTGCCCGCCGACACGCTGGTGCTGCCCTCGCACGGCAAGCCCTTCCGCGGCCTGCACGCGCGCATCGAGCAGCTGATCGCCCACCACGACGAGCGCTTCGACGCCGTGCTCGAAGCCTGCGCGCGCGAACCGCAGACCGCGGCCTCGCTGCTGCCGGTGCTGTTCCACCGCCCGCTCGACCTGCACCAGACCACCTTCGCGATGGGCGAATCCATCGCCCACCTCAACGCGCTGTGGCAGCGCGGCCAGTTGAAGCGCGAACTCGGCGCCGACGGCGTCTACCGCTTCACGCTCGCTCAGACCCAGTAGGCAACGGCGAACACGCCGATCATCAGGAAGACGAGCACCACCTTCACGACGGTGCCGATCAACTGGCCCAGCCAGGTGGCGACGCCGACGCGCGCCGCCTGCCGGCTCGCCAGCACATGCTCGCCGGGATGCACGAAGCCGCCGTTGCGGCGCGCCTGGTGCCAGTACTCGCCGGCCATCGCGCCGAGCAGGGGCATGAAGAGCAGGCCGACGAAGCCGGTGAAGATGCCCAGCAGCGTGCCGATGGCCGCGCCGGCCACCGCCGCGGGGCTGGCGCCGGCCTTCTTCGCGCCGAGCAGCGCGGCCAGGTAGTCGGTGGCCCAGGCGAGCAGGGCCAGCACGGCGATGAAGCCGACCGTCCAGCCCGAGACGCGCGTGAAGCCGTCGATCCACGCGCCGACGAAGACGCCGGCCAGCACCAGCAGCGTGCCGGGCAGCACCGGCAGGATCGCCCCGGCCACGCCCGCCACCATCAGCGAGATCGCGAGCAGCCACCACGCCGGGTTGGCCGACACGAGCGTCACCGCATCCATCATCGCCATCGCTCCTTCGGGCGAACGCCGCCCGCGAAGCGCTTAGATGGCGCTGCCGCGTCCGGGTTCAAGCCGGCGGCGGCGGAGTCGGCTTCACTCGAAGGCCGGCAGCACGTCGTCCTTCAACTGCCCGCGCATGCGCTCGTAGTCGGGCAGCACCGAGCGCACCACGTCCCAGAAGCGCGGGCTGTGGTTCATCTCGCGCAGGTGGGCGAGTTCGTGGGTGACGACGTAGTCGATGGTCGGCAGCGCGAAGTGCACCAGGCGCCAGTTGAGGCGCACCGAACCGTCGGCGCTGGCGCTGCCCCAGCGCGTCTGCGCCGACGAGAGCGCGAGGCGCGTGCAGCGCACACCGAGCCGTTCGGCGAAGTGCTCGACGCGCTCCTGGAAGATGCGCCGCGCCTGGCGCTGCAGCCAGCTCTGCACCGCATCGCGGATCTGCTCGGGCAGCGCGGTGTGCGGCAGGCCCACGTGCAGCGTCAGCCGCGGCACGCCGGGCAGCGCCTGCGCGTCGCTGTTGAGCACCGCGCCGGTGGCTCGCGGGTCGAGCACCACCAGCACCGTCTCGCCGAGGAAGGGCACGGCCGCGCCGTCGCGCCAGTCGATGCGCGCCTGCAGCTGGCGCTGCGCGCGCTCCTGCTGCTCGCGCAGCTTGCGCAGGATCCAGTCGGCCTTCTCGCGCAGCGCGGCCTCGATGTCGCCCAGGCCGACCCAGCGCGGCGCGTTCACCGACAAGCCCTCGGCGCCGACGATGAAGCCGATGCTGCGCCGGCGCACGCGCTTGAGCGCATAGGCCACCAGGTGCTCGCGCAGGTGGATCTCGCGGTCGGCCTGCGGGTGGCGGAAGCTTGCCGAGGGTGCAGCAGGCGCCGCAGCGGGCGGCGCGGCGACGGGCGCGGCGGAGCGGGGCAAGCTCGGGATGTCGGCCGGCGCGTCCGCCGGCACCGCCACGTCGAACAGCGAGAGCTGCTGGGCGTGGGCGGATGCGGCGCGGCGCGGCATGGGCGCGAAGTTTACGTGGGCTGGGCGGCGGGCGCCGCCGCGATGTAGGCCTCGGGGTCGAGGCGGCGCATCTCGGCTTCGATCCAGCGCTCCACCTCGCGCATCATCTCGTCGGGCTCGCGGCCGGCGGGCGCGATCGGCCGGCCGATGGAAATGTCGATCACGCCCGGGCGCAGCACGAAGCTGCGGCGCGGCCAGCAGCGCGCCGAGGTGACGGCGATGGGCACCACCGGCGTGTCGGTGGCGATGGCCAGCCGCGTGGCGCCGGCCTTGTACGGCCCCTGGCTGCCGCGCGGCGTGCGCGTGCCTTCGGGGAACATGATCACCCAGTTGCCCTGCGCCATGAAGCGCTGCCCCTGCGAGGCCACCTTGGCCCAGGCCTCGGTGCGCCGGCTGCGGTCGATGTGGATCATGTCGAGCCGGCCGATCGCCCAGCCGAAGAACGGGATCAGCAGCAGCTCGCGCTTGAACACGTAGCACAGCGGGTGCGGCATCAGCGTCGGGAAAGCGAAGGTCTCCCAGGTCGACTGGTGCTTCGGGCAGAGGATGATCTTGCTGTCGGGCAGGTTCTCCCAGCCCTGGATGCGGTGCCTCACGCCGCAGATCACGCGCGCGCCCCAGATCGCCATGCGCAGCCAGACCATGGTGAACCAGTAGAGCCGGTGGCCGCGCACGAAGATCGACACCAGCACCACGAGCAGCGCCCACACCACCACGGTGGCGGCAAGCCACAGCACGTAGATCGCCGAGCGCAGCTCGTTCATACCTCGCCGCCCTTGCCCGAAGCGACACGCTCGCGCGCGATCAGCCACTCGGCGAAAGCGTCGAGGCTGGCATGCACCCG
The DNA here is from genome assembly GCA_017983795.1 of Piscinibacter sp. Classification (GTDB taxonomy): domain Bacteria; phylum Pseudomonadota; class Gammaproteobacteria; order Burkholderiales; family Burkholderiaceae_C; genus Piscinibacter. The sequence goes on from JAGOAS010000026.1 coordinate 4,545, forward strand.
CGTGCGCGGCACCTGCGCGACCAGCTCGGCGACCTGCGCATCGTTCATGCGCTCGGGCGCGGCCTTGCCGGTGCGCACCAGGTGCGGCTCGCAGCCGGCCGCCACGCCGGCCTGCAGGTCGCGCAGCGTGTCGCCGACCACCGGCACCTCGCGCAGGTCGACGGCGAAGCGCTCGCCGATCTGCTGGAACAGCCCCGGCAGCGGCTTGCGGCAGGCGCAGCAGTCTTCGGCGACGTGCGGGCAGAAGAACACCGCATCGACGCGGCCGCCGTGCACGGCGAGCATCTGGTGCATCTTCAGGTGCATGGCGTTGAGCGAGGCCATGTCGAACAGGCCGCGGCCGACGCCCGACTGGTTGGTGGCGACCACGGTGTGCCAGCCGTTGTGGTTGAGCCGCGCGATCGCTTCCAGCGCGCCGGGCACCGGAACCCATTCGTCGGGCGACTTGACATAGTCGTCACGGTCCTCGTTGATCGTGCCGTCGCGATCGAGGATGACGAGCTTCATGGCGTGGTGGTGGTGAGCGGACGGCATGGAGTCAGGATGCCGCCAGCTTGGAGAGATCGGCCACGCGGTTCATCGCCTCGTGCAGCTTCGCCAGCAGGCCGAGCCGGTTGGCGCGCAGCTTCGCATCCTCGGCGTTGACCATCACGGCGTCGAAGAAGGCATCCACCGGCGTCTTCAGCGCCGCCAGCGCCTGCAGCGAACCGGTGTAGTCGCCGGCCGCGAAGGCCTGCTCGGAGCGCGGCGCCACCGCTTCCAGCGCATCGGCCAGGGCGCGCTCGGCGGGCTCGACGAAGAGCGCCGCGTCGGTCAGCGGCGCGACCTTCTCTTCGCTCTTCTTGAGGATGTTGCCGACGCGCTTGTTGGCCGCGGCCAGCGGTTGCGATTCGGGCAGCGCCTTGAAGGCGCGCACGGCGGCCAGCCGCTTCGGGAACTCGGCCCAGCGCGGCGGACGCGCCTCGATCACCGCTTCCACGTCCTGCACCGCGTGGCCGGCCTCGCGCAGGTAGCCGACCAGGCGCTCGCGCAGGAAGTAGCTGAGCTCGGCCTGCGCCTGGCCGTGCGTGGCCGGGAAGGCGGCAAACGCAATCGACACCAGGTGCGCCAGCTCCAGCGGCAGCTCGCGCTCGATCAGCATGCGGATCAGGCCCAGCGCGTGGCGGCGCAGCGCGAAGGGATCCTTGTCGCCGCTGGGCACCTGGCCGATGCCGAACAGGCCGGCCAGCGTCTCCAGCTTGTCGGCCAGCGCGACCGCCAGGCCGGTGCTGTTGCGCGGCAGCGCGTCGCCGGCGAAGCGCGGCTTGTAGTGATCCTCGATCGCGAAGGCGATGTCTTCGGCCAAGCCGTCGTGGCGCGCGTAGTAGCCGCCCATGATGCCCTGCAGCTCGGGGAACTCGCCGACCATGTCGGTCAGCAGGTCGGCCTTGGCGAGTTGTGCGGCCTGCTCGGCCTGCTGCGCGATCGCCGCGCCGCCGAGGGCCTGGCCGATCTGCGCGGCGATGCGGCGCACGCGCTCGACGCGCTCGCCCATGGTGCCCAGCTTGGCGTGGTAGACCACCTTGGCCAGGCCGTCGATGCGCGAGGCGAGCGTCTTCTTGCGATCCTGGTCGAAGAAGAACTTGGCGTCGGCCAGGCGCGGGCGCACCACGCGCTCGTTGCCGCCGATCACGCGGCTGGCGTCGGCCGGGCGGATGTTGCTGACGACGAGAAACTTGTTGGTGAGCTTGCCCGCTGCGTCGAGCAGCGGGAAATATTTCTGGTTGGCCTTCATCGTCAGGATGAGGCACTCCTGCGGCACGGCGAGGAACTCGGGTTCGAACTGGCACAGCAGCACGTTGGGCCGCTCGACCAGCGCGGTGACCTCGTCGAGCAGCGCCTCGTCCTCGATCGGTGCGAGGCCCTCCTTGGCCGCGGCCAGGTTCAGCTGGCGCAGCAACTCGCCGTGGCGCGCCGCGAAGCCGGGGATCACGCCGCCCTGCTCTTCGAGCTGACGCGCGTAGTGGTCGGCGTCGAGCAGCACCACCGGGTCCATCTGCGCCTCGAAGCGGTGGCCGCGCGTCTGGCGGCCGGCCGCGAGGCCCAGCACGCTCACCGGCACCACGTCGGCACCGTGCAGCGCCACCAGGCCATGCGCCGGGCGCACGAAGTTCACGCTGCTCCAGCCGTCGGCGAGCTGGTACTGCATCACCTTCGGGATCGGCAGCGCGGCGAGCGCGTCGACCAGCGCCTTCTGCAGCCCATCGGCCAGCGTGACACCCTCGGCCGTGCCCTCGAGGAACAGCGCCTCGGCCTTGCCGTCCAGCTGGCGCTTCAGGCCCGGCACCACCGAGGCATCGGCGCCGACGGCGGCGAGCTTCTTCAGCAGCGCGGGCGTGGGCGTGCCGTCGGCCGCGAGGCCCACGGCCACCGGCATCAGCTTGATCGAGACCTGGCGGTCCGGCGCACGCGCCAGCACCGCGGACACATGCGCCGCCAGGCGGCGCGGCGAGGCGAAGGGCGTGATCGCCGAATGCTCGCCGGCCAGCCCTTGCGCACGCAGGCTCTTGGCGAGCTCGGTGGCGAAAGCCTCGCCGAGCTTCTTCAGCGACTTGGGCGGCAGTTCCTCGACGAACAGCTCGACGAGCAGGTTGCGGGTGTTGGTCATGCTCAGGCCGCCTTCTTCTGCGCGAGCTGCGCGGCGACCTCGTCGCCCCAGGCCTTGGGCGCCATCGGGAAGCCCAGCCGCGCGCGGCTGTCCAGATAGCTCTGCGCCACCGCGCGCGCGAGGTTGCGGATGCGGCCGATGTAAGCGGCGCGCTCGGTCACGCTGATCGCGCCGCGCGCGTCCAGCAGGTTGAAGGTGTGCGCGGCCTTGAGCAGCTGCTCGTAGGCGGGCAGCGCGAGCTGCTGCTCCATCAGGTACTTGCTCTGACCCTCGTGCGCAGCGAAGGCGGTCAGCAGGAACTCGACGTCGCTGTGCTCGAAGTTGTAGGTGCTCTGCTCGACCTCGTTCTGGTGGTAGACGTCGCCGTACTTCATCGTCTCCGTCCACTGCAGGTCGTAGACGTTGTCGACGCCCTGCAGGTACATCGCCAGGCGCTCCAGACCGTAGGTGATCTCGCCGGTGATGGGCTTGCAGTCGATGCCGCCGACCTGCTGGAAGTAGGTGAACTGCGTCACCTCCATGCCGTTGAGCCAGACCTCCCAGCCCAGGCCCCAGCAGCCCAGCGTGGGGTTCTCCCAGTCGTCCTCGACGAAGCGGATGTCGTTGGCCTTGAGGTCGAAGCCCAGCGCCTCCAGCGAGCCGAGGTAGAGCTCGAGGATGTTCGCCGGCGCCGGCTTGAGCACCACCTGGTACTGGTAGTAGTGCTGCAGGCGGTTCGGGTTCTGGCCGTAGCGGCCGTCCTTGGGGCGGCGGCTGGGCTGCACGTAGGCAGCCTTCCAGGGCTCGGGGCCGATGGCGCGCAGGAAGGTGGCGGTGTGGCTGGTGCCGGCGCCGACTTCCATGTCGTAGGGCTGCAGCAGCGCGCAACCCTGGCGGTCCCAGTAGTCTTGCAGGCGGAGGATGATTTGCTGGAAGGTGAGCATGGGCCGGGCCGCGACGATCGACCCGCGATTTTAGGGGCCCGCCTCAGGAGCCCGCCCTGCGCCGCGCGGCCCAGGCCAGCACGCCGAGCGCGAGCACGAGCAGCGGCCACAGCCCGAAGCGCGCCGCCCAGGCCGCAAACGGCGTGTTGCCCGCGCGGCCCTGCACCGTGGCTTCGAGCACGCCGCGGGTGTGCGGCGCGAGGCCGTGCGTGACCACGCCGCGGTGGTCGATCACCACCGTCGCGCCGGTGTTGGTGGCGCGCAGCATGGGCCGCTGCAGCTCCAGGCTGCGCAGCCGCGAGATGTTGAGGTGCTGCGCCACCGCGATGGTCTCGCCGAACCAGCCGATGTTGCTCAGGTTGGCGAGCATGGTCGGCGCGCCGTCGGGGTCGCGGAAGCGCGCCGCCAGCTCCTCGCCGAACAGGTCCTCGTAGCAGATGTTGGGGCCGATGCGCTCGCCCTTGACGACGAAGGACGGCGCCGCGAGCGGGCCGCGGCTGAAGTCGCCGAGCGGGATGTTCATCAGGTCGGTGAACCAGCGGAACATCGGCGGGATGAATTCGCCGAAGGGCACGAGGTGCTGCTTGTCGTAGCGGTAGAGCGGCTGGCCGGCCGCGAAGCCGACGGCGGAGTTGGTATAGCCGACGCGCTCGTCGCCCAGCGGCACGCCGATCAGCGCCGCCGTCGGCCCCTGGCCGAAGCGCTGCTGCAGGCCTTCCCACAGGCCCTCGGGCATCTGCCAGGGCAGGAAGGGGATGGCGGTCTCGGGCGCGATCACCAGGTCGCCGCGGGCCGCGCCCAGCGCGCTCACGTGCCATTCGAGCGCAGCCGCCTGGTGCGTGCTCTCGAATTTCTCGTCCTGCGGGATATTGCCCTGCAGCAGCGTCACCGAGAGCGTGCCGGTGGGCCGGGTGAAATCGGGCACGCCGATCAGCCACGGCCCGGCGACCAGCACGACGGGCAGCGCGATGCCGCGCAGCCAGCCGGCCAGGCTGCGATCCGGCCGCAGCACCGCCAGCGCGACCACGAAGGCCGCCAGCGCGCCCATGCCGTAGACGCCCACCCAGGGCGCCCAGGCCGAAAGCGGCCCGTCGATCTGCCCATAGCCCGAGGCCGCCCAGGGAAAGCCGGTGAAGAGCACGCCGCGCGCCAGTTCGGCGAGCAGCCAGACGGCGGCGAACAGCGCGGCGTCGGCCAGCGGCCGCCCGCAGCGCCAGCGCGCGAAGGCCGCCAGCGCCGCCGCCAGGTAGAGCGACAGCAGCGCCGCCAGCGCCAGCACCGCGGCCGCCGCCAACCACGCCGGCAGGCCGCCATAGCGGTGCATGCTGATGTAGAGCCACCAGGTGCCGGCGGCCACCCAGGCGGTGCCGAACGCCGCGCCGATGGCCGCCGCCAGGCCGGGCGTGGCGCGGCTGGCGCGCGCGGCCAGCACGCCGATGCAGGCGAGCTGCAGCCACCACAGCCGGGTGTCGACGCAGGCGACGGTCTGCAGCGCGCCGAGCATCAGCGCCGCCAGCAGCTCCAGCGGCCAGGGCCAGGCGCGGCCGCTCATCAGGCGCCGTCGGAGCCGAGCGCCTCTTCGGGCGCGCGCGTGACGCGGAACCAGCGCACCGCGCCGCCGCGCGTCAGCATCACGCTGAACACCAGCGGCCCGACCTGCGCCGCCTCGCCGCGCCGCGGCACGCGGCCGAGCTCGTGGGCGACCAGCCCGCCGATGGTGTCGAAGTCGTCGGCAGGCAAGTGCGTGCCGAAGGCCTCGTTGACGGCGGCGATCGCCGCGTCGCCGGCCACGCGCTGGCTGCCGTCGGCCAGCGTGTAGATGCCCGACTCGCCGTTCTTCTCGTCGAACTCGTCCTCGATCTCGCCGACGATCTCCTCGAGCACGTCCTCGATGGTGATCAGGCCGGCGGTGGCGCCGAACTCGTCGATCACGATGGCCAGGTGGTTGCGGTTCGAGCGGAAGTCGCGCAGCAGGTCGTTCAGGCCCTTGGACTCGGGCACGAACACCGCCGGGCGCAGCAGGGTGCGCAGGTTGAGCTCGGGCGCGCGCTGCAGCTTGAGCAGGTCCTTGGCCATCAGGATGCCGATGATGTTCTCGCGGCTGCCCTCGTAGACCGGGAAGCGCGAGTGGCCGGTGCCGATCACGGTGTGCAGCACGTCCTCGTAGGGCGCGTCGATGTCCAGCAGATCCATGCGCGGCGCGGCCACCATCACGTCGCCGGCGGTCAGGTCGGCCATGCGCAGCACGCCCTCGAGCATCACGCGCGACTCGGGCGCGATCAGCTCGCGGTTCTCGGCGTCGGCCAGCGTGGAGATCAGCTCGTCGCGCGAGTCGGGGCCGGGCGAGACGAACTCGACCAGCTTGCGGAACAGGGTGCGCTTGTCGGCGCCGGGGGGCGCGGCGCGCTCGCCGGGGCGCGACGATCGCGCTGGGTGGGGGTCGGACATCGCGCGGGCGCGAGAGGCTGCCAAGTGGAGGCGCCAAGCTTACCCGATGCCACGAGACGGCCACAGCGCCCTTCGCTTGACAGGCCAGGGCCCTTGAACCACAGTCACGGCCCCCCAACTGGGGCGCTTTGCCCACCTTCGTCGAGGTTCCCTTCCCATGGCTCTGATTCCCGCCACCATCCTCACCGGCTTCCTGGGCTCGGGCAAGACCACCCTGCTCAAGCGCGTGCTCACCGAGGCGCACGGCCAGAAGATCGCGGTGATCGAGAACGAGTTCGGCGACGAGGACATCGACAGCGACATCCTGGTGCGCGAGAGCGGCGAGCAGATCATCCAGCTCAACAACGGCTGCGTGTGCTGCACCATCCGCGAGGACCTACGCTCGACGCTCTCCGACCTGGCCGCCAAGAAGCGCAAGGGCGAGCTCGATTTCGAGCGCGTGGTGATCGAGACCACCGGCCTGGCGGACCCCGGCCCGGTGGCGCAGACCTTCTTCATGGACGACGAGATCGCCGAGAGCTTCCTGCTCGACTCGATCCTGACCCTGGTGGACGCCAAGCACGGCGACGGCCAGCTCGACACGCGCCAGGAGGCGCGCCGCCAGATCGGCTTCGCCGACCAGATCTTCATCAGCAAGACCGATCTGGTCGACGAGAGCACGGTCGACGCGCTGATCCACCGCATCAAGCACATGAACCCGCGTGCGCCGCAGCGCAAGGTGCATTTCGGCGAGGTGCCGATCGCCGAGGTGTTCGACCTGCGCGGCTTCAACCTCAACGCCAAGCTCGACATCGACCCGGAGTTCCTGGCGGAGGCCGGCCACGACCACCATGATCATGATCACGACCATGACCACGAGCATGGCGAGCACTGCGACCATCCGCACCACCATCACCACGACGACGACGTGAAATCCTTCGTCTTCAAGTCGGAGCGCGCCTTCAACCCGGCCAAGCTGGAAGATTTTCTCGGCGCCATCGTGCAGGTCTACGGCCCGAAGATGCTGCGCTACAAGGGCGTGCTCAACATGAAGGGCAGCGACCGCAAAGTGATCTTCCAGGGCGTGCACCAGCTGATGGGCAGCGACCTGGGCCCGAAATGGGCGCCGGGCGAGAAGAAGAGCAGCAAGATGGTCTTCATCGGCCTGGACCTGCCCCGCGACGTTTTCCTGCAGGGACTGGAGCAGTGTCTGGTGTGACGAACTGCGACGGATTGCGCGCCTTTCGCGCGGAAATGATGTGGCTACAATCCGCCGCGCCTGAAACCGGGCTGAGCCGTCGCCCGCGCCTTGCGGACGGGGTATAACCGTCGGAGCGAGGAGACACCCGTGAGCAAGACACCGGCAAGCAAAGCAAGCACGAAGAAGGCTGCCGCCAAGGCGCCCGCAGCCAAGGCCAAGCCGAGCGCGAAGGCCGCACCCGCCAAGAAGACGACCGCGGCCAAGGCGCCGGCGAAAGCCCCGGTCAAGGCGGCGCCCAAGCCGGCCGCGAAGGCGCCGGCCAGGAGCGCTCCGGTCGTCGCCAAGGCGCCTGCCGCGAAGGCGGCCCCGGTCAAGACCGCCCCGCCCGCCCGCCCGGCCCCTGCGCCGCAAGTGCCGGTCAGCGCCGCCCCGCCGCCGGTCAGAACCACCCGCGCGGGCAAGACCCCCGCACCCGAGCCCGTGGCAGCCCCGCTGCCGCCGGCCACCTCCCGATTTGCCGACCGGTTTGCACCGCCGCGGCCGCCCACCCGACAGATGAACAACCTCGCACTCGACACCCCCAAGCCGACGCAGAAGGCCGACCCGAAGCTGGCCAACGCCTGGAAGGCCAAGGCCGGCCGGGACCTGAGCGAACCCGAACTGCTGGCGATGCCGGATTCGGAGTACATGAACGACAAGCAGCTCGAGTTCTTCCGCAACAAGCTGCAGACCCTGAAGGACGACCTGCTCTCCAACGCCGGCGAGACCACCGAGCACCTGCGCGAGGACACCTCCATCGTTCCGGATCCGGCCGACCGCGCCACCATCGAGGAGGAGCACGCGCTCGAGCTGCGCACGCGCGACCGCGAGCGCAAGCTGCTGAAGAAGATTTCACAGTCGCTCGCCCGCATCGACGCCGGCGACTACGGTTTCTGTGACGAAACCGGCGAGCCGATCGGCCTGGGACGCTTGATCGCCCGACCGACCGCTACACTGTCCCTCGAAGCTCAGCAGCGGCGCGAGCTGAAACAGAAGATGTTCGGCGACTGAGCCCGAGAGCGGCCTGGTCGCGGTTCGTCTCCCCGTCATGTCGGAACCCAAAGACAGCACGAGCTTCTTTCGCAAGGTCGTCAAGTTCGTGGCCAACCCGACCACGGAGTGGGCGGATGTCGGCCTGCCCCAGGACGAGACGCGCGAGAACGAGTTCGCCAAGTCCGAGCTGAAGGCGATGATCGAGCGCAAGCGGCGCAACGACTTCGTCCGCAAGCGCGAGTTCGACATGCTGCGCAAGGTGCGCCGCGAGGGCCTCTCACCCGAGCAACTGGCCGCGCTCGGCGGCTCCTCCAAGCTGGACGACTCCGAGGGCAAGATCTCGGTGGCCGAGAGCGGCGCCAAGCAGGACGCCGGCGTCAAGGCCAAGATCGACGCGATCGAGCAGCAGATGGTGGGCGACGGCTTCGGCGCTCCGCAGCCGTCGCGCCGCGGCCCCGAGTTCTTCAACGCGCCCACGCAGCCGGCGCCGATGGGCAGCAATGCGCCGAGCAAGCCGATGCCGCTCAACGGCACGCGCGCGCCGGCGGAGCCTCCGATGGCCGCGCCGACGCCGGCCGCCGCGGTGATGGGCGCGGGCCTGTCGCCTCTCTCGCCGCTCAGCCTGGACGCCAACACCGGCGATTTCGGCAACGCCTTCGCGGTCGAGGTCAGCGAGGTCGCCCACGACCCCGAACTCGACGAGGCGGTGATCGCCTTCGCCAACGCCGATTTCGAGCAGTGCGAGGGGGCGCTGGCCGCCCTCACCGGCATCGGCGCCCCTCGCCACGCCCACGCCGAGACCTGGCTGGTGCTGTTCGACCTCTACCGCGCCATCGGCCAGCAGCACAAGTTCGAGGGCCTGGCGCTGGACTACGCCCAGCAGTTCGGCTGGTCGGCGCCGCAGTGGTTCTCGCTGCCGCGCCTGGTGGCCGAGGCCGCCACCGAGGAGCGCGCACCGCGCAACAGCCACCTCGACGGCCAGGTCGGCTGGGTCTGCCCCGAATTCGTCGATGCCGAGGCCGTGGCGCGTCTGTCGTCGCAGAGCCTGCAGATGCCGCTGCCCTGGGTGTTCGACTGGGGCGCGCTGCGCGGCATGGACGTCGAGGCCGCCTCGCGCATGTCGGAGCTGTTCCGCGGCTGGATCCGCCAGAAGCTGGACATGCGCTGGCTGGGCGGCGAGAAGCTGTTCGCCGTGCTCGCCGAAGCCGTGCCGACCGGCGTGCGCGATGCCGATCCGGCCTACTGGCAGCTGCGCCTGGACGCGCTGCGCATGGCCAACCGCCCCGACCAGTTCGACGAGGCGGCGATCGACTACTGCGTCACCTACGAGGTGTCGCCGCCCTCCTGGGAGCCGGCCACCTGCGAGGTGCGCATCAGCGGCACGCACACCAGCACCACCTCGCCGCCGCTGTCGCTGGTCAGCGAGGTCTCGACGAGCTTCATCGAATCACGCTTCACCGAAGATCCGAACGCCACCGTGCAGGTGGCCAGCCTGGAGCTCTCCGGCCAGCTGACCGGCGACATCGGCGCGACGCTGAAGAAGCTCGAGGGCGAACTCGGCAGCTCGAGCATCGTCAACGTGAGCTGCGCCAGGCTGATCCGCGTCGATTTCATTGCCGCCGGCGACCTGCTCAACTGGGTGCTGGCGCGCCGCAACGAGAACCGCACGGTGGTCTTCCTCGAGGCGCACCGGCTGGTGGCGCTATTCTTCGGCGCCATGGGCATCAACGAGCATGCCCGCGTGAAGGTTCGCAGCGTCTGACAGGCGCGGCTGAACCGACGCCTTGAAGCGGCGCCGCGCGGCGCCATCTGAGAATTCCCATGGAAAACTACCACGGCACGACCATCGTCAGCGTGCGCCGCGGCGACGTCGTCGCGCTCGGCGGCGACGGGCAGGTCACGCTCGGCAACATCGTCGTCAAGGCCTCGGCACGCAAGGTGCGCAAGCTGCACCACGACCAGGTGCTGGCCGGCTTCGCCGGCGCCACCGCCGACGCCTTCACGCTGTTCGAGCGCTTCGAGGCGCAGCTGGAGAAGCACCAGGGCCACCTGGTGCGCGCGGCCATCGAGCTGACCAAGGACTGGCGCACCGACCGCGTGCTGCGCCGGCTCGAGGCCATGCTGGCGGTGGCCGACCGCAGCGCCTCGCTGATCATCACCGGCAACGGCGACGTGCTCGAGCCCGAGCACGGCATCGTCGCCATCGGCTCGGGCGGCGCCTACGCCAACGCCGCGGCCCGCGCGCTGCTCGAGCACACCACGATGGCGCCCAAGGACATCGTCAAGAAGTCGCTCGAGATCGCCGGCGACCTGTGCATCTACACCAACCAGCACCACACCATCGAGACCCTCGAATGAAGAGCGCGATGACCCCGCAGGAAATCGTCTCCGAGCTGGACCGCCACATCGTCGGCCAGCGCGAGGCCAAGCGCGCGGTGGCGATCGCGCTGCGCAACCGCTGGCGGCGCCAGCAGGTCGACGAGAAGATGCGCGGCGAGATCACGCCCAAGAACATCCTGATGATCGGGCCCACCGGCGTGGGCAAGACCGAGATCGCGCGCCGCCTCGCGCGGCTCGCCGACGCGCCCTTCATCAAGGTCGAGGCGACCAAGTTCACCGAGGTCGGCTATGTCGGCAAGGATGTCGACGCGATCGTGCGCGACCTCGCCGACATGGCCGTCAAGCAGGAGCGCGAGGCGGCGATGCGCCGCCAGCGCGCGCGCGCCGAAGACGCCGCCGAGGAGCGCGTGCTGAATGCGCTGGTGCCCGGCTCGGAGGCCGACAACAGCACCCGCCAGGTGATGCGCAAGCGGCTGCGCGAAGGCACGCTGGCCGACAAGGAGATCGAAATCGAGCTGGCCGAGCCGCGCCCGGCGCTCGAGATCATGAGCCCCGCCGGCATGGAGGACATGGCCGAGCAGCTCAAGGGCCTGTTCGCCGGCATGGGCCAGGCGCCGAAGAAGACGCGCAAGCTGAAGATCGCCGAGGCGTTGCAGCTGCTGGTGGAGGAAGAAGCCGGCAAGCTCGTCAACGACGAGGAGATCAAGACCGCGGCGATCGCCAACGCCGAGCAGAACGGCATCGTCTTCATCGACGAGATCGACAAGGTCGCCTCGCGCGGCAATGCGCAGGGCGCCGACGTCTCGCGCCAGGGCGTGCAGCGCGACCTGCTGCCGCTGGTCGAGGGCACGACGGTCAACACCAAATACGGCATGGTGAAGACCGACCACATCCTCTTCATCGCCTCGGGCGCCTTCCACCTCAGCAAGCCGAGCGACCTGATCCCGGAGCTGCAGGGGCGTTTCCCGATCCGCGTCGAGCTGGGCGCGCTGACGGTGGACGACTTCGAGGCCATCCTCACGCAGACGCACGCCAGCCTGGTCAAGCAGTACCAGCTGCTGCTGGCCACCGAGGGCGTGACGCTGGAGCTCGCGCCGGACGCGATCCGCCGCATCGCGCAGATCGCCTTCGACGTCAACGACCGCACCGAGAATATCGGCGCGCGGCGCCTGGCCACGGTGATGGAGCGGCTGCTCGACGAGATCAGCTTCGACGCGCCCAACCAGTCGGGCCGCACCGTCACGGTCGACGCGGCAATGGTCGAGGCGCGGCTGGGCGCGCTGGTGAAGAACGAGGATCTGTCGCGCTACATCCTCTGAGCGCAGGCTTGCCCAGGCTCAATCCGCCGCGCGCCGCGGCGCCCTAGGCTCGCGCCATGGCGTCGCTCTGGCAACGTATCGCTTCCCCCTTGCAGCGCTGGCCGATCCTGCGCCGGCTGGCGCTGCAGCTGGTCGTCGCGGGCACCGTGCTGGTGGGCTGCGGCGTCGTCTACTGGTGGATCGAGCCGCACACGCCGACCTTGTCCGACGGCCTGTGGCTGGCCTTCGTGACGGCCTCGACGCTCGGCTACGGCGACCTGATCCCGAGCACCCACGCCTCGCGCATGTTCTCGGTGTTCGTGGTGCTGCTCGGCTTCGGCGTGCTGTCCTTCGTCACCGCCGCCATCGCGGCGACCTTCGTCGAATCGCAGGAGCGGCGCATGGAGCGCGAGATCCTGCACGACCTGCACCGGCAGGTGAAGGCGCTGCACACGGAGCTGGAAAGCCTGCGCGAGGAAATGCGCCGGCGCTAGGTTCGGCTAGAGCGCCAGGCGGTGCGACTGCAGCTGCAGCAGGCCGTCGAAGATCAGCGTGTCGACCGTCTCGAAGGGCAGCTCGGTGATGGGTGCGAGCTTCACCGCGGCGCCGCCGCTCATCACGAGCGCGGGCTCTTCGCCGCAGCGCTGGCGCAGCTTGCGGTACATGCGCTCGACGGCGCCGGCCAGCGCGTCGGCGCCGCCGCTCATCAGCGCGTCGCTGGTGTTGGTGGGGAAGTCCACCGCCTCGCCGGTGGGCGCCTTCAGGCCTGCCGTGCCCATCTCGAGGGCGCGCAGCATCAGGCCGAAGCCCGGCAGGATCAGGCCACCGAGGAAGTGCCCCTGGGCATCGACCGCGTCGACCGTGACCGCCGTGCCCACCATCACCACCAGCACCGGCCGTGCCCGGCCCAGGGCGAGCACGCGGTGCCAGGCGCCGATCATCGCCACCCAGCGGTCGACGCCGAGCCGGTTGGGGTGGTCGTAGCCGTTGCTGACGCCGCAGGCCTCGCGGGCGGAGACCACCCAGCGTGGCTCGATATCCCACAGCTCGAGCTGTTCCTCGACGCGGCGCTTGACGCCCTCACCCGCGACCACGCAGCCGAGCATGCTGGCCGGCGGCGCGAGGCCCTTCCAGTCGGTGTCGGCCAGGGTGTCGATGGTCTCGAGGAATACCGCGCCGTGGGCGATCAGCCCGGCACCGGGCTGCGGCGAGGCGTACTGCGCCCATTTCAGGCGCGTGTTGCCCACGTCGATGGCGAGAAAGCTCATGCGCCGGGTCGGCTCAGAAGCCGGAGAGCGAAGAATCGATGGAAGCGTCGATCAGCCGTCGCACACGGCGGATCAGGCGCGCGGTCTCGACCTCGCGGGCCGGCCGCACGAGCCGCTGCCCGACTTCCTCGAGCAGGCCCAGCAAGTCTTCGCGGCTGCGCGCGCGGCGCAGGCGCATCAGCGTCAGCGAGCCGGCCACCGGCGCGTCGGCGCGCACGGCGCGGATGAGCAGGTCGCGCGCCTGCTCCAGGCCGCCATCGAGGTCGCCGAGATCCGAGTAATCGGTCTCGACGCGCGCCCAGGGCTCGTAGGCGCCCAGGTCGCCGTTCAGCGTCGAGGCCGGTGCGAGCGGGCCGGAGGGCGGCAACGGCGGCTCGTGGTCCAGGTCGGGCAGCGGCAGGTCGACGGCGGGCGGCAGGGTGGGATAGGGCGCGATCTCGATCGGCATCGTCGGCAGCGGCCGCATGATCAGGCCCATCTGCATCAGGTCGTCGTAGCAGGTGGGCGGCACGCCGGCCTGCTCGGCGAGGCGCTTGACCTGCTCTTCGGTGCGCCGGCCGTTGACGAGCAGGAGCACCGTGCGATGGCGCTGGCTCAGCTGGCGCGCACGCGTCGCCAGTTCGGCCTGGCCGTCCGGTGTCTTGATCGGTGCGTTGCCTGTGACCAAGGGGTTCGCTCCACCCGCGGCGTCGTTGCGCCTGCTCTGTGTTCCCAACCGGCGCGATTGTGCCGCCAAACCCCTGCGCGGACGTGACCCGTGTCACATGCCAACGCCACGGGGAAACCCCGGGGCGACGCGGGGCGGCCGTCAGTCTCGTGCAGGGCACTGCGCGCTACACTGCCCCAATTGACGTATACGTCAATTGCCCCGCTCCATCCCGTCACCTCTGAGCGACCCATGGCCCGACCCACGCCAACGCTTTCCGACTTCCAGCACCGCAGCGCCGGCAGCGGCAGCAAGGGCGGCAAGCGCTTCGCGCTGGCGCGCTTCGACCCGGGGGCCAAGCCCTTCTCGAGCGGCAACAAGGCGCGCGACAAGGCGAAGGTGGCGGCGCTGGCCACGCGCGTCGACCAGCTGCAGGATCTCTTCTACGCCGACCGGCGCTTCAAGCTGCTGGTGGTGCTGCAGGGCACGGACACCGCGGGCAAGGACGGCACGATCCGCGGCGTATTCGGGCAGACCAGCGCGTTGGGCGTGCACGCCGTGGGCTGGAAGGCGCCCACGCCCGACGAGCGCGCCCACGACTACCTCTGGCGCATCCACCAGAAGGTGCCGGCCGAGGGCGAGATCGTCATCTTCAACCGCAGCCACTACGAAGACGTGCTGGTGCCCACGGTGAACGGCTGGATCACGCCCGAGCAGACGCGCCAGCGCTACGAGCAGATCAACGCCTTCGAGCGCCTGCTCACCGAGAACGGCACGGTGATCTGCAAGTTTCTGCTGCACATCTCGAAGGACGAGCAGCGCGTGCGCCTGCAGGAGCGGCTCGACGACCCGACCAAGCACTGGAAGTTCGCCGCCGGCGACCTGGAGGTGCGCAAGCAGTGGGACGCCTACCAGCAGGCCTACGAGCGCGCCATCGCCGCCACCGGCACGCCCTGGGCGCCCTGGACCATCGTGCCGGCCGATTCCAAGACCCACCGCAACCTGATGATCGCCCGCGCGATCGTGCAGACGCTCGAAGGCCTGAAGCTGCGCTACCCACCGGGCAGCCCCGAGCTGGCCGCGATCCGCGTCGAATGAATTCCAACGGAGACACCCCGTGACCGATCTATCCGCCGAGTACCAGGCGCTGGCCGCCTACCGCCCGACGAACAAGGTGCGCTTCGTCACCGCGGCGAGCCTGTTCGACGGCCACGACGCCGCGATCAACATCATGCGGCGCATCCTGCAGGGCATGGGCGCGGAGGTGATCCACCTCGGCCACAACCGCTCGGTCGACGAGGTGGTGACGGCGGCGCTGCAGGAAGACGCGCAGGGCATCGCGCTGAGCAGCTACCAGGGCGGCCACGTCGAGTATTTCAAATACATGGTCGACCTGCTGCGCGCACGCGGCGGCGCGCACATCCAGGTGTTCGGCGGCGGCGGCGGCGTGATCGTGCCGGCCGAGATCGCCGAGCTGCAGGCCTACGGCGTGGCACGCATCTACAGCCCCGAGGACGGCCAGCGCATGGGCCTGGCGGGCATGATCGGCGAGATGGTGATGAGGAGCGACGTCGACCTGTCGCCGCACGCGCCCACCGACCTCGCCGCCTTGCGCGGCCACACTGAGCCGGCCTGGCGCGCGCTGGCGCAACTCATCACCGCGCTGGACAACGGCAAGGCGAGCGAGGCGCTGAAGAAGGCGCTGCACGACGCTGCCAAGGCCGTGAAGATCCCGGTGCTGGGCATCACCGGCACCGGCGGCGCCGGCAAGAGCTCGCTGACCGACGAGCTGATCCGCCGCTTGCGCCTGGACCAGGACGATGCGCTGCGCGTCGCCGTCATCAGCATCGACCCCTCGCGCCGCAAGAGCGGCGGCGCGCTGCTCGGCGACCGCATCCGCATGAACGCCATCGGGCCGTGGCCCAAGCCGGCTGGCCAGGCCGGCGCTCCTGATTCTGGGCAGCGCGTATTCATGCGCTCGCTCGCCACGCGCGACTACGGCAGCGAGATCAGCCAGGCCCTGCCCGACGTGATCGCCGCGTGCAAGGCGGCCGGCTTCGACCTCATCGTCGTTGAGACCTCCGGCATCGGCCAGGGCGACGCGGCCATCGTGCCGCTGGTGGACGTGCCGCTGTACGTGATGACGCCCGAGTTCGGCGCCGCCAGCCAGCTCGAGAAGATCGACATGCTGGACTTCGCCGAGTTCGTGGCGATCAACAAATTCGACCGCAAGGGCGCGGCCGACGCGCTGCGCGACGTCGCCAAGCAGGTGCAGCGCAACAAGGAAGCCTTCAAGACGCCGCCCGAGCAGATGCCGGTCTTCGGCACCATGGCCAGCCGCTTCAACGACGACGGCGTGACCGCGCTCTACCAGGCCTTGAAGCCGCGCCTGGCCGCGCTCGGCTTGACGCTGAAGCAAGGCCGCCTGCCGGCCGTGGCCACGCGCCACAGCACGCACCAGACGCCCATCGTGCCGGGCAGCCGCGTGCGCTACCTGGCCGACATCGCCGACACCGTGCGCAGCTACAAGCGCCAGGCGCGCGAGCAGGCCAAGCTGGCGCGCGAGGTGCAGCAACTGCGCGAGAGCGCGCGCATGCTGCGCGAGGACGACGCCACGCGCGACGGTGCCCGCAGCACCGTGCTCAAGCTGGCCGAGGCGCGCGAGGCGCGGCTCGATGCGCGCGCGAAGAAGCTGCTGGCCATGTGGCCCGACATGAGAAAAGCCTACGCCGGCGACGAGTATGTGGTGAAGATCCGCGACAAGGAGATCCGCACCGGCCTCGTGCACACCACGCTGTCGGGCAACAAGATCCGCAAGGTGGCGCTGCCGCAGTACGAGGACCACGGCGAGCTGCTCAAGTGGCTGATGCTGGAGAACGTGCCGGGCAGCTTCCCCTACACCGCCGGCACCTTCGCCTTCAAGCGCGAGAACGAGGACCCGACGCGCATGTTCGCCGGCGAGGGCGACGCCTTCCGCACCAACCGGCGCTTCAAGCTGGTCAGCGAAGGCATGCCGGCCAAGCGCCTGTCGACCGCCTTCGACTCGGTCACGCTGTACGGCAACGACCCCGACCCGCGGCCCGACATCTACGGCAAGGTCGGCAACTCGGGGGTGAGCATCGCCACGCTCGACGACCTCAAGGTGCTGTACTCGGGCTTCGACCTGTGCGACGCCGCCACCTCGGTGAGCATGACCATCAACGGCCCGGCGCCGAGCATCCTGGCGATGTTCATGAACGCCGCGATCGACCAGCAGCTGGAGAAGTTCGCCGCCGACAACGGCCGCCAGCCGACCGACGACGAGGCCGCCAAGATCCGCGAATGGACGCTGGCCAACGTGCGCGGCACGGTGCAGGCCGACATCCTCAAGGAAGACCAGGGCCAGAACACCTGCATCTTCTCCACCGAGTTCAGCCTGAAGGTGATGGGCGACATCGCCGAATACTTCGTGCACCACGGCGTGCGCAACTTCTACTCGGTGAGCATCAGCGGCTACCACATCGCCGAGGCGGGCGCGAACCCGATCAGCCAGCTGGCCTTCACGCTCAGCAACGGCTTCACCTTCGTGGAGGCGTATCTGGCGCGCGGCATGCACATCGACGACTTCGCGCCCAACCTCAGCTTCTTCTTCAGCAACGGCATGGATCCGGAGTACACCGTGCTCGGCCGTGTGGCGCGGCGCATCTGGGCCACCGCGATGCGGGATCGCTACGGCGCCAACGAGCGCAGCCAGAAGCTGAAGTACCACATCCAGACCAGCGGACGATCGCTGCACGCGCAGGAGATCGCCTTCAACGACATCCGCACCACGCTGCAGGCGCTGATCGCGATCTACGACAACTGCAACTCGCTGCACACCAACGCCTACGACGAGGCGATCACCACGCCGACCGAGGAGAGCGTGCGCCGCGCGATGGCGATCCAGCTGATCATCAACCGCGAGTGGGGGCTGGCCAAGAACGAGAACCCCAACC
Organism: Piscinibacter sp.; assembly: GCA_017983795.1. Lineage (GTDB taxonomy): Bacteria > Pseudomonadota > Gammaproteobacteria > Burkholderiales > Burkholderiaceae_C > Piscinibacter. Next base: position 22,301 of record JAGOAS010000026.1, read on the forward strand.
AGGGCGCCTTCGTCATCGACGAGCTGACCGAGCTGGTGGAAGAGGCGGTGCTGGCCGAGTTCGAGAAGATCGCCGAGCGCGGCGGCGTGCTCGGCGCGATGGAGACCGGCTACCAGCGCAGCAAGATCCAGGAAGAGAGCATGCACTACGAGATGCTCAAGCACACCGGCGAGCACCCCATCATCGGCGTGAACAGCTTCCGCAACCCGCATGGCGATCCGGTGCCGACCACGCTGGAGCTGGCGCGCTCGACCGAGGCCGAGAAGCAGAGCCAGCTGACACGCCTGGCCGACTTCCACGCCCGCCACGCGGCCGAGGCACCGGCGATGCTGCAGCGGCTGCAGCAGGCCGTCATCGCCAACGGCAATGTCTTCGAGGTGCTGATGCAGGCGGTGCGGGTCTGCTCGCTGGGGCAGATCACCAGCGCCCTCTTCGAGGTGGGCGGGCAGTACCGGCGCAGCATGTGAGAGCTGCGTCACAAGTGATTTCAGGAACTTGTCGACGCACGGAAACAAATACAGGGCATCTACCCCCTTGTTCGGGGGGTGTAGTGGCGCTAAGGTTTGCGCATCGACTTTCCGAAAGTCCGTCCATGCGCAAACACCTTCCAGTCTTCGGCCCGCAAACGGGCGAGCTCGGCGCTGCGGGTTTCGGCTGGCGGCATCTGGCCACGCTGCTGCTGCTGCTCGTGACGCTGCCGATCTTCCTGGCCGCTGGCGCCGTGGCGCTGGTCGTGCTTCCCTTCGTGATCGCCGTCGCGGGCTTCGAGCAGATCCGCCGCGTGCTCGATTCGCAGCTGCAGCCGGCTCCGGCGCGCATCCAGCGCTGACGCGCAGCGGCCGATGCGGCTGCTGCTGATCCGCCACGGCGAGACCGCGCTCAACGCAGCGCGCATCCTCCAACCCCCCGACACCCCGCTCAGCGAACGCGGCCTCGCGCAGGCCGCTGCATTGGCGCGCCGCCTGGCCGGCGAGCCGATCGCGGCCGTCTGGTCCAGCGACCTGCCGCGCGCCTGGCAAACCGCCGCGGTCATCGCCGGCGGCCGCGCCATCCGCGCCGAGCCCCTGCTGCAGGAGCGCAACTTCGGCGACTGGCGCGGGCAGCCCTACGACAGCCTGGGATTCGACCCGCTGGCCGCCCTCGAAGCGCCGCCGGGCGGCGAATCGGCCCGGGCCTTCGACGAACGCATCGCGCGCGCCTGGGTTCAGGCCGAGGCGGCCGCCGCCGAACTGCCGGGCGCACTGGCGCTGGTCACGCACGGCCTGGTGATCCGGCGCCTGTTCGAAACCGGCATCGTCCGGCCGGAGAATGCACCGCTGCCAGCGCGCATCGGCAATACCTCGCTGACCGTGGTCGAAGGCCGCCCGCTGCGCGCCAGCCTGGTCGACAGCACGGCCCACCTCGATGCCGCACGCGCCGACGACGCGCAGGCGCTGTCGGGCGGCTGAGCTGTAAGGCGCCTGTATCGCTAGCGGCGTAACTTGACGCCATTCCACTTCCGAGGAGACACCCCATGGCCCTGCCCCGCGACGTCTTTGTGGTCGGTGCTGCACGCACCGCGATCGGCACCTTCGGCGGCGCGCTGAAGGACGTTCCCCTGGCCGACCTGGCCACCCTCGCGGTGAAGACCGCACTGGAGCGCAGCGGCGCCGCCGCGGCGAGCGTCGGCCACCTGGCGATGGGCACGGTGATTCCCACCGAGCCGCGCGACGCCTACCTCAGCCGCGTCGCCGCGGTCAACGCCGGCCTGCCGAAGGAGACGCCGGCCTTCAACGTCAACCGCCTGTGCGGCTCGGGCCTGCAGGCCATCGTCTCGGCCTCGCAGGCCATCCTGCTGGGCGATTGCGAAGTCGCCGTCGGCGCCGGCGCCGAATCGATGAGCCGCGGCGCCTACCTGCTGCCGCAGGCGCGCTGGGGCGCGCGCATGGGTGACTCGCCCATGCTCGACTTCGTGGTCGGCGCGCTGCACGACCCCTTCCACAAGATCCACATGGGCATCACCGCCGAGAACGTCGGCGAGCAGTTCGGCATCAGCCGCACGCAGATGGACGAACTCGCCGTGGAGAGCCAGCGCCGCGCCGCCGCCGCCATCGCCGAAGGCCGCTTCAAGAGCCAGATCGTGCCGGTGGTGATCGCCTCCAAGAAGGGCGACGTGAGCTTCGACACCGACGAGCACGTCAAGCCCGGCACGACCATGGAGACGCTGGCCAAGATGCGCGCCGCCTTCAAGAAGGATGGCGCGGTGACGGCCGGCAACGCCAGCGGCATCAACGACGGCGCCGGTGCGGTGGTGCTGGCCAGCGCCGAGGCGGTGAAGGCCGGCAATCTCAAGCCGATCGCGCGTCTGGTGAGCTATGCGCACGCCGGCGTCGAGCCGACCATCATGGGCATCGGCCCGGTGCCGGCGACGAAGCTGGCGCTGGCCAAGGCCGGGCTGAAGGTGAGCGACCTCGACGTGATCGAGTCCAACGAAGCCTTCGCGGCGCAGGCCTGCGCGGTGGTCAAGGAACTCGGGCTCGACCCCGCCAAGGTCAACCCGAACGGCTCGGGCATCTCGCTCGGCCACCCGATCGGCGCCACCGGCGCGATCATCACCACCAAGGCGCTCTACGAGCTGCAGCGCGTCGGCGGGCGTTATGCGCTGGTGACGATGTGCATCGGCGGCGGCCAGGGCATCGCGGCGATCTTCGAGCGCGCCTGAGGGCGGGCCCGGGGGCTACCCCGGTCCCTGTGCGCGCAGCTTGATCAGGTGCGCGCGCAGCGAGCGCAGCGCCATCGGGTGCATGCGCTCGGGCACGTCGGCATAGACGCGCGCGAGCAGCGCCGCCTCGTCGTCACCCAGGTCGCGCAGGGCGTCCACCACCTTGGCCTCGCGCGCGAGGCGATGCGCGATGATCTTCTCGAAGGCGGCGCGCGGCTGCTCGATGAGGAAGCCGTGGCCGGGCGCGAGCCAGTCGAGATCCTGCTCGGCGAGCGCGCGCAGCGAGGCGATGTAGGCCGCCATGTCGCCGTCGGGCGGGTTGATCACCACCGTGCTGAGCTGCATCACGTGGTCGCCGGTGAAGAGCGTCTTCTCCTCCTCGAGCCGGTAGCACAGGTGGTTGGAGGCGTGGCCGGGCGTGTGGATCGCGCTCAGCGTCACGCCTTCGTCGAGCACGAAGCGTTCGCCGCCTTTGAGCAGCACCTCGGGCGCGAAGCTCGCGTCCTGCCATTCGGGGTGGTCGGCGATGCGGCCGTGCACCGTGGCACCGCTGCGCGCCGCGAGCAGCGCGCAGCCGGGTGAATGGTCGAGGTGGGTGTGGGTGGCGAAGATCCAGCGGATCGCGCCCGGCGCGGCGGCGAGGATGGCATCGATGTGCACCGCCTCGGCCGGGCCCGGGTCGATCACCGCCCACTCGTTGCGCGGGCCGCCGCCGACCAAGTAGCTGTTGGTGCCCGGGCCGGTCATCACGCTGCCGTTGTGCGCGGTGACGCGGATCACGCGCGGCGACAGGCGCACCGGCACGGCCGGGTGGATCTCGTAGGAGAAGTTGCCGTGGCACTCGGGGTCGAGCCGCTTCAGCTCGGCATAGGCCGGCTCGTCGGGCGTGACCGGGCGCACGCCCTCGCGGCCGTTGCCGATCTGCGGCTGGATCAGCGGCACCGTGCGCGGCGCGCGCGCCCAGGCGAGCAGCGCGTCGACGTTGGCAAAGCGCGCGATCGCCTCCAGCGTCTTCAGCGTGGGCGTCATCAGCTTGAGCGGCTCGGTGCGCGTCAGCGCGGCGGTCGGGCTGACCCACAACTGCTCGACGAGTTCGCCGTCGTCGTGCACCGACTGCTGCCCTTGCGGCGCGCGCGCGACGAAGAAGCGCGTGTCGAAACGCTTGGCGCGCACCGGCGGCGTGACCCAGTGGCTGAAATAGACCAGTTCGTCGGCGGCGAGGCTCAGGCCCTCCTCGTGGCACAGCGCCGCCAGCGATCGTTCGCCGCGCTGCAGCGGGCCGCGCCAGGCGTCCAGGCGAGCGGCGCGCTCGGCATCGAGCACGAGCGGCCGGCCGTCGGCTTCGCGGGCGTAGAGCAGCCCGGCTTCCTCGAAGCACTCGCGCATGGCCGCGGCCCAGTAGTCGAGCGCATGGGCGGCCACGCCGAGGCGTGCATCAGCAGCCGCCGGCTCGACGCCGCGACAGCAGGCTTGCGCGCTGCGGTCGGCCGCATCCACCAGCCCTCCGGGGAATACCCAGGCGCCGCTGTTGTGGTCACCACGCTCGGCGCGGCGCAGCAGCAGCACCTCGATCCCCAGCGGCGCGTCGCGCACCACCACCACGGTGGCCGCGGGGCGCGGCGGCTTGCTGGCGGATTCGTTCGAAGCAGTCATGTGTCCTCACCACGGGTCCAGTCCCGCGCCGCTGCGCTCGCGCGCGACCGCGCCGTCGAGCTGGCGCAGCAGCCATTCGCGCGTGTGCGCCGGGTCGATGACAGTATCGATCTCCAGCGTCGCCGCCATGTTGAGCGCGCGGCCTTCGGCCACCTGGCGCGCGAGCAGTTCGCGAAAGCGTGCCTCTCTCGCCTCGCCTTCGGGCAGGGCCTCGAGTTCCTTGCGGTAGCCCAGGCGCACCGCGCCTTCCAGCCCCATCGCACCGAACTCGCCGCTCGGCCAGGCGGCGGTGGCCAGCGGGGCGTGAAAGCCGCCGGCGGCCATCGCCATCGCGCCCAGGCCGTAGGCCTTGCGCAGCACCAGCGCGAGGAAGGGCACGCGCAGCTGCGCCGCGGCGACGAACATGCGGCTGACGTGCCGCACCTGCGCCCTCGCCTCCGTCTCGGGCCCGACCATGAAGCCGGGCGTGTCGATCAGCGAGACCATCGCGAGGCCGTGTGTGTCGCACAGGCGCATGAAGCGCGCCGCCTTGTCGGCCGCGTCGGCATCGATCGCGCCGCCCAGGTGCAGCGGGTTGCTGGCGAGGATGCCGATCGGCCGGCCGCCGAGGCGTGCCAGCACGGTGTGCACGGCGAGGCCGAAGCCGGCGCGCAGCTCGATCGCGCTGCCGCGGTCGACCAGCCCCTCGATGACGCGCCGCATGTCGTGGCTGCGCGTGCGCTGCTCGGGCAGCACCGTGCGCAGCGCCTCGGCCCCGGGCGCTTCGCCGTGCACCATCCGGCCCGTCAGCAGGGACAGCAGCCGCTTCGTCGCCGCCACCGCCGCGGCCTCGTCGTCGACCAGCAGGTCGATCACGCCGTTGGCCGACTGCACGGCGGCCGGCCCGATGTCTTCCGGCGCGAAGCGGCCCAGGCCACCGCCTTCGATCATGGCCGGCCCGCCCATGCCGATGTTGCTGCCGCGCGTGGCGACGATCAGATCGCAGCAGCCCAGCAGCGCGGCGTTGCCGGCGAAGCAGCGGCCGGCGGCGATGCCCAGCAGCGGCACGCGCCCCGACAGGCGCGCGAAGCTGGCGAAGGTGGGCACGTGCAGGCCGGCGACGATGGGCATGTCGGTGTCGCCCGGGCGCCCGCCGCCGCCCTCGGCGAACAGCACCAGCGGCAGGCGCTCGTCGTGCGCGATGCCGAGCAGCCGGTCGGTCTTCTGGTGGTTGCGCAGGCCCTGCGTGCCGGCCAGCACGGTGGCGTCGTAGGCCAGCACCGCGCAACGGATGCCCTCGACGCGGGCGAGGCCGGTGAGCATGCCATCGGCCGGCGTCTGGCGGATCAGCTCCTCGACCGGGCGGCGCCTCGCCTGCGCCGCGTAGGCGTAGGCGCCGTACTCGACGAAGCTGCCTTCGTCGCACAGATCGGCAACGTTCTCGCGCGCCGTGCGCAGGCCGCTCGCGTGGCGGCGCGCCACCGCCTCGGGCCGCGCGTCGTCGCGCAGCAGGGCTTCGCGCTCGCGCAATTCGTTCAGTTCGGGGCGCGATGCGGCTGGCGCGATGGTGGCTTCGCGCGGCACCTCCGTCTGCCCGGGCAACTCCGCCGCGCCCAGGCGCAGCAGCGCGTCGCCCTCGGCCAGCAGCTCGCCCGGCCTGGCCAGCAGCGCGAGCACGCGGCCGTCGTGCGGTGCGCGCAACTCGTGCTCCATCTTCATGGCCTCGACCACGGCGAGCAGATCGCCGGCGCGCACGGCCTGGCCGGCGGCCACGGCCAGCTCGACCACCGTGGCGGCCATCGGGGAGCGGATCTCCTGCATCGTCATGCGACGACTGTAGCGCCGCCCCTCGCGCTACAGTCGTCGCGCCCGGGACAGACAGACACGCCATGCTCCAGTTCGCCGAGATCGCCGCCGCCGCCGAGCGCCTGAAGGGCGTCGCCCACCGCACGCCCGTCGTCACCTCGCGCACGCTCGACGCGCTGCTCGGCGCCCGCGTGCTGATGAAGGCCGAGAACCTGCAGCGCATGGGCGCCTTCAAGTTCCGTGGCGGCTACAACAGCGTCAACGTGCTCGGCGACGCCGAACGCGCGCGCGGCGTGGTCGCCTTCTCCTCGGGCAACCACGCGCAGGCAGTGGCGCTGGCGGCGCAGCTGCACGGCTGCCGCGCCACCATCGTGATGCCGCAGGACGCGCCCGCGCTCAAGCTCGCGGCGACACGCGGCTACGGCGCCGAGGTGATCGTCTACGACCGCTACAAGGAAGACCGCGCCGCCATCGCGCAGCGCCTCACCGAGGAGCGCGGCGCCGCGCTGATCCCGCCCTACGACCACCTGCCGGTGATGGCGGGCGCGGGCACGGCGGCGCTGGAGCTGATCGAGGACGCCGGGCCGCTCGATGCGCTGATCGTCTGCGCCGGCGGCGGCGGCTTCCTCTCCGGCTGCACGGTGGCGGCCAAGCACCTGCTGCCCGCCATCGAGGTGTTCGGCGCCGAGCCCGAGCGCGGCAACGACATGCAGCTCTCGCTCGCGCGCGGCGAGATCGTCAGCATCGAGGTGCCGCGCACCATCTGCGACGGCCAGCAGACGCAGGCGGTGGGCAAGCACCCTTTCGAGGTCATCAAGGCCCACGTGAAGGACGTGCTCACCGTGCCCGACCCGGTGGTGGTGGAGGCGATGCGCTTCGCCTTCGAGCGCATGAAGCTGGTGCTCGAGCCCTCGGGCGCCTGCGCACTCGCCGCGCTGATGCAGCACCGCGAACGCTTCGCCGGCAAGCGCGTCGGCGTGACGCTTTCGGGCGGCAACGTCGGCATAGCCCGCTTCATGGCGCTGATGAGCGGCACCGAACGGGTCGACTGATTCAGGCGCTCTCGAAGCCCTCGAGCACGTTCACCGCATTGACCCCCACCTCCGCCACCGCATAGCCGCCCTCGAAGCTGAACACCGTGGGCAACTCCAGCGACGCGAGGCGCGCGCCGACGCGCAGGTAGTCGGCGCTCTTCAGGCGGAAGCCGGAGATCGGGTCGCCCTCGAAGGTGTCCAGGCCCAGCGGCACCACCAGCGCATCGGCCCGGAACGCGCGCACTGCCGCGATGGCGGCGTCGAGCGCCTCCAGCCAGCGCGCGAAGCCGGTGCCGCGCGGCAGCGGCAGGTTGAGGTTGCAGCCCTCGCCCGCACCCGCGCCGCGCTCGTCGGCATGGCCCAGGTAGAAGGGGTACTCGGTGCGCGGATCGCCGTGGATGGAGATCGTCAGCACGTCGGCGCGTTCATAGAAGATGCTCTGCGTGCCGTTGCCGTGGTGGTAGTCGACGTCGAGCACGGCGACGCGCGCCGCGCCGCGCTCGCGCAGCGCCTGCGCCGCCAGCGCGGCGTTGTTGAGGAAGCAGTAGCCGCCGAAGAAGTCGGCGCCGGCATGGTGGCCGGGCGGGCGCGTCAGCGCGAAGGCGCTGCGCTCCTGGCCCGAGGCCACCGCGCGCGCCGCCTGCAGCGCCGCGAGCGCACCGCCGCGCGCGGCACGCCAGCTGCCCGCCATCAGCGGCGTGCCGGCATCGAAGGAATAGAGGCCCAGGCGCGCCGCGAAGTTGTCGGGCTCGACGTCGGCGCGAAAGCCGCGCACCGGCCACACCGAAGGCAGCGCATCGAGCGCGGCGTTGGCCGGATCCAGCGCCACCCAGTCGTCCCAGGCACGCTCGAGGAAGCGCAGGTAGCGCGGCGCGTGGATGCGTGCGAGCAGCGCGTCGAGGCCTTCATGCGGCTGCGGCGCTTCGAGCCGGCCGAAGCGGCGCCGCTGCAGTTCCGCCAGCACGTGGTCGAGCCGCGCCGGCACTTCGTGGCAGGGCACCAGACGGCCGCGGAACATCTCCTGGCGGCCGGCGTGGCTGGCATGGTCCGGGTTGTGGATGACGAGCATGGCGAGGGTCGGGCGGGGAGGGGCAGTCGTGCGATTTTGCGCGGCGCGGTGACGCCGCTCGACGAGGACGTGAAAAAGTTGCGCTAGGCTCGCGCGGCAATGCTGGCCCTGCACACCGCCCCGCCCGACAGCGTGAGCTCGGGGTTCCACCCCGATCGGCCGACCATGGTGCTGCTCAACCCGCGCGCCGCCGGTGGCCAGGCCGCTGCGTTGGCGCAGCCGGTGCGCGAGTGGCTGGCCGCCCATGCGCCGGGCGTGGCGCTGGTGGAGTCCGACAGCATCGAACGCTCGCGCGCCACGCTGCAGTGCATGCCGCGCAGCAGCCGCGTGGTGCTGATCGGCGGCGACGGTACGCTGCACCACATGCTGCCGGTGCTGCTGACGCACCGCCTCGGGCTCGGCGTGGTGCCGCTGGGCGGCGGCAACGACACGGCGCGCGCGCTGGGCGTGGCCGGCATGGCCTGGCCGCAGGCACTGGAGCTCGCGCTGCGCGGGCCGACGCGCCGCATGGACGTCGGCGAGCTGATCACGCCGCGCCTGCGCGTGCCCTTCTTCTCCAGCCTCGCCGCCGGCTTCGACGCGGCGGTGGCGATGCGCGCGCTCGACGGGCCGCGCTGGCTCGACGGCCTGCCGCGCTACCTGTGGGCGACGGTGGCCGAACTGGCCTCGCTGCGCACCCACCGCATCCGCATCGCGCTGGACGGCGAGCCGCGCTACGACGGCGAGGCGATCTTCGCCTCGGCGCTGAACACGCGCAGCTACGGCAGCGGCATGCCGGCCGTGCCGGGCGCGCGCGTCGGCGACGGCAAACTCGACCTGCTCCTGGCCGGGCCCTTCGGCCGCGTCGGCGCGCTCACCATGCTGCCGCGCCTGCTCAAGGGCACGCACCTGCCGCACGCCAAGATCCACACCTGGGCCTTCCAGTCCATGCAGTTCGAGAGCGACCGCGAACTGCCGCTGGCCGCCGACGGCGAGCCGGTCGAGCCGCTGCGGCGCTTCGAGGTGCGCGTGCGCGCGGCCGCGGTGCAGGTGGTCAGCGCGAAGCTGCCGCGCCCGCGCGAGGCGCCGGCGTCGTTGTCCAGCCAGCCGCAGCGCGAGTCGGCGCAAGCCTGAGCGTGGCGCCGCGCCAGGCGCGCGGGTAGCGCTCGGCCGTCAGCCCTTCCATGTCGATCGCCGGCGCGCGGCCGGAGATCAGGTCGGCCATCAGCCGCCCGGTGCCCGCCGCCATGGTCCAGCCCAGCGTGCCGTGGCCGGTGGCCAGGTACAGGTTGGGCAGACGCGTGCCGCCGACCACCGGCGTGCCGTCCGGCGTCATCGGGCGCAGGCCGCACCAGAACTCGGCCTGGGCCACGTCGCCGCCGGCCGGGAACAGGTCGGTCACGACGTGCTTCAGGGTGCGCTCGCGCGCCTCGTGCAGCTCCAGCGTGTAGCCGGCCAGTTCGGCCGTGCCGCCGACGCGGATGCGGTCGCCCAGGCGCGTCACCGCCACCTTGTGGGTCTCGTCCATCACGGTGGATTCGGGCGCACCACTCGCATCGGTGATGGGCACCGTGATCGAGTAGCCCTTGACCGGATAGACCGGGATGTCGATGCCGATCGGGGCGAGCAGCTTGGGCGAGTAGCTGCCCATCGCGACGAGGTAGGCATCGGCCGTGAGCGTGCCCCGGTCGGTGACGACGCCACCGATGCGGCCGCCCTCGCTGAGCAGGCCTTCGATAGCCGTGTCGTAGCGGAAATTCACGCCGGCCTGCGCGGCGCGCGCGGCCAGCGCTTGCGTGAACTTGAAGCAGTCGCCGGTCTCGTCGCCGGGCAGCAGCAGGCCGCCGAGGAACTTGTCCTGCACGCGCGCCAGCGCCGGCTCGTGGCGGATGCAGCCGGCGCGGTCGAGCAGTTCGAAACGCACGCCGTAGCGCTTGAGCACCTCGATGTCGGCACCCGTGCCGTCGAGCTGCTTCTGGGTGCGAAAGAGTTGCAGCGTGCCCTGGCTGCGCTCGTCGTAGGAAAGGCCCAGCTCGGCACGCATCTCGCGCAGCACGTCGCGGCTGTACTCCGCGAGGCGCACCATGCGGCCCTTGTTGATCTCGTAGCGAGCCGCGGTGCAGTTGCGCAGCATCTGCATGCCCCAGCGGATCATCGCCATGTCCAGGTTCGGGCGGATCACCAGCGGGCGGTGCTGCATCAGCAGCCACTTGATCGCCTTGAGCGGCACGCCCGGCCCGGCCCAGGGCGCCGAGTAGCCGGGCGACACCTCGCCGGCGTTGGCGTAGCTGGTTTCCTTGCCGGCGCTGTCTTGCCGGTCGATCACCGTGACCTCGTGGCCGGCCTGGGCGAGATGCCAGGCGCTGGTGGTTCCGATCACGCCACTGCCCAGAACGATGACCTTCATGACGCTGCTCCGCCGCTGCTGCAATGGGTGGAGAGCTTATCGAGGGTGAACTGGAATCTTTCGCGGCAAATCGACGGCATCTGTCGAATTGGCCGAATCTTCTGCGGTCGAATAGGGCTTCGGCCGGATTCGATTCCAGGCAGATCGCCTGACACCAAAGCCCGCCACAATGACCGCATGAGCAACCAGCCCGCCTTCGTCGCCCCCGCCCGCTTCGACGACCCGGAGCGCGCCCTGGCCCAGGTGCGCGCCATCTACGAGGCCGGCATCGCCCACCTGCGGGACGCGCTGCACCGCTTCGTCGCCGGGGAAGACGTCGGGCCGCATGTGCGCGCCTGCTACCCCTTCGTGCGCGTGCACACCGACACCGTGGCGCGCGCCGATTCGCGCCTGTCCTACGGCTTCGTGGCCGGCCCCGGCACCTACGAGACCACGCTGACGCGGCCGGAGCTGTTCGGCAACTACTACCTCGAGCAGTTCCGCCTGCTGCTGCGCAACCACGGCGTGTCGCTCGAGATCGGCACCGGCACGCAGCCGATTCCGGTGCACTTCTCCTTCGCCGAGGGCGACCACGTCGAGGGCACGCTGAGCGCCGAGCGGCGCCAGCTGATGCGCGACGTCTTCGACCTGCCCGACCTCGGCGCGATGGACGACGGCATCGCCAACGGCACGCACGAGCCGCGCCGCGGCGAGGCGTACCCGCTGGCGCTGTTTACCGCGCCGCGCGTCGACTACTCGCTGCACCGCCTGCGCCACTACACCGGCACGGCGCCCGAGCACTTCCAGAATTTCGTGCTGTTCACGAACTACCAGTTCTACATCGACGAGTTCGTGCGCCTCGGCCACGAGGCCATGGCCAGCGCCTCGCAGGCGCAGGACTACGCCGCCTTCGTCGAGCCCGGCAACGTGGTGACGCGCTGCGCCGGCGTGCCGGCGCAGCCGGGCGACGAGCTCGGCGCACCGCCGCCGCGCCTGCCGCAGATGCCGGCCTACCACCTGGTGCGGCCCGACAACGCGGGCATCACCATGGTCAACATCGGCGTGGGTCCGGCCAACGCCAAGACCATCACCGACCACATCGCGGTGCTGCGCCCGCATGCCTGGATCATGCTCGGCCACTGCGCCGGCCTGCGCAACACGCAGCAGCTCGGCGACTACGTGCTGGCTCACGGCTACGTGCGCGAGGACCACGTGCTCGACGAGGAGCTGCCGCTGTGGGTGCCGATCCCGCCGCTGGCCGAAGTGCAGGTGGCGATCGAATCGGCGGTGGCCGAGATCACCCAGCTCAAGGGCTACGAGCTCAAGCGCATCATGCGCACCGGCACGGTGGCCTCGACCGACAACCGCAACTGGGAGCTGCTGCCCTCGCGCAACGTGTCGACCACGCCGGAGCGGCGCTTCAGCCAGAGCCGCGCGATCGCGCTCGACATGGAGAGCGCCACCATCGCCGCCAACGGCTTCCGCTTCCGCGTGCCCTACGGCACCTTGCTGTGCGTGAGCGACAAGCCGCTGCACGGCGAGATCAAGCTGCCGGGCATGGCCAACACCTTCTACCGCGAGCGCGTCGACCAGCACCTGCGCATCGGCATCCGCGCCATCGAGCTGCTGCGCGAACAAGGCGTCGACCAGCTGCACAGCCGCAAGCTGCGCAGCTTCGCCGAGGTGGCGTTCCAGTAGCTTCGTGACGGAGCTTTACACAGCTTGACGGCGCGCAAGCGCGCGCGCAACGCGCCGGCGACAGACTCGGCGCATGGCTCGAACAAGGACAAGAACCCTGCGCCTCGCGGCGCTGGCCGGTGCCCTGGCGCTGGCCGGTTGCGCCGGGCTGCGCGTGCAGGCGACCGATGCCACGGCGGGCGTGAGCGTTCCGCCGGCATGGAACGCGTCGAGCCCGGCGCAGCATGACGCGACGGCGCTCGCCAGCTGGTGGCAGCGCTTCGGCGATGCGACGCTGAGCGCGCTGGTCGAGCAGGCGCTTGCCGCCAACACCGACCTCGCTTCCGCCCAGGCCGCGCTGCGCCAGGCGCGCGCGCTGGCGCTGGTGCAACAGGCGCGGCTCGGCCCCAGCGCCGATGCCTCGGCCTCCGCGCAACGCAGCCGCAGCGCGGGCGGGAGCACCAGCAACCTGTTCCGCGCCGGCTTCGACGCCAGCTGGGAGCCCGACGTCTTCGGCGGCCAGCACGCCGCACGCGATGCCGCCGCGCTCGACGTGCAGGCCAGCGCCGCCAGCCTGGGCGGCGTGCAGGTATCGGTGGCGGCCGAGGTGGCGCAGAGCTACATCGCGCTGCGCAGCGCCGAGCGCCGCCTCGTGATCGCGCGCGAGAACCTCGCCAGCCAGGAGGAGACGCTGCGCATCACCGAGTGGCGCGTGCAGGCGGGCCTCGCGACCTCGCTGGACTCGGAGCAGGCGCGCACCGCGGTCGAGCAGACGCGCGCCCAGGTGCCGACGCTGCAGACCGCGATCGCGCAATCACGCCACCAGCTCGCGCTGCTGACCGGCCGCACCGCGGCCGAGCTGTCTCTGCCCGAGGGCGGCGCCGTGCCGCAGCCGGCCGACGATCTCGCGCTCGCCTTCCCGGCCGATACGCTGCGCCAGCGCCCCGACGTGCGCGCCGCCGAAGCGCGCGTCAGCGCGGCGGCGCGGCGCGTGGTGCAGGCCGAAGCGGCGCGTTACCCCAGCTTCAACCTGAGCGGCTCGCTCGGCCTGTCGGCGCTCACGCTCTCCGGCCTGACCGGCGGCGGCGCCGCGGCCGGCTCGCTGCTGGCCGGTGTCTCGCTGCCGCTCTTCGACGGCGGCGCGCTGCGCGCCCAGAGCGATGCCCAGCAGGCCGCGCTCGACCAGGCGCGCGCCAGCCACCGCGCCAGCGTGCTCACGGCGCTGAAAGACGTGGAGGACGCACTGGTCGCCCTGCAGGGTGACCGCGAGCGCCTGGCGCGCCTGCGCGCCGCCGCCACGGCCGCCGACAACGCCGCGCTGCTGGCGCGCCAGCGTTACGCCAGCGGGCTGGTCGACTTCCAGACCGTGCTGACCACGCAGCGCAGCCAGCTCTCCGCGCAGGACAGCGTGGTCAGCGGCGACGCCGACGTGGCCAGCGACCACGTGCGCCTCTTCAAGGCCCTGGGCGGCGGCTGGGCGCCGCAGCCCGCTTCCGAGAACAAGACCTCATGAACACCAACGCCAAGGTCGGCGCGGCGGCCCAGCACGATCTGGCCGCGCTGCTCGACGAACCCTCCGCAAGCCCGTGGTGGAAGCGCCGCTCGGTGTGGGGCAGCGGGGCCGCCGTCGTCGTGATCGCGCTCGCCGCCACGTGGTGGCAGAGCGGCCGGCGCGCCGCTGCAGCGCCGAGCTACGTCACCGAGCCGGTGCAGCGCGCCACGCTCAACGTCACCGTGAGCGCCGACGGCACGCTGCAGCCGACGCGCTCGGTCAACGTCGGCAGCGAGCTCTCGGGCACGGTGGCGCGCGTGCTGGTGGACGTGAACGACACGGTGAAGAAGGGCCAGGTGCTGGTCGAGCTCGACACCGCCAAGCTGCGCGACCAGATCGCCCGCTCGCGCGCGGCGCTGGCCACCGCCCAGGCCAGCGTGGCGCAGGCGGTGGCCACGCTGCAGGAAGCGCAGGCCAATCTCGCGCGACTGCAAGAAGTGCAGAAACTCTCCGGCGGCAAGGTGCCGGCGCCCACCGAGATCGACACCGCACGCGCCGCGCTGGAGCGCGCCCGCGCCGCGGAGGCGAGCGCACGCGCCGGCGTGAGCAGCGCGCAGGCGCAGCTCTCCACCGACGAGACCAACCTCTCCAAGGCCTCGATCCGCTCGCCCATAGCCGGCGTGGTGCTGACGCGCGCGGTCGACCCCGGCAACGCGGTGGCGGCTTCGCTGCAGGCGGTGACGCTGTTCACCCTCGCCGAGGATCTGCGCAAGCTGGAGCTCGACGTCAACGTCGACGAGACCGACGTCGGCCTCGTCGCGGTGGGCCAGAAGGCCACCTTCACGGTGGGTGCCTACCTGAACCGCCGCTACCCGGCCACGGTGACGCGCGTCGCCTACGGCTCGACCAAGACCGACAACGTGGTGACCTACACCACCGAGCTGGAAGTCGACAACCAGGACATGACGCTGCGCCCCGGCATGACGGCCACCGCCACCGTGCAGACCAGCGAGCGCCAGCCCTCGCTGCTGGTGCCCAACACGGCGCTGCGCTTCACGCCCAGCGGCGCAGCAGCTCCGGGTGCGCCGGCCGCACCGGCAGCCAGCGGCGGCTCGGGCGGCATCGTCTCCAAGCTGATGCCGCGCCCGCCGCAAGGCGTGGCACGGCGCAGCGGCGGCGTGGCCGGCAACGGCGGCGCGGTGGGCGGCAGCCGCCAGCTCTGGGTGCTGCGCGACGGCGCGCCGGTGGCGCTGCGCGTGACGGTGGGCGCCAGCGACGGCAAGCGCACCGAGGTCTCGGGCGCCGGCCTGAACGAAGGCGACGCGGTGATCATCGACCAGCACAGCGGGGCGCCGAAGTGAGCGATGCCCACGCGCCCCTGATTCGACTCAGAGGCATCACCAAGACCTACGGCCAGGGCCAGGCCGCATTCCAGGCCCTCAAGGGCGTGGATCTCGACATCGAGGCGGGCGACTTCGTCGCCATCATGGGCCCGAGCGGCTCGGGCAAGTCGACCGCGATGAATACGCTCGGCTGCCTCGATGTGCCCACCAGCGGCGACTATTTGTTCCGAGGCATTGCCGTGCAGAAGCTCACGCGCGACCAGCGCGCGCGGCTGCGGCGCAAGTGCCTGGGCTTCGTCTTCCAGGGCTTCAACCTGCTGGCGCGCACCAGCGCGCAGGAGAACGTCGAGCTGCCGCTGCTCTACCGCGGCGAGCCGGCCGCGGCGCGGCACACGCAGGCGCGCGCGGCGCTGGCCGCGGTGGGCCTGGCGGGCTGGGAGCACCACACGCCGGCCGAACTCTCCGGCGGCCAGCAGCAGCGCGTGGCGATCGCGCGCGCGCTGGTCACCAACCCCGAGGTGCTGCTCGCCGACGAGCCCACCGGCAACCTCGATTCGCAGCGCGGCCGCGAGATCATGGAGCTGCTGACGCGCCTGAACGTGGAGCAGAACATCACCGTGATCATGGTGACGCACGAGCCCGACATGGCCGCTTATGCGAAGCGCATCGTGCGCTTCGTCGACGGGCGCGTCGACAGCGACCAGCGCAGCGCGCCCGCGGCCGCCACGCGGGAAGAGGTGGCCTGAGATGTGGCTGAACACCCTGCTGCTGGCGCTGCGCGAGATCCGCCGCAACCTGCTGCGCTCCTTCCTGACCATGCTGGGCATCGTCATCGGCGTCAGCGCGGTGATCACGATGGTGACGCTGGGCAAGGGCGCGACGCGCTCCGTGCAGGCGCAGATCGCCAGCCTGGGCAGCAACCTGCTGATGGTGATGCCGGGCCAGCGCCTGGGCCCGGGCGGCGGCGGCGGGCCGCCGTTCGCCGCTGCCGACGTGGAGGCGATCGCCTCGCAGATCGGCGGCGTGCGCCTGGTGGCGCCGGAAGTGCGCAGCAGCGCGACGCTGGTGGCCAACGGCCGCAACTGGTCGGCGCAGGTGACCGGCTCGACGCAGAACTGGTTCAGCGTCGCCAACTGGACGATCGCCTCGGGTCGCGGCTTCGAGCCCGACGAGGAGCGCGTCGGCGCCGCCGTCTGCGTGATCGGCGCGACGGTGCGCAAGGAGCTGTTCGGCAGCGCCGATCCGCTCGGCGAGCAGGTGCGCGTCAAGAAGTTCTCCTGCACCGTGGTCGGCCTGCTCGGCAGCAAGGGCCAGGGCGCGATGGGCAACGACCAGGACAACCTGCTCGTGTTGCCGCTGGCGACCATGCAGCGCCGCGTCGTCGGCCACACGCGCATCAACACCATCCTGGTGTCGATGAACGAGAGCGCCGACACCGATCGCCTCAAGGCCAGCCTCGAGCAGCTGATGCGCGAGCGCCGCAAGCTCGCCGACGCCGACGACAACAACTTCAACGTGCTCGATACGCGCCAGATCGCCGATACGATGTCGGGCACCACGCAGATCATGACCATGCTGCTCGGCGCGGTGGCCGCGGTGAGCCTGGTGGTGGGCGGCATCGGCATCATGAACATCATGCTGGTCAGCGTCACCGAGCGCACGCGCGAGATCGGCGTGCGCCTGGCGATCGGCGCGCTCGAGCGCGAGGTGCTGCTGCAGTTTCTCGTCGAGGCGGTGGTGCTGGCCGCGCTGGGCGGGCTGATCGGCATCGCGCTGGCGACGGTGGCCTCGATCGCGCTGGCGCGGCTGATGCAGATTCCCTACGCTTTCGACGCGTCGATCAACCTGCTCGCCTTCGCCTTCTCGGCGGCGATCGGCGTGGTCTTCGGCTACTTCCCGGCGCGTCGCGCGGCGCGGCTGGATCCGATCGAGGCGTTGCGCCACGAGTGAAGCGGGCACGCTTCCTGACCTCGCCGAACAGTTCGTAGAGCTGCTGTGCCGCCGGCGACAGCGAGCGGCCGCGACGGCGGATCAGGCCGACCATGCGCGTGACGACCGGATCGACCAGCGGCAGGCTGACCAGCAGCGGGTGATCCGGCCCGGGCATCGCCATCGCCGGCACGGCCGCGACCCCGAGCCCGGCCTCGACGAGGCCGAGCGTCGTGGTCACGTGCTGCGTCTCGTAGATGGCCTGCGGGCGGTTCGGCATCCCGGCCAGCGCCTGGTCGAGCAGGACCCGGTTGCCGGAGCTGCGGCCGACCGAGATGAAGTCGTACTGGCCGAGTTGCGCCCAGCTGACCTTGCGCGCCTTGGCGAGCGGGTGGTCGCGCCGGCAGGCGGCGACGAAGCGCTCCTCGACGAGCGGCTTGAACTCGAGCTCGCCCTCCTGCGCGCCGATGAAGTTGAGGCCGAAGTCGGCCTCGCCGCGCGCCACCGCGGCCAGCGCTTCGTTGGCGCCCGCGTCCAGCACTTTCACGCGCACCTTCGGGCAGCGCTCGTGGTAGCGGCGGATCACCTCGGAGAGGTAGTAGTAGACGGTCGACGGCACGCACGCGACCGTCACCTCGCCCATGCGCGTCGCGGCGACGCCGCGGATGCCGAGCAGCGTGGCATCGAGGTCGTCGAGAAGCTCGCGCACCTTGCGCTCGAAGTCGCGCCCGACCGCGGTCAGCGTCACGCGCCGCGTCGTGCGCTCGAGCAGGCGCACGCCCAGCGCCTGCTCGAGCTTGTCGATGCGCCGGCTGAAGGCCGGTTGCGACAGATGCACCGACTCGGCCGCCTTGCGGAAGTTGCTCAGTTCGGCGACGGCGCGGAAGGCGAGCAGGTCGTTCAGGTCGAAGTTGATGGCCATCGGGTGCCTCGTCGGATTGATGCGTCGTGTCGATCAGTTGATCTTAAAGATGCAATTCCGTTTTGCAATGCCGGCGCCGAAGATTCGGCTCCATGAACCGAGTCATCCCCTGCGTCCTGATGCGTGCCGGCACGTCGCGCGGCCCGTTCTTCCTGCGCGACTGGCTGCCGGCGGACGACGCCGCGCGTGACGAGGCGCTCATCGGCGCGATCGGCGCCTCGGATCTGCTGCAGGTCGACGGCGTCGGCGGCGGCAGCACGCTGACCAGCAAGGTCGCGATCGTCTCGAACTCGTCGCAGCCGGATTGCGATGTCGACTACCTGTTCGCGCAGGTTGGCGTCGGCCAGAAGTCGGTCGACACGCGTCCCAACTGCGGGAACATGCTGTCGGGCGTCGCGCCGTTCGCGATCGAGCAGGGCCTCGTCACTGCACAAGACGGTGAAACAACGGTGCGGGTGTTCAACGTCAACACGCGCTCGCGCATCGACGTCACGGTGCAGACGCCGGGGCGGCGCGTCACCTACGCCGGCGACACCGGCATCGACGGCGTGGCCGGCACTGCCGCGCCGATCCGCCTGAACTTTCTCGACGCCTGGGGCTCGGTGACCGGCTCGCTGTTCCCGACCGGGCAGCGCATCGACCGCATCGAGGGCCTCGACGTGACCTGCATCGACGCCGCGATGCCGCTGGTCATCATGCGGGCACGCGACCTGGGACTGAGCGGCCGAGAGACGCCGGCCGACCTGGACGCCGACCGCGCGCTGCTCGAGCGCATCGAGACCGTGCGCCGCGCCGCCGGCGCCGCGATGGGCCTCGGCGACGTGTCCGGCAGCGTCGTGCCCAAGCCGGTGATCGCGAGCGCCGGCGCCGACGAGGACAGCATCACCTCGCGCTATTTCACGCCGCGCCGCTGCCACGCCTCGCATGCCGTCACCGGCGCGATCGGCGTCGCGACCGCATTCGCGCTGCCCGGCACCGTGGCCAGCAGCGAACGCCCGACGCTCGGGCAGCGCCGCATCGCCGTGCTGCATCCGCAAGGCCGCATCGAAGTCGACGTGCAGGTCGACGGTGCGGGCGACGAGGCCCGCATCCAGCGCGCCGCGCTGGTGCGCACGGCGCGCAAGATCCTGCAGGGCGACCTGCACATCCCCGATTACGTCTTTTCCAAACCAAGCTCAGGAGACACGCTGATGAAACCCGTGCAGGCCCTTCGCACAGCCGCCGCCGCCGCGGCGGTCGCCACCGCACTCACGGCCGCGCCGGCGGCATTCGCCTACCCCGACAAGGTGATCACGCTCGTCGTGCCGACCGCCGCAGGCGGCGGCAACGACGCGATGGCGCGCACGATCGCACAGAAGCTCGGGCCGCTGCTCGGCCAGACCATCATCATCGACAACCGGGCCGGCGCGAACGGCTCCATCGCGAGCGAGTACGTCGCCCGCGCGGCGCCCGACGGCCACACGCTGATGTTCGGCTACATCGGCACGCACGCGATGAACCCGGCGCTGCAGAAGCTGCGCTACGACCCGGTGGCGGACTTCGAGCCGATCGGGCTGGTCGGCTCGTCGCCGACGCTGATGGTCACGAACGCCGCGGCGCCGATCAAGGACGTCAAGGATCTGGTCGCGCAGCTCAAGGCCAAGCCCGACAAGTTCACCTACGCGTCCGCCGGCAACGGCACCGCGCCGCACTACGCTGCGGAGCTGTTCAAGCTCAACGCCGGCGTCGTGATGCTCGGCATTCCGTACAAGGGCTCGGCGCCGGCGGTCAGCGACACGATCGGCGGCCAGACGCAAGTGATGTTCCCGAGCCTGTTCACCGCGCTGCCGCACGTGAAGTCCGGCAAGCTGAAGGCGATGGCCGTGGCCGGGCCGAAGCGCAGCGCGCTGCTGCCCGACGTGCCGACGATGAAGGAAGCGGGCGTCGAAGGCGTCGAGGTCGAGCAGTGGTATGGCCTCTTCGCACCGGCGAAGACGCCGAAGGCGATCGTCGACCAGATCAACAAGGCGCTCAACCAGGTGCTCGCCGACAAGGACATCGAGAAGCGCATCGAGGATCACGGCGCCGACGTGCAGGGCAGCACGCCGGCCCAGCTCGGCGCGCTCGTGAAAAGCGAGCTGGCGAAGTGGAAGAGCGTCGTTCAGCGTGCGAAGCTGACCGCCGACTGAACCCGCACTTGCCGACAAGACCCACTCCACCAGGACACCATCCGATGAAGAACAAGCTCTTGACCCCGTTCGCCGCCGCCGCGCTCGCCGCCCTGAGCGGCGCCACCGCTGCGCAGAGTAGCGTGACGCTCGGCGGCGTCGCCGATGCCGCCGTGCGCATGGTGCGCAACGAAGGCGTCGGCAGCGTCAAGTCGGTGATCAGCGGCGGCAACGCGACCAGCCGCCTGATCGTGCGCGGCAGCGAAGACCTCGGCGGCGGACTGTCCGCCGGCTTCCACCTCGAGCACGGCATCGCGCTCGATACCGGCAGCGCCTCCGGCGGCGCGCAGTTCTGGGACCGGCGCAGCACGATCAGCCTGGCCAGCAGCAGCCTGGGCGAACTGCGCCTGGGCCGCGACTACGTGCCGACCTACACCATGTGGGTGCGGCAGGATCCGTTCAGCCACGTCGGTGTGGCCAGCTCGAGCAACCTGTACACCGCGACGCCGATCGGCCCGATCCGCTCCGCGTTCGCGAGCAACCCCAACACGCTGGTGCGCTCGAACAATTCGGCGCAGCTGCTGCTGCCCGCCGGCCTCGGCGGTCTGGAAGGCGGCCTGATGCTCGGCGCCGGCGAAGGCGGCACGCAGGCACAGGGCGCGCACAAGCTCACCGCGGGCCGGCTCGGCTATGCGGCGGGGCCGGTGTTCGTCGCCGTCGCCTACGCGAAGAGCGAGAACGACGTCACCGCGGCGAGCGGCGACTTCACCGACACGCTGATCGGCGGCTCGTACAACTTCGGCGTCGTCCGCGTCGCGCTGACCCAGCGCGCGTTCAGGCAGGCCAACGCGAAGCAGACGCTGCGCATGCTCGGCGCCTGGGTGCCGATGGGTAGCGGCGAGATCAGGTTCCAATGGCTCGCCAGCAACATGAACGGCCGCGTCGGCGCGACCAGCGTCGCCGCGAACGACGCGCGCCAGCTCGGCCTCGGCTACGTGCACAACCTGTCCAAGCGCAGCGCGCTGTACGCGCAGGTCGCCCGGGTCGACAACGACGGCGCGGCGACCTATGTCGTCCCGGGCGGCCCGGCGGGCATCGCCGGCGGCCGCACGTCGACCGGCGCGGAGATCGGCATCCGGCACAGCTTCTGAGACCGACCATGGAACAACAGCTCACCGACTGGATCGGCCGCAGCGAGACGCTGCGCGACCAGATCACCGCCGCCCCGGTGCGCGGCCTCAACGCGACGCTGGACCACCCGGCGATCGCGGTCGAGAACGGCACGCCGCTGTTCCCGCTGTGGCACTGGCTGTATTTCCTGCCGCAGCACCGCCAGAGCGAGATCGGCCCGGACGGGCACGCCAAGCGCGGCGGCTTCCTGCCACCGGTGCCGCTGCCGAGGCGCATGTGGGCCGGCAGCCAGTTCGAGTTCCGCGCGCCGGTGCGCGTCGGCGACGCCGTCGAGCGCAGCTCGACGATCGCCGACGTGACGACGAAGGAGGGGCGCAGCGGCAAGCTCGTCTTCGTCAAGGTGCGGCACGAGCTGCGCTGCAACGGCGCGGCGGATCCGGCGATCGTCGAGTTCCACGACATCGTCTACCGCGATGCGAAGAAGCCCGGCGATGTCGAGCCGCCGCCGACGCCGGCCGCGCAGGGCGACTGGCAGCGCGAGATCGTGCCCGACGACGTGCTGCTGTTCCGCTACAGCGCGCTGACCTTCAATGGCCACCGCATCCACTACGACCGCCAGTACGTCACGCAGGTCGAGGGTTATCCGGGCCTGATCGTGCACGGCCCGCTGATCGCGACGCTGCTGATGGACCTGGTGCGCCGCCACGCCCCCGACGCGCAGGTCGCGAGCTTTCGCTTCAAGGCGGTGCGGCCGACCTTCGATCTGCACCCGTTCAAGCTCAACGGCCGGCGCGAGGGCAACGAGGTGAAGCTGTGGGCGCAGGACCACGAAGGCTGGCTGACGATGGACGCCGTCGCCACGCTGAAGGGCTAGAACATGACAACCCCCACGCTCACTTCGTTCGCTGCCCCCCGAGGGGGCGCGCGGTACCTTCGGAACGGCCGGGCGGTACCGCGATGAGACCGCTGCAAGGCATCACCGTCGTCACGCTCGAACACGCGATCGCGGCGCCGTTCTGCACGCGCCAGCTGGCCGACCTCGGCGCGCGCGTGATCAAGATCGAACGGCCCGGCGTCGGCGACTTCGCGCGCGGCTACGACCAGCGCGTGAAGGGTCTCGCGTCGCACTTCGTCTGGACCAATCGCAGCAAGGAGAGCCTGACGCTGGACGTCAAGCATCCGAAGGCGGCCGAACTGCTGACGCAGCTGATCGTCGAGAAAGCCGACGTGGTCGTGCAGAACCTCGCGCCCGGCGCCGCGACGCGGCTCGGCGTCTCGTTCGACGCGCTGAAGGCGCGGCGCCCCGACCTGATCGTCTGCGACATCTCCGGCTACGGCGACGATCCGACGAAGCCCGGTCCGTACCGCGACAAGAAGGCCTACGACCTGCTGATCCAGAGCGAATCGGGTTTCGTCTCGATCACCGGCACGCCCGACGAGCCGTGCAAGGCGGGCCTCTCGATCGCCGACATCGCGGCCGGCATGTACGCGTATACGAACATCCTCGCTGCACTGCTGCAGCGCAAGATCGACGGCCAGGGACAGCGCATCGACATCTCGATGCTCGAGGCGATGGGCGAGTGGATGGGCTACGCGATGTACTACGCGTTCGACGGCGCGGCGCCGCCGCCGCGCGCCGGCGCCGCGCACGCGACGATCTACCCCTATGGCCCGTTCCCGACGGGCGACGGCCGCACCGTGATGCTCGGGCTGCAGAACGAGCGCGAGTGGCAGCAGTTCTGCGCCAAGGTGCTGCAGCAGCCCGAGCTCGCGAAGGACGAGCGCTTCACCGGCAACACCCGGCGCGTGACGCACCGCGAGGCGTTGCGCGCGCTGATCATCGAGACCTTCGCGTCGCTCACCGCCGAACAGGTTCTGGAGCGCATCGAGGATGCGCAGATCGCGAACGCGCAGGTCAACGACATGGCCGGGCTGTGGGCGCACCCGCAGCTGAAGGCGCGTTCGCGCTGGCGCGAAGTCGGCTCGCCGGCCGGCCCGCTGCCCGCGCTGCTGCCGCCGGGCTCGTGGGACGATGGCGACCCGGTGCTGAAGCCGGTGCCGGCGCTGGGGCAACACAGCGACGCGATCCTGGCGGAACTCGGCATCGATGCGGCCGGCATCGCGGCCTTGCGCGCGGCCGAGGCGGTGTGACCATGAACGCGCCGCGCAGCTACCTGTTCGTGCCGGGCGACCGGCCCGAGCGCTTCGAGAAGGCGCTGGCCAGCGCGGCCGATGCGATCGTCGTCGACCTCGAGGATGCCGTCGCACCGCTGGCCAAGGCGGCAGCGCGCGACGCGGTCGCCGCACTGCTTGCCACCGGACGAGCGGTGGACCGGATCGTCGTGCGCATCAACGACGAGACGACGCCGTGGTTCGACGCCGACCTCGCGCTGCTGCGGAACGGCCAGGCTCGCGCCGTCATGCTGCCCAAGGCCGAGCGCGCCGAGACGATCGCCCGCGTGCGGTCGGCATGCCCCGACATTGCGGTCCTGCCGCTGATCGAGAGCGCACGCGGCATGCTCGCCGCCGAAGCGCTGGCCGCTGCCGACGGCGTGCAGCGGCTCGTCTTCGGCACGATCGACTATGCGCTCGACATGGATCTGCAGGGCTCGCTCGCGACGACGGTCGGGCTCGATGCTGCCGCTGCGCGTCTGGCGCTGGCATCGCGCGCCGCTGGTCGGCTGCCGCCGGTGGCCGGCGTGACGGTCGCGATCGCCGACGAGGCCGCCTTGCGCGCCGACATGGAGCGCGCACTCGCGCATGGCTTCGCCGCCAAGCTGTGCATCCATCCGAAGCAGATCGCGCCGCTGCATGCGCTGCTGGCGCCGAGCGCCGACGAGTTCGCCTGGGCACAGCGCGTGCTCGAAGCGGCCGACGCCGCCGGCGGCGCCGCCGTGCAGATCGACGGCCGCATGGTCGACAAGCCCGTGATCGAACGCGCCCGCCGCATCGCTCAGCGCTCGCGCTGACCCAACACCCTCTCATCCACGATTCAAGGAGCCTGCCATGGCCGCTTCCATCATCGACTCCAGCATCTTCCAGGGCATCTTCACCACCGATGCGATGCGCCAGGTGTGGAGCGACGAGAACCGCACCGCCAAATACGTCGAGATCGAGCGCGCGCTCGCCGTCGTGCAGGGCCGGCTCGGCATCATCCCGAAGGAGGCGGCCGACGAGATCGTCCGCCACTGCCGCATCGAGAATATCGACATGGCGCGGCTGCGCCAGCAGACCGAGCGCATCGGCTATCCGATCCTCGGCGTCGTCACGCAGCTGAACCAGCTCTGCCGAGACAAGCTCGGCGAGTTCGTGCACTGGGGCGCGACGACGCAGGACATCACCGACACCGCGACCGTGCTGCAGATCCGCGAGGCGCTCGAGCTGGTCGACGGCGAACTCGCCGCGATCGCGCAGGCGTGCGCCAAGCTCGCGAAGGAGCATCGCCTGACGCCGGTGATCGGCCGCAGCAACCTGCAGCAGGCGATTCCGGTGACCTTCGGCTACAAGATCGCCGGGCTGCTGTCGGCGGTGCTGCGCCACCGCGAACGCCTCGCGCAGTTGAAGGAGCGCGTGCTCGTCGGCGAGTTTGCCGGCGCCGCCGGCACGCTGGCCTCGATCGAGAAAGGCGCGATGGAGACGCAGGCGGGCCTGTGCGCCGAGCTCGGCCTGCAGCAGCCGGTGATCGCCTGGCACACGATCCGCGACAACATCGCCGAGACCGGCGCGCTGCTCGGCCTGATCGGCGGCACGCTCGGCAAGCTCAGCATGGACGTCAAGCTGATGATGCAGACCGAGGTCGGCGAGGTCTTCGAGCCCTACCACCACGGCCGCGGCTCGAGCAGCACGATGCCGCAGAAGCGCAACCCGATCGCGAGCTGCTACATCCACGCCGCGATCAGCGTCGTGCGCCAGCATGCCGCGGCGCTGATGGACGCCATGGTCGCCGACCACGAGCGCTCCACCGGCCCCTGGGAGATCGAGTGGATCGTGCTGCCCGAGGCCTTCTGCCTGATCGCCGGCGCGCTGAAGCAGTCGCGCGCGGTCGTCGAGGGGCTGGAGGTCGATGCCGCGGCGATGCTGCGCAACATCGAGATGACCGGCGGCCTCGTGATGAGCGAGGCGGTGATGATGGGCCTCGGCCCCTACATTGGCCGCGAGTATGCGCACGACCTGGTCTACGACCTGTGCCGCGAATCTCTCGCGAAGAAGACGCCGCTGCTCGAACTGCTCGCCGCGCACCCCGAGATCAAGCGCCATGTCGACCGCGCCGCGCTGCAGCGCATGCTGGACCCGGCCAACTACCTCGGCCAGTCGGGGCTGATGGTCGATCGCGTCCTCGCGCGCCTGGGCTGAGCCTGCCGCGACATCGCCGAAGCCGGCACGCCGTCTTCTGCACCATCGTCAGCGGCATCGCCTCGCTGAACGACTCGCGCGAGATCGGCAAGACGCTGCTGCTGTCGGTGCTTTGCAGCTTCGGGCTGGCGCGCATCGGCGCGCCCGGCCGCGCGGTACTCGACGGCATCGACGGTTTCGCGCACATGCTGTTCGTCGCGTTCGGCTTCATCATGCGGCTGGCGCCGCTCGGGGCGTTCGGGGCGATGGCGTTCACCGTGGGGCGCTACGGCATCAAGTCGATCGGCTCGCTCGGCCTGCTGATCGGCACCTTCTACGTCGCCTGCGGGTTTTTCGTCGTCGTCGTGCTCGGGCTGCTGGCACGCCTGCATGGCTTCAAGCTGTGGCAGCTGCTGCGCTACATCCGCGAGGAACTGCTGGTGGTGCTCGGCACCTCGGCTGGGGCCAGATCGCCGCGATGCTCGGCCTGATGCTGCTCACCTCGAAGGGCGCGGCCGGCGTCGCGCTGATCGTGGGCATCGACCGCTTCATGTCGGAAGCGCGCGCACTCACCAGCACGATGAGCAATGCGGTCGCCTGCGTCGTCGTGTCGATCTGGGAAAGGGCCTGCGATCGCGAGGTCCTGCAGCGCGAGCTGACGCAGGGTTATGCGGCGACGGAAGAGGCGCTCGAGGACGAGGCAACGATGCCGCTGCCGGGCGCGATCGTGCCGGGCGTGTCGAACTCCGGCGGCCCATTGCCGACTTGACACATGCCCGCCGAGTGACAAGGCTTGCCGCCGCGATGGGGGAGGAGTACGCTGGCTGCGACCTTCCCGCCCACCCAGGCGCAGGACGCGCCTAGCCAAGGAGCGCGTCATGCCCGCCAACACCTCTTCCCCCGCCACCCCCGATACCCGCGCCATCGAGCGCATCCGCACGCTGGCGCTCGTCGGCCAGTCGGCCGCGGGCAAGACCAGCCTCGCCGAGGCGCTGCTGCACCAGGCCGGCGCGATCGGCGCGCCCGGCAGCCTGGAGCGCGGCACCACGGTGAGCGACTACGATCCGATGGAGCGGCGCGCCCAGCATTCGCTGAATACGGCGCTGATGCACCTCGAGCACGGCGGCACGCGCATCCACCTGCTCGACACGCCGGGGTATCCGGACTTCGTCGGCCAGTCGATGACGGCGCTGGAGGCGGTCGAGACCGCCGCGGTGGTGATCAACGCCAGCAGCGGCATCGAGATGATGAGCGCGCGCATGATGGACTGGGCGCGCGAGCGCGGCCTGGACCGCATGGTGATCGTCAACAAGATCGACGCACAAGGGGTCGACCTGGCCGGGTTGCTGGCGCAGATCCGCGAGGCCTTCGGCAAGGAGTGCCTGCCGCTGAATCTGCCCGCCGCCGGCGGCAGCAAAGTGGTGGACTGCTTCTTCAACACCCAGGGGCAGAGCGACTTCGGCTCGGTGGCCGACGCGCACCGTGCGCTGGTCGAGCAGGTGGTGGAGGTGGATGCGGCCTTCGTCGACCGCTACCTCAACGACGGCGACGTCGACCCGAAGGAGTTGCACGCGCCGCTCGAACAGGCGCTGCGCGAAGGCCACCTGATCCCGGTGTGCTTCGTCTCGGCGCGCACCGGCGCCGGCGTGCCCGAGCTGCTCGACGTGATCGAGCTGCTGCTGCCCAACCCGACCGAAGGCAACCCGCCGCAGTTCTACCAGGGCGAAGGCGCCGAGGCGAAGGAGCTGCACGCCGACCCCGACCCCTCCAAGCACGTCATCGCGCATGTGTTCAAGGTGACGGTCGACCCTTATGTCGGCCGCATGGGCATCTTCCGCATCCACCAGGGCACGGTGACGAAAGACAGCCAGCTCTACATCGGCGACGGCCGCAAGCCCTTCAAGGTCGGCCACCTGTTCATGCTGCAGGGCAAGGAGCATGTCGAGGTGCCCTGCGGCGTGCCGGGCGACCTGTGCGCGGTGGCCAAGGTCGACGAGATCCACTTCGACGCCGTGCTGCACGACGCCGCGGAAGACGACCACCTGCACCTGAAAGCCCTGCCCTTCCCCGTGCCGGTGCACGGCCTGGCGATCGAGCCCAAGCGGCGCGGCGACGAGCAGCGCATGTGGGAGATCCTGCAGAAGCTGGTCGACGAGGATCCCTGCCTGAAGGTCGAGCATGTCGCGGTGACCAACGAGACGGTGGTCTACGGCCTCGGCGAGCTGCACCTGCGCACCCTGCTCGAGCGCATGACCGAGGTCTACAAGTGCGAGGTGAATACGCGCCCGCCGCGCATCGCCTACCGCGAGACCATCACCGCGCCGGCCGAAGGCCACCACCGCCACAAGAAGCAGAGCGGCGGCGCCGGCCAGTTCGGCGAGGTCTTCCTGAAGGTCGAGCCGCTGCCGCGCGGCGCCGGCTTCGAGTTTCTCGACCACGTCAAGGGCGGCACCATCCCGACGCAGTTCATCCCCGCCGTCGAGAAAGGCGTGCGCCAGGCGCTCGATGCCGGCGTGGTGGCCGGCTACCCGGTGAAGGACGTGCGCGTGATCGTCTACGACGGCAAGTCGCACAGCGTCGACTCCAAGGACATCGCCTTCGCCACCGCCGGGCGCAAGGCCTTCGTCGACGCGGTGATGAAGGCGCGGCCGATCGTGCTCGAGCCGATCGTCAAGGTGGAGATCACCGCGCCCGACGGCGCGATGGGCGACATCACCGGCGATCTCTCGGCCAAGCGCGGCCAGGTGAGCGGCACGCAGAACCTGGCCGGCGGCAGCATCGTCGTCAACGGCCAGGTGCCGCTGTCGGAGCTCAGCGGCTACCAGGCGCGCCTGAACGGCATGACCGGCGGCCAGGGTCGCTACACGCTGGCGCTGAGCCACTACGAGGCCGTGCCGCCGACGGTGCAGGCGCAACTGTCCGCGCAGTTCAAGCCGCGCGAGGACGACTGACGGCAGCGTTGATCTGGCTCAGCGGCCACGCTGGGCCGGCTCTTGAAGCCGGCGCGAACGCACCCTATCTCCTGGACATCGGCAGCGCATCAGCTGCCTTGTCCATGAAGGAGGTTCGTTCATGTTCTCCCTGTTGTCCCGCCCCGTTCCCCAAGGCACCGCGCTGTCGCGCGACCCGTTCAGCCTGGTCGACGCGATGTTCAACGAGCTGGCCAGCCAGCGCGGCTCGACCTCGCTCGTCTCGCGCGCCCGCATCGACGTCTCCGAGCGCAATGGCGCCTACGAGGTGCGTGCCGAACTGCCCGGCGTGAAGAAGGACGACATCGCCATCGACATCGACGGCGCCTCGGTCTCGATCAGCGCCAAGCTGAGCAGCCAGAGCGAGCGCAAGGAAGGCGAGCGCGTGCTCTACAGCGAGCGCAGCCACGAGTCCTACGCGCGCGCCTTCGAGCTGCCGCAGGCCGTGGACGCACAGGCGGCAGAAGCGAAGTTCGAGAACGGCGTGTTGACGCTGACGCTGCCGAAGAAGGACGCGCCGAAGTCGACGCGCCTGGCGGTGCGCTGAGGCGCTGTCAGAGGTCGCCGAGCGGCAGCGTCTTGGCGAAGCCGTAGCCGGTGTCGCCGGGGCGGATGCCCTTGGCGGCTTCGGCCTTGGCGCGCAGGCTGTCGAGCTCGTCGTAGGCCTCGGTGAGGTGCCGCGCCAGCTTCTCGCTCTCGGCGCGGTGTTCGGCGTTCAGCTTCTCGATGCGGCTGGCCATCTCGGCCTGCAGGGCGGCCACGTCGCGCTTGGCGCGCGCTTCCGCCGCGGCCAACGCCGCTTGCGCGCGTGCCGCTTCGTCCTTCAGCGCCTGCTCGGCGCGTTCGGCGCGCACGGCGTGCGTGGCCGTGCCGCGCGGGCGCGCCAGCGCCCAGCCGAGCCCCAGGCCCACGGCCAAGCCCGCGCCTGCCAGGCCGAGCGAAGTTGCGATGTCCATCCTGTGTCCTCGTCTCACTTCTTATGCCCGCCAGCCTAACGAATCTGCGGCGGAAAGGAAGCAGCGCGGCGCCCGGGCGTGACGGAATGCTGTCGGGTTGGACCGAAAACCGCACTCAGGCCAGCGGCAGGACGAGCGTGAAGCGCGATCCGCGGCCGAGGGTGGATTCGAGCGCGAGCCGCCCCCCCATCAGCTCGGCCAGCGCGCGCGAGAGCGCCAGACCCAGGCCGGTGCCGCCGTGCTGGTAGCTGACGCGGTCGTTGCCCTGGCGGAATTTCTCGAAGATCAGCTCGTGCAACTCCGGCTCGATGCCGGGGCCGCTGTCGACGACGTGCATCAGCAGTTCGGCGCCGCGGCGCTCGACCTCGATGCCGACGCCGCCCTGGTCGGTGAACTTGACGGCGTTGGACAGCAGGTTGTTGAGGATCTGCTTGGTACGCAGGCCGTCGCAGTTCACCGCGGCCGGCACGTCGTCGGCCACGCGCACGGCCAGCGCCAGCCCCTTGGCGGCCGCCGCCACCTCGAAGAACTCGCCGACGTCGGCCACCAGGCGGCGGATGTCCTGCGGCTCGCGCACGATCGGCATCGCGCCGGCCTCCACCTTGGTCAGGTCGAGGATCTCGGTGAGCAGCGTGTTGAGGTGTTCGGCGCCCTTGCGGATCATCGAGGCCTGGTCGCGGAACACCGGCTGCTCGATGCGCCGCTCCATCAGCTCGGCGAAGCCGCGGATGCTGGTCAGCGGCGTGCGCAACTCGTGCGAGATCGCGGCCAGGAACTCGCTCTTGGCGCGGCTGGCGGCCTGCGCCTGCATCTCGCTCACGCGCAGCGCCTCGTTGCTGCGCTCCTGGCGGCGCAGCCCGGCGCCAAGCAGCGCCAGCAGCGCCACCACCAGCCCCGACAGCGCGGCCGCCAGCGCGAAGGTGATGTCGCGGCCGATGCGCCACTGGTCGAGCGCCTCGCGGCTGCCGGTGTAGACGAAGATGGTGAGCGGGTAGCCAGCGATGGCGCGGTAGGCGTACAGGCGCTCCATGCCGTCCACGGAACTGAGGCTGGTGGTGCTGCCTTCGGCGCCGAGATCGTCGCGCGCCGCCACGCTGGCCGGCCCGAGCACGGTGCCCATGCCCTCGGCCTTGGCGCCGACCACGCGGGCGCGCACGCCGCGGTCCTGGCCCACCAGCGCGACGCCGCCGCTGTTGCCGAGCTGCACGCGCGCATAGACCTCCTCGAAGTAGGCCGGGTCGAGCGAGGCCACCACGACGCCGAGCGTGGCACCGTCGCGGCCGACGATGCGCCGCGAGAGCTGCACCGTCCAGCGTTGCGACACCTTGCCCAGCACCGGCTTGCCGATGAACAGGCCGTTGGCCGGCAGCGTGCGCTCACGCTCGGGCAGGGTCTGCGGCGCGAGGTGGATGCGCACGTGCTCGCGCTGCGAGAGATCGACGTGGCTGGTCTTCTCGCCGCGCGGATCGAGGTTGCTCGCCGCGAAGCGGCCGTCGGCCCAGACCTGCGAGAGCTGCACCAGGATCTTGGGCGCGAGGCCGGTCTCGGCGGCGAAGCGCCCCAGGTCCGGAATCTCGTCGGGGTTCGCCGCCACGGCGTCGGCCACGCGCAGCGTGGCCTGGTCGACCGTGGCGATGACGCGCTCGGTCTGCTCCTGCAGCACACGCGCCACGTTGGCGTTCTGGCGGAACTCGGCGCGGATCGCCTCGTCGCGCCGCGCCTCGACCACCCAGCCCACCGACAGCCACAACACCGCGAGCAGCCCGATGCCGATGGCGACCAGACCGTGGATCAGGCGCCAGCGCCATGGCGCCGCCACTGCGGCGGAGGCGGCGACGACGGGCGGGGGCGGCGACTCAGGGGCGGCGGGAATGTTCACGGCGCAGGTCCAGCTCGAGACATGGCCGCATTCTGCCCGGATTCACCCCGGAAGTTTCATATTTGCCGATTTGATTTGCCAAAATCGGCAAGAACTCGCGTTTGACGGGGCTTTCTCAGGCCCGCCGCGGCTTCACGCAAGCCGCCGCCTGCTTGGCGCGCTGGCGCGCCACCTCGACCTCGGCATGCCGCGCCAGCGCCACGCCCATGCGCCGCTTGACGAAGCTCTCCGGCTTGCCGAACAGGCGCAGCTCGGTGCCGGGCAGGCGCAAGGCCTCGTCCACCCCGTCGAAGACGATGCCGGCCGCCTCCACGCCGCCATAGATCACCGCGCTCGCGCCCGGCGTCTTCAGCGTGGTGTCGACCGGCAGGCCGAGGATGGCGCGCGCATGCAGCTCGAACTCGTTCTGCCATTGCGTGGCCATGGTGACCATGCCGGTGTCGTGCGGGCGCGGCGAGACCTCGCTGAACCAGACCTTGTCGCCCTTGACGAACAGCTCGACACCGAACAGGCCGAGCCCGCCCAGATCGCCGGTGACGGCCTCGGCGATCAGACGCGCGCGCTCGAGCGCGTTCTCGCTCATCGGGTGCGGCTGCCAGCTCTCGACGTAGTCGCCGCTGGCCTGCAGGTGGCCGATGGGATCGCAGAAATGCGTTTCGACATTGCCGCGCGCATCGACGGCGCGCACCGTCAGCAGCGTGATCTCGTAGTCGAAGTCGATGAAGCCCTCGACGATCACGCGGCCATGGGCGA
Organism: Piscinibacter sp.; assembly: GCA_017983795.1. Lineage (GTDB taxonomy): Bacteria > Pseudomonadota > Gammaproteobacteria > Burkholderiales > Burkholderiaceae_C > Piscinibacter. The sequence continues at coordinate 54,438 of JAGOAS010000026.1, forward strand.
CGCGGCCGCCGGCCATTGCGTAGTCCCAGGCCGAGCGCAGATCCTGCGGGCCGTCGAGCTTGCTCTGGCCCTTGCCCGAGCTGCTCATCACCGGCTTGACGATGCACGGATAGCCGATGCCGCCATCGATCGCCGCCTGCAACTCCTCCAGCGAATCGCAGAACTTGTAGGGGCTGGTGGGCAGGCGCAGCGTCTCGGCGGCCAGCCGCCGGATGCCCTCGCGATCCATGGTCAGGCGCGCCGCGCGCGCGGTCGGGATCACGCGCACCAGGCCGCGCGCCTCGAGCTGCTCGAGCATGGGCGTGGCGATGGCCTCGATCTCGGGCACCACCAGCATCGGCCGTTCGGCCTCGATCAGCGCCTCGAGCTGCGCGGGGTCGCTCATCGCGATGGTGCGCGCATGGTGGGCCACCTGCTGGCCGGGCGCGTTGTCGTAGCGATCGACCGCGATGGTCTCGACGCCCAGGCGCTGCAGCGCGATCAGCACCTCCTTGCCGAGTTCGCCGCTGCCCAGCAGCATGACCTTGGTGGCGGAGGGCGAGAGAGGGGTGCCGAGCGTCGTCATCGTCGTGAGCCTTGTCATGGACCGCGCGGATTGTCCCCCTCAGGCCTGCTCAACGAGCCTTTATCATCCGCGCATGAGCCCCGGTGTGCGCGACGTCGCCCAGATCCGCCTCGACAACGCCATGCTGCTGTTCGAGGAATTCGTGCAGGCGACGGTGAAGCATCCCGATGCCGCCACGCTGCGTGGGCTGGAGCGCCGCTTCGCCGAGCGATTGCAGATCCAGCCGAGCTACTGGAGCCAGATCAAGGGCCGCGCGCGCCAGATCGGCGAACGCCTGGCGCGCCAGTTCGAGGTGCTCGCCCACAAGCCGCACGGCTGGATGGACCAGCCGCACGGGCCGGGCGTTGCCGGCCCGGCGAGCGCCGCCGAGGAGCCGCCGCACGGGGTGCCGCAGGACGACGACGAGCGCTTCATCGTCGGCCTGGTGCTGACCTACTACCGGCGCCATCCGCAGCGCGCCCGCACGCGGCTGCTCGACCTGCTCGGCGAGGTGCTGGCACCCGCGCCGCCGGCCCCGGCGACCAAGCCCGCCGCGCCGACGAGCGACGAGAACGCCGAGCTGTGGGCACGCTCGCGCTCCGGCGTGGCGCCGCTGAAGAAGAAGCGCTGAGCGACACCGCCCGCGGGTTGATCCCTAGAGCAAGGGATCTTGCCAAAGATAATCAATCGTTTATCATGCGCGCAAGTCGTGACAGCCCCCGCTGCGCGACGACACCCGATTCATCTATCCACGCCCGCCCGATGAGCCGCTCGAACGCCCTGATGAACAACGCCCGCCTGCGCCGCCCCGGCATCGGCATGGCGTCGCCGTTCCAGGCTTCGCGCGTGCGCCTCGCGCAACCCGGCCCCGCCCCGGGCTGACCGCCACCATCGGCACGTCAGCCCCAACGGCCCGGGATGCGCAAGCACCCGGGCCGTTGTGCTTTGCGGCCTTCGTGGCCGCCGACCCCGAGGAGACCTCGTCATGAAGATCAGCGTGAAGACCCGCAAGCCCCGCAATCCGCTGGTGGCGCCCGCCCGCTTCCGCCGCGCCGGCTCGCACCGGCCCGGCAGCCGCTTCGCGCGGCAGGAAGGCCAGCGCGCCCTGCAGCGTGAGCTGAAGCAGATGCCCGCCAGCCCTTGATGACCCCACGACGCGCGGCCCGCGCCGCGCCCTGGAGACGACCATGAGCCCAAAAGCTTCCCGCTGGAGCCCCGTCGCGGAGACGACGAGCCCCGCCACCCTCGCCCGGCGCGCCGCGGCCACTGTGCTGCGCAGCGCGAGCGCCGCGCTGGCGCGCCTGGCACGCCGCCTCACGGCGAGCCGCACGCGCCACCGCAGCGACCCGCGCCTGGAGTTCTACGCCGAGGCCGGCGCGCCCGAGGGAGCGCTGTACCTGGACGGCCAGTTGATCGGCTGGCTGCCCGGGGTCACACGGCTGTGAGAACCACGCCCCTCGCGGGGCGTTTCTCTCACACCATCGCCAGCGCCGTCTTGCGGCGCGGCGGCGGGAAGATCGCGTCGAGCGCCGCGAGATCCTCGGGCGCGAGCGTGATCGCCGCCGCCGCGAAGTTCTCGCGCAGGTGCGCCTCGCGCACCGCCTTCGGTATCGCCATCACACCGCCCTGCTGCATCGCCCAGGCGAGCGCGAGCTGGGCCGCGCTCGCGCCCTTGCGCGCTGCCAGTTCAGCGAGGCGCGCATTCGCGGCCAGCACGCCCTGGTCGATCGGGCAGTAGGCCATCAGGGGCAGGCCCTGGCGCTGCAGCCAGGGCAGCAGCGCATGGCCGGCGCCGCGCTCGCCGAGCGAGTAGTAGACCTGGTTGGCCGCGCAGGCCGAACCGCCGCGCACGTCGGCCAGTTCCTCCATGTCGTCGAGGTCGAAGTTGCTGACGCCCCAGCGCGCGATGTGCCCCTGCGCGAGCAGCGCCTCGAAGCCGGCCAGCGTTTCGGCCAGCGGATGCGAGCCGCGCCAGTGCAGCAGGAAGAGGTCGATGCGATCCAGCCCGAGGCGCCGGCGGCTGCGCTCGCAGGCCGTGCGCACGCCGATGCGGCTGGCGTTGTGCGGGTAGACCTTGCTGACCACGAACACCTCGTCGCGCCGCACGCTGCCGGCACGCAGCGCCTCGGCGAGCGCCTGGCCCACCACTTCCTCGGCGCCGCCTTCGCCGTACATCTCGGCCGTGTCGATCACGCGGTAGCCGATCTCCAGCGCAAGGCGCAGCGCCGCCACTTCGCGCGGCCGCTCACGCTCGCTTTCGCCCATGCGCCAGGTGCCGAGGCCGAGCGCGGGGCAGGTGTGCCCATCGGGAAAGCGGACGTGCTGCATGGCAAGGAAGCTCTCTGACGCGATACTCGATGCTAGCCGCCGAGGAACGTCCATGACCCTGCGCCTGACCATAGACCGGCACGACCTGCACCGCATCCGCTGGGAAGAAGCGCCGGCACGCGCGCTCGCGGACGGCGAGGCACGGCTGCGCATCGTGCGCGTCGCCCTGACGGCCAACAACATCACCTACGCCGCCTTCGGCGACGCGATGCACTACTGGGACTTCTTCCCCACCGGCGACACCGCCACCGGCTGCCTGCCGGTGTGGGGCTTCGGCGAGGCGGTCGAGTCGCGCCACGAGGCGGTGAAGGTCGGCGAGCGCTTCTACGGCTACTTCCCGCTCGCCGACGAGCTGATCGTGCAGCCGGCACGCGCCAATGCCGGCGGCTTCATCGACGGCGCCGAGCACCGCCGCGCGCTGCACACGATCTACAACCACTACGCACGCTGCAGCGCCGACCCCGGCTACCGCGCCGAGCGCGAGGCCGAGCAGGCGCTGCTGCGGCCGCTGTTCACCACCTCGTTCCTGATCGACGACTTTCTCGCCGACAACGACGCCTTCGGCGCCGCGCAGCTGCTGCTGTCCAGCGCATCGAGCAAGACGGCCTACGGCACCGCCTTCTGCCTGGCGCGGCGGCGCGGCCAGGCGGGCGCGCCGCGCGTGGTCGGGCTCACGTCCCAGGCCAACCTCGGCTTCACGCGCACGCTCGGCTGCTACGACGAGGTGATCGCCTACGACAACCTGGCCGCGCTCGATCGCACCACGCGCGCGGTCTACGTCGACTTCAGCGGCAGCGCCTCGCTGCGCCGTGCCATCCACGAGGGCTTCGGCGATCGGCTCGCCTACAGCTGCTCGGTGGGCGGCACGCACTGGGACGAACTGGCCGCCAAGGGTGCGAGCCGTGAGCTGCCGGGCCCGAAGCCGACGCTCTTCTTCGCGCCCGCGCAGGCGAGCAAGCGCATCGAACAATGGGGCGCGGCCGGCCTGCAGCAACGCCTCGCCGAAGCCTGGATGGCCTTCATGCAGCCCGTGACCAGCGCGCAGCCGCCCTGGCTGCGCGTGGTCGAGCATCACGGACCGCAGGCGGCGGAGGCGGTATACCGCGCGCTGCTGGACGGCACGGCGGCGCCGCAGGACGGGCACATCGTCTCGCTCGCCGCATGAACGAGGCCCTCGTCGCGCTGGACGGCGTGACCAAGCGCTTCGACGGCGGCGTGCAGGCGCTCGCCGGCGTGGATCTGCGCGTCGCGGCGGGCGAGTTTCTCACCCTGCTCGGGCCCTCGGGCTGCGGCAAGAGCACGCTGCTGCGCCTGGTCGCCGGGCTCGATCGAGCAAGCAGCGGCACGGTCGACGCGCCGGCGCTGCGCAACGATGCCGCCGACACCGCCTTCGTCTTCCAGGACGCCACGCTGATGCCCTGGGCCCGCGTGGCCGACAACGTGCGCCTGCCGCTGCGGCTGGCCGGCGAGAGCCGCGCGCAGTCTGCCCCGCGCGTCGCGCGCGCGCTCGCCAGCGTCGGCCTGGCCGAGTTCGCGCAGGCCTTCCCCAACCAGCTCGGCTCTATGCCGTTTCGTGTGGAACGCAACAGCACAACCTGCCACTGCCTTAGAGCGTTAGCGATACATTGCCTGCCACGGTCTTATCGCGTTAGCGATGCATGGCTGGCACGAACGGCGAGGGCG
>JAGOAS010000006.1 GCA_017983795.1 Piscinibacter sp.
GGCCCCGAGGCCTACGTCGACCTGCCGGCCAAGCCGCAGGATCTGGATGCGCGCATCGCCGAGGCGCTGCAGGATCATCCGGACAACGACGAGCTGAAGGCGGCCGTGGTCATGGAGGCGGGGCCGAAGAAGGTCGTGGCCGTGCTGCAGAGCGGCGAGGCGCTCACCCTCACCGGCGACGGCCTCAAGCCCGCCACGTCCGGGCTGGCCGAGAAGGGCAATCCCAAGACGGCGATCCGCCGCGGCGCGGTGATCCGCGTCATCCGCGACGCCAAGGGCAACTGGAGCATCACGCAGCAGCCCGAGGTCGAGGGTGCCTTCGTGGCGTTGAACCCGCGCACCGGCGCGATCCGCGCCATGGTCGGCGGCTTCGACTTCTCCAAGAGCAGCTTCAACCACGTCACGCAGGCGTGGCGCCAGCCGGGCTCGAGCTTCAAGCCCTTCATCTACTCGGCCGCGCTGGAAAAGGGCTTCACGCCAGCCACGGTGATCAACGACGCGCAGCTCTTCTTCGACGCCGACAGCACCGGCAGCCAGCCCTGGGAGCCGAAGAACTACGACGGCCAGTTCGACGGCCCGATGTCGATGCGCCGCGCGCTGGCCAAGTCGAAGAACATGGTGTCGATCCGCATCCTGCAGGCCATCACGCCGCAGTACGCGCAGGACTGGGTCACGCGCTTCGGCTTCGAGGCCGAGAAGCACCCGGCCTACCTGACGATGGCGCTGGGCGCCGGCTCGGTGACGCCGCTGCAGATGGCCACCGCCTACAGCGTGTTCGCCAACGGCGGCTACCGCATCAACCCGTTCCTGATCGCGCGCATCACCGACAGCAAGGGCCGCGTGCTCAACGAGCCCAAGCCGCCCGAGCTCGACGAGTCGGCGCGCGTCATCGACGCGCGCAACGCCTTCGTGATGAGCAGCCTGCTGCAGGAAGTCACCCGCTCGGGCACGGCGGCGCGTGCGCAGGCGGTGCTGAAGCGTCCGGACATCTACGGCAAGACCGGCACCACCAACGACTCCAACGACGCCTGGTTTTCCGGCTGGCAGCAGCAGGTGGCCGCGGTGGTGTGGATGGGCTACGACACGCCGCGCAAGCTCGGCGACCGCGAGACCGGCGGCGGGCTGTCGCTGCCGATCTGGATCGACTACATGAGCAGCACGCTCAAGGGCGTGCCCGTGGCCGAGGCGACGGCTCCAGCCGGGGTGACGAACGTCGGCGGCGAGTGGTACTACAGCGAATACGCCAACGGCAGCGGCGTCGCGACGCTCGGCATCGAGGAAGCGGCTCCGGCGGTCGACCCCGCCACGGTCGAGGAAGACCGCAAGGGCATCCTCGACCTCTTCAAGCGCTGACGTCAGCCCCCCAGTCGCTGCGCTCCTGCCCCCAAGGGGCGCCGTCCGGCTTGGGGCGGCCCGGCGCCGGACCGCGGCGCCGCGCTACTCGAAGCGCAGCGCGCGGCCGGCCTGCTCGCTGGCCCGCGCCGACAGCGCCGCGAGAAACTCGCCGCCGTCGCGCGTGTCGAGCCACTGCCCGGCCGAGAACTTGTAGTGATAGCCGCCCTGGCGCGCCGCCATCCACAGCTCGTGCAGCGGCGGCTGGGTGTTGATCACGATCTTGCTGCCGTTCGGAAAGCCCAGTTCGAGCAGGCCGCCGGTGCGGTGCGTGTCGATGTCAACGACGTCGTCCTGCAGCCACTGGTCCACCGTGGCCTCGATGCGCGAAAGCAGCGCCGACGTGATCGCGTGGTACTCGGCATCGCCGAGCGGCGTGGGTTCGAAGAGAAGGCTCATGGTCGATAATCCGCGCATGCTGCAGTGCAAGACTAGTGTATCGACGACGCACGCCGGCCGTCGCGCGCGACGCCATCGTGGCCTCGTGGTCATCGCCGGCGGGCTGCTCGCGCTTGCGGCACTCGCAACGCTGAGCGGCTGCGGGCAGAAAGGCCCGCTCAAGCTGCCGTCGGGCGCCGCGCCGGCCTCCGCACCCGCCGCATCATGACCCTGCCCGGCTCGCCCCACGTCGCCTACCGCGGCGGCGAACTCTTCGTCGAAGACTGCGCGCTTGGGCGTCTCGCGCGCCGCTTCGGCACGCCGCTGTACGTCTACTCGCGCAGCGCCATGCTTGCCGCCCTGGCCGGCTACCAGCGTGCGCTGGCCGGCCGCGACCACCTGATCTGCTACGCGATGAAGGCCAACAGCAACCTCGCGGTGCTGCAGATCTTCGCCCAGGCCGGCTGCGGCTTCGACATCGTCTCGGGCGGCGAGCTCGAGCGCGTGCTGGCCGCCGGCGGCGACGCCGCCAAGGTGGTGTTCTCCGGCGTCGGCAAGACACGCGCCGAGATGGCCCGGGCACTGGAAGCCGGCGTGGCCTGCTTCAACGTCGAGAGCGAGAGCGAGCTGGAACTGCTCTCGCAGGTGGCGGTGCAGGTCGGCCGCACGGCGCGCATCAGCCTGCGCGTGAACCCCGACGTCGACCCCAAGACGCACCCCTACATCTCCACCGGCCTGAAGGGCAACAAGTTCGGCGTCGCCCACGAACGCGCCGTCGCCACCTACCGCCGCGCGGCGACGCTGCCGGGCATCGAAGTCGCGGGCATCGACTGCCACATCGGCTCGCAGATCACCGAGACCGGGCCCTACCTCGACGCGCTCGACCGTGTGCTCGACCTGGTCGAGTCGGTGGAGGCCCATGGCATCACCCTGCACCACCTCGATCTCGGCGGCGGCCTGGGCATCACCTACACCGACGAGCAGCCGCCGGCCGCCGAGGCGCTCGTCAAGGCCATGCTGGCGCGCATCGACACGCGCGGCCACGGCCATCGCAAGATCGTGCTCGAGCCGGGCCGCTCGCTGGTCGGCAACGCCGGCGTGCTGGTGGCCAGCGTGCTCTACCTGAAGCCGGGCGGCGCGAAGAACTTCTGCATCGTCGACGCGGCCATGAACGACCTGATGCGCCCGGCGATGTACGAAGCCTGGATGAGCATCGTCTCCTGCACGCTGCGCGACGAACCGCCGCAGACCATGGACGTGGTCGGCCCGGTGTGCGAATCGGGCGACTGGCTGGGGCGCGACCGGCACCTGGCCGTGCAGCCGGGCGACACGGTGGCCGTGCTGTCGGCAGGTGCCTACGGCATGAGCATGGCGAGCAACTACAACACCCGCGGCCGCGCCGCCGAGGTGATGGTGTCGGGCGCGCAGGCCTGGCTGATCCGCGATCGCGAGGCGCCGGCCGACCTGTTCCGCGGCGAGCACCTGCTGCCCCGCTGATCGACGCTCAGATCCGCCGCTCCTCCACCGCGTGGCAAGCCACGCGCACGCCACCGATCGTCAACTGCTGCGGCCGCTCGCTGCGGCAGCGCTCGTTGGCATGCGGGCAGCGCGGATGGAACGAACAACCCGCGGGCGGATTCAGCGGGTTCGGCACCTCGCCCTGCACCGGCGTGCGGGCGCGGCCGCTCATGCGGATGTCGGGGATCGCGTCGAGCAGCATGCGCGTGTACGGATGGCGCGGCCGCGCGAACAGTTCGGCCTTGGGCGCCACCTCCACCAGCCGGCCCAGGTACATCACGCCCACCTCGTCGGCCACGTGCCGCACCACCGCGAGGTTGTGCGAGATGAACAGGTAGGTGAGCCCCCGCTCGCGCTGCAGGTCCTTCATGATGTTGAGCACCTGCGCTTGCACGGAGACATCGAGCGCCGAGGTCGGCTCGTCGCAGACGAGGAACTCCGGCTGCGTGGCCAGCGCGCGGGCGATCGAGATGCGCTGGCGCTGGCCGCCGGAGAACTGGTGCGGGAACTTCTGCGCGTCGGCCGCCGCGAGCCCGACCGACTGCAGCAGTTCGCCGACGCGCGCCTCGATCGCCGCCTTGCCCTGCACCAGGCCATGCTCGCGCAAGGGCTCGGCGACGATGTCCAGCACCTTCCAGCGCGGGTTGAGGCTGGCGTAGGGATCCTGGAAGATCATCTGCATGCGCCGGTGCAAGGCCCGCGCGCCGGAGGACGCGAGCGCCTCGTGCGCATCCTGGCCATCGAAGCTCACCGCGCCGCGCGTCGGCGCGTACAGGCCGACCAGCAGCCGCGCCACCGTGCTCTTGCCGCAGCCAGACTCGCCCACCAGCGCCAGCGTGCGGCCGCGTGCGATCTCGAAGCTCACGCCGTCGACGGCGTGGACGAACTGCCGCGGCTTTCCCTCCAGCACGCGGTTGAGCCAGGGCGACGAGACCTCGAAGGTCTTCGCCAGTTCGTGCACCTGCACCAGCGGGACGCTCATCCCTGCACCGCCTTCGTGTCCTCGACGAGCCAGCAGGCGGCACGTGTCACCGCGGCCGCCATCAGCTCGGGCCGCTCGCTGCGGCAACGCTCGAAGGCGTGCGGGCAGCGCGGGTTGAAGGCACAGCCGGCGGGGATGGCGCTGAGCCGCGGCATGGCCCCGTCGATCTGCAGCAGACGCTCGCGCTCCTCGTCCATCGCCGGGATCGAACCCATCAGGCCGGTCGTGTACGGATGCGCCGGCCGGTGGATCACCTCGGCCACCGGCCCGATCTCGGCGATGCGGCCGGCGTACATCACCGCCACGCGATCGCAGGTCTCGGCGATCACGCCCATGTCGTGCGTCACCAGCATCACCGCCGCGCCGTGCTCGCGGCAGATGCGCTTGAGCAGCGTGATGATCTGCGCCTGGATCGACACGTCCAGCGCCGTGGTCGGTTCGTCGGCCACGATCAACTGCGGCTCGGCGGCCAGGGCCAGCGCGATCACCACACGCTGCCGCATGCCGCCGGAGAACTGGTGCGGGTACTGCTCGAAGCGGACCTCGGGCGCCGGAATGCCGGTGTCGGCCAGCAGCGCGATGGCGCGCTCGCGCGCCTGCTTCTCCGACAGCGGCAGGTGCGTGCGGATCGTCTCCACCAGTTGCCGGCCGACCGTATAGAGCGGGTTCAGCGAGGTCAGCGGATCCTGGAAGATCGCGCCGATGCGGCGGCCGCGCAGCGCACGCATCTGCTCGTGCGGCAGGTTGTCGATGCGCCGGCCCGCCAGCAGGATCTCGCCGCCGGCGATGCGCCCCGGCGGCTCGAGCAGGCCGATGATGGCGGCGCCGGTGAGCGACTTGCCGGCGCCCGATTCGCCGACCACGCCCAGCACTTCGCCCGGCGCGATGTCGAAGGAGACGCCGTCCAGCGCCACCAGCGTGCCGCGCCGCGTCGGGAACTCGACGCGCAGGTTCTTCACTTCAAGGAGCGGCGCCGTGCTCACTGCAGCCTCGGGTTGAGCGCGTCGCGCAGCCAGTCGCCCAGCAGGTTGACCGACAAGGCGATCATCACCAGCACCATGCCGGGGAAGATGGTGATCCACCATTCGCCCGAGAAGAGGAAGTCGTTGCCGATGCGGATCAGCGTGCCCAGCGAGGGCTGCGTGGGCGGCACGCCGACGCCGAGGAAGGACAGCGTGGCCTCGATCAGGATGGCCTGGCCGATGTCGATGGTGGCCAGCACCAGCACCGGCCCCATCACGTTGGGCAGCACGTGGCGGCCCATGATGCGCCACTTGCTCACGCCGATCACGCGCGCGGCCTGCACGTATTCCTTGTGGCGCTCGACCAGCGTCGAGCCGCGCACGGTGCGCGCGAACTTCACCCAACCCGACAGCGCGATCGCCAGGATCAGCACCGCGAAGGCCAGCGTGTCGTGCGCGTTCGGGAACAGCGCGCGCCCGACGCCGTCGATCAGCAGCGCGATCAGGATGGCCGGGAAGGACAGCATCACGTCGCAGACGCGCATGACGAAGGCGTCGATGCGCCCACCGACGAAGCCCGACAGCAGCCCCAGGCTCACGCCCACCAGCACCGACAGCAGCACCGACGCCAGCCCCACCAGCAGCGAGATGCGCGCGCCGTACATCAGCGCCGAGAGGATGTCGCGGCCCTGGTCGTCGGTGCCGAGCAGGTAGGCCGGCTTGCCCTCGGCGTCCCAGGCCGGCGGCAGGCGCGAGTCGGCCAGCTCCAGAGAGGCGAGATCGAAGGGGTCGTGCGGCGCCACCCAGGGCGCGAAGGCGGCGCAGAACACGCACAGCGCCGCCACCGCGGCCGCAGCCATGGCCACCGGCGAGTTGCGGAAGCTGTGCCAGACGTCGCCGTCGAAGAAGCGTCGCAGGGCCTCGCGCATGGGCCGGGCCGCTTACTTCACCGTGATCCAGCGGAAGGGCATGAAGTTGTCCGGCAGCTGCACGAGCTCGACGTTCTTCTTCATCGCCCAGGCCAGCGCCTGCTGGTGCAGTGGGATGTGGCCGAAGTCCTCCGCGTGCAGCTTGAAGGCCTCGGCGATCATCGCGTTGCGCTTGGCCTCGTCGGTCTCGCTCTGGATCTTCAGCGTCAGCTCGTCGACCTTGGCGTTGCTGTAGCTGCCGAGGTTGAACAGGCCCTGGCCCTTGTCCGTCGGCGTGGCCATCAGGTTGGACAGCGCGTTGTGCGCGTCGTAGGTGCCCGGCGTCCAGCCCAGCATGTAGAAGCTGGTGTTGCGGCTGAGGATCTTCGGAAAGTAGGTGGCCTTGGATTCGGCCTGCAGGTTGATCTTGACGCCGATGCGCGCGAGATTGGCAGCGATGGCCTGGCAGATCTCGCCGTCGTTGACGTAGCGGTCGTTCGGGCAGTTCATGCCGACCTCGAAGCCGTTCGGGTAGCCGGCCTCGGCGAGCAGCTTCTTGGCGGCCTCGGCGTCATGCGGCGCTCGCTTGTTGAGCTCGGGCACGAAGCCCTTGATGCCCGGCGCGACCATCAGCGCCGTCGGCGTGGCGGCGCCGCGCATCACGCGCGTGCGGATCGCCTCGATGTCGATCGCCTGGTAGAAGGCGCGCCGCACGCGCACGTCCTTGAACGGGTTCTTGCCCTTGACGTTCGAGAACAGCAGCTCGTCGCGCTTCTGGTCCATGCCGAGGAAGATGGTGCGCAGCTCGGGGCCCTGCATCACCTTCAAGCCGGCGTTGGCCTTGATCCGCTCGACGTCCTGCAGCGGCACCGGCTCCATCACGTCGATCTCGCCCGAGAGCAGCGCGGCCACGCGCGTGGCGTCGTTGCCGATCGGCGTGAAGATCACCTCGTCGACATTGCTCTCGACCTTGCCCCAGTAGTTGAAGTTGCGCACGAGCACCGTGCGCGTGGCCGGCTGGCGCTCCTTGGTGCGGAACGGCCCGGTGCCATTGGTGCGGAACGAGGCCGCGTTCTCGATGCCCTTGCGCCGATCCACCGGCTTCTCGGCCTTGTTCGCCTCGCACCACGACTTGTTCATGATGTAGACGAGCGAGATCACATCGGGAAGGATGGGGAACGGCGCCGTGGTCTCGATGTCGACCGTGAAGTCGTCGACCTTGCGCACCTCCTTGATGGTCGATGTGTAGCCCTTCATGTCGGAGCCGTCGCCGGCGGCGCGCTTGAAGGTGAACACCACGTCGTCGGCCGTGAACTTCTCGCCACCGTGGAACAGCACCCCTTTGCGCAGCTCGAAGCGCCACACCGTCGGCGAGGTCTGCTTCCAGCTCGTCGCCAGCGCCGGTGCCAGGGCGAGCTTCTTGTCGCGCCCGACCAGCGGCTCGTAGACGTTGCCGGTGAAGCTCAGCTGCAGCGACTCGTTGAGCGAGTGCGGGTCCATCGAGTTCGAGTCGCCCTGGTTGGCCACGCGCAGCGTGACGGCGGAGGCGGCGCCGCCGGCCATCGCAAGCGAGGTGGCGAGGGCAGCAGCGAGAAGAGTCTGGCGCAGGGTCATGGCGTCTCCGGGGTTGATCAGGGTTGGACGGGTGCGAGGCCGCGCTCGACGAGCGAGGCGAACAAGGCGGCGCCGAGCGGCAGCACCTCGTCGTTGAAATCGTAGCGGCTGTTGTGCAGGAAGCAGCTGCCCTCGCCGCCCTGGCCGAGGCGCAGATAGGCACCGGGCTTCACCTGCAGCATGAAGGAGAAATCCTCGGCGCCCATGCTGGGCGGCAGATCGCGCACCACGTGCTGCTCGCCGACCAGCGCGGCAGCGGTGTCGGCGGCGAACACGGCCTCGCGCTCGGAGTTGATCGTCGCCGGATAGCTGCGCTGGTACTTGAGCCGCGCCGTCGCGCCGAAGCCGAGCGCGACCGATTCGACGAGGCGGCCAAGGCGCTCCTCGATCATGTCCTGCACCTCGCGGCGGAAGCTGCGCACCGTGCCGACGATGCGCGCCTCGCGCGGGATCACCGCGAAGGCCGTCGGCTCGCCGGCATGCACCGAGCAGAGGCTCACCACGGCGTTGTCGATCGGGCTGACGTTGCGCGACACCAGGCTTTGCGCGGCGGTGATGATGTGCGCCGCCACCAGCACCGGGTCGATCGCGAGATACGGATGCGCACCATGGCCACCGCGGCCCTGCACGATGATCTCGATGCGGTCGGCCGCCGCCATCATCGGCCCGGGGTTCACGCCCACCGTGCCGGCCGGCAGCGCCGGCCAGTTGTGCATCGCGTAGACCGAGTCGACCGGGAAGCGCTCGAACAGGCCGTCGTCGATCATCGCCTTGGCGCCGGCAAAGCCCTCCTCGCCGGGCTGGAAGATCAGCACGGCGCTGCCGTCGAAATGGCGCGTCGCGGCCAGGTAGCGCGCCGCGCCGACCAGCATGGTGGTGTGGCCGTCGTGGCCGCAACCGTGCATCACGCCGCGCTGGGCGGAACGCCAGGCGAAGTCGTTCTCCTCGACGATCGGCAAGGCGTCCATGTCGGCGCGCAGGCCGATGGCGCGTGCCGACTGGCCGGCGCTGCCGCGCACGATGCCGACCACGCCGGTGCGGCCGACGCCCTCGTGCACTTCGTCGACGCCGGCGACGCGCAGCGCCTCGGCGACGCGGGCGGCGGTGCGCTTCTCCTCGAAGCCGAGTTCGGGATGCGCGTGCAGGTCACGGCGAAAGGCGGTGAGCTCGCCATGCCAGCCGGCGAGTCGCTGGTAGGCGCCGTGGGAAGAAACCTTGGAGGCGGATGCGGCCATCAGTGCCCTCCCGTTCCCGAAGCGATGCGCAAGCGCGGATCGACGGCGAAGTACAGCAGGTCGACGACCAGGTTGATCAGCACGAAGATCAGCGCGATCAGGCACAGGTAGGCCGCCATCACCGGGATGTCGGCGAACTGCACCGCCTGGATGAAGAGCAGCCCCATGCCCGGCCACTGGAACACCGTCTCGGTGATGATCGCGAAGGCGATCAGCGAGCCGAGCTGCAGCCCGGTGATCGTGATCACCGGCACCAGCGTGTTCCTGAGCGCGTGGCCGAAGTGCACCACGCGATCGGGCAGGCCGCGGGCGCGCGCGAACTTGATGTAGTCGGTGCGCAGCACCTCGAGCATCTCGGCACGCACCAGGCGCATGATCAGCGCCAGCTGGAAGATCGCCAGCGTGGCGGCCGGCAGGATCAGGTGCTTCCAGCCGTCGAGCGTGAGCAGCCCGGTGGTCCACGGGCCGAACGCGACCACCTCGCCGCGGCCGAAGCTCGGCAGCACCTTGAGGATCACCGCGAAGACGAGGATCAGCAGGATGCCGATCAGGAAGGTCGGCAGCGACACGCCGACCAGCGAGAAGGTCATCATCAGCTGCGAGAGCACCGTGCCGCGCCGCAGCGCGGCATAAACGCCCATCGGGATGCCCACCAGCAACGCGATGAGGGCCGCGCTGGTGGCCAGCTCCAGCGTCGCCGGCAGGCGCTCGACGATCAGCGAGGCGACCTTGCGGCCCTGGCGCAGGCTGAGGCCGAACTCGCCTTGCACCGCGTTGCTCACGAAGGCGGCGAACTGCACCGGAAACGGCTTGTCCAGGCCGAGGTCGGCGCGCAGCTGCTTGCGCTGCTCGGGCGTGGCGTCCTGGCCGAGCAGGTTGGTCACCGGGTCGCCCACGTACTGGAACAGCATGAAGGCGATGAAGGCCACCGTGAGCATGACGACGACGGCCTGGAGCAGTCGGCGCAGGATGAAGGCAAGCATGCTGAAGTATCGGTGGGTGGCGGGCCGGCGCGATGCCGGCAGCGCAGTTCAGCAAATCGCGTGCCTCACGCCAAGCGGGGATGCCCGCATGAGGCCTCGGTTCAGAGTGGCTTGCCGTCGCGCGCGAGCAGGCGCACTTCGCCGTACTCGCCGCTGGCGCGGCTGGCAGTGTTGTCGGCATCGGTCATCAGCGCCACGCCGAGCAGCGCGCCGGGCTCCTCGCCGAAGGCGCGACGGTAGTCGGCCGACACGTCGCGCTCGTAGCTGAGCCACTGGCCGACGTGCGCAGCGCCCGACTCGAGCACGATCTTGCGGATCCGGTCGGTTCGCCGGCTGCGGATGATCGACTCGGGTGCCGCGCGGTTGTCCCACACGTACATCAGCGTCGCATAGGGAGGCTGCTCGCCGGTCAGTGCCTGCGCGAGATCGAACAGCATGCGGTTGCGCGCCGACAGGCGGCCAGGGTCGCCATCGAAGGCGAGCACGATGCGCACCGGAGAGTCGGAAACGTCGGCTTCGTTGAGGTCAGCGCCTTCGATCAGCGAGGCCACGCGCCAGGAGAACTGCACGCGGGCCAACTGTCCCGCGTCGACCCGCAACTGGCGCCGGAACATGCTGGCCGAGCGGTCCGCCTGCGCCCGCACCACGAAGCGGCCCCCTTCCTGCTGCGTGCGATAGACGGTGCCGCGCTTGCCGGGAAGAGGATAGTCGTGCCACGCGGCCCAGGTGCCGGCGAGCACGGTGCCTTGGGTTGGCGGCAGCAGCGAGGAGGAGCAGGCGCTCACGACCAACGCGACGAGAACAAGACAGGCGCGGAACATGACAGGAGCAGAGCGCGCCCATATGGCACGGACGCTTCATGAAAAAGGCCGCCCGAAGGCGGCCTTTCGAAGTCGTTCGATCGAACCCGCACGAGGCGGGTTGCCCGATCAGAACGTGTGACGCAGACCCAGCGCGTAGGCGGTGTTGTTGGTCTTGGTGTCCTCGCGGCCAGCACCGACATCGAAATACAGGTTGGTGCGCTTGCTCAGGTTGTAGTTGTAACCCAGGCCGATCTTCGTCGCGGTGTTGTTGGCGCCTTGCGGATCGAGACGGGCCCAAGCAGCCTTCAGAACACCGTTGCCGAGCGGCGCAGTCGCGGCCAACTCGATCACCTTGTTGGTGTTGTTGCCGCCGTTGGTCTTCGCACGAGCGTAGTACAGCATCGGCTTGACGACGCCAAAGTTGTAATGCACCGCCAGGTTGACCAGCGAATTGCCATCGGCCGCCCCCTGGGAAGCCTTCGAATAGCCCAGGCCGGCATAGATCGGACCCGCGGCGTACTCGAGGTTGAAGGCTTGCGTACGGCCGCAACCGGCAGCGCCTTCGCCCAACGAGACAGCGCCGTTGAAGGTCAGGCCGCCGAGGCTCGGGCTCTTGTAGCCAACCGTGTTGGAAGTACGGACCGACGAACCGTTCACGCTGCAGTTCGCCGCGTCAGAGTAACCGGCGTACTGCATCGAGCTGATCTGGCCCACACCGTCCCAGCCGAACGGATCGGACTTCACGGCCAGCCTGAACTCAGGCGAGTACTCACGGCCCAAGTACACGGCGCCAGCCGCAGCGCTGGTCAGTTGAACGTACGAACGACCCGCCCAGAACACGTTGGTGTCATTCACCGCGCCGGTGTCCGGGTTGAAGCGGTGCTCGATCTGGAACTGGGCCGACAGGCCGCCGCCCAGATCCTCGTTGCCGCTGAAGCCAAGGCGCGAGGTGGTCGACTGCTTCTGGATCCAGGCTTCGGAAAGGCCGTTAGCACCGGGGTTGGCGGCGGTGCCACCGTTGCCCTTGGTGATGGCCAAGTCGACCACGCCATAGATCGTCACCGACGATTGAGCAGCAGCGGTACCGGCGAAGGCGCCCAGAACTGCAAGAGCGAGCAGAGATTTTTTCATTGCGACTATCTCCTAGGTTGAACACAGAGGTCCCGATCGACTGGCATCCTCGCGGACAGATCAGGCCAACCCCCTCAGCGGAAGTTGCCGCGTATTCCACCAGACCCCCCTTCCGCTTGCAAAGACTTAGGGGGTGTTTTCGGACTGGTTGTTGCCTCCTCACAACGAGGAGAAACACTCCCCTTCGGGCGTCGCGATACGAGGGAAAACCCGCGACGAAGCAGCACGCTATGCTCGCCGCACAACGCTTCCCTCACGCCTGAATCGCCACGCCATGGACGCCCTGCTCGTCGCGCTCGACACCGCCTTGCGCACGGTCTCGGGCGGCAGCCACGCCGCCCGCCCCTGCCCGCGCCCCGCCGCCGAGCCCGCTCCCCTGGCCGACGACGAACGTGCACTTTCCGGTGCACTGATGCGCGTGAATCACGTCGGCGAGGTCTGCGCCCAGGCGCTCTACAGCGCCCAGGCGCTGGCCACTCGCGATGGCGCTCTGCGCCGCCAGTTCGAACAAGCCGCCCGGGAGGAAACCGACCACCTCGCATGGACGCAGGAGCGGCTGCAGCAACTCGGCGCGCGCCCGAGCCTGTTGAACCCGCTGTGGTACGGCGGCGCCTTCGCGATCGGGCTCGTCGCCGGCCGTGTCGGCGATGCGGCCAGCCTCGGTTTCCTGGTCGAGACCGAACGGCAGGTCGGGCGCCACCTGGAAGGACACCTGGATCGCCTGCCGGCGCACGACAGCGCCTCGCGGGCGATCGTCGATCAGATGCGCGCCGACGAGGCCCGCCATGCCGACGCGGCCGAGGCCGCCGGCGCCGCAGCGCTGCCCGCGCCGGTGCGCTGGGCAATGAAGGCGGCCGCCAAGGTCATGACGACCATGGCGCAGCGCCTCTGACGCTGCGCTGATCGCGCGAAGTCAGTCCGCGACGATCTCGAAGCTCGTCGTCATCTCCGCCGTCTTGGCCAGCATGGCGCTGGCCGAACAGTACTTCTCGTGCGACATGCGGATCGCACGGTCGATAGCGGCTTCGGGCAGCTCGCGGCCGCTCACCACGAAGTGCATGTGGATCTTCGTGAACACCTTCGGGTCGGTCTCGGCGCGCTGCGCCTGCAGCTTCACCTGGCAGCCGCGCACGTCGTGCCGGCCGCGCTTGAGGATCAGCACCACGTCGTAGGCGGTGCAACCGCCGGTGCCGGCGAGCACGGTCTCCATCGGCCGAGGCGCGAGGTTGCGGCCACCGCCGTCGGGCGCGCCGTCCATGGTCAGCACATGGCCGCTGCCGGTCTCCGCCAGAAAGGCCATGCCGCTGCCGGGCAGCCAGTTGATCGTGCATTCCATCGTCGTTCCTCGCCGAGCGCGCACCCCCGCGGTGCGCGAGGCGCGGATTGTGCAACGCGACACGCCTCTCTCGAGTGGCCACTCTACCTTCGGTCGATGCAGGTTATTGCGGCGCAGCATGAATCGATCTACACTGCTTCGCATTCGGCGCTCGTTTGCTTTCGTTTCGACGCGCATGCGAACGCCGAGCCGATTGTCTCCTCCACCTCCTCCATTGGTGGATTCGGCCCAGGGCAGCAATGTCCTGGGCCTTTTTCTTGGCGCAGAGCGGCTTGGGCCCACGGGTATGATGCGGCGCCGCAAAGCACCGGAGACTCCCCCATGGCCGGCCCCCGCCGCAGCCCCGCGCAGAAGAAGAACACCAAGGCAGCGGCCGCACCGGGCACGCTGACGCTGGCCGACTACCTGCAGAAGATCCTCACCGCCCGCGTCTACGACGTCGCCCGGGAAACACCGCTGGAGCCGGCACGCGCGCTGTCGCGCCGGATCGGCAACCAGGTGCTGCTCAAGCGCGAGGACAGCCAGCCCGTGTTCAGCTTCAAGCTGCGCGGCGCCTACAACAAGATGGCGCATCTCAGCGCGGAGCAACTGCAGCGCGGCGTCATCTGCGCGTCGGCCGGCAACCATGCCCAGGGCGTGGCGCTGAGCGCGAGGAAGCTCGGCAGCCGCGCGCTGGTGGTGATGCCGGTGACCACGCCCAAGCTCAAGATCGACGCGGTGCGCGCGCTCGGCGGCGAGGTGGTGCTGCAGGGCGAGAGCTACTCCGACGCCTACCTGCACGCCAAGGATCTGGAGCGTGAACAGGGCCTGACCTTCGTGCACCCGTTCGACGACCCCGACGTCATCGCCGGCCAAGGCACCGTCGCCATGGAGATCCTGCGCCAGCATCCGGGGCCCATAGCCGCGGTATTCGTCGCCATCGGCGGCGGCGGGCTGATCTCGGGCGTCGCGGCCTACCTCAAGTCGGTGCGGCCGGAGATCAAGGTCATCGGCGTGCAGATGAACGACTCCGACGCGATGCTGCGCTCTGTGCGCGCGGGCAAGCGCGTCACGCTGGCCGACGTCGGCCTGTTCTCCGACGGCACCGCCGTCAAGCTGGTCGGCGAGGAGACCTTCCGCCTGGCGCGCCAGCTGGTCGACGACTTCGTCGTTGTCGACACCGATGCCGTCTGCGCGGCGATCAAGGACGTGTTCCAGGACACGCGCAGCATCATGGAGCCGGCCGGCGCGATGGGCGTGGCCGCCGCCAAGCAGTACGCCGAGCAGCACAAGCTCAAGGGCGAGACCCTGGTCGCCATCACCAGCGGCGCGAACATGAACTTCGACCGCCTGCGCTTCGTCGCCGAGCGCGCCGAGGTCGGCGAGCAGCGCGAGGCGATCTTCGCCGTCACCATCCCCGAGGAGCGCGGCAGCTTCCGGCGCTTCTGCAGCCTGGTCGGGCCGCGCGCCGTCACCGAGTTCAACTACCGCATCTCCGACCAGGCGCAGGCGCACGTCTTCGTCGGCGTGGCGATCGCCAACCAGGACGAGGCCGACAAGCTGGCGCGCAACTTCGAGCGCCACGGCTTCCCCACGCTCAACCTCACCGACGACGAACTCGCCAAGCTGCACCTGCGCCACATGGTCGGCGGGCGCAGCGAGCTGGCGCAGGACGAGCGCCTGTACCGCTTCATCTTCCCCGAGCGGCCCGGCGCGCTGATGCGCTTCCTCTCCAGCATGCACCCGGGCTGGAACATCAGCCTGTTCCACTACCGCAACCAGGGCGCCGACTACGGCCGCATCCTGGTCGGCATCCAGGTACCGAAGGCCGACAAGAAGGCTTTCCGTGAATTCCTGGAGACGCTCGCCTACCCCTGCGAGGACGAGACCGACAATCCCGTGTACCGCATGTTCCTGCGCTGACGCACAATGAGCGCCGCCGTTCGGACTGCGCCACTTCCATGTCGGTCAATCGCTCCCTGATCACGCCCACCGCGAACCCGCTGCTCGAGCAGGCATTGCGCGAGAAGCTGCAGCGCCGCAGCGAGACCACGGGCAGCCTGGGCGAGCTCGAGCCGCTGGCGGTGCGCCTGGGCCTGGTGCAGAACACGCTCAAGCCGCGCTTCCGTGCGCCGCAGCTGGTGCTGTTCGCTTCCGATCATGGCCTCGCGGTCGACGGTGTCGGCATGCCCGGCAGCGCCTCGACGGCCAAGCTGGTGGCGCGCCTGCTCAGCTCGCAGCTGCCGGTGTCGGTGTTCGCGCGCATTCAAGGCCTCGAGCTGTCGGTGGTCGATTGCGGCATCGCCGAGCCGGTGGCGCCGCACGCGCGGCTGCTGGCGCGCAAGATCGCGCATGGCACGCGCAGTTCGCGCGCCGCCATGGCGATGTCGCTCGACCAGGCGCATGCCGCCATCCGCGCCGGCATGGAGATCGCCGATTCGCTGCCCGGCAACGCGATCGCCTGCGCCGGCGTCGGCGTGGGCGCGCACGAGAGCGCGGCGCTGGTGCTGTCGCGCCTCTCGGATACGCCGCTGCAGGACTTCCTGCTCTCCGGCCCGGCCATGCCGCCGGAGGATCTCAACCACCTCGTCAACGTGCTGTCGGGCGCGCAAGGCCGCCACAAGGATGCGGCCGATCCGGTGGAGGTACTGGCCTGCTTCGGCGGCTTCGAGATGGCGATGATGGTCGGCGTGATGCTGGTGGCCGGCAGCAAGCGCAATCTCGTCATCGCCGACGGCATGACCGCCTGCGCGGCGCTGATGGTGGCCTCGCGCATCGCGCCGGCGGTCACCGACTACTGCGTCTACTGCCGCAGCCACAACCACAACGGCCTGGACCGTGCGCTGTCGCTGTTCCAGGCCACCGCCCTGCTCGAACTCGGCATGGAAAGCACCGACGGCACCGGCGCGACGCTGGCGTGGCCGCTGGTGCGCAGCGCCGCGGCCCTGCTCACCGAAGTGGCCGAGGGCGAGGATCCCGGCCCGTCGCAGCCGGCCGAGATCGCGCCGAACTCGCGCGCCGGTTCGCTCGGCTGAAGAAGAGCCGCGCTCAGCGCGCGGCGTTGGCCGGCGGGCGGCTGCGTGGCACCACGGGCTGCGGCGCAGACCCTTCCGTGCCCGCATGCGGCGGCAGCGCCATCGGCAAAGGCGCGGCACCGCCCGGCAAGGTGGGCGCAACGGCCGGTGGCGGCGCTGCCGCTGCGGCGCCGAATTTCAGCCCGTCAGCGGCCGATGGCAGCGTGCCGGTGGCCGCCGTGGGCAGCGCCGGCACCTCGAGCGTGAGCGCCGCGCTGCCCTGGGCCGGGCCGATCTCCGCCTTGCGAAGACTCACCGATTGCAACACCAGGTTGCCATCGAGCGGCGCACCGACGGCGTAGGCCCGCGCCGGCTTGGCGTCGACGGCGATGAGCGCATAGCCGGCATCGCCCTGCTTGCTCGCCATCACGCCCAGCAGCTTGAAGCGCGAGGCCAGTTCGGGCGCCGCCGCCGGCGCGGCGCCGGGCGCGGCGGGCGTGGCGCCGAGCAGGCGCGTCAAGTCGCCGCGCAGCGCGCCGGCATCGCCCACGGCCACCGCGTAGGACGGCGCGGGTTGCGGGCGCACCAGCAGGCGCAGGCCCCAGAACACCACCGTGGCGGCCACCAGCGCCCAGACGACGAAGGCCGTGAGTCTTGCCAACATGCGCAGGATTATCATCGACCGGGTCTGCAACCCCACGGCCCTGCCGAGGCGCTTCGTTTCATGATGTCTTCCAACGCCCCCTGCAATCGCCGCCCCACGCATCGCTCGCGCGGCTTCACGCTGATCGAGCTGATGGTGGTGCTGGTGATCATCGGCGTGCTGGCCGCGCTGATCGTGCCCAACGTGCTGGACCGCGCCGACGACGCGCGCGTGACCGCCGCGCGCACCGACGTCAACAACCTGATGCAGGCGCTCAAGCTCTACCGCCTCGACAACCAGCGCTACCCGAGCAGCGAGCAGGGCCTGCAGGCACTGGTGATCAAGCCCACCAGCGGCGCGATCCCGCCCAACTGGAAGCCCTACCTCGAGAAGCTGCCCAACGACCCCTGGGGCCGGCCCTACCAGTACGCCAGCCCGGGCCTGAAGGGCGAGGTCGACGTGTTCAGCTTCGGCGCCGACGGTGTGCTCGGCGGCGAGGGCAAGGACGCCGAGATCGGCAACTGGCAGTGACCCTGGAGGACGCGTGCAGACGCGGCAGTCCGGCTTCACGCTGATCGAACTGCTGGTCGTCATCACGCTGATCGCGATCGCCAGCAGCGTGGTCACGCTGGCGATGCGCGACCCGGCGGCGACGCGCCTCGAGCAGGAAGCCGCCCGCCTGACTGCGCTGCTCGAATCGGCACGCGCCGAGGCGCGCGCCTCCGGCCTGCAGGGCCGCTGGGAGCCGCGCGGCAGCACGGCCGATGCGCCCGGCTTCCGCTTCCTCGGTTTCCCCGACACCACGCCGCGGCCGACGAACTGGCTCAACGAAGGCGTGAGCGCCGAGATCGTGGGCGCACGCGCCGTGGTGCTCGGCCCCGAGCCGATGATCGGCGCGCAACGCATCGTGCTGCGCCTGGACGCGCAGCGCCTGGTGCTGGCCACCGACGGGCTCGGCCCCTTCGTGGTGGCCGGCGACGAGGCCGCGCCATGACCCGGCGCATCGCGGCGCGCGGCTTCACGCTCATCGAGGTGCTGGTGGGCGTGGCCATCGTCGCGGTGACGCTGGGCGCCGGCATCAAGGCCGCCGGCGCACTGACCAACAACGCCCAGCGCCTGGCCGAGGTGACCGCGGCGCAGTGGTGCGCCGACAACCAGCTCACCGGCCTGAAACTGACGAAACAGTTTCCGAGCGTGGGCGACGGCGATTTCGGCTGCGAACAGCTGGGCCGCGCCTACCGCGGCAAGCTCGCCGTGCGGCCGACGCCGAACCCGAACTTCCGGCGCATCGACGCGCAAGTGTTCAACGACGCGGGCGAGCCGGTGCTGACGCTCTCGACCGTGCTCGGTCGCTACTGAGCATGAAGATCCAACACGGCTTCACACTCGTCGAGGTGCTGGTCGCCCTGCTGGTGCTTTCGATCATGGCGGCGATGGCCTGGCAGGGCGTGGACGGCATCGTGCGCACGCGCGACGCCAGCCAGCGCCAGCTCGAGCAGACGCTGCGCCTGCAGACCGTGCTGGCGCAGTGGCAGACCGACCTGGCCGCAGTGCAGGACACCGGCGCCGTGCCGCCGCTGGTATTCGACGGCGCGACCCTGCGCATGACACGCGGCACGCCCGAGGGCGTGCAGGTCGTGGCCTGGTCGCTCAAGCCCGAATCGAACGACAACGCCTGGCGCCGCTGGGCGAGCGCGTCGGTCACCACCGGCGCCGCGCTGCAGGACAGCTGGTTCGCCAGCCAGCAGCTGATGGGCAGCGAGCCGGGCCAGCTGCGCACCGTCGAGGGCGTGTCGCAGTGGCAGGTCTACTTCTTCCAGGGCAACGCCTGGAGCAACGCGCAGTCGACCGGCAACGTCGCCACGCCGCCTGCCGGCGCGGCCAGCGGCGCGGTGGCGCGGCAGGCGCTGCCCTCGGGCGTGCGCGTGGTGCTCAGCTTCGCGCCGGGCAGCGGCCTGTCGGGCACGCTGACGCGCGACATCATGCTGGGGCCGTGACGATGCGCTTGCCCACGCCTCGTCGCAGCAGCCGTCGCCAGCGCGGCGCCGCGCTGCTCACCGCGCTGATCATCGTCACGCTGGTCGTGACGCTGGCAGCGTCGATGGTCTGGCAGCAGTGGCGCGCAGTGCAGGTCGAGACCGCCGAGCGCGCACGCATGCAGTCGAGCTGGATCCTGCAGGGCGCGCTCGACTGGGCGCGCCTGATCCTGCGCGAAGACGCCCGCTCGGGCCGCCCCACCGCGCTCACCGAACCCTGGGCCACGCCGCTGGCCGAAGCACGCCTGTCGACCTTCCTCGCCGCCGACAAGAACAACAACGCCGAGGACGACGGCCCCGAGGCCTTCCTCTCCGGCTCGATCAGCGACGCGCAGGCGCGCTTCAACCTCGCCAATCTCGTCGATGCCAGCGGCAAGCTCTCGCAACCCGACCTCGAGGCGCTGGAGCGGCTGTGCCAGACGGTCGGGCTCGCGACCGACGTCGCCACGCGCATCGCCACCGGGCTGCGCGACGCACAGGCCGCCGGCACCGGCAGCAACGGCAACGCGCCGCTGCGCCCGCGCACGCTGGCGCAACTCGCCTGGCTGGGGCTGGACGCCGCCACCATCACTGCACTCGAGCCCTATGCAACGCTGCTTCCGACGCGCACGCCGGTGAATGCCAACACCGCGGCGCGCGAAGTGCTCGCCGCCGTGATCAAGGGCCTGGATCTCGCCACCGCCGAACGCTTGGTGCAGTTGCGCCAGCGCGATCCCTTCAAGACACTGCAGGCCGTGGAGACGCAGATCCCCGGGCTCGGCCCGCTGAACGGCCAGCAGGTGTCGGTGGTGTCGAGCTACTTCGAGGTGCGCGGCCGCCTGCGCCTGGACGATCGTGTGCTCGAACAGCGCTCGCTGGTGTTTCGCAGCGGGCTGGACATGCAGGTGCTGCACCACGAGCAGGTGTCGACCGTCGAGGGCCTGCGCTCCTGAGAGCACAGGGCCGACAACAGAATGATGAGCTAAGTCGTTGATTTGTGAAGGTTTGTAGAAACGCACTGCCTACAATGCCGCACACCGAGTGATCATCAACCCATGTCCACCCTCGTCGTCCAGATTCCCGAACGCCAGCGTCTGAGCGCGCGTGGCGGCGCCGCCCCGGAGAGCTCCGGGCTGGGCACCGAGTACGCCTACGTCAGCACCAGCGACGGCCTGACGATGACCGGCCAGGGCGAGTGCGGCGCGGCGCTGCTGCCCAAGGCGGCCACGGTCGTCGCACTGCTGGCCGACACCGACGTCAGCTGGCATCGCATCACGCTGCCCAAGGCGCCGGCGGCGCGCCTGCGCGCGGCGCTGGCGGGCGTGCTCGAGGAAGCGCTGCTGGCCGACGCGGAAGAGGTGCACCTCGCCGTCGCGCCCGGCGCCTCGGCCGGCCAGCCGACCTGGGTGGCAGCGGTCGACCGCGCCTGGCTGCGCGCCGAACTGGCGGCGCTCGAGAAGGCCAACGTCTTCGTCGAGCGCATCGTGCCGGCCTCCTGGCCCGACGATCCGCCCAGCGGCCACTTCGCCGAGACGCGCGCCGACGCCGCCGCTCCCGAGCAAGGCGTGCTGCTGCACTGGGCGCATGCCGATGGCGTGGCCAGCATCCGATTGCAGGGTGGCCTGGCGCGCGCGCTGGTGCCGCGGCCCGCACCGCCCGGCACGCGCTGGAGCGCCACGCCGGGTGCCGTCGCGGCGGCCGAGCAATGGCTGGGCATGCCGGTCAACGTGATGTCGCGCGCCGAGCGCGCGCTGCAGGCGGCGCGCAGCCTGTGGGATCTGCGCCAGTTCGACCTCGCCCAGCGCACCCGCGGCGCACGCGCGTTGCGCGATGCGCTGCGCAAGTTCACGAGCCCGCAGTGGCGCCCGGTGCGCTTCGGCCTGGCGGCGCTGCTGGCGGCGCAGATCGTCGGCCTCAACCTGTGGGCCTGGCACCAGCGCAGCACCATCGAATCACGCCAGCAGGCCGTGCAGGCGGCGGTGCGCGCGGCCTTCCCGCGCGCCAGCGATCTCGATCTGCAGCGCGACGCCGGCGCCGTGATGCAGCGCGAAGTGCAGTCGCTGCGCACGCTCGCCGGCAAGCCGGGCGAGACCGATCTCGAGACCATGCTGCAAGCCGCCGCCTCAGCCTGGCCGGCCGATCGCCCGCCGGTCGAGCAGCTGCGCTACGAATCGGGCCGCCTCACGCTCGCCGCAGGCGGCTGGAGCGAGCAGCAGGTGGCGCAGTTCCGCAGCCTGCTGCAGCCGGCCGGCTGGCAGGTGGAAGCCAACGGCGCGCAGCTGGTGCTCTCGCGCGGCCGACCGGGAGCCCGCTCGTGAACGCGCGCACGCTGACCCTGCCGCCCGCGCTGCTGCAAGCGCGCGAGCAGCTGCGCACCTGGTGGCGCACGCGCGTGCCGCGCGAACGCCTCGCACTCGGCGCCGCCGCCGCGGTGCTCGGCCTCTTCATCGCCTGGCTGCTGCTGGTGCAGCCGGCGCTGCGCACGCTGCGCGAGGCGCCGGCGCGCATCGATGCGCTCGACGCGCAGCTGCAGCACACCCAGCGCCTCGCCGCCGAGAGCCAGGGCCTGCGCGGCGTGGCCGCGGTGTCGCCGGCCCAGGCCGCTGCGGCGCTGAAGGCCGCCACCGACCGCCTGGGCGACAAGGGCCGCCTGTCCCTGCAGGGCGACCGCGCCTCGCTCACGCTCACCGGCGTCTCGCCCGAGGCGCTGCGCAGTTGGCTGCTGGAAGCGCGCAGCGCGGCGCGCGTGCGCCCGAGCGAAGCGCAGCTCACGCGCGGCCCGCAGGGCTACAGCGGCAGCATCGTGGTCATGCTCACCAGCGGAGGCACGCCATGATCGGCCGCCGCCGCAAGGGCCCGCGCTGGGCCCACACCGCCTCGGCCACCGGCTGGGGTGAATCGACCTTCGCCGAGATCGCCTGGGACAAATCGCGCGGCGCGGCCGCGCGCTGGGCCGTGGCCGGCGGCGTGCTCGGCCTGGCCGGCGGCCTGCTGGCCTTCGCGCCCGCGGCCTGGCTGGCCGGCGCGATCGCCTCGGCGACCAACCAGCACCTGCTGCTGGCCGACGCGCGCGGCACGCTGTGGTCGGGCAGCGCCGTGGTGGTGCTCACCGGCGGCCCCGGCAGCCGCGATGCCAGCGCCCTGCCCGGCCGGCTCGACTGGACCATCGGCATCAAGGGCCTGGGCCTCGAGCTGCGCGCCCGCCAGGCCTGCTGCATCAACGGCACGGCCGCACTGCAGGTCAAGCCCGGCTTCGGCCGCGTCACGCTGGCGCTCGCGCCCAGCCCGGGCTGGGTCGGCCAGTGGCCCACGGCCTGGCTGGGTGGCCTGGGCACGCCCTGGAACACCATGCAGATGGGCGGCAGCCTGCGCCTGGCCTCGCCGGGCCTGAGCGTGGAGAGCGTGCAAGGCCGCTGGCGCCTGGCCGGCCGCGCCGACCTCGACCTGCTCGACGTCTCCTCGCGCGTCTCCACGCTCGAGACGCTGGGCAGCTACCGCCTCAACATCGCGGCCGATCCCTCCGGCAGCGGCGCCTCGCAGCTCACGCTCTCCACGCAGCAGGGCGCGCTGCAGCTCAGCGGCAACGGCACGATGGGCCCGGGCGGCGTGCGCTTCCGCGGCGAGGCACGCGCCGCGCCGGGCGAAGAAGCGCCGCTGGCCAACCTGCTGAACATCATCGGGCGGCGCGACGGCGCCCGGTCCGTCATTTCGATCGGATGACCATGAAGCCACATCTCTCCACCCCGCGCCGCGGCGCCGCCATGCTGGCCGCCACGCTGCTCGGCGCCGCGCTGCTGCCGCCCGTGGGCGCGCTGGCGCAGCCGCAGGGGGCCGCCAAGCCGCAGGCGCAGCGCGGCCGCTTCGCCGGCGGCGAACCGGTCACGCTGAATTTCGTCAACGCCGACATCGAGGCCGTCTCGCGCGCCATGGGCGCGATCCTCAAGCAGCAGTTCGTCGTCGATCCGCGCGTCAAGGGCCAGATCACGCTGTTCAGCGAGCAGCCCATCACCCCGCGCGAGGCCTACCTCAACTACCTCGCCGCGCTGCGCGGCCTGGGCTTCACGGTGGTCGAGGTGGGCGGCCTGTTCAAGGTCGTGCCCGAGGCCGACGCCAAGCTGCAGAGCGGCACCGTGGCGGTGGGCGAAACCAGCCGCCGCGGCGACCAGATCCTCACGCAGATCTTCAAGCTCAACCACGAGAACGCCAACAACCTGGTGCCGGTGCTGCGCCCGCTGATCAGCCCGAACAACACCATCAACGCCAACCCCGGCAACAACTCGCTGGTCATCACCGACTACGCCGACAACCTGCAGCGCATCGCCAAGATCATCGCGGCGATGGACACGCCGGCGGCCGGCGAGGTCGAGGTGATTCCGCTGCGCCATGCGGTGGCGGCCGACCTCGCGCCCATCGTGCAGCGCCTGGCCGATTCGGCCGGCGCCGCCGCGGTGCCCGGCCAGCCGGTCAGCGGCGGCGCGAACAGCGCGGTGATCGCCGACTCGCGCAACAACAGCCTGCTCGTCAAGGCCGGCAGCCCGGCGCGCATGGCCAGCATCCGCTCGCTGGTCGAACGCCTCGACCAGCCGCCGCAGGGCTCGGCCGCGGCCGGCAACGTGTGGGTGGTGCACCTGAAGAATGCCGATGCCAGCAAGCTCGCGCAGGTGCTGCGCGCGGCCTTCGCGACCACCGCCACCGCTGGCGGTGGCGGCGGCGCCAACCTGGGCGTGGCGGGCACGGCCGCGCCGGCGGCCGCAGTGGCGCAGCCGGCCGGCGGCATGGGCGGTGCTTCGCAGCAGTCGACCTCGCCGGTGACGGCCGGCGCCGGCCCGTCCACCGGCGGCTTCATCCAGGCCGACCCCTCGACCAACTCGCTCATCATCACCGCCGCCGAGCCGCTGTACCGCCAGGTGCGCGCGATGATCGACCAGCTCGACTCGCGCCGCGCGCAGGTCTACATCGAGAGCATGATCGTCGAGATCTCGGGCGACAACGCCGCCGACTTCGGCCTGCAGTGGCAGGGCCTGCTGGGCAGCAGCGGCGACAAGTACGGCCTGTTCGCCGGCACCAGCAACTCGGTGGGCGGCCCCAGCATCGTCTCGCTGTCGCAGACCGGCGCCGGCGCGGGCAGCACGCTGCCGGGCGACGGCATCAACATCGCGCTGATCAAGAACTACGGCGGCACCTACGCGCTGGCCGCGCTGGCGCGCGCGCTGCAGACGCAGGCCAACACCAACATCGTCTCGACGCCGAACCTGATCACACTCGACAACGAGGAGGCCAAGATCGTCGTCGGCGAGAACGTGCCCTTCATCACCGGCCAGTACACCAACACCGGCACCGCCACCACCAGCCCCTTCCAGACCATCGAGCGCAAGGACGTCGGCATCACGCTGCGCATCCGCCCGCAGATCGGCGAGGGCGGCACGGTGCGCATGACGATCTACCAGGAGCAGTCGGCGGTGAAGGAAACCACCGCGGCCGGCACCAGCAACGCCGGCCCCTCCACCACCAAGCGTTCGATCGAGTCGACCGTGGTGGTCGACGACGGCTCCATCCTCGTGCTCGGCGGCCTGATCAGCGAGACCTTCAAGGACACCAAGGCCAAGGTGCCGCTGCTCGGCGACATCCCGGTGCTGGGCGCGCTCTTCCGCAGCGAGAAGCGCGAGAAGAACCGCAGCAACCTGATGGTGTTCCTCAAGCCGACCATCATGCGCGACGGCGAGGCCGCCAGCCGCCTCTCGCTGGATCGCTACGACCTGATCCGCGCGCGCCAGCAGGAAGCGCAACCGGCGCCCAATGTGCTGATCCCGCTGAAGGATGCGCCGGTGCTGCCGCCGATGAGCCCGCCTGCCGCAGCGCCGGCGGCCGCTCCGGCCGCCTCCGGCACGGCGCAGTAGGACGCCACGACCATGGGCGCGCGCCACCCCCTGCCCTACGCCTTCGCAAAGGCGAATACGCTGCTGCTCGAGGACGACGGCGAGCGCCTGGTGCTGTGGGCGCCGGAATCGGTGCCGCTGCCGGCGCTGTCGGAAGTGCTGCGCCTGTACGACGTCGACGCGCTCGAGCGCGAGGCCGCGCCGTCGCTCGCCAACCGCATCGCCGCGGCCTACGCGGGCGGCGAATCGAGCGCGGCGGCGGTGGTCGGCGAGGTGGAGAGCGCCGTCGACCTGACGCGCATGATGCAGGACCTGCCCGCCGTGGAAGACCTGCTCGAAGCCGCCAACGACGCGCCCATCATCCGCATGCTCAACGCGCTGCTGACGCAGGCCGCGAAGGACGGCGCGAGCGACATCCACATCGAGCCCTACGAGCGCAGCTCGGCGGTGCGCTTCCGCGTCGACGGCACGCTGCGCGAGGTGGTGCAGCCGAACCGCGCGCTGCACGCCGCGCTGATCTCGCGCCTGAAGATCATGGCCGAGCTCGACATCGCCGAGAAGCGCCTGCCGCAGGACGGCCGCATCTCGCTGCGCATCGGCGGCCGCGCGGTCGACGTGCGCGTCTCCACCCTGCCCTCGGCGCACGGCGAGCGCGCCGTGCTGCGCCTGCTCGACAAGGGCGAGTCGAAGTTCTCGCTCGAATCGCTCGGCATGAGCGGCGAGGTGCTGACGCGCTTCGACAACCTGATCCAGCAACCGCACGGCATCGTGCTCGTCACCGGCCCCACCGGCTCGGGCAAGACGACCACGCTGTACGCCTCGCTCGGCCGCGTCGACACCAGCACCACCAACGTGCTGACGGTGGAAGACCCGGTCGAGTACGAACTCGCCGGCATCGGCCAGACCCAGGTCAACCCGAAGATCGACCTCACCTTCGCCAAGGCGCTGCGCGCCATCCTGCGCCAGGATCCGGACGTGATCATGATCGGCGAGATCCGCGACTTCGAGACCGCGCAGATCGCCATCCAGGCCTCGCTCACCGGCCACCTGGTGCTGGCGACGCTGCACACCAACGACGCGCCCAGCGCCGTGACGCGCCTGACCGACATGGGCGTCGAGCCCTTCCTGCTGTCGAGCTCGCTGCTCGGCGTGCTGGCGCAGCGCCTGGTGCGCAAGCTGTGCCCGCACTGCAAGAAGCGCGACGAGCGCGGCCGCTGGCATCCGGTGGGCTGCGCCGAATGCGGCATGAGCGGCTACAAGGGCCGCACCGGCGTCTACGAGCTGATGGTGGCCGATGCGAAGGTGCAGGCCTTGATCCACAGCCGCGCCGCCGAGAGCCAGCTGTTCGTCGCCGCCGAGGAAGCCGGCATGCACTCGATGCGCGAGGACGGCGAGCGTCTCGTCCAGGAAGGCATCACCTCGCTCGAAGAGGTGCTGCGCGTCACCCGCGAGTAAGCCGTGCCGGCCTACAAGTTCGAAGCCCTCGACGCCGCCGGCAAGGCGAGCTCGGGCCTGCTCGAGGCCGACAACGCCAAGGCCGCGCGCGCGCAGTTGCGCGCGCAGGCGCTGGTGCCGCTGGAGGTCAAGGCCGTCACGGCCGACAGCGCCCCGGCCGGCACGCTGAGCTTCAAGCGCAAGG
The DNA here is from genome assembly GCA_017983795.1 of Piscinibacter sp. GTDB lineage: Bacteria > Pseudomonadota > Gammaproteobacteria > Burkholderiales > Burkholderiaceae_C > Piscinibacter. The sequence goes on from JAGOAS010000006.1 coordinate 26,409, forward strand.
TCTTCGGCAGCACCGGCCTGACGGTGTGGACGCGCCAGCTCGCCGGCCTGGTGGGCTCGGGCCTGCCGCTCGAACGTGCGCTCACCGCGCTGGCCGAAGAGGCCGAAGACAACCGCCAGCGCGAGCTGGTGGCGCACCTGCGCAGCGAGGTCAACTCGGGCTCCTCGTTCGCGCGCGCGCTGTCCACGCTGCCGCGCGAGTTCGACGAGGTCTACCGCGGCGTGGTCGCGGCCGGCGAGGCCAGCGGCGCGCTCGGCACCGTGCTGGAGAAACTCGCCGACGACCTCGAGGAGCGCCAGGCGCTGCGCGCCAAGCTGATCGGCGCGACGCTCTATCCGGCGATCGTCTCGCTGATCGCGGTGGTGATCGTGGTCTTCCTCGTCACCTACGTGGTGCCGCAGGTGGCCTCGGTCTTCACCAGCTCCAAGCGCGCGCTGCCGGCGCTCACCGTGGCGATGCTCGCCATCAGCGGCTTCCTGCGCAGCTGGGGCTGGCTGCTGCTGCTCGGCCTGGCCGGCGGCATCGCCGCGCTGCTCTACGCGCTGCGCAACGAAGCCTTCCGCGAGCGCTTCGACGCCGCCTGGCTGACGCTGCCGCTGATCGGCCGGCTCTCGCGCGGCTACAACGCGGCGCGCTTCGCCGGCACGCTGGCCATGCTGGCCGGCGCCGGCGTGCCCATCCTCAAGGCGCTGCAGGCGGCGGCCGAGACGCTCTCCAACCGCGCCATGCGCGCCGACGCGATGGAGGCGCTGGTGCAGGTGCGCGAAGGCGCGCCGCTCGCCTCGGCGCTGGCCACCAAGAAGCGCTTCCCCGGGCTGCTGGCGATGTTCTCGCGCCTGGGCGAGCAGACCGGCCAGCTGCCGGTGATGCTCGAGCGCGCCGCGCGCCAGCTCGGCGCCGAGGTGCAGCGCCGCGCCATGCAGATGGCCACCATCCTCGAACCCCTCCTGATCGTCGCGATGGGAGGCGTGGTGATGCTGATCGTGCTGGCCGTGCTGCTGCCGATCATCCAGCTCAACACCTGGGTGAAATGAGCATGCCGGGGCCCATCGCAGCAGCGCACATGGGCCCCGAGCACGACGCCGCCGCCGAACTGGAACGCACGCTGGCGCGGCGCGTGCACCTGCTGGCGGTCGCGCTGGTCGGCTCCTCCTGCCTGATGTACCTGGCGTGGCTGCTGACGCGCCCGCCCTCGAACGCGGCCTTCGCCGTCGCCGCGGTATCCGGCTTCGGCCTGCTGTGCGCGCTCGGCTCGCTGGCCTGGGCGCGGCGCAGCGGTGGCCACGCCAGCGCCACCGCGGGCATGTGCTGGCTGGTATTCACCGCCGTGTCGGCGCTCGCCGTCGCGCAGGGCGGCATCGCCGGCTCGGCGATCTGGTGGCTGCCGCTCGGCCCGGTGCTCGCGCTGCAGGGCGGTGCGCTGCGCAGCGGCGCGGCGATGGCCCTGGTGATGGTGGCCGAGATGGTGCTGCTGCAGGTGCTGCGCTCGCGCGGCTGGATACCGCCGCTGGCGCCCAGCGGCGACACGCAGCGTTTCATCGCCGCCACCGTGTCGGGCAGCTGCATGGTGGTGGTGGTCGGCCTCGGCCTGCACTGGCGGCGCCATGTGCTGCGCGAGCTGCAGGCGGCGCTGGCCGCCGCGCGCGACGCCAGCGCGGTGAAGAGCCGCTTCCTCGCCAACATGAGCCACGAGATCCGCACGCCGCTGCACGGCATCGTCGGCGCCAGCGAGCTGCTGCGCGGCACGCGCCTCGACGAAGGCCAGCGCCAGATGCTCTCGGTGCTGCGGCGCAGCTCGGCAGCGCTGCTCGCGCTGGTCGACGACGTGCTGGACTTCTCCAAGCTCGAAGCCGGCCGCATGCGCGTGGCGCACGAGCGCTTCGACCTGCACGACGCCATCCACGACGCCGCCGAGGTGTTCTCCGCCCAGGCCGAGGCCAAGGGGGTGGACCTGCTCTCGCACTGCACCGCCGACCTGCCGCTCACCACCGTCGGCGACGCCGCGCGGCTGCGCCAGATCCTGCACAACCTGGTCGGCAACGCGGTGAAGTTCACCGAGCGCGGCGAGGTGCGCGTCTTCGCCGCGCCCGAGCCGGGCGCCGACGGCAAGCCCTGGGTGCGCGTGTCGGTGCGCGACAACGGCATCGGCATGAGCGAATCCCAGCTCGCCGGCCTGTTCCAGGCCTTCGCGCAGGCCGACCTGTCGACCACGCGGCGCTTCGGCGGCACTGGCCTCGGCCTGGCGATCGCGCGCGAGCTGGCCACGCTGCTGGGCGGCCGCATCGAGGTGCAGAGCCAGCCCGGCCAGGGTTCGACCTTCATGCTGCTGCTGCCGCTGGTCGACAGCACCGCCGCGCCCGCGCCGCAGCCGCTGCTGCACGGCGTGGAGGTGCAGGTGGCGAGCGCGAGCCGCAGCCGCCGCGAGGACGTGGCCGATCTGGTGCGCCGGCATGGCGGCCGCTGCAGCAGCTTCGAGGCGCTGCCCGAGCCGGGCGCGAGCGTGCCGGCGGGCCAGCCGCGCGTGCTGCTGTGCGATGCGCGCCTGCTCGAAGCGGCGCGGCTCTCGCCGGCGGAACTGGCCGGACGCCTGGCCGCGAGCGGCGAGCGCGGCGTGCTGCTGGTCGGCCAGGCCACCGATGCACGCCGCCTGCCGCGCGAGCTGGTGCCGCTGTACCGGCCGGCGGCGCCGGCGCGCGTGGTCGAGGCCGTGCAGCGCGCGCTCGCGCCGCCCTCGCCCGACAGCGCACGCATGGATCTCGACGCCGCCACGCCCGGCGCCGATGGCGCCGCCCGCCTCGTGCGCGTGCTGCTGGTGGAAGACAACCTCGTCAACCAGTTGGTGGCGCAGTCGCTGCTCGAGCGCCTCGGCGCGCAGGTGGTGCTCGCCGGCGACGGCGAGCAGGCCTTGCAGCGCCTGGCCGAGCAGAGCTTCGACCTGGTGCTGATGGACTGCCAGATGCCGGTGCTCGACGGGCTGGACTGCACGCGCCGCTGGCGCGCCATCGAAGCGCGCGAGGCGCGTGAGCGCGTGATGGTGGTGGCGATGACGGCCACCACCGAGGCCGCCGCGCGCAGCGCCTGCGCCGACGCCGGCATGGACGACTTCCTCTCCAAGCCGGTCGAGCAGGCCCGGCTCGCGGCGCTGCTGGCACGCATCGTGCCTGCAACTGCGGGGTGATTCGGGTTTTGTTCGATGCCTGGGCGCCGGGGCGCTCTGCTTGAATGGAGCCGGACGTCGTGGATCAGGAGGTTCGCTGATGGCTTCGTCGAACGATCTCGTGACCGTGCCGCGCAGCGGCCTGCCGATCGCGCACATGCGCAGCGTGTACCTCGTCGGCGACGTCGAACGCCGCCTCGACAAGCTGCCGCCCAAGGAGCACGAGGGCCTGCGCTCCACCTACGAGCGCATGCTCGAGAAGGGCCCGGAGCGCTTCCAGGTCAAGCCCTCCGGCCTGCCGGTGATGGACCACCTCTACGACGAGCTGCCCAACTTCACCGAGGTGCTCGACGACGTGCGCCGCCAGCTCGCGCTGTGCGAAGACAGCCGCGACGCGCTCGAGATCACGCCGCTGCTGCTGCTCGGCCCGCCGGGCGTCGGCAAGACGCACTTCGCGCGGGCGCTCTCCCAGCTTCTCGGCACCGGCATGGGCTTCATCTCGATGAGCTCGCTGACCGCCGGCTGGGTGCTCTCCGGCGCGTCCAGCCAGTGGAAGGGTGCGCGCCCCGGCAAGGTGTTCGAGACGCTGGTCGACGGCCAGTACGCCAACCCGGTGATGGTGGTCGACGAGATCGACAAGGCCGGCGGCGAACACGCCTACGACCCGCTCGGCGCGCTCTACGGCCTGCTCGAGCACGACACCGCGCACAGCTTCGTCGACGAGTTCGCCGAGGTGCCGATCGACGCCAGCCAGCTGATCTGGGTGGCCACCGCCAACGACGAGCGCGGCATCCCCGAGCCCATCCTCAACCGCATGAACGTCTACGAGGTGCGCGCGCCCGACCCCGAGGCCGCGCGCCGCATCGCGGCCAAGCTCTACGCCGGCCTGCGCGCCGAGCACGACTGGGGCGCGCGCTTCGAGTCCGAGCCGCGCGCCGAGGTGCTGGAGCGCCTGGCCGAGATGGCGCCGCGCGAGATGCGCCGCGCCTGGATGACCGGCTTCGGCAACGCCAAGCTGGCGCGCCGCGACCACATCCTGCCCTGCGACCTGCCCGAGCCGGGTTCGCGGCGCGGCGCGATCGGCTTCGTGCAGTAGCACGCGTTCAGGCGTCGAAAAGTCCGGTCTCGCCCTGCGCCTGCGACCAGCGGCGCAGCCGCTCGACCAGCTGCACGCGCGTGAAGGGCTTGGCCAGGTGGTCGTTCATGCCGGCGGCCAGGCAGCGCTCGCGCGCGCCTTCCAGCGCATTGGCCGTCAGCGCGACGATGGGCACCGGCCGCGCGCCGCACAGGCGCTCGACCTCGCGCAGCGCGAGCGAGGCCTCGTAGCCGTCCATCACCGGCATGTGGCAATCCATCAGCACCAGGTCGAAGCGGCCCACGCCCCACAGGCCGAGCGCCTCGTGCCCGTTGTTGGCCACGGTGACGGCGCAGCCCAGCGCGGCCAGGTGCGCCTGCGCCACCAGCTGGTTGACCTCGTTGTCCTCGGCCAGCAGCACGCGCAGGCCCGGCGGCAGCGCCGCCGCCTCGTGGCGCGCGGCGGCGGCGGCACGCACCGGCTCGCGCCCCTCGGCGCTGGACAGCAGCGTGCGCACCGTCTCGCCGAGCTGGTGGCGGCGCAGCGGCTTGGTCAGCCAGGCCTGCACGGCGTGGCCGGCGTCGATGTCGGCGTAGGAGGTCGCCTCCAGCGAGGTCAGCACGGCGATCGGCAGGTGCGCGCTGCGGGCATCGCGGCGCAGTGCGCGCGCCAGCGTCAGACCGTCGACGTGCGGCATGTGCAGATCGGTGAGCACGATGTCGAAGGGCCGGCCATCCGCCGTGGCCTGCGTCACCAGCGCGAAGGCCTGGCGGCTGTCGGCACACAGCACCACCGCGAGGCCGAGGCCCTTGAGGTAGTGCTCGACGATCAGGCGATTGGTCTCGTTGTCGTCGACCACCAGCGCACGCGCGCCCTCGAGCACCGCGTGCGGCGCGCCGCTGCCCGGCGCGTCCTCGGCGGCCGGCTCGAGCGGGAACCAGATGCGGAACTCGGAGCCCTCGCCCACCGTGCTGCTGAGCGCGATGCCGCCGCCCATCAGGCCGAGCAGGCGCCGGCAGATGCTCAGGCCCAGGCCGGTGCCGCCGAAGCGGCGCGTGGTCGAGCCGTCGGCCTGCTCGAAGGCGTCGAAGATGATCTTCTGCGCGGCCTCGCCGATGCCCACGCCGGTGTCGCGCACCGTGATCTCGACGCGCGACTCGCCCTCGCCCTGCGCACGCACGGCGCGCGCGGCCACGACGATCTCGCCGTGCATGGTGAACTTGACGGCGTTCGAGACCAGGTTGGTCAGCACCTGGCGCAGGCGCAGCGCGTCGCCGGTGATGCGCCGCGGCAGGCCGAGGTCGACGCGGCACAGCAGCTCGACGCCGTTGGCCTGCGCCGGCTTGGCGAACAGGGAGACCGTCTCCTCCACCACCTGGCCGAGGTCGAAGCCGTGGCGCTCCAGGCGCATGCGGCCGGCCTCGATCTTGGAGAAGTCGAGGATGTCGTTGAGGATGGCCAGCAGCGTCTCGCCCGAGCCGAAGGCGGTGCGCGCGAACTGGCGCTGGCGCTCGGTGAGCGGCGAGTCGAGCAGCAGGTCGAGCATGCCCAGCACGCCGTTCATGGGCGTGCGGATCTCGTGGCTCATGTTGGCGAGGAACTCCGACTTTGCGCGGCTGGCCGCCTCGGCCGCCTCCTTGGCCTCGCGCAGGTCGCGCGTGCGCGCATCGACCGTGGCCTCGAGCTCGTCGCGGTGGTGCTGCAGCGCCGCCTCGCGCAGGCCGATCTGCGCCAGCAGGTCGTTGAAGCGTTCGTACAGGCGGCGGATCTCCTGCGGGCCGGCCTCGGCCGCGCGGCGCTCGTAGGCGTGGCTGCGCGCCACCTCGTCCATGAAGTCGACCAGCGAGCGCACCGGCCGCTCCACCTCGTCGTGCAGGCGCGCCGCGCTGCGCAGGCCGATCAGCAGCGCCACCAGCGCCACCACCGCGGCCAGCAGCAGCCGCGTGCGCAGCGCCGCCCAGAGCGCGTCGAGGTTGCGCTCGATCATCAGTGTGCCGAGCGCCTGCTCGCCCACGCGCACCGGCGTCGCCACCACGATGCGCCGCCAGTCGACCGCCTCGCTCGCCTCGCCGGGGCGCAGCATGTGCGGTGCGTGTGCCGCGCGGCCGTCCGCAGGGGCATGCAGGTACTCGGCGAACAGCGTGCCGTCGGCGAGGTAGAGCGTGGCGTGCTCGATCGCCGGCACGGCCGCGACGCTGGCGATGGTGGCCGCCGCAGACGTGCGCTCGGCGAAGGCGAGCGCGCCCTGCAGGTTGCGCGCCAGCACCGCGGAGACGCTGCGCGCCTCCTCGAGCGCCTGGCGCCGGCCGCTCCAGGCCTCGAACAGCGACGAGAAGACGAACATCAGCGCCACCGCCAGCGCGATCGATCCGATCGCACTGCGGCGCAGCCGGCGGCCGAGCGTGTGGCGGCTCATGGCTTGGCCCCCGCACCGTCGATCACGCTGCGCGCGACCTTGAGCAGCTCGGCGCTCAGGTGCAGCTGGGCGCGTGCCGCAGCATCGCGGTTGACGTCGAAGCGCAGCTGCGTGCCCTCACGCACGAAGCCCACCACGCCGCCGGCCACCGCGAAGCCTTCGCTCTCGCCGATGGTCAGCAGCCCGGCGGCGGCGGGCGGCGCCTTGCGGCCCTCGCGCTGCGGCACGAACAGCAGCTGGCAGCCGCGCAGCTCGTCGTCGCGCAGCACCGCGCGCAGCGGCGCCAGCGGCCGGCCCTGCACCTTCTTGCCGTCCAGCGCGGCGAAGGCCGCGGTCCAGGCCGCGTCGTTGCCGGCGCTGCAGATCTGGAACGGCGCGCCGGCCGGCAGGCTCTCGGCCGGCCATTCGACGAACAGCGCGATGCGGTAGGCGAAGGCCGCCTTCAGCTCGGCCTCGCCGGCCGCCCGCGGCTGGGCGAGCGCCGATGCCGCCAGGCCCAGGGCCAGGGCGGCAGCGCAGCAGCGCTTGACGAGCAGAGCGGACATGGCGGGCCGGCAGCCTCGGTCAGAAGCTCTGGCGCCAGCGCAGGAAGACGCGGCGTTCGATGCGCGTGGCCGCGGCCAGCATCAGGTCGGGCTGGAACTCCACCGTCGGCGGGCGCAGCAGGTTGGTGCCGCCGAGCTGGAATTCGGTGGACTTGCCGGCGCACCAGGTCAGCGTGGCATCCAGCGCGGTATAGGCCGCCACGTGCTGGGCCGGAACGTCGGGCGCGCCACGCTCGCCGGCATGGCGCACACGGGCGTCGAGGCGCCAGTCCGCCGCGAGGTCGATCACGCTGCGCCAGTGCGCCAGCCAGCGCGGCGTGGCGTACATCAGCCGGTCCAGGCCGGTGGCCGAGGCATCGCCCGGCCCGCGCACGTCGAGATAGCTGGCGCCGAACTGGTGGCGCCAGCCGCTCGCCGGGCGCCACTCCGCGGCGGCCTCGACGCCGCGCAGATGCACCGTGTAGGGCGCGCCGACCGTATTCACTTCGAGGTGCGGCTGCGGCAGCGCCACGAACGTCGGCACGCCGCCGATCCTGCTGGCGCCGATGTCGTCGCGCATGCGGTGCGCGAAGGCGGTGAGGTCGAAGGACCAGACCCCGCCACCCTGCGCGCGAACGCCGAGCTCGAAGGCATCGGTATAGCGGTTGTCGAGCAGGTTGGGATCCTGCGCGCCGCCGGCCAGCAGCTCGATCGGCAGCGTGCCCGGATTGTCCGGCGTGCCGGGCGGGATGACCGAGATCTTCACCAGGCTGTCGCTCTCGCCGCGCGACACCGTGCGGTTGGCGCGCGACAGCCCGCCCCACAGCGCGAGGTCGGTCGCCGGGCTGAACAGCAGGCGCAGGTTGGGCTGCAGGTGCGAGCCGCGGTAGATGTCGTGGTCGACGCGTGCGCCGGCTGTGAGGCGCCAGTGCGAGGGCACGAGCGTCCACTCGTCCTGCGCGTACAGGCTCCATTCGATGCCGCGGCGCTGCTCGGGATCGAACTGCATCCAGTCGGTCGGGCGGGCCGGCAGATCCATGTGGCGCAGGCCGGCGCCGAGGCTCAGCTCGTGCCCGCTGGCGGCCTGCCAGAGCGCGCCCGCCTCGAGGTCGAGCACGCGCGTGCGCAGGTCGACGCGGTCGCCGAAGCGCACGGTCTCGGCGGTGAAGGCCGCGCGCAGGTTGGTTGTGAGCTCGGCCGAGACGCGCTGCTCGTGGCGCGCGGCCAGCAGCGCGCGGTCGACCGCCAGCCGCAGCGGCAGCGGCTGCAGGTAGGGCGGCACGTAGAGCGCCTCTTCCTGCAGTTCGTCGGATTTCGAGCGCAGCACCTGCGCCTCCAGCGTGCTGTGCGCATCGGCGCTCCAGCGCCGATCCCAGCGCGCATCGGCCATCGCCTGGCGGTTGGAATCGTTGGCATCGCCGCCGGCCACGTCGCGCCCGGCGCTGCCTTGGTCGGCCATCGCGCCGATGCGCCACGCCGAGCCTTCGCCGGCCTCGGCGCCGTGGCGCGCGCGCAGCATGCGGCGGCCGCCGTCGCCGATGGCCACGTCGACGAGCTTGCCGGGCGTCTCGCCGGCCTCCTTGGTGATGATGTTGATGACACCGTTGACGGCGTTGGAGCCCCACACCGAGCCGGCCGGACCGTGCAGCACCTCGATGCGCTCGATGGTGTCCAGCGGCACGCGCTCGGCTTCCCAGATCACGCCCGAGTAGAGCGGCGAATAGACGCTGCGCCCGTCCACCAGCACCAGCAGCTTGTTGGCATAACGGCCGGTGAAGCCGCGCGTCGAGATGCCCCAGCGCGAGCCGGACAGCTGCGCCACGTCGAGCCCGGGCACCAGGCGCAAGGCCTCGGGCAGGTTGCGCGCGCCGCTGCTGCGGATGTCGTCCGCCGTGATCACGTGCATGGCCGCCGGCACCTCGGCGAGGTGCTGCGTCTTGCGCGAGGCCGACACCACCTCGATGCGCATCAGGTCTTCGAGCGAGAGATCGGCCAGCTGCGCGCTCGTCGCGCCCGCGGCGTGGCCGGCCAGCAGCGCCGCCGCGAGGGCGATGGCCAGCGGCGTGCGGCGTGCGGCGGGACGGGGCTTCAAGCTCATGGTGCAGGCGCTTTCGGGGCTCGGGTTGATCATTCGATATGCATCGACAGTCATAGTGTCCGATGGCGACTCACTTCTGACGCAGTGGGAGACAACACTTCCATGCGGCATCGGTCACGCGCGCCTCAGGCGGCGGAGAGGCCGACGGTGGCCTGGCCGCGCGTCAGGCAATGGCGGCCGGCCTGCTTGCCGGCGTACATCGCCGCGTCGGCGCGCTTGAGCAGGCTGTTGGCATCGCGGCCATCGAGCGGCGCGAGCGCGTAGCCGATGGTGATGCCGACGCGGCAGGCCTGGTCCGCGGCCACGAAGGGCTCGCGGAAGCCGTCGAGCAGCTTGCGGCCGAGCGCCTGCGCATCGGCGTCGCCGCTCAGGCCGGCGGCGACGACCACGAACTCGTCGCCGCCCAGGCGGGCGACCACGTCGCTGCCGCGCAGCAGCGCCTGCAGGCGCCGCGCCACGCCGACCAGCACCTCGTCACCGGCCTCGTGGCCGAGGCGGTCGTTGACGGGCTTGAAGCCGTCGAGGTCGAGCAGGTAGACGGCCGTGAGGCGCTGCGCCGAGCTGCGCGCCAGCGCCTGCTCGAGCGCTTCCGAGAGGCCGCGCCGGTTCGGCAGGCCGGTGAGCGAATCGGTCAGCGCCAGCGAGCGCAGCGCGTCGCGCTCGAGGTGGGCGCGCTGCGCCGAGGCGCGCAGGTCTTCGAGGCGCACCGCCAGCACGCGCATCCACATCAGCATCTCGAACATCGCGCCGACCTGGAAGGCGTTCTCGGTGAGGTCGGTGGCGCCGAGCCAGCCGCGCAGCAGCGCCGCCATCGTCAGCGTCGCCAGCGAGTAAGCGCCCCAGCCGATCAGCATGTAGATGCCGACGCGCTCGCGTGCCCGTGCGCGCGCCCAGGCCGCCGGGATCGCCAGCAGCATCGGCATCGGCCCGAGCACGGTGGCGATCTTCTGCGCCAGCCGGTAGTCGATCGCGCCGGCGACGAAGGCCAGCGCCGCCACGCCCGCCAGTGCGCCGACGCCATGCAGGCCACGCGCCAGGCGCGGCTGGATCAGCCGGATCTGCAGCGCACGCTCGACGAACCAGCAGCCGCCGACGATGGCCACCAGCACGGCCATGGGTGCGAGGTTGATGCTCAGCCACTCGTTGTCGCCCCACAGGTGCTGCGGGCCGAGGCCGGAGTAGGAGAAGAAGAACAGCCCGGTGCCGCCGATGACCAGCGCGTAGGCGAAGAACATGCCGTCGCGCACCACGGTCCACTGGATCAGGCTGTAGAGCAGCAGGCACAGCATGGCGCCGGCCATCAGGCCCTGCACCAGCTGGCGATGCGCCTCGCGGGCGTGGAAGGCCTCGGGCGTGGAGATCACGATCGGCAGCAGCATCGAGCTGCGCGTCTGCACGCGCAGCAGCAGCTCGTGCTGCGTGCCCGGCTCCAGCATCAGCGTCGCGGCGTGCACGGCGCTGGGGATGGGGTGCTGCGAGAAGGGCAGCGCGCGGCCCATCAGCAGCGGCGCGGCACCGGAGGCGGGCGCAGTGTGGATCTCGACGCGGTCGATCGACGCGTAATCCACCGACAGCACCCATTGGCGCGGCGCATCGGCGGCGCTGTGCAGGTTCATCAGGATCCAGACCGGCTCGGCGCGCGGGCCGAGGTTGGCATGGGGGCCAGCCGGCGCCGCGAATTCGGCGCGGCGCGCCAGCGCCTCGCGCGCGCTCATCACGCCCGACGGATCGGCCAGCACACGCAGCGCGGGCCAGGCCTCGACGCTGCGCGTGCCGGCGTCGAGCGCGATCACGCCGGCCAGCGCCGGCACGGCGCTCAGCCAGAGCAGCAGCGCGGCACAGGCACGCGAGAAGAAGACGAGATGACCCACCTTCTGCACATCGGCCGGCGCGCTGCGAACTTGAGCCTGCGCCGTGCGAAGCGTGGCATCGAGCCCGTTTCGGCGTCGCTATCATGGCCCGCATGCCCGTCTCGCTCGCCGGCCAGCTGGTGGTGGCCATCTCCTCGCGCGCCCTCTTCGACTTCGAGGAGGAGAACCAGGTCTTCGAGGCCGAGGACGACCGCGCCTACATGCAGCTGCAGCTCGAGCGCCTGGAGCGCGCCGCCAAGCCGGGCGTGGCCTTCTCGCTGGTGAACAAGCTGCTCGCCTTCAACACGCCGGGCTTGCCGCGCGTGGAGGTGGTGATCCTGTCGCGCAACGATCCGGTCTCGGGCATGCGCGTCTTCCGCTCGGCGCGCCACTACGGGCTGCCCATCCAGCGCGGCGTATTCACGCGCGGCGAATCGCCCTGGCGCTACCTGCGCCCGCTGGCGGCCAACCTGTTTCTCTCCACCAACGAGGCCGACGTGCGCTCGGCGCTGGCCGCCGGCGTGCCCGCCGCGCGCGTCTACCCGCAGTCGGCGCGCGCCTCCGACGCGCATCCCGACGAGGTGCGCATTGCCTTCGACGGCGATGCGGTGCTGTTCTCCGACGAGGCCGAGCGCGTCTTCCAGAGCCAGGGGCTGGATGCCTTCCAGCACCACGAGCATGCACGCGCCGCGACGCCGCTCGCGCCCGGGCCGTTCAAGCCGCTGCTCGAGGCGCTGCAGCAGCTGCAGCGCGAGCCGGGGCGCGACATGCGCATCCGCACCGCGCTGGTGACGGCGCGCAGCGCGCCGGCGCACGAGCGCGCCATCCGCACGCTGATGGACTGGCACATCGACGTCGACGAGGCGATGTTCCTCGGCGGCCTGCCCAAGGGCGAGTTCCTGCGCGAGTTCGAGCCCGATTTCTTCTTCGACGACCAGACCGGCCACATCGAGAACGCCGCGCCGCACGTGCCGGCCGGGCACGTGGCCGCCGGCGTGGCCAACGGCTGAGCCGCTTCAGCCGAGCAGCCGCGCGCCCAGGCGCTCGAGCAGCGGGCGCCGCTCCCAGGACTGCAGCGCGCGCGAGGCGAACTCGTGGCCGCGGCGGTTGAGGCGGAAGTAGCGGATGTGCTCGAAGCCTTCGGGGTTGTGAAACTCGTCGATCAGCGCGTAGTCGGCCAGCGTGCGGAAGGCCGAGCCGACCACGCCGCCGTCGATCGAGCAGCCGCCCCAGCTCTCGCTGGCGTGCACCAGCACATGGCCCTGGTGCAACGAACGCAGCGCGTCGACGAACTCTCCGCGATTGGCGATGATGGGCGCTCGGTCCATGGCCCCATCTTCGGCCGCGGCGAAAGCCCCTGCAGGCGGAAATGCCGCGCCTTCGCCGGCCAGTCCCGCGGGACGCGGCGGCGGTGTGGCAAAGCTCACGCGGGGCGCACGTCCCGCTTCACGAGATCAATGGCCGCACCAGCGGCAGCACGGATTCAGGCGGCGCGCCGCCGTCGACGGCCAGCCAGCCGCGAACGTCCGCATCGCCGAACAGTACCCACACGCGCCCGTCGCGCGCCGGCGCGGCCGTCGCGACGCCGGATACGGTCGCGTGCGATCCGCTGGCACCTCCGGGCAGCAGTGCTGCACTCGGCGCCTCGAGCCGCTCGGCGCCGGCCGCACGAAGGCTTCGCGCGGCCGCCTGGCATTCGGCGTAGCTCGTCACACCGCCCTGAAGCACGGCGTCGGGCAACGCGGGCGTCGCAAAGCCGTCCTCGGGCAATTCGACGGCCCACAGCGAGCGCTTCACGCCGGCCAGATCGCTCGGGTCGGTGATCTCCTCGTGGCGCAGGAATTCGGCCCACGCTCCGGTGGGCGTGTCGGCGAAGTAGTTGGCTGGCCCCTCGCCCGGCCCGTGCCAGCGCGCCTCGGGCTGCACAGCCGACAACCAGAGGAAGCCGAAGCGCGAGTCGCAGTGCCGGAAGCCGATGCGTGTGCTCATGCCGCCAGCGGTTGCGCCCCCGACAGCACGCCGGCCAGCGCACGCACGCGCGCCGCCGCGTCGTCGTCGGGCGTCCACGCGGCGCCCAGTGTCTGCCGTGGGCTCTTGCCGTCGAGCTGGCTGCGCGGCCGCTCGAACCAGCGCCGGATCCCGAAGTCGTTATAGGCACCAGCCAGGTCGGCCACCACCATCGCCAGCCAGTGCAGCCGAGCCGCCACCTCGTCCGGGGTGGCGCGCTCGCCGCTCGCGTAACGCCGCAGCGAACTGGCGCCGACGCCCAGCAACTCGACCAGCACCTCGTCGCCGAACACGCCGCGCATCGACGGCCACTCGGTGCTCGGCGTCGCCGAGGCTTCGAGCGCCTCGCTCAGCCGATCCAGACCGTCGGCGACGCGCCGCTGCGTGGCATCGTCGATCGCCTGCGCGGGTTCGACCGCCAGCGGCGCCAGGATGAGGCCCGCGTTCGCCCCGATGCCGTGGCGCTGCAGCGCCGTGGCCAGGCGCTTGACCACCGCTGCGTCGAGTCGGGTGACGGGCTTGCCGGCCAGCACGCCCATGGCCACGCTGCGCGTCAGCAGCGCCGCCAGCGTGGCACCGAGTGCAGCACCCCAAGGTGGAAGCGCATCGGGTGATATTCGGACTTCGATCATGTTCCAATGATAATCCAGGCTCGCAACGCCTGTACTCAGACGTGCACGTGCCGCCGCAGCTTCTCCAGATCCAGCACCCTCACCCCGCCGTACTCGATGCCGATCAGCCCCTCGGCCTGCAGCGAGCGCAGCGCCTCGTTGACGCGCTGGCGCGAGAGCCCGACTAGGTAGCCGAGCTCCTGCTGGGTGATGCGCAGCAGCGTGCCGACGCCGGGGTAGAGCACAGGGTGGAACAGCGCCGCGAGGCTGCGCGCAACGCGCGTGTCGGGGTCGTTGAGGCGGTCGATCTCGCGCGCCGCGATGAACTGGCCGAGCCGCTCGTTGAGCTGGTTCATCACGTAGCGGTTGAACGGGATGCTGCGCTCGAGCAGCCAGAAAAAGGTGTCGATGTCGATGCCCGCCACCACGCTGCGCCGCAGCGGCTCGATGTTGTAGCGGTAGACCTCGCGCTTGAGCACCGTGCCCTCGCCGAACCAGGCGCCCGGCGGCACGCCGGTGAAGGTGATCGCGAAGCCGAGCGAGCTGTCGTTGCTCATCTTGAGCAGCCCGTCGAGCACGCCGAACCAGTAGTTGGCCTGGCGGCCGATCTTGCAGACGAAGTCGCCCGGGCTGGCCTCGACGACGCGCAGCGCGGCGATCACGCGCTGCCGGTCCGCCGCCTCCAGCAGGCCCAGCCACGGAATCATCTCGAGCTCGGCCGCCGAGGGCGAGCGCGCCCGCTGGCGCAGCGAACCGGGGCGCAGATCGGCGTCGGTGGTCGGAGTGTTCATGCGCCTGCGCCTTGACGGCGCGCTGACAACGGGGTCGCGGGATCCCTGGGGAAACTCCCCTCGGGTGTGTCCCGGAGATTGTCGTCACAACGACAACACGGCGTCAAACTTGTTCCTACAGTCCAGCCACCGAGAGGAGACGCCCGCGGTGCAGACCACCTTCCCCCGATTGATGCTCGATCACGCCGCCCGGCGCCCCGACGCGCCGGCGCTGCGCGAGAAGGTCTACGGCATCTGGCAGACGCTCACCTGGGCGCAGGTGGCCACGCTGGCGCGCGAGATCGCCGGCGGCCTCGCGGCGGCCGGCATGAAGCGTGACGACCACGTCGTGGTGGTGGGCGACAACCGCCCGCGCCTGTACGCCACCATGCTGGCCGCACAGTGGCTGGGCGCGGTGCCCATCCCGCTGTACCAGGACGCGGTGGCCGCGGAGTTCGTCTTCCCGATCAACAACGCCGAGGTGGCCTTCGCCATCGTCGAAGACCAGGAGCAGGTCGACAAGCTGCTCGAGATCCGCGAGCAGTGCCCGCAGCTGCAGCGCATCTGGTACGACGATCCGCGCGGCCTGCGCAACTACAGCGAGCCGGGGCTGGCCTCGCTGGATGCGCTGATCGACGAAGGCCGGCGCTTCGTCCAGGCGAACCCGAAGCAGCTGGCCGCCGAACTCGAGCGCGGCCGCCCCGGCGACGTGGCGGCGATGTTCTTCACCTCGGGCACCACCGGCAACCCGAAGGGCGTGGTGCACACGCACTTCACGCTGCTCGACCGCGCCAAGGCCGGCGCCGATTTCGACAAGCTGACCGAGCGCGAAGAGGTGCTGGCCTACCTGCCGCCCGCCTGGATCGGCCAGAACATCTTCAGCTATGCGCAGTGGCTGGCCTGCGGCTACGTGGTGAACTGCCCCGAGTCGGCCGCCACGGTGACGATCGACCTGAAGGAGATCGGCCCGACCTACTACTTCGCGCCGCCGCGCATCTTCGAGGGCCTGCTCACCAGCGTGATGATCCGCATGGAGGACGCCGGGGCGATCAAGCGCGGGCTGTTCCACTTCTTCATGAGCGTGGCCAAGAGCGTGGGCCCGGCGCTGATGGACGGCAAGCCCGCAAGCATGATCGACCGCCTCGCCTACGCGCTGGGCAACCTGATGATCTACGGCCCGCTGCGCAACACGCTGGGCCTTTCGCGCGTGCGCGTGGCCTACACGGCGGGCGAGGCGATCGGGCCCGACCTGTTCCGCTTCTACCGCTCGATCGGCATCAACCTCAAGCAGCTCTACGGCTCGACCGAGACCGCGGTGTTCGTCTGCCTGCAGCCCGACCACGAGGCGCGCGCCGACACGGTGGGCGTGCCCATCGCCGGCGTCGAGGTGAAGCTCACCGACAGCGGCGAGATCCTCATCAAGTCGCCCGGGCTGCTCAAGGAGTACTACAAGAACCCCGCCGCCACCGCCGAGGTGCTGACGGCCGAGGGCTGGTACCACACGGGCGACGCCGGCTTCCTCGATGCCGGCGGGCACCTGAAGATCATCGACCGCGCCAAGGATGTCGGCCGCATCGTGGGCGGCACGAACGACGGCGCGATGTTCGCGCCCAAGTATGTGGAGAACAAGCTCAAGTTCTTCCCGCACATCAAGGAGGCGGTGGCCTTCGGCGACAAGCGCGAGCGCGTCTGCGCCTTCATCAACATCGACTTCGAGGCGGTGGGCAACTGGGCCGAGAAGCGCAACCTGCCCTATGCCGGCTACACCGATCTGGCGGGCAAGCCGGAGGTGGTCGAGCTGATCCGCGAGTGCGTGCAGAAGGTCAACGCCGACCTCGCCGCCGACGCGATGCTGGCGGGCAGCCAGATCAGCCGCTTCCTCATCCTGCACAAGGAGCTCGACGCCGACGACGGCGAGCTCACCCGCACGCGCAAGGTGCGCCGCGGGTTCATCGGCGAGCGCTACCAGGTGCTGCTCGACGCGCTGTACGGCGGCAAGACCGAGCAGTACATCGAGACGCAGGTGAAGTTCGAGGACGGCCGCACCGGCATGGTCTCGGCGACGCTGAAGATCGCCGACGCCAAGACCTTCCCCGCCATGCAGAAGGCAGCCTGACCATGGCAGAACGCAAGATCGGCGACGTCATCCTCGACGTCAGGAACATCAGCCTGCGCTTCGGCGGCGTGAAGGCGCTGACCGACATCAGCTTCGACGTGCGCGAGCACGAGGTGCGCGCCATCATCGGCCCGAACGGCGCCGGCAAGAGCTCGATGCTCAACTGCATCAACGGCGTCTACTCGCCGCAGGAAGGCTCGATCACGCTGCGTGGCCAGACCTTCAAGCACATGAACTCGCGCCAGGTGGCCGAATCGGGCATCGCGCGCACCTTCCAGAACCTCGCGCTGTTCAAGGGCATGAGCGTGCTGGACAACATCATGACCGGCCGCAACCTGCGCATGAAGAGCAACATCTTCCAGCAGGCGATCCGCTGGGGCGCGGCCGAGCGCGAGGAGATCGCGCACCGCGAGTTCGTCGAGAAGATCATTGACTTCCTCGAGATCCAGGCCTACCGCAAGACGCCGGTGGGGCGCCTGCCCTACGGGCTGCAGAAGCGCGTCGACCTCGGCCGCGCGCTGGCCATGGAGCCGACGCTGCTGCTGCTCGACGAGCCCATGGCCGGCATGAACGTCGAGGAGAAGCAGGACATGAGCCGCTTCATCCTCGACGTCAACGACGAGTACGGCACCACCATCGTGCTGATCGAGCACGACATGGGCGTGGTGATGGACATCTCCGACCGCGTGGTCGTGCTCGACTACGGCAAGAAGATCGGCGACGGCACGCCCGAGGCGGTGCGCAGCAACCCCGATGTCATCAACGCCTACCTCGGCACGAGCCACTGAGAACGCGCCATGGCCTTCTTTCTCGAAACACTCATCGGCGGGCTGATGTCCGGCATGCTGTACTCGCTGATCGCGCTGGGCTTCGTGCTGATCTTCAAGGCCTCGGGCGTCTTCAACTTCGCGCAGGGCGCGATGGTGCTGTTCGCCGCGCTGGCGATGGCGCGCTTCTCGGAGTGGATTCCCCAGGGGCTGGGCATCGAGAGCAAGGTGCTGGGCAACCTGCTCGCCTTCGCCGCGGCGATGCTGGTGATGGTGATCGTCGCCTGGCTGATCGAGAAGCTGGTGCTGGGCAAGCTGGTCAACCAGGAAGGCATCACGCTGCTGATGGCCACGCTGGGCATCACCTATTTCCTCGACGGCTTCGGCCAGACGCTGTTCGGCAGCCAGATCTACAAGATCGACGTCGGCCTGCCCAAGGACCCGATCTTCCTGCTCGAGGGCGTATTCCAGGGCGGCATCCTGGTCAGCCAGGAGGATCTCTACGCCGCGGTGATCGCGGCCGCGCTGGTGGCGGCGTTGAGCCTGTTCTTCCAGAAGACCGCCACCGGCCGCGCGCTGCGCGCGGTGGCCGACGACCACCAGGCGGCGCAGTCGATCGGCATCCCGCTGTCGCGCGTGTGGGTGATCGTCTGGAGCGTGGCCGGCTTCGTCGCGCTGGTGGCCGGCATCATCTGGGGCAGCAAGCTGGGCGTGCAGTTCTCGCTGTCGGTGCTGGCGCTCAAGGGCCTGCCGGTGGTGATCCTCGGCGGCCTCACCTCGGTGCCCGGCGCGATCATCGGCGGGCTGATCCTCGGCATGGGCGAGAAGCTCTCCGAGGTGTTCCTCGGCCCGAGGATCGGCGGCGGCATCGAGATCTGGTTCGGCTACGTGCTGGCGCTGCTGTTCCTGCTGGTGCGGCCGCAAGGGCTGTTCGGCGAGAAGATCATCGATCGCGTCTGAGCCAGAGGGAGAACAACCATGCTCTATCGCGAGAACGGCCAGTTCAAGACCAGCTACCGCGCCGACCAGGCGGTGTTCCCGATCGCGCAGGACCGCCTCGCGATCCTGGCGATCATCGCCGCCGCGATCGTCGTCGTGCCCTTCGTCGCGCCGGAATACCTGTTCCGCGCCATCCTCATTCCCTTCCTGATCCTCTCGCTGGCGGCGCTGGGGCTGAACATCCTGGTCGGCTACTGCGGCCAGATCTCGCTGGGCACCGGCGCCTTCATGGCGGTGGGCGCCTACGCGGCCTACAACTTCCAGGTGCGCATCGAAGGCATGCCGCTGATCGCCTCGCTGCTGCTGGGCGGCGTCTGCTCCACGGCCGTGGGCGTGCTGTTCGGCGTCCCCAGCCTGCGCATCAAGGGCCTGTACCTCGCCGTGGCCACGCTGGCGGCCCAGTTCTTCGTCGACTGGGCCTTCCTGCGCGTCAAGTGGTTCACCAACGACTCGGCCTCGGGGTCGGTCAGCGTGGCGGGCCTGCAGGTGCTGGGCCTGCCCATCGAGACCCCGGTGCAGAAGTACCTGTTCTGCCTGGCCTTCGTGATCGTCTTCGCGCTGATCGCGAAGAACCTGGTGCGCGGCCACATCGGCCGCGAGTGGATGGCCATCCGCGACATGGACGTGGCCGCCGCGGTGATCGGCATCCGCCCGGTCTACGCCAAGCTCACCGCCTTCGCGGTCAGCTCCTTCATCGTCGGCGTGGCCGGCGCGCTGTGGGGCTTCGTGCACCTGGGTTCCTGGGAACCGGCGGCCTTCAACATCGACCGCTCGTTCCAGCTGCTGTTCATGGTCATCATCGGCGGGCTGGGCTCGATCATGGGCAGCTTCTTCGGTGCGGCCTTCATCGTCGTGCTGCCGATCGTGCTGGACAACCTGCCCTACTGGTTCGGCATCCCGATCGACACGGCCCTCGCGGCGCACCTGACCTTCATGATCTTCGGCGCGCTGATCGTGTTCTTCCTGATCGTCGAACCCCACGGGCTCGCGCGCCTGTGGTCCATCGGCAAGGAGAAGCTGCGCCTGTGGCCCTTCCCGCACTGACAGCCCGATCTCACCCACGCACCGACGAGTGCCCTTTCCACCCCTGGAGGCAGACATGAAACTGAAATCGATCTCGACGGCCATCGTCATCGCGGCCGCCGCGGCGGCCGGCCTGGCCACGAGCACGGCCTTCGCGCAGGCGAAGGAGCAGTTCTTTCCCGTGCTCGTGTACCGCACCGGCGCGTACGCTCCCAACGGCGTGCCCTGGGCCAACGGCTACGTCGACTACCTCAAGTACACCAACGCCAAGGGCGGCATGAACGGCGTGAAGATCACGTACGAGGAGTGCGAGACCGGCTACGCCACCGACAAGGGCGTGGAATGCTACGAGCGGCTCAAGGGCAAGGGCGCGACCGTGTTCCAGCCGCTGTCCACCGGCATCACCTTCGCCCTGACCGAGAAGGCCCCCGGCGACAAGATCCCGCTGATCACGGCCGGCTACGGTCGCAGCGAGAGCCAGGACGGCAACGTCTTCAAGTGGAACTTCCCGATCGCCGGCACCTACTGGGTGGCCGCCGACGCGCTGGTG
This sequence comes from Piscinibacter sp., assembly GCA_017983795.1. Classification (GTDB taxonomy): domain Bacteria; phylum Pseudomonadota; class Gammaproteobacteria; order Burkholderiales; family Burkholderiaceae_C; genus Piscinibacter. The sequence goes on from JAGOAS010000006.1 coordinate 46,372, forward strand.
CAGCACGTGGCCAAGAAGGAAGGCGGGCTGGACAAGCTCAAGGGCAAGAAGATCGCGCTCGTCTACCACGACAGCCCCTACGGCAAGGAGCCGATCCCGCTGATGCAGGAGCGCAGCAAGCTGCACGGCTTCGACCTGCAGTTGCTGCCGGTCACGGCGCCGGGCGTGGAGCAGAAGGCCACCTGGCTGCAGATCCGCCAGAGCCGGCCCGACTACGTCTTCCTGTGGGGCTGGGGCGTGATGAACTCCACCGCGATCAAGGAGGCCGTGGCCACCGGCTACCCGCGCGAGAAGATGTACGGCGTGTGGTGGGCGGGCGCCGAGCCGGACGTGAAGGACGTCGGCGACAGCGCCAAGGGCTACAACGCCGTGACGATGCAGCACGGCACCGAGACCGGCTCGAAGATCGTGCAGGAGATCCTCAAGGAAGTGCACGGCAAGGGCCAGGGCACGGGGCCGAAGGAGGAAGTCGGCCAGGTGCTGTACATGCGCGGCGTGATGAGCGCGATGTTCGCCGTCGAAGGCGTCAAGCGCGCCCAGGAGCGCTACGGCAAGGGCAAGGTGATGAGCGGCGAGCAGACCCGCTGGGGCCTGGAAAACCTGGCACTCGACCAGAAGAAGCTGGATGCGCTCGGTTTCGCCGGTGTGATGCGTCCGGTGTCCACCTCCTGCGCCGATCACATGGGCGCCAACTGGGCCCGCGTGCACACCTGGGACGGCAGCAAGTGGCAGTTCAGCTCCGACTGGCTGCAGGCCGACGAGTCGATCCTGAAGCCGATGGTGAAGGCCGCCGCCGACAAGTACGCAGCGGAGAAGAAGCTCACGCGTCGCACCCCCGAAGACTGCCAGAGCTGAGCGACCCCGGAGCGAGCGCCCATGAGCAACGTCATCCTCAACGTGAATGGCATCGAGGTCATCTACAACCACGTGATCCTCGTGCTCAAGGGCGTCTCGCTGCAGGTGCCGGAAGGCGGCATCGTCGCGCTGCTGGGCGGCAACGGCGCGGGCAAGACCACCACGCTGCGCGCGGTCAGCAACCTGCTGGCCGGCGAGCGCGGCGAGGTGACCAAGGGGTCGATCGAACTGCGCGGCGAGCGCATCGAGAAGCTCAGCACCGCCGAGATGGTCAACCGCGGCGTGATCCAGGTGATGGAGGGGCGGCACTGCTTCGCCCACCTCACCATCGAGGAGAACCTGCTGACCGGCGCCTACACGCGCCGCGACGGCAAGGCGGCGGTCGCCCGGACGCTGGAGAAGGTCTACAACTACTTCCCGCGCCTGAAGACGCGCCGCGGCAGCCAGGCCGCCTACACCTCGGGCGGCGAGCAGCAGATGTGCGCCATCGGCCGCGCGCTGATGGCCAACCCGAAGATGGTGCTGCTCGACGAGCCCTCGATGGGCCTGGCGCCGCAGATCGTCGAGGAGGTGTTCGAGATCGTGAAGGATCTGAACACCAAGGAGCGCGTGACCTTCCTGCTCGCCGAGCAGAACACCAATATCGCGCTGCGCTATGCCGACTACGGCTACATCCTCGAGAACGGCCGCATCGTGATGGACGGCGAGGCCAAGGCGCTGCGCGAGAACGAGGACGTCAAGGAGTTCTACCTCGGCATGGGCGGCGGCGACCGCAAGAGCTTCCGCGACGTGAAGAGCTACAAGCGCCGCAAGCGCTGGCTGGCTTGAGAGAAGCGTGATGGCAGACGACGATTTCGGCGGCTTCGCGGCTCCCGCGTTCAAGCCCGACGAGGCGCTGCAGCGCGCCAGGCGCGAGCTGCGCGAGATGGGCCTCACCGAGCGCGCCGGCCAGTTCGAGCGTGCGGGCGCGGCCATCGCCCGGCTCACGGTCGACGGCGCGGCACTGAAGGCCTCGGTGGTGAAGCGCCCGAGCCGCAACAGCCCCGAGTGGACCCACAAGACCCTGAGCAGCAGCGCGATGCTGCGCGACTGGACTGCCGAGCTGAAGAAGAAGCTGGCCGGCTGGAGCGACCGCGATGACTGATCATTTCGACGCGCTCGAGACGCGCGACCCGGCCGCGCGCGAAGCGGCGCTGATGGCCGCGCTGCCGGCGCAGGTGGCGCTGTCGAAGAAGACCGCCGCCTTCGGCGCGCTGCTGGCCGGCGTCGATGCAAGCGCGATCACCTCGCGCAGCGCGCTGGCGACCCTGCCGGTGCTGCGCAAGCACGAGCTGCTGGAGCGCCAGAAGGCGCAGCGCGCGCAGGATCCGTTCGGCGGCTTCTCCGCGATCGGCTGGCGCGGCCTGCGCGCCGCCGCGGGCGCCAGGCGCGTCTTCCAGTCGCCCGGCCCGATCTACGAACCCGAGGGCGCGGCCGCCGACTACTGGCGCCTCGCCCGCGCCATGCATGCCGCGGGCTTCCGTGCCTGCGACCTGATCCACAACAGCTTCAGCTACCACCTCACGCCGGCCGGCTCGATGATGGAAACCGGCGCGCACGCGATCGGCTGCACCGTCTTCGCCGGCGGCGTGGGCAACACCGAGCTGCAGCTGCAGGCGATGCAGGAGCTGCGACCGCACGGCTACGCCGGCACGCCCAGCTTCCTGCGCATCCTCTTCGAGAAGGCGGCCGAGGGCGGCATCGCCCTGCCCTCGTTGACCAAGGCGCTGCTCAGCGGCGAAGCCTTCCCGCCTTCCTTGCGCGACTGGCTGGCCGAGCGCGGCGTGCAGGGCTACCAGTGCTACGCCACCGCCGACGTCGGCCTGATCGCCTACGAGACCAGCGCGCGCGAAGGCCTGGTGCTGGACGAGGGCGTGATCCTCGAGATCGTGCGCCCCGGCACCGGCACCCCGGTGCCCGACGGCGAGGTCGGCGAGGTGGTGATCACCGTGCTGAACCCCGACTACCCCATGGTGCGCTTCGGCACCGGCGATCTCTCCGCCGTGCTGCCGGGCGCCTGCCCGAGCGGGCGCAGCAACACCCGCATCAAGGGCTGGCTGGGCCGCGCCGACCAGACCGCCAAGGTACGCGGCATGTTCGTGCACCCCAGCCAGGTGGCCGAGGTGGCGCGCCGCCACCCCGAGGTGAAGCGCGCGCGCCTGGTGGTGGCCGGCGAGATGGCCAACGACACCATGACGCTGAAGGTCGAGGTGGCGGCGGCAGCCGAAGGCCTGGCCGCGAAACTCGCCGACAGCGTGCGCGACGTGACCAAGCTGCGCGCCGACATCGAGCTGGTCGCGCCGGGCAGCCTGCCCAACGACGGCAAGGTGATCGAGGACGCGCGCAGCTACCGCTGAGCTCATCTCCGCGGCCACGAAGCCGGCGACTCGGGGACAATGGGCGCCTCACGCCATCCGGCGGCCAAGAACGCTTCACCCATGAAAGCCCTCGACGACTTCCGCCTGCGCCTCGGGCGCCATGAACTGGTGCCCATCATGATCGGCGGCATGGGCGTGGACATCTCCTCCTCCGACCTGGCGCTGGAAGCGGCGCGGCTCGGCGGCGTCGGCCACATCTCCGACGCGATGATCAAGACGGTCACCGACCGGCGCTACAAGACCAAATACGTCAAGGCCAAGCAGGCGCAGTACAAGTACAACGTCGACTCGCCGGACAAGTCGGCCGTCAAGTTCGACCTCGGCGACCTGGCCGAGGCAACGCGGCTGCACGTCGAGCACACCATGTCGCGCAAGACCGGCTCCGGGCTGGTGTTCATCAACTGCATGGAAAAGCTGACGATGAACTCGCCCAGGGAGACGCTGGCGGTGCGCCTCGCCTCCGCGCTCGACGCCGGCATCGACGGCATCACGCTGGCCGCCGGGCTGCACCTCGGCTCGTTCGCGCTGATCGAGCAGCATGCAAGATTCCGCGACGCCAAGCTGGGCATCATCGTCTCGTCGCTGCGCGCGCTGCAGCTGTTCCTGAAGAAGAACTCCCGCCTGAACCGCCTGCCCGACTACGTGGTGGTCGAGGGCCCGCTGGCCGGCGGCCACCTGGGCTTCGGCATGGACTGGGCCCAGTACGACCTGGCCACCATCGTCGCCGAGATCCGCGCCTGGCTGGCGCAGGAGCAGCTCGAGATTCCGCTCATCCCGGCCGGCGGCATCTTCAGCGGCGGCGACGCGGTGCAGTTCATGGAAGCCGGCGCGGCGGCGGTGCAGGTGGCGACACGCTTCACCGTCACGCGCGAGTGCGGCCTGCCCGACGAGATCAAGCAGGAGTACTTCAAGGCCGACGAGGACGACATCGAGGTCAACCAGATCTCGCCCACCGGCTACCCGATGCGCATGATCAAGGCCAGCCCCGGCATCGGCGACGGCATCCGGCCCAACTGCGAGGCCTACGGCTACCTGCTCGACGCCAACGGCAAGTGCGCCTACATCGACGCCTGGAACCGCGAGGTGGCCGCCCATCCGGGCGCCAAGCGCGTGTCGGTGATGGACAAGACCTGCCTGTGCACCCACATGCGCAACTTCGAGATCTGGACCTGCGGCCAGAGCGCCTGGCGGCTGAAGGACACCTCGCTGCAGCGCAGCGACGGCACGTACCAGCTGCTGAGCGCCGAGCACGTGTTCCGCGACTACCAGTTCAGCACCGGGGCGAAGATCGCGCTGCCGGAGCTCGAGGCGGCAGCCGGCGGGTGAGCCGGCCTCAGCTGCGGCCTCAGCTGCGGCCGATCGCTGCGAGCGCGGCCTGCAGCGCGGCGCGATCCATGGCCTCCAGCGGCAGCGCGAGCAACTGCAGCATGCGGTAGCCGATGGCCTGGCGCGTCAGCTCGAAGGCGCGCCGCCTGGCTTCGTCACCGCCCTCGGCATTCGACGGATCCGGGTAGCCCCAGTGCACCTTGACGGGCTGCCCGCCGGCGCCGCCCACGAAGACCGGGCACGGCTCGGCCGCGGCGCTGTCGCACACCGTGATGACAACGGACAGCGGCGGCGCGCCCTCGCGGCCGAACTCGTCCCAGCTCTTGCTGCGGACCGCGCGGGTGTCGACCCCGGCATTGGCGAGCGCCTCGATCGCGAACGGGTTGATGCGGCCGCTGGGCGCGCTGCCGGCGCTGTGGGCCCGCACGTCCCGGCCGAGCCGGGCGGCCAGGTGGTTGAGCATCCCTTCGCCGAGCACGCTGCGCGCGGAGTTGTGGGTGCACAGGATCAGGACGTGGACGGTCATGGACGAGTCGCGGCGATTGACGGCAGGAGCATATTTCGATTATCGTAGAAATATGGTGACACGCAATCGCAAGCCCCCTGCCGCGGCCCGCTTCGCGCGCATGCTCGCCGCGATGGGCACCGAGCCGCGCCTGGCCATCGTGCGCCTGCTGCTCAGCGCCCACCCCGAAGGCCTGGTCGTCGGCGAGATCGCTGCCGAGCTGGGCATGGCGGCGTCCACGCTGTCGCACCACCTCGACAAGCTCAGGAACGAGGGGCTGGTGACCGTCCAGCGCGAAGGCACCTTCCTGCGCTGCACGGCCCATACCGCCGGGCTCGAGGAGTTGCTGGGCTTTCTGTACGCCGAGTGCTGCACCCGCAACAAGGCGGTGGAGCCGCGGCGCGTCACCTGTTGCGCTTGAATTCGAACCCCGATGAAGGAGAAGACGATGAACGAGACCGTCGACGTCAAGAACGTGGTCAGGGAGAAATACGGCGCCGCTGCCGAGCGTGTGGCCCAGGGCCGCGGCAATGCCTGCTGCGGCGGCTCTGCCGCATCGCCCGAGCAGTGGGACCCGATCACCTCGAACCTCTACGACCAGGCCCAGGCGGCCGACGTGCCCGCCGCGGCGATGCTGGCCTCGCTGGGCTGCGGCAACCCGACCGCGCTGGCGGAACTGAAGGCCGGCGAGACCGTGCTCGACCTCGGCTCCGGCGGCGGCATCGACGTGCTGCTGTCGGCCAAGCGCGTCGGCCCCACGGGCACGGCCTACGGCCTGGACATGACCGACCCGATGCTGGCCCTGGCGCAGGAGAACAAGCGCAAGAGCGGCCTCACCAACGTGCACTTCCTGAAGGGCGAGATCGAGCACATCCCGCTGCCTTCCGACTCGGTGGACGTGATCATCTCCAACTGCGTGATCAACCTGTCGGCCGACAAGGATCGCGTGCTGCGCGAGGCCTTCCGCGTGCTCAAGCCGGGCGGGCGCTTCGCGGTGTCCGACGTGGTGGTGCGCGGCGAGATGCCCGAAGCGATCCGCCGCAACATGGACCTGTGGATCGGCTGCGTGGCCGGTGCGCTGCGTGATGCGGACTACCTCGCCAAGCTGCGCTCGGCGGGTTTCGAGGACGCCGCCATCGAGGTGACGCGGGTCTACAGCGCCGAGGACGCGAAGGAGTTCCTGGCCGGCCAGCCCGAGCACTTGCAGCAGCTGGCGCGCGAGGTCGACGGCCGCTTCGTCAGCGGCTTCGTGCGCGCACGCAAGCCTCTGAGCGCCGCCACGACGGCCGAGGCCGCGGCGTCGGCGGCCTCACCGGCAGCCACGGGCTGCGGCTGCGGGCCGCGCTGCTGCTGAATGCGGCGCTCTTCCCCGCTGCTCTGCGCCGCCGCGCTGGCCACGCTGCTGGCCGTTGCGCCTGCGGCCGCCCCCGCCCGCACGCCGGCCCCGCCGCGCGCCGTCGCGCCGCGCGGCCCGCTGATGGCCGACGAGCTCAACAACATCGCGGTGTTCAGGGCGGCGTCGCCCTCGGTGGTCAACATCACCGCGCTGGGCCTGGAGCGCGATCTGTTCTCGCGCAACGTGCAGCAGGTGCCGCAGGGCACGGGCACCGGCTTCGTGTGGGACACGGCGGGCCACCTCGTCACCAACTACCACGTCATCCAGGACGCGGCCGGTGCGCGCGTCACGCTGTCCGACCAGTCGAGCTACAAGGCCGAGCTGGTCGGCGCCTTCCCCGACCGCGATCTCGCGGTACTGAAGATCGTCGCTCCCGCAGGCAAGCTCAAGCCCCTGCCCGTGGGCAGCAGCCGCGACCTGCAGGTCGGCCAGCAGGTCTACGCGATCGGCAACCCCTTCGGGCTGGACCAGACGCTCACCACCGGCATCGTCAGCGCGCTCAACCGCGAGATCGAGTCCGTCACGCGGCGCGTGATCCGCGGCGCAATCCAGACCGATGCGGCCATCAACCCCGGCAACTCCGGCGGCCCGCTGCTCGATTCGGCCGGCCGGCTGATCGGCGTGAATACCGCCATCTTCAGCCCCTCCGGCGCGAGCGCCGGCATCGGCTTCGCGATTCCGGTCGACGAGGTGAACCGCATCGTGCCGCGCCTGATCCGCGACGGCCGCATGGTGCGCCCGGCGCTGGGCGTCACCGGCGGCGGCGCCGAGATCAACCGCGCGCTCGGCCTGCCCAAGGGCGTGCCGCTGGTGCGCATCCAGCGCGGCGGGCCGGCGGCCAAGGCGGGGCTGAAGGCCTTCGCACGCGGCGACGGCGGCGTCGTGCAGGGCGACGTGATCACCGCGATCAACGACGAGGCCGTCGAGGATGCCGACGACATGCTCAACGCGCTGGAGAAGCTCAACCCCGGCGACAGCGCGACGCTGACGCTGTGGCGCGCCGGCGCGACGCGCAAGGTCAGCGTGACGCTGTCCGAATCCGAAGACTGAGCGCTGCCGGCCCTGGCGCGCCAGGGCGGCAGCGCCTCGTTCAGATCGCGCGGATGCGCGAGGCCTGCGGGCCCTTCTGGCCTTGCGTCACTTCGAACTCCACGCGCTGGTTCTCGGTGAGGGTCTTGAAGCCCTCGCCGATGATTTCCTTGAAGTGCGCGAACAGGTCCTTGCCGCCGTTGTCGGGCGAGATGAAGCCGTAGCCCTTGCTTTCGTTGAACCACTTGACGGTTCCGGTTTCGACGCTCATGAAGTCTTTCCTCGAGGGATTCGTGGTGGAGATGCCCCAGCTCTCGCCGGTGCGTGCGATCAGCGACCCGATGCGGGCGCCGAGTTGCGGGTAGGCCGCGCTGCCGTTCATCAACGGCGTTGCTGCGGCGGGCGCGCTGCCCCGGGAGGGCCGCGGCGCTCGAGGTGGCGGAAGGTGATGCGGCCCTTGGAGAGATCGTAGGGCGACAGCTCCAGCGAGACGTTGTCGCCGGCGAGGATGCGGATGTGGTGCTTGCGCATCTTGCCGCCGGTGTAGGCGATCAGCGTGTGGCCGTTGTCCAGCGTCACGCGGAAGCGCGAGTCCGGCAGGATCTCGTTGACGACGCCTTGCATCTCGATCAGTTCTTCCTTGGCCATGAGGTCACTCCCGGTTGGTGGCTGAATGGGGTTCGTGCGCGGCGGGCACGCCGATCCACGCGAGGCCCTGGGCCGTCGCGTAGCGCTCGGCAGCGTCGCGGGTATCGAAGAAGGGGTGGAAGCGCAGCACGCGATCGTGCGTTTTGCGCTGCCGCGGCCGGAACGGATGGAAACCGAAGCCGCGTAGCGGCCGCAGTGGGTGGAGCGGGTCAGGGGAGAAACAAGGTACTTCCCGACCTGGTGGGATGGATGGATGTCGAACTTTCGGTAGCGCGGCTCGAAGGTCGAGCCGCCGGAGGTACTCGCTGCGGGCGAGGGGCCACCAGAACGGTGCGGCGCTCGGGAGGAGCCGGGATCTGGCGTGAGAGGGAGATCAACGCGTGATCTCCGTGTGACGCTGGCGCAGCGTCGCGTGGGAAGCGACCGCCGTTGAACGCGTCGCCGTGGATTGTACGCGCGCCTCGAAAGCCCCTGCCTTCGAGGCGCGAGCCGGCGCGGTCGACGACCGGCTCAGTCTTGCGAAACGGGCGTGCCGTCGGCCGCGCCGGCGGCCGCGTGGCGGTCGACCGCCTGCTCGGCGCTGCACTGCCAGGCCATGTCCAGCCACAGCGTCGTGCCGGGCGCGGCGCGCAGCGGCTCGAAGAGCGTGAACTCGCCGCGCGGGTGCTGCACGCTGCGCTCGCGCTGCACCATCGCGGTGGGCTGGAGGAAGAAGTCGGTCGGGTCGGCCTGTTCCTCGTCGGCCTGTGCTTCGGCCGCGCCGCGCAGCACGCTGCGGCTGTGCTCGACGAGGCGGCCGTCGACCACCGCGCCGCGCAGCACCCACACCTGCTGCTGCGCCGCGCCTTCGGCGACGATGCCGCAGAAGCGGCTGCCTTCCACCGCCAGGCCCAGGGTCGCGGCCTGCGCGCCGTCGCCGAGCCGCCACCAGCTTTCGGCGGGCGTGGCCGCCTGCGCGCCGAGCGTGAACGCGGCCGCCGTCACGGCCATGGTGAGGGAGCGGGTCAGGGAAGTCGTCTTCATGGATGCCTCGAAGGCTAGTGTTGTGGTGCAGGCAGTCTCGAAGCCGCGCTGGAAGCGGCGATGAAGCGCATGAAGCCTGCGTGAAGCCGAGCTGCCGCAAGCGCGCCTTCCGCTTCGACGCGCGCAGCGGAAGGTGCCTGACCGGCGCCCGCCGCGCCGCGTTTCCGGTGCCGCCGCGCGCCGGCCAAAACCCGCCGCCCATCAAGCACTTAGCGCGGCCTCCGGGGACTTTCCCGTAGAGCCCCGCAAAGCGGCACGCCTCTTGTGACGTAGGCCCTACCGCCATACGAGGAGACGGGGGATGGAGACCTTCTACGAGGTGATGAGGCAGCACGGCATCTCGCGCCGCAGCTTCCTCAAATACTGCTCGCTCACCGCCACGTCGCTGGGCCTGGGCCCGGCCTTCGTGCCGCAGATCGCGCATGCGATGGAGAACAAGCCGCGCACGCCGGTGGTCTGGATCAGCGGGCTGGAATGCACCTGCTGCTCGGAGAGCTTCATCCGCAGCGCGCACCCGCTGGCCAAGGACGTGGTGCTCTCGATGATCTCGCTGGACTACAACGAGGTGCTGATGGCCGCCGCCGGCCACCAGGCCGAGGCCGCCATCGAGGAAGCGCGCAAGAAGCACAAGGGCAACTACATCCTCGCCGTCGAGGGCAACCCGCCGCTCAACGAGGACGGCATGTACTGCGTCATCGGCGGCCGGCCCTTCCTCGAGCAGCTGAAGGAATGCGCGGCCGACGCCAAGGCGGTGATCGCCTGGGGCGCCTGCGCCTCCTGGGGCTGCGTGCAGGCCGCCAAGCCGAACCCGACGCAGGCGGTGCCCATCCACAAGGTGATCACCGACAAGCCCATCATCAAGGTGCCGGGCTGCCCGCCGATCGCCGAGGTGATGACGGCGGTGGTGACCTACATGCTCACCTTCGACCGCATCCCCGAGCTCGACCGCCTGGGCCGGCCCAAGATGTTCTACGGCCAGCGCATCCACGACAAGTGCTACCGCCGCCCGCACTTCGACGCCGGCCAGTTCGTCGAGCACTGGGACGACGAAGGCGCGCGCCGCGGCTACTGCCTCTACAAGGTCGGCTGCAAGGGCCCGACCACCTACAACGCCTGCTCGACGACGCGCTGGAACGGCGGCGTGAGCTTCCCCATCGGCAGCGGCCACGGCTGCATCGGCTGCAGCGAGGAAGGCTTCTGGGACAAGGGCTCGTTCTACGACCGGCTGACGGGCATCAACGCCTTCGGCATCGAGGCGAACGCCGACAAGGTGGGCGGCACGGCCGCCGGCGTGGTGGGTGCGGCGGTGGCCGCGCATGCCGCGGTCAGCGCGATCAAGCGCGCCACCACCAAGCAAGGCAGCTGAAGGAGGAGCACGTCACATGGCCGCCTACGAAACCCAGGGCTTCAAGCTCGACAACTCCGGCAAGCGCGTCGTCGTCGATCCGGTCACCCGCATCGAGGGCCACCTGCGCGTGGAGGTGAACCTCGACGACAAGAACACCATCCGCAACGCGGTGAGCACCGGCACGATGTGGCGCGGCCTAGAGGTCATCCTCAAGGGCCGCGACCCGCGCGACGCCTGGGCCTTCACCGAGCGCATCTGCGGGGTGTGCACCGGCACGCATGCGCTGACCAGCGTGCGCGCGGTGGAGGACGCGCTGGGGATCCAGATCCCCGAGAACGCGAACCTCATCCGCAACATCATGCAGTTGAACCTGCAGGTGCACGACCACCTCGTGCACTTCTACCACCTGCACGCGCTGGACTGGGTCGACGTGGTGAGCGCGCTGAAGGCCGACCCCAAGCGCACCAGCGAGCTGGCGCAGAGCATCAGCTCCTGGCCGAACAGCAGCCCGGGCTACTTCCGCGACATCCAGAACCGGCTCAAGAAGTTCGTCGAGAGCGGCCAGCTCGGGCCCTTCGCCAACGGCTACTGGGGCAACCCGGCCTACAAGCTGCCGCCCGAGGCCAACCTGATGGCGGTGACGCACTACCTGGAGGCGCTCGACTTCCAGAAGGAGATCGTCAAGATCCACACCATCTTCGGCGGCAAGAACCCGCACCCGAACTGGCTGGTGGGCGGCGTGCCCTGCCCGATCAACGTCAACGACGTGGGCGCGGTGGGCGCGATCAACATGGAGCGCCTCAACCAGGTGCGCTACATCGCCGAGCGCGCGCGCGAGTTCCACGAGCAGGTCTACATCCCCGACCTGCTGGCCATAGCCGGCTTCTACAAGGACTGGCTGTACGGCGGCGGGCTCTCCGGCAAGAGCATGCTCAGCTACGGCGACATCCCGCGCAAGGCCAACGACACCAGCGCCGCCAACCTGCTGCTGCCGCGCGGCGCCATCATCGACGGCGACCTCTCCAAGATCCATTCGGTGGACATCAAGGATCCGGAGCAGGTGCAGGAGTTCGTGACGCACAGCTGGTACAAGTACGCCGACGAGACCAAGGGCCTGCACCCCTGGGACGGCGTCACCGAGCCGAACTACGCGCTCGGCCCCAACCACAAGGGCAGCAAGACCCGGTGGGAGGCGCTCGACGAGAGCGCCAAGTACAGCTGGATCAAGGCGCCGCGCTGGCGCGGCCACGCGATGGAGGTGGGCCCGCTGTCGCGCATGGTGCTGGGCTACCTGCAGCCCAAGGAGTACCCGTGGATCCGCGACACGATCGACGGCGTGCTCAAGAAGCTCGACGTGCCGGTGACGGCGCTGTTCAGCACGCTCGGCCGCACCGCCGCGCGCGCGATCGAGTCGCTCTACTGCTGCGACCAGCAGCTCGCCGCGATCGACCAGCTGGTGGCCAACATCAAGGCCGGCGACACCGCCACGGCGAACGTCGAGAAGTGGGAGCCGTCCACCTGGCCGAAGGAGTGCAAGGGCGCCGGCTTCACCGAGGCGCCGCGCGGCGCGCTCGGCCACTGGGTCAAGATCCGCGACGGCAAGATCGAGAACTACCAGTGCGTGGTGCCGACCACCTGGAACGGCAGCCCGCGTGATGCCAAGGGCCAGATCGGCGCCTTCGAGGCCAGCCTGATGAATACGCCGCTGGCCAAGGCCGACCAGCCGCTGGAGATCCTGCGCACCATCCACTCCTTCGACCCCTGCCTCGCGTGCAGCACGCACGTGATGAGCCCGGACGGCGCGAAGCTGGCCCAGGTGACGGTGCGCTGAACCGGAACGACGAAAGGCACGCCCATGAAGACCCACCACCTTGTTCGCCTCCTGGCCGCGCTCGGCCTGGCCTGCGCCGCCGCCGGCGCCTTCGCCCACGCCGGCCACGGCCTCGCGGCCGCCGACAGCCCGATGCACGTGCTCGAAGCCGAGCACGTGCTGCCGCTGCTCGCGCTGGCTGCGGCCGGCTACGCCTTCGTGGCCGCGCGTGCGCGGCGCCGTCGGCGTGACGAGGAGCAGCGCCGCGACGCCCAGGACCAGCAGCACTGAACGCCGGGAGGCCCGCCATGTCGCACTCTCCCTCCCAGGCCTTCAACGACGCCACCGGCACCGACGAGAGCGCGGTCGCGCGCGCGGCGGCCTACAAGTCGGTCTACGTGTACGAGGCGCCGGTGCGCGCCTGGCACTGGATCAACGCGCTGGCCATCGTCGTGCTCGCGGTCACCGGCTACTTCATCGGCTCGCCGCTGCCGTCGATGCCGGGCGAGGCCAGCGCCAACTACCTGATGGGCTACATCCGCTTCGCCCACTTCGCGGCCGGCTACGTCTTCGCCGTCGCGCTGATCGGGCGGGTGTACTGGGCCTTCGTCGGCAACCACCACGCGCACGAGCTGTTCACGCTGCCGGTGTTCAACCGCGCCTACTGGCACGAGGTGTTCACCATGATGAAGTGGTACGCCTTCCTGATCCCGCGGCCGAGCCGCTACGTCGGCCACAACCCGCTGGCGCGCGCGGCGATGTTCTTCGGCTTCCTGGCGATGACGCTGTTCATGATCGTCACCGGCTTCGCGCTGTATGGCGAAGGCGCGCAGGCGGGCAGCTGGTCGCACCGCCTCTTCACCAGCTGGGTGATCCCGCTGTTCGGCGGCAACAGCCAGACCGTGCACACCTGGCACCACCTGGGCCTGTGGGGCATGACGATCTTCGTGACGCTGCACGTCTACGCCGCGATCCGCGAGGACATCATGGGCCGCCAGAGCATGGTCTCGACCATGATCTCCGGCTACCGGACGTTCAAAGACTGAAGGCCATGGCGGCTCGCGCACTGGCCGCCATCCCGCCCGGCAGCGCGCTGCCGGGCGTGCGCTCGCGCGAGCCGCTGCACCCGGGGCGCTTCCTGGAGCGCCACTACCTGAAGCCGCTGGCGATGACGCAGACCGAGGCCGCCCGGCGCCTCGGCGTCTCGCGCCGGCGCATCAACGAGCTGGTACAGGCCAAGCGCGCGATGTCGCCCGACACGGCGATCCGCTGCGCGCTCGCCTTCGGCCTGCCGGCCGGCGAGTGGCTCGCCCTGCAGGCCGAGTGGGACGGCTTCCAGGCCTGGAAAGCCCTGCGCCGCGCGCAACGCGCGGCCTGACCCCCGAACGAGGACACACCCATGCGCGAGACTCCGTCCGCCATCGCCTGTAACCCCTGCCGTGACAGCGAGGACGAGCGCATCGTCGTGCTGGGCATCGGCAACGTGCTGTGGGCCGACGAAGGCTTCGGCGTGCGCTGCGTCGAGGCGCTGCAGGCCGGCTGGGATTTCGCGCCCCACGTGCAGCTGATCGACGGCGGCACGCAGGGGCTCTACCTGATCCCGCAGGTCACCGCGGCGCGGCGCCTGCTGATCCTCGACGCGGTCGACTACGGCCTGGCGCCGGGCACGCTCAAGCTGGTCGAGAACGACCAGGTGCCGCGCTTCCTCGGCGCCAAGAAGATGAGCCTGCACCAGACCGGCTTCCAGGAAGTGCTGATGCTCGCCGAGCTGACCGGCCGCTACCCCGAGGAAGTGCTGCTGATCGGCTGCCAGCCCGAGCAGCTGGAAGACTACGGCGGCAGCCTGCGCCCCTGCGTGAAGGCGGCGCTGGAACGTGCCCTCACGATCGCCGTCGAGCGCCTGGCCGCCTGGGGCGCCGCGCCGCGCCGGCGCGAGGCCCCGGTGGGCTCCGACGAGGCAGTGACCGCGCCGGTGCTCTCGCTGGCGGCCTACGAGTCGGGCCGGCCCAGCGCGGACAGCGCCTGCCGCATCGGCGACGAGCGTTTCCTCGCCAGTGCGCAGGGCTGAGCCATGTGCATCGGACAACCCATGAGCGTGCTCGAAGCCTGGAGCGGCCACGCGCTGGTATCGGGCCGCGGCGGCGTGGAGACCATCGACACGCGCCTGGTCGGCGAAGTGGCGCGCGGCGAGTGGCTGCTGGTCTTCCAGGGCGCCGCGCGCGAGCGCCTCGATGCGCAGCGCGCGCAGGAGATCGCCGCCGCGCTGGCCCTGCTCGAAGCGGGCCTCGCCGGTGACGTCGACCGCGCCGCCGCCGACCCCGGCTTCGCCCTGCCCTCGGCCATGAGCGCCGCCGAGCTCGCCGCGCTGGCGGGCGCCCCGCATTCCCAAGGAGACGACGCATGAAGATGCACCCGCTCACCGAGCGCCTCATCGCCGAGCACGGCGCCACGCCGCTCACCCTCGCCACGCTCGATGCCTTCCTCGCCCGGCCGGGCGACCAGGTGATGCTGTTCAGCGGCGACCCGGTGCGCTTCCCCGAGGGCCTGGACGTCGCCGTCGTGCTGCCCGAGCTGCGCGCGGCCTTCGCCGGGCGCTTCGGCCTCGCCGTGGTCACCCCCGAGGACGAGGAGGCCATCGCACGCCGCTACGGCGTGCAGCGCTGGCCCACGCTGGTGTTCCTGCGCGACGGCCAGTACGTCACCGCGCTCTCGGCCATGCGCGACTGGGACGACTACCTGCGCGACGTCGCGCAGGCCCTGCAGTCGCCCGTAACCCGCGCGCCCGGCATCGGCATTCCGCTGGTGTCGGCTTCCTCCGGGGCGGACGCTCACTGCCATTGAGTTGCCATTGACCGAGACCACGACGAGGCCCGCATGATGAACACCCCGCGCCCCTTCCCCATCCCCCTGGTCCCGCTCGGCCCCGGCAGCCAGAGCGACGACGAGCCGCTCGCCTTCATCGCCATGCCCAAGGACATGAGCACCTACCAGCCGCCGCCGCTGCCCGAGCCCGAGGCGCTCGCCTCGCACCGCGATGCGCTCGCCGCGCTGCAGGCCGCGCATGCGGCGCTGCGCCGCAAGGTGGCCGGCGAGGCGGTGGCGCCCATCGACATCACCGCGCTGCCCGAGGCCGACCGCGCCCTCGTCAACCAGGTGCTGGGCGAGGGCGAGGTGGCCGCCCAGGTGCAGGGCCCCGAGGGGCTGCAGGCGCAGGAGTCGGTATTCGCCGGCCTGTGGCGCGTGCTGCACCTGCGCGGCGGCCAGGTGGTGCGCGACACGCTCGAGGTCGGCGCGGTGCCGCAGGGCGTGATCGATGCAGCGGCGGCCGACGGCGGTGCGCCGGAGCCCATCGGCCCGCTGCCGGCCGGCCTGATGAACGCGCCCTCGATCTACGAGGAGCTGTGCGACCAGCAGCAGCGCTGGCAGCCGGGCGCACCAGCGCATGTGCTCAACCTGACGCTGCTGCCGCTCACCGGCGACGACAGCCTGTGGCTGCAGAACCGCCTGGGCGAAGGGCGCGTGGTGATCCTCTCGCGCGGCTACGGCAACTGCCGCATCGTCGACACGCACCTGGCGCGCACCTGGCGCGTGACCTACTTCAACGCGCAGGACATGATCATCCTCGACACGCTCGAAGTCGGCAGCGTGCCCGAAGTCGCCTGCGCGGCGCAGCAGGATCTGGAAGACTCGGCCGAGCGGCTGGCCGAGGTGCTGGAGTGGGTGGAGAAGGAATGAGCGGTTCCTACTTCGAGGGCAGCTACCTGGGCGATCGCGCCCGGGTGCCCGACACGGCGCGGCTGGAGTGCAAGATCTGCTGGTACGTCTACGATCCGGCCGAAGGCGATGCGCAGTGGCAGATCGCACCGGGCACGCCCTTCAATGCCCTGCCCGAGCACTGGACCTGTCCACAATGCGAGGGTCGCGCCGACCAGTTCATGGTCATCGACGCCGCACGCCGCTGACACCCGCACTCACTCGATGAACGCCATCGCCGCCGAAACCACCACGCTGGATGCGCGCGTGCAAGCGCTCGTCGCGCTGTTCGAGCGCATCGCCGCGACGCGCATGCAGGGCGTGCCCATGCTGCACGAGGCGCTGCGCGTCGCGGCGGTGGGCTTCGAGCCCGATGCGGGCGCGGGTGACGCTGCGGGCGCCGTGGGCGTGCTGGTGACGCCCTGGTTCATGAACCTGGTCTGGTTGCCGCTGCGGGAATCGGCCGAGCCTCTCGCCGTGCGTGCCAGCCGCATGCGCGCCGTCGGCAACGAACGCTTCGAGTTTCTCGGCGCGCACGAAGAGGGCTTCGGCCCCTTCGAGGCCTGTTCGCTGTTTTCGCCGATGTTCCAGTTCGAGGACCAGGCGGCCGCGCTGGCCACCGCCGAGGAAGTGCTGCGGCAACTGCGACGCGCGCCGGAAGCGCCGACGGCAGCGCCCGCCGCGGAGCCCATGCCGGCGCGGCGCGCCTGGCTGCTGGCGCGTGGCACACGCGGCAGCAACGGCGGCGCGGAGGCGGGCCGGTGAGCGCCGAGGCCGATCTGCTCGCCGGCCACCTGACGCTGCGCCTGGGCGGCGAGCCGGCCATCGCCTGCGAGCGCCCGATGGTGGGCCAGGCCATGATGCGCCGCCTCACCGAGGGGCGCCGCGCCGCGCTGCTGCCCGATCTCATCGGCACGGTATTCGCGCTCGGCGCCGCCGCGCAGCGCAGCACGGCGCGGCGCGCGGTGGCGGCAGCCTTCGACCTGCACGATGCCGAACCGGCGGCGGCGAGCGACCGCCTGCTGGTCGCGCTGGCCACCG
This sequence comes from Piscinibacter sp., assembly GCA_017983795.1. Taxonomy (GTDB): domain Bacteria; phylum Pseudomonadota; class Gammaproteobacteria; order Burkholderiales; family Burkholderiaceae_C; genus Piscinibacter. The sequence continues at coordinate 63,523 of JAGOAS010000006.1, forward strand.
CGCGCGAGCACCTGCAACGCTTCGCGCTCGACCTGCCGAGCCGCGTGCCGCTCGCCGCCATGGCCCAGCCCGATGCCGGCTGGCTGCGCGACGCGCCGCTGCAGGGCCTGCCCGCGCGGCCCGAAGGCCAGGCCGCCACGCTGCTGCGCAGCGCCTCGGCTTCATTGCCCGTCTGGCTGGAGCGGCGCGTGCTGGGCCTGCCCGCGCAGGAGTGGCTGCAGCGCTGGCAGGCCGCGCCCGAAGCCTGGCTGGACGAATGGAGCGCGCAGCGTGATCACCCGCTGGCCGCGTGGCTGCGCGGCGTGCGCAGCGCGGCGCGCGCCGTCACCCTGCCCTGCCGGCCGCTGCCGCTGCTCGCGGCCGGCGAGCCCGGCTTGCGTGCGCTGGCCGCTTCGCTGGCCGCCGACCCCGATTTCGCCGAGCAGCCGCTGTGGCAAGGCCTCGCCGCCGAAACCGGGCCATGGACGCGGCACGGCCGCAGCGTGGATGCCAGCGAGAGCCTCAGCCTGTGGCAACGCCTCGGTGCGCGCCTGGCCGATCTGGTGCAGCTCTCGCTCGGCGGCAGCCTCGCCTGCGGCGCGCTGACGCTCGCACCGGGCGAAGGCATCGCCTGGACCGAGATGTCGCGCGGGCTGCTGGTGCACTGGGTGCGCCTCGAAGACGGCCCGCAGGCGCCCGACACCGCGCGCGCCGCGGCCTACCGCGTGCTCGCGCCCACCGAGTGGAATTTCCATCCGCACGGCGCGCTCGCCGAAGCACTGCGCTCGCGCCGGCTCGATGCCACGCAAGCCCGCCTCGCCGCCGCGGCGCTCGACCCCTGCATCCACTTCGACATCGCCGAGGAGCCGGCCCATGCATGAGCTGAGCCTGGCCGGCGGCATCGTCAAGCTGGTCGAGGACGCGGCGGCGCGCGACCATTTTTCGCGCGTCTCGCAGCTGCGCCTGGAGGCCGGTGCGCTCTCCGGCGTCGAGGTGCGTGCGCTGCGCTTCGCGCTCGACGCGGTCACGCCCGGCACCTGCCTGGCCGGCGCGCAGATCGAGATCGACGAGCCGCCCGGCACGGCCTGGTGCCTGCCCTGCGGCACGAGCGTGGAGATCCGCTCGCGCACCGATGCCTGCCCGCGCTGCGGCAGCCACCAGATCCAGGCCACCGGCGGAACCGAGCTGCGCGTGCTCGAGCTGCTGGTGCACGACGATTGAAGGAGAACGAAGCATGTGCGTCGTCTGCGGCTGTGCGAATACCACCGCCACCCACCCCGAGCAGGCCCATGTCGCGGTCGATGCGGCCACCGGCGACCTGCACTACGGCGCCGGCGCCGCGCGCGTCTCGGTGCCCGGCATGAGCCAGGCGCGCGCCATCAAGCTGGAAGCCGACGTGCTCGGTGAGAACAAGCGCATCGCCGCGGCCAACCGCGCGCACTTCGCCGCGCACGGCGTGACGGCCTACAACCTCGTCTCCAGCCCCGGCTCGGGCAAGACCACGCTGCTGTGCGCGACCATCGACTACCTGAAGCGCCACGCCCCCGCGCTGCCGCTGGCGGTGATCGAGGGCGACCAGCAGACCAGCAACGATGCCGACCGCATCCGCGCCACCGGCGCCAGCGCGATCCAGGTCAACACCGGCAAGGGCTGCCACCTCGATGCGCCCATGGTGGCCGAGGCCTTCTCGCGGTTGCATCTGCACGCGCATTCGCACGCGCACGATGAGCATGCGCACGATCATCAGCACGAGCACTCGCACGCCGAATCGCTGCTCTTCATCGAGAACGTCGGCAACCTCGTCTGCCCGGCGATGTGGGATCTGGGCGAGGCCGCCAAGATCGCCATCCTCTCGGTGACCGAGGGCGAGGACAAGCCGCTCAAGTACCCCGACATGTTCGCCGCCGCCAAGCTGATGGTGCTGAACAAGACCGACCTGCTGCCGTACCTGGATTTCGACGTGCCCAAGTGCATCGAATACGCGCGGCGCGTCAACCCGGGCATCGAGGTGCTGCTGGTATCGGCCAAGACCGGCGCGGGCCTGGATGCCTGGGTCGAGTGGCTGATGCATCCGCCCCTGGCATGACGGCATGACCGAATCCTTCACGCTCCCCGCCGCCGCGCCCGCGCGCGTGCTCGCCTGCGGCGCCTTCCTGAAGAACCGCGCCGCGCGGCTGGAAGCGAACGGCCTCGCCTGGTCGGCCGTGCATGGCGATCTCGGCGAGGCCGAGGCCTGCCGCGCGCTCGACGCCTCGGCCGAAGCGCTGCTCGCGCAAGGCGGCGTCGATGCGATCGCGCACGACCTGCACCCCGACTTCCACAGCACGCGCCTCGCGCTGGCGCTGGGCGAGCGCCTGGCCGTGCCGGTGATAGCCGTGCAGCACCACCATGCGCACATCGCCGCGGTGATCGCCGAGGCCGGCATCGCAGGGCCGGTGATCGGCCTGGCGCTCGACGGCGTCGGCCTCGGCAGCGATGGCACGGCCTGGGGCGGCGAGGTGTTGTGGGTCGATGGCGGTGAACGCGCGCAGCACTGGGAGCGCGTCGCGCACCTGCAACCCATCGCGCTGCCCGGCGGCGACGTCGCGGCGCGCGAACCCTGGCGGCTCGCCGCCGCCGTGCTGCACTCGCTGGGCCGCGGCGAGGAGATCGAGGCACGCTTCGGCGCGGTCGTCGGCGCCTCCACCGCGCGTGGCCTCAAGACCATGCTGGATCGCGGCCTGAACTGCCCCCTCAGCAGCGGCGCCGGCCGCTGGTTCGATGCCGCCGCCGGCGCGCTGGGCCTTTCGGTGCGCCAGGCCTTCGAGGCCGAAGCGGCGATCGCGCTCGAGCAGCTCGCCACGCAGGCACTGCCCGGTGCCGCGCACGCCGCGAGCTTCGCGCCCACGCTGGATCTGCGCGCCGTCGTCGCCGAGATGTTCGAGGTGCCGCGCGACGACGCCGCAGCCCGCGCGCGTGCCGCGCTGCGCTTCCACCACGCGCTCGCCGACGGCCTGGCCGACGCCGCTGTGCACGCCGCACGCGAGCACGGCTGCGACACGGTGGTCTTCGGCGGCGGCTGCTTCCTCAACCGCGTGCTGAGCGAACGCCTCGCCCATCGCCTCCAATCGCAGGGCCTCGCCGTGCACGCACCACGCCACGCGCCCTGCGGCGACGCCGGCCTCGCGCTCGGCCAGGCCTGGGTGGCGGCGTGCAGCGTCGCCGCCAGCCGCAGCGCTTCGCGCGACCTTGCCTTGGAAACCTGATCATGTGCCTCGCCCTGCCCGCCCGCATCGTCGAGCTGTCGACCGCCGAACAGGCCGTCGTCGAGCTCGGCGGCGTGCGCAAGACCGTCTCCGTCGCGCTGACGCCCGAAGCGCGCATCGGCGACTACGTGATCGTGCACGTCGGCCACGCCATCGGCCTGCTCGACGCCGAGGAGGCGGAGAAAACGCTGGCCTTGTTCGCCGAGCTCACGGCGGCCGAGAAGGCGGAGCGCGCCGCATGAAATACATCGACGAATTCCGCGACGGCGAGGTGGCCCGGGCCTTGTCGCACCGCATCGCCGCCGCGGTCGACCCGGCGCGCCGCTACCACTTCATGGAGTTCTGCGGCGGCCACACGCATGCGATCTCGCGCTACGGCATCGCCGAGTTGCTGCCCGCCAACCTGCGCATGATCCACGGGCCCGGATGCCCGGTGTGCGTGCTGCCCATCGGCCGCATCGACCAGGCGATTGCCCTCGCCCTCGAGCGTGGCGTGATCCTGTGCACCTACGGCGACGTGATGCGCGTGCCGGCCTCGGAGTCGCTCAGCCTGATGCGTGCCAAGGCACGCGGCGCCGACATCCGCATGGTCTATTCGGCCGCCGATGCCTTGAAGCTGGCACGCGAGCACGCGGAGCGCGAAGTGGTGTTCCTCGCCATCGGCTTCGAGACCACGACGCCGCCCACCGCGCTGGTGATCCGCCAGGCCCAGGCCGAGGGCATAACGAACTTCAGCGTGCTGTGCAACCACGTGCTGACGCCCAGCGCGATCACGCACATCCTCGAATCGCCCGAGGTGCGCCAGTACGGCACGGTGCCGATCGACGGCTTCGTCGGGCCGGCGCACGTGAGCATCGTGATCGGCGCGCAGCCCTACGAGCATTTCGCCGAGGAGTACCGCAAGCCGGTGGTGATCGCCGGCTTCGAGCCGCTGGACGTGATGCAAGCGATCTGGATGCTGGTGCGCCAGGTCAACGAAGGCCGCGCCGAGGTCGAGAACGAATTCAGCCGCGCGGTCACGCGCGAGGGCAACCTCGCCGCGCAGGCGATCGTGCAGCAGGTCTTCGAGCTGCGTTCCAGCTTCGAGTGGCGCGGCCTCGGCGAGGTGCCCTACTCGGCGCTGAAGATCCGCCCGGCCTACGAGCGCTTCGATGCCGAGAAGCGTTTCGGCCTGGTCTACCAGAGCGTGCCCGACCACAAGCAGTGCGAGTGCGGCGCCATCCTGCGCGGCGTGAAGCGCCCCACCGACTGCAAGCTGTTCGGCACGGTGTGCACGCCCGAGACGCCGATGGGCTCGTGCATGGTGTCTTCCGAAGGCGCCTGCGCGGCGCATTACACCTACGGACGGTTCCGCGACATTCCCGTCGTGGCCGCATGAACATGGCCAAGGCCAACTACATCCGCCCGATCGACTTCAAGAACGGCCGCGTCGACATGAACCACGGCGCGGGCGGCCGCGCCTCGGCGCAGCTGATCGAGGAGCTGTTCGCGCCCGCCTTCGACAACGAATACCTGCTCCAGGGCGACGACGCTGCGCTGCTGCCGGTGCCCGCCGGCCACCGCCTGGTGATGGCCACCGACGGCCACGTGATCTCGCCGCTGTTCTTCCCCGGCGGCGACATCGGCTGCCTGGCCGTGCACGGCACGCTCAACGACGTGGCCATGCTGGGCGCCGCGCCGCTCTACCTGAGCGCGAGCTTCATCCTCGAGGAAGGCTTCCCGCTCGCCGAGCTGAAGCGCATCGTCGAATCGATGGCCGCGGCGGCGCGCGAGGCCGGCGTGCCGGTGGTGACCGGCGACACCAAGGTGGTCGAGCAGGGCAAGGGCGACGGCGTGTTCATCACCACCACCGGCGTCGGCGTGGTGCCGGCCGAGCGCCGCATCGGCGGCCGCCATGCGCGGCCGGGCGATGCGGTGCTGATCTCGGGCACGATCGGCGACCACGGCGTGGCGGTGCTCTCCAAGCGCGAATCGCTGGAGTTCGAGACCACCATCGAATCCGACACGGCCGCGCTGCACACCCTGGTGGCGCGCCTGCTCGCCGCCGTGCCCGAAGGCAGCGTGCGCACGCTGCGCGACCCGACGCGCGGCGGCCTGGCCACCACGCTCAACGAGATCGCGAAGCAGTCGGGCGTGGGCATGCTGCTCGACGAAGGCGCGATTCCGATCAAGCCGCAGGTGCATGCCGCCTGCGAGCTGCTCGGGCTGGATCCGCTCTACATCGCCAACGAGGGCAAGTGCATCGTGATCTGCGACGCGGCGGTGGCCGAGGGCGCGCTCGAAGCGCTGCGTTCGCACCCGCTCGGGCGCGAGGCGGCGCGCATCGGCAGCGTCACCGACGACCCGCAGCGTTTCGTGCAGATGGCCACGGCCTTCGGCGGCCGGCGCGTGGTCGACTGGCTCTCGGGCGAGCCGTTGCCGCGCATCTGCTAGCGGGAGCTCCTCTTCATGCAGCGTGACGTCTACCGCAAGACCGAGGCGGGCCACGCCGAGATCCGCAGCCGCGCCCTCGGGCTGGACGCACGCACGCGCGGCCTGCTCATCCTCGTCAACGGCGAGTTGACGGTGGGCGAACTGGCCGCGCGCGTCGGCTTCGATCCGGCCGAGACGCTGCTGCGCTTCGTCGGCACCGGGTTGATCGAGCGCGTGGCGAGCGCGGCGCCCAAGCTGCGGCCTGCGCCGGCGCCCGCCGCGGCCAGGCCTGCCGCGCCGCCGCCGCCCCCTCCTGCACCTGCGCCCGCCGCGCCGCAGGATCTGCTGCCCGTCGACATGGCCGCCGCGTGGCGGCGCGCCGTGGCCGCGCTGGTACCGCATTACGGCCCGGATGCCGAGGAGGTGGCCGCGCCGCTGCGGGCTGCGGCCACGCCCGAGCAATTCGCGCTCGCCCTGATCGTGGTGCGCGACAAGCTCTCGGTCTTCCTCGGCCGCAAGGGCGCCGAGCAGCTGGCGCAGCGCATCGCACGAGGCTGAGGGCATGAAGATCCTGCTGCTCTGCCACGCCTTCAACGGCCTGACGCAGCGCCTGCACTGCGCGCTGCGCGAGGCCGGCCATGCGGTGACGGTGGAGCTCGACATCGCCGATGCGGTCACCGAAGAAGCCGTCGCACTGGCGGACCCCGACCTGATCGTCGCGCCCTTTCTCAAGCGGCGCATTCCGGAATCGGTGTGGTCGGTGCGGCCCTGCCTCGTGGTGCACCCGGGCCCGCCCGGCGATCGTGGCCCGGCGGCGCTCGACTGGGCGGTGCTGCGCGGCGACACGCACGGCGGCGTGACCGTGCTGCAGGCCACCGGCGAGTTCGATGCCGGGCCGGTGTGGGCCTGGCGGACATTCGCGCTGCGCGGCGATGCGAGCAAGGCAGCGCTGTATCGCCAGGAGGTGACGCGTGCTGCGGTGGAAGCGGTGCTGGAAGCGGTGGCACGCGGGCGGCCTTGTGCAGCACCCGAGGCCTCGCCACACGGCTGGCAGGGCCCGGTGGCGAAGGAAGCGCGCGCCATCGACTGGCTGCACGACGACAGCGCCACGGTGCTGCGCAAGATCCGCAGCGCCGACGGCCACCCCGGCGTGGCCGATGCGCTGTTCGGCCATGCCTGCCGCCTGCACGATGCGCATGCCGCGAGCGCTGAGACGCTCGCCCGTGCGCCGCAGGGCGAGCCCGGCGCAGTCGTCGCGAAGCGCGGCCCGGCGCTGCTGCGCCGCACGCGCGACGGCGGCGTGTGGATAGCCCATGTGCGCGCTGAGCCGCCGCCCGGCGAGCCTGCCCTCAAGCTCGCCGCCACGCGCGCCTTCGCGGCCGAGGCGGCGAGCCTGCCCGAGCTCGAGGTGCCGCTGATGCGCCCCGGCGACAAGGGCAGCGCCGAGTGGGACGAGCTGCACTACGCCGAGACCGGCGAGCCGAACCGGCGCGTCGGCTGGCTGGCCTTCGACTTCCACAACGGCGCAATGTCCACGCGCCAGTGCGAACGCCTGCGCGATGCGCTGCGCTGGGCGCGCACGCGCGACACCCGCGTGCTGGTGCTGGAAGGCGGCGCCGACTTCTTCAGCAACGGCATCCACCTGCACGACATCGAGGCGAGCGCGCAGACGGCCAACGACAGCGCCGCCGACGCCTCCTGGCGCAACATCAACGCCATCGACGACGTGGTGCTGGAGATGCTGGCCCTGACCGACCGCCACACCGTCGCGCTGCTGCGCGGCAACGCCGGCGCGGGCGGCTGCTGGCTGGCCTTCGCGGCCGACTTCGTGTGGTCGCATGCCGGCGTGGTGCTGAATCCGCACTACAAGAACATGGGCAACCTGTACGGCTCGGAGTACTGGACGCACACGCTGCCGCGGCGCGTGGGCGAGGCGAATGCGGCGGCGGTGGCCAAACGCGTGATGCAGGGCCGGCTGCCGATGTCGGCGGCCGAGTGCGCCGCGCTCGGGCTGGTCGATGCGGTGTGGGGCGACGACGCCGCCAGCCTGCGCGAACGCGCCGCCGCCGAGGCCGCCGCGCTGGCCTCGGCATGCGATCATGCCGACCGCATCGCGGCCAAGCAGCGCGAGCGCGCCGAGGCCGAGGCGCGCCACCCGCTCGCCGAGCGCCGCGCGCAGGAACTGCAGCACATGCACCGCAACTTCTACGGCTTCGATCCGAGCTACCACGTGGCGCGCCACCACTTCGTGACGCGCAAGCCGCACGCCTGGACGCCGCGGCACCTGGCGACGCATCGGCCATGAGTGCAACGGTGCTTCTCGTCGACGACGAGGTGCGCTCGCTCGACGCGATGCGGCGCACGCTGGAGGAAGACTTCGAGGTGCTCACCGCCACCGGCGCCGACGAAGCGCGCGAGCAGATGGCACGCCGCGAGGTGCACGTCATCCTGTGCGACCAGCGCATGCCCGGCACCACCGGCGTCGAGTTCCTGCGCGAGGCGCGCGAGCGCTGGCCGGACGCGGTGCGCATCGTCATCTCGGGCTACACCGACAGCGAAGACATCATCGCGGGCATCAACGAGGCCGGCATCTGGCAGTACATCCTCAAGCCCTGGGTGCCCGACCACCTGCTGCAGACGGTGCGCAGCGCCGCCGAGGCGCGCACGCTGCAGCACGGCCTGGCGCGGCTCGACCTGGAGCTGCGCAGCGGCCACGGCACGCTGCGCGCCAAGGGCCAGGCGAAGCTGGCGCAGGCGCGCAGCAGCTTCGATTTCGCGCGCCTGGTGCGTGCGCCGGGCAGCCCGCTGGACGCGCTGTGCGAGATGGCGCAGCGCATCGCGCGCCACGATCTCTCGGTGCTCATCCTCGGCGAATCGGGCACCGGCAAGGAGCTGATGGCGCGCGCCATCCACTACGCCAGCCCGCGCCTGGCCGGACCCTTCGTGGTGGAGAACTGCGCGGCGATTCCCGACACGCTGCTCGAGAGCGAACTGTTCGGCCACAAGCGCGGCGCCTTCACCGGCGCGGTGGACGACCACGTCGGCCTGTTCCAGCGCGCCCACGGCGGCACGGTCTTCCTCGACGAGATCGGCGAGACCTCGCCGGCCTTCCAGGTGAAGCTGCTGCGCGTGCTGCAGGAAGGCGAGCTGCGCCCGGTGGGCTCGACGCGCGCCGTGCCGGTGGACGTGCGCGTGATCGCCGCCACGCACCGCGACCTGGAGGCCGACGTGCGCGCCGGCCGCTTCCGCGAAGACCTCTACTACCGCATCGCCGGCGTCACGCTGGCGATGCCGCCGCTGCGCGAGCGGCCGGGCGACATCGTGCCCATCGCCGAGCGCATCCTGGTCGACGCGGCGGCCGAGCTGGCGTTGCCGCCGGCGCGCTTCGACGACGACGCGCGCGCCGTGCTGATGAGCTACCCCTGGCCGGGCAACATCCGCGAGCTGCGCAACGAGATCGCGCGTGCGCTGGCGTTGAGCGATGGCCCGCTGGTGCATGCCGCGGCCTTCTCGCGCAAGCTGCTGCACGGCCAGGCCGGTGCACACGCGGAGAAGCTCAACGGCCACGCTGCCCTGCCCGCCAGCGGCACGCTCGCCGAGCGCCTCGATTCCATCGAGGCCATGGTGCTGCGCGAGACGCTGCTGCGCCATCGCTGGAACAAGACGCGCGCGGCGCAGGAGCTGGGGCTCTCGCGCGTCGGCCTGCGCGCCAAGCTGCAGCGCTTCGGGCTGGAAGACAAGTCATGAACGTCTTGTGGCTGCAATCGGGCGGCTGCGGCGGCTGCAGCATGTCGCTGCTGTGCGCCGACACGGCCGACTTCCCCGCCATGCTCGAGGCCGGCGGCATCGAGATGCTGTGGCATCCCTCGCTCTCGATGGAGAGCGGCCGCGAGCTGATCACGCTGCTGGCCGACTGCCGCGCCGGCCGCCGGCGCCTCGACGTGCTGTGCGTCGAGGGTGCGCTCTTGCGCGGGCCGAACGGCACCGGCCGCTTCCACCTGCTGGCCGGCACCGGCGTGCCGATGATCGGCTGGGTGCGCGAGCTCGCCGCGGTGGCCACGCACGTGGTGGCGGTGGGCTCCTGCGCGGCCTGGGGCGGCATCACCGCCACCGGGCCGAACGTCACCGAAGCCTGCGGCCTGCAGTACGACGGTGACCGCCCCGGCGGCCTGCTCGGCGCCGGCTTCGTGGCGCGCGGCGGGCTGCCGGTGATCAACGTGGCCGGCTGCCCCACGCACCCCGGCTGGGTGGTCGACACGCTGATGGCGCTGGCCGCCGGCATGCTGCACGCCGAAGACCTCGACCCGCTGCAGCGCCCGCGCTTCTATGCCGACCAGCTGGTGCACCACGGCTGCACGCGCAACGAGTTCTACGAATTCAAGGCCAGCGCCGAGAAGCCCTCCGACCTCGGCTGCCTGATGGAACACCTGGGCTGCAAGGGCACCCAGGCGCATGCCGACTGCAATACGCGGCTGTGGAACGGCGAGGGTTCGTGCACGCGCGGCGGCTATGCCTGCATCAGCTGCACCGAGCCGGGCTTCCAGGATCCCGGCCACCCCTACCACCACACGCCCAAGCTCGCCGGCATCCCGATCGGCCTGCCCACCGACATGCCCAAGGCCTGGTTCGTCGCGCTCGCCTCGCTGTCCAAGAGCGCGACGCCCAGGCGCGTGAAGAGCAACGCGACGGCCGACCATGTCGTCGTGGCGCCGGCGGTGAAGAAGACTCGTCTGAAATGACCCGCCTGATCGTCGGCCCCTTCAACCGCGTCGAGGGCGATCTCGAGGTGCAGCTCGAGCTCGCCGAGGGCCGCGTGGCGAGCGCGCGCGTCAACGCGCCGATGTACCGAGGCTTCGAGCAGATGCTGGTGGGGCGCGAACCGCACGATGCGCTGGTGATCGTGCCGCGCATCTGCGGCATCTGCTCGGTGTCGCAGTCGGTGGCGGCGGCGCGGGCGATCGCCGATGCGGCCGGCGTCGAGCTTCCGCCCAACGGCGTGCACGTCACCAACCTGATGCTGGCCTGCGAGAACCTGGCCGACCACGTCTCGCACTTCTACCTCTTCTTCATGCCCGATTTCGCGCGGCCCGTGTATGCCGCGCGCGCCTGGTTCGGCGAGGCGCAGCGGCGTTTTGCACCACTGGCCGGCGAGCATGCGCGGGCCGCGCTGGCGGCGCGGCAGCGCTGGTTCGAGATCATGGGCACGCTGGGCGGCAAGTGGCCGCACACGCAGAGCATCCAGCCCGGCGGCAGCGCGCGCGCGGTGGAGGCGGCCGAACGCTTGCGGCTGCTCGCCAAGGTGCGCGAGTTCCGTGCCTTCCTCGAAGCGACCACCTTCGGCGCGCCGCTCGAGGAAGTGGCCGCACTCGACAGCGAAGCGGCGCTGGCGCGCTGGCACGCCGCCGACCCGTTGCGCGGCGATCTGCGCTTCTTTCTGACCCTCGCTGACGACCTGCAGCTCGCCGCGCTCGGCCGCGGCCCCGGCCTCGCGCTGAGCTACGGCGCCTATCGCCAGCCCGACGGCTCGCACGCCCTGGCCGGTGGCGTGTGGGACGAGACCGCGCGCACGCTTGCCGGCGTCGACCTCGACGCCATCCGCGAGGACGCGACGCACGCCTGGCTGGCCGGCGACACGCCGCTGCATCCGCGCGAAGGCCACACCGAGCCGCGCATCGACAAGCCCGGCGGCTACACCTGGAACAAGGCGCCGCGGCTGGCCGGCCGCGTGGTCGAGACCGGTGCCATCGCGCGCCAGCTCGCCAGCGGCCACGCACTGATCCGCGAAGCCGTGGCAGCCCAGGGCAGCAACGTGCGCAACCGCGTGCTGGCGCGCCTGATCGAAGTGGCGCGCGTGCTGCCGATGATGGAAGCCTGGCTCGCCGCGCTGGCGCCGCGCGAAGCCTTCTTCCAGCCCGACCATCTGCCCGCCGATGGCGAAGGCGTCGGCCTCACCGAAGCGGCGCGCGGCGCGCTCGGCCACTGGCTGCGCGTGCAGCGCGGCCGCATCACGAACTACCAGATCGTCGCGCCGACGAGCTGGAACTTCTCGCCGCGCGATGCCGCCGGCACGCCCGGCGCGCTGGAAGCCGCACTGGTCGGCGCGCCGGTGCTGCAAGGCGAGGACACGCCGGTGGCCGTGCAGCACGTCGTGCGATCCTTCGACCCGTGCATGGTCTGCACCGTGCACTGACAAGCCATGAGCTCCGCATCGCGCCCGCCCCTGCACGGTCCCTCGCAGATCGAGGGCATGGACGAGGCCGCCTGGGTCGACGTGATCGGCAAGATGGAGGAGGTCTACTCGCAGCTGGTGCGCGACGAGATCGCGCTGGAGGAGAAGAACACCCAGCTCGAGCAGTCGCAGCAGTTCATCTTCAGCCTGCTCACCGCGATGAGCGACGTGCTGGTGGCCTGCGACGAGAACGGCCGCATCGAGGAAACCAACGCCGCGCTGCGCGAGCTGGCCGGGCGCAGCGAGGAGGCCTTGCGCGGCCGCCCGCTGGCCGAGCTGCTCGCCGGCGACGGCGACCGCGAGCGCCTGCGCGTGGCGCTGGACAACGCACCGCGGCGCGGCAGCACCATCGAGCTCGAGCTGCTCGACGCGCAGCGCCAGCCGGTGCCGGTGGACTTCAACATCACGCCGCGCTTCAGCATCGCGGGGCAGCTGGTCGGCCACGTCTTCGTCGGCCGGCCGCTGGGCGAGCTCAAGCGCGCCTACCACCAGCTGCGCGAGGCACACGAGGCGCTCAAGCGCACCCAGCAGCAGCTGCTGCACTCCGAGAAGATGGCCTCGCTGGGCCGCCTGGTGGCCGGCGTGGCGCACGAGCTCAACAACCCGATCAGCTTCGTGCTCGGCAACGTGCACGCGCTGCAGCGCTACACCGAGCGGCTGCGCGAGTACCTCGGCGCCATCCACGAGCAGGCGGGCGCCGACGAGCAGGCCAGGCTGCGCGCCAAGCTGCGCATCGACTACCTGCTGGCCGACCTGCCCTCGCTGATGGAAGGCACGCTGGAAGGCGCGCAGCGCACCGCCGACATCGTGCAGGGCCTCAAGCGCTTCTCGGCGATGGACCGCGGCGAGCGCAGCGAGGTCGACCTGAACGGCGTGATCGAGCGCGCCATCCACTGGGTGCGCAAGGGCACGGCGCCGGCCTTCGAGGTGCACTGGTCGGCCGGCGAGCCCTGCACGATCCACGGCAACGCCGGGCAGCTGCTGCAGGTGCTGATGAACCTGGTGCAGAACGCCTACGACGCCGCCGCCCTGCCGCGCCATTCCGGCGACAACCCGGCGCCGGCGCTCTGGGTGGCACTGCAGTGCGACGGCGACACGGCGCGCATCAGCTTCCGCGACAACGGCCCGGGCATCGCGAGCGAGCACCTGTCACGCATCTTCGACCCCTTCTTCACCACCAAGCCGGTGGGCAAGGGCACGGGGCTGGGCCTGTCGATCAGCTACGGCATCGTCGAGCAGCACGGCGGGCGGCTGGCGGCGCGCAACCACCCCGGCGGCGGCGCGGAGTTCTTGTTGGAGCTTCCGGTCGCAGATCCCCATTCGGGCTGAGCTTGTCGAAGCCCCGGGCGGTTCGCACGGCCCTTCGACAACCTCAGGGCGAATGGATTGCGAGGATCGCTCAGCTCTCCACCTTGATATTCCCGTCCTTCACCACCCTGGCCCACTTCGCGGTCTCGGCGCGGATGAAGGCGGCGAACTTCTCGCGCGTGCCGCCGCCGTCCTCGGCGCCGTAGGTGTCGAGCTTCTCCTGCACGTCGGGCATGGCGAGCACCTTGTTGACGTCCTCGTTCATCTTCTGCGCGATCGCGCTCGGCAGCTTGCCGGGGCCGGCCAGGCCGTACCAGGTGGTCGCCTCGAAGCCGGGGAAGCCCTGCTCCTCCATGGTCGGCACATTGGGGTGGCCCTTGGCGCGCTTGGTGCGCGTCTGCGCCACCGCCAGCACCTTGCCGCTCTTCACGTGCGGCGTGGCCGCGGTCATGGTCTCGAAGCTGTACTGGATCTGCCCGCCCATCAGGTCGGTGAGCAGCGGCCCGCTGCCCTTGTAGGGCACGTGGATCGCGTCGACCTTGGCCTGCAGCTTGAAGAGTTCGAGCGCGAGGTGCTGCGCCGAGCCGTTGCCGGCCGAGCCGAAGGTCACCTGCCCCGGCTTGGCCTTGCACAGCGCGACGATGTCCTTGACCGTGCGCGCCGCTTCGTTGGTGTTGGCGATCAGCAGGTTGGGCGTGACGCCGACCAGCACGATGGGCACGAAGTCGCGCTCGACGCTGTAGCTCAGCTTGGGTTGCAGGCTGGGCGCGAGCGCGTGGCTGTTGATGTGCGCCATCAGCAGCGTGGTGCCGTCGCTCGCCTGCTGGGCGACATAGTCGGCCGCCAGCACGCCGGCCACGCCGGCCTTGTTCTCGACGATGACCTGCTGGTTCCACATCTGCGTGAGCTTGACCGACAGCACGCGCGCCAGCGCATCGGTGCCGCCGCCGGGCGGGAAGCCGACGATGATGCGGATCGGGCCGCTCGGCCAGGGCTGGGCGAAGACCTGCGGCACGGCCAGCGTGGTGGCCGCGCCCGCGGCGGCCTTGAGGATCGAACGGCGTTGCATGGGGCTTGTCTCCTGTGTTTGTATTCGGCTTGTTCCGTTCAGGCCGCAGCGCGCAGCGGTGCCGCCTGCGGGTGCGCGGCGAAATGCTCCATCGCCGCCTGCACGCCGCTGCCGGCGATGGCCACGCCGGCGAGCTTGAAGCCCATCTCGACGCCTGAGAGCGCGGCCATCAGCGTGAGGTCGTTGCAGTCGCCCAGGTGGCCGATGCGGAACATGCGGCCCTTCACCTTGCCGAGGCCGGTGCCCAGCGAGAGGTCGAAGCGCTCGTGGATCAGCTTGCGGATCGCATCCGCATCCACGCCTTGCGGCGTGATCACGCCGGTGAGCACCGGCGAGTACACCGACGCATCGGCGCACTGGATGGGCAGGCCCCAGGCGCGCACCGCGCCACGCACGCCCTCGGCCCAGCGCCGGTGGCGCGCGAATACGGCGTCCAGCCCTTGTTCGAGGATCATGTCCAGCGCTTCGGAGAGGCCGTAGAGCAGGTTGGTGTTGGGCGTGTAGGGCCAGTAGCCCTGGCGGTTCATCTCGACGATCTCGTCCCAGGCCCAGAAGCTGCGCGGCAGCTTGGCGCTCTTGCTCGCTTCCAGCGCCTTCGGCGAAATGGCGTTGAAGCTGATGCCCGGCGGCAGCATCAAGCCCTTCTGCGAGCCGCTCACCGTGACGTCGACGCCCCACTCGTCGTGGCGGTAGTCGGCACTGGCCAGGCCGGAGATGGTGTCGACCATCAGCAGCGCCGGGTGCTTCGCCGCATCGATGGCACGGCGCACCGCGGCGATGTCGCTGGTGACGCCGGTGGAGGTTTCGTTGTGCACCACGCACACCGCCTTGATGGCGTGGCCGGTATCGGCACGCAGGCGCTGCTCGATGAGATCGGCCTGCACGCCCTTGCGCCAGCTCCAGGGCAGGCCGGTGGCCGCATCGACGCCGGGCAGCGCGAGGAATTCCGGCGCGAGGCCGATGCGCTCGGCGAGCTTCTTCCACAGCGAGGCGAAGTGGCCGGTTTCGTACATCAGCACCGCGTCGCCGGGGCTGAGCGTGTTGACCAGCGCCGCCTCCCACGCGCCGGTGCCCGAGGCCGGGTAGATCACCACCGGATGGCGGGTGCGGAAGATCTGCTGGATGCCGGCCAGCACCTTCAGGCCCAGGCGGCCGAACTCGGGGCCGCGATGGTCGATGGTGGGCAGGCTCATGGCGCGCAGGATGCGATCGGGCACCGGGCTGGGGCCGGGGATCTGCAAGAAGTGGCGGCCGCTGGGATGCTGGTCGAGAGGGATCATGCGGAGCTCCTGAGTGCGCTCAAGTTTTGCATACAAAATGCATTCGTCAAGCGAATCTGCCCTAGAATACCTGGAAACGGCTCCAACAGCTTTGCATACCGAACCATGGCCGAGATCATCTCCATCCCCCGCCAGGTGCTGCACCAGGAGGTTGCGGTGCGGCTGCGCCAGCGCATCGTCGAAGGCCAGCTCGCGCCCGGCGCCAAGCTCAACGAACGCGAGCTGGCGGAAGCGCTGAACGTCTCGCGCACGCCGCTGCGCGAGGCCATCAAGATGCTCGCCGCCGAAGGCCTGGTGGAGCTGCTGCCGAACCGCGGCGCGGTGGTGGCGCAGATGTCCGAGCAGGACGTGATCGACACCTTCGAGGTGATCGCGGGCCTGGAAGGCCAGTCGGGCGAACTGGCCGCGCAGCGCATCGACGAGGCCGAGCTGGCCGAGATCCGCGCCCTGCACTTCGAGATGATGGCCGCCTGGACGCGCCGCGACCTGCCCACCTACTACCGCATCAACGCGCAGATCCACACGCTGATCAACGCCGCCGCACGCAACCCGGTGCTGGCGCAGACCTGGCGCAACGTCAACGCGCGGCTGCAGGCGCTGCGCTTCCGCTCCAACTTCGACGAGGCGAAGTGGAAGCGCGCCGTGAAGGAGCACGAGCGCATGGTGGAGCTGCTCGCCGCGCGCGATGCGGCCGGCCTGCGCGCGCTGCTGATCGCGCACCTGATGCACAAGCGCGACGCCGTGCTCGAGCTGATGAAGAAGGGCCAGCTCGGCGGGCGCGGAAAGGCGCAGGCATGAACGCCCCGCTGCCCCGCTCCGTGCTCGCCGACCGCGACGAACTCGCGCGCCGCCTCGAACGCGAAACCGAAGGCGAAACGCGGTTCGACATCGCCTCGCGCGGCCGCTACGCCACCGATGCCTCGATCTACCAGCAGCTGCCCGTCGGCGTATTCGTGCCGAAGACGCAGCGCGACGTCGCCATCGCCTTGCAGATCGCGCGCGAACTCGGCGCGCCGCTGCTGCCGCGCGGCGGCGGCACCTCGCAGTGCGGCCAGACCACCGGCGCGGCGCTGGTCATCGACTTCAGCAAGCACCTGCGGCGCGTGCTCTCGCTCGACGTGCAGGCGCTGCGCGCCGAGGTCGAGCCGGGCCTGGTGCTCGACCACCTCAATGCCGAGCTGAAGAAGCATGGCCTGTGGTACCCGGTGGACGTGTCGACCGGCGCGCAGGCCACGCTGGGTGGCATGGCGGGCAACAACTCCTGCGGCAGCCGCAGCATCGCCTACGGCAACATGGTGCACAACGTGGCGCGCATCGCCGCCTGGATGGCCGACGGCAGCGAGCTCGACTTCGGGCCGCTGGCCACGCTCGGCGCGAAAGAGCGCGAGATCGCCGAGTTCGTGCGCGGCCTCGCGCAAGCCGTGGCCCCGGAGATCGACGCCCATTGGCCGACGGTGATGCGCCGCGTCTCCGGCTACAACCTCGACATCTTCCGACCCCGCAGCGAACGGCCCTACACCGCCGACGGCAGCGTCAACCTCGCGCACCTGCTGGTCGGCGCCGAGGGCACGCTGGCGCTGACGCGAAGCCTCACGCTCGCTCTCGCGCCGCTGCCCCGGCACAAGGTGCTGGGCGTGGTGAACTTCGCGCGCTTCCACACCGCGATGGATTCGGCGCAGCACATCGTCAAGCTGGGCCCCAGCGCGGTCGAGCTGGTCGACCGCACGATGATCGAGCTGGCGCGCGCCAACCCGGCATTCCGGCCGGTGATCGAGACGGCGTTGATCGATGCTCCCGATGCGATCCTGCTGGTCGAGTTCAGCGGCGAGGAACGCGCGCCGCTGCTTGCGCAACTGCAAGCGCTGGTCGAGCTGATGGCCGATCTGGGCCTGGCCGGCAGCGTGGTCGAGATGCCCGACGAGGGCGCGCAGAAGGCGCTGTGGGAGGTGCGCAAGGCGGGCCTCAACATCATGATGAGCTTGAAAGGCGACGGCAAGCCGGTCAGCTTCATCGAGGACTGTGCCGTGCCTCTCGAACACCTGGCCGAGTACACCGACGCGCTCACCGAGGTGTTCGCGAAACACGGCACGCGCGGCACCTGGTATGCGCATGCCTCGGTGGGCACGCTGCACGTGCGGCCCATCCTCGACATGCGCCGCGATGGCGCGCCGAAGATGCGCGCCATCGCCGAAGAAGCGGCGGCGCTGGTGCGCAAGTACCGCGGCGCCTACAGCGGCGAGCATGGCGACGGCCTGTGCCGCGGCGAGTGGATCCGCTGGCAGTTCGGCGCGAAGATCGACGACGCCTTCCGCGCCATCAAGCAGCGCCTCGACCCGGGCAACCAGTTCAACCCCGGCAAGATCATCGACCCGCCGAAGATGGACGAGGCGCGGCTGATGCGCTTCCCGCCCGGCTACAAGACCATCCCGCTGACGCCGGTGCTCGACTGGTCGGCCTGGAACGTACAGAACGATCCCGTCACCGAGCAGACCACCGCGCCCGGCACGGGCGGCGACAACACCGGCGGCCTGGCCAAGGCCGTCGAGATGTGCAACAACAACGGCCACTGCCGCAAGTTCGACGCCGGCACCATGTGCCCGAGCTACCGCGTCACGCGCGACGAACAGCACCTCACGCGCGGCCGCGCCAACACGCTGCGCCTGGCGCTGTCGGGCCAGCTGGGAGACGAGACGCTGGACGGCGAGGCGGTCAAGGCGGCGCTGGACCTGTGCGTCTCCTGCAAGGGCTGCAAGCGCGACTGCCCCACCGGCGTGGACATGGCGCGCATGAAGGTCGAGGCGACCGCCGCCTACAAGCGGCGCCACGGCCACACGCTGCGCGACAGGCTGATCGCTCATCTGCCGCGTTATGCGCGTTTCGCCAGCGCGCTGCCCTGGCTCTTCAACCTGCGCGACCAGGTGCCGCTGCTGGCGCGCTGGAGCGAAGGCCTGCTCGGCTTCGCCGCCGCGCGCAGCCTGCCGCGCTGGCGGCGCGACACCGTGCGCCGCGAGGCGCCGCGCTACGGCCTGGCCGATGCCGACCAGGCGCTGGCGGCGAGCAAGGCGGTGGTGCTGTGGGTCGACACCTTCAACGGCCACTTCGAGACCGAGAACGCGCGCGACGCGGTTCGCGTGCTGCAGACGGCCGGCTATGCGGTGCACGTGCCGGGGCTGGAAGGCGAAACGCTGTGCTGCGGCCGCACCTACCTCGCCACCGGCATGCCCGAGCGTGCCAAGGCTTCGGCTGCTGCCCTGGTGGCCGCGCTCGCACCCTTTGCAGCACAAGGCATTGCCATCGTCGGCCTGGAGCCTTCCTGCCTGCTCAGCCTGCGCGACGAGGTGCTGGGCATGGGGCTGGGCGAGGCGGCCAAGGCCGTGGCCGCACAGGCCCTCACCTTCGAGGAGTTTCTCGCCCGCGAGGCCAAGGCCGGCCGCTTCGCGCCGGCACTGAGCCCTGCGGCCCGGCCGATCAAGGTGCATGGCCACTGCCACCAGAAGGCCTTCGGCGTGATGCAGCCGGTGCTGGAGGTGCTCAGGCTGATCCCGGGCGCGAAGCCGGAGCTGATCGAGTCGTCCTGCTGCGGCATGGCCGGCAGCTTCGGCTACGAGGCCGAGCACCACGCGGTGTCGATGCAGATGGCCGAACTCTCGCTGCTGCCCGAAGTGCGCGCGGCGAGCGACGCCTGGATCGTGGCCGACGGCGCGAGCTGCCGCCACCAGATCGCCGATGGCGCGCAGCGCGAGGCGCTGCACGTGGCGCGTGTGCTGGCCGCCCATCTCACGGCGCCAGGCCGCGGTTGACAGGGAACAACCCGAACCCATCGACACAGGGGTTTACGTAGTTTCCGGCATGGCGGGTGGCGCCGTGCTGCCCACAATCGCGCCATCTCAGCCACCCCTTCCGAGAGGACGACCCCATGAAGCGACTGCTGACGGCCGCCCTGGCCACCCTCGCCGCCACCGCGGCCTTCGCCGAGTATCCCGACCACCCCATCACCGTGGTCGTGCCTTTCGCCGCCGGCGGCCCGACCGACAAGGTCGCTCGCGACCTGGGCGTGGTGCTGGGCCAGCATCTCAAGCAGACGGTGATCATCGAGAACGTCGGCGGTGCCGGCGGCACGCTGGGCGCGGCCAAGGTCGCCAAGGCCTCGCCGGACGGCTACACGCTGCTGCTGCACCACATCGGCATGGCGACCTCGCCGGCGCTGTACCGCAAGATGCCCTACGAGACGCTCAGCGACTTCGAGTACCTGGGCATGATCAACGAGGTGCCGATGACGCTGATCGGCCGCCCGACGCTGCCGGCCAACAACTACGCCGAGCTGGTGAAGTGGCTGGAGGCGAACAAGGGCAAGATCAACCTCGCCAACGCCGGCCTGGGCGCTGCCTCGCACCTGTGCGGCCTGCTGTTCATGCAGAGCCTGAAGCTGGACATGACCACCGTGCCCTACAAGGGCACCGGCCCGGCGATGACCGACCTGCTCGGCGGCCAAGTCGACATCATGTGCGACCAGACCACCAACACCTCGAGCCAGATCGAAGGCGGCAAGGTCAAGGCCTACGCCGTGACGACGATGGCGCCGCTGAAGACGCCGGCGCTGGCCAAGCTGCCGACGCTGGACAGCCAGGGCCTGAAGGGCTTCAACGTGAGCATCTGGCACGCGCTGTACGCGCCCAAGGGCACGCCCGCCGCGGTGGTGGAGAAGGTCAACAAGGCGCTGCAGGCCTCGCTGAAGGATGCCGACTTCATCAAGAAGCAGGAAGCGCTGGGCGCGGTGGTGATCACCGACGGCCGCGTGGGCTCGGCCGAGCACAAGAAGTTCGTCGCCGCCGAGATCGCCAAGTGGGGGCCGGCGATCAAGGCCGCCGGCCAGTACGCCGACTGAAGCGTCCCCGCCACTCGACCAAGGGCCGCCGCGTGCGGCCCTTCTTCATGCCCGCAGCGTGATCGGAATGGTCACCGGGCCGTCGTTGACGAGGTGCACCTGCATGTCGGCGCCGAACTCGCCGCACTCGACCTGCGGGTGCAGCGCACGGGCCGTGGCCAGCACGCGCTCGTAGAGCCGGCGGCCGAGCTCGGGCCCGGCCGCGGCGCTGAAGCTCGGGCGGTTGCCGCCGGCGGTGTCGGCCGCGAGCGTGAACTGGCTGACCACCATCAGGCCGCCGCCGATGTCGGCGACGCTGCGGTTCATCTTGCCGGCTTCGTCGGAAAAGATGCGCAGCTTGAGCACCTTGGCAACCAGCTTGTCGGCGATCGCTTCGCTGTCGGCCGGCTCGGCGCACACCAGCATCAGCAGGCCCGGGCCGATGGCGCCGGTGATGCGGCCGGCGACCTCGACGCGCGCGCTCGTCACGCGCTGCAGCAGCGCGATCACACCAAGTCTTTCGGGTCGCCGAAATGCGCCTCGACGTCGGTGGGCAGCAGCTGGATCGAGGCGCGCAGGCCCGGCACCGCGCTCATCAGCGCCTGCTCGACACTGGTGCGCAGCGCCGCGGCGCGGCCCAGCGTCCAGTTGGCCGGCATGTGCATGTGCACGTCGACGAAGCGGCGCTGGCCGGCACGCCGCGTGACGATGTGGTCGAAGCGGATCGTGTGATGGGCGAACTGCGCCAGCACGTCGTCGATCTGCTTGCGCACCTCGGGCTCGACGGCCTTGTCCATCAGCCCGTCGACCGAGCGCCAGGCCAGATGCGCACCTTCGCGCAGGATGTTGAGCGCCACGCCGATGGCCAGCAGCGGATCGAGCCAGAGCCAGCCCGTCACCGGCACCAGCAGCAGGCCCACCACCACGCCGGCCGAGGTGTAGACGTCGGTGAAGAGATGGCGCGCGTCGGCCTCCAGCGCGATCGAGCGCTGCTCGCGCGAGGCGGCGAGCATGCGCCAGGCCAGCAACCCGTTGAGCACCGAACTCGCCACCGACAGCGCCACGCCCCAGCCGAGCTGCTCGAGCGGCTGCGGGTTGGCGAAGCGCCCTGCCGCGGCCCAGATGATGGCCACCGCCGCGCCGACGATCAGCAGGCCCTCGAAGCCGCTGGAGAAATACTCGGCCTTGCTGTGGCCGAAGGGGTGGTCTTCGTCGGCCGGGCGCTCGGCGATCGTCACCATCAGCACGGCAAACAGCGCCGAGGCGAGGTTGACGAAGGACTCCATCGCGTCGGACAGCAGACCGACCGAGCCGGTGATCCACCACGCACCGGTCTTCATGATGATGGTGGCCACGGCGGCCGCCACCGAGAGCTTGAGCAGCGTCTTGGCCTGCACGATCGTCAGGCCAGCGTCACGCGTGCGAACTTGCGCTTGCCGACCTGCACGACGTAGGTGCCGCGCTCGACTTTCAGCCCCTTGTCGCTGACCACCGCGCCGTCGATGCGCACGCCCCCGCCCTCGACCAGGCGCATCGCCTCGCTGCTCGAAGGCGCGAGGTTGGCCTGCTTGAGCAGTGCGCCGATGCCGAGCGGCGCGCCGCTGAGCGACACCTCGGGAATCTCGTCGGGAATGCCACCGCGCGCGCGGTTGGCGAAGTCGGCCTCGGCGGCTTCGGCCGCCGCCGCGCTGTGGAAGCGCGTGGTGATCTCCTTGGCCAGCATCACCTTGGCATCCTTCGGATTGCGCCCGCCCTCGACCTCGGCGCGCAGCCTGGCGATCTCGGCCTCGCTGCGGAAGCTCAGCAGCGTGTAGTAGCGCCACATCAGCGTGTCGCTGATGGAGAGGATCTTGGCGAACATGGTGTTCGCATCCTCGGCGATGCCGATGTAGTTGCCCTTGCTCTTGGACATCTTCTCGACGCCGTCGAGCCCTTCGAGCAGCGGCATGGTCAGGATGCACTGCGGCTCCTGGCCGTACTCGCCCTGCAGCGCGCGGCCCACGAGCAGGTTGAATTTCTGGTCGGTGCCGCCGAGCTCGAGGTCGCTCTTGAGCGCCACCGAGTCGTAGCCCTGCATCAGCGGGTAGAGAAACTCGTGCACGCTGATCGGCGTGCCGGCCTTGAAGCGCTCGGCGAAGTCGTTGCGCTCCATCATGCGCGCCACGGTGTAGCGCGCGGCGAGCTGGATCATGCCGCGCGCGCCGAGCGGGTCGCTCCACTCGGAGTTGTAGCGGATCTCGGTCTTGTCGGGGTCGAGCACCAGGCTCGCCTGGCGGTAGTAGGTCTGCGCGTTGGCCTCGATCTGCTCGCGCGTCAGCGGCGGGCGCGTGGTGTTGCGGCCGGACGGGTCGCCGATCATCGAGGTGAAGTCGCCGATCAGGAAGATGACCTGGTGGCCGAGATCCTGCAGCTGGCGCATCTTGTTGAGCACCACCGTGTGGCCGACGTGGATGTCGGGCGCGGTCGGGTCCAGGCCGAGCTTGATGCGCAGTGGCACACCGGTTGCTTCTGAACGGGCGAGCTTGGCGAGCCAGTCGGCTTCGGGTAACAGTTCGTCGCAACCTCGCTTGGAGACCTGCATCGCGTGCAGAACGCGGTCATTCACCGGGTGGGAAGAGGGCTGGGACATGGGGCGCGGGCTGAGGGCGGTATGGGGTTTTACGAAGATCGGCCCGGGAAGCGCTCGCTATACTGCGCCGTGATTTTCTTCACACCCCGAACGGCCGGCTGAGCTCCGGCGGGCGCCACGGATTCTAGTGGACGCCCCACCTGCAACCTGGATGGACTCGAGCGCTCGCGTTCGGCAAGAACTGAATTGAATTCGTTGGGACAACTGGAACGCGCCACCGAGGCGACCCTGGCGCGTGGCGCCCGCCTGGTGCATGCGCATCCGCGCACGCTGGCCTCCGTGGTGGCGCTCTCGCTCGCCTGCTTCGGCGCTGCCGCCTACGGCATCGCGCAGACCGCGCCCGATGCCTCGGACCTGCCGCGTCGGCTGGTGACGGAAATCGTCGCGCACGAGGACGTGCCGTCACAACTCGAAGCACTCGCCGGCCATGAACTGCAGCTCTACCGCAGCGAGCAGACCCGCGCCGGCGACGGCGCCGAGTCGCTGCTGGCGCGCATGGGGCTGGTCGATGCCGAGGCGGCCGCCTTCGTGCGCCGCGATCCGCTGGCGCGCAAGCTGATCGAAGGCCGCGCCGGCAAGCTGGTGCGCGCCGCGGCCACGCCGGCGGGCCAGCTCGAGGAGCTGACGGCGCGCTACGCGCCGGCCAACGCCGATCTCGCCGGCACGCATTTCGATCGGCTGAGCATCACGCGCGGCGCCGATGGCCGCTTCACGGCACGCATCGATACCGTGCCGCTGGCGACCAGCGTGCGCCTGGGCAGCGGCACGATCCGCAGCTCGTTGTTCGCGGCCAGCGACGAATCCGGCATCCCCGATGCCGTGGCCGTGCAGATGGCCGAGGCCTTCTCGGTGGACATCGACTTCCACCGCGAGCTGCGCCGCGGCGACACCTTCTCGGTGGTCTACGAGACGCTCACCGCCGACGGCGAGCCCATCACCTGGAACCACGCCGCCGGCCGCATGCTGGCCGCCGAGTTCGTCAACAAGGGCGAGGCCTATTCGGCCGTGTGGTTCAAGGACGAGAGCGGCCGCGGCGGCTTCTACGGGCTGGACGGCAAGAGCAAGCGGCGCGCCTTCCTCGCCAGCCCGATGGAGTTCTCGCGCGTGACCTCGGGCTTCGCGATGCGCATGCATCCGATCCTCAACCAGTGGCGCGCGCACAAGGGCGTCGACTACGGCGCGCCCAGCGGCACGCCGGTGCGCGCGGTGGCGCAGGGCACCGTCAAGTTCGCCGGCCGCCAGAACGGCTACGGCAACGTCGTCGAGGTCGAACACGGCAACGGCAAGTCGACGCTGTACGCGCACCTGAGCCGCATCGACGTGCGCCAGGGCCAGCGCATCGACCAGGGTGTGCGCGTCGGCGCCGTCGGCGCCACCGGCTGGGCCACCGGCCCGCACCTGCACTTCGAGTTCAAGCTGCATGGTGAGCAGGTCAATCCGGTGGCCATTGCCAAGTCGTCCGAGGCGATCGAGCTGAGCCCCGCCGAGCGCCAGCGTTTTGCCGGCGTGGCGCGGCAGATCCGCGGCCAGCTCGACGCCGCGCTCACCGTCGGCGCCACGGTCGCGGAGTGAACGAGCGCAGCATCGGCCTGATGTCGGGCACCTCGCTCGACGGGGTCGATGGCGTGCTGGTGGAGTGGCCCGAAGACGGCAGCGCGTTGCGCGTGCTGGCGCACGTGCACCGGCCTTTCGACGAGGCGCTGCGCCTCGAACTGCTCGCGCTCAACACACGCGGTGGCAGCGACGAACTGCACCGTGCCGCACTCGCCGGCAACGCCGTGGCGCGACGCTACGCCGAGGTGGTGGAAGCGCTGCTGGGCAGTGCCGGCGTCGAGGCCGCATCGGTGGCCGCCATCGGCGCGCACGGCCAGACCGTGCGCCACCAGCCGCTCGCCTTCGACGGCAACGGCTACACGCTGCAGCTGAACAACCCGGCCCTGCTGGCCGAACGCACCGGCATAGACGTGGTCGCCGACCTGCGCAGCCGCGACCTGGCCGCCGGCGGCCAGGGCGCGCCGCTCGTGCCGGCCTTCCATCGTGCAGTGTTCGCCCGCAGCGGCGAGGCGGTGGCGGTGCTCAACCTCGGTGGCATCGCGAACCTCACCCTGCTCGGCGCCGACGGCTCGGTGCTCGGCTTCGACTGCGGCCCGGCCAACGCGTTGCTGGACCACTGGATGCAGCGCCATCGCGGCGAGCCCTTCGATCGTGACGGCCAATGGGCCGCCAGCGGCCGCGTCGACGACGCGCTGCTGGCCGCGCTGCAATCCGAGCCCTACTTCGACCTGCCACCGCCGAAGAGCACCGGCCGCGACCTGTTCCATGCGCAATGGCTGGCCCGGCACCTGGCCTCTCGAGCCACGATCACCGCGGCGGACGTGCAGGCGACGCTGGCCGAACTCACCGCCTGGGCCTGCGCGCGCGAGCTGCGCCGCCATCTCGCCGATGCGCGCGAGTTGCTGGTGTGCGGCGGCGGCGCCTTCAACGGCCACCTGATGGCACGGCTCGCAGCCCATCTGCCGGGCGTGCCGGTGGGCTCGAGCGCGCAACGCGGCCTGCCGCCCGACCAGGTCGAGGCCTGCGCCTTCGCCTGGCTGGCGCGCGCCTTCGGGCGCCGCGAGCCCGCCAGCCTGCCCTCGGTGACGGGCGCCCGCGGCGCGCGCGTTCTCGGGGCGCTGTACCCGCGCTGAATCTCGTCGCCAGAATGACGAAGGCCGCCCGCAGGCGGCCTTCCCGGCAGATGCGTGACGGCTCTCAGGCGGAGAAGCTCGACCCGCAGCCGCAGGTGGTGCTGGCGTTCGGGTTCTTGATCACGAACTGCGCGCCCTGCAGGTCGTCCTTGTAGTCGATCTCGGCGCCGACCAGATACTGCAGGCTCATCGCGTCGATCAGCAGCGTGACGCCGTTCTTCGTCATCTGCGTGTCGTCCTCGTTGACGACCTCGTCGAAGGTAAAACCGTACTGGAAGCCGGAGCAGCCGCCACCTTGCACGAAGACGCGCAACTTCAGCTCCGGGTTGCCTTCCTCGTCGACCAGCTCCTTGACCTTGCCGGCCGCGCTGTCGGTGAAGACGATCGGCGCCGGCGGAACGTCCGCCGCAACCTGAGTCTGGATGTTGTCCGCCACTGCACTCATCGCTCGCCACTCCTTCGGCATCGTGCCGTCGCGGCTATTGTCACAGATTGGCAGCGGCCAGCTTCAAGGATGGTTTCTCATCGGCCTTGATGGGCCGCAATTCGCCGTCGATGGTGGCGCCCTGGTGCATCTCCAGCACCTCGTAGCGGACGTCGCCGGTGATCTGCGCCCGGGGCTGCAGCTCGAGCAGCGCGCTCGACTGGATCGGCCCGACCACCGTGCCGTTGACGATCACGTGGCCCGCGATGACCTTGCCCGTGACCCGGGCTTTCTCGCTGATCACGAGGATGCTGTAGCCCTCGCCGGCGGCGATGACGTCGCCGACCACCTCGCCGTCGATGCGCAGGCCGTCGGCGAAACGCAGTTCACCGGTGATCACCGTGCCTTCGCCGATCAGGGTGCGAATCGGCGGCTGCTTCTGCTTTCCGAACATGGGGTTCTCTCCTGGGCTCCGATGCAACGCGCGACTGCCACTCACATCGGCACCGAGTGCGACGCAAGAACCGCGCCGCGGGCATCGGTGACCTTTACCGTCACCGTCTTGATCACCGCCTGGGGCGGATGGTCGACCACCCCCTCCACGCGACGGTACTGCTTCACTTGCAGCGGCTGGACGCCGCCGGGTTGCGACCAGGCCTTGCCGTCCAGCGTGCCCACCAGCGTCAGCTCGTAGCGGCCGCTGAACTCGGGGCGCGACTTGCCGGGCTGCAGGAGCAGCAGCTGGTAGCGCAGCTGGCGCTCGCTGGCCGCTTCCACCTGCAGGCCGCGAATGCTCAGCGCGGCCTCGCCGGTCGCGGCGGGCAGCAGCTTCTCGAAGAAGCCGAGGTCGTTCTTCAGCGCGAGGTTCTCGGCCTCGGTCTGGCGCAACTGCTGCGCCAGCTTCTCCTGCGCGGTGCGCTCCGTCTTGAGCAGGCTGTCGGCCGTGTTGGCGATGGACAGCGCCTTCTCGCGCTCCTCGCGCAACTGCGCAACCTCGACGCGCAGCTTGGACAGTTCCTCCTTGGCGGCGCTGTCCAGGCCGGCCAGGCCCTTGCCGGTCTCGAAGGCCCACATCGCCAGCGCCGCGGAAAACCCGAACACCAGCGCCGCCACCGCCCAGCGCAAGGGCCACGGCAGGTGGCTGCGCACGATCATGCGCGGGGCGCTGACCGACAGGCGACGTCGCAGAAGTTTCCAACGCATGTCGTCAGCTTCGTGTGGACTCGTAAGCGAGGGCCGGAAACGAAAGAGGCCGCGCAGTGGCGGCCTCGTTCGAGGATGGGCGCGTGAGCGACCTCAGCGCTTGCTGAACTGCTTCCGGCGACGGGCGCCGTGCAGGCCGACCTTCTTGCGCTCGACTTCGCGCGCGTCACGCGTCACGAAGCCGGCACGGCTCAGTTCGGGCTTGAGCGCCGCGTCGTAGTCGATCAGGGCGCGGGTGATGCCGTGGCGCACCGCGCCGGCCTGGCCGGACTCGCCGCCGCCGTGCACGTTCACCTTGACGTCGAAGGCCGCGTCGTTGGCGGTCAGCACCAGCGGCTGCTTGACGACCATGATGGACGTCTGGCGGCCGAAATACTGCTCGACCGGGCGACCGTTGATCACGATCTGGCCGCTGCCCTTCTTGATGAAGACACGCGCCACCGAAGATTTGCGGCGGCCGGTGCCGTAGTTCCAATTTCCGATCATCACCGCTCCTTAGATGTCCAGCTGCTTGGGCTGCTGGGCGGTGTGCGGATGCGTGGCACCGGCGTACACCTTCAGCTTCTTGACCATCGCGTAGCCGAGCGGGCCCTTGGGCAGCATGCCCTTGACCGCCTTCTCGAGCGCGCGCCCGGGATGCTTGGCCTGCATGTCCTTGAACTTGGTGCCGTAGATGCCGCCCGGGAAACCGGAGTGGCGGTAGTACACCTTGTCGTTGGCCTTGTTGCCGGTGACGCGGATCTTGTCGGCGTTGACGACGACGATGAAGTCGCCGGTATCGACGTGAGGCGTGTAGATGGCCTTGTGCTTGCCGCGCAGGCGGAGGGCGACTTCACTGGCCACCCGTCCGAGGACCTTGTCGGTCGCGTCAATCACAAACCACTCATGCGTCACCTCGGCCGGCTTGGCGCTGAAGGTTTTCATGATTCGTGGAAGTTTCTGAGAAGCAGCACCCCAGGCCGGCCAAGGCTCCGCTTCTGTGGATGGCGGACTCTCGTTTCGGCAAAGCCACGCTCCATCGGCGATGGAAGGCAGCCTTTCCCGCGGGGCGCAAAGCGGAAAAGCCCGTGAGTCTAGCAGATTTGAGGCGCACACCGAAGCGGTGCATTCTCACGGACTGAATGCTCACTCCAGCCTGGTTGGACTGCAGCGTCTAGGAAGTTCGCTTAGACTGGGGTTAACCCTAGCCCAAGAGGCCCAGATGAACCCCATCGACCAAGTCTCCGTCGATTCTGCCCAGGGCGCCGCCACGACCGGCGCGACCGAAGCGCATACACCCCAGTGGAGCTGGGTTCCAATCCGCTCGCTCGGCCCCCGCCACCACGACAGGATCGTTGCCCACCTGCTGAGCCTGGAGGAGAGCGACCGCTACCTGCGTTTCGGCTATCCGGCCACGGACGCGCAGATCGCACGCTATGTCGACACGCTCGACTTCGACCAGGACGAAGTATTCGGCGTCTTCAACCGCCGCCTCGAACTGATCGCCATGGCGCACCTGGCCCATCCGAACGCCCCGGCCGACCCCAAGCGCGGCGCGATGGCCGAGTTCGGCGTATCGGTGATCCGCAAGGCGCGCGGGCGCGGCTTCGGCGCACGTCTGTTCGAGCATTCGGTGCTGCATGCGCGCAACCGCGGCGTGCAGACGCTGTTCATCCACGCGCTGAGCGAGAACACCGCCATGCTGAAGATCGCCCGCAACGCCGGCGCGACCGTCGAGCGCGACGGCTCCGAGTCGGACGCGTGGCTGCGCCTGCCGCCCGACACCTTCGTCTCGCACGTCGAAGAAATGATGGGCGAACAGGCGGCCGAATTCGACTACCAGATCAAGCGCCACGCCAGCCAAGTGCAACGCATTCTCGACACGATCTCGGAAGTCAAGGCTCACATTTCCAAGAGTCACCACATCGCGGGAGAGTGACGCGACGGCTCGCCGCGGCGCGTGTGCAGCCGCGGAGTTCGGGGGGTGATCGGCAGCGTTCGGCGAACGTAACTTCCGGTACATTGACGCTTCGCGCTCGACCTGCCCTGCCAGGTCCGTGAACCGACGAACCGGACTTGGACATGCCGACCTCGACGTTGCTTGTTGTGCTGTCTGCCCTTGCAGGGGCAGCGGCAGCCACTGCGACCTGGGTGTGGTGGCTGCGACGGCCGCCCAAGCCCGTGCCGCTGCCCAGCGAATGGGCGCTGTCGGCACGGCCGGTGTTCTCCACCGACGAGCGGCGCGTCTATCGCCTGCTGCGCGAGGCGCTGCCGCATCACATCGTGCTGTCCAAGCTGCCGCTGGTGCGCTTCAGCCAGCCGGTGGATCCGTCGCGCGTGCGCTACTGGTACGACCTGCTCGGCGCCATCCACGTGACCTTCGCGGTGTGCAGCGCCAACGGCCGCGTGCTCGCCGCCATCGACCTCGACACCGACCGCGGCAACTCGCGCCGCGTGCTGCAGATCAAGCAGGCCGTGCTCGGCGCCTGCCGCGTGCGCTACCTGCGCTGCCCGGTCGAGAACCTGCCCTCGGTCGCCGAGCTGCAGCTGCTCGTGCCGCAGGCCGGTGCGAACGCACGCGGGCCCCAGGCCGCGACGGCGCCGACGCACTCGCTGCACCAGGCGCGCGACACGCTGGCCAGCACGGTGGCCAACCGCCGCGCCGAGCGCACCGCACTGTGGCAGGACTCCTCGCTGTTCCAGGATTCCTTCTTCGCGCCCGACACGCGCAGCGAAGGCTCCGGCCAGAGCGAGTTCGGCACGCTGGGCCCCGGCAGCGGCCCGCGCAGCCGGCCCTCGCCGCTCGACGATGGCGACGACATCGGCGGCGTGGTGGTCGACAACCCGCGCTACTCGGTGCGCTAGAGCCTGTTCACACAGCACCGCGCGTAGGATGCGGCCATGCCGCCGCATCGCCCCGACACCACCGACCGCCCGCAAGACGCCCCGTATGCGGGGCTCACGCCCGAAGTCGTGCTCGACGCGCTCGACGCCGTCGGCCTGCGCGGCGACGGCCGGCTGATCCAGCTGAATTCCTACGAGAACCGCGTCTTCCAGGTATTCCTCGAAGACTCGCGCGTCGTCGTCGCCAAGTTCTATCGCCCGGCACGCTGGAGCGATGCGCAGATCCTCGAGGAACATGCGTTCGCTGCGGAGCTCGAAACACACGAGGTGCCGCTGGCCGCGCCCTGGCCCTTGAATGTCGACGCGCGTTCGCTGCACGCCGAGCGCCTGACGAGCCTGGGCACGACGCTGGCGTCTTTCGCCACCGAGGCCGGCCCGTACCGTTTCGCGGTCACCGAGCGCAAGGCCGGGCGTGCGCCGGAGGTCGAGAACCCCGAGGTGCTGGAGTGGATCGGCCGCTTCATCGGCCGCATCCACGCCGTGGGCGCGGCGGGCCGCTTCGCACACCGCCTCACGCTGAGCCCCGCCAGCCTCGGCCACGAGCCGCGCGGCTGGCTGCTCGCGCACGACATCGTGCCGCCCGATGCGCTGCCGGCCTGGCGCGGCATGGTCGATGCCGCGCTCGAACGCGTAGCCGCCGCCTTCGCGCAAGCCGGCGCGCTGCACACGCTGCGCCTGCACGGCGACTGCCACCTCGGCAACATCCTCTGGACGGCCGCCGGCCCGCACTTCGTCGACCTCGACGACGCGCTCACCGGCCCGGCCGTGCAGGACTTGTGGATGCTGCTGTCGGGCAACCGCGCCGAGCGCCAGCGCCAGCTCGGCGCAGTGCTCGACGGCTACGAGCAGTTCATGGATTTCGATCGCCGCGAGCTGGCCTTGATCGAGCCGCTGCGCACGCTGCGCATCGTGCACCACAGCGCCTGGATCGCACGGCGCTGGAAGGACCCGGCCTTCCCCATCGCCTTCCCCTGGTTCGAAAGCCCGGTCTACTGGACCGAGCAGGCCACGCGGCTGCGTGACCAGCTCGAAGCGATGGACGAGGCGTCGCTGATCGCCTGAACGCCGTTCGCGCTCAGCCCGCCAGCAGCGCGTTGACGCGCTTCACGTAGGCCGCCGGATCCTCCAGCGTGCCGCCCTCGGCGAGCATCGCCTGGTCGAAGAGGATCTGCGCCAGATCGTCGAAGTGCGCGCTCGATTCGAGCCGCTTCACCAGCGCATGCTCGGCGTTCACCTCGAGGATGGGCTTGGCCTTGGGCGCCTCCTGCCCGGCCTGCTTGAGCATGCGCGCCAGGTGGCCGCTGATGTCGCCCTCGTCGACCACCAGGCAGGCCGGTGAATCGACCAGGCGCGTGGTGACGCGCACGTCCTTGGCGCGATCCTTCAGCGCCTCCTTCAGGCGCTCGAGCACCGGCTTGAAGGACTCGGCGGCCTCTTCGGAGCGCTTCTTCTCGTCTTCGTCCTGCAGCTTGCCCAGATCGACCGCGCCCTTGGCCACGCTCTGCAGCGGCTTGCCGTCGAATTCGAACAGGTGCGCGAGCAGCCACTCGTCGACGCGGTCGACCAGCAGCAGCACCTCGATGCCCTTCTTGCGGAAGATCTCCAGCTGCGGGCTGCCCTTGGCGGCTGCGAGCGTTTCGGCGGTGACGACGTAGATCGCCTCCTGGCCTTCCTTCATGCGCTTCACATAGTCCGCCAGCGACACGCCTTCGTCGGCATGCGTCGATGCGAAGCGCAGCAGCTTCGCGAGCCGCTCCTGGTTGGCGTGGTCCTCGCCCAGGCCTTCCTTGAGCACCTGGCCGAAGTCGGCCCAGAACTTGGCGTACTTGTCGCGCTCGGCGGCGTCCTCGCTGTCGGCCAGCGATTCCAGCATGGAGAGCACGCGCTTGGTCGAGCCCTCGCGGATCGCCTTCACGTCGCGGCTTTCCTGCAGCAGCTCGCGGCTGACGTTCAGCGGCAGGTCGGCCGAATCGATCACGCCCTTCACGAAGCGCAGGTACACCGGCATCAGCGCCTCGGCGTCGTCCATGATGAAGACGCGCTTGACGTACAGCTTCACGCCGCCGCGCTTGTCGCGGTTCCACAGATCGAACGGCGCCTTGGCAGGGATGTAGAGCAGCTGCGTGTATTCGCTGCGCCCTTCGACGCGGTTGTGCGTGTAGGCCAGCGGCGCCTCGGTGTCGTAGCTGATCTGCTTGTAGAACTCGGTGTACTGCTCGGGCGTGACCTCGCTCTTGTTGCGCGTCCACAGCGCGGCCGCCTTGTTGACCGGCGCCCATTCATCCGTGAGCTTCTGCTTGCCGGCCTCGGCGTCCCACTCCTCCTTGCGCATGAGGATGGGCAGCGAGATGTGGTCGGAGTAGCGGCTGATGATGGAGCGCAGCTTCCAGCCGGAGAGAAACTCCTCCTCGCCCTCGCGCAGGTGCAGCGTCACGCTGGTGCCGCGCTCGGGCCGCGTGATGGCCTCGACCTCGAAGTCGCCGCTGCCGTCGCTGGCCCAGCGCACGCCCTCTTCCGGCTTCAGCCCGGCGCGGCGCGATTCGACGGTGATGCGATCGGCCACGATGAAGCCGCTGTAGAAGCCCACGCCGAACTGGCCGATGAGCTGCGCGTCCTTCTTCTTGTCGCCTTCCAGCGCGGCCATGAACTCGCGCGTGCCGCTCTTGGCGATGGTGCCGAGGTTGGCCACCGCCTCGGGCTCCGACAGGCCGATGCCGTTGTCGGTGATGGTGATGGTCTTGGCCTCGGCATCGAAGGCCAGGCGCACTTCGAGGTTGGGTGCGTCCTCGAACAGCTCAGGTGCGTCCAGCGCCTCGAAGCGCAGCTTGTCGCAGGCGTCCGAGGCGTTGGAGACCAGCTCGCGCAGGAAGATCTCCTTGTTGGAGTAGAGCGAATGCGTGACGAGGTGCAGGATCTGCTTGACCTCGGCCTGGAAGGAAAGCGTCTGTTTGCTCATGATCTTGAAAGAGTGCGAAGCCCGCCGGTCCACCCGCCGGAGCGGTGGATTGTGAGGGCGTCGCAGGCACTTTCAAGATCGGTTCAGTCGAGCACGTAGACCACCGCGCTGCGCGGCGGGATCACGAAGCGGCCGCTGGCCGGCTCGTAACTCGCGTCGTTGGCCGGGCGGCGGTCGGCACCGGCCCCATGCACCGGGTGCAGCCGCCAGGCCTTGCCCTTGTCGGCATCGAGCACCAGCGCCTGCGGCTGCTTGTCGACGTTGACGAAGTACAAGAGCTCGCGGAAATTGGCGCCGCGGTAGCCGTTGCCGTCCAGATGGCCCGCCAACACGGTCGGCACCTGGGCCGAGCCGGTATTGCGGAAGGCCAGCCGCGCCTTCACGTCCTCGGCCGTGCGCAGCCGGAACAGCGTCGAGCTGGCGCGTATCGCCAGCAGGTCGCGGAAGGCATCGCGCGTCCAGCCGATCTCGCCGGCGCCCGGTTTGATCTGCGCATTCGCCAGCAGCGGCTTGATGAGCGCCCAGTTGTCGCCGTTGTCCGCCTGCGGCGGCGCGCCGACGCCGAAGTTGTTGTCGGCGTAGCTCCAGTCGAGGCGGTTGAACCAGTCGCCCGAGTTGTAGCTGTTGCGGTCCATCGACTTGCTGCGCAGCGTGTCGATGCCGGCGTGGTAGTAGGCGATGCCCTGGCTGAAGGCGTTGATGGCCGCGCCCAGCATCTGCACGCGCGCCCGGTCTTCCTTCGAGGTGGCGGTGGGCAGCTTGTAGGCGCTGATGTCGAACAGCGTCTGGTTGTCGTGGTTCTCCACGTAGTTCACCACCTCGGCCGGGCTGCTCACGTAGCCGGCCGGCTGGCCGTTGTAGTCGAGCTGATCGAGCCTCAGCGTCGCGTCCCAGTGCGTCGTCAGCGTGTAGTCGCGGATCGAACCCGCCAGGCCGACCTTGACCATGTCGGCCGACCACATCAGGTCGGTCTTGGTCTTGCCGGCGCCGCTGCCGTTGTCGTCGTACCAGAGGCCGTTGATGAGGCCCTGGTTGCGCACCAGGCTCTGCCCGCCGTCGAAGGGCCCGCCGCCGCGCACGTGGTCGCGCGCGCGGTCGCTGAAGGTGGCGATGCCCGAGCCGTTGAGCGAGAGCTGCGAGGCCTGCACGAAGCGCGCGCCGTTGGCCACCTCGCCGAAATTCCAGCCTTCGCCGATCAGCTGCACCTCGCGGCCGGCGGCCTGGTCGACGCTCTTCTTCAACTGCTCCATCACCGCGCGCGGCTGATGCGCCATCAGGTCGAAGCGGAACGAGTCGATGCGGTACTGCGTCGCCCAGGTCGTCACCGAGTCGATCATCAGCTTGCCCATCATCAGGTTCTCGGTGGCGGTGTTCTCGCAGCAGGTCGAGCGTTCGATGCTGCCGCCGGCGTCGAGCCGGTGGTAGTAGCCCGGCACGATGCGGTCGAGCACCGCCTTGTCGCTCTGCCCCGAGGCCGAGGTGTGGTTGTAGACCACGTCCATGCCCACGCGCAGCCCGGCCTGGTGCAGCGCCATCACCATCTGGCGGAATTCGACGATGCGCTTCGCGCCGTCGGCCGCGTCGGAGGCATAACTGCCTTCCGGAGCGGTGTAATGGAACGGGTCGTAGCCCCAGTTGAAGCAGTCGGCATCGCGCAGCGGCGTGATCGCGGCCTGCTGCGCCTCGGCGTCGGGCGCGGCGTTCGGCACCGCGGGCGTGACGCAGCCGCTCTCGGGCACCGAGGCGATGTCGAACACCGGCAGCAGGTGCACGTCGGTCAGCCCGGTGCGCGCCAGCGAACGCAGGTGGATCATGCCGTTCGAGTTGGCCCAGCCGAAGGCGCGGTATTTGCCGCGGTCGGCCAGCGGCACGCTGGCGTCGTTGATCGAGAAGTCGCGCACGTGCAATTCATAGATCGACATGTCGGTCTGCGCGGCGATGCGCGGCGCGGCATGGCGCTCCCAGCCCGGCGGCTGCAGGCGGCGGTCGTCGAGATCGGCGATATAGCTGCGCTTCGAATCCGTCGTCAGGCTGATCGAATACGGATCGGTGACGAGGTTGCGCACCAGGCCCGTGCCGCGCACGAAGACGTCGACGGCGTAGCGGTAGTACTGCCCGTCGACGCGCGATTCGCGCGCGCTCCAGATGCCGCTGTCGCGGTCGAAGCGCATCGCCTGCGCCTCGCGTGCCGCGCCCTCGCCGCGTTCGTACACGCACAGCAGCACGCGCTGCGCCGTCGGCGCCCACAGCTTGAACTGCGCGGCGTTGCCCTCCACGCGCACGCCGAGGTGGCGCTCGCGCGCCGCGCCGGCGAACATCGCATCCAGCGCGCCGGGCAGCTGCGCGGTGGTGGCGTTCTGCACGCGCCCGGCCCCGTCCTCCTGCACCAGCACCAGCTGCGAGGCGATCAGCACACGCGCCAGCCGCTCGGCGTCGCGCCGCGAAGCCTGCAGCACCACGCCCGGGGCGATGAACTTGAAGCGCGTGGCGAGCTCCGCCGGCACGCTGCCCGTGAATACCTCGAGATCGATCGCCCCATCGGCGCCGCTCACCGCCGCGTCGAGCCTGGCGACGATCTGGCCGCGCGCCGAGTGGTAGAGCTTGAACGCACCGCCGGCGCTCGCCTTCGGCCATTGCAGCAGGCGATCGCTGAGCCAGTAGGCGCGTGCATCGGTGCTCGAGGCCTGGCGCAGATCGGGCGCGCGGTAGAACACCTGCGGCGTGTCCTGCACCAGCCAGATCTCGGCCACGCCGCCCGCGGCCGTGACGTTGGCGTAATCGACGCGGATATTGTTGGTCCAGCCGTCCTTGTTGCCGCTGCCGCCGTTCGGGTTGTCGGGCGTGCCGTGCACGATGAATTCGACGGCGCTGCGCGAGGCATCGTCCTTGGGGTTGAGCACCGGCAGATCGAACACCACCTCGTTGGCCGAGAGCGCCTGGTAGCCGGGCATGGAGGCGAAGCGCACCGGGTTGTCCCACACGTTGAGCGTCAGGCCGGGCAGGCGCGCGGCATCGATCCGGCTGGTGTCCCACAGGTGCAGGCCCCAGGGCGTGAAGTTGGCGTCGGAGCGCTGGTAATGGATGCGCAGCGTGTTCAGGTCCAGCGAGGCGAGCGCATCCGGGTTGCTGCGGTAGACCGTCGCATCGCCGGACTTCAGCCAGAGCTCGCCGCCATCGGCGAACTTCCAGAGCCGATCCAGGCCGACCGGGTCGCCATCGGCGCCGGGCTTGTGCACGATGAAGCCGAAACCGGTCGCGTCGCTGCGGAAGACCGCCGGGTCGATCAGCCAGTAGATACCGTA
The DNA here is from genome assembly GCA_017983795.1 of Piscinibacter sp. GTDB lineage: Bacteria > Pseudomonadota > Gammaproteobacteria > Burkholderiales > Burkholderiaceae_C > Piscinibacter. The sequence goes on from JAGOAS010000006.1 coordinate 99,993, forward strand.
GGCATCGCTGCCCGCGGGCGGCAACGGGCTCCCCCAGCTGACGTTCGGATAGTCGGCCACATAGGCGTTCGCCGCATTCACCTGCCACACGTGCAGGCCGAAGTCGGCATAGGCGGCGTCGGCGCGCTGGTAGTGAACCTTCACCGGGCCGCTGGGCGCGGGCGGTTCCGGTGCGGGCACCGCCGCGAGAATCGTGCTGGCGTTCTCGGCGTTGCAGACATCGAGGTTCGATGCGGGCCGCGATGCGGACAGCGCCTCTGCGCGCTCGTCGGCGGCCTGCGCGAGCGCATCGGCCGTCGTGCCGCCGCCCCCACCGCCGCAGGCCGCCAGCAACGCGGCCAGTGCGATCGAACAGCTTCCCAGAAGGCGGTGGACGAGGCGCATCGCGGTCTCCTTCCCGGTCGGGCCGGTGGATGGGGAGGCCGATGCTATGGAGTCAAACTACAAGACATCACCCGGACTAACCCTCAAATCTGAAGCCTCACTCCTGGGTGATTGATGTAGTTCGCTGTAGTCAAGGTAACTCGACTACACGAACGCGCGCCACCCGGCTACAGTCGCGCGCCATGAGCACCTTGCACCCTCGCTTCCGTCGCCTTGCCGCCTTTTCCCTCGCCTTGCTGCTGGCCGCCTGTGGCGGCGGCGGAGGCGGTTCGACCGGCCCGCTGCCGAGCTTCGACACCTCGGCCGTCGCGGCTGCAGACGCCGGCGGCATGCCGAACGCCGACTGGCGCGCCGGCCCCTTCGCCGAGATCTTCGTGCGCGGCTACCAGGACAGCGACGGCGACGGCATCGGCGATCTGAAGGGCCTGACCAGCCGGCTCGACTACCTCAAGGACTTGGGCGTCACCGGCATCTGGCTGATGCCGATCACGCGCAGCCAGGATCACGACCACGGCTACGCGGTGAGCGACTACCGCAACGTCGAACCGGCCTACGGCAGCCTCGATGACCTGAACGCCCTCGTCGCGCAGGCGCACGCACGCGGCATCGGCGTGGTGCTCGACTACGTGATGAACCACAGCGCGGCGCAGCACCCGGCCTTCGTCAACGCGAACAGCGGCAGCGGCAACGCCTATCGCAACTGGTACATCTTCAACTCGCCCTGCCCCGGCGGCTGGAGCATCTACGGCAACAACCCCTGGCGCAGCGGCACGGACGGCTGCTACTTCGCGCCCTTCTGGGACCAGATGCCCGACTTCAACCTGAAGAACACCACCGTCGTGACCTGGCACCAGGACAACCTGCGCTTCTGGCTCAACCGCGGCGTCGACGGCTTCCGCTTCGACGCGGTGGGCAACCTCGTCGAGAACGGGCCGAGTGCGTGGGAGAACCAGCCGGAGAACTTCGCGCTGATGGGCAACATCCGCGACATGGTCGGCGGCAGCTATGCGAACCGCTTTCTCGTCTGCGAAGGGCCGTCGGCACCGCTCGCGTTCGCCACGGCTTGCGGCAGCGCCTTCGCCTTCGGCCATCAGTCCGATCTGATCAACGCAGCCAAGGGCGACACCACGGCCATCGCCAACCTGGCGAACTACTTCCGCACAGCGCCAGCCGCCATGTCGACCATGCTGTCCAACCACGACAGCTTCGCCGGCCAACGCGCGATGGACCAGTTCAACGGCGACGAGGCGCAGTACAAGCTCGCCGCTGCCACCTATCTGCTGCAACCCGGCACGCCCTTCATCTACTACGGTGAGGAGATCGGCATGCGCGGTGCATCAGCCAACATCGGCGACGACCCGAAGCTGCGCACGCCGATGAGTTGGACCAGCAGCAACACCGGCTCAGGCGGCTTCACCACCGGCACGCCGTTCCGCGCGCTCTCGAGCAACGTGGCGACGAACAACGTGCAGGTGCAGCAGGCCAACAACACGTCGCTGTTCAACTGGTACAAGGCCGTGATCGCCGCGCGCCAGGCCAACCCGGCACTGCGCAGCGGCACCCATGTGAGCGCCACCGCCACCGGCACCACGCTGAGCTTCCAGCGCGCGACCAGCAGCCAGCGCGCCGTGGTGATGATCAACTACGGCAGCGGCCCGGCGCTGGTGAGCGCCTCCGGCCTGCCGGCCAATGGCTTGCTCACCAGCGTCTTCCCGCCCGGCGGCGTGAACGCCGACATCGACGCCGGCGGCACCGCCAGCGCAACCATCCCCGCCCAGTCGCTGCGCGTCTTCGTCATCGCACCCTGAGCGCTGCCGCGCTCAGGCGCGGCGAAGCACCTTTTCCACCGGGTTGGTGCGCAACCGGAAGGCATCCGGCATGCCCGAGCCCAGCAGTGGGCGCAGGTAGAGGCGGAAGGCGTCGGTCACGTCGGTGCCGCTGGCGGCGATGAACTCGTCTTCCATGGTGCGCGTGCGCCCGGCCACGCCGGCCAGCGCCGCGAGTTCGTACTCCACCGAGTAGAAGCCGGTGCGCTTGATGGACACCGAGCCGTCGCGCTGGCCCCACATGGCGTACTGCACCGCCTTCTCGCCGACCTCGCGCGCCTCGCGCTGATCGACATCGCTGACGCAGCCGATGAAGCTGCGCTGCAGGTAGCCGAAGGTGTCGCCGCGCACGCGCTTGATCTTCAGCCTGGCCTTGATCTCCTCGCACAGCAGGTCGGCCAGCGCGCCGTTGCCGGAGAGCTGCACGTTGCCGTGCGCGTCGTGCTCGAGGTCCTTGGCGAGCTTGGCGGCGATGGGCGCGCCGCCCTCGTCGTGGATGCCTTCGGAGACGGCGATCACGCAGCGGCCGTGGCGCTCGTGGGTGGCCTTCACGTCGGCGAGGAACTTCTCGAGCACGAACACGCGCTCGGGCAGGTAGATCAGGTGCGGGCCGTCGTCGGGAAACTTCTTGCCCAGCGCCGAGGCGGCCGTCAGGAAGCCGGCGTGCCGCCCCATCACCACCGCGAGGTAGACGCCGGGCAGCGCCGCGTTGTCGAGGTTGGCGCCGGCGAAGGCCTGGGCCACGAAGCGCGCCGCCGAGGGGAAGCCGGGCGTGTGGTCGTTGCCGACCAGGTCGTTGTCGATGGTCTTGGGAATGTGGATCGAGCGCAGCGGGTAGCCGGCCTTGGCCGCCTCCTCGCTGACGATGCGCACGGTGTCGGCCGAGTCGTTGCCGCCGATGTAGAAGAAGTGCTCGATCTCGTGGGCGCGCAGCACCGCGAAGATCTCCTGGCAGTACTTCAGGTCGGGCTTGTCGCGCGTGGAGCCCAGCGCCGAGGCCGGCGTGTTGGCCACCTGCTCGAGGTTGTGGCTGGTTTCCTGGGTGAGGTCGACGAAGTCCTCATCGACGATGCCGCGCACGCCGTGGCGCGCGCCGTAGACCCTTCTCACCTCGCCGAAGCGTCGCGCTTCGAGCGCCACGCCGACCAGCGACTGGTTGATCACGGCGGTCGGGCCGCCGCCTTGGGCGACGAGGATCTTTCCGGATTTCATGCAGGGCCTCCAGGCAACGGCGTGATCCTACGCCGCCGCCGGAGGCCGGCAAGCGTCAGGCGGCGAGCCTCAGCGGCTCGCGCGGCGTGCCCTCGTAGCCCTGCAGCTCGGCCAGCGCACGGCGGATGTCCGCCTCGTCGCCGTCGATCACCGCGCGGTCGGCGCGGCGCAGCGAGTGCTCGATCAGCGCGCTGGCGAAGGCGCCGGCCGAGCCGATGGCCACGTACTTGCGCACCAGTTCGCGGCAACGGGCCTGTTCGGCGGGAAGGGCGTGGAGCAGATGCGTGTTCATCATGGTGCTTCTCCTGGATCGGTTGACGAGGACGACGGGTGTCGTGTCGTCCTGGTTTCATTTCAGTCCAGGGCCCTTCCCATTGCGACGCCGGCCGGACGTGATCTGTGTCGCACGCGAAGACGATGGGCAGACGATCAGGCTGCCGCCTTGCCGCGGCCACAGGGCGGCGGCGGCGGGTACTTCTTCGGATCGAAGCTGGCGTTGAACACCGGGAACTGCGGGATGCGCGCCGGCAGCAGGCGCACCGGTTCCTGGCTCTCCTTGTGGTACTCGATGATGAAGTCCACCCAGTCGGTGACCTTCACGAAGTCGATGATGTGCGGCTGCACGCGCGGCTTGTTGGGGTCGGGGTTGATGTCGAGGTAGTAGGGCGAGCGCCAGTCCCACAGGCCGCGCAGCAGCGGGTCGGGCAGGAAGATGTTCATCGCCAGCGCGTCGGCGCTGAAGTCCCAGGTGATGTTCGTGCCCGCCGCCACCCAGGGCTGCTCCTCGGGCGAGCCGTAGACCTTGATGCCGACCAGCGCATCCTTCAATGCCTTGGCATTGCGGTGCACGCCCGGGTGGGCGCGGAAGTCATGCGCCAGCAGCGCGTCGGCGAAGCTGGCGAGGTCGGTGAGCTGGTCGGGCGCCTCCAGCCGGTAGCCGGCTTCGGTGTCGTACTGCTGGGCCTTCAGAATCGCCTTGCCGATCTCCTGCACCACCGCCGCGCGCGCCTGCGAATGCGGCGGCGGCGAGCGCAGCGCGTCCAGCAGCGCATCGGCCAGGTCGTCGAGCCGTTCGGTGATGTCCTTCATGCGCGCGAGCCGCACGGTGCAGCCGAGCGTCGGGTGGTTGCCCTTGGCTTCGAGGATCCTCTCGTTGCCCTTGGCGAAGGCGCGCGCCAGTTCCTTGGACGTCGCCGTGCCCTGCTGCGCGAGCTGCGCGAACACCGCCGGATAGCCTTCGCCGGCGGTGAAGAAGTTGTAGTTCGGGTAGCCGGTGGCGTACTCGGCATAGGGCGCCACGGTGTGCAGCACCTCGGCGGACATGTTGAAGCAGTTGTCGAAGTGGATCACCGCCAGCTTGGGCACGCCGGCATCGAGCGCCGCCTTGAGTGCATCGCCCAGGCCCCAGGTGGACAGCGGCATCGAGCCGCCCGGCAGCAGCGGCGAGCCCCCCGGCAACAACGGTGAGCCGCCCGGCAGCAGCGGCGAACCACCGGGCAGCACCGGCGAGCCGCCCGTGGTCCCGTTCAGGTGCCACTCGAAGCGGCCGCTCTCGGTGAGGTTGGCCAGCGTGAGCTGGCGCCGGTCGATCTCGGGCAGGTAGCCGGCGCCGTGGCCTTCGAGCGCGAGCACGATGGCCGAGCTCGGCCGGCTCTGGTGCGCGTGGCGCAGAAAGCCCGCCAGGTTGGCCGGCGCCGCCATGTCCTGCTTCCAGCGCGACGTCACCTTCGCCTCGGCGGGCTTGCCGGCCTCGATCTCGAGCAGCCAGGTGTCGTCGGCCACGCGGTCGATCAGCGCGGCGACGTGGATGCCCTGCGCCGCCACCTTCATCAGCCCCTGCACCAGCGGATGCTGGGCGAGCGTCTGCGAGCTGCCTTCGGGGTAGGTGGAGAGCACCTCGTCGCCGCCGAAGGGCGCGTAGACGGCGAACAGCACGCTGTCGCTGCGCAGCGTGCTGTCGTCGGGCTGTTCCGGCAAGAGTCGGGGCAGTGCCATGGCGATTCCTCCTGGACGTGATCGATCCGCGCACGCTACGCCTGCCGGCATCGCATTCATAGGCACTCGTCCTTCGGTGGGATGGCACGCCGCGAGACGATCGTGAGACGATTCCTTCCCGCCATGGAAACAGTTGCTCACAACTCCGACCCCACCGCGCTGCGCCAGCCCTCGCAGCCGGTGGCCGAAGCCGTGGCCGAGGGCCTGCTGGCCGCGCGGCGTGCCGGCCGGCTGGAGGAATGGCTGCGCCGGCACCGCCGCATCACGCGCTGGCTGATGCGCCACTGGCTGCGGCCGCTGCACGGCGCCGCCGGCGAGACGCTCGACGCCGCCCACCCGGCCGCGGCGGTCGAGCTGCTGCTGCAATGGGCGGTCGGCCAGCAGCGCCCCGACCGCGCCGGCCTCGCCGCGACCATCTCGCGCGATGCCTGGCTCGATCGCACCAGCTGGCGGCCGCTGCTGGCGCTGGCCTGCCAGTACGGCTTCATGGCCGTGCCGGCCTTTCGCGACCGCTACCGCGGCCACGCCGACGAGGCCGCCGCCAGCCAGCTGTGCGGGCTCTGGTCGGTCGGCGCGAGCACCTATTACCGCTACCTCGACAAGGGCAAGCGCGCGCTGGCGCTGTGCCTGCGCGACGTGCCCACGTCTGCCGAGCCGCGCCTCGCGCTGCGCGCGCTGGCGCGCGACTGGGCCGTGCAACACGCCGGCCTGGACACGCCGCAGGCACGCGCGGCCTGGCACGCACGCCACGCGGCGGCGGCCCAGCTGGCCGGCGACAGCCTCGCCGCGCTGTGGCATCTGGCGCAGGCCGGCGACTCGGCCGGCGTGACGCGCGCGCTGCAACGCCACAGCGTCGAGCTGGCCAACGATGCCGAGACCGATGCGATCGTCGAGACCGTGGAGGCCGCGGCGTCGACGCCGCGCGAGCGCTTCGAGCTGCAGCTCGCGCGCGCCGCGCTGGCACGCATGCGCGGCGACGCCGCTGGCGAGCTGGCCCGACACGAACAGGCGCTGCGCCTGGCGGCCGAGGCCGACGATGCGCTGCTGCTGGGCATCGTCTACGGCGCGCTCGGCAAGTTCCACGAGCCGCGCGACCTCGACCGCGCCTTCGCCTGCTACCAGGACAGCGTCGAGTGCCTGCGCCGCTCCGGCCTCGGCGACGACGCCGGCGCGGCGGTCGAGGTCATCGAGGAATACGTGGCCACGCTGGTGCGCCTGGGCTGGCTGTACGCGCTGCGCAACGACCCGCGCGCCATGGCACTGCTCGAGCGTGCGCAGTCGGTGGCGGGCCGCTACACGCTCTCGCCGGCGACGCTGGCCATGCTCGAGCAGACCTGGGGCGAATGCCTGCGCCGCGCCGGCGACCTGCCGCACGCGCTCGAGCACAAGCACCGCGCGCTGCTGCTGTACGAGCGCATCGACGACCGCCAGGCCATCCTCAAGACCTACGGCAACCTGAGCCTGATCTACGGCGAAGCGAAGGACTTCGTCCGCGCACGCGACTATGCGCAGCGCGTGCTGGCACTGGCCGAGACGATGACGGTGGAGCCCGAGATCCTCGCCAGCACGCACATCAACCTGGGCGTGGCCTGGTTCTGGCAATCCGACTTCGAGCAGGCTCGCGAGCAATACCAGCTGGCGCTGGACACCGCCATGCGCCATCGCCTGCACCGCGTCGCCGGCATCGCGCACCTGAACCTCGCCGAGGTCTACTACATGCGCTTCAAGCGGACCGGCGATCCGGCCGACGAAGCGCGCGGCGACGCCCACGCGGCCGCCACGACGGCGCCCTGGACGCAGGACAGCGACCCGGCGCACAGCGAGGCCGCCCGGAAGATCAAGGCCGAGATCCTCGGCCCCAGCGCGGATCGCGCGCGCGACCGCATGTTGCCGAGCGAAGCCGCCGCGCACTACGCCGAAGTCGCCGAAGTGCAGCGCCAGCGCGAGCGCCTCGCACTGCCGGGCGCGCCGCCCGAGCACGTGCGCGCGCACCTGGCGATCGCACGCGCCTACCTCGCCATCGCGATGAAGGAGCGCGAGGCCGCGCTCGCGCTGATCGAGCGCCACGCGCTGGGCGACGGCTTCGCCGCCGAGTTCGACGCCCTGCGCCGCACCTTCGAGCGCGAGCTGACGCGCGAGCAGAAGCTCGCCGGCGCCTGGCGCGAGGCCACCGCCGACCTGCTCAACCCGCAGCGCTGCAGCGCCGTGCTGGCGCAGCTGCTGGCCGAGGGCTCGCTCAACAAGAGCGGTTATGCGCAGCTGTGCGCGCTGAGCCCGGCCACCGCCTCCAAGCACCTGGTGACGCTGGCCGAGCGCGGCCTGCTGGTGCAAAGCGGCAAGGGCCCGGCGACGCGCTACACGCTGCCGGCCTGATCCTCAGGCGCGGATCGGGATGCGCCGCTGCGGCGCCGCCGCCAGTTCGCGCGCACGCAGCTGGCCGCAGCCGGCCTCCACGTCCTGCCCGGCCGACTGGCGCAGCCGCGCCAGCACGCCGCGCTGGTTGAGCGCACGCATGATCGCGCCGGCGCGCTCGTCCGAAGGGCGGCGCCAGGCCAGGCCATCGATCGGATTGAACGGGATCATGTTCATGATCGCGTAGCGGCCCTTCAGCAGCGCCACCAGTGCTTCCACCTCGTCGTCGCCGTCGTTGACGCCTTCGATCAGCGTCCACTGGTACTGGATCGGGTAGCCGGTGGCGCGCGCGTAGCGCTCGCCGGCCTCGATCAGCTCGGCCGGATCGAAACGCGGCGCGCGCGGCAGCAGCTGCGCGCGCAGATCCGCCTTCGTGGTGTGCAGCGACAAGGCCAGCGCCGGCTTGACGCGCCCCTGCGGCAGCCGCTCGAAGACGCGCGCATCGCCCACCGTGGAGAACACCAGCTGCTTGTGCGCGATGCCGCCGGCGGTGCCGAGCAGCTCGATGGCGTCGAGCACCGCGTCGAGGTTGTGCGCCGGCTCGCCCATGCCCATGAATACCACCTTGCGCACCGCGCGGCGCTGCCGCGCCAGCGCCACCTGCGCGACGATCTCGCCGCTGCCGAGCTGGCGGATCAGGCCGTCGCGGCCGGTCATGCAGAATACGCAGCCGACCGCGCAGCCGGCCTGCGTCGACACGCACAGGCCCTCGCGCGGCAGCAGCACGCTCTCCACCGTCTGGCCGTCGGCCAGCGTGACCAGCAGGCGCTCGGAGCCGTCCCCGCCCGCGTGCGCCGAACGCAGCGTGGCCAGGCCGGCGAGTTCGGCTTCGAGCGCGGGCAGCGCCTCGCGCAGTTCGAGCGGCAGCCAGTCTTCGATGCGGCGCCGACCGTGGGTCTGCGGCAGCGCGTTCGCCCACAGGCGCAGCACGCGCTCCTCGTGCTTGGGCTTGGCGCCCAGCGAACGCAGGCGGTGGCGAAGATCGGCGATGCGCATGGCGCGCAAGCATAGGGCCTGTTGACGCTACGGGAGGGCTCGCGCCGCAACCTGGCTGGCCCTGCGGGTGATCTCAGCAAACAGCCGCCAGCCGCGTTGCACGGCTTGCCCAGGCGCCGAGCATGGGCTACGCCGCGCGCCTTGCTGGCGGCTGTTTGCTGAGCCACGCGAGCCCTCCCGTAGCGTCAACAGGCCCTGGTTCACTTCACATAGAGCACGCGCATGCCGAGCTGGCGCCCGTCGGGCCGGTCGAGCACGGTGATGGTGGCCTGGCTGGCGCGGAAGCCCTCGGGCAGCGTCAGCGTGCCGCGCGCGATCTCGTAGGCGGCGATGGACAGCGGCATCGGCTTGCCCACCACGCGCGTCTCGGCGCCGTTGGCGCCCAGCCCGCTGACGCTGATCTGCAGCACCGCGCCCATCGGCTTGTTGCCGCCACCGCTGCGCGTCAGCGCCACCTCGTAGGCCAGCGCCGCGCCCTTGCGCTGCACTCGCCCGGCACGCACCTCGACCACGCCGCCGCGCGGATCGGCCGGCAGCGCATCGACCATGAAGTCCAGATCCTGGCGCAGCTTCTCGCTGCCGCTGCGGCCGGCGGCGAGGTCTTCGCCGAGCTTCTTGCCGTCGGCCTGCGCACCCTGCAGCTTGCGCGTAGTGGCATCGAGGTCGGCCTTGAGCTGGCGGCGCTCGGCATCGGCCTGCTCGTAGGCGCTGCGCAACTCGGTGGAAGCCGAGGCCGAGAGGCGCGGCGGCAGGTGCTTCTCCTGCACGTAGATCACGCCCGCCGCGCCAGCCGCGGCGCCGATGATCAGCAGCACCAGCCAGGGCGGCAGCGACCAGCGCGAGCGCGGCCGGCCATAGGAGAGCACGACGGGTTTGTTCTGTCCCCACATGGGAGTCTTCTCGGCAACGGTTCGGTGACAGCCGGTGAGACTAGTACATCAGCACGCAAATAACGGAACGTAATGCCGACCGAGCTTCCGATCCGCATCTTGCCGAGTGAACTTCCACTCGATGGTCGTCCCGATGACGTTGCGCTCACGCTGCCAGTGATCGACTTCCCGCTCGAGGGTCGGGCGGTCGGGCAAGCGGCGGTCCAAGCATTGACGGCTCAGGATACCGATCTCGATCTCTGCCATGTTCAGCCAGCTCGCGTGCTTGGGTGTGTAGTGGAATTGCACGCGCCGCAGCAGCTTGTCGGTGGCGCGGTGCCCGAGGACGTCCTCGAACGACTTCCTGAAGTGAGTGTTCAGATTGTCCAGCACGATATGGACTCGGCGCGCCCGGGCGTAGGCACCACCGAGCAGCGAGGCGATGAATCCGACGAAGTCGACCTTGCCGCGCTGCTCGGTGACCGAGACCGCGCGCTGCCCCGCCTTGGGCTCGACGGCGACGAACAGGTTGATGGTTCCCTTGCGGACGTACTCGTAGTCATCCTTGGCGATCACGCCAGGGGCCATCGGCAGCGGCGCGCGGCTGTGGCCAAGCAGTTGCAGGCTCTTCTCGTCGATGCACACCACGGGTTCGCGCGGATCGAACGGTTGGGCGTACAGCGCCAGCAGCTCATACATGCGGTGCCGGTATTCCTCGGTGATCTGGCCGATGCACCACATCAGCCGCCGCCAGGGCTTGAGATCGTTTTTTTGAGCATGCGCCGCACTGTTTCGCGACTCAAATTGCCCAGGCCGGGCTCGCGCCGCGCCGCGCGCTCGAGCTCGACCATCGTCCAGCGCTTGCGCCCCTCGGGTGGCGCAGAGCATGCCAGGGCCGTGACCTGCGCCTCCACGTCCGTGTCGTACGCGCGCGGACGGCCGGGTCGAGCCACGTCGAACAGCGCCAGATCCAGCCCGCCTTGCAGATATGCCGCCCGCGTGCGCCACAGCGCCGTGCGTCCCACGTCCAGCACCGCCAGGATCTGTGCTTCGGGGATGCCCCGGTCCAGGCACGCCAGCATGTGCGCCCGGTTGACCTCCCGACTGTGATGAAGCCCCTTGCTGCGGACTTCTTCGACCGCTGCGCGGTCTTCCTCGCTCAGATGCAGTTCGGTCTGGCGCATGAACACACCTCCGCCTGTCAGGTTGCAACATGCGAAGTGTATTCATGTTCCTTTATTTACGTGTTGCTGTACTAGCGCGCTTGCGCACCCCTCTTGCAACACGATGTGGCTCAGCGCTGCAGGATCGAGGCGATGCGATCGAGCGCCTGGCGCGGCAGCCGGCCGGTGGCGGCGGCGGCCACCGGCGCCTGCAGCATGCTGGCGAAGCCTTCGGCCACGCGCGAGCCCGACACGCGCCGCAGCCGCGCCAGCGATTGCGCGCGCGGCCGCACGCGGCCGAGGAAGAGCAGGTCGAGGCAGGCCTCCTCGACGCGCCGGAAGGGCTGCTCCGCCGAGCGCAGCGCGCGCACCGTGAGCTGGTTGCGCGCGCGTTCGAGGTGGATGGGCTCGACGCCGCGCGCGAGCTCGCGCATCAGCGCGCGCACCTCGGCACAGAACTCGCCGAGCTGCTCGCTCGCCACCGAGGCCTCGATGACGAACTGCCCCCACAGGCCCAGCACGTCGGCCGAGCAATGCGTGTAGTAGGCCAAGCCCTTGCGCTCGCGGATGCGGTCGAGCAGCGGCGAGCTCATGCCTTCGCCGAGCACGGCGGCGGCGACGATGCCCACCGGGTCGTCGTCGACCAGCGAAGGAATCGGCCAGCCGATCACCACCTGCGCCTGGCTGCAACCGGTGAGCCGCTTGGTCACGAGGCCGCCGCTCCACGGCGGCGCGGTGAGGCCGTTCTCCGCGCCGCGCGGCAGGCCGCCGAAGGCGGCCTCGGCAGCCTCGAGCAGCGCCGCTGCATCGACCTCGCCCGCCACGCCGATCACCACGTTCTCGCCGCTGTACTGGCGCTGCACGTAGCCGAGCAGGTCGTCGCGCGTGAAGCGTTCGATGTTGGCGCGCCGCCCGATCACCGGCAGCGCGGCCGGATGCGCGCCGAAGCATTCGCGGTCGAAGAGCTGGAAGGCGATGGTGAGCGGATCGTCCTCGTCGTCGGCGATCTCGTGCAGGATCACGCGCCGCTCGCGCTCCAGCTCGTCGGCCGGGAAGGTGCTCTCGCGCACGATGTCGCCGAGCATGCGCACGAAGCGCGGCGCGTCGTCGGCCAGGCCGCGCATGTGGAAGGCGGTGTGGTCCTTGTCGGTGTGCGCGTTGACCTCGGCGCCGAGGCGCTCGGCATCGAGGTTGATGCGCTGACAATCGCGCGTGCGCGTGCCCTTGAACGCCATGTGCTCGACCACGTGGCTGATGCCGTTGAGCTTGGCCCCTTCGTGCGCGCTGCCGGTGCGCACGAAGACGCTCACGCTCGCGCTGCCCACGCCGGGCAGGTCGATCATCACCACGCGCACGCCGTTGGCCAGCGTGGCGATGGTGGTGCCGGGTTCGTCGGTGGGGTGCAGCATGGTCAGAACGCTGCAACCGAGCCGTTGCTGCGCGGATCGAAGCCGCCCATCAGCAGCCCTTCGGCATCGCGGATCAAGGCGCCGGCATGGCCGACCGATTCGTCCCAGTCGGTCAGCAGTTCGACGTCATGGCCCATGGCGCGCAGCGTCTCGATGGTCGATTTCGGGAAACGCGCTTCGAGCTTGAGGCTGTCGCTCGCGCTGCCCCAGGTGCGGCCGAGCAGCCAGCGCGGCAGTTCGATCGCCGCCTGCGGCTCCAGGCCGAAGCGCTGGATGCGGTTGAAGACGGTGGCCTGCGTCTGCGGCTGGCCGTCGCCGCCCATGGTGCCGTAGACCATCAGGCGGCCATCGGCCAGGCGCGCCAGCGCCGGGTTGAGCGTGTGGAAGGGCCGCTTGCGCGGCGCCAGCGCGTTGATGTGCGCGGCGTCCAGGCTGAAGCTGCAGCCGCGGTTCTGCCAGTTGATGCCCGAGCCGGCCAGCACCACGCCGGCACCGAACTCGTGATAGATGCTCTGGATGAAGGACACCGCGCGGCCTTCGCCGTCGATCACGCCCATCCAGACCGTGTCGCCGGGGTCGGTGCGTCTGCCCCAGGGCGCGGCGCGTCGAGCGTCGATCTTCGTGGCCAGTTCATCGAGCACTTCAGCGCGCAGCAACTCGGCCGGCGCGATGCGCATGAAAGCCGGGTCGGTGACATGCTGGTCACGCAGGCGGAAGGCCTGCTTGGTGGCCTCGACCTGCGCGTGCACGAAGGCCGCGCCGAGCGGATCGGCATCCCAGCCCTGCAGGCGCTGCATGATGCCGAGGATCATCAGCGACACCACACCCTGCGAGGGCGGCGTCATGTTGGCGAGCGTGGCGCCAGGGATGGAGAGCGTGAGCGGATCCACGCGCTTCGCCTGGTGCGCAGCGAGGTCGGCTAGCGTGAGCGGGCTGCCGACCGCCGCGAGTTCGGCGGCGAGCTGCTTCGCCAGCGCGCCGCGGTAGAAATCGTCGCAGCCATGTTCGGCGATGCGCGCCAGCGTGGCCGCGAGGCGAGGCTGGCGGAAACGGCTGAGGGCTGCCGGCGCTTGCCCGTCGACCAGAAAGGTCTCGGCGAAGCCGGCGATGCCCTGCAACTCCTCGCGCTTGGCCGCGGTGGCGGCGCGCTGGCTGTGCGTCACCGGAATGCCTTCGCGGGCGTACCAGATCGCGTCTTCGAGCAGGCGCGCGAGCGGCAGGCGGCCGCCCCACTCCCGGGCGAGCGCGTGCGCCGCGCCCCAGCCGGAGACGGTGCCGGCCACCGTCAGCGCCGCCACGCCGCCGCGGAACGGAATGCTGCCGCGCACGCCGCGCTGGGCATAACTCTCCAGCGAGGCCGCGGCCGCGCTCGCGCCGCTGGCATCGATGCCGGCCAGCGGGCCGCTCGCACCACCGACGACCCAGAAGCCGTCGCCGCCGATCGAATTCATGTGCGGGTAGACGACGGCGATGCTCGCGGCGGCGGCGATCATCGCCTCGAGTGCGTTGCCGCCCTCGCGCAGCACGCGCAGGGCGGATTCGGAAGCCAGGTTGTGCGGCGCGACGGCGATGCCGCGCCGGCCGAGGAAGGATTGGGTCATGAAGATGATTCGGGCGCGGATCGGTGCGATGCCGCCGGCTGGCGGCGCGCTATCTTGCCAGCCTCGCCGCATGCACGCGCCCCGCCGCCTATGATCCCCGCCATGTCGCCCTTGACCTCGCCGCAGGGAGCGCTGGCCGGGCTGGCGCGCAGCTTCGTGCAATGGCTGGCCGGCTGGGGGCGCACGGTGCAGCTGGCCGCGCTGCTGTCGGCGCTGGCGCTCTCGCCCTCGAGCTACCGCGCCGACAGCCGCCGCGCGCTGGCGCGCCATCTGTACCTCGGCACGGCGCAGGCACTGCCCTGGTTCACGCTGCTGAGCCTCTTGATCGCCATCGTCGTGATCCGCATCGTGCTGGTCACCTCGCACAGCTACGGCCTCTCGCAGTACGCGCTGGAGATGGTGGTGCGCGTGCTGGTGCTGGAGCTCATCCCGCTGGCCGCGGCGATGGTGGCGGCGTTGCGCTGCACCATCCCGATGGCGGCCGAGGTGGCGGCGCTGCGCAGCGGCGGCGGCTGGGATGCGCTGGCCGCGCAGGGCCGCGACCCGATGCGCGCCGAGGTGCTGCCGCGCGCCGTGGCCGGCTCGTTCTGCACGCTGATGCTGGCGGCGGTGAGCAGCGTGGTGGCGCTGGTGGTCGCCTACCTGTCGGTCTACGGCTTCACCAGCGCCGGCTTCGCGGCCTACACGCACACCGTGGGGCGGGTGTTCTCGCCGGCGGTGTCGCTGATCTTCGTGCTCAAGATCGTGCTGCTCGGCCTCACCGTGGCGCTGATGCCGATCGCCTCGGTGCTCGACGCCGTGCCGCGGCGCCGCGCCAACACCAGCGCCGAGCTGCAGGGCCTGGTGCGCATGCTGGTGCTGATGGTGATCATCGAGGCCGCCTCGCTGGTGGGCAACTACGCATGATGGACAAGCAGCCCAACAACCTCGAGCTCAAGGCCGCGCTGCTGCTCGGCCTGTTCGTCGCGCTGGTGGCGGCGACGGTGCTCTACATCCTCTACGCGCGCGGCACGTTCGAGGCCACGCAGCGGCTGGTGCTGGTGGCCGACGATTCCGAAGGCGTGCGCGTCGGCATGGACATGACCTTCTCCGGCTTCCCCATCGGCCGCGTGCGCCGCATCGAGCTCGCGCCCGACGGCGCGGCGCGCATCGTGATCGACGTGCCGGTGCGCGACGCCAAGTGGCTGCGCGAATCCAGCGTATTCACGCTCTCGCGCAGCCTGGTCGGCGGCGCCGCGCTGAAGGCCTACAGCGGCGTGCTGAGCGATCCGCCGCTGGCCGACGGCGCCGAGCGCCGCGTGCTGGTGGGCGACGCCACCGCCGAGCTGCCGCGCCTGATGTCGGACGCGCGCGAGCTGATCGGCAACCTGACGCGGCTGACCGCCGCCGATTCGCCGCTCGCCGCCAGCCTGGCCAACGTGCAGACCATCACCGAGCGCGGCACCGGCGCGCGCGGCGCCTCCGGCATGGTGCTGGGCGAGGCCGACGCGAAACAGATCGGCGCGGCGCTGCAGCGCGTCAACACCTTGCTGGCGCGCATCGACGGCATGGCCGCCAAGGCCGACGCGCAGGTGCTCGGGCCGCAGGGTCTGGTGAACGAGAGCAAGGCCGGCGTGGCCCAGCTCAACGCCCTGCTCGGCGATGCGCGCCAGACGCTGAAGAAGGTCGATGCGCTGCTCGCCGAGGCGCAGGGCGTGGCGGGCAACGTGCGCGGCGCCACCAACGATCTCGACGCGCTGCGCGGCGAGGTCGACGCCACGGTGCGCAGGGTCGAGCAGCTGGTCGACGAGGTCAACCGCAAGTGGCCCTTCCAGCGCGACACGGAGCTGAAGCTCAAATGAGGCCGCACGCGCTCTTGTTGACCACCGCGCTGCTGCTCGCGGCCTGCTCGAGCCGGCCGCTGCCGCCGGATTGGCAGTTGCAGGGCAAGCCGGCGCTCGACGCGGCCATCGCCATGGACCTGGCCGGCGACGGCAAGGGCGCACAGCGCGAGTTCGAGCGCGGCCGCGCCCTGCTCGCGCGCACCGGCCAGCCGGCGCTGGTGGCGCGTGCCGAGCTGATGCGCTGCGCGGCGCGCGTGGCGAGCCTGGACTTCACGAGCTGCGAGGGCTTCGAGCGCTGGCGCGCCGAGGCGCCGGCGCCCGAGCAGGCCTATGCGGACTACCTGGCGGGTGCGGCGCTCGACCGTGCGCGCATCGCACTCCTGCCGCCGGCGCAGCAGGCGGTGGCCTCGGCCATCGCGGCGAAGACGCCCGCGTCCGTGAGCGCCATCGAGGATGCGCAATCGCGCCTGATCGCCGCCGCGCTGCTGTTCCGCGCCGGCCTGGCCGACCCGGCCACGCTCACGCTCGCCGCCGACACCGCCTCCGAACAAGGCTAGCGGCGCCCCTTGCTGGCCTGGCTCGAGGTGCTGGCGCAACGCGCCGAACGCGCCGGCGCCGCCGACGAGGCGCAGCGCCTGCGCCGGCGTATCAAACTGGTGATGAGTTCGCGCTGAGCGGGTGCGGCAGAACGGGGTCTATCGCATGGAGGTGATCCGGTCGCCACTGGGCGCGTAGCGGTAGATGCGCTCGTTCAGATGGCGCGTCACCTCGAGGATGTCGTCCTCGTTCCAGCCCAGCTTCGCCACGCCCTGCCAGCGCCGCACCTGGGCCTGCAGGCTGGCCCAGTCGGTGGCCAGGCGCTTGTCGCGCCAGTGCATCTGCGAGTTGTGGCAGGCGATGCAGTGCGTGGTGTAGAGCAGCTCGCCGCGCGTCGGCGCGGGCGGCGCTGCCAGCGCGGGCAGCGAAGCGAAGGCGAACAGGCAGACGGCAAGACGATGGTTCATGCCGGCGAGCATCGCGCTGCCTGCGCCGGCTCGGCTTGCGCGGGCACAAGCGGACGAGGGGCAGAAAATCAGCGCCCGCCGAGCCAGCCGAACAGGCTCTTGCGCGGCTCGGGCCGGGCGGCGGCTCCGCTGCGCGAGACCATCAGGTTGGCGCCGAGGTAGAGCGCGTTGAGCAGTCGCGCGGCGCGCTCCAGGCTCATGCCGGGCCAGCCGGCGATCTGCTTGAGCGAGGCCGCTTCGCGCCGCAGCCGTTCGACGGCGGGCGCCAGCGCGCCGGGCAGCGGCAGATCGTCGAGCGCCGGGTTGCGCAGCACGCGATAGGCCGCCGTGCCGCCGATCTCGTTGAGCAGGCGCCCGCGCGGGCCGAAGAGGGCGAGGCGCCACAGCGCCGGCGCGAGGGCGTAGTAGCTGTCGTCGGGCGCGGCGCGATCGCCCCTCGCCTGGCCGGGCGGGCGCACCGCCGGCGGCTCGATGGCCATCGAGCTGACGCGCACCAGCGAGGACTCCGGCGCCTCGGTCAGCGGCCGCGGCGCGTGGTACACGCCCTGCGCCGGGAACAGCGTCACCGGCCACACCAGTTCGGCGAAGCGCAGGTAGACCAGCGCCGGCTCCTGCACGCGCACGCAGACGGCAAACACCTCCAGCGCATCGTTGCCGTCCTGGCGGCGCTCCAGCGCGTCGATCTCCGCCATCAGCGTGCTCGAGACGATGGTCGGCCGATCCGGGTCGCGCAGCGTCTGCTGGTGCAGGCGGTCGAACGCGCTGATCTGCCAGAGCGTCGACGCGTGTTCATCGGTAGCCATTCGTCCCTCTCGAACTTCTCTCACGCGGGGCGCCGAGCTTAGCCGCGCCCGGCGCGAAGTTCGTCACGAATAATCGTAAGCGGGTGCAAACATCGGGCCTTGAGCCGCCGGTGCGCTTGGCCGCGTGCCCTTCCTGCACGAGCAGCGCGAGCACGCGCTCGACATGGTCGCCCTGGATCTCGAGCACGCCGTCCTTGGCCGCGCCGCCGGCGCCGCAGGCGGCGCGCAGGCGCTTGCCGAGCGCGGCCAGCGCGGCGGCATCGAGCGCGAGGCCGCGCACCACGGTGACCGTCTTGCCGCCGCGGCCGGCACGTTCGCGGCTCACGCGCACCTTGCCGTCGCCGCGCACGGCCTGCCGCGCCGCCTCGGCGCAGCGGCAGGCCGCCAGCGGCTGGCGGCATTGCGGGCACATGCGCCCGCCGTCGGTGGAGTACACGAGAGTCATCGCGGGCGGATTCTGCCACTGGATGCGTATACAGTCCGCCTCTACAGTCTCCCGTCAGCATGAGCGCCCTCGCCACAGACCCCTTCGCCACGCTCAACGAGGAGCAGCGCGCCGCCGTCGAGCACCGCGGCGAGCCGCTGCTGGTGATCGCCGGCGCGGGCACCGGCAAGACCATGACGCTGGCCGCGCGCGTGGCGCGCCTGGTGCTCGACGGCGCCGATCCTCAGCGCCTGCTGCTGCTGACCTTCTCGCGCCGCGCCGCGCAGGAGATGGAGCGCCGCGCCGGCCGCATGCTGCACACGGCGCTGGGGCTGCGCGCCACGCAAGGCGCGCCGGTGCTGCCCTGGGCCGGCACCTTCCACGCCGTCGGCGCGCGGCTGCTGCGCGAATACGCCGCCTCGCTGGGCCTCGCGCCTCAGTTCACGCTGCTCGACCGCGGCGACGCCGAAGACCTGATGGGCTGGGTGCGCCAGGAGCTGGAACTCGGCAGCAGCGGCCAGCGCTTCCCGCTCAAGGGCACCTGCCTGGCCATCTACTCGCGCGTGGTCAATGTGCGCGAGAGCGTAGCCACAGTCGTGCAGACCATGTTCCCCTGGGTGCGCGGCGCCGAGGCGGAGCTGAAGCGCCTGTTCGCTGCCTATGTCGATGCCAAGCAGCAGCAGCAGGTGCTCGACTACGATGACCTGCTGCTCTACTGGCAGCAGATGATGGAGGAGCCGGCGCTGGCGGCGGCCATCGCCGCGCGCTTCGACCACGTGCTGGTCGACGAATACCAGGACACCAACCTGCTGCAGGCAGCCATCCTGCGCGCGCTCAAGCCCGACGGCCGCGGCCTCACCGTGGTCGGCGACGACGCGCAGGCGATCTATTCCTTCCGCGCCGCCGAGGTGCGCAACATCCTCGACTTCCCGGCGCAGTTCGCGCCGGCCGCGCGCGTGCTGGCGCTGACGCGCAACTACCGCTCGACGCAGCCCATCCTCGATGCGTCGAACGCCGTCATCGCACAGGCCGCCGAGCGCTTCACCAAGGATCTGCACAGCGGCCGCGAAGGCGTCAGGCCGCGCCTCGTGACCGTGGCCGACGAGCTGGCGCAGGCGCGCTTCGTCGCCGACGACGTGCTGCTGCAGCGCGAGGCCGGCCTGCTTCTCAAGCAGCAGGCCGTGCTGTTCCGCAGCGGCCAGCACAGCGCCGTACTCGAACTGGAGCTGACGCGCCGTGGCATCCCCTTCGTCAAGTACGGCGGCCTCAAGTTTCTCGAAGCGGCGCACGTGAAGGATCTGCTCTCGGTGCTGCGCTGGGTGCAGAACCCGCGCGGCCGGCTGGCGGGCTTTCGCGTCGCGACGCTGATCCCCGGCCTCGGGCCGGCCTCGGCGCGCCGGCTGATGGAAACGATGGGCAGCGCCGAGGATCCGGCCGCCGCGATGCAGGCCTTCAAGCCGCCCGCATCCGCCGCCAGCGGCTGGCGCGAGTGGCTGACCGCGCATGCGGCGCTGGCCGAGGCCGCGTGGCCCGAGGCGATGGCGCAGGCGCGGCGCTGGTACGAGCCGCAGCTCGAGCGGCTGCACGAAGACGCCGCCATCCGCCGCGGCGACCTGGCGCAGCTCGAACGCATCGCCGCCACCTTCTCAGGCCGCGAGCGCTTCCTCGCCGAGCTGACGCTCGACCCGCCGGCCGCCACCAGCGACGAAGCCGAGGAGCCGCAGCGCGACGAGGACTATCTGATCCTCTCCACCATGCATTCGGCCAAGGGCCAGGAGTGGAACTCGGTGCACGTGCTCAACGCCGTCGACGGCTGCATGCCGGCAGACCTGGCCACCGGCCACGCCGGCGAGATCGAGGAAGAGCGGCGCCTGCTCTACGTCGCGATGACACGCGCCAAGCACCAGCTCACGCTGCTGGTGCCGCAGAAGTTCCACGTCACGCAGCAGGCGAAGTACGGCGACCGGCACCTCTACGGCTCGCTGACGCGCTTCATCCCGGAAGCGCTGGCGCAGCGCCACTTCGAGCGCGTGGCGCCGGCCGCGGCGCACGCTGCCGAGCGCACGAGCGCGCCGCTGCCGGCCATCGACCTGATGGCGCGCGTGCGGCGCGCCTTCTGAGCACAGCGGCGATGCGACTACTGCACCGCCACGCCCGACTCGATCTCCACCGCGCCGCTCTTGCGCGGGCGACCCTTGCGGCCGGCGCCCTTGGTGGCCTTCTTCGCAGCGGCCTTCTTCGCCGCCGCCTTCTTCGCGGCCGGCCGCTTCTTCGCCGGCGCCTCGATCAGGAAGGCCTCGCGGTCCTTCGCCTCGGCAATCCAGGCCGGCGGGCGGCCGTGGCCCGTCCAGGTCTGGCCGCTCTTCGGGTCACGGTACTTGGCCACGCCCACGCTGGCGCGGCGCGCGGCCTTGCCTGCCTTCGCCTTGCCGCGGCGCGCGCCGGAAAGGCCCAGGTCGGCGGCGCTCAGGCCGTATTGCGCGATCACCTCGCGCACCTGGGCGATCACATTCTTCAACTCCTGGCGCCGCAGCGTTTCGGCCTGCTTTTCGAGTTTGGCGATTTGCGCGCGCACCGACTGATAAGTTGTCATTGGTTTCCTCGACGGTTCGTGAATGGAAATGCCACTCGACTCTGTGACGCGCCCGATTCTGGCCTATTTCGGGAAATCTCCCGACTATTGGCCGGTTTCGGGAAATTCCGGCTGCTCCCAATCGAGCAATTCGGCCAGGCGCCGCACCACCCACAGCGCCTCGGCCCCGCTCACGCCCGCGCCCTCGGCGCGCAGGCCGGCGAAGCAGCGGCGCAGCACCTCGTCTTCGGCGAGGTGCGCGCCGACCAGCAGCGCGCGTGCATGCTCGGTGAGCGCTTGCGCGAGGTCTTCGCACAGTTCGTGGCGCGCCGCCACCTCGGCCAGCGGCAGCACGAGCCGCGCGCTGCCGGGCCGGCTGCGATAAATGTCGGCGAACGCCTCGGGCAACAGGATCTGGGAATGCTCGTTCATCCGGAGTCTGCAATCGCAGCGGTTTGTGTTGGCACAGGGACGGCGGCGCCGCGCGCCCATAGTCTCGCCTGAATGGACGATCAGAGCATGCGCGTCATCTTCCTCGACTTCGGCGGCGTCACCCACCCCAACGCCACCGACAACGAGGCGCGCGCCGTGCACCGCGGCTCGGCGCTGGGCACGGTGCAACTCGACGCGTTCTGCTGGTTCGACATCCTGCCGGGCCTGCTGGCCGGCCACGACGACGTCTTCGTGGTGGTGCATTCCAACTGGCGCTTCAGCCACACGCCCGAGGAGATCGGCGATCTGCTCGGCAACCTGGGCAACCGCTACCTCGGCTGCACGCCCAAGGGCGAGCGCTATGCCTGCATCCAGGCCTGGCTGGCGCGCAACCCGACGGTGGCCGACTACGTCATCCTCGACGACTCGCCGGTGGCCTTCGGCGACCCGCCGCCGCCCGAGCTGGTGCTGTGCGACCCGCGCACCGGGCTCTCGGAGCCGCGTGTGCAGCAGCAGATCAAGGCCTGGCTGGCAGCGGGCTGAGCCGGCCCGTCGTGCCCACCTCGGGGCTTGGCTCCGAGCTGGCCGGTCTGCATGTCGATGCGCATGAACACCGGCTTACCGCTGCTGCTGGAGCGCTGCAGCCGCGCCGCCGCCTTGACGCTGTGCCAGATGTCGACGCGCGGATCGTTCATGCCGTGCACCAGCATCACCGCCGGATAGGCCGTGCCGTCGCGGATCTGGTGGTAGGTGCTCATCTCGAGCAGCGCGCGGCCGCTGGCGACGTCGATCAGGTGCATCGAAGCATCTTCGGAGCCCGCCGCCGAGATGCCAACCGCGAGCGTGCGGCCGTCCCACGAGGACTGGTACCAGTTGATCGCATGCGGCACGCCGCCGGCGGCGAAACGCTCCGGATCGACCAGCACGCGCTCGGTCGCATCGCCTGCATCGCCCTCACGCAGCATCAGCTTGAATGCACTCTCGCCGGCACGGCGCTTGAGCTAGTAGACGCGCCCGCCGGCGAAGCGGCGCACGCTGCGCACCGAATCGCCGCCCGAGGCCGCCAGCTCGGCGATGCGCTGCGAGAGCGCCTCGCGGCCGTCGATCTGCGCCAGCGTGCGCTCGCCGTAGGCCGCCTGCGCTTCCAGCCAGGCGCGCGTGGCCGGGCTGCGCAGGTTCTCGAGGTTGCGGAACGGATCCTCGACGCGCACGCCGTGCAGCGTGTCGACCACCGGTTCACTCGGCGCGGGCGGCGGCGGCTCGGCGCGCACCGGCAGCAGGCACAGCACGAACAGCGCACCCGTCAGCGCGCGCAGCATGGAAGGCATGGGCATCTCCTTCGGATTGACCCATGTTAGTAGGAATCGTCTGACACGCGCCTAGGACTCGGCCCGCGCCGCGCGCGCGGCATTCCCACAGCGGGCCGCGACGGCCACCGATTGCTGCCGTCGTCCGTGGCGGCGAAGCTGTGAAGCAGATCACGAACGCTTCACGCCACGGAGACAAGCATGCTCGCCACCTCGACCAATGTCAGCCCCATCGCGCCGGAGCGCGGCGCATGGTTCGTGCAACGCAGTGCGGTGACGACCTCGGCGCCCGCCTCGCTGCCCGAGTTGCTGCGCACCATCGGCTGCGAAGCCCGGCCCGACCCCGCCGCCGCGGGCTTCGGCGTGAACGTCTGGCGCGCCCGCTCCGGCGCGGTGCTGCTGCACGAGGGGGCGGAGGCCGAGACCGTGCTGGTGGTGCGCTCGGGCAGCTTCAAATGCGTGAAGACCTCGGAAGACGGCTACGAGCAGGTGCTCGCCTTCGCCGGCCCCGGCGAGGTGCTCGGCTTCGAGGCGGTGAGCCGCGGCCACCACACCGCCACCGTGATCGCGCTGGAGGACTCCACCGCCTTCTCGCTGCCGCTGCGCGAGCTCGATCGCTGGCGCCAGCGCTTCCCCTCGCTCGACCACGCGCTGCAGTTCGCCCTCAGCCGCCAGCTGGTGCGCGCCGGCGAAGTGGCCGAGATGATGGCCGCGGTGGCGGCCGAGACGCGCCTGGCGCGTTTCCTCGTCTGGCTCGCGGGCTGCATGGCCGAGCGCGGCCAGTCGTCGCGGCGCCTGTACCTGCGCATGAGCCGGCGCGACATCGCCAGCCTGC
Source organism: Piscinibacter sp. (assembly GCA_017983795.1). Taxonomy (GTDB): domain Bacteria; phylum Pseudomonadota; class Gammaproteobacteria; order Burkholderiales; family Burkholderiaceae_C; genus Piscinibacter. Next base: position 123,060 of record JAGOAS010000006.1, read on the forward strand.
TCGGCGTGGCGCACGAGACGGTGAGCCGCTCCTTCACCGCACTGGCCGACTGGGGCTGCCTGCGCGTGGACAACCGCGAGGTGGAGATCCTCGACGAAGCAGCGCTGCGCGCCTGCACGCGCGGCACGCGCGGCGCCGGTGACGAAGGCGCGCGGGCGCACGCCGGCACGCGGCCGCGCCCCGCTGCGCGCGCCGCCCTGGCGGCCTGAACGGCGGTCGCGCGCCAGCGGCACATCGAGCGGCTGCTCGATGGCGTGGCGAGGGGGCTTCTACGCCGGCGCGCCGGTGATCTGGAAGCGATAGAACGCCATCGCGTTGCCCGATCCGATGCGATCGCGCAGCGGAGGCGGCGTCCAGTCCTGGAACAGCTGCCAAAGCGTCGCCGTTGGCGGCCGCTCGCCGGCCGGCCGGGTGTGCGGCCAGTCGGAGCCCCACACGAGCCGCCCGGGCGCGGCGGACAACAGCGCCTCGTGAATCGGGCGCACGTCGTCGTATCCGGGCGCGGCGTCGGAGAGGTTGGCCGCGCCGGACAGCTTGACCCATACCGGCCCTTCGCGCAGCAGCCGCAGCAGCGCCCGCATGCCCTCGTGGCCGGCGCCCAGGCGCGCGGGCGTGCGCCCCATGTGATCGATCACCACCGGCACCCGCGAGCGCATGAGCCGGGCGGCCAGGGCCGGCAGCAGCCGGCTGTCGGTGAACAGCTGCAGGTGCATGCCGCGTTCGGCCAGGCGCGGCTCCAGCGCATCGAACGCCGCCAGCGGCACGAAGCCGCCCATCGCGCGCGGATCGCCGGCCTCGAAATGCGCCATGCGCACGCCGCGCACCCCGGCCTCGGCGAGCCCGTCGAGCTCGGCGTCGGAGACCGCGGCATCGACCGCGGCCACGCCGACGAGGCGGCCGCCACCCCGCTTCAGCGCGGCCAGCAGCACCCGGTTGTCGATGCCGTAGACGCTCGGCTGCACCACCACGCCGTGCGTCACGCCCAGCGGCGCCAGCGTCGCCTGCCAGGCCTCGAGCGAAGCAGGCGCCGGCGTATAGCTGCGCCCCGCCAGCATCGGGAAGCGATCCGCCGCGGCGATGACGTGGAAGTGGCAGTCGACGATGCCCACGCGCTCGGCCCTCAATCCAGCGTGATCTTCGCCTCTTTGACGATCCTGGCGGTGCGCGCGATCTCGGTGCGGATGAACTCCGCATACTCGGCCGGCGTGCCCGGCCGCAGCTCGGCGCCCAGGCGCGTGAACTGATCCCTGACGTTCGGCTGCGCGAGCACCTTGTCGAGCAGCTGGTTCAGGCGCGTCGCCAGTTCGGGCGCCGCCTTGCCGGGCAGCACCAGGCCGAGGGTGGTCGAGGCGTCGAACTTCGCCACGCCCGCCTCGGCCAGCGTCGGCACGCCCGGCAGCAGGGCCGAGCGCTTCGCGGTCGTCACCGCGAGCGGGCGCAGCCGGCCGCCCTGCACCAGCGGCAGCACCGACGACAACTGATCGAAGTGGATATCGACATGGCCTCCGGCCAGGTCGGTGTTGGCCGGGGCGCTGCCCTTGTAGGGCACGTGCACGAAGTGCGTGCCGGTCGCATCCTGGAACAGCTCGCCGACGATGTGGTTGCCGCTGCCACTGCCGGCCGAGGCCATCGTCAGCGCGCCGGGGCGGCTGCGCGCCAGCGCGAGCAGTTCGGACACCGACTTCACCGGCGACGAGGGGCCGACCACCAGCACCATCGGCACGCTCGCGATCAGGCCGACCGGCGTGAAGTCCTTGATCGAGTCGTAGGGCAGCTTCGGGTACAGCGAGGGCGCGGCGAGGTGATTGACCGGCGAAGCGATGCCGATCGTGTAGCCATCCGGCGCCGACTTGGCGACCGCATCGAGGCCCAGGGTGCCGCCGGCACCGGCCCGGTTCTCGACGATCACCGGCTGGCCCAGCTCGCGGGCCAGTTCGGGCGCGATGATGCGTGCGCTCAGGTCCACGTTGCCGCCGGGCGGGAAGGGCACGACGAGCTTGACCGGCTTGGTCGGATAGCCGCCCTGCGCGTGCAGGGCCAGCGGCAGGGCGAGCAGCGCCAGCGCAAGCAGGCGGCGGAAAGCGTTCGACATTCGTCTTCTCCGGGTGGCGTCAGCGTCGGGGGCGGTGCAGGGGCAGCCCCGCCCGGTCGAGTGTCGCCCGAAGCACCGTGCCGGTGACCGACTCGGTGCAGTACAAGGTCTTGCGATCCGGCCCGCCGAACGCGAGGTTGGTGAGCGACATGCCCGCACAGCTGCGCAGCACGATCTCCGGCTCGGCACGATGGTTCAGCACCCAGGCGACGCCGAGGCCCGGGTTGGCCACGATCACGCGGCCCGCCTCGTCGACGGCCAGGCCATCGGGGCCGCTCGGCCCGTACGAGGTGAAGAACGCGCTGACCTTGGAGACGCTGCCATCCTCCAGCAGCGGCACGCGCCAGACCTGGTTGCCGCGCGTCACGCCGAGGTAGAGCACGCGCTCGTCGGGCGACAGCGCCACGCCGTTCGGGCTGGGCACGTTGGCCAGCAGCAGCTCGAGCTGGCCGCTCGGCCGCAACCGGTACAGGCGACCGGTGGGGTCGTGCAGCCCGGTCTGGCCCTGGTCGGTGAAGTAGAGGTTGCCCGCGCTGTCGAAGGCGAGGTCGTTGACGCCCTTGAAACGTTCGCTGTTGCGGCGCTCGAGGAAGGGGCGCACGGCGCCGCTGGTCACGTCCACCGCCATCAGGCCGTTGCGGTAGTCGGTGACGATCAGCTCGCGCTCGTTCAGGAACTTGGCGCCGTTGGGCTCGCCGTCCCACTCGGCGACCTGCTCCCACTCGCCGCGCGGGTCGATGCGGAAGATGCGGCCGAAGGGGATGTCGGTCACGTAGAGGTTGCCCGCCGCGTCGAATACCGGGCCCTCCAGGAAGGAGTCGGTCGGCTGGCCGCCGCGGTTGGCGTCGGCCCAGCTCGAGCGCACGCCGCTGCGGCGGAAACGATCGGGCAGGCGCGTGAACGCCTCGGTGTCGCGCACCTGCGCAGGCTGCAGCAGGAACATCATTGGCGCTCGAAGGCCGTGTTGGCCGCCACCTTGCCCCAGTAGGCGGTGCGCTCGTGCAGGTCCTTCGCGAACGTCGCCGCGTCCCAGAAGCCCGGCTCGGAGGCGATGCCCTCCGCGAACGCCTTCATGTCGGCCGAGGCCATCGCGGTCGCGAGTTCCTTCTGCAGCCGGTCGATCACCGCCTGCGGCGTGCCCTTGGGCGCCCACAGGCCCGTGAAGTTGATGAGGCCGAAATTCTTCACGCCGGCTTCGGCGAAGGTCGGCACCTCGGGCAGCGCGGCCAGGCGCTTGGCTCCGCTGACCGCCAGGATGCGCGCCTTGCCGCCCTTGACGTGGCCCATCACGCCCGGCGTCGAGGCGATCTGGAAGTCGATCGTGCCCGAGAGCATGCCCATGGTCGCCTCGCCCGCGCCCTTGAACGGCACGTGCAGGAACTTCGCGCCCGAGGCGATGCCCAGCGCCTCGCTGACGAAGTGCGGCGTGGTGCCGGCGCCGCCGGTGCCGTAGGTCACCGATTCGGGCTTGGCCTTGGCGGCGCCGATCAGGTCGCCCAGCGTCTTGAACTTCGAATCCGCCTTGACCACCACGCTCATCGGCGCGAAGACGTAGGCGCCGACCGGCAGCAGATCCTTCTCGTGGTCGAAGGGCAGCTTCTTGAAGATGTGCGGCAGGAGCGCGTAGGTGGTGTCGTTGGCCGCCAGCGTGTAGCCGTCGGCCGGCGACTGCACCACCGCGGCCAGGCCGATGGTGCCGGTGGCGCCGGCCTTGTTCTCGACGTAGAAGGTCTGGCCGGTCTGCTCCTGCAGCTTGGCGGCGATCTTGCGCGTCACGACGTCGACCGCGCCGCCCGGCGGGTAGGGCACGACGATCCTCACCGGCTTGGCCGGCCAGGCCTGTCCTGAGCTTGTCGAAGTGGCCTGGGCCTGGGCGAAGGTCGAGAAGGCCAGGGCCGCGGCGCCCAGCAGGAGGGTGAGTCTCGTCGTCATCGTCGGTCTCCGGTTCGGTGTGCTGGCACTCAAGCGTTCAGCACGGCCAGCGCGTTCTTCGCCGCACCCACGCCCATCTTCACGTAGGCATCGGCCGTCACGCCGCCGATGTGCGGGCTGAGCGTGATGCGCGGCTCGCCGTGGAAGGGGTGCGGCGCGGTCATCGGTTCGCTGGCGAAGCTGTCCAGCCCTGCGCTGGCCACCTGGCCGCTGCGGATGGCGTCCAGCAGCGCCGTCTCGTCGATCAGCCCGCCGCGCGCGGTGTTGACGACGATGACGCCCTTCTTGCAGGCGGCCAGCGTCTGCGCGTTCAGCAGCTTCGCGTTGTCTGCCGTCAGCGGGCAGTGCAGCGAGATGGCGTCCGACTCGCGCCAGATCGCATCGACGCTGTCGACGCGCTGGATGAATGCCGGCAGTTCCTTCGCATAGGGATCGAAACCCAGCACGCGCATGCCCATCGCATCGGCCATGCGCGCGAAGCGCAGCCCGATCGCGCCCAGGCCGATCAGGCCCACCGTGCGGCCTTCGAGCTCCACGCTCTTGTGCGTGGACTTGTCCCAGTGGCCGGCGTGCATGCGCTGGTCGAGCGTCACCACCGACTTGGCGCAGGCCAGCAGCAGCGCCAGCGCGTGCTCGGCCACGGCTGCCGCATTGGCGCCCGCGGCCGCGACGACCTGGATGCCGCGTGCGGCGGCGGCCGCCTTGTCGATGGTGTCGGTGCCGCTGCCGTGCTTGGAGATGACCTTCAGGCTCGGCGCCGCATCCATCGCCGCGCCACCGACCTTGCCGTAGCGCACGATGATCGCCACCGGGTCGTGCCGCTTGCACAGCGCGACGATGTCGTCGTCGGCCGGCGTCTTGCCGGCATAGACGATCTCGTAATCACCCAGCAGCGCCAGCGCCTGGGCGGCCAGGTCGTTGCCGGTGACGAGGAAGACGGGCTTCTTGGCGCTCACAGCGACTCGCCTTCCTTGATCACGCCGGCGGCGCGCAGCGCGCCGTCCAGCCAGCCCGGGCGCAGCGCCTTGCGGCTCTTGATGTCGGCGATGCGCTTGGTCTCGGCGGCCAGTTTCTCGGCCGCCAGCGGCAGCATCGCGGCAGCCTTGTTGCGTTCGATGACGGTGATGCCGTCGGCATCGCCCACCACCAGGTCGCCCGGGTTCACGCTCACGCCACCGATGGAGATCGGGTGGTTCACGCGACCCGCCACCGATTTGGTCGGGCCGTTGGGGTTGAGGCCCGCCGCGTACATCGGGAAGCCCAGTTCGCGGATCGCCTCGCCGTCGCGCACGGCGCCGTCGATCACCACGCCGGCGATGCCGAGCGCCGCGGCCTGCTGGCACATGATCTCGCCCATCAAGGCGCTCGTGAGATCGCCCTTGCCGTCGACCACGATCACGTCGCCGGGCTGGGCGATGGCCAGCGCCACGTGGATCATCAGGTTGTCGCCCGGGCGCAGTTCGACGGTGATGGCCGGACCGGCCACGCGCATCGAAGGCGACAGCGCGGCGATGCGGCCGCTCAAGGCGCCGCGACGCCCGGCCACGTCGGCGAGGATCGACGACGCGTAGGCGGCGGCCTGCTTGACGACGGCGGGATCGACGCGCTCGATCTGCTTGATCACTTCGGGCAATGCTGCGGCTTGACTCATGCGAATCTCCAGAAAGAAGGGATGGCGAAGGCGGGTCAGTCGACCTTGGCGCCGGATTCCTTGACGACCTTGCCCCAGCGCGGGATCTCGTCCTTGATCAGCGCGGCAAACTGTTCCGGCGTGCCGCCCATCACGTCGGCGCCTTCTTCGCCGAGGCGCTTGACGAGTTCCGGCTGCTTGAGCGCCTTCACGAATTCGGCGTTGATCCGCGCGACGACCTCCTTGGGCGTGCCGGCCGGCGCGAGCAGGCCGAACCAGGTACCCGCCTCGACACTCTTGAAGCCCTGCTCGGCGAAGGTCGGCACGTTCGGCAGGTCATCGACCCGCTTGGCGGCGCTCACGGCCAGCGCGCGCACCTTGCCCTGCTTGATCTGGCCGAGCATGGTCGGCACCGAGGACATGTACAGCTCGACATTGCCGCCGATCACGTCGACCAGGGCCTGCGAGGCGCCCTTGTACGGCACATGCTGCGTCGTGATGCCGGCCGACTTCTGGAACAACTCGCTCGTGAGGTGCGCGACCGTGCCGTTGCCCGGCGACGCGAAGTTGACCTTGCCCGGCTTGGCCTTGGCGGCGGCAACGACCTCGCCCGCCGTCTTGTAGGGGGAACTCGCGCCGGTCACCATGACCAGGGGCGCGTTGGCCAGCAGCACGATCGGCGCCAGATCCTTCTGAGGGTCGTAGGGCAGCCTGGAATACAGCGTCGGGTTGATCGCCAGGTTGCTGGTCTGGCCGATCACGATGGTGTAGCCGTCGGCCGGCGACTTGGCGACCGCGTCGATGCCGAGGTTGCCGCCGGCGCCCGGCTTGTTGTCGATGACGAAGGTCCAGCCCGTCGCCTTGGCGACGCGCTGGCTGGTTTCGCGGGCAATGATGTCGGTGCCGCCGCCCGGCGGGAAGGGCACGACGATGCGGATCGGCTTGGCCGGCCAGGCCTGTCCTGAGCCTGTCGAAGCGGCCTGGGCGAAAGCGCCGGCGCTGAGCGTCGCGGCGGCGATCAGGAGGGCGAGGCGTCGGGATGCTTGCATGCGGTCTCCGGTGGGTGGGATGCGGCGCCTCGCCGAACGGTCGGGCGCGTCGTCTGGCAGGCAGTATTGGTGGCGCTTCGACTACAGTCCAATCGATTCTTTCTTCGGATCGATCGACGGGACTTTTGCCATGGACCTGCGAGACCTGCGCTACTTCGAGACCATCGCCGAGCTGCAGCACCTGGGCCGCGCCTGCGAGCGCCTGCATCGCTCGCAGCCGGCGCTGACCAGCAGCATCCGCCGGCTGGAGGCCGACTGCGGCGCGGCGCTGTTCGAGAAATCGGGCCGCGGCATCCGGCTCACCGAGGCCGGCAAGGTGTTGCTGAAGTGGGCTCAGCGCATGCGCTTCGACGTCGAAGATGCCAGGCGCGAGCTGTCGGCGATCGGCGCCGGCCTCGCCGGGAAGGTGCGGCTGGGCATCGTGCCCACCGCGGCGCAGTTCCTGCTGCCGCCGGTCGCCCGCCAGCTGCTGCAGGAGGCGCCCGGCGTCACCCTGCACACCGTGGTCGGGCTGATCGACACCTTGACGCCGCGGCTGCACGCCGGCGAGCTCGATCTGATGGTCGGCACCGAGCGCCCCGCCGAGGCGGGCTACGTGTCCAAGGTGCTGGCCGAGGACATGATCGTCGTCGCGGCCAGCGAGCGGCACGAGGTCTTCGGCAAGGCGGTGAGCCTGAAGGACCTGAGCGCCTACTCCTGGGCGCTGCAGCCGTCGGGCCTGCCGACGCGCGACTGGCTGGACCACACCTTCGACCGCCGGCGCCTGCCGCGGCCGCGCGTGCAGGTCGAGACGACCAGCCTGCTGATGCTGCCGGCGTTGATCGTGCAGACCGGGCTGCTGAGCTTCATCTCGCGCCACCACCTCGACGGCCCGGCGCGCATCCGCGGCCTGAAGGAGGTGCCGGTGCAGGGGGCGACCATGCATCGCCGCCTCGTCGTGACCTACCGCAGCGGCGGCTTCCTGTCGCCGGCGGCGCAGCGCCTCGTCGAGCTGTTCCTGCGCTGCGCCATTGCATAGCCGCTTCGCTTCGGCGGCTCAGCCCACATCGACGCGGTCAGAAGTTGTGGCGCAGGCCGGCCTCCCAGCCGCTCGACGTGCCGCCCGCGCTCAGCGTGGCACCGCCGGGAATCACGAAGGTGGCGCGGCCATCGTTGGCGAGGCGGGAGGCCTGCGCATAGGCGGCCGTGCGCTTGGAGAAGTTGTAGACCGCGCCGATGCCGAACTGGCTGGCATCGTTGGCGTCGATCACCGTCGCGCCGACGCTGCCCTTCATGTTCGCCTTCAGGTACGAGGCCTTGACGTCGACCGCACCGAAGCTGGCGATGCCGCTGAGCATGACGTTGGTCTGCTCGGCCGACGCCTGCTCGTAGCGCCGCCAGGCCGCAGCCAGCTTGACCGGCCCGATCGCGCCGTTGACGCCGAGCACGCTGTCCTTGAACTTGCCGCCCGCCATCAGGTCGTTCTCGGTGACGCCGTGCGCGGCGTTGACGCCGAACCCGGCGCCTTGCCAGCCGATGCGTGCGGCGACGACCTTGTCCTGCCCGTTGGCGGTCGTGCCGCCCTCGCCGGCCGCGACCATCAGGCCGCCTTCGAGACCGCCCAGCCCCGCGGGCAGCAGGTATTCCACTGCGTTGTTCGCACGCACGGTCGTGTTCGGGTTCGTGCCGAACGCGGCGCGAATCGGGCCCTGCTGGCTCGACGTCGAGAAGTTGTTCGACCCGGCGACGCCGACGTGCGAGAACGGATCGTGCCGCGACCACGTCGTGTAGGTCGGCACATAGTCGCGGCCCATGCGGATCTCGCCTGCGCTGCGGCTGGTCAGCGACAGCGTGGCGCGGCGGTCGTAGAACTGCGTTCCGCCGGTGGTCGCGCCGCTGTCGACGTTGATGCCGGTCTCGAGCCAGAAGCCGGCGGACAGGCCTGCGCCCAGATCCTCCTCGCCGCGGAAGTAGAGGCGGCTGGTGCTGTTGGCACCGCTGGCCAGCGACTGCACCGCACTGCTGCCGGCGTTCTTCACGCTGCGAGCGGACACGTCCATCACGCCGCCGATCGTCACGCTGCTCTGGGCAGCGGCGGCGCCGGTACCGAGAGCAAGAAGGGTGCCCCACAAGAGCTTCTGGTTCAACATCGTCTCCACGAACTTCATGTCGTTAGGGCGCCGACCCTCGGTGCGGCGCCTTGCGGCCGAATGCGCACATCCCGTCGCGGCGGACCTGCCGCGATCGGGCAGCGGCAGTATTCGAGGCCGAGCGCCCCGAGTCCAATTCATAGTTCTTGGCGATCGATAGATCTCGCTTTTGCGATCGATCGCAGCCGGGGCGAGGTGCGGCCGGCCTTGTTCAGTGCACCCCACCCCCGAACCAGCGCCTCAACGCCTCCCCCGCGCTGCGGAAGAAGTCGCGCAGGCCCGCGCCGGGCGGGGTCGGGAATTCGGCGCGCTCATCGACGATGCGCTGCGCGAGCGCCGCGCGCATCGCGTCGCCGACCACGTTGAGCGCGTTGTGCGCGCCCTGGCCCCAGTATTCGCTGCGCAGGGTCACGCGCGCATCGTTGAAGCCGACCCAGGCGCCCGCCACCAGCTGCGGCTGCATCAGGATGAACCAGCCGTCGGTGTTGTTCTGCGTGGTGCCGGTCTTGCCCGCCACGTCGGCCGTGATGCCCCAGGCGCTGCGGATGCCCTGGCCGGTGCCGCGGTTCACGGCGCCGCGCAGCAGCTCGATCAGCTGCACGGCCACGGCCGGGTCCATCACGCGCTCGCCGGACGTGCCGGGTGGCGGCGCGAGCTGCATCAGCGGCTTGCCGTTCGCGTCGCTCACCTGGGTCACCAGCAGCGGCGCGCGGTATTCGCCCTGCGCGGCGATGCTGGCGTAGGCGCTCGCCATCTCCAGCAGGCTCACCGGGCTGGTACCGAGCGCGAGCGAGGGCACGGCCTCGAGCGGGCTCTCGCGCACGCCCAGGCGCTGCGCCAGCGTCGCCACCTTGTCGGCGCCGACCTCGCCGATGAGCTGCGCGGTCACGCTGTTGCGCGAGAAGACCAGGCCGTCTTCCAAGGTCGAGCGGCCGTCGGGCGTGGCGCCCATGTCGCGCGGCTTCCAGAGCGTGCCGTCGCTCAGACGCAGGCTCACGCCGCGCGTGTCGAACTCGCGCTGCGGATCCATGCCGGCCGCGAGCGCAGCGCCGTAGACGAAGGGCTTGAAGGTCGAGCCGGGCTGGCGGCGTGAGCGCTGCACGTGGTCGTAGGCGTCGAGCGTGTGGTCGCGCGCGCCCACCCAGGCGCGCACTGCGCCGCTGGCCGGGTCGATCGCCACGAAGCCGGCCTCCAGGCGCGTCTTGCGCTCGCGCAGCGCCTGCATGAAGCCAGTGTCGGCGCGCAGCGCGGCAAGCGCGTCGGCAGCGTTGCGGCCTTCGTCGAGCAGCGCGGCGTACTCGGGCGATTCGCGCACGAAGGCATCGAGCAGCTCGGCGTGCGTGGCCCAGAAATGCGCGAAGGGCTCGGTCCTGGCGCGCGCCGCCACGTAGGCGCGCGTGCCGCCGGCCAGCAGCTTGCCGCTCTCGCGGCCCCACTCGACGTCGGCCACCGCCTGCAGCGCGTCGAGCTGGCGCGCCACCGCCTGGTTGGCGATGCGCTGCAGTTTCGGGTCGATCGCCGAGCGCACCACCAGGCCGTCGGTGTAGAGGTCGTAGCCCAGCGGCGCGGCCCAGCCCAGCAGCCAGCGCTTGACGGCTTCGGCGAAGTGCGGCGCGATGCCCTGGCCCAGATCCTGGCGCTCGAAATCGAGGCGCAGCGGGCGCGCCTCGAGGCGCTCGAAATCGGCGCGGCTCAGCTTGCCGTGCTTGAGCATCTGCGCCAGCACCACGTTGCGACGCTCGCGCGCGCGCTCGGGGTGCAGCACCGGGTTGTAGACGCGCGTGCCCTTGAGCAGGCCGATCAGCGTCGCGCCTTCGGCCACCGTCAGCCTGGCGGCGGGCTTGTCGAAATAGGTGCGCGCCGCCATCTCGATGCCGAAGGCGTTGTAGTGGAACGAGACGGTGTTGAGGTAGGCCTCGAGAATCTCCCGCTTGCTGTAGCGCCGCTCGATCTTCAGCGCGGTGATCATCTCCTTGAGCTTGCGCGTGGCATTGCGCGCGCGGCCGATCTCCACCGGGAAGGCATTGCGCGCGAGCTGCTGCGTGAGGGTCGAGCCGCCCTGCGTGTCGCCACCGAGCGTCTGCGCCAGCGAGGAAAGGCTGCGCCGCCAGTCGACGCCGGGATGCTCCCAGAAGCGGTGGTCTTCGGTGGCGATCAGCGCGTCGATCACGTGCGGCGGAATGCGCTCCAGCGGCAGCCAGTCGCGCGGGGTGCGCCGGAAGGTGGCAAGCAGCGAGCCATCGGCGGCGAGCAGCACGCTGGGCTTGTCGTCGCGCGCGGCGAGCAGGCCTTCCACCGAGGGCGTGAAGGGCAGCAGCACGAGCGCATAAGCTGCCAGCGCCAGCACGCCGGCGAGCAAGGCGCCGGCGGCCCAGAGGGCGAGCCGGCGCAAGCGCTTCACATCCACCATGGGCGCGGATTGTCCGGCGCAGGGCTGGGGCGCTGTTACCGGAGATGACTGGGATCAAGCCACGCGCGATGACGCTGCCTAGCATGACCCGATGGCCGCCCAGACCCTCTCGCCCGAGCAGCTGCTCACCCGCTGCGATCCGGCATCACTCGCACTCACCGATGCGCAGCCCGAAGGCCACGCGCCGGGCATCGTCGGCCAGCCGCGCGCCGCGGCGGCGGTCGAGTACGCGCTGGCCACGCCGCATGCCGGGCACCACCTGTTCGTCGCCGGGCCGCCGGGCAGCGGGCGGCGCGCGCTGGTGCGCCAGGCGGTGCAGCAGCGCCTGCGCGACGACGGCATCACGCGCAGCGACTGGGTCTACGTCAACCGCTTCGACGCCCCGCACAAGCCGCTCGCGCTCGAGCTGCCGGCCGGCCGCGGCACGGCCTTGCGCGACGACATGAAATCGCTGGTGCGCGACCTGCGCACCATGATCCGCACCATGTTCGAGTCGGAGGAATACGCCACCGAGGTCGAGCGCATCGACACCGAGTTCAAGCAGCGCGCCGAGCAGGCCTTCATCGAAGTCGGCCACGAGGCGCAGCGCCGCGGCCTGGCGATGGTGCGCACGCCGGTGGGCTTCACCGTGGCGCCGCAGAAGGACGGCGAGGTGATGCCGCCGCAGGTGTTCGAGAGCCTGCCCGAAGAACAGCGCGCCGAGCTGCAGAAGGCGATGGCCGAGGTGCAGGAGCAGCTGGTGCGAGCGCTGCGCGCCTCGATGCGGCTTCGCAAGGAACACGCCGAGCGCGTGCGCGAGATGAACCGCTCGATGACGCGCGTGGCCGCCGAGCACGCGCTGGAGGAGATCCGCGAGCGCCATGCCGACCTGCCCGCGGTGGCGGCCTGGCTCGATGCGGTGGCGGCCGACGTGGTGGAGCACGCCGACGATTTCCGCGCCCCCGCCGACGAGGACGGCAACACAAGCGAAGCCGGCGAGGCGGGCGAGGACCATGGCGACCTGTCGCGCTACGAGGTCAACCTGCTGCTCGACGCCAGCGCGGCCGACGGCGTGGGCCTGGTCGAGGCCGATCTGCCGACCGTGCCCAACCTGGTCGGCCGCGTCGACCACATCGCGCGCTTCGGCATGCTGCTCACCGACTTCCGCCTCATCAAGGGCGGGCTGCTGCACCGTGCCAACGGCGGCCATTTGCTGATCGACGCGGTGCAGCTGCTCAGCCAGCCCTACGCCTGGCAGACGCTCAAGCGCGCGCTGCGCCGCGGCGAGATCCGCATCGAGGCAGTAGCCGAACAGCTCGGCCTGATCTCCACCGTGCAGCTCGAACCCGAGCCCATTCCGCTGAAGCTGAAGGTGGTGCTCGTCGGCACGCGCGAGATCTGCGCGCTGCTGCAGGCCTACGACGACGAGTTCGACCAGCTCTTCCGCGTGGTGGCCGATCTGGGCGACGACATGCCGCGCGACGCCGCCAACATGCGCGCGCTCGCCGCCACGCTGCGCGCGCAGGCGCGCGAGGCCGGCCTCTTGCCCGCCGACGCCGCGGCGCTGGCCGCCTGCATCGACCACGGCGCGCGCCTGGCCGAAGACAGCACGCGCCTGAGCGCGCGCGTGCGCTTCCTGCTCGACGTGCTGCACGAGGCCGACCACCTGGCGCGCCGGCGCGGCGCCGCCGCCATCGAGCGCGACGACGTGCGCGCCGCCATCGCGGCGCGGCGCGAGCGTGCCGGCCGCGTCAACGAACGGCTGGCCGACGCGGTGCGGCGCGGCGTGCTGCTGATAGCCACCAGCGGCGAGCGCACCGGCCAGGTCAACGGCCTGTCGGTCTACGAGGTCGGCGGCGAAGGCTTCGGCGCGGTGATCCGCATCAGCGCCACCACGCGCCTGGGCCACGGCGAAGTGATCGACGTGCAGCGCGAGACGCACCTGGGCGGACCCATCCACGCCAAGGGCGTGATGATCCTCTCGGCCTTCCTCGCCGCGCGCTTCTCGCGCCAGCAGCCGCATTCGCTCGTGGCCACGCTGGTGTTCGAGCAGACCTACGGCCTGGTGGAAGGCGACAGCGCCTCGCTGGCCGAGCTGGCGGCGCTGCTGTCTTCGCTGGCCGATCTGCCGCTGAAGCAAGGTTGGGCGCTCACCGGTTCGGTCAACCAGTTCGGCCAGGCGCAGGCGATCGGCGGCGTGAACGAGAAGATCGAAGGCTTCTTCGACGTCTGCGCGGCGCGCGGCCTCGATGGCACGCAGGGCGTGCTGCTGCCGCAGGCCAACGTCGAGCACCTGATGCTGCGCGAGGACGTGGTCAAGGCCGTGCGCGCCGGGCGCTTCGCGCTGCGCAGCGTGCAAAGCATCGACGACGTGATGGAGTGCCTCACCGGCGTGCCCGCCGGCGCGCCCGAGCAGCTGCGCGACGACACGGTGAACGGCCGCATCGCGCGGCGCCTGCGCGAGCTCGCCCGCATCCGCCGCGGCGAGCCGCGCGCGCTGCGGCGTGGTGCGACGCGCGCCACACCCCGGGCCAGCGGCGGCAGCGGAGACAGCCTGGGATGAACGCGCCGCGCCACGCCAGCGTGCTGATGCTGCTCGACGACGCCGCCGTCGCCGCGGCGCTGCTCGATGCCTCCTGCGCGCTCGCCCGGCTGATGCAGCGCGAGCTGCAGCTGGTATTCGTGGAGAGCAGTGCGGCGCTCGCCGCCGCCAGCCTGCCGGTGACGCGCGTGCTGGCCCGCTCGGCGCCGCACTGGGCGCCGCTCGCGCCGGAAGATGTGGAGCGCGGCTGGCGCGCCCAGGCAGCGCGCGTGCGCAGCCTGGCCGAACGCGCCGGTGCGCGCCATGCGGTGGGCTGGTCGATGCGCGTGGTGCGCGGCGCGCTGGCCGACGAGGCGCGCGCGCTGGGCCCCGAATCCGACCTGTTGCTGCTGGGCGCGGCGCCGGCGCGCTTCGAGCCGCCGCGCCACGCGCGCCGCACGCACATCGTCGTGCTCGACGACGGCAGCGAGGCCGGCCGGCAGGCGCAGCGCGTGGCCGCGCAACTGGCGCAGGCGCTGGGCGCGCGGCTGGAGACGCGAAAGCTCGCCACCCAGCCGGCGACCGCCGCGCAGGCCGGCGAGGCCGACCTGCTGGTGCTGCCCGCCGCCGCGCTCGGCGCCCTGCCCGCGGACCGGCCGCAGGCGCCGCTGCTGCTGGTCGGCGCGGCCTGAGCGGCGATGAAGCGCATGCCCTTTGCGGTGCCTCAAGGCGATGCCGCCACGCGGGCTGCGCTGCGCCGCCAGCGCGCCTACGATGAGCCGCCGCCGTAGCAGTCGCAGCAAGCAGCACCTTGAGCCACGCCCCCGCCCCCCACCACGACGCGCGCGAAGCGCTCGATGACGGAGCCGACTTCTTCGATCGGCCGGTGAACAGCATCCTGCAGGCGGCACGCGAGGCGATCGTGATGATCGACGAGCGCCAGAGCATCGTCGCCGTCAACGCCGCGGCCGAGCAGATGTTCCGCTGCCCGGCGGCCGAGCTGCTCGGGCTGCCGCTGGCCGCGCTGGTGCCCGACGCCCACGCCGAGCGCCACGCGGCGCAGGTGCACGACTACCTGCGCTCGCACGAGATGCAGCAGCACCTGGCGGCGCACCGGCGCATCCTGGCGCGGCGGCCCGACGGCAGCAGCTTCCCGGCCGAGATCACGCTGTCGGTGGTCGCGGCGCGCGGCGCCGAGGGCCGCCCGCATGTCGCCGCGCTCATCCTCGACCGCAGCGAGCAGGGCCGGCTGCAGCGCGAGCTCGACGCCTTCAAGCGCCGCCTGCGCTCGGTGTTCGAACTGGCGCCGGTGGCCACCTGGATCGCCGACAACGAGCGCGTGGTATTCGCCAACCAGGCCGCCGAGCGCCTCTTCGGCGAGGCCGGCGGCCTGGTCGGCCGGCCGGTCTACGAACTGCTCGGCGCGCCCAGCCGCGATGCGCTGCGCGCCCAGGTGGCGCGTGCGCTGCAGGGCGAGCCCGACGTGCAGGTGGTGCGCGGCCACGTGGCGCGTGCCGACGGCAGCCAGCGCGAGGTGGAGATCGCGCTCGCCGCGCTGCCCGACCACGGCCGCACCACGGTGCAGATGGTGGTGGCCGACGTCACCGAGCAGCGCCGCGAGGCGGCCGCGCTGGCCGAATCGCGCGAGGCGCTGCGACGGCTGTCGGCCAGCGTGGTCGAGGCGCGCGAGGAGGAGCGCCGCCGCATCGCCCGCGAGCTGCACGACGAACTCGGCCAGCGCCTGACCGCGCTGAAGATGGAACTGGCGGCGCTGCGCGGCGCCGCCGCGGCGGCGCGCGACGCGCAGATCGAGAACATGCTCGGCATGGTCGACGAGACGCTCGCCTCGGTGCGCCGCATCTCCACCGACCTGCGCCCGATGATGCTCGACGACCTCGGCCTGCACGCCGCGCTCGAATGGCTGGCGCGCGACGCGGCGCGGCGCCTGGGCATCGAGGTGACGCTGCAGCTCGACGAGCACGAGCCGGTGCTCGACGACCGCGTCGCCACCGCCGCCTTCCGCATGGTGCAGGAGGCGCTGACCAACGTGGCGCGCCATGCGCGCGCCAGCGACGTGCAGATCGGGCTGCACGCGGCGGGCGGCGCGCTGCAGATCAGCGTGCGCGACAACGGCGTGGGCTACCCCGACGACGCACTGCGCCGCGAAGGCTCGATGGGCCTGATCGGCATGCGCGAGCGCGCCGCGCTGCTGGGCGGCCACGCCGAGCTGAGCAACCCGCCGGGCGGCGGCGCGCTGCTGCGCGTGCAGTTGCCGCTCGCGCCCGAGGACAAGGAGAACCGCGCATGAACGACACGCCGCTGCGCGTGCTGATCGTCGACGACCACGCCGTGGTGCGCGAGGGCCTGGCGCGCATCCTCGGCGCCGCCGGCGTGGGCTGGACGGTGGGCGAGGCGAGCGGCGGCTTCCAGGCGCTCGACTGGTTGCGCCAGCAGCGCGCCGACGTGGCCATCGTCGATCTCTCCATGCCCGGCATGAGCGGGCTGGAGCTGGTCAAGCGCATCCGCGCCGAGTTCGGGCGCCTGCCGGTGCTGGTGCTGAGCATGCACGCGGAGGAGCAGTATGCGATGCGCGCCTTCAAGGCCGGCGCCAACGGCTACATCACCAAGGACGGCGCCTCCGACGAACTGATTCGCGCGGTGCGCAAGGTGGCCGCCGGCGGCGCCTACGTGAGCGCCGACCTGGCCGAGCGCGTGGTGCTGCAGCTCAACGGCGGCGTGGGCGTGGCGCGCCATGCGCAGCTCTCCGACCGCGAGCTCGAGGTGCTGCGCCGCCTCGTCGCCGGCCAGCGGCCCACCGAGATCGCGCAGGCGCTGCACCTCTCGGTGAAGACCATCAGCACGCACAAGAGCCGCATCCAGGAGAAGCTCGACCTGCCCACGCTCGCCGACCTGGTGCGCTACGGGCTCGAGCACGACCTCGATGCGGGAGGCTCAGTGCAGGTGCCGTAAGGGCAACTGCTGCGCGAACCACTGCGTGGCAAGGTGGCCGACGGCCTGGGTGGCCACCCGGTCGGCGCGCGCGGCGCTGGCGCGCGGCACGATCTCCAGCCGGCGCGCACCGCCGAGTAGCGGCAGCGCACGGCGCTGCGCCAGCAGCAGCGATGCGTCGTCGTCGCCCACCACCAGCAGCGTGGCGGCGCGCACGCGCGGCAGCTCGTCCAGCAGCGCATCGGGTGAGGCGTCCTGCGCCACCAGCGCCGCCACCAGCGCCGGCCGCAGGGCCGCCGCGCGCAGGGCCGCGCTGCCGGCCAGGCCGCGGCCGAAGACGCCCACCGAGGCGCAGGCACCGCTGTCGCGCAACCAGTCCAGCGCCTCCACCAGCCGCGGCACCAGTGCATCCAGCCCGGCCGGCGCACCAGCCTCCACGCTCAGCGTCGAGAAGCCACCCGCGTGCAGCAGGTCGCACAGCGCGCGCGCCTGCGCCGCATCGCTGGCCGCCGAGGCGATCAGCGCCACCACGCCGGCCGCATCGGCGAGCCGCTCGTACTCGCCCTGCCAGCGCTGCGTACCGATGCACGAGGCGTCGATGCCCCGCACGGAAGAAATGAGCCGCCGCATGGCCTCGCTTCGTCGTGGTCGGATGTCGATGTGCATGCTGACCCGATACGCGCCGTCACGATTGAGTGTGCGCAACCCCCTGGCCGACGCACCAGAGCCGTGCAAGGTAGGGATGGAAGGGTGAAGCCCGCGAACTAGAGTCGTTCCATCCCTTGCGCCCGTGCGAGGGGAGGAGCACGCGTGGCAGAGACCGTCGCCCCGGAGTTCGCCCGCTTCGTCGAGAGCGAACGCCGCGCGAAGCGCCTGCCGCAGGCGACGCGCAAGATGGCCGAGGGCGATGTCTTCGAGCCGGTGTTCATCGAAGCCGGGCGCAGCATCGAGCTGATGCGCGTGGCCTCGCGGCGCGCCGCCGGCTTCTTCCGCCCCACCCAGCGCAGCGAGGTGGTGTGGGTGGAGGGCGAGAACGAACTCGCGGTGGGCATCGCCGGCGTCGACGTCAAGCTCGGCGACGGGCTGATCCGCGTGCTGATTCCGGTGCGTTGCGACCAGAGCGGGCAAGCGCGCGTCGAGGTTCTGTTCGCCACCGGCTCGCCCACCGAACCGGCCGGCCTCTATGCCGCCACCGCGCGGCGCCCGAACGGGCCGGAGATCGTGGTCGCGGCCTGGGGCGATGCGCTGGTGGCCTTCGCCTGGCAGTGCGTGCTCGATCTGGTCACCGGCATCGCCGCGGCCACCGGCAAGGACGCACGCGGCAACCTGCTGGTGCCGGTGGAACTGGCGGTGAGCGCACGCGGCATCCAGATCCTGCCGATGGCGCGGCATCGCTTCGCCGGCTCCTCCACGCTGAAGAGCACGGTCAAGCGATGAGCTTCGCAAGCAGCGACCTCGGCGTGCTGGGCAAGCTGGCGAAGGCGCTGGGCCTGTTCGACGCCGCGGGCAAGCCCAACCAGAACTGGTTCGCCCACCCCGAGGATTCGCTCAAGAACATGCTCGCCAACGAGGCGCAGCGCGCGGCGCTGATCGCCTTCGTCGACGAGGCGTTGGGCGGCGCCGATCGCAGCAGCGAGGCGGGCGTCACCTGGCTGCCCATCGTCGCCATCGAAGACCCGCCGCTGGCGGTGGCGATCACGGTCGACGAAGGCCAGGGCGACGGCCTGCACATCGGCCTGGGCCTGCGCGTCTCCACCACCGATCCGGCCTCGGCCACCACGCTGGCCGTGCCGCTGTTCCGCGCCAAGAAGGACGGCGGGCCCGAGGTCACGCAGCCGCTGCTGCTCGGCTCGGCGGGCGGGCGCATCCGCGTCGCCACCTCGATCACCATCGACGCGTCGCCGCCGGTGCCGGGCCAGCCGCGCCTGGGCGGCATCGGGCTGGAAATCGACCTGCCCACCAGCGACACCGATGCCCAGGGCCCGGTCTTCGGCCTCGCACTCACCGGGCTGCAACTGCCCGGCGCCGCCACGCCGCGCGACATGCGCGTCTCGGCCAACGGCGCCGGCGAGCTCGATGACGCGTTGCTCGACCTGGTGATGTCGCTGGTCAAGGCACAGGCCGATGCGGCGCTGGCCGACCCGGCGCTGGTGGCGGTGGCCGGCCTGCTCGGCCTGCGCAGCGGCGACGCGGTGCCCGATTTCCCCATCACCACCCTGCCCGTGCGCGGCGTGCTGGCGCTGGCCGACTGGGTGCGAGGCATCCTGGTCGACGAAACCAGCCGCGACGACTGGATCGCCCACCTGGCGGCACTGCTGCACGGCACGCCGCACGGCGACGCCATCGAGTTCTCGCTCGGCGGCGCGGCGGTGCTCACGCTCGCGCTGCGCGTCGCCAACGGGCCGAGCGGCAACCCGCGGCTCACGCCCAGCCTCGCCATCGAGCTGGGCAACGACGCGGCACGCGTCGAGGCGCGTGCCGACCTGTTCCGCATCGATCTCGTCAGCGGCGAAGCCTTCGCGCTGCCGAGCCTGGGCGTGTGGGCCGCGGCGGGCCGCAGCGGCAGTCCCATCCTCGAGCTCACGAATCCGATCGTGGCGCATGCCGACACGCTGCGCCTGGGCTTCGGCCTCGATGCGCAGCGGCGCCTCAACTTCGTGCTCGCTGCCGACACCGTGCACCTCGGCACACGCGAGTTCGCCACGCTGGACCTGACTTCGCCCGACGCGGTGATGGACGCGGCCGGCAGCACGGTGGAAGCCGTCGCCAACGAGTTGCTCGCCGGCCTGGGCGATGCGCTCGGCTTGGCGCGCCAGCTGGTCGGCCTCGATCCGCCGGCCGGCATAGCGGCCGTCACGCTGGCCGCGCTGATGGCCGACCCGGTGGCCGCGCTCGGCGGCTACTGGCGCGCGCTGATCGGCAACGATGCGGCCACGCGCCAGGTGCTCTCGGCGCTGCGCCTCGCGCTCACCGACAGGAGCGAGAAAGATTCGGTGGTCGATGGCGACGGCAGCGCCGCCACGCCGTGGCGGCTGCCGCTGATCGGCCCGCTGGCGCTCGAGCTCACCGCCAGCGGCGGCGTGCTCGGCATCGGCCTGGGCGTGAAGACCAGCATCGACACGCTGGGCCGGCGCTGCACCGTGGTCGAGACGCGCATCGGCGTGAAGCTCGCCAGCATCGACTTCGCCGCGCGCCACGCCAGCCTGCTCGGCGCGGTGGAAGCCACGCTCACCGCGCGCGAGCGCGGCGCCGACCCGAAGCGCGCGCGCCTCGCACTCGGCGACACGGTGGCGGTGGTGGCCGATCACGTCGGCCTGCGTCTCGCCTGGGCGCCCGAGGGCGGGCTCGCCGCGCAGGTCAGCGCACCGGCGCTGCGCCTCGAACTCGACGATGCGACCATCCCCATCGCCCTGCCCGAGATCGCCGCCGACGGCAGCGTGACGCTGCCCATCGAAGCCTGGGACGGCATCGAGGCGCTGGTCGGCCAGCTCGGCACGCTGATCGGCAGCGTGGTCGGCGATCTGGTGCATGCGTTCGGCTGGGTGCCGTCGGCCGTCGCGCCGGGAGCGCGCCTGCGGCTGGGCGAGCTGGTGGTGTCGCCCGAGGTCGCGCTGCGCGAGTGGCTGCCGCGTCTGGCGATGAGCGAGCTCGGCCCGCGTGCACTCGCGCTGGTGGCCGATCTGTTCGGCGGGCTCGGTGCGGCGCGCGGCGTGATCGAAGGCAGCGGCCGGCCGGAAGACCCGTACCGCTTCGCGCTCGCCGACGGCCTGCCCAACGTCGCCGTGTGGTTCCCGCCCGCGGGGCTGGAGCCTGTGCTCGCGGCAAGCAACGCCGCGCTGCGCGACTGGCATCCCGGCCAACCCGGCCTGAGCGGCGCCGCACTGGAAGCCGCACTGCGCGCCGAAGCCGATGTGGCCGCCGATGTGCGCGCACTGGTCGAAGGCCGGCAGGTCGGCATCGCTCTCGATGCGCTGGCGCAGCGCTGGCTGGGCGGCGACGGGCGCATCAGCCCGCCGACGGCCACGCCCGCGGGCATCACGCTGCAGCGCGTCGGCGTGGCGGCCGGCCAGTTGGCCGATGCGCTGCGTCTCGATGATTTGCTCGGCCGCACGCCCGCCGTCACGGTGCATGTGGCGCTCGGCGCAGCGGCCTGGCCCGATGCGCCGGAGGATCGCCGCATCGATCTCAGCACCGCCGGGCTCGACGCGAGCATGTTCACGCTGCCCGCGGCCGAGCTGGGCGAGTGGTTCGTCTGCCTGGGCACGCGCGCCGACTGCCGCACGAGCGGCAGCAGCAGCGACGGCACGCCCGAGCAAGCCGCACGCCTCGGCCGCGTGCTCGACGCGCTGGCCGGCGTGAGCAACGACATCACGCTGGTGGCGCTCGCCGGCGCCGGCCATGCAGCGCGCCTCGCCGCGCAGCCAACCACGCGCGCCGCGGTGACCGATCTGGTGCTGCTCGGCACGCCGCTCGCGCCCATCTCGCTCACCGCGCTGAGCGTGCAGCCCACCGCCGATGCGCTGCGCCTGCTCGACCGCCTGCTGCCGCCGGCCGGCGTCGAGGCGGACAACGACGACCTCGCGCTCGGCCGCGCGCTGGTGGGCGCGCTGATGGAGCTCGCGCCGCTCGCCGACCCGGCGGCCGATTTGCGCCTGCCGGTGCTGCCGTTCGAGGCGCCGCGCGCCGGGCTGGCGGTGAACGCGCTGTTCGGCGAACTCGGTGCCGAGCGCATCGCACAGGCGCTCACCGCCATCGTCGCCGCGGGCCTGGCGGGCCGCGCGAGCGAGCGCGCCGATCTCGTCGACCTGATCGCCGCAGCCCCCACCGGCGTGCACGCCGGCCTGCGCTGGGCGCTGCCGCAAGACACGAGCGGCACGCTGCGCATCAGCGCCAACGCGCAGCTGCAGCTGTTCGCCTTCGATCTCGAGGGCGGCCTGGCGCACGACCGGGAGCTGCGCGTCGAGCTGCGCATCGGCGATGCGCTCGGCTGGCTGGCGGCCACGCCCGAGCTCGAGCTGCGCGCGCTCTCGGCCGTGCTGACGCTGCCGCTGGATGGCGCATCGCCCGGCGAGGCACGCGTGGTGCTGCACGAGGCGCGCGTCTTCGGCCAGTCGTGGGAAGCGCTCTCGCTCGGCGCGCTGGCCGACGACGCCGTGCCGGTGCTGCCCGAAGCACGCGTGCTGCTCTCGGCCGCGGTGCAACGCCTCACCGCCGACCTGAGCAGTGCGCGCTCGCTGGCGCTCTCCAACCTCTTCGCCGCGCTCGGCCTCACCGGCGTGAACGGCGGCGTGGTGGGCGATGCGGTCGACCAGCTCATCCACGATCCGGCCGGGCTGGTGCGCCAGCGGCTCGCGGCGGCGCAAAGCCAGTTCGCCGCGGCCTTGAATTCGCTGCTCGGGCCGCTGGGCGCGAGCGTCGATCTGGCCACGCGCACGGTGCGCGTGCAAGGCGGCGGCAGCAGCG
Source organism: Piscinibacter sp. (assembly GCA_017983795.1). Taxonomy (GTDB): domain Bacteria; phylum Pseudomonadota; class Gammaproteobacteria; order Burkholderiales; family Burkholderiaceae_C; genus Piscinibacter. The sequence continues at coordinate 145,214 of JAGOAS010000006.1, forward strand.
CGGGGCGCTTCGGCTGGAACGCCGATGTGAGCGCCTCGCCCGCCGGCCTCGCGGGCACGCTGAGCTTCGGCCCGGACGCTGCCCTGCCCACCGTCGGCGGCCTGCAACTGCAACTGGCGCTGAACCCCTTGGCCGTCTCGCTGCACTGGCACCAGAGCAGCACGCACACCGAAATCGCGCCGCTCTGGCCCACGCCCGATGGCCAGGCGCTGGCGCGCTTGCTGGCGCAATCCGCGCCCAGCCTCGCGGCGCACGTGGCGATCGAGCTGATGCGGCGCGCCGACGAAGAAGCGCGCCCGCTGATCGACGCCGTGCTCGATGCGCTGGGCATGCTCGCCGGCGCGGCGAGCGACGCCGAGCGCGCGCTGCGCCCGCTGGCCGGCCTGATCGCCGACCCGGTGGGCTGGCTGCGCAGCGCCGGTTCGCTGGCGGCCAACCCGATCAAGATCCAGGCGCTGTTCGATGCGCTGCGCCCGCTGATGGGGCTGGCGGACCCGCCCGGTTCGCCCCTGCCCATCGCCAAGGGCGTGAGCCTCGCGGTCAGCGCCGAAGGCAGCGGCGCACGCCTCACGCTGGCCGTCGACCCGAGCCAATGGGTCGCACCGGACGGCGGCGGCGCGCGACTGGCCGGAGGCATTGGCGCCAGCCTCGTGGTGGGCGCCTCGGGCGCACCGGGCGTCGCGCTCGAAGCGCACCTGGGCCTGCCCGGCGCGGCCACCGGCCGGCAGGCCGTGCACACGCGCATAGCCACCGGCGGCGTCGAGCTGTTCCTGCGACCGGCCAGCGGCGCCGACATTCCGCTCGTGCCCTTCGCCGGCCTCGGTGCGCTCTCGGCGGCGGCCGAGGCTGCCCTGCCCTTCCTGCTCGACAAGCTGGCCGAGCTGCCCGGCACGCCCGGCAACCTGGTGCGCCTGGTGGGCGATGCGCTGGGCCTGCGCAGCGGCAACCCGAAAGCCTTCAGTGCCGACGCGCTGCGCACCTGGGCCGCCAACCCGGTGGGCGCGCTCACCGCCGCCGTGCCTTCGATCACCGCCACCGGCCTGAACCTGATCGCGCCGCTGCTCGACGACTTCCTGCCCGCCGCCGTGACGGCCACCGGCACCGTCAACGAGCTGAGCGTGAAGGTCGACGATCTCTTCACGCTCGCCTGGCAGCCGGCGGCCAGCCGCGTGGCCATCACGGTGCCGGGCATTCCGGTGCCGGGCATCGAGACGCTGGGCCTCACGCTGGCCATCAGCGCAGCCGGGCTCGACGAGCTGAGCGTCGCGCTCGGCCCGGCCGACATCGACGCGGGTGGCGTGCGGCTGCGGCCCTTCGCCAGCGTCAGCGCCGGCCTCGCGCCGGCCGGCGGGCGGCGCGTGATGGTGGGCCTCTCGGCCGACGACACGCACCACTTCGCCGCGCGCTGGACGCTCGACGGCGGCGGCTTCGACATCGTCGCCAGCGACGGCGAACTGGCCACCGCGGTCGCCACCGCCGAAGCGCTGCAGGTGGCGCTGCGCATCGTCGACGTGGTGGCCGATCTGGTGGCCGCGGTGGCGATGGCGCAGCAGCCGGTGAAGGATCTTCTCGACACCACGGTGGGTGCGCACGACGTGCGCTTCCTGCTCGAAGGCGTGGTGCTCGACGAGGCTGACACCAACCAACTGATCGACGGCCTGTTCGACCCGTCCACGCTGCTGGCGCGCTTCCACCGCCTCTTCACCAACATCGCCGGCGCGGGCATCTCGATCAGCATCGAAGGCTTCACGCTGAGCTTCCTCACGCATCCGAGCACCGACACCATCGGCGTGCAGGTGGGCGTGCTCGATCGCTTCGCGCTGATCGAGGGCGACGTCTCGCTCTGGCTGGAAAACGACGACCGCTGGATCAACCCCAACCCGGCCGGCGACGGCGGCCTCTTCGTCGGCTTCCTGCCGCCCACGCTGCCGCTGCGCTTCGCGCCCAGCCTGGTGGTCAACGGCCTGGGCCTGCGCGTGGGCAAGAGCTCGGGGCCGCTGCTGGACGCCGGCATCACGCTCGAATCGATCGCGCTGCACGTATTCGCGGCGATCGACGGCGGCGGCGCGAAGAGCGGCGGCGTGCAGCTGCAGTTTTCCAATCTCGCCGTCTCGGCCTCGGGCGCGCAGGGCGAGAACGGCATCGCCAAGGGCGTGATGCGCGACACCGGGCCCACGCCGCCCAAGCCGGCCTTCTCGCCGGCGCTGGCCATCCAGGCGCACGACGGCGGCGCGGTGCAGGTGTCGCTCACGGCGGGCGACGGCGCCGGGCCGTGGTGGATCGCCATCCAGAAAGGCTTCGGCCCGCTCTACCTCGAGCAGATCGGCTTCGGCGCCACCTCGCCGCAGGGCCGCCTGGAGCGCATCTCGCTGCTGATGGACGGCTCGGTGTCGATGTTCGGGCTGACCTGCGCGGTCGACGACCTGCAGATCACCTACATCGTCGGCAACAACGACTTCTTCAACCCGGCGAGCTGGGCCATCGATCTGGCCGGCCTCGCGGTCTCGGCCAACATGGCCGGAGTGTCCATCGCCGGCGGCCTGCTCAAGCAGGGCACGCCGCCGAACATCGAATACCTGGGCATGCTGCTCGGCCGCTTCGCGGTCTACGGCCTCACCGTGTACGGCGGCTACGGCGAGGGCACGGAGAACGGCCAGAAGTTCACCGCCTTCTTCGCCATCGGCGCGGTCAACGGCCCCATCGGCGGGCCGCCGGCCTTCTTCCTCACCGGCATCGGCGGCGGCTTCGGCATCAACCGCCAGCTGCGCCTGCCGAGCGACATGGCGAAGTTCGGCGACTACCCGCTGATCCAGGCGCTGGACATCGCCGCCAAGCCCAGCGATCCGATGACGCAGCTGCGCGCGCTGGGCAGCTACTTCCCGATGAAGAAGGGCACGTTCTGGTTCGCCGCCGGCCTGTCGTTCAACAGCTTCGCGCTGGTCGACGGCATCGCGGTGGTGGGCGTGCAGATCGGCGACGGGCTGGACATCAACCTGCTCGGCCTGGCGCGCATGGCGCTGCCGCGGCCGCAGGCGGCGATCGTCTCGATCGAACTGGCGCTGCTGGTGCGCTTTTCCAGCAGCGAGGGCGTGCTGTGGGTGCAGGGCCAGCTGACCGACAACTCCTGGCTGCTCTACCCCGACATCAAGCTCACCGGCGGCTTCGCCTACGTGATCTGGTTCAAGGGCGAGAAGTCGGGCGAGTTCGTGATGACCATGGGGGGCTACCACCCCGACTTCCACCGCGACGGCTACCCGGTGGTGCCGCGCCTGGGCCTGCGCTGGAGCATCGGCGACAGCATCGTCATCAAGGCCGGCAGCTATTTCGCGCTGACCTCCGAGGCGCTGATGGCCGGCGGCGACTTCGAGGCCTCGGCGCATTTCGGGCCGGCCTGGGCCGAGGTGAAGTTCGGCGCGCACGGCATCGTCTTCTTCGACCCCTTCCACTACGACGTGATGGCCTACGCCCGCATCGCCGCGGGCGTGACCATCGACACCTGGATCTTCGGCGAGATCACCATCTCGATCAGCCTGGGCGCGCGCATCCACGTGCTCGGCCCCGACTTCCGCGGCAGCGTCACCTTCGAGGTCGGCCCCATCGAACTCACCTTCGAGTTCGGCGGCTCGGGCAAGGAGCAGAAGCAGCCGCTCGCGGCCGACGCCTTCATCACCAAATACCTGGAGGCGGCCGACAGCGGCAAGGCGCGCCCGCATGCGCTGATGACCAACGCCGGCGCGCTGCCGGCCAAGGGCGAGAAGTCCACGCCCGATGGCTCCTCGTCGCGGCCCTTCGTGGTGGTGGTCGAGTTCTCGCTGACCTTCACCAGCACCGTGCCGGCCACCAAGGTGACGCGCACGCTCGCGCCGGCGGCACAGGCCAGCAGTTCGCATGCGCCGAGCCGCGCGCTGGGCGTGGCGCCGATGGACGCGGCGAACGTCACGCCGACCATCGTCATCACCTGGCGGCGCGACGGAATCGACCAGCCCTACCCCTTCGTCGACAGCGCGCGGCCCTTCGGCCGCTTCCCGGTCGGCGTGTGGGGCCTGCCGCAGGATCCGAACGCGCGCCAGGTGCCTTCGGGCACGATGATCGAGGCGCTCTCCGAGCTCGACATGGTGTGCAGCGCCACGCCCTCGGCGGGCGGGCCGGAGATTCCGTACTTCCAGGTCGAGATCGGCAAGCGCAAGCCGCTGCCCTTCACGCGCCGCGCCACCGAGATCAACCAGCAGCGCAACACCGCGAAATCGGTGAGCGAACTGCTCGCCGCGCCGAATAGCGCCGGCGCCGCCTTCTCGCGCGCGGCCGATTTCCTCGCCGGCCGCGTCTCGCCCACCGCGCTGGCCGCGCTGCGCGGCGAGCGCCAGGCGCCGCCGCGGCTGGGCACGCTCACCGAAGGGCTGGAAGCGGCCACGGCAACCACCATTCCCGCCGTGGCCGAACGGCCCGCGCCCAAGGTCTTCGACCACTTCGTCGATGCGCCGGTGGCGGTGGGTTTGCTCTCCGGTGCGACGGTGGGGCTGGCCGTCGCACCCAAGCTGCGCACCACGGTGAAGGGCTCCGAGCGCGCCTGGCGCAGCGCACCGCCCACGCTCGCCGCGGTGGAGGCGCAGCGCAGCCGTTCGATCGCTGCCAAGCTGGTGATCACCGACACGCCGGCCATGCCCGTCGGCGCCGCAGGCGCGGCCGGCAAGAACGGCGCCACGCTGATCGCCGCGCAGAGCGTGCCGCCCAGCGCGATGGCGCATGGCGCGACGGCGCTGGTGGCGCGCAGCGGCGCGCCGCTGGCCGCCGCGCTGGCCGAGTTCAACGGCGCGCTGGCGGTGGGCGCCAGCCTGCGCGCCGCGGCGGGCAGCGCCGGCGCGGCGCTGGCCTGCGGCCAGACGGTGGTGCTGCAGCTGCCCAACGCACGCGCCGATGCCGCCAGCGAAGGACAGCGCCCACGCCTCGCCGTGAGCGGCGCGCCGGCGCGCGTGGTGCTGCTCGCGCATGGCGGCAAGCGCCTCGCCGATGCGCTGGTCGGCCCGGGCGCGGCGAATGCCGTGCTCGAGATTCCGCAGGGCACCGAGCGCATCGTCGCGATCGGCCAGGGCGACATCACGAACGCGTCCGCCAGCCTCGGCCTGGCCGGCTGGCACGCCGGCATGCAGCTGCCCTATGCGGGCTTCTCCACCGCCATCGCCCCGGGCTGCGTGGTGCATGCGGTGGGCGAGCGCCTCGCCCTGCACCGCGAGCGCCTGCATGCCGGCTGGGTGAGCGGCGCCGAGCTGGCGCGCGGCATCAGCACCGTCACCACCAGCTTCGCGATCACGCCGCGCACGCTGCTGGTGCTGCTCGACGACCCCGCCTCTGCCGGCGACCCGGTGGCCGCGCGGCAGCTGCTGCTCGGCCTGGACGGCGCCTCGCGCGCACGCGACGCCGCCGGCAAGGAGCGCGCGCCGGTACTGCTGGCCATGGACAACCGCAGCGTGCTCGCCTACGACATCGTGGCCGACGGCGACAAGCCGGTGGTGGTGAGCATCGCCAGCCAGGAAGGCTGGTCGCTGGTGGGCGTGATGGCCTCGGCCGAGGTCGATACCACCGGCGCGGTGGCGCTGCTCTCCTCGCGCGGGCTGGACGCGGCGATGCAGCCCTTCGCCACGCGCAGCGCCAGCGACGCGGCACCGGCGAGCCGGCTCGCCTGGGTGGCGGCCACGCGCACGGCCGACCAGCGCGCCGTCGCCAAGGCGCGCGCCCAGGGCGGCGCGGCGCTGGCGCGCGCCGCACGCAAGACCACGCGCAAACCTGGAGGACGCCGCTGAATGAAGCTCGGTAGCTGCCCCACAACTCCGTTCGGGCTGAGCCTGTCGAAGCCCCCGCGGGCCCTGAGCTTGCCGAAGGGGCTGAGCCTGTCGAAGCCCCGTTGGCGCGCCGCCATCACCGCCCCTTCGACACGGGGCCTTCGACAAGCTCAGTCCCCTGCTCAGGGCGAACGGTTGTTTCGTGCGTCGCGAGTCGCGCGAAGCGCAATGGACCACTGACATGCCCCGCACCGGCCACTTCATCCTGCACTCCAACGTGATGCCCAAGATCACGGCGGGGCGCTACGAACTGCGCACCGAGCAGACCGGCCTGCCCTTCGAGGTGGAGCCCGAGAGCACGCACATCCAGGTGGCGGCGCCGCGCTACACGATGCCGACCGACCAGATCCTCTCCAGCTTCCCGCCGGCGAATGCGGAAGGCGCTTTCGGCGACCGCCTGCCGCAGATCGTGCTGAAGCGCCGCACGCTCCCGTGGGAGCGCAACCCGGCCGGCTCGGTGAACCCCTCCGAGACGCCCTGGCTGGCACTGGTGGTGGTGGCCGAAGGCGAGGCGACGCTCTCCACCGCCACGCCGGTGAGCGACTGCGTCAGCGCCGGCACCTCGCTGCTCGACCCGAGCGACAAGGACGTCGAGCAAGGCCTCTACCTCGCCGTCACCGAGACGGTGGTGAAGAAGATCTTCCCCTGCAAGGAGGATCTGGCGCTGCTCGCGCATGTGCGCGAGGTCGACGTCAACGACACCGAGCTCGCCAACGGCGACGACGATGGCTGGCTCGCGGTGGTGCTGGCCAATCGCCTGCCGGTGTTCGATGCCGCGGCGAAGAAGCCGGTGCGCTACATGGCCTGCCTGGTCAACGTCGAGGGCCAACTCGAGGCGCTGCCCAAGCCGCTGCCGCCGGTGGCGAGCTTCGAGTTCGCGCTGGCGCAGGACTGGACGGTGCTCGCCACGATCAACGCCACCAGCTCGCCGGATGCGCGCGTGATGGGCAACGTCGACACGAGCCAGGTGGTGCTGCCCTCGGCCGCGCTCGGCCCGGGTGCGGCGCGGCCGCCGGCGATTCCTGCCGCCGGCAAGAACGCCGCCGACGCCAAGATCGGCGTCTCGCTCGACGGCGGCGCGGCGATGGCGCAGCCGAGCGTGAGCAAGCAGTGGAGCTCGGCCACGCAGAAGGTGGCCGCCGCCGCGCTCGACCCCGACGCCAAGCGCCTGGTGCGCGACACCATGGCACAGGGCTTCCGCCTGCCCATCGAGCTGTACGCCGTCGAGCGCGTGCTGCGCTTCCCGGTGCTGGCGCACTGGTCGTTCACCACCAACGAAGGCGCCACCTTCGAGACGCTGATGCAGGATCTCGACGTCGGCCTGCTCGGCACCGTGCCCGAGCGCGCACCGAATGCGCCCGCTGCGGACGCCGCGCCCGAGGTGGTGCAGACCGGCCACATCGGCCTGGATCACCGCACGCGCCGCGGCGACCCGCTGCGCGCCTGGTACCGCGGCCCCTGCGTGCCCTTCCCGACACCGCGCGACTCGAACGCGAAGGACGCGCCGCTGGCGCTGGCGCATTCGGCCGACCAGCTGCGCCGTGTCATCCCCGACGGCCGCGAAGATCTCGCGCTGGCCGCCGCCTTCGAGATCGGCCGGCTGCTCGCGCTCTCGCAGCTCTCGGTGGTGTCGGCGCTGCTGCGCTTCCGCGCCGAGCAGTTCGGCGCCGGGCGCGTGCGCGAGATCCTCGCCGAGCTGCTGCCCTTCGCCCTGCCCGAGTTGAAGGCCGAGCGCATCGACCTGGGCCGCTACGTGGCGCTGCAGGTGCTGCCGGTGCTGGCCAGGAACACCGACCGCATGATCGGCCCGCAGCGCCCGGTGGCCGACCCCGGCCGGCCGCTGCGCGTGGACGGCGACCTCGACAGCCTGGTGGCCGCCGGCCTGGGCTTCGACCTCGCCGCGCTGAAGAAGCGCGCCGACGCGGTGGGCCTGCTGCCGGCGCTGCAGGGCACGGCCGTGCCGCTGGCGATGAAGCCCGGCCAGAGCCCGAACGAGAAGCTGGTGGTGCCGGCGCTGCGTGCCGCGCTGCAGGGTGAGTTGCAGCGCACGCTGGGCGTGGCGGCGCCGCCCAGGATCGTGATCGGGCGGCCGGGCGTGCGCGGCGCGCAGGCGCGACCGCAAGCCGATGCGCTCGACGAGCTCATCGCCAACGCTCGGGTCGACGACGACGAGGAAGGCCAGCCATGAAATCCTTCATCAGCTCGGACATCGCCCTGCAGGCCGCGGTGAAGGCGGCGCAGAACTACGCGGAGATCGTCACCGACCAGGATCCGGACGACGGCGAGCACGTGGTGCCCGGCGAGCTGCGCCGCTTCCTCGGCCGGCTGCGCCTGCTGCACGGCGTGCCCTTCAGCTACCTGGTGCCGGACGCGGAGCTGCTGCCGTTGGAATCGATCCGCTTCTTCTACCTCGACCGCGCCTGGACCGATGCGCTGGTGCAGGGTGCGCTCAGCGTCGGCACCGTCAGCAGCGCCGACCGCACGCAGCTCGAGGCCGTCTACCCGCACATCCGCGACGAGGTCGACGAGGCCGAGCGCACCATCCGCCAGCCGCGCGGCGAAGCGCTGCTGAAGGCCGGCAGCGGCACCATCACCGGCTTCCTGATGCGCTCGCGCGCGGTCTCGGGCTGGCCCAACCTGCACGTGCGCGCCTACTCGCGCGACGTGGTGGCCGACGATGCGCTGACCACCGCCGCCGAATCCGACCCCAGCCGCATGAAGGTGCTGCGCACGGAGCGCCTCGCGCCGGCGGTGCTGCTGGTGCTGTTCGACGGCGTGCCGGCGGTGGTGCACATCGAGGAGCCGCGCCAGGGCATCCAGTTCGGCGCGCGCCTCGACCCCGAGGATCCACCCAGCGCGCGCCGCGCCAAGGTGCACGTGCGCGACTGCAACACCGGCGACAGCGTGCCGCCGGTGGACGACTTCACGCCCGCCAATTCGGTGGACGTGCCCTTCCGCCCCGGCGCGCCGGGCGTGATCAACATCGCCGCGCTGCGCCAGCGCCTCGCCGCCAAGGCACCCAACAGCGGCGGCACGCTGGAGCCCAACGAGTACGCGCTGCAGATGCTGCGCTTCCCCTACCGCCAGGTGTTCGGCGACCCGAAAGACACGGAGGGAAAGCAGTTCTATGCGCTCGACCGCTTCAAGGCGACGGTGGCGCTGGACACCTGGAAGAGCACTGTGGTGACCAAGCTGGGGAAGGTGTGACATGAACCGCGGCGCACTTGCCATGACCGAGCGCGGCACTGGGCGGGCAGGCCGGGCTGTGCGCGGCCCGATATCCGTGCTCGCCCAGCCTGCCCGCCCAGCGCCGTGGCACCGGCGGCGCGCTGCGCGTTCCACCTGCCACGGTCGTGGCTCGGCTTGGGCTTGGCCTGCCGGTCGAGCACCGATATCGGGCGGCGCACAGACCGGCAGGCCAAGCCCGAGCCGCGCTCGGTGGAGCAACTGACCATGAGCACCAAGCCCCGCGCCCCCCTGGACGCCGCCGCCGTGCAGCAAGTGCTGCGCAGCAAGCGTTTTCTCGCCGCCGACCGCGCCGCGCTCGACCTCGGCGAGATCGCCACCTGGGACAAGTTCCTGCTGCGCGAGCACCGCCTGCTGGTGCCCATCGACGTGCAGGCGCTCTACGTGGCGCCGGGCAGCCAGGAGAAGATGGTGCGGCTGCCGATGCTGGTGGCGCACGTCGATGGCGCGAAGTCGGTGCAGAACATCGAGGACGGCCTGCCCGACCCCTTCGACGAAGGCGCGCCGCGCGAGGCCGGCGTGCACCTGCACTGGGCCATGCCCGATGCGCTGCTGCGCGGCTCGCTGAAGTCGGTGGGCGACGGCAGCGCCAACCGCCTCGCGCTGCCGCCGCTGCCCGATCGCTGGCTGGTGCTGCGCCTGGTGCTGCCGCGCGGCGCCGCCGAGCCGGTGCTCACCGGCTGGGTGCTGGAGGCCGACCGCGCCGTGGCCGTGCCGCTGGCGTTGTGGCAGGAAGGCGGCGCGGCCTCGACCGCGGCGCAGCCCGCGGGCGACGAGATCCGGCGCGAGCAGCTCACCGGCACGGTGGGCGGCGCGGTGAGCTGGTCGGGCGTGTACGACGCGGTGCTCAACCGCTTCGCCTTCCACGACCCGCTCGCCGAGTTGAAGACGATCGCGCCGCAAGGCGTCGACGAAGACTGCGCCAGCTACCTCGTCGCCGGCTGGTGGAGCGACCCGGCGCTCGATCCGCTCGACAAGGCGCGCAGCAACGACAGCCTGCACGAGATGCTCGAGCGCCTGCGCTGGCGGCTGCTCTACGAGTGGGGCGACGAGACCTGGGCGCGCCAGCAGGCGCAGGCGCAGGCCGAGTTGCGCCAGGCGCTCGGGCTGACGAGCACCGATCGCTGGGCCGAGCCGCGCCCGCCGGCGCCCGGCAAGGCGCGCGCCGCACGCGCGGCGGCGGCTGGGGCTGCCTCCGCCTTCGTGCCCATCGACAAGACCTTCCTCGCCAAGCAGGAGCGCGTGGCGGTGTCGGCCTTCGCCAGCGAGGCAGTGGAGCGCTTCGCCGCGCCAGCCTGGCAGCTGCGCTCCTCGCTGCTGCACGGCGCGATCTACGGCGTGCCGGTGACGGGCCAAGCGCCCATCGACCGTCGCCCGGCCGCCGACGCCGTGAGCCTCGCGCTCGGCATGCACGACGACGACCTGCTCGCCGCCTTCGCCGCCGCGCAGGCCACGCCCGACCAGCGCCGCGCCACCGAGCGGTTGCTCACCGCCTTCACCTCGCAGAAGGTGAACCGCCTCGGCGCGGCCGATGGCGCGGTGGAGCTGGAGGAGCACGAGCACGCCATCGCCTTCGCCTCGCTGCCGGCCGGCTCGGCGGGCACCGACCGCTTCCTGCAGCGCGTGCAGACCGGCGGCACCGGCGGGCTGGGCCTGGGCCGTCAGCGCGCCAGGCACGTGGGCATCGCGGCGCAGACCGAGGCGCGCAAGGGCGTGCTCGGCGCGCAGGCGCCCGCTGCACAGGCCCAGACGCATTTCTCGAGCAAGGGCAAGCCCGATCTGATCAAGGCCACCGAGGCCATGATCAACGACCTCGCCCGCTCGCGCGTCGGCGAGGTGCTCGCGCCCACCGAGGCGCGCGTGGTCGATCGGCCGGCGCCGCGCTTCACCTTCCCCACCGAGCCGATGATCGCGCTGCGCGGCGCCGGCCGCAGCCTGCGCCACGGCCACGACGGGCGTGGCTCGGCCGATGGCAAGCTGAGCTGCCGCTGGCCCACGCACGTCATCGACGAGATCGACGGCGTGATTCCGAAAGACCGCTTCATCCGCTCGCTGGGCAACGGCTCGGTGCCCGCGGAGGCGCTGACGCTGGCGCGCGAGGCGCTGCTGCACGATCCGTATCACGACGAGTGGATGGCAGCCACACTGGCACCGCCGGGCGCGGGCCGCAATGCACTGCTGACGCGCCTGAAGGCCGAGTCGGTGCTGCGCTTCGGCCGCGATGGCACCTACGATGGCACGACCGCAGCGCTCAATCCGCTCAAGGCGCAGTCGGCTTCACGACGCGCGCGCGCCGCAGCGCCCGGCGTGCGGCCCGGCATGCAGGAGCAACAGGCGCTGGTGTCCGACGAACTGCGCAAGTTCTCGCTCTACAAGGGCGCCGACCCGGATCTCGTCGGTGTCACCACCTGGGCGCAGCCCTGGGTGCCGATGTGGGTCGAGTGGGAAGTGGCGATCGAGGGGTTGGATCCGCCCACGCTGCAGGCCTGGCAGCTCGGTGCGGTGGATCTCGACGGCGCCGCCACCACCTTCGACGGCGCCACCGCCACGCTGCGCGGCCGCTCGCAGCTCACCGGCGGCGCGGCCAGGACGCTGCACGATGCGATCACCGACTGGCTCGCCGCCGAAGACGCGCTCGACAAGGATCACGCCGGCCAGGTCGACGAGGCGCTGGAAGACGCCTACCGCACGCTCGACAGCGCGGTGAAGAACCTCGATGTGCTCACGGCCACGCTCGACGGCGCGCGCACCCAGCTGCTCGGCCTGCCGGTGCGCGACGGCCTGCACCGGCCCAGCGCCGCCGAGGGCGTGAGCAACCCGGCGCCGATCGCGCCGCCGCACCTGCTGCTGGCCGGCTGCGCGACGCTGCAGCGCGCGCGCGTGCTCGACGCCTTCGGCCGCACGCTGGAGCTGCCGGTGGGCGGCACCATCACGCCGACGCGCGAGTCGATCGCCGATCGGCCCGGCGCGCTGCTGCTGCGCCCGCGCCTGCTGCGCCCGGCGCGCTGGCTGTTCCGCCTCGTCGATGCGGCCACGCCCGTGGGCGCCGAAGGCACGGAGGCGCGCGTCGACCAGGTCGAGGCTTCGCTGCAGGTCAACCCGGTGGCCGGCTTCGTGATGCCCGACCACCTCGACGAGAGCCTCGAGGTATTCGGCGTCGACGGCGCGCCCATCGGCGAGCTGCTGCACGAGCCGGTGAGCGGCGGCGTGATGTGGGAGATCGCCGCCGGCCGCGAAGGCCCGGCCGATGCCGGCCCGCAGCATGGCCTCGCGCCGGCGCAGAAGCCGCTGGCGGATTTCGCCGCGGCCCTGGTGGCGGCCGATGCGGCCGCGCGCGGCGGCGCGCCGGCCAAGGGCGAGGACAGCGAGGCCGAGAGCGCGCTCTCCGCGCTGCTGCGCGCCATCGACACCACGCTGTGGACCGTGGACAGCTTCGCCTCGCTGGGCAGCGAGCACGTGGCCGGGCTGGTGGGCCGGCCCATCGCGGTGGTGCGCGCGCAGCTGCGCCTCGAGTTGCGCCCCCCGTTGGACGTCGACCTGAGCGACGCGCAGCGCGCCGCCGAATGGGCGCAGGCCGAGCAGGAAGCGGCGCGCCATGCCTTCCCGGTGCGCATCGGCGAGCTCACGCGCAGCGACGACGGCGTGCTCGGCTTCTTCGTCGACGACGACTATTCGCGCTTCCGCCTGGTCGACAAGGTGATCGCCGCCACCGCGCCGGCGGCCGGGCGCAGCCGCGGCCAGCTCGGCGTATTCGGCGAATCGCAGGGGCTGCCGCCGGCCAGCGGCATCGTGCACCCGTACATCGCCGGCAACGACGACGCCGACACGCTGCTGCTGCACCTCGGCCAGACGGTGACGCTGACGCTTCTCATGCACCCGGCCGGCAAGGCCACGCTCAGCTCGGGCGTGCTGCCGCGCAAGGCGCTGGCGCTGGCGCGCGACTGGGTCGGCCCCGGCCTGCAGGCGATCGCACCCTCGCTGCGCACCGGGCCGGTGCTGGTCGAGACCGACCTCGCCGCCGAAGGCCAGGTGCGGCTGCCCAAGGTGTCGGTATTCGGCAAGGACCAGAACTTCCTCTGGCGCGACACGCCGGCGAGCTGGCGCACCGATGCCATCCTCGCCGCCACGCAGAGCGCGCTGCTGCCCGACAGCCCGGCCGAGCTGCGCGAAGGCTGGATCCGCGTGGCGCCGGAGAAGGCGCAAGGAGGCGGCGCATGAGTGCGGGCAGTTCCAGCACGCTGCTGTGGCAGCCGCTCGGGCCGCACACGCTGCTCGGCGGCGAGCCGCTGGGCGCGACGCGCGTCACCGGCCGCATCTCCATGCTGGCGGTGCACGAAGACGGCGAGCGCGTCTACGCCGCCAGCGCGAACGGCGGCGTGTGGTACTCGGGCGATGCCGGCGCGAACTGGCGCTCGCTGGACGGCCTGGCCGATACGCCGGGCGCGGCCGCCATCGACCGCCCCGCGCACCGCCTCGCCTGCGGCGCGATCGCGGTGCGCTTCGGCAGCGGCGGCGCCCCCGATACCGTGATCGTCGGCACCGGCGAGCCCTGGCATGCCGAGGGCGTGCCGGCGGACCAGCGCACGCATGCGCAGCCGGGCCAGCCCTTCGGCGGCGTGGGCATCCTGATCGGCACGCATCAGCCGGGCCCGCCGGGACCGGGCAGCATCACCTGGGTGCGCGAGGCCGCCAACCTGGTCGGCCACGGCGTCTACCGCATCGCGCTGCAGCCCGGCGGCACGCGCATCGTCGCGGCCACCACCGCCGGGCTGTTCGAGCAGCCGGCGCTGGATGCCGGCACGGCCTGGAAGCACGTCTTGGGCGCGCCCTTCGACGGGCTCGACGCCGACTGCAGCGACGTGCTCTGGACCGCCGCCGACGGCGGCCTGCCGCCGCGCCTGTGGGTGTGGGTGGCGCGCGGCGCGAACGCCGGGCTGTGGGTGGCGGCCAGCAACGTGGCCACGCCCGAATGGCGGCGCATCGAGACGCCCGGCAGCGCGGCGCGCCGCGCGGTGCTCGCCGCCGCCACGCCGCAGGAGGTGTGGCTGCTGTGCGATCACCCCGGCGACGTGACGCGGCCCGCCGGCGACACGGCGCACCCGGCCAGCGCTGCGCCACGCGCAGCGAGCGATTGCGACTGCTGGTTCCGCCGCTCGCCCGATCGGCGCCAGGGTTTCGTGCAGCTGATCGAGTCGCTGGAAGTGCGGAGCGTGAGCTACCGCCTCATGAGCGGCCGCGCGATCTTCGAGGGCGACATCGACCTGGGCAGCGAAGCCGAGATGGAAGCGCTGCGCACGGCGGTGAAGGCGGCGCGCGCCGCGCCCGGCGCCGCGCCGGCCGGCGTGCTGCGCGGCATCGTGCACAGCAGCGCGGCGCGCTGGCCGGGCGGCCTCGTGGCCTGGGAGACCACGCCGGCGCTGCGCGATCGCGTCGAGCGCGCCATCGCGCACTGGGAGTCGCGCACGCGCATCCGCTTCGTCGAGCGAACGCCGGCCAACCAGGCCTTCTATCCGAACTGGGTGTCCTTCGAGCCGGTCAAGGGCTGCAGCTCGCCGGTGGGCATGCGCGGCGGCAAGCAGGTGGTCTCGCTGACCGACGGCTGCGAGTTCGGCGCCACGGTGCACGAGATCGGCCACTCGCTGGGCCTGTGGCACGAGCAGAGCCGCGAGGACCGCAACGCCCACGTGCGCGTGCAGACCGAGAACATCGACCCCGACGAACTCGACAACTTCGACCAGCACATCACCGACGGCGACGACGTCGGCGCCTACGACTACGCGTCGATCATGCATTACAGCCGCAAGGCGTTCAGCAAGAACGGCGAGGACACCATCGTGCCGCTGGGCGGCCAGAGCATCGGCCAGCGCGATGGCCTCTCGGCGGGCGACGTGGCGGCGATCCGCAGCATCTACCCGGATCTGGAGCGGCCGCTGCTGTTCCGCATCGGCGGCGGTGCCGACCCGGCCACGCTGGTGGCACGCGCGGTGCTCGACGTGCCCGACGTTCTCGGCCGCACCGGCCACGCCGCCATCGCGCTGGCCGTGCATCCGACGCTCAACCAGCGCGTGCTGCTCGGCGGCGCGCGCCATGCCTTCATGAGCGCCGACGGCACGCGGCAGATCACGAACACGCGCGGCAACGACGACGCCGCGCTGCTGGCCGCCGACGTGGCCGCCGGCGCGGGCGGCCAGCTGCACGTGGGCGGCACGCCGATGTCGCTCGGCGCCGGCGTGTACCCGTTTGTGCACCACATCGTCTTCAGCAACAGCGGCAATCGCCTCTGGGTGGCCAGCGACGGCGGCATCTACCGCTCGCAGCCGGCCTCGCAGCGCTTCGGCTTCGCCGCGCTGGCCGGCGGCGTGCGCGCGCACGAGGCCAACGCGATCGCCCAGCATCCGCGGTGCGAGGGCGGCATCGTCGCCAGCCTGCAGGGGCATGGCATCGCCGAGCGCCAGTCGGGCGCGGCCTGGCGCTGCGTGGGCAGCGGCGAAGGCGGCGGCGCAGCCGTCGACCCGACGCAGCCGCAGCGCTACGTGCATCAGGTCGAGCGCGGCCGCTGGCGCTCCTCGGACGAGGTGCTCACGCTGAGCCTGCCGCGCGGCGAGGACGACGCGGCACGCTGCGCGCGCCACTCCACGCCCGCGCTGGTGACGCACGAGCGCCCCGGCGCACCGGCCGGGCGGCAGCGCTTCACGCAGGCGATCGTCGGCAGCTCGCGGCTGTGGTACTCGGAGGACTTCGGCACGAGCTGGGTGACGCTGCCCGGCGCCACGCCGCCGCCGGCCGGCAACCTCGACCACGACGGCTTCGGCCAGCCCATCACCGTGTGCCGCTGGCAAGGCAGCGAGGTGGCCTGGGTGCTGGGCGAAGGCAGGCTGCGCCGCTACGCGCGCACACCCGGCAGCGACGTGGCCGCCGGGCCGGGCACCTGGACCATGCAGACCATCCTCGAGCGCACCGTCAAGCCGAAGAAGGACGAGACCCAGGCCAACGGCCCGATCCGTGATGCCGCGGCCTGGACCGAGCTCGCCGTCAACCTCGAGCCGCCGCCGGCGGCCGGCCAGCCGCCCGCGGTGCGCGGCGCGCGCGGCGCGCTCTACCTCGGCACGCTCGGCAAGCCGGGCAAGGCCGAGGTCGACACGCTGTGGTGGTTCGACGGCAACGAGCGCTGGTTCGCCACCGGGTTGCGCGCCGCCGGCGTGAATGCGCCGGTGACCGCGATCGCCTGCGACCCGGCCTTCCCCGACGAGGTGTGGGTGGGCACCACCATCGGCGTGTGGAAGGGCGAGCGCAACCTCGCCAACCCCGACGCGCCGCACTGGGCCTGGACGGCGCTGCTCAACGGCCTGCCCGAAGCGGCGGTGCAGGATCTCGCGCTCTTCAGCGACGCCGGCCTGCGCCTGCTGCGTGCCGCGATCGTGGCGCGCGGCGTCTGGGAGCTGCGCCTGGACCAGCCCGAGGTGCCGACGCTCGCCTACCTGCGCGCGCACGACGACGACTTGCGCCATCGCGACAGCGCCTTGCTGCTCGCGCGCGACGGCAGCGCGACGCGCGCCTGGCACGCCAGCCCCGATGTGCGCCCGCGCCGCGCCGCGGTGGCCGCGACGACGCCGGCCACGCTGCCCTGGATGCACAGCTCGCCGCAGATCGAGCCCGAACCGCTGCGCCGCTTCCAGAGCGCGCTGCGCGCACGCAGCGGCGATGCGCGCGTGCGCGCCACCGGCCAATGGGACGCCGCCTTCGACGAGCTGCTCGCGAGCCTCGGCGCGCCGGTCGTCAACGGCCTGGTGCGCATCGACCGCGCGTTCTGGGAACTCAACATGAGCGTGCCCTTCGCGCTCGCCGAGCCCTGGGGCACGGCGCAGCCGGGCAGCGCCGACCTGATCGAGTTCAGCGCCGAGCCGCGGCCCGGCGCCGACAGCGCCGCCTCCTGCGAACTGCCGCCCGGCCCGAGCGTGATCGACGTGTGCGTGCAGCACCGCGGCCTCGCGCCCATGGACGGCGCCACGGTGCGCGTGACGCTGCTGATGTGGACCGACCCGGCGCCCAGGCCGAGCGCGCGCCACGACGACGAGCGCACCTGGCCGGACGGCGACATGCCCTGGACGGGCGCGGTGAACCACATCCTGAACTCGACGCCGGGCACCACCACGCTGCCGCTGGGGGCCGGCTGGCGCATCGTCGGCAGCCGCCAGACGCTCACCGGCCAGATGCTCGACGCGCTGCACCCCGGCATCGCCAGCTTCGCGCTCGACCTGACCGCCGTGCCGGCCGATCGGCTCGTGCTGCTGGTGGCGGTGGTGCGCGCCGGCGCCGACGACGTGGCGCTCGCGCCGGCGCCGCTGCGCGATCTGGTGCCGGCCAATGCCAACCTCGCGGTGCGCTCGCTGCGCATCGCCGGCACCAGCGTCGACGCGCCGGCGATCCGCAACCCCTTCCCGACCGTGCACTACGCCTTGCAGTTGCAGCCCGGCGCCGCGCACAACGCGCGGCTCGCCACCGCGCTGGCGACCGAGCGCGCGGCGCTGGAGGATGCCGACAAGGCCCGGCTCGACAAGGTGGCGCTGATCGTTGCACGGCTCATGCCCACCGGCACGATGGAGTACGCCGGCGTGCACGAGACCGAGATGTACTTCTCGGCCAGCCTGCTGAAGGTGGCGATGCTGTATGCGAGCTTCGAGCTCGAAGCGCAGGTCAACCAGCTCGCGACCGATCTGCCCGCGCCGACCGCGGCGAAGTTCCTCGAGCGCGTGCAGCGCGAGTTCGGCAAGACCATCGAGCGCTCGGTGGCGCGCATCAACAGGCCGGGCGAGTGGCGCACGACCAAGTTCAGGGAAGTGCTGCGCGCGCTGCCCGACGGGCCGAACCACTTCCGCGTCGAGCTGAGCCCGACGCATGCGGCCGACCTCGAGAAGATCTTCACGGTGCAGGACAAGAACATCGCGCCGCGCGACACCATGCACCGCCTCGGCTACGCTTACGTCAACCGTGCGCTCGAAGCGGGCGGCTTCTTCAATGCGGCCAGCGCCAACGGCATCTGGACCACCGCGGACTACGGCTCCTGGCCCGACTTCCACGTGCCGGTGGCCACGCGCGGCGGCCGCCCCGAGCGCAACGGCAGCTCGTCGGCAGCGATGACGGCGCTGGCCATGGCCAGCCTGCTCGCGCACCTGCAGCGCGGCACGCTGGTCGACGCGGCGGCGAGCGCGCGCATGCGCACGATCTTCCAGGCCGGAGCGGGCTGGACCTGGATGAAGAACTTCACCCCCAC
Source organism: Piscinibacter sp. (assembly GCA_017983795.1). GTDB lineage: Bacteria > Pseudomonadota > Gammaproteobacteria > Burkholderiales > Burkholderiaceae_C > Piscinibacter. The sequence goes on from JAGOAS010000006.1 coordinate 163,568, forward strand.
CTCCGCCGCCTCGTTCACGGTCACCGGCTGCAAGATCGGCGAATCGCCCAGCGGCTCGGCCTTCGTCGGCAACGTCTACTCCGAGGGCGCGTGGCTGCGCCGCAAGAGCGACGCGGCCGAGTTCGTGCTCGTCTGGCAGAACGTACACGAGAGCCTTCCCTTCCCGCCGATCTTCCGCGCCATCGACGCGGTGGTCCGCAACTGGCCCTGAACTTCAGGAGAACTTCCATGCGCCACACCTGCAAGATCTGTTCGCCCTTCGTGCCCGGCCTCAGCGGCGAGGCGGGCCACCTCTCCAGCGACGAGGCGGCCGCCAACGAGCGCGTCGGCAACACCCGCATCACGCCGCTGCGCAGCAGCCCGGGCCGCCCGCGTGCCGCAGTGGAGAAGCTCAAGCTGTGGGAGAACGGCCGCACGTTGAAGGTGAAGTTTCTCGACGGCAACGCCACCGTGCAGGCCAAGGTGCAGGCGGTCGCCAAGGAGTGGGAGCAGCTCGCCAACATCAAGCTCGAGTTCGTGGCCAGCGGCACGGCGCAGATCCGCATCAGCTTCGCCGAGAAGGGCTTCTCCTGGTCGACCGTGGGCACCGACGCGCTGACGGTGGGCACCGACAAGTCGACCATGAACTACGGCTGGCTCGAGCCCGACACCGAGCTGCGCGAGTACCAGCGCGTGGTGCGCCACGAGTTCGGCCACGCGCTGGGCATGATCCATGAGCACCAGAACCCGGCCGCGCAGGGCCAGATCCCGTGGGACAAGCCCAAGGTCTACGCCTACTACGCGCAGCAGGGCTGGAACAAGGACGACGTGGACTTCAACATCTTCCAGGTCTATTCGGAAGACAGCACCAACCACACGGCCTTCGACCCGACCTCGATCATGGAGTACGCGATCCCCGACTCGCTGACGATCGGCTCCTACGCGATCGGCTGGAACACCGAGTTCTCGCCCATGGACGTGGAGTTCATGAAGCGCCAGTACCCCAAGGCCGCGGCGGCGATGACCGAGCTCGCCATCGGCAAGCGCGTCAGCGCCGATCTCGCCACGGCCGGCGAGGTCGACGAGTTCCACTTCAGCGTGGCCAGCGCGGCCACCTACATCATGAGCACCGAGGGCCCGACCGACACCGTGCTGACGCTGCACGGCCCGGGCGACCGCGGCGCGGTGCTGACCTGGGACGACGACCGCGGCCAGGGCACGAACGCGCGCATCGTGCGCAAGCTGCAGCCGGGCGAATACTGGCTGACGGTGCGGCACAAGAAGGCCGCGGCCACCGGGAGCTACTCGGTGGGGGTGAAGAAGCGGGCTTGATTCAGCTGCGCCGCCGCGCCGCCACCGCCCGTGCCAGCCCCTGCAGCACCGGCACCGTCTGCGCGAAGGAGATGCAGGCATCGGTGATCGACACGCCGTGCTTGAGCGGCACGCCGGGCACCAGATCCTGCCGGCCTTCCTCGAGGTGGCTCTCGATCATCACGCCGGTGATGCGGTGCTCGCCGGCGGCGATCTGCGCGGCCACGTTCGCGGCCACCTCGATCTGGCGGCGGTGCTGCTTGCTGCTGTTGGCGTGCGAGACGTCGATCATCACCTGCTCGCGCAGGCCGGCGGCGCGCAGCGTGTCGCAGGCCTGGGCGACGTGCGCGGCGTCGTAGTTGGGTGCCTTGCCGCCGCGCAGGATGACGTGGCAATCGGGGTTGCCGCGCGTCTCGAAGATCGCCGCCACGCCCATCTTGGTCATGCCCATGAAGGCGTGCGGCGCGCGCGCGGCGAGCAGGGCGTCGGCCGCCACCTTGAGGCTGCCGTCGGTGCCGTTCTTGAAGCCGACCGGGCACGAGAGGCCCGAGGCGAGCTGGCGGTGGCTCTGGCTCTCGGTGGTGCGCGCGCCGATCGCGCCCCAGCTCACCAGGTCGGAGATGTACTGCGGGCTCAGCAGGTCGAGGAATTCGGTGCCCAGCGGCAGGCCCAGCGTGGTGAGATCGAGCAGCAGGCGGCGCGCACGCTCCAGCCCTTCGTTGATGGCGAAGCTGCCGTCCAGGTGCGGGTCGTTGATGTAGCCCTTCCAGCCCACGGTGGTGCGCGGCTTCTCGAAGTAGGCGCGCATCACGATCAGCAGTTCGCCGCTCAACTCCTCGGCCGCGGCGTTGAGCTGGTGGCCGTATTCGAGCGCCTGGTCGTGGTCGTGGATCGAACACGGGCCGACCACGACCACCAGCCGGTCGTCGCGGCCGTGCAGCACGTCGGCGATGGCGGCGCGGCTGGCTTCGACCAGCGCCAGCGTGTCGTCCTGCAGCGGCACGCGCTCCTGCAGCAGCGCGGGGTTGATCAGCGGGCGCACGGCGCCGATGCGCACGTCGTCGATGCGTGTGGTGTCCAGGGTCTTCATGGGGCAGGATTGTGCGGCGTGTCGAAAGCCGCCTCTCCCGTTCGTCGTCGTGGTGGCACTTCCGCCGATCCGTTCTCAACCCGGAGACCCGCCATGAGCACCCAGCCGCGCCCCATTCCCGAAGGCATGCATTCGCTGACGCCGCACCTCGTGTGCGACGGCGCCGCCGCCGCGATCGACTTCTACAAGGCCGCCTTCGGCGCCGTCGAGTGCGTGCGCCTGCCCACGCCCGACGGCAAGCTGATGCACGCGATGCTGCGCATCGGCGACTCGGCGCTGATGCTGGTCGACGCCTTCCCGCAGATGAGCGCACTCGATCCGAAGGCGCTGAAGGGCTCGCCCGTCACCATCCACCTGTACGTGAACGACGTCGACGCGACCATGGCCCAGGCGCAGCGTGCCGGCGCCACGCTCACGATGCCGGCGCAGGACATGTTCTGGGGTGACCGCTACGGCCAGCTGCGTGATCCGTTCGGCCACCACTGGTCGGTGGCGACGCATGTGCAGGATCTGACGCCCGAGCAGATCCAGGCCAACCTGGCCAGGATGGCGCCCAACGCGGAGTGCGGCGGAGGCTGAAAGCCGACACAGCCGCGTGATCTGAACCACGCGGATGAAGGGACTGTGTTACTGCACTGACCAAAGTGCTTGTAACTGCAGCATGCTGATCGCCATGCGTGAAGCGTCCATCGCCATCGCATGCTGACATGAACCCCTTCACCGCGCTCGAACAACAACCGCCGGCCCTGCAGTCCCTCCAGCTGCTGCTGATGGGCGTATTCCTCACGTCCTACCTGGCCGCGGTGACCCGCCTGCTCGAAGCCAACGGCCGCCTGCGCGCGGCCTGGGTGGCGTTGGCCGCCGGCGTCGGCATGGGCTTCGTCTTCACGCCGTGGGCGCTCGGCGCGCTGATCGCGGCCGGCAGCGTCGGCGCGGTCGGCCTGTTCATCGGCGCGAGCTGGCTGCTCAGCCGCGCGCTCGGCGTGCACGAGCACGCGACGACGCTGCTGCCCGAGCTGGAAGAAGACGAGTCGCCCGAGGCGCTGCCCGCGCTGATCAGCGTGCCGGCAGCGGCGAGCGGGCCGGCCGCACGCGGCCGCCTGAGCGCGCCGACGGCGCCCGCGCCGCTCGCCTGAGCAAACCCGCGTCGCGGATGCGCACCTCGTTGCGGCCCACCTCGATCAGTTCGGCCGCTTGGAGTTCGTGCAGCACGCGCGAGAAATACTCGGGCGTCAGGTTCAGGCGCGAGGCGATGGTCGCCTTGCTGACCGGCAGCGGCACGGTGATCGGATCGGGATGCACCGCGGCGTCGTGGTCGCGCAGCAGGTAGCCGATCACGCGCTGCGGCCCGCTGTGCAGCGCATAGGCGGTCACGTCCTGCAGCAGGCCTTGCAGCCGCGACGACAAGCCGGCCAGCATGCGCATCGCGAAGCGGCAGTCGCGCGAGATGCCCGCCAGCACGTTGGCCTTGGGCACCGTCAGCAGCAGCGTCGGCGCCAGCGCCTGCGCATTGAAGTAATAAGGGCGCTCGCTGAACATCATCGCCTCGGCGAAGCTGTGGCCGGGGCCGATCAGCTCGATCACCTTCTCCTGCCCGGACGACGAACCCGCGAAGAGCTTGATCTGCCCCTCCAGCGCCACGTGAAGCACGCGGCAGGGCTCGCCGACCCGGAACACCATCTCGTTGACGGCCAGCCGGCGCAGCTGGCAACCCCGGGCCAGGCGATCCAGTTCGGCCTTCGTCATGCCGCCGAACAGCGGCAGGGTCGCCAGTCGGCCGCGCGCATCCACGCTCTCCTCGTCCACGCCTGCCTCCTCCTGGTCGAGCGTGGCCGCGATTCTTCGGCGCCGGCCGATGCCAGCGCTTGCGAACCGTCAAGCGGGCGACTCATACTAAGTCGCGTTCAATGATATAGAAGTTATCCACTTGAACCCGGTCATTGACTGGGTTCGGGGTGGGTTGGCTTCGAGAGACGCGATGCCGGTGGTGAGCACGGCTTCGACGGCGTCGA
>JAGOAS010000027.1 GCA_017983795.1 Piscinibacter sp.
CGGCCGTGCGCTCTTTACTCAGTCACGGGCTCGATCGCCCCAGCACGTTCCAAGCTACACGGGCCGGTCTGGCCGCCTCATCGGCGACCAGACTCTACCGTTCTGGCCTGGTCTGAACATACAAGCATCCGTCGCCACGGGGCCGGCCGCGACGCGCACGCGCGTGCCGGCCACGGCCACCACCTGGCCTGCGCGGATCTTGCAGGTCTTGCGCAGTTCCTCGCGCCCGTCCACCTGCACGCGGCCCTCGGCCACCATCGCCTTGGCGGCCCCGCCGCTGCCGGCCAGCCCGGTGGCCTTGAGCAAGGCATCGAGGGTGATGAACTCGCCGCGCAGCGCGAAGTCGATCTGGTTCATCGGGCCCCCTGCGCCTCGAGTCCGAACTCGCGCGCCAGCAGCGCATACGAGCGCCGCCGCACCTCGGGGCGGAAGGCCCAGGTGTTGATCACCAGCTCGTCGAGCTCGAGCGACGCGGCCAGGCGACGCAGGCGCTGCGCCACCTCGGCCGCTTCGCCGACGAAGGCCTTGGCGCGCATCGCATCCAGCGCCGGCGCATCCTCGGGGGCGAAGCCGCGTTCGGCGATGGCGTCTGGGTCCTGCAGCGGCCCGAGCTGGCCGCGCGCACGCGCCAGGCGCCAGTGATCGCGGCTCAGCGCATGGTGCTGCGCTTCCTCGGCACGCTCGGCGGCGAGCGCCCAGACGCAGATCGTGGCCTGCGGCCGCGGGTGCCGTTCGCTCGGCTGGTAGAGCGTGCGGTAGAGCTCGAGCGCGCGCTCGACGCCCTGCCCGTCCATGAAGAAGTAGGCGAAGGCATAGGGCAGGCCGAGGTGCGCGGCCAGCTGCGCGCCGTAGTCGGAGCTGCCGAGCATCCACAGCTGCGGCGCGTGCGCGCCATGCGGATGCGCCGCCAGCCCGCGGTGCGCCGGCAACGAGGTCCAGGCCTGCAGATCGCGCACCTGCTCGGGGAAATGCTCGGCCGCACCGTAGGCGTTCGGGTTGAGCGCCTGGGCGATGCGCATGTCGCCGCCCGGCGCGCGGCCCACGCCGAGATCGATGCGCCCGGGCGCGAGCGCCTCCAGCACGCGGAACTGCTCGGCCACCTTGAGCGCGCTGTAGTGCGGCAGCATCACGCCGGCGCTGCCGATGCGGATGCGCCGCGTGCGCGCCGCCACCGCCGCCATCAGGATCTCGGGCGCGCTGCCGACGATGGTCGGCAGGCCGTGGTGCTCGCTCAGCCAGAAGCGCGCGTAGCCGAGCGCCTCGGCATGTTCGGCGAGCGCCAGCGTGTCGCGGATGGCGGCGTCCTCGCCCTGCCCGGCCAGGGCGACGGATTGGTCGAGGATGGAAAGCTGCAGTGGCATGTTGGGCGCCCGATCGGAACGAGTTGCGAGCTTGTCACATCCGGGTGAACACTGTGGCGCCGGTCACGAATCGCCCCGGCGCGCGCAGGCTGCTCGTGTACATTAGCGCCCACAGTTCTACGCAAGTCATCGATCGTTCGTGATCTCCGCTCCTTCCACTGCGCAACGCGCAGTCGGCCTCGATCGAAATCCCCTGCTCGTTGCTTGAGTGTGCTGAGCGCGCCGGCACTGCGGCGCTTTTCGACCTCATTGATTGATAGATAGGATCCCGTCCATGACGACCCAGACCGGTACCGTGAAGTGGTTCAACGAAGCCAAGGGCTACGGCTTCATCGCGCAAGACGCCGGCGGCGCCGACCTCTTCGCCCACTTCCGCGACATCCAGGGCACCGGCTTCAAGACGCTGCAGGAAAACCAGCGCGTCGAATTCGAAGTCAAGCAAGGCCAGAAGGGCCTGCAGGCGGCCAACATCCGCCCGCTCTGAACCTTGCGCCGGCCTTCGGGCCTGCAAGCACCAGGCCGCGGCTTCGTCCGCGGCCTTTTCGTTTCTTCCTCGACGGAGTGATGCCATGAGCACCGACCTGGCCAGCGCGACCAACCACCAGATCCGCCTCGCCGCCCGCCCCGTGGGCCTGCCCAAGGACAGCGACTGGTCGTTCACTGAGGAGCCGGTGATCCTGCCGGCCGACGGCGGCGTGCTGGTGCGCAGCACGCATCTCTCGCTCGACCCCGCCATGCGCGGCTGGATGAACGAGGGCAAGAGCTACATCGCCCCGGTGGGCATCGGCGAGGTGATGCGCGCCGGCGGCATCGGCGTGGTGGTGGCCTCGCAGAACCCCGCCTTCGCGGTGGGCGACCAGGTAAGCGCGACGCTGGGCGTGCAGGAGTACTGCCTGATTCCGGCCGCGCAGATCCAGCGCAGCGGCCTGGTGCGCATCGACACGCGCCTGGGCAGCCAGACGCAGTGGCTCAACGTGCTGGGCATGCCGGGCATGACCGGCTATTTCGGGCTGATGGAGGTCGGCCAGCCGCGTGCCGGCGAGACCGTGGTGGTGTCGGGCGCCGCGGGCGCGGTGGGCCAGACCGTCGGCCAGCTCGCGAAGATCAAGGGCTGCCGCGCGGTCGGCATCGCCGGCGGGCCGGACAAGTGCCGCTGGGTGGTCGAGGAGCTCGGCTTCGACGCCTGCATCGACTACAAGAACGGCAGCGTGCGCGACGGCCTCAGGCAGCATTGCCCGGACGGCGTCGACATCTACTTCGACAACGTCGGCGGCGAGATCCTCGACACCGTGCTCACGCGCATCAACCGCAAGGCACGCATCGTCGTCTGCGGCGCCATCAGCCAGTACAACAACACCACGCCCGTGCAGGGGCCGAAGAACTACCTCTCGCTGCTGGTCAACCGCGCGCGCATGGAAGGCATGGTGGTGTTCGACTACGCCGACCGCTACCCGCTCGCCGTGGCCGAGATGGCCGGCTACCTGAAGGACGGGCGCATGAAGAGCCGCGAAGACGTGGTGCACGGGCTGGCGAACTTCCCGGCCGCATTGCTCAAGCTCTTCAGCGGCGCGAACTTCGGCAAGCTGGTGCTTCAGCTCGGCGGCTGATTAGACTTGGCGGGTGAGCGCCGCCCCACCAAGCCCTTCCCCGCAGACCCTCGCCGAGTGGGCAGCCGCATCACCCGAGCTGCTTGCGATCACCGATGACGCCGGCGCGGTCATCTGGTGCAACGCAGCCTTCGAGCAGCGCTTCGGCCGCGGCCTGCCCGCGCCGCTGCTGCTCGCGCCGCCGGCGCATCCGGGCGAGCACATCGCCATCGGCGACGGCTGGTTCGCGGTGCATGTGCGGGCGGTGGCCGAAGGCACGGCCTGGCAGCTCGCGGACCGCAGCGCGCAGCACGAGGCCGAACGCCTGAAGGAGCTGCTCGACATCGCGCAGGAGTTCGGCCGCGTCGGCCTCTGGGAACGCGACCTCGCAACCGGCCAGGGGCGCTGGGATCGCCACGTGTTCGCGTTCTGGGGGCTCGACCCAGCCCAGGGCACGCCCGGCTACGCCGAGGCAACCCGCTACGTCCACCCGGAGGATCACTTCACGGGCGCCTACGCGAACTCCCTGAACACGCTGGGCCGCCACTCGCAGCACTACCGTGTGGTGCAGCCCGACGGCTCGATGCGCCGCATCCATTCGCAGTGGGAGGTGAAGGCCGGCGCCGACGGCCAAGCCGAGCGCATCGTCGGCGTGATGATGGACGACACGGAGGTCTACGAACTGGCACGCTCGCTCGGCGACGCCAGCGCGCAGCTGCAGCTCGCCGTCGAGCTGGCCGACATCGCGATCTGGCGCCACGACCTGCAAAGCGGCCTCATGCACTACAACGACCGCGCCTACGTGACGCTGGGCATTGCGCCGCGGCCCGAGGGCATGCCCATCGAGGAGGTGCGCAGCTACATCCATCCGGACGACCTGCCCGAGGTGCGGGCCTCGGCCGAACGCGCGCTGGCCAGCGACCGGCCGACCGACATGCAGGCGCGCTACCGCCGCAGCGACGGCAGCTGGCGCCACGTGCTGACGCGGCGCGTGGTGCAGCGCGCCCCCGACGGCACGCCGATCGCCTTCCTCGGCGTCGGCCTGGACATCACCGAGCAGGTCGAGCAGCGCCGCCAATCGGCCGAGCTCGAGCGGCGGCTGGAGCTGGCGGCCGAATCGGCCCAGATCGGCCTGTGGTGGCGCGACCCGCTCAGCGGCCAGGGCCATTGGAACGCGCAGATGTTCGAGCTGGCCGGGCGCGACCCTGCGCTCGGCACGCCGACGATGGATGAGTGGGCGTCGAGCATCATCCACCCCGACGACCGCGAGCGCATGCGCCTCGCGCCGCGCATGATGCTGCGCCAGGCCGGGAGCATGCAGGAGCGCGAGTTCCGCATCGTGCGCCCGGACGGCAGCGTGCGCTGGCTGGTCAGCCGGGCGCGGCCGGAGGAGATCGACGGCCGCCGGCTGGTATTCGGCGTCACCATCGACATCACCGAGCGCCGCCTCGCCGAGCTGGCGCTGCGCAGCGCCGACGAGCGCGCCGCGCTGGCCGCACGCAGCGCCGGCATCGGCACCTGGGAGGTGGATTTCGAGACCGGCATCGAACGCTGGGACGAGCAGATGTTCCGCCTGCGCGAGCTGCGGCCCGCGGCCCGGCCGCCGTCGCGCCGCGAGCGACTGGCGCTGGTGCACCCCGACGACCGCGAGCGCACGCTCGACGCCGTGCCCGGTGCATCCTCCGGCGCGCAGGTGGCGCAGTACGAATTCCGCATCCAGCTGCCCGACGGCCGCGTGCGCTGGCTGGCCTCGCGCTCGATCGCCTTCACCGACGAGCGCGGCCGCACGCTGCGCCGCATCGGCGTCAACTGGGACGTCACCGACGCGCGCGAGGCGCAGGCGGCGCGCGAGGCCACGGCGGTGGCCGAACGTTCCAGCCAGGCCAAGTCGCAGTTCCTCGCGCGCATGAGCCATGAGCTGCGCACGCCGCTGAACGCCGTGCTCGGCTTCACGCAGCTGCTGCAGTTCGAGGACGACGATCCGGCGCGTCTCACCAAGCTCGGCCACATCCGCGCCGCCGGGGAGCACCTGCTCTCGCTGATCGACGGCGTGCTCGACCTCTCGCGCATGGAAGCCGGCGACCTGCGCCTGCAGCCGCAGCCGCTGGATCTGGGCGCGCTTGCCGGCCAGGCCCTGCCGCTGGTTGCCGAGCTGGCGCAGCGCCACGGCGTGCGCCTGCTGCGCGAGCCCATCGCCGGCTGCGCGCTGGCCGACCGCACGCGCGCGCTGCAGGTGCTGGTGAACCTGCTGACCAACGCGATCAAGTACAACCGCCCCGGCGGCGAGGTGCGCGTCTCGGGCCGCAGCGACGGCGCCAGCGTGACGCTCAGCGTCGTCGACAGCGGGCGCGGCATGAGCGGCGCGCAGCTCGAGCGCCTGTTCGAGCCCTTCGACCGCCTCGGCGCCGAGCGCGAGGGCATCGAGGGCACCGGCATCGGCATGACGATCGTGAAGACCCTGGTGACCAGCATGGGCGGCACGATCGCGGTGAGCAGCACGCCGGGCATCGGCAGCCGCTTCGACGTGACCCTGCCGGCGGCCGACCCCGCCATGCCCTTCGTGCCCGCGCCCGAGCCGCCGAACACCGCGCCCGCGCCCATCGCCGCGCCGCGCGGCCAGCTGCTCTACATCGAGGACAACCCGGTCAACGTGATGCTGGTCGAGGAGATCGTGCGCGGCCTCTCGGGCCTGAGCATCCACAGCGAGGGCAGCGGCAGCGAAGGCGTGGCGCGCGCCGCGGCGCTGCGCCCGGATCTCGTGCTGGTCGACATGCAACTGCCCGACTTCGACGGCTACGAGGTGCTGCGCCGCCTGCGCGCACAGCCGGAGACGGCGGACATCCCCTGCGTGGCGCTGTCGGCCAACGCGATGCCCGAGGACATCGCGCGCGCGCGCGCCGCCGGCTTCGACGACTACTGGACCAAGCCGATCGACTTCCGCAGCTTCCTCGGCGCGCTGGAGGCGCGTTTCCCGCCGGCCTGAGCCTTCTCAGGCCTCTTCGCCCACCAGCCCCTTCTTGCGCAGCATCGGATCGACCGTGGCCTCGCGGCCGCGGAAGGCGCGGTAGGCCGAGCGCGGCTCGAGCGAATCGCCGGCCGAGTAGATGAACTGCTGCAGCCGCTGCGCCACCGCCGGATCGAACGGGTCGCCGGCCTCGGCGAAGGCGTCGAAGCCGTCGGCATCGAGCACCTCGGCCCACAGGTAGACGTAGTAGCCGGCCGCGTAGCTGGAGCTCGAGAACAGGTGCTGGAAATGCGGCAGCCGGTGGTTCATGCCCACGCCGGGCGGCAGCCCGATGCGCTCGAGCACCGCGCGTTCGGCGGCGACGATGTCCGGCCCCTCGCTCGACTCCATCGAATGCACCGCCATGTCGACCAGCGCCGAGGCGGTGTAGCGCACCGTCTCGTAGCCCTGGTTGAACTTGCGCGCGGCGTGCAGCCGCGCCACCAACGCATCGGGAATCGGCTCGCCGGTCTCGACATGGCGCGCGTGCTTCTTCAGCACCGCCGGCTCGGTGAGCCAGTGCTCGAACAGCTGCGAGGGCAGCTCGACGAAGTCGCGCAGCACGTTGGTGCCCGACAGGCGCTCGTAGGTCACGCTCGACAGCAGCCCATGCAGGCCGTGGCCGAACTCATGGAACAGCGTGCGCGCGTCGTCGAAGCCCAGCAGCGTCGGCGCGCCCGCTGCGCCCTTGGCGAAGTTGTTGTTGTTGACGACGATGGGCGAGATCGCGCCGCCGCCGGCGACGTTGCGCGACTGCTGGCGGTAGTTGCTCATCCACGCGCCGCTGCGCTTGCTGGCGCGCGCGAAGTTGTCGTGCAGGAAGATGCCGACGTGCGCGCCGTCGCGGCCGCGCACCTCGTAGACCTTGACGTCGGGGTGGTAGGCGCGCAGTTCGGGGCGCAGCAGAAACTCGAGCCCGAAGAGCTGGCGCGCGCAGTCGAACACCGCGTCGACCATGCGCTCGAGCGGGAAGTAAGGCTTGATCTCGGCCTCGTCGAGTTCGTAGCGCAGCGCGCGCACCTTCTCGGCGTACCAGCGCCAGTCCCAGGCCTCGATCGTGTGCGACTCGCCGCGCGACAGCTGCAGCGAGCGCAGCGCCTCGCGCTCCTGCTCGACGCGGCCGACGGCGCGCGTCCACACCTGATCGAGCAGCCGGCCCACCGCGTCGCGCGTGCCGGCCATGGTGTCGGCCAGCGCGTAGTCGGCGTAGCAGGCGTAGCCATGCGCGCGCGCCTGCTCGTGGCGCAGCGCGAGGATCTCGCGCGCCACCGGCCGGTTGTCGTGCGCGCCTTCGTGCTCGCCGCGGCGGGTCCAGGCGCGCCAGGCCTGCTCGCGCAGGTCGCGCCGCTCGCTGAAGGTCAGGAAGGGCACGATCAGCGAGCGCGACAGCGTGATCACGTGGGCATCGGCAATGCCGCGATCGGCCGCCGCCTGGCGCGCCGCGGCGCGCACGAATTCGGGCAGGCCGGCGAGCTCGGCCTCGCTGCGCAGCTCGAGCCGGAAGGCGGCCTCGTCGGCCAGCACGTTCTGGCCGAAGCGGGTGGTGAGCTCGGCCAGGCGCTCCGTCACCCGCGCGTAGCGCTGCTGCGCCTGGTCGGTCAGCAGCGCGCCGGCGCGCACGAAGTCGAAGTGGAAGCGCTCCAGCGCTCGGCGCTGCTCGGGCGTCAGGCCGAGTTCGTCACGGCGGGCGTGCAGCGCGGCGATGCGCTCGAACAGGCCGCGGTGCATGTAGATCGCGTTCTGGTGCGCCGCCAGCTGCGGCGCGAGCTCACGCTCGGCCTGCTGCAGCGCTGGCGAGGTGTCGCTCGCGGCGAGGTTGTGGAACACGCCCTCGATGCGCCAGTAGAGGCGCCCGCTGCGGTCGAGCGCGGCGATGGTGTTCTCGAAGCTGGGGGCCTCGCGCTGCGCCGCGATGGCGTCGAGCTCGGCGAGGTGCGCGGCGCGCGCGGCCTCGAAGGCCGGAGCGAAGTGCTCGGCGCGGATGCGATCGAACGGCGGCAGACCGAAGGGGGTGTCCCAGGGCTGCAGCAGCGGGTTGCTGGTGGCAGTCGACATGGCGGGCTTCTCGGATGGAGAAGCCGCGATTCTAGGAGTGAGCCCCTTAGCGTGCAGCCTGCTGCGATTCGGCGCGGCGGGCCGAGAAACGCTCGGCCGCCGCCTGGTAGAAGGCGATGCCTTCCTCGAGCGCGTCGTGCTCGCGGGCCTCCTCGCCCTCCTGCTGGCCGGCCAGCGCGATCACCTTGGTGGCGCGCTTGGGCCGCAGCTCCACCTGCTCGCCGGCGCCGACATAGCCCACCGTCTGGTAGTTGGCCATGAACAGCGACGCCGGCACGTCGCTGTCGTGCAGCACGTCGCGGCCGAAGAACTCGGAGACGTAGCGCAGGTCGAGCAGGCCCAGCAGCGTCGGCGCCACGTCGATCTGCGAGGCCAGCGCGTCGACCCTGGCCGGCTCGACCAGCCCCGGCGCCCACACCACCATGGGGATGTGGAAGCGCTCCATCGGCAGGTCGCTGCGCCCGCGTGCGATCGAGGTGTGGTCGGCCACGAAGACGAAGATCGTCTTGCCGAACCAGGGCCGCTCGCGCGCCTTGTCGACGAAGCGGCCGATGGCGTAGTCGGTGTATTTCACCGCGCCGTCGCGGCCGCTGCCCGAGGGGATGTCGATGCGGCCCTCCGGGTAGGTGAAGGGGCGGTGGTTGGAGGTGGTCATCACGTGCGCGAATACGCGCTTGCCGTCGGCCGCGCGCGCGTCGATCTCGCGCAGCGCCAGGTCGAACAGGTCCTCGTCGGCCACGCCCCAGATGTTCTCATGGTGGATGTCCTGCTTGTCGATGGCGCGGCGGTCGATCACGGTGTAGCCGTTGCCGCCGAAGAAGCTCGCCATGTTGTCGAAATAGCTGTAGCCGCCGTAGATGTAGAGCGACTCCCAGCCTTGCGCCTCGAGCACGCCGCCGAGCGTGAACAGCCCGCTGTTGTTCGGCCGCATGGGCACGGCGTGGCCGGGCGTGGGCGGCACCGACAGGGTCAGCGCCTCCAGCCCGCGCACGGTGCGCGTGCCGGTGGCGTACATCTGCGTGAAGAACAGGCCCTCGCGCGCGAGCTGCTCGAGGCGCGGCGTCAGGCCCTTGGCGCCGCCCAGGCTCTCGATGAACTCGGCGCCCAGGCTCTCGATGGACACCATCACCACGTTCAGATCGCGGCGCGCTCCGCCGGGCAGCACCTCGCGGCGGATCGGCATGTCGGGCGCCGGCGTGAGCCGGTAGCGCGCCGCGTGGCCGAAGCGCTTGTGCAGGATCGCCTCGACCTTCGCCTGCGGCAGCGTGGCGTAGAAGCGCTGGTAGTCGATCTGGTTGTAGCGCAGCGCGTGGAAGAACTCCCACACGCCGTTGCCGGCCACCTGCACCAGCTGCGGCTGGCCCAGGCTGTCCTTCCAGCCGGTGGATACACCGGCGGTGACGGCCACCGCGCCGCCCACGTAGGCCAGCGCGAGCAGCGAGCGGCGCCCGAAGCCGGGCGCCTCGCGCGCCGCCGTGCGGCGCAGCGGCCGCGCCAGCAGCGCGGCCAGCACCAATGTCGCCGCGGCTATGCCGGCGAACATCGGCCCGAGTGCGTAGGACTCGCGGATGTTGCCCACCACCTCGCGCGTGTAGACGAGGTAGTCGACGGCGATGAAGTTGAAGCGCGAGGCGAACTCGTTCCAGAACACGAATTCGGAGACGCTCACGAAGATCAGCCCGGCCAGCAGCGCCGCGCTCAGCAGCAGCGCCACCACGCCGAGCGCGCGGCGCGCCCTCAGTGCCGGCCAGAACCAGCCCAGCAGCACCAGCGGCAGGCACCACCACAGCGCCACGGCGAGGTCGTAGCCGAAGCCGAGCGCGAGCGCCGGCGCGAGCCGCAGCGGCTCGAACAACCCGGCATCGGCGTTGAACAGCACCAGCCCGAGCCGCGTCAGCGTGCTGACGGCCAGGAAGGCGATGAACAGGGGCGCGGCGAGCGCGAGACGGGGGGAGGATTTGTCCAAGACGAGCACGATGGCGGGCCGGCGCGGCTGACTCTAGCCGCCCAGACTGAAGTGGAGCTTAGGCGACGCGGGCATTACTTCTCCTTGCGGATCGCCTCGAGGTCGCCCTGGTCGAAACGTCGATTGTCGCAGCGCTGGCGGAAGGCGGCACGATCCGCATCGAGCGCGCCGACCCGGGCGTTGAAGGCGTCGCTGCGGGCCCCGAAGGCTTCGATCGCCTGGTCGCGCGCCTTGGCGCGGGCGACGTGCGCCTCGATCGCCTCGACATTGGTGCGATCCAGCGCTTCCAGCTCGGCCTTGAGCACCTCGCCCTGGCGCACCAGCTCGGCCTTCTCGCCTTCGAGCTGGCCACGCTCGCTGGCCATGCCGTCGGAAGCCCTCACCACGCGCGACTCGATCGCCAGGCACTCGCGCAGCTCGGTCTTGCTCAGCAGCGGGCCGCTGCCCTTGCCGCTGCCGCTGCCGAATACGCCGATGCGCAGCTTCTCGTTGGCGGCATGGGCGGTGCTCAGGGCGACGACCAGGGTGAGCAGGCAGGCGGCGGGGCGGATCATGGGCGGTTCGAGCGGGTCGGATCAGGCCGCGCATGATGCCATCGGCGCACGCGTCCACAATCGGGGGCCTTCCCCGCCCTGAGCGCACGATGACCCCCTCCGCCCTGCGCGTCGGCCTGATCGGCTACGGCTACGCCGGCAAGACCTTCCACGCGCCGCTGATCGCCGGCGTGCCCGGGCTGGTGCTGGCCGCGGTGGCCAGCCGCGACGCGGCGCGCGTGCACGCCGACTGGCCCCAAGCCGAGGTGCTGGCCGACCCCCAGGCGCTGCTGCGCCGCGCCGACCTCGACCTGGTGGTGATCGCCAGCCCGAACGACAGCCACTTTCCGCTCGCCCGCGCGGCGCTGGCCGAGGGCCGCCACGTGGTGGTCGACAAGCCCTTCACGCTCACGCTGGCCGAGGCGCGCGAGCTCGGCGCGCTGGCACGCGCACGCGGCCGGGTGCTCGCGGTGTTCCACAACCGGCGCTGGGACGGCGATTTCCTGACCCTGCGCGAACTGGTCGAGCGCGGCACGCTGGGCCGCATCGCCCATCTCGAATCGGCCTTCGATCGCTTCCGGCCGACGGTGCGCGCGCGCTGGCGCGAATCGGCCGCGCCCGGCGCCGGGCTGTGGTTCGACCTCGGCCCGCACCTGCTCGACCAGGCGCTGCAGCTGTTCGGCTGGCCCGACAGCATCAGGCTCGATGCGGCCACGCTGCGCGACGGCGGCCTGGCCGACGACTGGTTCCAGGCGCTTCTGACCTGGCCGCAGCGCCGCGCCGTGCTGCGCGCCAGCATGCTGGCCGCCGCGCCGGCGCCGCGCTTCGCGGTGCACGGCACGGGCGGCTCCTGGCTCAAGTGGGGGCTGGATCCGCAGGAAGACGCGCTCAAGGCCGGCGCGCGCCCGAGCTGGCCGCCGCCGGCGGGCTGGGGCGTCGATGCGAACGAGAGCCGCCTCACCCGCCCCGCGGGCGAGGCATTGCAGAGCGAACCCTGGCCGCTGCAGCGCGGCTGCCAGGGCGCCTTCTACGCCGCGCTGCGCGACGCGCTGCGCGGGCAAGGCGCCAACCCGGTGCCACCCGAGCAGGCCATCGCCGTGATGGCGCTCATCGAACTCGGCCAGCGCAGCGCGCGCGAGGGCCGCACGCTGGAGGCGGGCCGCATGCCCGGGCTGGCCGAGCCGGCCGAGAAGCGCTGAGGCTCAGCCCAGCGCCGCGCCGCACTCGCGGCAGAAGCGCGCCGCGGCCTCGTGCCCCTTGCAGCCGCAGTGCTCGCAGCGGCGCATCGCCTCCTCGCGGCGAAAGCGCTGGGCGGTGAACTCGGCGCTGACGATGCCGGTCGGCACGGCCAGGATGCCCCAGCCGAGCAGCATCATCACCGAGGCGACGGCGCGCCCCAGGTCGGTCTTGGGCGTGATGTCGCCGAAGCCCACCGTGGTCATGGTCGTGATCGCCCAGTAGATGCCGACCGGGATGCTGGTGTAGCCGTTGGCCGCGCCCTCGATCACGTACATCAGCGTGCCCATCACCAGCACCACCATCATCACGAAGGACAGGAATACCGCGATCTTGCGCCGGCTGGCGGCCAGCGCGGCGCCGAGCGCGCCGTACTCGGCCACGTAGGCGCCCATCTTGAAGATGCGGAAGATGCGCAGCAGGCGCAGCACGCGCACGTCGATCAGCGCGTGCAGCTCGGGCGCGAACAGCGCCAGCCAGGTGGGCAGCACGGCGAGCAGGTCGATCGCGCCCAGCAGGCTGGCGGCATAGCGCCAGGGCCGGCGCACGCAGGCCAGCCGCGCCAGGTATTCGAGCGTGAAGACGATCGTGCAGCCCCACTCGAGCAGATCGAATACGCGGCCGGCGCGGCCGCCGATGGATTCCACGCTGTCGAGCACGACGACGACCACGCTGGCCACGATCAGCCAGAGCAGCGCCACGTCGAAGGCGCGGCCGACACGCGTGTCGGATTCGAAGATGACGCGGTACAAGGCGAGGCGCCAGCCGCGCTCGGGGCGGCCGAAGCGCTCGGCGGCGTCGTCGGGCGGCACGGCGGGCAGCGCGGTGGAGGATGCGGTCGGATGCATGGCGATGATTGTGCGCCGCCGCCCTGCTCATAATCGCGGCTTTGCGCCGCTCGCACGCCGCCCATGGCACTCAAGGCCACGATCTTCAAAGCCCGCCTGTCGCTCGCCGACATGGACCGCGGCCTCTACGCCGACCACGCGCTGACCCTGGCGCGCCACCCTTCCGAAACCGACGAGCGCCTGCTGATGCGCGTGCTGGCCTTCGCGCTGAACGTGCCGGCCGACGACCGCGACGGCATGCTCGAGTTCGGCAAGGGCCTGTCGGACACCGACGAGCCCGATCTCTGGCACCGCGACCTCACCGGCCGCATCCGCCACTGGATCGAGGTCGGCCAGCCCGACGACAAGCGCCTGCTGCGCGCCGCCGGCCGGGCCGACCAGGTGAGCGTCTATGCCTACGCCGCCAGCACGCCGATCTGGTGGAGCGGCATCGCCGGCAAGATCGCCCGCGCGGGAAACATCCGCGTCTGGCAGGTGGATGCTGCGCAGAGCCAGGCGCTGGCGGCGCTCGCTCAACGTACCATGGACCTGCAGGTGAGCATCCAGGACGGCACCTGCTGGGTGGGCGACGGCGAACGCTCGGTCGAGATCACGCCGCGCCGGCTCGAAACCTGATCCCTTCTCCTTGCGAAAGGACGTCGACGATGAGCATCACGATCGAGCACGACGCCAAGGCGGGCCGCTTCTTCACCCAGGTGCACGGCCACCTGTGCCTGTGCGACTACCGCCTGCGCGAGGGCGTCATGGCCATCACGCACACCGAGGTGGCGCCCGAGCTGGAGGGCCAGGGCATCGCCGCCGAGCTGGTGCGCGCCGCGCTCGCCCATGCGCGCGAGCAGGGCCTCAAGGTGCGGCCGCTGTGCTCCTACGTGCAGGCCTACATGCGCCGGCATCCCGAAGTGCAGTCGCTGCTCGCCTGACGATGCGGACGATGCACCCGCGCTCCCTCGCCGCCTGGCTGCTGTGCGCCGCGGCCGCCGCCCTGCCTTCCCTCGCCATGCCCGCCGACGCCCCCACCCCCGACGACCCCTACCTCTGGCTGGAAGACGTGCAGGGCGACAAGGCGCTCGCCTGGGTGCGCGAGCGCAATGCCGAGACGCTGAAACTGATCGCCGCGCGCGAGGACTTCGCGCCCACGCGCGCTCGGCTGCTCGACGTGCTGAACTCGCGCGACCGCATCCCCATGGTCGCGCGCCGCGGCGACTGGCTCTACAACCTCTGGCAGGACGCCGATCACAAGCGCGGCCTGTGGCGCCGCACCTCGCTGGCCGAGTACCGCAAGGCCCGGCCGCAGTGGGAGACGGTGATCGACCTCGACGCGCTGGGCGCGGCGGAGAAGGAGAACTGGGTCTGGGGCGGCGCCGAGTGCCTGGGGCCCGACTACCGGCGCTGCCTGGTCTTGCTGTCGCGCGGCGGCGCCGACGCCAAGGTGATCCGCGAGTTCGACACCGTGGCCAAGCGCTTCGTCGACGGCGGCTTCGCGCTGCCGGAAGCCAAGACGGACGTGGCCTGGATCGACGCCGACACGCTCATCGTCGGCACCGACTTCGGCCCCGGCTCCATGACCGATTCGGGCTACCCGCGCGTGCTCAAGCGCTGGAAGCGCGGCACGCCGCTGGCCGACGCGACGACGATCTTCGAAGGCCGCGCCGAAGACACCTGGGTCGGCGCCAGCGTCGACCACACGCCCGGTTTCGAGCGCACCCTGATCGTGCGCGCGCTGGATTTCTACCGCCAGCAAACCTTCCTGCTCGAAGGCGAGCAGCTGGTGCGCCTGGACGTGCCCGACGATGCGCGCATCAGCTTCCTGCACAGCGCCGGCGTCGCCGGCGATACGCTGCTGCTCGAGCTGCGCAGCGACTACCGCGCCGGCGAGCGGGTATTCGCCAAGGGCTCGCTGCTGGCCACCGACTTCGCCGCCTTCCGGCGCGGCGAGCGGCGCTTCCAGCCGCTCTTTGAACCGACCGAGACGCGCTCGCTGGCCGGCGTCGCGACGACGCGCAGCCACGTGCTGGTCACCATCAACGACAACGTGATCGGCACGCTGGAGGAATGGAAGCGCGAGAGCGGTGGGCGCTTCGTGCGCCGCGTGGCGGTGACGCCCGCGCCCGGCAACCTGGGCGTGATCGCGCTGCACGACAGCGAGCGCCGCGACGACCCGCTGGCCGAGCAGTACCTGCTGAGCTACACCGATTTCCTCACCCCCGATTCGCTGCTGCTCGGCCGCACCGGCAGCGACCGGCGCGAGACGCTCAAGACCCTGCCCGCCAGCTTCGACGCCACGGGCATGCGCGCCGAGCAGCTCTTCGCGCAGAGCCGCGACGGCACGCGCGTGCCCTACTTCGTGGTCTGGCCCAAGGGCGCCAAGGCCGACGGCAACAACCCGACGCTGCTGTACGGCTACGGCGGCTTCCAGATCTCGCTCGAGCCCTGGTATTCGCGCGGCATGGGCGCGGCCTGGTATTCGCGCGGCGGCGTGCTGGTGGTGGCCAACATCCGCGGCGGCGGCGAGTTCGGCCCGCGCTGGCACCAGGCGGCGATCAAGGAGAACAAACAGCGCAGCTACGACGACTTCATCGCCGTCGCCGAAGACCTGGTGCGGCGCAAGATCACCAGCGCGCGCCAGCTCGGCATCGAAGGCGGCAGCAACGGCGGGCTGCTGGTCGGCGCCGTGATGGTGCAGCGGCCCGAGCTCTTCAATGCCGTCGTCTGCCAGGTGCCGCTGCTGGACATGAAGCGCTTCCACAAGCTGCTCGCCGGCGCGAGCTGGATGGCCGAGTACGGCAACCCCGACAAGCCGGAAGACTGGGCCGTGATCTCGCGCTACAGCCCCTACCAGAACGTGAAGCGCGACGGCGGCTACCCCACGCCGCTCTTCACCACCTCGACGCGCGACGACCGGGTGCACCCGGGCCATGCGCGCAAGATGGTGGCGCGCCTGCGCGAGCTGGGCCAGCCGGTGCTGTACTACGAGAACATCGAGGGCGGCCACGGCGGCGCGGCCGACAACGAGCAGCGCGCCACGCTGCAGGCGATCGAATTCACCTACCTGTGGCAGCGGCTCGCGGCGCCCCGTTCGCCCTGAGCCTGTCGAAGGGCCTCGCGCTGCACCTCGGTCAGGCTTCGACAAGCTCAGCCCGAACGGGATCCATGACCGGATCTATCCCTCGCGGTCCTGCAGCAGCCGCCACATCACCTTGCCCGAGCCCGACTTGGGCAGGCTCTCGACGAACTCGACGATCTTCGGCACCTTGTAGGCCGCCATGTGCTCGCGCGCCCACGCGGTGATGTCCTCGGCCGCGGTCTTGCCCCGGGCCTCGGCACGCAGCACCACCACCGCCTTGACGGTCTCGCCGCGGTACTCGTCGCGCGCGGCGATGATGCAGGCCTCCTGCACCGCCGGGTGCTTGAACAGCAGCGCCTCCACCTCGGCCGGCCAGACCTTGAAGCCGCTCGCGTTGATCATGCGCTTGAGGCGATCGGTGAGGAAGAAGTAGCCCTCCTCGTCCATGCGGCCGAGGTCGCCGGTGCGGAAAAAACGCTTGCCGCTCGCGTCGCCCGGCAGCGTGACGAACGCCGCCTCGGTGGCCTCGGGGTGCTTCCAGTAGCCCTTGAAGACCATCGGCCCGTGGGTGACGATCTCGCCGGTCTCGCCCACCGGCAGCTCCTGCAGCGTGATCGGGTCCACCACGCGCGAGTCGACGCCGAAGATCGGGATGCCCAGGCACTGCAGCTTGGCGCGCTCGGGCGGGTTGGCGTGGCTAGGCGCGGCCGTCTCGGTGAGGCCGTAGCCCTCGGCGAAGGTCAGGCCGAACTCGTCCTGCAGGCGCTGCGCCACTGCCTGCGGCATGGCCGCGCCGCCGCCGCTGAGGTTGCGCAGCGAGCTGAGGTCGAAGCTCTTGTAGTTCGGGCTCGCGAACAGGTCGATGATCATCGTCGGGATGCAGGTCCAGTGCGAGACCTGGTGGCGCGAGATCAGCCGGCCGGCGAGCTCGCGATCCCAGCGCGGCAGGATCACCGTGGTGCAACCCGTGAAGACCGCGCCGAGCACGCCGTAGATCATGCCGGTGATGTGGAACATCGGCACCACGCCCAGCGCCACCGACTCCGGCCCGCTGTGCCCCCATTGCCCGCCGACGGCGTTGTGCATCAGCGTCAGGTGGGTGTGCATGCAGCCCTTGGGCAGCCCGGTGGTGCCCGAGGTGTAGGGCAGCAGCGCGAGGTCGTCGGGGCCGGCCGTGTGCGGGCCCGGCACGCGCCGCTCGGCCAGGGCGTCGAGCCAGCGCGTCCAGCCCGGGCCGCCGCCGGTGGCCTCGGGCAGCGGCGGGTCGACGCGCAGCCACTGCTCGGTGGCGGCGTTGGGCGCCTCGGCCGCTTCGATGCTCGCCGGCAGCGCGTCGGCATAACGCGTCACCAGCACGTGCTGCAGGCGCTGCGCCTCGGGCAGAGCGGCATTCGCCTGGGCGACGATGCCGGCCAGATCGGCGCTGCAGATCGTGACCTGGGTCTCGGGGTCGGTGATGTAGTGGCCGAACTCCTCGGCGCGGTTCATCGGGTTGACCGGCACCACCACCGCGTCGGCGCGCAGGATGCCGTACAGCGCGGCGACGAACTGCGGACAGTTCTGCATGAACAGCGCGACGCGGTCGCCCTTCTTGACGCCGCGCGACTGCAGCCAGCCGGCGATGGCGAGGGCCTGGTCGTGCAACTCGCGGTAGCCGAGCGCGCGGCCGAAGAACAGGTAGGCCGGCTTGTCGGGGTAGCGCGTCGCCGAGACCTCGAGGTTGAACCACAGCGAGGTGCGCGGCGCGATCACTTCGCGCGGCAGGCGGCGCGGCCAGATGGCGTGGTGCGGGCGCGTGACGGTGGCTTCGGGCACGGCAGGGCTTCCGGCAGAAACGATGGGCGCGTTCTACCGCAGCGCCCGCGGCGCGGCCAGCGGCGGAACCCCGCCCCGCGCTGTCGCGCCGGTGACAAGGCGCATCCAGGGCGGGCTCAATCGGCGAGCGGTTCGCAGGCCTGCAGCGCCGCGCGCAGCCGGGCGCAGTAGTCGCGGTCGGACGCCCAGGCGGCGCGCGCCAGTTCGGCATGGCGCTCGCGCTGCGCCACGCGGCCGAGCAGTTCGTGCAGTTCGGCCAGCGAGTCGTGCACGACGGCGCGCACGTAGTCGGCAAAGCCCGGTTCCAGCTCGGCCTCGGCCAGGGCGCCGCCCTGGTTGGCATCGAGCAGCCGGCCCAGGCGCGCCAGGCAGACGGCGTGGTCGGCGCGGGCGATGGTGGCCTCCCAGGTCATGCCGGCGCGCGCGGCGCGGTCGACGCAGCGCTCGAACACCTCGACCGCGCGCGCGTGCTCGCCGGCGACACGCAGCATCTCGCCCAGGCGCAGGCTGGATTGCACGCTGCTGTCGTCGCCCGACAGCACCGCCGTCAGCTGCTGGCCGCTGCCCAGGGCGGCGATCGCCTGCTTGAGCAGTTCGTCGTCCATGCGCCCGGCGGCGCGGCCGCGGCGCACCTGCTGCACCTGGGCGAGCGTCATGTAGCGGTGCACGGCGGCGAGCAGCTGCTCGTCGTTCTCGCGCCGGGCGATCAGCGTGGCGCGCCGGTAGTGGCGCACCGCCTGCTCCATCAGATCGGCTTCCTGGTAGAGCGTGGCGAGCACGTAGAGCGAGCGCGCGGCAGCCAGCGGACGGTGCGCCGCGCCCAGCCGCGCCGCGGCGTGCAGGTGGCCGAGCGAGCGTGCCGGCTCCTGCTGCAGCGTGCCGACGATGCAGCCGAGCCAGGCCTCGCATTCGGCCTGCAGGCCGCGCTCGCCCAGCCCTTGCGCGGCATCGCGCGCGCGGGTGATGGGCTCGGCGGCGTCTTCGACCTGGGCGCCGTAGTAGCGCGCCACGCCGCGGGCGAGATCGAGCTCGGCCTCGGCGCGTGCGTCGGCCGCGGCGCGCACGGCGGCTTCGGCCGCATGCAGCGCCGCCGGCAGTTCATGGACGCGCCAGTGCCGCGCCAGCAAGGACACCCGCTGCGCCAGCAGCAGCGCCCGCTCCGGCCCGGGCTGGGCGGCGGTGATGGCGCGTTCGTTGCGTTGCAGCAGGCCGGGCATGGCGATCCGGGGGGTTCGCCAGCGTGGCGATCATCAGATTACAACCCGGCGTCATCGATTGCGTCAGCCGGTAAAAGCCCGGCGGCGTGCATTCGTGCGCGCCCGGCCCGCTGCGCTAGCATCCGCGCTCCCCTCATCGCCCGCGCCGCCATGACCGACAGCCTGCAAGCCACCGTGCGCACCCGCGCCAACGTCTACTTCGACGGCAAGTGCGTCTCGCACAGCCTGGAGCTGGCCGACGGCAGCAAGAAGAGCGTCGGCGTGATCCTGCCCTCGGCGCTGAAATTCAACACCGGCGCGCCCGAGCGCATGGAGCTGATCGAGGGCGAGTGCCGCGTCAAGCTGCCCGGCGCGAGCGACTGGGCCACCTACCGCGGCGGCCAGAACTTCGACGTGCCCGGCAATTCAGCCTTCGACATCGAAGTGACGCAGACGCTGCACTACGTCTGCCACTTCCTCTGACCGAGGCGGATCACACCACCACCGGCTCCGGCTCCAGCCGGATGCCGAAGCGCCCGTAGACGCTCTCCTGGATGGCGCGCGCCAGCGTCATCACCTCCGAGCCGATGGCGCCGCCGCGGTTGACCAGCACCAGCGCCTGCTTGTCGTAGACGGCCGCCTGGCCCACCGATTTGCCCTTCCAGCCGCAGGCGTCGATCATCCAGCCGGCGGCCAGCTTCACGCTGCCGTCGGGCATGGGGTAGTGCACGATCTCCGGGTCGCGGCCGATGATGTCGCGGCACTGCTCGGGCGTGACCACCGGGTTCTTGAAGAAGCTGCCGGCATTGCCGATCACCGCCGGGTCGGGCAGCTTGGCGCGGCGGATCGCGCAGATCCAGTCGAACACCTGCTGCGCCGAGGGGTTGGAGACGCCGCTCTCGCGCATGCGCCGTTCGAGATCGAGGTAGCCCAGCACCGGCTGCCAGGGCCGCGGCAGGCGCAGGCGCACGCGCGTGATCAGCGTGCGGCCAGCAAGCGAATGCTTGAAGACGCTGTCGCGGTAGCCGAAGGCACAGATCTCGGGCCCCAGCGTGACGCTGCGCCCGGTGACGAGGTCGACCGCGTCCAGCGACTCGAAGCGGTCTTTCAGCTCCAGCCCGTAGGCGCCGATGTTCTGCACCGGCGCGGCGCCCACCGTGCCGGGAATCAGCGCCAGGTTCTCCAGCCCCGGCCAGCCCTGCGCCAGCGTCCAGGCCACCAGCTCGTGCCAGGTTTCGCCCGCGCCGGCCTCGACGATCCAGGCGTCGGCACGCTCCTCGACGAGGCGCCGGCCCGTGACCTCGACCTTGAGCACCACGGCCGGCATGTCGCGCGTCAGGATGATGTTGCTGCCACCGCCGAGGATGAACTTGGGCGCGCGGCCCAGCTCCGGGTGGTCGACCACGCGGCGCACATCCGCATCGCTCTTGATGCGCACCAAGGATTGCGCAACCGCGGGCAATCCGAAGCTGTTGTACGGTTTCAGGCTCACGCCCGACTCGATTTGCATGCGAGAATTTTTGCATGCCCAGTTTCGACACCGTCATCGAGCCCAATCTGGTGGAAGTGCGCAACGCCGTCGACCAGACCGCCAAGGAAATCGGCACGCGCTTCGACTTCAAGGGCAGCTCGGCCGCGGCCGAACTGGCCGACAAGACGATCACCCTGCACGCCGACTCCGACTTCCAGATCGGCCAGGTCACCGACATCCTGCTGGCCAAGCTGACCAAGCGCGGCGTCGACATCCGCTTCCTCGACCGCAGCGCCAAGATCGAGAAGATCGGCGGCGACAAGGTCAAGCAGGCGCTGACGGTCAAGAGCGGCGTCGACAGCGACAACGCCAAGAAGATCCAGGGCGCGATCAAGCAGAGCAAGATGAAGGTGCAGGCAGCAATCCAAGGGGACACGGTGCGCGTCAGCGGCGCCAAGCGCGACGACCTGCAACTCGCGATGCAGCTCATCAAGAAGACGGTGCCGGACGCGCCGGTCTCGTTCACGAACCTGCGGGACTGAGCATGTGCTGCCGCGCTGCGCTCGCCGTGCTCGGCCTGCTGCCGGTGCTGGCCGCGGCGCAGAGCGTCTCGATGAGCGGCAGCCTGGGCGACAAGGCGCTGCTGGTGATCGATGGCACGCCGCGCACGGTGGCGGCCGGCGCCACGGTGTCGGGCGTGAAGGTCATCAGCGTCAGCGGCAGCCAGACCGTGGTCGAGCTCGGCGGCAAGCGCCAGACGCTCGTGCTGGGCGGCGCGCAGGTCAACCTGGGCGGCGCGGCCAGCGCCGGCGGCGGCACGACGATCACGCTGGCCGCCGGGCCGGGCGGCCACTTCGTCAGCAGCGGCACCATCAACGGCCGCGCGGTGCGCTTCGTGGTCGACACCGGCGCCACCAACGTCGCGCTGAGCGAAGCCGTGGCGCGCAGCATCGGGCTGGATTTCGCCAAGGGCGAGCGCGGCTTCGTCAACACCGCCAACGGCCAGGTGGTGGCGCACCGCGTCTCGCTGCGCGAGGTGCGCGTCGGCGACGTCACGGTCTACAACGTCGACGCCACCATCGTGCCCGCGATGATGGACATGGTGCTGCTGGGCAACAGCTTCCTGTCGCGCTTCCAGATGAAGCGCGACGCCGACGTGCTGGTGCTCGAGAAGCGGTTCTGAGGGCGGCATCGCCATGCGCGCCACGATCGACATCGGCGCGGCGCCAGCGTCAGCTGCCCAAGCCTTGATCCTAGTCGACACCGCGACGTGGGTGGTTCCACGGATAGTCGACGGACGCTCGGGCGTTGCTGATGGCCAGAATGAACCGTTCAACCAAATGCACCAAGCTGCCGCTGGCTCCGCTCCGCGCTACCAGTTGCCGTCGTCGTCGATCCGATGCGACTCGAACGCTTCCACAAGAAAGTCGACCAGGGCGCGCGTCTTCGCCGACAAGTGACTGCGCGACGGGAACACGGCGTAGACTTCCGCCGAAGGCAGACTCCACTCCGGCAGGACGAGCCTCAGCTTGCCTGAACGAAGCATCGGTGCGGCCTCCCAGATCGAGCGCATCAGGATGCCGTGGCCGTCGAGCGCCCAGCCGAGCACGCACTCGCCATCGTTGGAGGCCAGAGGCCCGCGGACCTTGACGGTCTCAGCCTTGCCGCCCTGCCGAAGATGCCAGCTGCCGAAGGTCTCGTCGCTCTCGCGGATGAACAGGCAGGCATGGCGGCCGAGGTCTTTCGGTGACGCCGGCTCACCGGCGCGCTTGAGGTAAGCCGGCGAAGCGCACAGCACGCGCTGGTTGTGCGCCAGCAGCCGGGCCGTCAGCCTGGCGTCGGGCAGTTCGCCGAAGCGGATCTGCAGGTCGAAGCCCTGATCGACGATGTTCACGGGCCGATCGGTGAGCTGCAACTGCACCTCGACGTCCGGGTACCGCCGGGCGAACTTCGAGAGCGCCGGCGCGATGTGCCGGCGACCGAAGCCCAGCGTCGCGCACACGCGCAGCAGGCCCTTGGGAACGGCCCGGCTTCCAGTCACCGTCCGCTCGAGCGCCTCCAGTTCCTGCAACACGCGCGCGCCTTCGACCAGGTAGGTCTCGCCCTCCGGCGTCAGCCCGATGCGGCGCGTCGTTCGCTGCAGGAGGCGAACGCCCAGGCGGCGCTCGATCGCGGCCAGTCGCTTGCTCACCGCAGGGGGCGTCACGCCCAGTTGCTGGGCCGTCGCCGCGAGGCTGCCCTGCTTCACCAGCATCGAGAAGAAGGCGAGATCCGAGAAGCCGTCCATTGATAACTGATGCGACCGAAAGAACTTCCGAAGAAGACATTATGCGGCTCGCATTCACTCGTAGGATGTGCCCATCCCGATCGTTCGGACAACAGGAGACACCGATGCAACGCCGCGCCCTCGTCATCTCGCTCGCCCTGGCCGCCGCCTCGGCGACGGGCTTCGCGCAGACCTACCCCGAGCGGCCGGTCAAGCTGGTCGTGCCCTATGCACCCGGCGGCAGCGCCGACATCGTCGCGCGCCTGATCGCGGACGAATGGGGCAAGGCGCTCGGCAAATCGGTGTTCATCGAGAACAAGGCCGGCGCTGGCGGCAACCTCGGCGTGGATGCGGTGGCGAAGTCGCCCGCCGATGGCTACACGGTGGGCCTGCAGACGGTCTCGCTCGCGATCAATCCGTCGCTCACGGCCAAGATGCCCTACGACACGCTGAAGGACCTGGCGCCGATCGGCATGGTCGCGGCCTCGCAGCATGTGCTCGTCGTCAACAACAACCTGCCGGCCAAGGACCTCAAGGAACTGCTGGCGCTCGCCAAGAGCAAGCCCGGCAAGCTGACCTACGGTTCGGCGGGCGGCGGCAGCACCTTCCACATGTCGGCCGAACTCTTCAAGGCGATGGCGGGGCTGGCCATCGTGCACATCCCGTACCGCGGCGGCGGCCCGGCGCTGACCGACACCATCGCGGGC
Organism: Piscinibacter sp.; assembly: GCA_017983795.1. Lineage (GTDB taxonomy): Bacteria > Pseudomonadota > Gammaproteobacteria > Burkholderiales > Burkholderiaceae_C > Piscinibacter. Next base: position 23,109 of record JAGOAS010000027.1, read on the forward strand.
CAGGTCGACATGTCCTTCCCGGTGCTGTCGGCCGCCCAGGGCCACGTGCAGGCCGGCAAGCTGCGCGCGCTGGGCGTGACGGGCTCGAAGCGCTCGCCGCTGATGCCCAACGTGCCGACCATCGCCGAAGCAGGTGTCCCGGGCTATGCGTTCGAGACCTGGTTCATGGTCTTCGCGCCGGCCGGCACGCCGAAGCCGGTGATCGACAAGCTCAACGCCTCGCTGACCAGCGTTCTGCAGGCGGCGACGGTGAAGGAGCGCATGGCCAAGGAAGGCTTCGAGCCGACTCCCTCCACGCCCGCCGCCGCGGCGACGCGTCTCCAGGCCGAGATGCCCAAGTGGGCCAAGCTCGTCCGCGAGCGCGGCATCACCGCGGAGTGACCATGGGCGGGTCGGACCTGCACCCGGGCTTCGAGGCGCGCGACGTCGTGACGGCGCCCGGCGTGCACATCCGCGTCCGGGTCGGCGGGCAAGGCGAGCCGCTGCTGCTGCTGCACGGTCATCCGCAGACGCACGCCATCTGGCACAAGGTCGCACCGGCATTGGCGCAGCGCTTCACCCTCGTTCTGGCCGACCTGCGCGGCTATGGCGACTCGGCCAAGCCCATCGGCGAGGCGGATCACGCGAACTACAGCAAGCGCGTGATGGCGCGCGACATACTGCACCTGATGCACGCGCTGGGTCACGCACGCTTCAGTGTTCTGGCCCACGACCGCGGCGCCCGCGTCGCGCACCGTCTGGCCGTCGATCATGCGCAGGCGGTGCACCGCCTCGTGCTGCTCGACATCGCGCCGACGCTGGCGATGTACGAGCAGACCAACGAGGCGTTCGCGCGTGCCTACTGGCACTGGTTCTTCCTGATCCAGCCGGCGCCGACGCCCGAGCGCCTGATCGAAGCCGATCCGGCCGCCTATGTGCGAGACGTGATGGGTCGCCGCAGCGCAGGCCTCGCACCGTTCGACCCGCGCGCACTCGCCGAGTACGAGCGTGCGCTTGCCCTCCCGGGCGCAGCGCACGGCCTCTGCGAGGACTACCGCGCTTCGGCCGGCATCGATCTCGAGCACGACCGCGCCGACCGTGAGCGCGGCGTGCGCCTCGAGACACCGCTGCTCGCGCTGTGGGGCCGCGACGGCGTCGTGCACCGTTGCTTCAAGCCGCTCGAGGAATGGCGACGCGTCGCCAGCGACGTGCGCGGCGGCCCGCTGGACTGCGGGCACTACATCGCCGAGGAAGCCCCCGACGCGCTGCTCGCCGAAGCGCTGCCCTTCCTGACCGAATCGTGATGGCCTGACATGACCGCCAAGACCCTCTACCGCAAGCTGGTCGACTCGCACACCGTGGCGCAGTTGGACGAGCAGAACCTGCTGCTGTTCTGCGACCTGCACCTGATGAACGAGTACACCAGCCCGCAGGCCTTCGCGGGGCTGTACGAGCAGCGGCGCGGCGTGCCCATGCCGGGGCAGAACGTGGCGGTGGTGAGCCACATCATCCCGACCCACCCGACGAAGTTCAGGGTGATCGCCGATCCGCCCTCGGCACTGCAGGCGAGCAACCTGAAGAAGAACTGCGAGCACTTCGGCATCCCGCTGTTCGACACCAACGATGCGCTGCAGGGCATCGAGCACGTCGTCGCGCCCGAGCACGGCATGATCCGACCCGGCATGGTGGTGATCTGCGGCGACAGCCACACCACCACCTACGGGGCGCTCGGCGCTCTGGGCTTCGGCATCGGCACCACCGAGGTCGAGCACGTGCTGGCGACGCAGACGCTGCCGTACCGACCGGCCAAGGACATGCGCATCCGCGTCGATGGCGAACTGCCGCCCGGCGTGAGCTCGAAGGACCTGGTGCTGGCGATCATCGGCCGCATCGGCGCGCAGGGTGCGCGTGGCTATGTCGTCGAGTTCTGCGGTTCGGCGATCGCCGCGCTGTCGATCGAGGCGCGCTTCACGCTGTGCAATATGACGGTCGAGGCCGGCTCTCGCGGTGCACTCATCGCGCCGGACCAGAAGGCGATCGACTACGTGATGGCGCACGCCCCGGATCTCGTCACCACGCATCGAGAGGCGGCGCTCGAAGCCTGGCGCGAGCTGCATTCCGACGAAGGTGCACGCTTCGATGCCGAGCACCGCTTCGACGCCCGCGAGATTGCCCCGCACGTGACCTGGGGCACCAGCCCGGACCAGGTGGTGGCCATCGACGGCAGCGTTCCGATGCTGGAGCAGTTGCCGGAGGGCCCGGTGCGCAGCAGCGCGCAGCGCGCGATGCAGTACACCCAACTCACTGAAGGCTCGGCGATCGAAGGCACGCCGATCCAGCACGTCTTCATCGGCTCCTGCACCAACGGCCGCATCGAGGATCTGCGTGCCGCCGCCAGCGTCGTGCGCGGCCGGCGCGTGGCAGCCGGCGTGCGTGCGATGGTGGTGCCGGGCTCGGGCACCGTGAAGGCTGCTGCGGAGGCGGAAGGCCTGGACCGGGTTTTCGTAGCCGCCGGCTTCGAGTGGCGCAAGCCCGGCTGTTCGATGTGCCTGGCGATGAACGACGACGTGCTCGCCGACGGCATCCGCTGCGCGTCGACGACCAACCGCAACTTCGAGGGCCGCCAAGGCCGGGGCGCCATCACGCACCTGATGAGCCCCGCGATGGCTGCCGCCGCCGCGGTGACCGGCCGCATCACCGACGCCCGCAAGCTGGAGTCCTTGTAATGACTGCACCCGTGCTGATCGAGGGCCGCGCTGCGGCGCTGCGCATCGAGAACCTCGACACCGACCAGATCATGCCCAAGCAGTTCCTGCGCGGCATCGACAAGTCCGGCCTGAAGGAAGGTCTGCTATACGACCTGCGTTTCGACGCGAGCGGGCAGACGCGACCCGACTTCGTGCTCAACCGCGAAGCCCATGCCGGTGCATCGATTCTGGTCGGCGGCTCCAACTTCGGCTGCGGATCCAGCCGAGAGCATGCCGTCTGGGGACTGCAGCAGTTCGGCATCCGCGCCATCGTGGCGTCGAGCTACGCCGAGATCTTTCACTCCAACGCGATGAACAACCGGCTGCTGCTGGTGACGCTGTTGCCCGAAGAGATCGCCCGCCTGATGGACGATGCCGACGATCCGGCCGCCAACAGTGTGACGATCGACATTGGCACCCAGACGCTGCGCAGCCGCAGCGTGCAAGCCCGCTTCGAGCTGCTGCCGCGCCACCGGCGCATGTTCCTCGAAGGGTTGGACAGCATCGGCTTGTCGCTGACCTACGAGGACCAGATCGCCGCGTTTGCGCGCCGGCACTGGACGCGGGCGCCCTGGCTGAAGGACGTCGCCGCGACAGCGCGGGCGCGTCTGGGCAACACCTGATTCGCGAACGCGATTGAGGCGAGGCGAGGTTCTTCCTGCTCTCGCTTTGGCCGCAGTTCGTTGCTCGAGACCACGAGGGCTCCGGACTGCGGCCACTTCCCGAAGTACTCCGATCCAGCACTCATGTCGCGTGCGATCGCGGCGTTTCGCGGCAGTAGCCCGACTCGCTGACGAAACGACGGCTCCCATGTAGCAGACATTGACTGCTCGGCGCCGCACACACTCAACTCACGCCGCCGCTGTCCGGCGCCGTGCTCGTCGCCTGACGCTGCGGCGGCCGCGCCAGCGCGAAGGCCAGCACCGCCAGCGCGCCCAGCCCGGCCAGGCCGAGCAGCAGCTCGCGGTAGCCCGGCAGCGCGAGCAGCAGCCAGGCGGTGAGCAGCGGCGCGGCGGCGCGCGAGAGCAGCGCGATCGCGCTCATGGTGCCGCTGATGCGCCCGACGTGGCTGCGGCCGAAATACTCCGGCACCAGATTGCCCCGCACGATGGTCACCAGCCCGTTGGCCAGACCGAACAAGAGTGCGAACAGCACCAGCGCCACGGTGCTGTCGGCGAGGGCAAAGATCGCCAGCGCCGCCGGCATGCCGGCCAGCACGATCATGCCCAGCACGCGCACCGAGATCCAGCGCCCGAAGGCGAGGAAGGCGAAGCGCCCCGCCACCTGCGCCGGCCCGAACCACACCACCACCGACAGCGCGGTCGCCTCCGGCAGCCCCTTGGCCGCGAAGGCCGGCATGATGTGCGCCCACAGCGCCGCCACCGCGAACGAGTAGAGCGTGAAGGTGGCGGTGAGCAACCAGAAGGCGCGCTCGCGCAGCGCCTCGTGCAGCGTGGCGTCGTCGGCCGCGTCGTGCGCGGCAGGGTGCCTGTCCTGCGTCGGCGTGCCCTTCAGCGCCCAGGCGTGCAGCGGCGCGACGAGCACCAGCAGCACCGCGCCGATCACCGCCAGCGCGCTGCGCCAGTCCAGCCAGGCGAGCAGCGCGGCGATGGCCGGGAACGACAGCGTGCTGGCGAAGCCGCCCACCAGCGTGAGCGTGGTGATGCCCTCGCGGTACTGCGCCGGGAAGCGCTTGGTGAGCACGTTGAAGGCCGGCTCGTAGAGCGTCATCGCCATCGCCGCGCCGAGCAGCACCCAGGCGCCGTACAGCCCCGGCAGCGACTCCGCGCGTGACCAGGCGAGAAAGCCCAGGCCAGCGAGCGCCGCGCCCAGCGTCATCACCGCGCGGCCGCGGCCGTGGTCGATGGCCGCGCCGGCCGCGTAGGTGGCCGCGCCCCAGACCGCCAGACCGAGCGTGAAGGCGCCCATCATCTCGGGCTTGCTCCAGCCCTTGGCGTGCTGCATCGGCAGCACGAAGGACGAGAAGCCGTAGTACAGCGCGGCCCAGCACAACAGCTGGCCCGCCGCCAGGGCGGTGACGGTGGCGCGGAAGCTCGGGGGATTCACTGCAGCGATTGTCGCGGCAGGGACAGGCGGTTTGCGAACGATCGTGCTAAAACACCCGCTGGCCCGCGGGCCGTTCGGCAGACGAGTTGGAGACACGCGCATGGACCTGAATTTCACGCCCGAAGAACAGGCGTTCCGCCAGGAGATCCGCGCCTGGGTAGCGCAGAACCTGCCCAAGGACATCAGCCACAAGGTGCACAACGCCCTTCACCTGACGAAGGACGATATGCAGCGCTGGGCGAAGATCCTGGGCAAGCAGGGCTGGCACGGCTGGGCCTGGTCCAAGCAGTTCGGCGGGCCGGGCTGGAATGTCATCCAGCGCCACCTCTTCGAGGAGGAATGTGCGCTCGCCGGGGCGCCGCGCGTGGTGCCCTTCGGCCCGGTGATGGTGGCGCCGGTGATCATGGCCTTCGGCAGCCCCGAGCAGCAGAAGCGCCACCTGCCCGGCATCATGAGCGGCGAGGTGTGGTGGAGCCAGGGCTACAGCGAGCCGGGCTCGGGCTCCGACCTCGCTTCGGTGAAGTGCCGTGCCGAGCGCCAGGGCGACAAGTACATCGTCAACGGCCAGAAGACCTGGACCACGCTGGGCCAGTATGGCGACTGGATCTTCTGCCTGGTGCGCACCGACACCTCGGGCAAGCCGCAGACCGGCATCAGCTTCCTGCTGATCGACATGAAGAGCCCGGGCGTGAGCGTGCGGCCCATCATCATGCTCGACGGCGGCCACGAGGTGAACGAGGTCTGGTTCGACAACGTCGAGGTGCCGGCCGAGAACCTCGTCGGCGAGGAGAACAAGGGCTGGACCTATGCCAAGCACCTGCTCGCCCACGAGCGCACCAACATCGCCGACGTGAACCGCGCCAAGCGCGAGCTCGAGCGGCTCAAGCGCATCGCCAAGGCCGAGGGCGTGTATGAAGACACGCGCTTCCGCGACGAGATCGCCAAGCTGGAGGTCGACGTGGTCGCGCTCGAGATGATGGTGCTGCGCGTGCTCTCGGCCGAGAAGAGCGGCAAGGCGGCGCTGGACGTGGCGGGCCTCTTGAAGATCCGCGGCAGCGAGATCCAGCAGCGCTACACCGAGCTGATGATGCTGGCCGCCGGGCCCTACAGCGTGCCCTTCGTGAAGGAAGCGATGGAAGCCGGCTGGCAGGGTGACCAGGTCGGCGCGGCGCACTGCGCGCCGCTGGCCGCCACCTACTTCAACTACCGCAAGACGACGATCTACGGCGGATCCAACGAGGTCCAGCGCAACATCGTCTCCGCCACCGTGCTCGGGAGCTGACCATGGACTTCGATTTCACCGACGATCAGGAATCGCTGCGCGACGCGGTGCGGCGCTGGGTCGACAAGGGCTTCTCCTTCGAACGCCGCCACGCCATCGCCAAGGCCGGCGGGGCCACGCGCGAGGTGTATGGCGAACTGGCCGAGCTGGGCCTCACGGCGCTGGCGATTCCCGAGGCACAGGGCGGCATGGGCTTCGGGCCGATCGAGGCGATGGTGGTCAACGAGGAACTCGGCCGCGGCCTGGTGAATGCGCCTTATGCGCATGCTGCGATCGTCGCGCCGACGTTGCTGTCGGCCGCCCCCGCCGATCTGCAGGCGCAATGGCTGCCCAAAATCGCCGATGCCTCGGCGCTGGTGGTGCTGGCGCATCAGGAACGCGCGGCGCGCTACCGGCTGAATCACGTCACGACCAAGGCAACGAAAGCCGGCAACAACTGGACGCTCAGCGGGGCCAAGAGCATCGTGCCCGCGGGCGACGAAGCCGATGCCTTCATCGTGCCGGCGCGCACCGCCGGAGCCGATGCGGATGCGGCGGGCATCGCCCTCTTCCTCGTCGCCAAGGGCGCGCAAGGCTTGGCCGTGCGCGGCTACCCGACGCAGGACGGCGCACGCGCCGCCGAGCTGACGCTCGCCAACACGCCGGCCACGCTGATCGCGCTCGATGCGCTGCCGCTGCTCGAGCAGGCGGTGGACGCCGGCATCGCGGCGATCTGCGCCGAGGCCGTCGGCGTGATGGACAAGCTGGTGGCCATCACCGCCGAGTACATGAATACGCGCAAGCAGTTCGGCGTGCCGATCGCGACCTTCCAGGCGCTGCGCCACCGCATCGCCGACGTGAAGATGCAGCTCGAGCTGGCCCGCTCGATGAGCTACTACGCCAGCCTCAAGCTCGGCGAAGCCGCGCCGGTGCGGCGCCGCGCCATCGCGCAGGCGAAGTACCAGCTCGGCCAATCGATGCGCTTCGTCGGCCAGCAGTGCATCCAGCTGCACGGCGGCATCGGCGTGACCGACGAGTACGCCGGCAGCCACTATTTCAAGCGCCTCACGGTGCTGGAGATGACCTTCGGCGATTCGCTGCACCAGCTCGGCGAGGTCTCGGCGCGCATGCAGGACACGGCGGGCGTGTTTGCCTGAATCCCGTTCGGGCTGGGCAGAATCCCGTTCGGGCTGAGCTTGGTCGTTGCCCACCGAGTGCCACGCGCAGCCCTTCGACAAGCTCAGGGCGAACGGAAATCCATGACTGATTCCATCGTCGACGTGGCCGGCCTCGCCGTCGGCCACTTCAGCGACACGCGCCGGCCCACCGGTTGTACGGTGGTGCTGACGCCGCAGGGCGCGGTGTGCGGTGTCGACGTGCGCGGCGCCGCGCCCGGCACGCGCGAGACCGAGCTGCTCTCGCCGCTCAACGCCGTCGAGCAGGTGCATGCCGTGCTGCTCGCCGGCGGCAGCGCCTTCGGGCTCGATGCGGCGGGCGGCGTGATGCGCTGGCTGGAAGAGCGCGGCGTGGGCGTGGCGGTCGGCCCGGTGCGCGTGCCCATCGTGCCGGCAGCCATCCTGTTCGATCTGTGGATCGGCGATGCGCGCATCCGCCCCGATGCCTCGGCCGGCTACGCCGCCTGCGCCGCGGCCAGCCGCGAGCCTCCGGCGCAGGGCAACGTGGGCGCCGGCGCGGGGGCGAGCGTCGGCAAGCTCTACGGCATGGCGCGCGCGATGAAAGGCGGTATCGGCTCGGCTTCGGTGCGCGCCGCGGGCATCACCGTCGGCGCGCTGGTGGCGGTGAACGCACTGGGCGACGTGATCGATCCGTCCAGCGGCCGGCCCGTCGCCGGCGCGCGCAACGCCGACGGCACGGCGCTGCTCGGCACGATGCAGGCCATCCTCGCCGGCGAATTGCCCGCGCCCTTCCAGCCCGGCGCCGCGACGACGATCGGCGTGGTCGCCACCGATGCCAGGCTCACCAAGGCGCAGGCCAACAAGCTCGCGCAGATGGCGCACGACGGCCTAGCGCGCTCCATCAACCCGGTGCACACCATGGGCGACGGCGACACGCTGTTCGCGCTCGCCACCGGCGCGGCCGGCCGCAGCGCCGACCTCACGCTGATCGGCGCACTCGCGGCAGAAGCCACGGCGCGCGCGGTGCTGAACGCGGTGCGCGCCGCCGGCCGGCTCGCCACGCCCGGCCTGCCCGAACTGCCTTGCGCCTCGGACTTCGCATGACGCTCTCGCACATCACCCGCCTCACCCGCCGCACCGCCCTGCTGCTCGCGGCCGCCGCACTCGCGGGCTGCGCCTGGAAGCCGGCGGCCCAGGCGCCGGCCGCGCCGCAGCGCCCGCCCATCGTCTTCGTGCACGGCAACGGCGACAACGCCGCGCTGTGGATGACCACGCTGTGGCGCTTCGAGAGCAACGGCTGGCCGCGCGAGCGCCTGCATCCGATCACCCTGCCCTACCCGCTGGCGCGCGATGCCGACGACCAGCCTCAGCCCGGCCGTTCGTCGAGCGAGGAGGCGCGCCTCTTCCTCGCCGCCGAGGTCGACGCGGTGCTGCAACGCAGCGGCGCCAGCCAGGTCGTGCTGGTGGGCAACTCGCGCGGCGGCATCGTCATCCGCAACGTCGTGGCCGCCGGCGGCGCGCCCAAGGTGTCGCACGCGATCCTGGGCGGTGCGCCGAACCATGGCGTGTGGTCCAGCGCGAGCTTCCGGCCCACGAGCGAGTTCAACGGCGCGGGGCCGCTGCTCACGCGGCTGAACAACCAGGGCGGCGCGGGCATCGAGATCACGCCGGGGCCGAAGTGGCTGACGATCCGCTCCGACAACAACGACAAGTACGCTCAAGCAGATGGCGCGTGGATAGGCGCCAAGGGCACGCCGACCCACGTGAGCTTCGCCGGCCCGGAACTGAAGGGCGCGAAGAACGTGGTGATCGCCGGCATCGATCACCGCGAGACGGCGTTCGGCCCGCAGGCCTTCGCCGCGATGTGGCGCTTCCTCACCGGCAGCGAGCCGGCCACCACGCGCGCCGTGCCCGAGGCGCGCATCACGCTGGCCGGCATGCTCAGCGGCGCAGCGGTGGACAACCTGCCGCTGGCCGGCGCCACCGTCGAGGTCTACGCCACCGATCTCTCCACCGGCGCACGGCTCGGCGCGGCGCTGCACCGGCAGACGGTCGGCGCCGACGGCCGCTGGGGGCCGCTGGTCACCACCAGCAAGACCGCGCTGGAATTCGTCGTCACGGCGCCGGGCCATGCCATCACGCATGTCTACCGCGCGCCCTTCGCGCGCTCGTCGGATCTGGTGCAGTTGCGCGCTGCGCGCATCGCCGTCGACGATCGCGACGCACCCGCCGTGGTGACGCTGACGCGCCCGCGCGGCTACTTCGGCATCCCGCGCGACGAGATCGAGCTCGACGGCCTCAGCCCGCCGGCCGGCATTCCCGCCGGCGTGGCCGGCGTGTCCACGGCCAAGGCCCGCCTGGCCGACGCGAGCGAGCGCGCCGTGGTCGGCTCCTTCAACGGCGAACGCATCGTCGGCCGCAGCTGGCCGACGGCGGGCAACCACGTGGTGTTTCTCGAACTGCATGACTAAGCGCCGCCCCACGCTCGCCCAGGTGCTCTTCTCGCAGGGCTTCGGCACGCGCCGCGAGTGCGAGAGCTTGGTCGCGGCCGGCTTCGTGAGCCTGGGTGGCGAGGTCTGCGACGACCCCTGGCACGAGGTCGACCCCGAGGGCCTGGAGTTCGGCGTGCAGGGCCAGCGCTGGCCCTACCGCGAGAAGGCGCTGGTGATGCTGCACAAGCCGGCCGGCTACGAGTGCTCGCAAAAGCCCAAGCACCACCCCAGCGTGCTGAGCCTGCTGCCCGCGCCGCTGCGCACCCGCGGCGTGCAGCCGGTGGGCCGGCTCGACGAGGACACCACCGGCCTGCTGCTGCTCACCGACGACGGCGCGCTGATCCACCGCCTCACCTCGCCCAAGCACCACGTGCCCAAGGTCTACGAGGCGCGCTGCAAGCACGCCGTCGACGAAGCACAGCTCGCCGCGCTGCGCGCCGGCGTGGTGCTCGACGACGACCCGGCGCCGGTGCGCGCCGCCGCCTGCGAGGCCGAGGGCACGCACGGCCTGCGGCTCACGCTCACCGAGGGCAAGTACCACCAGGTCAAGCGCATGGTGGCGGCGGCCGGCAACCGCGTCGAGGCGCTGCACCGCAGTGCCTTCGGCGCGCTCGTGCTGCCGGCCGATCTGGCGCCGGGGCAGTGGCGATGGGTGGATGGCCCGCAGGCGATCACTGCGGCGCCGACGCCGCCAGCTTCCAGCCGTTGACCGAGCCGATGTAGGCCCAGATCAGATCCATCTGCTCGGGCTTGAGCGTGCCGCCCCAGGCCGGCATCGCGCCCTTGCCGTTGGTCACCGAGCGCAGGAACCGCTCCTTGTCGTGCGCGGGAAACGTGCGCAGGTCGAAGCCGATGCCGTTGGTGGCCAGGTTGATGCCGTGGCAGCGCTGACACGAGCTCACGTAGAGCTTGCGGCCGGCCTCGGCCGGCTCGGGCGCGGCATCCTGCGCCGCGGCCGCTGCCGAGGCGGCGGCCAGCAGCAGCGCGAGGGTCGCGCGGTGCGGACGACTCATCGCGGCGGTAGGGCGAAGGTCCACACCGATCCGCCGGCCGGCACGTTGGCGGTGTCGGGGTCGCCGGCAAGCGCACCGTAGACATGCGCCGAACCACTCAGCACGGTGACGTACTCGCGGCCGTCTTTCTCCCAGGCGATTGGCAGGCCGGAGATGCCCGAACCGGTCTGGAACGTCCACAGCTTCTTGCCGCTCTTCGCATCGAAGGCCATGAACTGGCCGTTCTGCGTGCCGGTGAACACCACGCCCGAGGCGGTAGAGAGCACGCCGGCCCAGTACGGTGACTTGTTCGGCGCCGTCCACACCGCCTTGCGCGCCACCGGATCCCAGGCTACCAGCGCCCCGCGGTTGCCGTCGTCCGGCGCGACGAAGCCGCCGAGTTCCAGGCCAAGGTACCAGTTCGGCCCGCCTGGGCGATCCTGCTTGACGTACTTGACCTTCATGCCGAGGTCCACGGTGTTCATGAACACCAGGCGACGCGCCGGGTCGTAGCTCATCGGCATCCAGTTCTTGCCGCCGAAGGCGCTCGGCCAGACCTCGATGAAGTCCTTCATCTCCTCGGTCTTCTTGACCATGGTGGTCATGGCCGTGTCGATCGGGCGGCCGCTGGCCGGGTCGATACCGCTGGCCCAGTTGACCTTGCGTGCGAACTGCGTGCCGGAGATGAACTTGCCGTTCGTCCGGTCGAGCACGTAGAAGAAGCCGTTGCGATTGGCCTGCAACAGCACCTTGGTGGTCTTGCCGGCGATCGGCAGATCCGCCAGCACCAGCTCGTTCACGCCGTCGTAGTCGTACGGGTCGCCGGGCGAGAACTGGTAGTGCCAGACGATCTCGCCGGTGGCGGGCTTAAGCGCCAGCACCGAGCCGATGTAGAGCGAATCGCCGCCGCGCGCGGCTGCGTTCCACGGGCCGCCGTTGCCCACGCCCCAGTAGACGAGGCCGAGCTCGGGGTCGTAGCTGCCAGTCAGCCAGGTCGGCGCGCCGCCGGTCTTGTAGGCCTCGCCCTTCCAGCTGTCGCCGCCCGGCTCGCCGGGGGCGGCGGTGGTCCAGCGGTGCCACTTCTTCTCGCCAGTCTTGAGGTCCCAGCCATCCAGGAAGCCGCGCGAGCCGTACTCGCCGCCGGAGATGCCGGTGATCAGCGTATCGCCGGCGATCAGCGGCGCGTGCGTCATCGAGTAGCCGTCCTTGTACTCGGCGGCTTTCTGCTTCCACAGCGGCTTGCCGTCGGCCATGGAGATGGCCATCACGTGCGCGTCGATGGTGGTGCGGTAGAGCACGCCGTCGAGCGCAGCCATGCCGCGCGTGTGGATGCCGCAGCAGAGGTAGCCGGCGATGTCGGCCGGCAGTTCGATCGCGGTCTTCCACTTCTGCCGCCCGGTGACGGCATCGATGGCGATCGTGTGGCTGTGTGTGGCAACGTACATCGTGCCCGCGATCACCAGCGGCTGGTTGGACGCGTTGGTGGCGTTGTCCAAGCTGAGGTTCCACACCGGAGCGAGCTTGCCGACGTTGGCCGGCGTGATCTGCTTGAGCGGCGTGTGACGCTGCAGCGACCAGCCCATGCCGTAGGTGCTGACGTCTTGCGGCGTGGCGGCATCGTTGCGCAGATCGGCCAGGCTCTGCGCCTGCGCAGCCGCCGCCGCGACGAGGGCCAGCACGGCCAGGCCGCGGGCGAAGCGAGTATCCATGTCGTCTCCTCGTGTGTTCTCGGACGGGACGAACGATAGAGGTGCGTCAAAGCGCCGGCCACTTCGGGAGTAACCCTAGCCGCGAGCTGTTCCGTTGCAGCACAGCTTGCCGCGGCGGCGCCGCGGCCCTCACACTGCGCGCCGATGAGCGCCTCGAATCTGCCCGCCAACCCCTTCTTCGCCTCGCCCGAGCAGCGTGTCGCCCTGGCGCGGCAGCGCTTCTTCGAGGACGGCCTGCGGCCCTCGGGCATGGTCAGCGAGGCGGTGCTGCAATCGTGGTCGCGCTGCCTGCGCCACCACGCCGATCCGGACAAGCCGGCGGTGTTCGAGCCGGTCACGCCCAGCCGCGTGCACAGTGTGCTGCGCGCCAACCGCGAACTGCTGGAAGCCGCGGCCGACGAGATGGAGCGGCTGCGCCTGACCCTCTCCGGCACCAGCGGCACGGCCATGCTGACCGATGCGCAGGGCGTGATCATCGGCAGCACCTTCACGCAGGCGCGCAGCCACGAGCGGCTGATGCCGGTCAGCACGCGCATCGGCGTCAACCTCGCCGAGGAGGTGATCGGCACCAACGCGCCCGGCATCACCGCACGCACCGGCCAGGCCAGCGTGGTGACGGGCGGCGAGCATTTCTTCGGCAACGTGCAGGTGATGCACTGCGCGGCAGCGCCGATCCGCGACGTGCGCGGCCAGGTGGCGGGCGTGCTCGATCTCTCCAGCGAGGGCATCCCCTTCGGCTTCGACGCGGCTTCGGTGGTGGCGCACTACGCCGCCGAGATCGAGAATCGCCTGCTGCTGGCGCAGTCCGGCGAGCATCTGGTCGCGCGCATGCAGATCTCGCCGGCGCTGCTCGACACGCCGATGGCAGCGCTGCTGGGCATCACCGGCGACGGCCGCATCGACTGGCTCAACGGCGCGGCGGCGCGCCTGCTCGGCGCCGGTACCTCGGCCGGCGGCGGCCTCGGCCTGCCGGTCGAAGACCATCTCGGGCTGCCGCTCGTCGCGTTGCGGGGCCTCAGCAGCACCGACACGCCGCGGCCGCTGCGCCTGCCCAACGGCCTGACGCTGTGGCTGCGCCTCGAATGGCGCGTGCGCGACGGCCACCCGCGCGTGCACGCCATCGCTCCCGCGCCGCCGGCAGCGCCGGCCGCCGAGCCGGCGGCGGCGGCCGTCACGCTGCGCGAGACGGAGCGCCAGGCCGTGGTGCGCGTGCTGGCCGAGTGCGGCGGCAACGTCTCCAAGGCGGCGCGCGCGTTGCGCGTGTCGCGCGGGCTGATCTACCGCCATCTCAAGGCGGCCGACGACTGACGCGCCGCACGGGATAATCCCGTGCATGCGAGTCTTCCGCGGCTTCCACCATCCCGGCATCGCCCCGGCCTGCGCGCTGACCATCGGCAACTTCGACGGCGTGCACCGCGGCCACCAGGCCATGCTGGCGCTGCTGCGCAACGAGGCGCAGCACCGCGGGCTCACGTCCTGCGCGATGACCTTCGAACCGCATCCGCGCGACTATTTCGCGGCCGTCACCGGCAAGCCGGAACTCGCGCCGGCGCGCATCGCCACGCTGCGCGACAAGCTCGCCGAGCTGGAGCGCTGCGGCATCGAGCAGGTGGTGGTGCTGCGCTTCGACGCGCGCTTCGCCTCGCAGTCACCGCAGGCTTTCATCGACGACGTGCTGGTCGAGGGCCTGGGCGCGAAGTACGTGCTGGTGGGCGACGATTTCCGCTTCGGCGCCAGGCGCGCCGGCGACTACGCCATGCTCGACGCCGCCGGCGCCGCGGCCGGCTTCGACGTGGCGCGCATGCTCAGCTACGAGATCCACGGCGGGCGCGTCTCGAGCTCGGCAGTGCGCGAAGCGCTGGCCAGCGGCGACATGGAGCGCGCCGCCGTGCTGCTCGGGCGGCCCTACAGCCTCTCGGGCCATGTGGTGCACGGGAAGAAGCTCGGGCGCAATCTCGGCTTCAAGACCCTCAACCTGCGCTTCTCGCACCCGAAGCCGGCGGCGCTGGGCATCTTCGTCGTGCAGGTGCATGGCCTGGCCGACGAGCCGCTTCCCGGCGTCGCCAGTCTGGGCCGGCGCCCCACGGTGGACGACAGCGGCCGCGTGCTGCTGGAAGTGCACTGCCTGGCCTGGCCGGCCGCCCTGGGCGCCGAGGGGGCCTACGGTAAAATCGTGCGCGTGGAACTGCTGCACAAACTGCGCGACGAGGCCCGCTTCGATTCGCTGGAGGCCTTGACCGCCGCCATCCGCAAGGACGCGGACGACGCGCGCGCCTTCCTCGCGGCGCATGCATCGCAGCGGCGCCAGACCACGCGCGATCGAATTTAGCGCTCGTTCGCCCACCGACCGCGACCGCCGGCGCGAAGCGCGCCGCTCCCTCACCTTCCGGCGCGCCACATGCTGGCGAGCCCGCTGCCATGACCGACACCCGCCCTGTCGACTACCGCGCGACGCTGAACCTGCCCGACACGCCCTTCCCGATGCGCGGCGACCTCGCCAAGCGCGAGCCCGCCTGGGTGAAGGAGTGGGACGAACGAGGCATCTACAAGCAGCTGCGCGACGCGCGCCACGGTGCGCCCCTCTTCGTGCTGCACGACGGCCCGCCCTATGCCAACGGCGCCATCCACATGGGCCACGCCGTCAACAAGGTGCTCAAGGACATGATCGTCAAGGCGCGCCAGCTCAAGGGCTTCGACGCGCAGTACGTGCCGGGCTGGGATTGCCACGGCCTGCCGATCGAGAACGCCATCGAGAAGAAGTACGGCCGCAACCTCAGCCGCGACGACATGCAGGCCAAGAGCCGCGCCTACGCCACCGAGCAGATCGCGCTGCAGATGGCCGACTTCAAGCGCCTGGGCGTGCTGGGCGACTGGGCCGACCGCTACGCGACCATGGACCCGGCCAACGAGGCCGGCGAGATCCGCGCCTTCAAGCGCGTCATCGAGCGCGGCTTCGTCTACCGCGGCCTGAAGCCGGTCTACTGGTGCTTCGACTGCGGCTCGTCGCTGGCCGAATTCGAGATCGAGTACGCCGACAAGAAGAGCCAGACCATCGACATCGGCTTCCTCTGCGCCGAGCCCGAGCGCTTGGCCAGCGCCTTCGGCCTGACCAGGCTGGCGAAAGACGCCTTCGCGGTGATCTGGACCACGACGGCCTGGACCATCCCCGCCAACCAGGCGCTCAACCTCAACCCGACGCTGGAGTACGCGCTGGTCGACACCGAGCGCGGGCTGCTGGTGCTGGCGGCCTCGCTGGTGGAGAAGTGCCTGGCGCGTTTCGGCCTCACGGGCCAGGTGCTCGCCACCGTCACCGGCGAGAAGCTGGGCGGCATCCACTTCAAGCATCCGCTCAGCGCTGTCGACAAGGGCTTCGATCGCCTCAGCCCCGTCTACCTGGCCGACTACGCCACCGCCGACGACGGCACCGGCATCGTGCACTCCTCGCCCGCCTACGGCCTGGACGACTTCAACTCCTGCGTGCAGCACGGGCTGAAGTACGACGACATCCTCAACCCGGTGCAGGGCAACGGCAGCTATGCGGCCGACTTCCCGCTCTTCGGCGGCCAGAACATCTGGAAGGCCGTGCCGGTGATCATCGAGACGCTGAAGAACGCCGGGCGGCTCTTCGCCACCGAGACCATCACGCACAGCTACCCGCATTGCTGGCGCCACAAGAGCCCGGTGATCTACCGCGCCGCGGCGCAGTGGTTCGTGCGCATGGATGCGGGCGAAGGCGTGTTCACCAAGGACAAGGCGCCGCGCACGCTGCGCCAGCTGGCGCTCGACGCGATCGACCAGACCGGCTTCTTCCCCGAGAACGGCCGCGCGCGGCTGCGCGACATGATCGCCAACCGGCCCGACTGGTGCATCTCGCGCCAGCGCAGCTGGGGCGTGCCGCTGCCCTTCTTCCTGCACAAGGAGACCGGCGAGCTGCACCCGCGCACCATGGAGATCCTCGACCAGGCGGCGGACATCGTCGAGAACGGCGGCATCGAGGCCTGGAGCCGCGTCACGGCCGAGCAGATCCTCGGCAGCACCGACGCGCCGCACTACACCAAGAGCAGCGACATCCTGGAAGTCTGGTTCGATTCGGGCTCGACCTTCTGGCACGTGCTGCGCGGCCAGCACCCCGGCGGCTTCCACGGCGAAGGCCCGGAGGCCGACCTCTACCTCGAAGGCCACGACCAGCACCGCGGCTGGTTCCACAGCTCGCTGCTGCTCGCCTGCGCGCTCTTCGACCGCGCGCCCTACCGCGGCCTGCTCACGCACGGCTTCACGGTGGACAGCCAGGGCCGCAAGATGAGCAAGAGCCTGGGCAACGGCATCGAGCCGCAGAAGGTGAGCTCGACGCTGGGCGCCGAGATCATCCGCCTGTGGGTGGCGGCTTCCGACTATTCGGGCGACATCGCCGGCGACGACAAGATCCTCGCCCGCGTGGTCGATGCCTACCGCCGCATCCGCAACACGCTGCGCTTCCTGCTCGCCAACACCAGCGACTTCGATCCCGCGAAGGATGCGGTGCCGGCCGCGCAGATGTTCGAGATCGACCGCTGGGCGCTCGCGCGCGCGGCGCAGTTCCAGGCCGAGGTGCTGGCGCACTACGAGGTCTATGAGTTCCACCCGGTGGTCGCCAAGCTGCAGGTGTTCTGCTCGGAAGACCTGGGCGCCTTCTACCTCGACGTGCTGAAGGACCGGCTCTACACGACGGCGCCGAAGTCGCTGGCGCGCCGCTCGGCGCAGACCGCGCTGTGGCAGATCACCCAGGCCATGCTGCGCTGGATGGCGCCCTTCCTCAGCTTCACCGCCGAGGAAGCCTGGAAGGTGTTCGCGCCGGGCGCTTCCGTGTCGATCTTCACCGAGACCTACTGGAAGTTCGACGCGCCCGACGAGGCGCTGCTCGCCAAGTGGGCGCGCATCCGCGAGATCCGCGACGTGGCGAACAAGGAGATCGAAGCGGTGCGCACGGCAGGCCAGGTCGGCTCCTCGCTGCAGGCCAACCTCACCATCACCGCGCCGGCCGCCGATCACGCCCTGCTCGCCGCGCTGGGCGAGGATCTGCGCTTCGTCACCATCACCTCGGCGGTGAAGCTGGCGCTGGGTGATGCGCTCGCCGTGGCGGTCACGCCGTCGAGCGCGATCAAGTGCGAGCGCTGCTGGCACTGGCGCGACGATGTCGGCCGCGACCCCGAGCACCCGACCATCTGCGGCCGCTGCACCGACAACCTGTTCGGCGCGGGCGAAGCGCGCGCGGTGGCCTAGCATGGGACTCGGCGGCTGCCCCATGGCCGTTCGGGCTGAGCTTGTCGAAGCCCCTTGGCGTACCTCGACTGCCCTTCGACAAGCTCAGGGCGAACGGATCTCTTTTCACTGACATGGCCTGGCAAAAATCCTCCGGCGGATCGTCATCGCTGCTGCCCTGGCTGGGTATCGCGCTGGCGGTGATCCTGCTCGACCAGTTCACCAAGACGCTCATCCTCGGCTATTTCCAGCTCGGCGACAGCCGCACCGTCACCTCGTTCTTCAACGTCGTGCGCGTGCACAACACCGGCGCGGCCTTCTCCTTCCTCGCCGGGGCGGCGGGCTGGCAGCGCTGGTTCTTCGTCGGCCTGGGCGCGGCGGCGGCGGTATTCATCGTCTGGATGCTGCGCAGCCACGGCGGCCAGCGCATGTTCGCGTGGGCGCTGGCGCTGATCCTCGGCGGCGCGCTCGGCAACGTGGTCGACCGCCTGCTGCACGGCCACGTGATCGACTTCATCCAGCTGCACTACGGCGGCTGGTACTTCCCGTCGTTCAACATCGCCGACAGCGCGATCACCATCGGCGCGGCACTGCTGATCCTCGACGAGCTGCTGCGCGTGCGGCGCAGCTAGACGCTAAGAGATACTGCGCGCCATGCTGATCGAGACCCTCGGCGCGGCGCGCGATCTGGGCCGGCTCAACGAGATCGCCGGCGTGCTGATCCGCCACGGCTTCGGCGACACCGTGCGCCGCCTCGGCCTGGCCGATGCGCTGGAGCGCGCCGGCCACGCGCTGCACCGCGATCACGCCGCCGACCTCGCCCGCCTCGAGCCGCCGGTGCAGGTGCGGCTCGCGATGGAGGAGCTCGGGCCGACCTTCGTGAAGCTGGGCCAGATCCTCGCCGGCCGCGCCGACCTGTTCGGCCCGGACTGGATCGCCGAGTTCTCGCGCCTGCACAGCCAGGTGCCGGCCGTGCCGCTGGCCGATCTGCGCGCGCAGTTGCGTGAAGACCTGGGCGACGAACCCGAGGCGCTGTTCGAGCGCTTCGACCCCGAGCCGCTGGCCGCCGCGTCCATCGCCCAGGTGCACCGCGCGCAGCTGAAGGACGGCAGCGAGGTGGTGGTGAAGATCCGCCGCCCCGGCATCCGCGACGTCGTCGAGGCCGATCTGCGCCTGCTCGACCGCCTCGCCGCGATGGCCGAGACCGAGGTGCCGGCGCTGCAGCCCTACCGGCCGCGCCAGCTGGTGCGCGAGCTGGCGCGCTCGCTGCAGCGCGAGATGGACCTCGCCGCCGAGTGCCACAGCGCCGAGCGCATCGCCGCCAACCTGGCGGTATTCCCGCACGTGCTGATTCCCAAGGTGCACTGGGCGCACACGCACGAGCGCATCAACGTGCAGGAGTACATCGCGGGCATTCCCGGCAGCGATCTCGAGCGCGTCAGCGCCGAGGGGCTGGACCGGCCGCTGCTGGCGCGCCGCGGCGCGCAGGCGGTGCTGAAGATGATCGTCGAGGACGGCTTCTTCCACGCCGACCCGCACCCCGGCAACGTCTTCTATCTCAGCGGCAACCGCCTCGCCTTCATCGACTTCGGCATGGTGGGCCGCCTCACCACGCGGCGCCGCGAGGAGCTGCTGGCGCTGCTGCTCGGCCTGGTGCAGCGCGAGCCGCAGGCCGTGGCCGACGTGCTGCTCGACTGGACGGGCGACGGCCACGGCGCCAACCTCGAGACGCTGGAAGCCGAGATCGAGGCCTTCGTCGACCAGTACCACGGCACGCCGCTGGCCGAGCTGCACCTCGGCCAGATGCTGGCCGACGTAACCACCATCCTGCGCGAGCACCGCCTCGCCCTGCCCTCGGATCTGGCGCTGCTCATCAAGGCCTTCATCTCGCTGGAAGGCATGGGCCGCGGCCTCGACCCCGGCTTCCACATGGCCGGCGAGGCGCTGCCGATGCTGCGCCAGGTGCTGCGCGCGCGCTACAAGCCCAAGGCACTCGGCAAGCGCGCCTGGCAGACGCTGCGCGGCGCGCTGGCGATGGCCGAGCGCCTGCCGCAGGACGTCTCGCGCGCGATGCGCAACCTGCGCCGCGGCCGCATGCAGCTGCACATCGACCTCGCGCACTTGAAGCGCGTCGGTGACCAGCTCGACCGCGCCGCCAACCGGCTCTCGCTGGCGCTGGTGATCGCGGCGCTGATCATCGGCTCCTCGATCGTGATGACGGTGCAGGCCGGCCCCACGCTGTTCGGCCTGCCGGCCTTCGGCTTCCTCGGCTTCAGCGGCGCGGTGCTGGGCGGCGTGTGGCTGATCCGCTCGATCTGGCGCAGCACGCACCAGCGCGACGACGAGGATTGATGGACATCACATTAGGGCGTGCCCGGATGCGCGCCGCGGCATGACTTGGCTCAATCGGCGCCCATGGACGACACGCCCCGCGACGCCGAACAACGCCCCCATGACTCCATCCTCGACCTGCCGCTGCGCCCGCTCTCCGCGCTCGACCCGCTGCGCTGGCTGAGGCTGGGCTGGCGCGATTTCATGCGCGCCCCGGGCATCGGCCTCTTCTACGGCGCGTGCTTCGCGGCCATGGGCTGGGTGCTGCTGTGGACCTACCGCAGCGCACCGGCCTGGGTGCTGGCGCTCTCGGCCGGCTTCCTGCTCACCGGGCCCTTCCTGTGCCTGGGCCTGTACGACGCCAGCCGCCGGCTCGAGCAGGGCGAGAAGCCCGACCTCGGCGCATCGCTGATCGCCTGGGAGTCGCGCGCCGGCACGATGGCGATCTTCGGCGGCGTGCTGCTCATCCTCGAGATGATCTGGGGCCGCGCCTCGCTGATCATCTTCGCGGTCAGCTTCGACGGCATGCCCGACCTGGGCGGCTCGCTGATGACCCTGCTCGCACCCGAGAACCTCGGCTTCATCGTCGCCTACCTCGGCGTCGGTGCGGTATTCGCCGGGCTGATCTTCGCCGTCAGCGTGGTCTCGATCCCGATGATCCTCGACCGCTCGGTCGACGCGGTCAGCGCCGGCCTCACCAGCCTGCGCCTGTGCCTCACCCAGCCCTGGCCGATGCTGCTGTGGGGCGCGACCATCACCGTGCTGGTGGTGCTCGCGCTGCTGCCCGGCTTCCTCGGCCTGCTGATCGTCGGGCCGGTGCTCGGCCATGCCTCGTGGCACGCCTACCGCGGCGCGGTGGGCGAGGCGCCGCCGCGTGCGCCCGACGCCACGGTTACGTAACACCCTTCGCCTTGCAGGAGGCGGGTCGTTAAACTACGTCTCGTTACAAGCACTGCGGAGACGCAACGTGAACGAAACCCTGCCGGTGCGCGCCTACCAGGAATCCCGCATCGAGGACGAACCCATCCTCGGCCCGGTGCTCGCCCTGCCCGACGGCCGCCTGCAACCGCTGACCTGGATGGAGCGCCTGCTCGTCCAGCTGCACCTCACGGATGCCAAGGCACTGGAAGCGCGCTACTGGAAGCCGGCCAGCGCCTGAATCCGCTCAAGGCAGCAAGACGCTGCAGCCCGTGGTCTTGCGGGCTTCGAGGTCGCGGTGCGCCTGCGCCGCGTCCTTCAGCGCATAGCGCTGGTCGATGCGGATCTTCACCGCACCGCTTTTCACCATCGAGAACAGATCGTCGGCCATCGCCTGCGTGGCCTCGCGCGTGGCGATGTGCGTGAACAGCGTCGGCCGCGTCACGTAGAGCGAACCCTTGGCGGCCAGCAGGCCCATGTCGATGGGCGGCACCTTGCCCGAGGCATTGCCGAAGTTCGCGGCCAGCCCGAAGGGGCGCAGGCAATCGAGCGAGCGCACGAAGGTGTCCTTGCCCACCGAGTCGTAGACCACCTTGAGGTTCTGCCCGCCGGTGATCTGCTTGACGCGCTCGACGAAGTCTTCCTTCTGGTAGTTGATCGCATAGGCCGCGCCATGCGCCAGCGCGAGCTGGCATTTCTCGTCGCTGCCGGCCGTGCCGATCAGCTTCAGGCCCATGGCCTTGGCCCACTGGCAGGCGATCAGCCCGACGCCGCCGGCCGCCGCGTGGAAGAGCACGAAGTCGCCCGGGTGCAGCCCGCCCTGCGGCTGCGTCTGGCGCAGCAGGTACTGCACCGTCAGGCCCTTGAGCATCATCGCCGCACCGGTCTCGAAGTCGATCTGATCGGGCAGCTTGCACACCGATTTGGCCGGCATCACGCGCGCCTCGCAGTAGGCGCCCGGCGGCTGGCTGGCGTAGGCGGCGCGGTCGCCCGCCTTCAGGTGCGTGACGCCCTCGCCCACCGCCTCGACCACGCCGGCGCCTTCCATGCCCAGCGCCAGCGGCAGCGGGCTGGCGTACAGGCCGGTGCGCTGGTAGACGTCGATGAAGTTCAGG
Source organism: Piscinibacter sp. (assembly GCA_017983795.1). Classification (GTDB taxonomy): domain Bacteria; phylum Pseudomonadota; class Gammaproteobacteria; order Burkholderiales; family Burkholderiaceae_C; genus Piscinibacter. Next base: position 45,094 of record JAGOAS010000027.1, read on the forward strand.
CCGCAGGCGCGATGGCGGATGCGGATCTCGCCCGGCCCCGGCTCGCCGATCGTCAGCTCGTCGAGCTGCATGGCTTCGGGGCCGCCGTAGGCGGCGACGCGGATGGCCTTGACGGTCTGGGGCATCGTGGCAGTCCTCAAAGGGAATGTGAAAGGGATCCGCTATCGTGCCAGCCTTTGCGCGCTGCTGCAGCGTCTACTGCGCCTTGACGTCCGCTCTCACGCCCCGCCTCGCCCTGCTGCTGACCCTGCCGCCGCTGCTGTGGGCGGGCAATGCCGTGGTCGGGCGCGCGATGGTGGGCAGCGTACCGCCGCTGGCACTCAACGCGCTGCGCTGGTGGCTGGCGCTCGCGCTGCTGCTGCCCATCGGCTGGCGCGCGCTGCGCGAGCCGGCGCAGATCGCATCACGCTGGAAGCACTTCGCATGGCTCGGCCTGCTGGGCGTGGGCAGCTACAACGCGCTGCAGTACCTCGCGGTGCAGACCAGCACGCCCCTGAACGTGACGCTGATCGCCGCCAGCTCGCCGCTGTGGATGCTGCTGGTCGGGCTGCTCTTCTACCGCGAGCAGCCGAGTGCACGCCAGTTGCTCGGCGCGGCGCTCTCGCTGGCCGGCGTGCTGCTGGTGATCTCGCGCGGCAGCCTCGCCGCGCTGCGCGAGGTGCACCTGGTGCCCGGCGACCTGTTCATGCTGCTGGCCGTGCTGCTGTGGGCCGGCTACAGCTGGATGCTGGCGCGGCCGCCGGCGCACCTGCGCGACGCTGCGCGCCCGGCCTGGAACTGGGCCGAGTTCCTGCTCGTGCAGATGCTGTTCGGCACCGCCTGGGCCACGCTCGCCGCGGCCGTCGAGGCGCCGCTCGCGTCGGTGAGCATCCACTGGACGCCGGCCGTGGCCGCCGCGCTGCTGTACGTGGCGATCGGCCCCTCGCTGATCGCCTACCGCGCCTGGGGCCTGGGCGTGGCCACGGTCGGGCCGACGGTCGCGACCTTCTTCGCCAACCTCACGCCGGTATTCGCCGGCCTGCTCTCGGCCGCGCTGCTCGGCGAGGCGCCGCGCTGGTACCACGCGGCGGCGTTCGCGCTCATCGCCGCGGGCATCGTGGTCTCGGCGCTCGGCGCGCGCCGACGCTGATCAGAAGGTGCCCGGGTAAGCGCCGCCGTCGAGCAGGATGTTCTGCCCGGTGAGGTAGGCCGCCTGCGCGCTGCACAGGAAGGCGCAGAAGGCGCCGAACTCGTCGGCACGGCCCATGCGCTGCGCGGGAATGCCGGCACGGCGCTTGTCGATCATCGCCTCCACGCTCTGCCCGCTCTTGGCGGCGGCCGCCTGCATGGTGCTGCGGATGCGGTCGGTGTCGAACCAGCCGGGCAGCAGGTTGTTGATCGTCACGTTGGCCGAGGCCAGGCGCGGCTGGCGCGCCAGGCCGGCGACGAAGCCGGTGAGGCCGCTGCGCGCGCCGTTCGAGAGCCCCAGCACGTCGATCGGCGCCTTCACCGCGCCCGAGGTGATGTTGACCACGCGGCCGAAGCCGCGCTCGGCCATCTTGTCCACCGTGGCCTTGATCAGCTCGATGGGCGTGAGCATGTTGGCGTCGAGCGCCTTCAGCCAGGCCTCGCGGTCCCAGTCGCGGAAGTCGCCGGGCGGCGGGCCGCCGGCGTTGTTGACGAGGATGTCGACCTGCGGGCAGGCAGCAAGCCCTGCGGCGCGGCCTGCGGGCGTGGCGATGTCGCCCGGCACGGCGATCACCTGCACGCCCGGGTGCGCGGCCCGGATCTCGGCCGCCGTCGCCTCCAGCGTCTCGGCACCCCGCGCCGTGATCACCACGTTGACGCCCTCGCCGGCCAGCGCCATGGCGCAGCCACGGCCCAAGCCTTTGCTGGCCGCGCACACCAGTGCCCAGCGTCCTGCGATGCCCAGATCCATGTGATGTTCTCCTTGTCTATCGCCAACGCGCCAGCAGCCACACGCCGGCCAGCACCAGCACCGTGCCGGCCGCCACCCACACCGTGAAGGGCTCGCCGAGCAGCAGCACGCCCATCAGGATGGTCGACATCGGGCCCAGCATGCCGGTCTGCGCGGCCAGCGTGGAGCCGATGCGCTCGATCGCCATTATCACCATCAGCACCGGCGCGAAGGTGCACAGCGTGGCGTTCAGCACCGACAGCCAGATCACCTCGGGCGCCACCGTCGTCGCCGCCGCGATCGGCCGCAGCACGAGGAACTGCACGATGCACAGCACGCAGGCCACGCTGGTGGCCAGGCCGGTGAGGCGCATCGAGCCGAGGCGCTTGACCTCCTCGCCGCTGTAGACGAGATAGACCGCATAGCTGAGCGCGCTGCCGAATACCAGCGCGGCGCCCAGCGCCACGTCGGCGCCGGCGAACTGCAGTTCGTGGCCGAACACCAGCAGCACGCCGCTGTAGCTCACCGCCATGGCGGTGAGCTGCTTCGCGCTGGCGCGCCGCCCGAACAGCAGCCAGCCGAGCCCCAGCACGAGGGTCGGGTTGAGATAGAGAACGAGGCGCTCGAAGCTGGCCGTCACGTAGGCCAGGCCCGCAAAATCGAGAAAGCTCGCGAGGTAGTAGCCGCTGAACCCAAGCCCGAGGATGACCAGAGCGTCGCGCCGCGTCAGCGCCGGCTTGCCGCGCCCCGCCCACCAGGCCAGCGCCACGAACAGCGGCAGCGCGAACAGCATGCGGAACATGATGAGCGTGACCGCATCGACGCCGTGCCGATAGGCCAGCTTGACGATGATGGCCTTGCCCGAGAAGGCGATCGCACCGAAGGTGGCGAGCGCGAGGCCCGGCAGCACCGAAGGCGTCGGCGTGTCGGCAGCGGCAGCGGCGGGCGAACTCATGGCCCGCGGAATTCTAAGGATCACGACCCGGCCTCGCGGCCGGGGGGCCATTCATCGAGGGACGACGGCGGTGACTTCTATTTCCACCTTGGCGCGCTCTTCCATCAACGCCTTCACCTCGACGGCACTCATCGCCGCGTGGTAGACGCCGATCAGTTCGCGGAATACCGCGCCGACCTCGCGGCCGCGCGCCAGGTATTCGCGCTTGTCGGTCAGGTACCAGGTCATGCGCACGATGTGCTCGGGCCGCGCGCCGGCCTCGGCCAGCACGGCGACGATGTTGGCCAGCGCCTGGCGCGTCTGCGCGACGAAGTCGTCGCTGTCGAAGCGGCACGCGGCGTTCCAGCCGATCTGGCCGGCCACGAATACCAGCCGGCCCTCGGCAGCCACGCCGTTGACGTAGCCCTTGGGCTTCTCCCAGCCCGGGGGTTGCAGCACCTGCATCATGGGGCTTGCCTCAGCTTGAAGCGTTGCAGCTTGCCGGTCTCGGTGCGCGGCAGCGAGCTGCGGAACTCGACCGCACGCGGGTATTTGTAGGGCGCGATGGTCTTCTTGACGAACTCCTGCAGCTCGCGCGCCAGCGCCTCGTCGGGTTCGTGGCCCGGCTTGGGCACGACGAAGGCCTTGACGATCTGGCCGCGCTCCGCATCGGCCACGCCGATCACGCCGCACTCGGCCACCTTGGGGTGCAGCAGCAGCGCGCTCTCCACCTCGGGGCCGGCGATGTTGTAGCCGCCGCTGACGATCATGTCGTCGGTGCGCGCCTGGTAGACGAAATAGCCGTCGGCGTCGATCAGGTAGGCATCGCCGGTGAGGTTCCAACCGTTCTGTACATAGTTGCGCTGCCGCTCGTCCGCGAGGTAGCGGCAGCCGGTCGGGCCTTTCACCGCCAGATGACCGACCTTGCCGCGCGGCAGCTCGCGGCCCTCGTCGTCGAGCACGCAGGCCACGTAGCCCGGCACGGCCGTGCCGGTGGCGCCCGGCTTCGCATGCGCCTCGTCGTGAGAGATGAAGATGTGCAGCAGCTCGGTGGAGCCGATGCCGTCGATCATCTCGATGCCGCTGGCCTGCTTCCACAGCGCTCGCGTCGGCGCCGGCAGCGCCTCGCCGGCGCTGACGCATTTCTTCAGCGAAGACAGATCGTGGCCCGCGAGCAGCCCGGCCATCGCGCGGTAGGAAGTCGGCGCGGTGAAGAGAATCGTCGCGCGGTATTGCGCGATCGCCGCCGGCAGCACGTCGGGCGAGGCCTTCTCCAGCAGCACGGTGGAAGCGCCCACCGAGAGCGGGAACAGCAGCAGCCCGCCCAGCCCGAAGGTAAAGGCCAGCGGCGGGCTGCCGATGAACACGTCGTCGTGCGTGGGCCGCAGCACGTGGCGCGGCCAGGTGGCGCAGGCGGCCATCACGTCACGGTGGAAGTGCATCGTGCCCTTGGGCTGGCCGGTGGTGCCCGAGGTGAAGGCGATGATGCAGGTGTCGTCCTTCGAGGTCTTCACGTTCTCGAAGCTGGCCGGCTTGGCGGCGGCGCGGGCGTCGAGTTCGCCGGGCTCGTTCGTGTTGAAGTGCAGCAGCTTCGTGAGCGTCGGGCACGCGGGCCGCGCCAGCGCCAGTTCCTCGGCGAGGCGCGCATCGCACAGCGCATGCGTGACCTCGGCCTTGGTGGCGATCTGGGTCAGCTCCTTGGCGCGCAGCAGCGGCATGCTGCCGACCGCGATGCCGCCTGCCTTGACCACCGCGAACCAGCAGGCAGCCAGCATCGGCGAGTTGGCGCCGCGCAGCAGCACGCGGTTGCCGGGCACGAGGCCGAGGTCATCGACCAACACGCGCGCGATGCGATTCGCCTGGGCCTGCAAATCGGCATACGTCCAGCGCACACCGCCGCCCTGCACGCACGGGCGATCGCCCAAGCCGCGCTCGACCCAGCGATCGAGCAGCTCGGTGGCGCAGTTCAGTTGCTCGGGGAAGCACAGCTGCGGGCCGTCGAACAGGAACTCCGGCCACTGCTCGCGCGGCGGCAGGTTGCGCGCGGCGAAGGTGTCCACATGCGCACTGACCATGTCACGCCTCCTTGAGCAGATCGCGGCCGATGATGAGTTGCTGCACTTCGGTCGCCCCCTCGTAGATGCGCAGCGCGCGAATCTCGCGGTAGAGCGATTCGACGGTGTTGCCGTGCACCACGCCGGCCCCGCCCCACAGCTGCACGGCCGCGTCGATCAGCTGCTGCGCGCCTTCGGTGGAAAACATCTTGGCCATCGCCGCCTCGCGCGTCACGCCCTGTCCCTGGTCGCGCTGCCAGGCGGCGCGGTAGGTGAGCAGCGCGGCACTGTCGATGGTGGTCGCCATCTGCGCGAGCTTGGCCTGGGTGAGCTGGAAGTCGGCCAGGCGCTGGCCGAACATCTCGCGCGACCGCGCGCGCTCCAGCCCTTCGTGCAGCGCACGCCGGCCGAAGCCCAGCGCGGCCGCGGCCACCGAGGTGCGGAAGACGTCCAGCGTGCGCATCGCGATCTTGAAGCCTTCGCCCGGCTCGCCGAGGCGATTCGCCTTGGGCACGCGGCAGCCCTCGAAGCGCAGCCGCGCCAGCGGGTGCGGCGCGATCACGTCGATCCGCTCCGCGATCTCGAAGCCCGGCGTGCCGGCTTCGACCACGAAGGCGCTGATGCCGCGGCTGCCCGGCTGTTCGCCCGTGCGCGCGAACAGCACGTAGAGGTCGGCGATGCCGCCGTTGCTGATCCAGGTCTTCTCGCCGTCGATCACATAGACGTCGCCGTCGTCGCGTGCCGCGCAGCGCATCGCCGCGACGTCGGAGCCGGCCTCGGGCTCGGAGAGCGCGAAGGCCGCCAGCGCCGCCCCCTCGGCCACGCGCGGCAGGAAGCGCTGCCGCTGCGCATGCGTGCCGGCCAGCGAGATCGCGCCCGAGCCCAGGCCCTGCATCGCGAAGGCGAAATCCGCCAGGCCGTGGTGGAAGGCGAGCGTCTCGCGCAGCAGGCAGATCGCGCGCGTGTCGATCACTTCGGCGGCGCCGCCGTAGGCCGTGCCCGCCACCGCATGGCGCAGCCAGCCGGCCGCGCCGAGCGTGCGCACCAGCGAGCGGCATTGCGCGTCGACGTCGGTCTCGTGGCCGGCATGCGCCAGGTGCTGCGCCGCCCACGCGCCCAGGTGCGCGGCCAGTTCACGATGGCGGTCCTCGAAGAACGGCCAGGCGAGGTGCTCGTGCTTCATCTCAATCGCCCTCGAAGACTGGCTTCTGCTTGGCGACGAAGGCGTGATAGGCGCGCTGAAAGTCCTGCGTCATCATGCAGATCGCCTGCGCCTGCGCCTCGGATTCGATCGCCTCGTCCACGCCCATGGACCACTCCTGGTGCAGCATGCGCTTGGTCATCGCGTGGCCGAAGCTGGGCCCGGAGGCGAGTTCGGCGGCCCAGGCGATCGCCTCGGCGCCCACGGCCTCGGGCTCGGCGAGCCGGTTGTAGAAGCCCCAGGCCAACGCCTCCTCGCCGGGCAGCGCGCGGCCGGTGTAGAGCAGCTCGGAAGCGCGGCCCTGGCCGACGATGCGCGGCAGCATCGCGCAGGCGCCCATGTCGCAGCCGGCCAGGCCGACGCGCGTGAAGAGAAACGCCACCTTGCTGCGCGCCGTGCCGACGCGCAGGTCGGACGCCATCGCGACGATCGCACCGGCGCCGGCGCAGACGCCGTCGATCGCGGCGACGATGGGCTGGCCGCAGGCGCGCATCGCCTTGACCAGATCGCCGGTCATGCGCGTGAAGGCGAGCAGGTCGGGCATCGGCATCGCCACCAGCGGGCCGATGATCTCGTGCACGTCGCCGCCGGAGCAGAAGTTGCCGCCCTCGCCCTGCACCACCACGGCACGCACGTCGTCGGCATAAGCGAGCGTGCGGAACAGATCGCGCAGCTCGGCGTAGGAATCGAAGGTCAGCGGGTTCTTGCGCTCCGGCCGGTTCAGCGTGATCACGCCGACGCGGCCCTCGACGCGCCAGCCGAAGTGGGCAGGCTTCAGATCGGCCGTCGTGCGGCGGTTGCCGCCCGAAAGATGCGAGCTCATCGCGCGGGTCATGCGTTCTCCTGGCTGCGGGTGAGGTGCTGCTTGAGCGTGGCGAGCAGGCCGTGCACCTGGTTCTTCTGCGTCGCGTCCCAGCCGTCGAAGAGCTTGACGATCCAGGCTTCGTGCACGGCAGCCATGCGGCGGAACTGACGCCGGCCCGCGGCGGTGAGGCGCACGCGGAAAGCGCGCCGATCGGTCGGATGATCCTCACGCACGACCAGCCCCTCGCCCTCGAGCTGATCGACGATGCCCGTGACGTTGCCGCCGGTCACCATCAGCCGCGCCGACAGCTCGCCCATGCTCAGCCCTTCGGCCTCGCGGTCCAGCTGCGCCATCAGGTCGAAGCGCGGCAGTGTGGTGCCGAACTCGCTGCGCAGGCGCTGGCGCACGATGTTCTCGACGCGCGTGGTGCAGGCCAGCATGCGCAGCCACAGCTTGATGGCCTGGTGGTGGTCGTCGGCAACGCGCGATTCGTGGTCGATCACGATCACACCCCTTGCGCCAGGTTGGCCTGTTCCTGCGCCGACAGGCCGGCGTTCTGCGCGGCGAGTTGTCGTTCGCGCTCCAGGTTGCGCTCCAACTGGTTCTTGCCGGAGAGGTATTGCACCGGCCAGTCGGCGCCGACGCCGCTGACGTGGCCGATCTTCGCCGCTTCGAGCAGCGTCCAGGCCGGGTTGGCCAGGTGCGGCCGCGCGATCGCGCACAGGTCGGCGCGGCCGGCGGCGACGATGCTGTTGACGTGGTCGGCCTCGCTGATCGCGCCCACCGCCATGGTCGCGACCCCGAGTTCGTTGCGGATCAGGTCGGCGAACGGCGTCTGGTACATGCGGCCGTAGACCGGCTTCTGCTGCTTGCTGACCTGGCCCGAGGACACGTCGATCAGGTCGCAGCCCGCGGCCTGGAAGGCGCGCGCGATCTCCACCGCATCGGCCGGCGTGTTGCCGCCCGGCACCCAGTCGTGCGCGGAGAGGCGCACCGACATCGGCCTGTCCGCCGGCCAGGCGGCGCGCATCGCGGTGAACACTTCGAGCGGGAAGCGCAGTCGGTTGGCGAGCGAGCCGCCGCAGTCGTCGCTGCGCTGGTTGGTCAGCGGCGAGAGAAAGGCCGAGAGCAGGTAGCCGTGCGCGCAGTGCAGTTCCAGCCAGTCGAAGCCTGCTTGCGCGGCGCGCTTGGTGGCGGCGACGAACTCGTCGCGCACGCGGTCCATGTCGGCGCGCGTCATCGCCTTGGACCAGGCGCTGACGCCGTCCAGATACTGCTGCGGCGAGGCCGAGAGCAGCGGCCAGTTGCCGGCTTGCAGCGGCAGGTCTTCGCCCTCCCAGGGCACGCGCGTCGAGCCCTTGGCGCCGGCGTGGCCGAGCTGCATGGCGATCTTCGCGGTGCTGTTGCCATGCACGAACGCGACGATGCGTTGCCACGCGGTTTGCTGCTCGTCGTTCCACAGCCCCGGGCAGCCGGGCGTGATGCGCGCATCGGGCGAGGTGCAGGTCATCTCGGCGAAGACCAGGCCCGCGCCGCCCATCGCGCGTGCGCCCAGGTGCACGAGGTGGTGGTCGCCAGGGATGCCGTTCAGCGCGCTGTACTGCGCCATCGGAGAGACGACGACGCGGTTTTTCAGCGTCAGCCCGCGCAGGCGGAAGGGCGTGAACATCGGCGGCACCGCCTCGGCCTTCAACCCGGCCTTGGCCGCCAGCCAGCCTTCCAGATCGCCGACATAGCCCGCGTCGCGCAGGCGCAGGTTCTCGTGCGAGATGCGCTGCGAGCGCGTCAGCAGTGCGTAGGCGAACTGCTCGGGCTCGAGCTTGGCGTGGCGCTCCACGTTCTCGAACCACTCGGTGGAGTTGCGCGCCGCGTTCTGGATCTTCAGCACCTCGACGCCACGCAGTTCCTCGTAGCGGGCCAGCGCAGCCGCAAGGTCGCCGGGCTGCTCGGCGATGCGCTCGGCGAGCGAGATCGCGTCTTCGAAGGCCAGCTTGGTGCCCGAGCCGATCGAGAAGTGCGCGGTGTGCGCCGCGTCACCCATCAGCACCACCGGCGCGCGGCCGTTGTGGTGCACCCAGCGCTTGCACACCACGCGCGGAAAGCGGATCCACTGCGCCGAACCGCGCAGGTGCGCCGCGTTGCTCATCAGCGCATGGCCGTCGAGGTACCTGGCGAACAGCTTCTCGCAGAAGGCGATGCCCTCCTCCTTGCTCATCTGCTCCAGCCCGGCGGCGCGCCACACCTCGTCGGGCGTCTCGACGATGAAGGTCGAGGTGGTTTCGTCGAAGCGGTAGGCATGAGCCTGGAACCAGCCCCACTGCGTCTTCTCGAAGGCGAAGGTGAAGGCGTCGAACAGCTTCTTCGTGCCCAGCCAGACGAAGCGGCAGCGGCGCAAATCGATGTCGGGCTGGTAGGTGGCGGCGTACTTGCTGCGGAAGCGGCTGTTCAGGCCGTCGCAGGCGATGATCAGGTCGGCAGCGACGTCAGCGTCGTCGGGGCACTCGGTCTTGTAGCGGATGTCGACGCCGAGCTCGGCGCAGCGCGCCTGCAGGATGTTGAGCAGGCGCATGCGGCCGATGCCGCAGAAGCCATGGCCGGTGGAGCGCAGCGTGCGGCCCTGGAAGTGGACGTCGATGTCGTCCCAGTGGTTGAAGGCGTCGAGGATCTGGCCGGCGGTCTTGGCATCGGCGCGCCGGAGCGCGCCCAGGGTCTGGTCGGAGAACACCACGCCCCAGCCGAAGGTGTCGGTCGGTGCGTTGCGCTCGATCACCGTCACCTCGTGGCGCGCATCCTGCAGCTTCATCAGCAGCGCGAAATACAGGCCAGCCGGGCCGCCGCCGATGCAGGTGATGCGCATGCCGAAGTCTCCGTCGTTGTGCGCTGCACTTTAGAGCTTGATATTTTAGGTGTCAAGCATCTAGAATCGGCGCATCATGAGTCAGCCGCGCCGCCTCTGGGACATCTCCCCCGTGCTGGGCCCGGCCACGCCGCCCTTCCCCGGCGACCAGGCCTACGAGCAGCGCTGGACGGCGCGCATCGCCCCCGGCTGCCCGGTCAACCTGAGCGCGATCACGCTCTCGCCGCACCTCGGCGCGCATGCGGATGCACCCTTGCACTATGCCGACGGTGCGCCCGCGATCGGCGAGGTTTCGCTGGAGCCCTACCTCGGCCCCTGCCGCGTGATCCACGGGATCGGGCGCGGGCCGCTGGTGAAGCCGGAGCACCTCGCCCATGCGCTGGAGAAGCTGCCGCCGCGCGTGCTGGTGCGCACCTGCCAGCGCGCGCCAACCGCGTGGTCGGAAGATTTCACCGCCTTCGCGCCCGAAACCATCGCGCTGCTCGCCGCGCGCGGCGTGAAGCTGGTCGGCATCGACAGCCAATCGGTCGACCCGGCCACCAGCAAGACGCTCGACAGCCACCACCTGCTGCTCGAGCACGATCTGCGCGTGCTCGAGAACCTGGTGCTCGACGAGGTGCCCGAAGGCGACTACGAACTCATCGCGCTGCCGCTCAAGCTCGCCCATGCCTGCGCGAGCCCGGTGCGCGCCATCCTCAGAGAACTCTCATGACAAGACAGAACGCCCAGGCGCTCGACGCCCGCGACCCGCTGGCCTCGCTGCGCACCCAGTTCGCCCTGCCCGAAGGCGTGATCTACCTCGACGGCAACTCGCTGGGCGTGCTGCCCGCCGCCGCGCCGGCGCGCGTGGCGCAGGCGGTGCAGCAGGAGTGGGGCGAGGGCCTGATCCGCAGCTGGAATACGGCGAACTGGGTGAACCTGCCGCAGCGCGTGGGCGACAAGATCGGCCGCCTGATCGGCGCGCCGCCGGGCCAGACGCTGGCGGGCGACTCCACCTCGGTAAACCTCTACAAGGTGCTGGCGGCGGCGCTGCTGCTGGCGAAGCAACAGGGCGATCCGGCGCGGCGCGTGATCGTCTCCGAGCGCAGCAACTTCCCCACCGACCTCTACATCGCCGAGGGCCTGGCGCGCCAGCATGGCTTCGAGCTGAAGCTGGTCGAGCCGGAGCAGATCGCCGCGCAGTTCGGCCCCTCGCTCGCCGTGTTGATGCTCACCCACGTCAACTACCGCACCGGGCGCATGCACGACATGGCCGCGATCACGCGCGCGGCGCACGGCTGCGGCGCACTGGCGCTGTGGGATCTGGCGCATTCGGCCGGCGCCGTGCCGGTGGACCTGAACGGCGCCGATGCCGACTTCGCCGTCGGCTGCGGCTACAAGTACCTGAACGGCGGCCCCGGCGCACCGGCCTTCCTGTGGGTGCACCCGCGCCATCTCGAGCGCATGGAGCGCGAGGATCTGTGGCAGCCGCTGTCGGGCTGGTTCGGCCACGCCGCGCCCTTCGAGTTCTCGCCGCACTACCGGCCGGCCAGCGGCATCGCGCGCTTCGCCTGCGGCACGCCGCCGGTGCTGGGGCTGACGGCGCTGGAGACCGGCGTCGACACGGCGCTCGCCGCCGAGCCGCTGGGCGGCATGGCGGCGCTGCGCCGCAAGTCGCTCGCGCTGACCAGCCTGTTCATCACCCTCGTCGAGGCACGCTGCGCGGGGCATGGCCTCACGGTGATCACGCCGCGCACCGAGGGCGAGCGCGGCAGCCAGGTCAACCTGGCGCGCGGCGAAGGCGCCTATGCCATCGTGCAGGCGCTCATCGCACGTGGCGTGATCGGCGACTTCCGTGCGCCGGATGTGCTGCGCTTCGGCTTCACGCCGCTGTACACCAGCTTCACCGAAGTGTGGGACGCCGTCGAGCACTTGCGCCAGGTGCTCGAATCCGGCGAATGGAAAGAGGCGCGCTTCAACCAGAAGGCAGCCGTGACATGACCTGTCCGCATCACTCCTCCGAGGGCGAGCGCATCGTCGCCGACGAAGGCGCCAAGCTCGACTTCAGCCGCGACATGAGCTATGGCGACTACCTGCAGCTCGACGCCGTGCTCAACGCGCAGAAGCCGCTCTCGCCCGACCACAACGAGATGCTCTTCATCGTGCAGCACCAGACCAGCGAGCTGTGGATGAAGCTGATGCTGCACGAGCTCTCGGCCGCGGTGGGCTGCATCGCGCGCGACGAGCTCGGCAGCGCCTTCAAGATGCTGGCGCGCGTCAGCAAGATCATGGAGCAGCTGGTGCACGCCTGGGACGTGCTGGCCACCATGACGCCGCCGGAATACTCGGCGATCCGGCCCTACCTGAGCAACAGCAGCGGCTTCCAGAGCTGGCAGTACCGCTGCATCGAGTTCATGCTGGGCAACAAGAACCCGGCGATGCTCAAGCCGCACGCGCACCGGCCGGATCTGCTGGCCAAGGTGGAAGCGGCGTGGCGCGCGCCCTCGCTGTACGACGAATCGCTGCGCCTGCTGGCGCGGCGTGGCATGGCCGTTCCCTCCGAGTATCTCGAACGCGACTGGACCCAGCCCTACGCCGCCAGCGACGCCGTGGAGCAGGCCTGGCTCATGGTCTACCGCGACCCAAAGCAGCACTGGGATCTGTACCAGCTCGGCGAAGAACTCACCGATCTCGAAGACGCCTTCCGCCTCTGGCGCTTCCGCCACGTCACCACGGTGGAGCGCGTGATCGGCTTCAAGCGCGGCACGGGCGGCACCAGCGGCGTGGGCTATCTGCGCAAGATGCTCGACACGGTGCTGTTTCCGGAGATCTGGAAGCTGCGGACGGATCTCTGATACTAAGTCGCGTTCAATGATATAGAAGTTATCCACTTGAACCCGGTCATTGACTGGGTTCGGGGTGGGTTGGCTTCGAGAGACGCGATGCCGGTGGTGAGCACGGCTTCGACGGCGTCGA
>JAGOAS010000038.1 GCA_017983795.1 Piscinibacter sp.
GACATCCCGCTCGAGGCGCTGCAGAGCAAGGACGAGAAGGTCAGCGTGCCGCCGCTGGTGGGCGCGCTGCTGAAGAACGAGCAGGACGTGTCGCTGTTCGAGAAGCTGGTGTTCATGCAGAGGCACAACCGCTGAGCCCGGACATGAGACAAGACCTGCGTCTTGGCGAATGCCTGGCGAAGAGCCGTTGCGTCCCTCAACGGCCCGGCCGGGAGGGCTGATGAAGCCGGTCGGCCCCATCACGCTGGAGCGTGCGCCGGTTCGCCTCGTGCCGCTCGCGCTGGAACACGAAGAAGGCCTCGCGCGCGCCGCCGCCGACGGCGAACTCTGGAACCTGCGCGTCACCTCGGTGCCCGAGCCCGGCGCCACGCGCGCCTACATCGAGACCGCGCTGCGCGGCCGCGACGAGGGCCACCGCTTCGCCTTCGCGGTGCTCGACGCCGCCAGCGGTGCGGTGATCGGCTCCAGCAGCTACCACGACATCGTGCCGGCGGTGGAGCGCCTGGAGATCGGCTACACCTGGTACGCCGCCAGAGCCCAGCGCAGCGCGGTCAACACCACGGCCAAGCTGCTGCTGATGCAGCATGCCTTCGAGACCCTGGGCGCGCAGCTGGTCGGCTGGCGCACCGACAACTACAACTTCGCGAGCCAGCGCGCCATCGAGCGCCTGGGCGCGCGCAAGGACGGCGTGCTGCGTCACCACGCGCTGCGCCGCGACGGCACGGTGCGCGACACCGTGATGTACAGCCTGGCCGCCGGCGAATGGCCGGAGGTCAAGGCACACCTGCTCTGGCAGCTGACCCGGCCGCGCTGAGCAGTTCCCCGCAGCGAGGGAGGGCAGGATGGCGCGAGCCAGGAAGACGATCAGCGTCGACGATCTCTGGAACTTCGAGCGCGTCGGTGCGCTAGCCCTCTCGCCCGACGGCGCGCAGGCGGTCTGCACCCTGCAGCGCTTCTCGATGGAGGAGAACAAGGGCCAGACCTCGCTGTGGCTGCTCTCCACCTTCGGCGGCGGGCCGCGCCGCCTGACGAGCTGCGGCGAAAAGGACGGCCAGCCGGCCTGGTCGCCGACCGGCGAGCGCATCGCCTTCCTCGCCAAGCGCGAGCAGCATGGCGCGAAGGACGAGACGCAGCAGCTCTACGTGATCGCGCCGGACGGCGGCGAGGCACGCCGCGTGAGCGACTTCGCACCCGGCATCGAATCCTTCAAGTGGCTGCCCGATGGCCAGCGCATCGCCTTCGTCGCCTGGGTGTGGCCCGAGTTGCGCGGCAGCAAGGCGCAGGCGAAGCGCTTCAAGGAATTCAAGGAGCGCAAGGAGAGCGCCTACGTCACCAGCGAGGCGCAGTACCGCTACTGGGATCACTCGCTGCCGATGGGCCGCGTGCCGCACCTGCACTTGCTCGACCTCGCCAGCGGCCGCATCGTCGACCTGTTCGAGGGCACGGACTGGGAGCTCTCGCGCGCCGAGCCGGACGCCCACTGCTTCGACGTCTCGCCGGACGGACGGCGCATCGTCTTCGCCCACGACCCCGGCGCCGAGAAGCGCCTGGACAACTGCCGCGCGCTGGCCGAGATCGAGCTGCGCACGCGCCGTGTCGCCACGGTCGCGCACGACAAGGCCTGGGATCTGAGCGCGCCGCGCTACAGCCCGGACGGCGCGCGCATCGCTTTCCTCGCCGCGCACCAGGGCCGCAAGCACACCATGCCCAGCCAGCTCGCCGTGCTGGAACGCGGCGGGCGCTGGAAGGTGGTGAGCGCCGCGTGGGACCACTCGCTGCACGCCCCGCTGCGCTGGGACGACGACGGCCAGGGCCTGTGCTTCGCCGCCGAGCACGAGGCACGCAACCCGCTGTGGCGCTTCGACCTGCGCTCGCGTGGTGCGACGCGCATCTTCCCCGGCGGCTGGGTGCAGGGCTTCGACGTCGCCAACGGCGTGGTGGCGGTGGCGGCCGACGCGATGGACCACCCCGCGCGCGTGCACGCGCTGCGCGATGGCGAGCCGCCGCGCCGCCTGGAGCGCTTCAACGACGATCTGCTCGCCACGCTCAAGCTCGGCGCGCACGAGGACGTGCGGCTCCAGGGTGCGCAGGGCGACGAGGTGCAGATGTGGCTGGTCTACCCACCCGGCTTCGACCCGCGGCGCAAGTACCCGCTGCTGCACAGCATCCACGGCGGCCCGCACGCTGCCAGCGGCGACACCTTCCACTACCGCTGGAACAACCATGTGTTCGCGGCGCAAGGCTACGTGGTCGCCTGCGTCAACTACCACGGCTCGAGCGGCTTCGGCTACGACTTCCTCGACAGCATCACGCACCGCTGGGGCGAGCTCGAACTGCAGGACGTCGAGGCCGGCACCGACTGGCTGCTGAAGAAACCCTGGGTCGACCGCCAGCGCGTCTTCGCCACCGGCGGCAGCTACGGCGGCTACATGGTCGCGTGGATGAACGGGCGCGTGTTGCCCGGGCGCTACCAGGCCTACGTCTGCCACGCCGGCTGCTTCGACTGGGTTTCGATGTTCGCCGAGGACGCCTACACCTGGTTTCCGCGCGAACTGGGCGCGAGCTACTGGGACGACATGGCCAAGGTTCACGCGCAGAGCCCGCATGCCTTTGCCGGGAAGATGAAGACGCCGACGCTGGTGATCCACGGCGCGCTCGACTACCGCGTGCCCGACGGCCAGGGCCTGGCCTACTACAACACCTTGAAGGCGCGCGGCGTGGACGCGCGGCTGGTGTGGTTTCCCGACGAGAACCACTGGATCCTCAAGCCGCGCAACTCGAAGCTCTGGTACGGCGAGTTCTTCGCCTGGCTGAAGCGCCACGCGCCGTCGGCCAGGCGTGTATCCTCGACGCACCCGCCCCGCTCCAGGGCCCGGCGCCGCGCCGGGTGAGGCCATGCTGATCAATTTCTTCTACGCGCTGCGCGCGGCCAAGCTGAAGGTGTCCGTCAAGGAATACCTGACGCTGCTCGAAGGCCTGAAGGAAGGCGTGATCGACAACACGGTCGACCAGTTCTACTACTTCGCCCGCACTGCGCTGGTGAAGGACGAGGCCCACTTCGACAAGTTCGACCGCGCCTTCGCCGCCTACTTCAAGGGCGTGGAGCTGCTCACCGACTTCAGCCAGGACGTGCCGCTCGAATGGCTGCGCAAGCACCTCGAGCTCGAGCTGAGCGCCGAGGAGAAGGCCGCCATCGAGAAGATGGGCTGGGACGAGCTGATGGAGACGCTCAAGAAGCGCTTCGAGGAGCAGAAGGAGCGCCACGAGGGCGGCAGCAAGTGGATAGGCACCGGCGGCACCAGCCCCTTCGGCGCCTACGGCTACAACCCGCAGGGCATCCGCATCGGCCAGGACAAGGGCCGCAACCGCAGCGCGGTGAAGGTCTGGGACCAGCGCCAGTACAAGGACTACGACGACCAGCTCGAACTCGGCACGCGCAACATCAAGGTCGCGCTGCGCCGCCTGCGCCGCTTCGCGCGCGAGGGCGCGGAGGAAGAGCTCGACCTCGACGACACCATCCGCAGCACCGCGGCGAATGCCGGCTGGCTGGACATCAAGATGGTGCCGGAGCGGCACAACAAGGTGAAGGTGCTGCTGCTGATGGACGTGGGCGGCACCATGGACGAGCACATCCACCGCGTCGAGGAGATGTTTTCCGCCGCCAAGAGCGAGTTCAAGCACCTCGAGTTCTATTACTTCCACAACTGCGTCTACGACTTCATGTGGAAGAACAACCGCCGCCGCTACAGCGAGAAGTTCCCGACCTGGGACGTGATCCGCAAGTACAACAAGGACTACAAGCTGCTGTTCATCGGCGACGCGACCATGAGCCCCTACGAGATCCTGCAGCCCGGCGGCAGCGTCGAATACAACAACGAGGAGCCGGGCGCCGAGTGGCTGCAGCGCCTCACGCACGCCTTTCCCAAGTTCGCCTGGATCAACCCCGAGCCGCAAGGCGTGTGGGGCTACCGCCAGAGCATCTCCATCGTCCAGCAGCTGATGAACCAGCGCATGTTCCCGCTCACGCTGCAGGGGCTGGAAGGGGCGATGCGCCTGCTCAGCAAATGACCCGTGCCGCGCCGGCGCTGCTGCTGGCTGGGCTGCTGTGCGGGTGCGCGGCGCTGCAGGGCGAACACGAGCCCGGCGCGGACACTGCGGCGCCGGCCGCGAGCGCGGCTTCGTCGCCGGCGCGTGCGCCCTACCGCGTCGAGGTGATCGCGCCCGAGCAGCTGCGCGCCCTGCTCACCGACTACCTCGACTTGGCGCGCTTCCAGAACGCCCCCGACACCGAGGCCATCGACGCCGGCGAGCTGGCACGCCTCGCCGCTGCCGCGCCGGCGCAGGCGCGCACGCTGCTCGAGACCGAGGGCTACTTCGCGGCGCAGGTGCAGGCCACGCGGCTGACCGGCAGCGACGGCCAGCCGGTGGTGCGGGTGTTGGTGGATCCCGGCCCGCGCAGCGTCATCACGCAGGTCGACTTCACGGTCGACGGTGAACTGCAGACGCTGGCCGACAAGCTCGACGAGGACGCCGCCGCACTGCGCACCTCGCTGCGCCGCGGCTGGCCGCTGCGGCCGGGCGAGCCGTTCCGCCAGGCGGCCTGGGCCTCGGCCAAGACCGGCACGCTGGCGCAGGCGCGCGCCGAGGGCTACCCGGCGGCGGCCTGGACCCAGACCCAGGCGCAGGTCGACGCCGAACAGCATCAGGTGGCGCTGACGCTGGCACTCGACAGCGGCGCGCTCTACCGCCTCGGCGAGATCCGCGTCGAGGGGCTGGAGCGCTACGACGAGAGCACGGTGCGGCGCCTGTCCACCTTCGCCGCCGGCCAGCCCTACAACGAGAAGCTGCTGCTCGACTACCAGGAGCGCATCCAGAAGCTCGGCCTGTTCGACAGCGCCACGGTGGAGCTCGACCCCGACCCCAAGACCTCGGCCGCGGCGCCGGTGCGCGTGCGCGTGCACGAGCTGACCTCGCAGCAGGCCACCGTGGGCGTGGGCATCAGCGCCAACACGGGCCCGCGCGTGACGCTGGAGCATCGCCACCGCCGGCCCTTCGGCATGAACTGGGTGGCGACCAACAAGTTCGAGTTCGGCTCGCTGATCAAGTCCTGGACCGGCGAGCTGATCTCGCATCCGCTGGAAGGCCTGTACCGCAACCTGCTGGCCGGCAACGCCGAGCGGCTGCGCTCCGGCGAGGAGATCCGTACCTCGTGGACGGCGCGCCTCGGGCGCACACAGGACACGCAGCGCATCGAGCGCACCTACTTTGCGGAACTCACGCACGCGCGCGTCGACAACCCCGCCGGCCGCACGCGCAGCGAGGCGCTGACCGCGAACTACCACTGGATCTACCGCGACCTCGACAGCATCCTGCTGCCCACCGATGGCTACACCGTGTCGCTGCAGAGCGCCGCGGGCCGCTCGCGCAACTCCACGCTGGACAACGGCCCCTTCGGCCGCGGCTACGGCCGCTACACGCTGTACCGGCCGCTCGGCCGCGCCTGGTACGCCAGCCTGCGCCTGGAAGCCGGACAGATCATCGCCTCCGATGCGGTGGGCGTGCCCGACACGCTGCTGTTCCGCGCCGGCGGCGACGATTCGGTGCGCGGCTACGCCTACCGCACCCTGGGCCCGCTGGTCGACGGCGTGGTGAGCTCGGGCCGCGTGATGGCCACCGGCAGCGCCGAGATCGCGCGGCCGATCTCGGATTCCATGCCCTCGCTGTGGTGGGCGGTATTCGCCGATGCCGGCAACGCCGCCAACCACTGGAAGGATCTCGCGCCGGCCTGGGGCTACGGGCTCGGCCTGCGCTGGCGCAGCCCGGTGGGGCCGCTGCGCGTCGACCTCGCGTATGGCGAGGAAGTGCGCAAGGTGCGCCTGCATCTCAGCGTCGGCATTGCATTCTGATGGCTCCCCCCCGTAGCGCCTCCGGCGCTCCCCCCCAGGGGGGCACCGCCAGCGGCCCGGCAGAGCCGGTTCCGCGGCGGCCGCTTGGTTGGGCGCGTTGGCTCACCTGGGGCCTCGTGCCGGTGGCCGCGCTGGCGCTGCTGGTCGCGGCCGGGCTGTGGACGCTGCGCACCGAAGCCGGCGCGGCCTGGGCGCTGGCGCGCGTGCCGGGGCTCACGGCCGAGGGCGTGAGCGGCGTGCTGCTCGGCGATCTGCAGGTGCAGCGCCTTGCCATCAGCTTGCCGCGCGGCGGCTCGGTCACGATAGCCGGCGCGCGCTGGCAGGGCTTGCGCCTCGCACTCGCGCAAGGCGGACGGCCGCGCGTGTCGCTCGACCGGCTCGCCGCCGAGCGCGTGCAGGTGACGCCCGGCGCGCCGGCCGACCCTCCCACGCCGGCGCCGGACTCGCTGGCCTCGCCGCTCGAACTGGACATCGCTTCGGTCGAGGTCGGCACCCTGGCCGTGAGCTCGCTCGGCGAGACGCCGCTGCAGCAGTTGCGCGCCCGCATTCACCTGGGCGCGGAGGGCGGCGTGCAGCACCGCGTCGACGGCCTCTCGCTGGCCTGGGGCCGCCTGCGCGGCGAGGGCCGCGCGGCGATCGGCACGGCAGCGCCGCTGCCGGTCGAGGCTTCGCTCGCGCTGACGCAAGACGGCGCGCTCGCCAATGCGCAGTGGTCGGCGCGCGCCACGCTGACGGGCGCGCTCGCACAGCCGCGCCTGCAGGCCACGCTGCGCGCCGAGCCGGCCGGCGCCCCCGGTGCGCCGCCGCTGCCGGCGCAGACACTCGATCTCGCCGCGACCCTGCGCCCCTTCGAGCGCTGGCCGCTGGGCGATCTGCAGGCGAAGGCGAAAGGCCTGGATCTCTCCGCCTTCCACCGCGACGCGCCCGCCACCGCGATCAGCGGCGAAGCCATCGCCAAGACCCACGCCGCCGACCAGCCCGGCGACGTGAGCGCGACGCTGGACAACGCCGCGCCCGGCCTGTGGAACGCCGGCAAGCTGCCGCTGCGCCGCCTCACGCTCGAACTGCGCGCACGGCCCGACGATCCATCGACGCTGGAACTGCGCGCGCTCGCCGCCGAGCTCGGCACGGCCAAGCAGCCGGCCGGACGCATCACCGGGCACGGCCGCTGGTCCCGCGAGGGCTGGAGCCTGGACGCCACGCTCGCCGCGCTGCAGCCCGACCGGCTCGACGCGCGCGCGCCGGCCATGCGTCTGGACGGCCCGCTCACGCTGACGGGCAGCCCGCCCACCGCGGCGGCGCAGCGCATCGCGGCGCGCGCCGAACTGGCGGGCGTGGTGCGCGACCGCGGCGCCGACCGCCCGGTGAAGGCCAAGCTCGACGCGCAGTGGCAACGCGAGAACGGCGCCGACCGGCTCGAACTGCGCAGCGCCGAGGCCAGTGCCGGCGGCGCACGCGCCAGTCTCGCCGGCCGCGCGACGCGTGGTGCGCCCGACGCCGCCTGGCAACTGCAGGGCCGCGCCACGCTGGCCGAGTTCGACCCTTCGCTGTGGTGGCGCGGCCGCGAGGATTCGCCCTGGCGGCGCGGCCCGCACCAGCTCAATGCCAAAGGCGAGTTCGACCTGAGCCTGCCGCGCAACGCCGGCGCAGGCGCTGCCGTGGCCCGCCTCGCGGCGCTGCGCGGCCGCGGCCAGGTCGAGATCGCCGACAGCCGGCTCGCCGGCGTGCCGCTGCGCGGCCGCATCGAAGTGCAGGGCGACGGCAGCGCGCTGCGCACGACGGCGCGCGCCGAGCTCGACGGCAACACGCTGGATGCGGAAGGCCGCCTCGCTGCCGCGCACGACGGCGCCGACGATCGCTGGACGCTGACGCTCGACGCACCAGGCCTGGCCCGCCTCGCGCCGCTGGCGCGCCTGGGCAGCGGCGACGCCGCAGCCGAGCTCGCCGGCACGCTCAACGCTCGCATCGAGGCCAGCGGCCGCTGGCCCGCGCTCGCCACGCGTGGCGAGGCACGCGCCGCGGGCCTGCGCGCCGGCACGCTGCAGCTGCGCAGCGGCACGGCGCGCTGGCAGGCCGGCACCGCGCTCGATGCGCCGGTCGACGCCGAGGCCGAGCTCGCCGGGCTGGCGCTCGGCCCGGCGCGCATCGAATCCGCCCGGCTGCGCGCCCAGGGCAGCGGCCGCGCGCATCGCCTCGAGCTGAACGCCAGCAGCAATGCCCGGCCGCCCGGCTGGGCCGACGCGCTGCAGCCTGCGGCCAACGAGGGCAAGGGCGCGACGCAGGCGCTGCTCATCGCACAAGGCGGCTTCGTGGCCGGCAGCGCTGGCGCGCTGGGCGGCTGGCGAGGCACGCTGCAGCAACTCGACGCACGCCCCGCCGGCTCCGACGCCGCGTGGCTGGCGAGCCGCGACGTGGCGCTCGAACTCACCGGGCTGGATGCCGGGCCGGCGCAGCTGCTCGTGCAGCCGGGCCGCGCCGAGGTGCTGGGCGCGGTGCTGCGCTGGAAGCGCGTCGCCTGGCAGGCGGCACAGGCCGGCGCGGCGGCGCGCATCGAGGCCGAGGCCGAGCTCGAACCGCTGGCCGTGGCGCCGCTGCTGCAGCGCCTGCAACCCGAGTTCGGCTGGGGCGGCGACCTGCGCCTGCGCGGCCGCCTCGCGCTGCACAGCGCACCGAACTTCACGGCCGACATCGTGATCGAGCGCGAGCGCGGCGACTTGAGCGTCACCGACGAGACCGGCACGCAGTCGCTCGGCCTGACCGACCTGCGCCTCGGCCTGGCGGCGGCCGACGGCACCTGGAGCTTCACCCAGGGCCTGGCCGGCTCGACGCTGGGCGTGGCGGCCGGCGCCTTCGTGGCGCGCACCTCGCCGCAGGCCACCTGGCCGGCGCCGGACACGCCGGTGTCGGGCGTGCTCGAACTGCAGGTCGCCAACCTCGGCACCTGGGGCACCTGGGTGCCGGCCGGCTGGCGCCTCGGCGGCGCGCTGCGCGTCAGCGCCGGCATCGGCGGGCGCTTCGGCGCGCCGGAGTACACCGGGCGGGTCGACGGCCGCGAACTCTCGGTGCGCAACTTCCTGCAAGGCGTCAACGTGCACAGCGGCGAAGTGGCGATCGCGCTGCAGGGCGACCGCGCCCGCGTCGAACGCTTCAGCGCGCGCGCCGGCGAAGGCACGCTGAGCCTCGCCGGCGACGCCGTGCTCGGCGCGGCGCCGCAGGCACGCCTGCAGCTCGAGGCGCAGCACTTCCAGTTGCTCGGGCGCATCGACCGGCGCATCGTCACCAGCGGCAGCGCGCAGATGCAGCTGGAGAGCGAACGGCTGCACCTGGACGGCCGCTTCGCCGTCGACGAGGGCCTGATCGACTTCAGCAAGAGCGACGCGCCGGCGCTCTCCGACGACGTGGTGGTCAAGCGCGCGGCAGATCCGAAAGCCGCCGTGCCGGTGCGCAGCAGCACGACGCCAGCGCGGTTGCCGAGCGTCGCGCTGGATCTGCGCGTGGATCTCGGCCAGAAGCTGCGCCTGCGCGGGCGCGGCCTGGAGACGGGCCTGGAAGGCGAGCTGAGGCTCACTTCACCGGCCGGCAAGCTGGCCGTCGACGGCAGCGTGCGCGCCGCCGGCGGCACCTATGCGGCCTACGGCCAGAAGCTCGAGATCGACCGCGGCAATCTGGTCTTCAACGGCCCGGCCGAGAACCCGCGCCTGGACATCGAGGCGACGCGGCCCAACCTCGACGTGCGCGTCGGCGTGCAGGTGACGGGCACGGCGGTGAACCCGCGCGTGCGCCTCTTCTCCGAGCCGGAGATGTCGGAGATCGACAAGCTCTCCTGGCTGGTGCTGGGCCGCGCCAGCGACGGCCTGGGCCGTGCCGACACCGCGCTGCTGCAACGCGCCGCGCTGGCGCTGCTGGCCGGCGACAGCCCGGGGCCGACCGAGCAGCTGCTGCAGACCATCGGCCTGGACGAACTCTCGGTGCGGCAGAACGAGGGCGAGGTGCGCGAGACGGTGGTGTCGCTCGGCAAGCAGCTCTCGCGGCGCTGGTACGTGGGCTACGAGCGCAGCCTGAACGCCACCGCCGGCACCTGGCAGCTGATCTACCGCATCGCTCAGCGCTTCACGCTGCGCGCCCAGTCCGGCGAGGACAGTTCGCTGGACGTGATCTGGACCTGGCGCTGGCGCTGAGGCCCCGGCCGGATGCGAGAATCCGCGCCTCCCGCCGTAGTTCAATGGATAGAACGGCCGCCTCCTAAGCGGCAGATACAGGTTCGATTCCTGTCGGTGGGGCCAAGGATGGCCCGCCAATTCTCCACATGAGACCAAGCCGTGCGGATTCTTCCTCGGTAGATCGGGCAGACTTCTCCGCATGAGGTCAGGTGCGACCGGTTGAATCCGGCGCCAAGTGGGGGTAACTTCCGGGGTAACCGCTCCGCGACTCCCAAGAGTTACCCCCAAATGCTGACCGACACCGAAGTCCGAAAGGCCAAGCCATCGGACAAGCCCCGCCGGCTCTACGACGAGCGCGGGCTGTACCTCGAGGTGCGCGCGACCTCGGACGGCAACGCGGCCAAGTGGTGGCGGCTCAAGTACCGCTTCGACGGCAAGGAGAAGCTGCTCTCGCTCGGCACCTACCCCGACGTGTCCCTGGCCCAGGCGCGCGAGCGCCGCGACCAGGCACGCGAGCAGGTCGCCCGCGGCATCGACCCCGGCCAAGCCAGGAAGGACGCCAAGGCGTCCCGCGCAATGGCCCTGCTCCGCACGGTCGAAGCAATCTCGCGCGCGTGGCTGAAGGACAAGACGAGCGGGTGGAAGCCCGGGACGCTCGACGCGATCACCGCGACGTTCGAGAACCACGTGTTCCCCGAAATCGGCAGCACCCCGATCGCCGACCTGCGGCCGGCCGATGTGCGGCGGGTCGTGAAGAAGGTCGAGGCCACCGGAGCGGGAGAGACGGCAGGGCGCGTGTTTCAGCGCCTGCGCGCGGTGTCTCGCTACGCCGTGGCGCACGAGCTTCTCGAGGCCGACCCGACCTATTCGCTCAAGCCCAGTGAGATCCTGAAGCCGCGCAAGGTGGTGCACCGCGCAGCGCTCCCCGAGCGCGAGGCGCCGGCCTTCCTGCGCAAGCTGCAGGCCTACGAGGGCGACCCGACAACGGCGGCCGCGCTCGAACTGCTGGTGCTCACCGCCGTGCGCCCCGGCGAGCTGCGTGGCGCCCGCTGGGAGGAGTTCGACTTCGAGCGGGCGCTGTGGCGGATCCCCGCCGCCCGAATGAAGATGGAGACCGAGCATCTGGTGCCACTCTCCACCCAGGCCATCGCTACGATCGAGCGCATGCGGCCGATCTCGGGTCACCGCGACTTGCTCTTCCCGTCGCCCTTCTACCCCGACAAGCCGCTGAGCGAGAACACGCTCAACGGGGCGCTGGCTCGCATGGGCTACAAGGGCATCGCCACCGCCCACGGCATGCGCTCCCTCTTCTCGACCTGCGCCAACGAGGCCGGGTGGAACGGCGACCTCGTCGAGAAGCAGCTGGCACACGAAGAGCGCGACGATGTGCGCGCGGCCTACAACCGGGCCAAGCACGTCGCCGAACGCGCGAAGCTGATGCAGTGGTGGGCCGACTACCTGGACAAGCTGCGCGCTGGCGCCGAGGTGATTCCCTTCAAGGCCGCGTAGGCCCCACCGGTGCCTCAGCGGCCCTGAGGCAAGGCGGTCGGGCTGTGCGTTGCTGCGCATAGCCCGACCTGACTCCCGACCGATCACAGGAGGATCGAATGGAAGCTACGACGACTGTACCCCGCGCTTGCGCACCGTCCGCCAGCCGTGCCGGCGTGAAGCCTCGTGCGCTTGCCCTCACCGCAGATGCCGCGCACTTGCTGCGCAGTTCAGGCGCTGTTCGCGTCACGCGGCCCGTGGCTACCAAGGCACCGCGGTGGGCGCGCGGCGCGTTGAAGGTGATCAATCCGCGCAGCGAGTTCTGGTGGGCCGACAGCGCCGATGCAGCGCGTGCATGCCGCGTCGAAGACCCGTTCCGCTGCCCGTGGGGCGGGGAGGGGCAGGCGCTGAGCATCGAAGGCGCGCCAGCCGTGCTGGCGAACGTCAGCGTCGAGCGGGCGCCCGGCGCGGGCTTCCAGTGGGCCCTGGAGCTGCGGATCGCGGGGTAGCTCAGGCGCCGCGCTCCGCACCGTCGCCCCGTGTTCGAGTTCGGGGTCGACGTGCCGGAACAGCCCACTTCGCTCGCGCTGTGGTAGTTGCGGCCCCAACCGAAGCTGTCTGGCCCCATCTCTTCATCAGCCCAATGTGACTTCCACCGCATCTATCCTGATCCGCACTTAGCAACCGCAAGAGGTGCGATCTTGAAGATCCAGGCGAAGAAGTTGAGCGTTGCGTCGAGCCCGGTCGATGCAGCGGCGGGCGAGAAGGTGACTCCGCCCGCGGGGCAGACCATCCATCCAGGCCTCGTAGAGGTCGCGCTTATCGACGCCAAGGCCTGCGCCGCAGTTGGCGATGTCAGCGTGAGCTGGTGGCATGCGGAGGTGCGCGCCGGACGAGCGCCGGCCCCGGTCATCCAGCGTCCGCGATGCACTCGCTGGCGGCTGGGCGACGTGAAGGCGTTCTGGGCGGCGCTCTCTACCTCTCCGGAGTCCGTCGACGCTGAACGTGTCGTGGGCCGAGCTCGAAGGGCGAGCGCCGCGGCAAGCGCTGTAAGAGCCCAGGCTCGCGTTAGCCATTCGCAGGCGGCGTGATGCAGGCGTGCAGACGCGAGCCAGCCGCCACGGCCTTGCGCGGCGCGAGCGGTGACGCCGTGCAGTGCCGCGGCGCCGCCTCCATGCCCAAGCCGTGGCTCACGCTGCAGGCGCGAGCCCTGCTCGTCGGCCTCCGGGCGTCGCTGCTCGCCGGCGACGACGGCCGGCCGGAGTTGGTGGTGTCGCGCTGGGCGATGACTCGCTCCTTCAGAGATCTGCGAGAGGCCGAGGCGTGGCTTGCGCGCGCGGGTGGTTGAGCACATGACGGTCAAGCAGCGCATGCCATCCGTCGAGTCGCCCGAGCAGATCCTGGCGGCCGCAGAGGCTTGGCTCCAGCGCCAGCGCGCGGTGCTTGCCGAGCGCCACCGGTCAGCCTGGCCACAGCACCGCGTGTGGATCGAGGAGAACCTCCTCGAGGAGGTGCGGCAGCGGCTGCTCGCGCGCGGGTGGAGGCCCAGGCCATGAACGCACTCGAGCAGAAGCTCGGTATCGTCGGCCCGGAGCGGCCGCTACCCCGTAGGGCAGCCGGCGACTACGCGGCCAAGGCGCTCACGCAGAGCTCATCCGATCGCGTGCCGACGGCATCGGCCCAAGCAGGGCGCGAAGGTTCGATCGCCCGATCGCACTCGGACGACATTGGCCCGAAGGTCCTTTCGGCAAGGGACTTCCTGAGCAACTTCAAGCCCGTGGAGACGATCGTCGACGGCCTGCCGATCCCTCGTGGCGGCCTGACGTCGATCACTGGCCCGACAGGGCACGGCAAGACGACGATCAGCGTTGCGCTTGAGATTGCACTTGTCCGCGGCGATCAGTTCGCCGCGCGCGCGGTGACGAAGGGGAACGTTCTCGTGCTCGCCGGTGAGAACCCCGACGACTGGGCGATGCACCTCAGCGCGACCCTGCAGGAGAGTGGACTCACGCAAGAGGATTTGGTCGACGACAGGGGCAGGGACTCGCTCTTGGTCGTACCGCGGGTGTTCGGTCTCGCGGGAGGTGTCGCCGCGATTCGCGCGATGCTGGACGAGGTTGGCGGCTCGCTCGTGGCTGTCATCGTCGACACCTCAGCCGCCTTCTACGAGGGCGACGATGAAAACTGCAACACGACGATGAGAACACACGCCGCCAGGCTGCGCGACCTCTGTCGGTTACCTGGCAATCCCGCCGTGATCGTTCTCTGCCACCCCACCAAGGGCGCGACGCGGGAAAACCTGCTTCCGCGCGGCGGCGGCGCCTTCTTGGCCGAGGTTGACGCGAACTTGACCACCTGGAAGGACGAGGATGGCGTCATCACCCTGTCGCATGCCGGCAAGATCCGCGGCGCCCACTTCGATCCTCTGCGCTTCGTGCTGCAACCTGTGCAGTTGCGAGGCGTACTCGACAGCCGAGGCAACCCGATCAGCAGCGTCGTGGCCAAGCATCTCCCAGAGGAACGGGCCGAACAGTTGGTGACGACGGCGTTGGCCGAAGAGAACCGGGTGCTGTTGGCCATGCTTCAGCTGCCGGACGCCAGCGTAGCGGAGCTGGCTCGGCAGGCGGGATTTGTGTCGAACGCGAACGCGCCACAGAAGTCGACGGTCCTGCGCCTCCTGAAGAAGCTCGAGGCGCAGAAGCTCGTGGCTCAGGATCGCAAGGCGACTTGGCAGCTCGCGCTGGCCGGCCGGAAAGTCGCGAGGGAGCTGCAGTGATCGCTGGAACGCCGGGCGGAACGCACCGCACCCTGTTCCAGTGGAACGATGGGTGGAACGCTTCACGCCGCAAACCCGCGCCAATGCTCGCGTTCCAGCGAAACGATCCATGGAACGAGGGCCGCATCTTCGTCCCGGAACGTTCCACCACCCCCCCAGGGGGTGGAACGGCGGAACGGCTGGAACGGTTGAAGGATCCACGATGAGCGCCGAGGCTGCATCGCTCGTTCGAAGCTGGTCTGTTGGTGACCGCTACACGGTGACCATGACGATGCCACCGATTCGACGAGGTCAGGTACTCAGCGCCTCGATCGAGTGGGCTCCCGAGTATCCCGAGCGGCTGACACCGCACGAGATGGCCGAGTACCGGCGAGGGCGCAACGAAGCCATTCGAAGCCTGGGCTTGCGCGCAGTAGTGGTGGACCTGTAGCCGAGCCGCCACCCCGGCCATTGATTCACGCAACGAGACGAGAGAGGTTCCCGATGGGCAAGGCGAAGAAGCAGGAAGAGACGGCGGCGCAGCGCGCGCTGGCTGACGTCGGCCGGCAGCAGCTCGCCGACTTCAAGCGTCGTTGGCTGCCGGTGCAACAGAAGTTCGCCCAGGGGATCATCGACGCCGATTCCCTCAACTCATTCCAGCGGCGCCGCGCCGCCACGATGGCGAAGACCGACACCGCTGCAGCCTTCGGCCGCACCGCCGAGGGCATCGACGCGGGCGCCTCGGCGACCGGCAACTTCGGCGATTCGGCGCACAAGCTGGCCATCGTGGGAGCGAACGCGGATCAGGCCACGTCGAGCGGCCTCTCGACCGTCGCGGCTGACCAGGCCGTGACCGACCAGACGATCCAGGGCCTGGGCGCCTTGACCGCCATGGGTCGCGGCGAGCGCGCGCAGGCGGTGAACAACCTCGGCCGCGTGGCGGCGATCAGCGGCCAGCAGGCGGAGGCCGACGCCGAGGCCTCGCTGCAATCGCGCATGGGCAATGCGAGGCTGGCGGCGACGGTCGCCGGGGCGGCAAGCCTCGGCTTGGCGCGCAAGCCGCGCGTCACGGGAACGAACGACATCGAGGGCGTAAACAGCACGAACGCGACGGACATGTGGCTGCGCTATGGCGTCGGAGGCGACTGAGTAACCGTCTCTCGAGTCAAGCGCCGTGAAGCGAGTTGTCCCAGGGTTTGTTGGTTCTGACCATGGCATTGAGCGTGGTCAGCAGCTTGCGCATGCAAGCCACCAAGGCGACCTTGGGCA
>JAGOAS010000045.1 GCA_017983795.1 Piscinibacter sp.
TCGACGCCGTCGAAGCCGTGCTCACCACCGGCATCGCGTCTCTCGAAGCCAACCCACCCCGAACCCAGTCAATGACCGGGTTCAAGTGGATAACTTCTATATCATTGAACGCGACTTAGTATGAGTCAGGCGCGCAGCGCCAGGTGCGGTGCGGCGACGCGCGAGCGGCCGTTGCCGGCCGGCGCCGCGGCGAGCTGCTCGATCAGCATCAGCACCAGGCGGCGCAGCGCTTCCCAGGCATCGAGCGGCCAGTCGGGGTGGCGCAGGCCCTTGACCAGGCCGTCGCAGACCTGCGCCGCATCGAGCAGGGCGGCGATGCCGTTGTCGGTGAGCAGCGGCACGGCGCGCTCGAACAGGCGTTCCTTGACGCCCCAGACGCGGTTCTCGCGCAGCGCCATCGGCAGCGGCTTGCCGCCGCTGACCGCATCGCGCACGCGCTTGAGGGCGCGGATGTCCTCGGCCAGCGTCCAGTGCACCAGCACCGCGGCCTCGCCCTCGGCCTGCAGGCCTTCGAGCATGCGCAGCGCACGCGCCACCTGGCCGGCCAGCACGGCTTCGCCGAGCTTGAAGACGTCGTAGCGGGCGACGTTGAGCACCGCCGCCTCGATCTGCTCGAAGCCCAGCTCGCCGGCCGGGTAGAGCAGGGCGAGCTTCTGGATCTCCTGGTGGGCGGCGAGCAGGTTGCCTTCGACGCGGTCGGCGAAGAAGGCCAGGCTGCGCTGCCCCTCCTCGCCGCCGCGCACACGCTGGCCCTGCGCGGCCAGGCGCTGCGCGATCCACTGCGGCAGCGCCTTGCGCTCGACCGGATCGACGCGCACGCTGACGCCGGCGGCGTCGAGCGCGGTGAACCAGCCGCTGCTCTGCTGGGCGCGGTCGAGCCGCGGCAACTGCACCAGGGTGACGATGTCGTCGCTGAGCTGCTCGCAGTAGCGCTGCAGTGCCTCCGAGCCGTCCTTGCCGGGCTTGCCGCCGGGGATGCGGATCTCGATCAGCTGGCGCTCGGCGAACAGGCTCATCGCCTGCGAGGCGCCGAGCAGGCTGCTCCAGTCGAAGTGCGCGCCGCTGACGGTGTGCACCTGGCGCTCGGTGCAGCCGGCCGCGCGCGCCGCGGCGCGGATCGTGTCGCCGGCTTCCTGCGCCAGCAGCGGCTCGTCGCCCCACACCGTGTAGAGCGGCTTGAGCCCCTTGGCGAGGTGCTGGGCGAGCTGCTCGGCGCGGACCTGCATGGTGGTGATCGCCTCAGAGCGCCGGCACCGAGGCCAGCCGGCGCAGCACCTGCGCCGCGATGTCGTTCTGCATCGAGCGGTACAGCGCCTCTTCTTCCTGCTCCTTGGCGAGCGCGGCGCTCTCGCTGTAGCTCATGTCGCGCGACAGCAGGATCTCGGTGGCGGGAATCAGCTCGCGGCCCTGTGGCGTGCGCAGCCGGAAGCCGAAGCGCGAGCGCAGCTGCAGTTCGCGCACCTGGCCGAAGGCGGTGCTCGCCACCACGCTCTTCTCGCGCGCGTCGGTGAGCGCCTCCAGCACCACCTGCGCCTGCGCCGGGCTGTCGGCCACGATCGTGGTCGTGCTGGTGCCGATCTGGCGGCGCAGTTCGTCGGCCAGCGTGGATTTCGGCTTGAAGCCGGCGAGCGCGAGGCTGGAAAAGCGCAGCTCGGGCGCGCGGCGCAGCTCGAAGCCGCAGCCGGCGAGGGCTGCTGCGCCGAGTGCGCCGAGCGCGGAGCGCCGATTCATCCGACGACGACGTTGACGAGCCGCCCGGCGATCACGATCACCTTCTTGATCGCCAGGCCCTGCGAGAACTTCTGGAAGTCGGGGCTGGCGAGGGCCGCGGCCTCGATGGCCGCCTTGTCGGCATCGGCCGGCACCTGGATGGCGCCGCGCAGCTTGCCGTTGACCTGCAGCATCAGCTCGATGCGCTCCTGCAGCAGCGCGGCCTCGTCGACCTGCGGCCAGGGCGCGTCGAGCAGCTCGCCGATCTGCTTGCCGTAGCCCAGCTTCTGCCACAGCACCCAGGTGGTGTGCGGGCAGGCCGGGTAGAGCGCGCGCAGCAGGATGCCGAAGCCCTCGCGCAACACCGCGGGGGCGTTGCCCTTGAAGCCTTCCAGCGCGTTGAGCAGCTTCATCGCGCCGGAGACGACGGTGTTGTACTGCATGCGCTCGTAGTCGTAGCTCACCTGGCGCAGCACCGTGTGCACCTCGCGGCGCAGCGCCTTGGCGGCCTCGTCCAGCGTGCCGCCCACGGCGCCCGCGCCATGGATCGCCTCGGCATTCTTCGCGCCGAAGTTCCACAGCCGGCGCAGGAAGCGGTTCGCGCCTTCGACGCCGGCGTCGTTCCACTCCAGCGTCTGCTCCGGCGGCGAGGCGAACATCACGAACAGGCGCGCGGTGTCGGCGCCGTAGCGGTCGATCAGCTCCTGCGGGTCGACGCCGTTGTTCTTCGACTTCGACATCGTGCCCACGCCTTCGTAGCTCACGGCCGAGCCGTCGCTCTTGAGCTTCGCGCCGGTGATCTTGCCGCCCTCGTCGAAGGTGTTCTCCACCTCGTGCGGCCAGAAATACTCGATGCCGCCCTTGTCGCCCTTGCGCGAGTAGATGTGGTTGAGCACCATGCCCTGCGTCAGCAGGCGCGTGAAGGGCTCGTCGACCTTCACCAGGTGCAGGTCGCGCATCACCTTGGTCCAGAAGCGCGCATACAGCAGGTGCAGGATGGCGTGCTCGATGCCGCCGATGTACTGGTCCATCGGCATCCAGTACTGCGTGCCGGCGCCGACCATGGCGAGGTCGTTCTTCGGGTCGCAGTAGCGCATGAAGTACCACGAGCTGTCCACGAAGGTGTCCATCGTGTCGGTCTCGCGCTTGGCCGGCTTGCCGCACTTCGGGCAGGCCACGTTCAGGAAGGCGGCTGACTTGTTGAGCGGGTTGCCCGAGCCGTCGGGGATCAGGTCTTCCGGCAGCACCACCGGCAGATCCTTCTCGGGCACCGGCACCGAGCCGCAGTCATCGCAGTGGATGATGGGGATGGGCGTGCCCCAGTAGCGCTGGCGGCTGATGCCCCAGTCGCGCAGGCGCCAGGTGGTCTTCTTCTCGCCCAGGCCCTTGGCGGCGAGCGACTTCGCCACCGCATCGACCGCCTGCCGGTGGTGCAGCCCGCTGTAGTTGTCGGAGTTGACGGTGACGCCGCGCGCCTTGTCGGCGTACCACTCCTGCCAGTGGTCGTAGCTGAAGTGCGGCTCGCCGTCGACGTGGATGACCTGCAGGATGTCGATGCCGTACTTCTTCGCGAAGGCGAAGTCGCGCTCGTCGTGGCCGGGCACGCCCATCACGGCGCCGTCGCCATAGCTCATCAGCACATAGTTGCCCACCCACACCGGCACCGGCTCGTGCGTCAGCGGATGCTCGACCGTGAGGCCGGTGGGCACGCCCTTCTTGTCCTGCGTGGCGAGCTCGGCCTCGGTGGTGCCGCCGGCCTTGCACTCCTCGAGGAAGGCGGCCACCGCGGGATTCGATTGCGCCGCGTGCAGCGCCAGCGGATGCTCGGGCGCGACGGCGCAGAAGGTCACGCCCATGATGGTGTCGGCGCGCGTCGTGAAGACGTAGAGGCGGCCGTCGCCGATCGGCTTGCCGTCGGCGCCCTTGATCTGGTGCGGGAAGGCGAAGCGCACGCCTTCGCTCTTGCCGATCCAGTTCTCCTGCATCAGCCGCACGCGCTCGGGCCAGCCGGGCAGGTGCTTCTGCACGTGCTCGAGCAGCTCCTCGGCGTACTGGGTGATCTTCAGGTAGTACCCGGGGATCTCGCGCTTTTCCACCGGCGCGCCGCTGCGCCAGCCGCGGCCGTCGATCACCTGCTCGTTGGCCAGCACGGTCTGGTCGACCGGATCCCAGTTCACCACCTGCGTGCGGCGCTCGGCGATGCCGGCCTCCAGCATCTTCAGGAACAGCCACTGGTTCCACTTGTAGTAGGCCGGCGAGCAGGTCGCGACCTCGCGGCTCCAGTCGATGGCCAGGCCCATGGCCTGCATCTGGCCCTTCATGTGGGCGATGTTGTCGTAGGTCCACTTCGC
>JAGOAS010000007.1 GCA_017983795.1 Piscinibacter sp.
AACATGCCCACGCTGATCACTCCCGGCTCTCCCCGCTCGTTCTTCGAGCAGGACAGTGTGTTTGCGTGGGTCAGTTTTCGGCGAGCACAGGCCCCGTAGGCGGGTCAGTTTTCAGTGAGCGTCAACACTTCAGGATCGTCGTTCGGCCTTGTGCCTGAATGCCGAGGCTCTTGAAGCTGAACTGCTGCGCACGTCGTCGTTGGTAGATGCTTTGGGCATCGTCGTATAGCAACAGCAGGCTGTTGGTCGCGGGGTCGACCATTTGCGCGGCCAGTTTCAGCCAGGCAGCTTCGAAGTCGTGGCCTTCGTCGATCAGGACGGCCTGGTACTGGCCCGACGGAATCTGCCCTCGGTCGACCCCGCGAATGACGCCGGCCACCATCTGCTCGAACATGTCCGGTCCCTGTGCAGGCAGGGCCTGACCGTAGGCCACCAGTTGCTGCCGGCACCACTTGTGAAAGTTGCGGACGTGGACCTTGGCCGCGAGGCCTTTGGCTGCCATGACGGCGTCCAGCTTCACCGCCAGCGGCTGGTTGTAGCAGAGCACGAGGATCGGCTTGGCGTTTGCGGAGGCCTTGGCGAGGTACTCCGCGCGGTAGCCGAGGATCATCGTCTTGCCGGAACCGGCCACCCCGTGGATGACGCGATGGCCTTCTCCCAGGCTGCGAGCGAGCTGCTCTTGCTGCAGGTCCATCACGCGCATGATGTCGGGCAGCGTATCGCTTGCCTCCTCATCCGCGGGGAAGAGGTCGCTCGGTGGGTTGACCCGCACCTCGGGGAACAGGATCCACCGCACGCGATCGATCTGAGGAATCGACAGGACGCCCCGCATGAGCGTGGGGAACATGGCCCACAGCCGGCTCTGGAAGTCTTCCGCCTCGACGGTGGCGGTCATCTCGTCCCTGCAGACGACGCGGTGGGGCTCGATCGCGAAGTGGAGCTCCGCAGCTTCGAACTGCCTGCGGGTGATATGCGTCAAGACGACGCCGTAACTCCAGGGGAAGGCGAGCTTGCCGTCGGCATTTGTCAGCCGTTGGTCCTTAGAGAGCGCATCGACGACCTGATGGGCGTAGTGCCGGGCCTGCTCGATGGGATTCGCAACGTTCTTCGGGACGCCCTGCGCCAGGATTTCCCAGGTCTGCTTGCTGGCGGTTCGGATCGTTTCCAGGCGCCAGTCCTTGACTTCCAGGATGAGCAGGCCGCGGCGTGGGTGGAGGACAACGAAGTCGGGATGGGCGTGCTTCGGTCCAACCGGCACGTCGTACCAAACCAGGTAGTCGTCATCGAGCTTCTGCTCCAGACGCTCGGCGGTTCTGCGCTCCCCCTGCGTCATGCGGGAGACGCAGGTGCTCAGCGCTGGGATGACGGTCGCCATCTGCTGTTGTTGTTGAATCCCTGATGCAGCGCCATATCCTGCCTCAGCGCTTGGGGGCTGTCACGATGCGGCAGGCCAATAGATTGAGCACCAATGCGTACAGGCCGGCCGGAATCGGGGTTCTAACCTGTCGGCGCCCCATGCGCCGGCCGGAGCCCGCGTCCTTGGTTTGCAGATGTATTTCAGTTGCTATACATTCACCCGATGACTCGCTCCGCCACCTTGCCGCCCATCCGTGTTGCGCCCGAGACGAAGGCCAGTGTCGAAGCCGTGCTGCGGGAAGGCGAATCGCTGACGCAGTTCATCGAGAGCGCCGTTCGCCGCGAGGCTGAGTTCCGCGCCGAGCAAGACGCCGCTGTGGCCCGGGCGAAGAAGGCACTGCGCAGTGCCGACAAGGGCGTGGGCCTGATGACGGCTGAGGACTTCCTGGCGGGCATGGCGCAGCGTGCCAAGGCAGCGCAGCAGCGCATCCGTGAGGCCGCGACGGCCAGGAAGAAGCGGGCTACCGGGTGAGCGCGCGGTATCGGGTTGTTCCGACCGTCGCGTTCCAGGACGACATCGAGCGCCTCGAGGAACACATCGTCCAGCGCGAGCTGGAGAGCAATACGCCGGACGATACCTGCCTCCTCCGTTTCCATGATGCGGTGGAGCGTGCGTTCGGGATCCTCTCGTTTGCGCCGCATACCTGTCGCCGATGTGAAGCGCACCGGGAGTTCCGCGAGCTGATCGTCCCCTTCGGTCGTGGCGGCTGCGTCGTTCTGTTCGCAATCCGCGAGCTCGATGTTGTATTGCTCGCCGCGAGGGACCAGCACGAACACGACTACCGCTGACGAAGTTCGTCGGTTGACGTGCAGGCCAGCCGGGAGCGGCTACCAGCTCCCGGTGTTGGCCATCGAGGCCCAGGGCTCGGCCGGCGCGAGCGGCGTGCCGGCCTGCAGCAACTCGATGGAGATGTTGTCGGGCGAGCGCACGAAGGCCATGCGGCCGTCGCGCGGCGGGCGGTTGATGGTCACGCCGTGGCGCTGCAGGCGCTCGCAGGCGGCGTAGATGTTCTCCACCTCGTAGGCGAGGTGGCCGAAGTTGCGCCCGCCGGCGTAGGCCTCGGGATCCCAGTTGTGGGTCAGCTCGACCTGCGCCTCGTGCTGGCCGGGCGCGGCGAGGAAGTAGAGCGTGAAGCGGCCGGCCGCCACCTCGTTCTTGCGCACGAGTTCGAGGCCGAGGGCGTCGCAGTAGAAGCGCAGCGAGGCCTCGGGGTCGCTGACGCGCACCATGGTGTGCAGGTATTTCATGGCGCGATTGTCGGCCCGGAGGGCGGATCGTCGAGCTCGACGATGTGCATGCCCTCACGCAGATCCATCGACGAGGTGGCCCAGCTGTCCATCGGCAGGGTGGTGCGCTCGTCGATCTCGCTCGCGGGCGCCGGGCGCGAATCCACCTCGACCCACTCGCCTTCGGGCTTGCTGTCGGTGATGCGCCAGACCCGCCGCGGGGTCGACGCGGCGCGTGCGGCCGCGCGATGGCCCCGCGTGAACCGCTTCAGGACGGCGAGCATGGAACGAATCACTCCTTGACCCCGTGCGAGGGACGTTGAACGGAAGCGCACGATAGGAAGCGTCGCGCCGCACGTCATCTCCCGCGTTGAGGATTCGCAGTCAGGCTCCACGCAGCCCGCGAGGGCAGTCGCCGGTGGGCGACGCGGCTGCGACGGATGTCACGCCGCTCAGACGCTGCGTGGCGCGACGCGCAGGCCGTCGCGTGTGGCCGGCGGCGGGTAGACGATCACCTGCACGCCGGCGGCGAGGCCGGATTCGATCCAGGCCTCCTGGCCGTTGCGTGCGCCCAGCTGCACCGGCACGAGGCGCGCGCGGCCGCCTTCGACCACGAACACCGCATCGCCGCCCTCGGGGCGCGGGAACACCGCGCTGACCGGCACCTTCAGCACCTTGGGCAGCGAGCGGGTGACGATGCGCACGCCGACGCGGAAGCCGTCGCCCAGCGAGGCCCAGCGCTGCGCCGGGCTGACCAGATCGATCAGCACGCGCACGCGCTGCTCCTCCACGCCCAGCGCCGAGACCTTGGTGAAGGCGGCCGGCTCGACCCGGCGCACGCGCCCTTCGAGCACGCCGTCGCCGCCCCAGCGCTCGATGCGCACCGCGCTGCCCGGCGCGGCGCGCAGCGCGTCGGCGGTGAGCAGCTCGGCCACCACCTCGAGCCGCGCGGTGTCGCCCAGCTCGACCAGCGGCGCGCCCAGCGCCACCGGGCCCTCGCTGGCCTGCGCTACCTTGAGCACGCGGCCGGCGATCGGCGCGCGCACCTCGAAGCCCTTGCCAGCACCCGCGCCGGCGCGCGTGGCGGCCATCAGCGCGGCGCGCGCCTGCTCCACCTCGTGGCCGGCGACATGGCCCTCCTCGACGGCGGCCTCCAGCTCCTTCTGCGCGGCCAGCACCGAGAGGCGGTCGCTCTCCAGCTTGGTGGGCGCGACGAAGCCCTGGCGGGCCAGCTGCTCGCTGCGCTGCTGCTCGTTGCGCGCCTGCGCGAGGCCGACCTTGGCGCCCTCGATGCGCGCGGCCACGCGCTGCACCTGCGCCTGCGTGATCTCGACGCGCAGCTGCTGCTCGCGGCGCGTGCGCTCGTCGAGCATGACCGGCAGCACCGGCGTGATGCTGGCCAGCGGCGCGCCGGCCTCGACCGCGTCGCCCTCGCGCAGCGTGATGCGCGCCAGCGTGCCGGCCAGCGGCGCGGCCACCACGAAGCGGTCGCGCAGGCGCGTCTTGCCGTCTTCCTCGATCGAGGTCTCGAACGGACCTTCGCTGGCGGCCGCCAGCTCCACGCCCAGCGGTCGCGGCGCGAACGCCCAGGCGAACAGCGCGGCGGCCACGGCCGCGCCGGCGGCCAGCATCATCCAGGTCTTCTTCTTCATCTCATTCCCTTGTCTTGAGCACGGCCACCATGTCGAGCTCGTCGATGCGCCGGCGCACCACCAATGCGCTGACCACGCCGGCGGCGAGCACGGCGAGCGCCGCCCAGGCGTAGGTGCGCGGCTGGATCACCACCGGAAAGTAGAACTGGTCGGAGGCCAGCAGCGCCGAGATCAGGTGCACCAGCGCGAAGCCCAGCCCCATGCCCAGCGGCAGCGCCACCGCGATCAGCAGCGCCAGCTCGCCGAGCAGCAGCGCCGACACCTCGGCGCGCGTGAAGCCCAGCACGCGCAGCGAGGCGAGCTCCCAGCCGCGTTCGGCCAGCGCGATGCGCGCGTTGTTGTAGACCACGCCGACCGCGATCACCACGGCGAAGGCGGTCAGGATGGTGCTCATGATGCGCACGTTGCGCGCGCTGATCTCCTGCATGTTGCGCAGCATGGTCGCCTTGCTGAAGGCGCCGGCCACGCGCGGCAGCGCCTTGATGGCTTCCAGCAGGGCGTCCTCGTGGCCGCGCTCGACGGCCAGCACGAAGCCGCTGGCGAGATCGCCGTCGCCGAGCGCGCGGTTCAGCGCGCCGCGCTCCATGTAGGCGTTCAGGCCCATCATCTCGCGCACCGTCGCGCCCACCGTCAGCTCGACGCTGCGCGGCCGGCCTTCCAGCACCTCGACGCGCACCGTCTCGCCGACGCGCAGATCGAGCTTGTCGGCCAGGCGGTCGGTGATCACCAGGCCGCGGCCATCGAGGATGGTGGCGCGGTTCTCCGCATCGACCACGCGGTAGAGCATGGCGCGGCCCTCGTAGCCGCGGATCAGGCTGCGCTCGCTGCGGTGGCCGTGGTGCAGCACCACCGGCACGAAGCGCGTCGATTCGACCTGCGTCACCGCGGGCAGGCGCGCGAGGTCGAGGCGCACCCGGTCGTCGCCGGGCTCGACCATCCACACCGCCACGTCGCTGCGCATCGCCACGTTGAACTGCGCGTCGACGATGTACTCGATGGCGTCGCGGAAGAAGTTGCCCAGCACCACGATGGCCACCGCCGCCGCCACGCCGGCGACCGACAGCGCGCTGCGCAGCGGCCGCCGCTCGATGTTGCGCAGGATCATGCGCAGCGCCGGGCCGATGGCCTGGATGCCGAGCCGCTCGAGCAGCGTGCGGCGGTAGCGCCCCGGCGCGGGCGGGCGCATGGCCTGCGCCGGCGCGAGCCGCACGGTGGCGAGGATGGCGTTGAGCGTGCCGGCCACCGCGGTGGCCACGGTGATGGCGATGCTGACCAGCAGCAGCCAGGGCGCGATGTGGTGCTCGAAGCGCGGGAAGAAGAAGAACTCGGCGTACAGCGCGGTGAAGAAGGTGCCGAGCTGCTTGCCCACCGCCACGCCCAGCACCAGGCCGGCGGCGACGATCAGCATCACCAGCGCGAGGTAATGCGTGGCGATGTCGCGGTTCGGGTAGCCGAGCGCCTTGAGCGCGGCGATCTGCTCGCGCTGCGTGGCCACCAGGCGCGACACCACCACGTTGAGCAGGAAGGCCGCCACGCCGAGGAAGATTGCCGGCAGCACGGTGCCGAGCACGCGCTGCTCCTTGATCTCGTTGTCGAGCATGGCGTGCGAGGTCTGGTCGGCGCGGCCGACGATCTGGCGCCCGCCCCAGGGTTCGAGGCTGCGCGAGAGCGCGTCGATGACGCCTTCTTCCGACGCCCCCGGCGCGAGGCGGATGGCGATGCGGTTGAAGGCGCCGTTCATGTCGTAGGCGGCGGCGAGCGCCTCGCGGTCCATCCAGAAGATGCCGAAGCCGCGCAGGTCGGGCATGCCCCACAGGCCGGCGAAGACGAACTCGGGCGACAGCGCCGTGCCCACCACCACCAGCGTGCGCTGGCGGCCGTTGACGAGCGCGCTGAGCGTGGAGCCGGGCTTCAGGCCGCGCTTGAGCGCGAAGCCCTCGGACACCAGCACCTCCAGGCTGCCGTCGCTGCGCTGGGCGCCGTCGCGGGCCAGCGCGCGGCCGCCGGCGAGCGTGACGCGGTTGAGCGAATGCGGCCGGCGTGCATCGATGCCGATGAGCTGGCCGATGATGGGGTCGGGCAAGCCCGGAATCTCCACGCGCACCATCTGCTCGACCGTGGTCTGCACCTCGGCGACGCCGGGTTGCGCGCCGAGCTGCGCGGCGAGCGCGTCGGGCGCGCGCTTGAGGCTGGCGAACAGGTCGGCGAAATGCGCATCGGCGTAGAAGCCGTCGCGCGCCAGCGCCAGCGACTCCACCGCCGACAGGCTGGTGATGAAACCGCCGATGCCGCTGGCCACCACCAGCGCGATCGTCAGCGCCTGGCTCCACAGCGCGCGCAGGTCGCGCAGCAGCTTGCGGTTGAGAGCCTTCATCGTGCGCTCACCAGCTCAGCTCGGACGGCGAGAGCTTGTGCGCGTTGTGCACGATGCGCTGCACCGTGCCGTCGCCCAGGTGGATCACGGTATCGGCCATGCCGGCGATGGCCGCGTTGTGCGTGATCACCACCGCGGTGGTGCCGAGCTCGCGGTTGATGCGCGCGATCACCTCCAGCACCAGCTTGCCGGTCTGGTAGTCGAGCGCGCCGGTGGGCTCGTCGCACAGCAGCACCTGCGGCCGCTTGGCGATGGCGCGCGCGATCGCCACGCGCTGCTGCTCGCCGCCGGAGAGCTGGGCGGGGAAGTGGTCGCGCCGCGGCGTCAGGCCGACCAGATCGATCGCCTCGTCCACCGGCATCGGGCTCTCGGCGATGTCGGTCACCAGCGCGACGTTCTCGCGCACCGTCAGGCTGGGGATGAGGTTGTAGAACTGGAAGACGAAGCCGACGTGCTCGCGCCGGTAGGTGGTGAGCTCGGCCTCGCCGGCGCCGGAGAGACGATGGTCGGCGAACCAGACCTCGCCGGCGCTGGGCACGTCCAGCCCGCCGAGGATGTTCAGCAGCGTCGACTTGCCGCTGCCCGAAGGCCCGAGCAGCACGACGAACTGGCCGGCCGCGATCTCGAGGTCGACATCGTGCAGCGCGCGCACCTCGACCTCGCCGCTGCCGTAGGTCTTGGCCAGGCCGTGGGCGCGGAAGATGGGGGG
Organism: Piscinibacter sp.; assembly: GCA_017983795.1. Lineage (GTDB taxonomy): Bacteria > Pseudomonadota > Gammaproteobacteria > Burkholderiales > Burkholderiaceae_C > Piscinibacter. The sequence goes on from JAGOAS010000007.1 coordinate 7,379, forward strand.
CGGTGGGGTGTCCATGGGTGGGCGGATTGGCGCTCAGGGATTCTCCGGAGGGCCCGCCGTGGCGGGCTGACCGCCGTCAAGCGAGATTTCGCACGCGCAGGCGGGCGCTCGCTTCGTGCGTCTGGGGCGAACTGCGACAATCATTGCGCATCATCCCGCCCGCGCCGACCGACCGCCGATGTCCGCCCCGCCGATTCCCACCAAGACCGCCCTCGGTCAGGAGGCGATGCGGCGGCGCACCGGCGAGATCAACCAGCGCCACCGCACCATCCTCTTCCTGGTCGACGGGCGCCGCCTGCTCTCGGAGGTGCTGGGCCTCGCACACCAGGCCGGTGCCGCCACCAGCCACTTCGAGGATCTGGTGCGCATGGGCTACGTCGAGCTGCCGCCCGAGGAGCCGCCTGCACCGGCGCCGGTGGAGGCGCCGCTGGAGTCGCCGCAGCCGGCCGAGATCACCGAGCTCGCGGTGGAGGTGGGCGGCGAGGCCGAAGCGCCGCCGCCAGCGCTGGCCGAGCCGACCCCCGCCGTCGTCGTGATGCCGCCGCCGCTGCCGCCGGCGGCGCCCGTCGGCCTCGAAGAGCTGCCGCGCAAGCCCTTCCTGCCGCCGGCTCCCGGCCGCGTGCTGCCGCCGCCTGCGCCGCCGCCGGCCGCGCCCGTGCTGCAGCCCGCGCAGGAACTGCCGGTGCTCGAGCAGGCGCGTGCCCAGGTGCTGGAGTGCCTGCGCTGCGATCCGCAGCCCAACGGCGCACGGCTGGCCGAACGCGTGCGCGTTGCGCTCGGCAGTTCGGAGCTGATCGACGTGGTGTGGACCATGGAGCGCGGCCTGCACCACCACCAGCGCTCGCACCGCGGCCTGATCGCGCTGCAGCGCGCGCGCGAGCTGCTCGGCCTGGGCAACACGCTGGTCGACGAAGACAGCACGCCCGGCCGCCTCGACGACGACGAGTGGTAGGGGTGTGAGCCCCGGGGGCTTTCAGTTCCCCGTCGTGACCCGGTTGCGCCCTTCGCGCTTGGAGCGGTAGAGCGCCTGGTCGGCGCGGTCGATCAGCGTCTCCAGCGTCTCGCCGGGCTTCCAGCAGGCCACGCCGAGCGAGACGGTGATGTTGCCGACCGTCTCGTGATTGGCGCCGCGGCGGATGCGTGCGCCGGCGATGGTGGTGCGGATCTGCTCGGCCAGCGCGCCCGCGCCCGCCAGCGCGGTGCCCGGCAGCAGCACGACGAACTCCTCGCCGCCGTAGCGCGCCACCAGGTCGCGCCCCTTCACGCAGGAGCGGATCGCCAGTGCCACGCTCTTGAGCACGGTGTCGCCGAAGACATGGCCGTACTGGTCGTTGATCTGCTTGAAGTGGTCGAGGTCGATCAGCACCACGCTCGGCCCGGCCTGGCCCGGCGCCTGCTCGCGCAGGAGCTGCTCGATGGTCTCGTCGAAGCCGCGCCGGTTCGCCACGCCGGTGAGCGAATCCATGGTCGCCTGCACCTTGACCAGATCCAGCTCGGTGCGCAGCTTCTCCAGCTCGGCCGTGGCCGACAGCAGCCGCTGCGACAGCACCGCCAGGCTGGCGCCGGTGTCGCGCGAGTCGGACAGCAGCGCGTCGATCTCCGCGCCCAGCCCGGCAGGCCCGCCGAGGCTGGCGATGCGGCCGCTCTTGGCCTGCAGCGCGGCGGTGAACTCGGTGACACGTTCGCCGGTGGCGCTGGCGGTCTGGCCGACCTCGTCGATCACCGCGCGCAGCCCGTCGGACACCTGGTGCGCCGCATTCGTCGCGGCGTCGAGGATGTGGCGGCGGTACAGCGTGTGCACCAGCTCGTCGCTCAGCGGCACGCCGTTGGCGCGCGCCGAGTCGACCTCGGCGCGCAGGTCGGCGTTGCGGCCGGCGAGATAGTCGTACCAGACGGCGTAGGTGATGGGGTGCAGGGGTGCGGGCTGCTGCGCCATCATCGGGATGGCCAGGCGCAGCAGCTCGGCGGAGCGGTCCTTCGAATCCGGGTAATGCATGTGAGGCCCCAACGTCTCCTGCGAGTCCGATCCTGCGTCGGGATCAGGTGACGATTGTAGGCCATTCATGGGCAGGTCGACTCAGAAGTGAGTGGAGGCCATGCCGATTCCGGGGAACTCGAGACGGACCGCGTCGCCCGGCGTGGCCGCCGGAGCCCCTGCCCAGGTGCCGGTGCTGACCACCGTGCCGGCCGGCAGCGTGCCGTGGCGCACGCTGGCGTGGCGCAGCCAGTCGGGCAGCACGAAGGCGGGGTCGCCGCAGCTGTGGGTGCCGCGGCGCATGAGCGGCGCCTGCGCGCCGATGACGAGCCGGCATTCCTGCGCCGACCAGTCGCGCGGCGCGTAGGGCACCCACTCGCCCAGCACCAGCGCGGCGTGCGAGGCGAGGTCGGCCAGGCGCAGCAGTGCGGGCGCGGCCAGGCCCTGCTGCCAGCGCGAATCGACGATCTCGATGGACACCGCCATCGCATCCACCAGCGCTGCGGCCGAGCTTTGATCCAAGTCCGCGGCGAGCGCCGCATCGACAGCGCGGCCGAGGCGCAGCGCGATCTCCGACTCCACCAGGCGCGTGTGCATCGGCCAGCGCGTCGCGTCGCCGGGGCTGGTCCACACGCCGGCCGGCGGCAGCGGCGCATGCGTGAGCGGCTGCGTGCGGCCGGGGCCGCCGGACTTCCAGTGGCGCGGCGCGCCGCCGGCAAACCAGCCGAGCGCCGCGGCCACGCGCTGCTGCACTTCGTAGGCTTCGTCGGCGTTGGCCAGCGCGTCGATCAGCGGCGTGGCGTCGGCCGGCCTGCCATGCTCGCGGGCACGCAGCAAGGCGTCGGCGACGGCGCGGATGCCCGCGTCGCTCATCCCGGTTCTCCGGCCGGCCGGCGGCGCAGCATGCCCCAGCCCTCCATGGTCATCACCACCTCGCGCTGCTGGTTGAGCACCTGCCAGCGCTGACGCACCAGGCCGACGTCGGGGCGGCTGCCCATGGGCCGCGCTTCCAGCACCTCGAGGCGCACCGAGAGCGTGTCGCCGGGGTAGACCGGGCGGGTCCAGCGCAGGCTGTCGATGCCGGGCGAGCCGAGGCTGGCGGCGTCGAGCAGGTGGTCGTCGCAGATCATGCGCATGGTCATCGCGCAGGTGTGCCAGCCGCTGGCCGAGAGGCGCCCGAACAGCGAGGCCTCGGCGGCTTCGTCGTCGAGGTGGAAGGGCTGCGGATCGAACTCGGCGGCGAAGGCGATGACGGCGTCGCGCGTCACCGGCTTGGCGCCGAACTCGCGCACGCTGCCGGCGGGGAAGTCTTCCCACCAGAAGCGGATGGTGCGGGGCGTATGGCTCATCGGCCGAGCATAGCGGCGGCCACGAGTTCTGCAGCGGCGAGGTCTTCGAGCGCGTTGCCCACGGCCTTGAAGAGCGTGATCTCGCCGGCCTCGCGGCGGCCGGCGCGCTCGCCGCGCACCAGCTGCGCCAGCGTGCCCTGCAGCCGCGCCGCCTCGAACGTGCCCTCGGCGATGGCGCCCAGCACGTCGCCCGACTTGGCGAGCGCCTCCTCGGTGTCGACGAAGACGCGGCTGCGCGCGAAGCACGCCGCGTCGCACTCGCGCATCTGCGGCGTGAAGCTGCCGATCAGGTCGAGGTGCGTGCCCTCGCGCAGCTGCGCGCCGCGCACCAGCGGGGCGCTGGCGAGCGTGGCGCAGCTGACGATGTCGGCCTCGTGCACCGCCGCGTCGAGATCCGTCACGGCCTGCACATCGATACCCTGTTCGCGCCACTCGCGCGCCAGCGCGAGCGCGCCCTCGGGCCGGTGGTTCCACACCTGCACGCGCGTGATCGGCCGCACGCAGCGCATCGCCTCGGGCAACAGGCGCGCGACGCGGCCGCAGCCGAGCACCAGCAATCGCGCCGCATCCTCGCGCGCGAGGAAGGAGGCGGCCAATGCCGCGGCGGCGGCGGTGCGGCGCGAGGTGATCGTGTTGCCGTCGAGCTGCGCCAGCGGCACGCCGGTGCTGGCGTCGAACAGCGTGTAGAGCGAGTGCAGCCCGGGCAGGCCGCGTGCGCCGTTGCCCGGGAAGATCATCACCGTCTTCAGGCCGAACAGGCCGCCCGGCTTCCAGGCCGGCATCAGCAGCACGCTGCCGCCTGCGCCGGCGGGGTCGGCGATGCGGTGCGTGTGGCGCAGGGGAACTTCGCAGCCTTCTTCCGCGAAGGCGCGGCGCAGGGCCGGGATCAGCGCCTCGAACGAGAGGCGGGCGGCAGTGGCGGTGGCGTCGAGTTGGAGCACGGGCCGGAGCGCGAAGGGCGCGCCGGCAGTATCGGGGCAATCGGCCCGGCGGGCCGATCGACGCTCACGAGAAGAAGTGGCGGAACACGTCGGGCTCGCGCAGCTCGCGCGTGGCCAGGCCGCTCAGCGTCTCCTGGAACGGGCCGCTCTCGGTGATCGGGTCGAGCGCCGCGGGCATGGTCACGTCCCAGGTCTGCGAGATCGCGGCGGGGTTCTGGAATGCGCCGGTGTTGACGAGGCGCCCGGTCAGCGAGGGCATGTCCTCCCACTCGATCAGCGCGCCGAAGGCGCTGGGGCGTTGCGGCATGTGATGGAGGTTGCGGTTCATGGTGGTCCTGCCGGGTGTTGCGTGTGATGTGAAGCTTATCGACGCTGCCCGCGGCCCATGAACTCGAAAAGACGTGACGCCTGCCGCCAATTCGCCATCGCGGCGCGCGCCGCGTGAGAAAGTGCGCGCAGTGCGCGGCACGGCCCCTGCGTTCGGGGCTTGACGCCACAATCGCACCCATGCCTCGACTCGCATCGCTGCCGCCCGCGCCGACCCCCGCCGCGCCTGCCGCTTCCACCCGCGCCAAGGGCGTGCCGTCCGACCCGCAGAAATACGCGGTGGCGGTGAAGCCCAGCCGCATCGACGGCCAGGGCGCCTTCGCCGCCGAGCCGGTGCCGGCACGGCGCAAGATCGGCGAGATCCGCGGCGAGGCGGTCAGCGTGCGCGAGGCGCGGCGCCGCGCCAAGGGCCGCGAGCGCATCATGATCGTCGAGCTCAGCGAGACGCGCGCCATCGACGCGACGCACTCCAGCGACCCGCTGCGCTTCACCAACCACTCCTGCCGGCCCAACGCGGCCATGCGCATCCGCCAGGGGCGCGTCGAGTTCTACGCGATGCGCGACATCGCGCCGGGCGAGGAGATCACGGTGAACTACGGCGAGACGCACCACGAGGGCAGGCTCGCCTGCCGCTGCGGCGCGCCGGGCTGCGTGGGCAGGCTCTGAGGCCTGCGCTCAGCGCGCCGCGCGCGGCAGCAGTGATGCGATGCCGATCGAGCCTTCCTGGCTGAAGCGCACCGCGCCGAAGACGCCGCCGGCGAGCTTGCCGCGCAGCACGAAGGGCACGCTCTCGCGCTGCGTGCCGTCGGCCAGCGCGAGCGCCTGCCGCACCACGTTGAGCGCCGTGATGCTCACCGGCACCACCAGCACGCGCTCGCCGTAGCGCGGCACGCTGCCGCGCTGGTCGCTCACGCCGTAGGCCAGGCTCTTGCCGTTGACTTCCAGGTCGAGCGCCGCGCCGTCGTACTCGACGGCCTCCTCGTTGGGGTTCTGCACGCGCAGCTTGACCGCCAGGCGCAGCTCCAGCCCCTGTCCCTCGATCGGCTCGATGCCCACCAGCTCGACACGCAGCGGGTCGCGCCCGGGCAGCGCGGCGCAGGCGGCGAGCAACAGCGAGACGAGGGCGGCGAGCAGCAGGGTGGGCCAGCGCATGGGGACGACTCCGGTCGGTGTGGCGACGCGTGCCAGTATGCCGGTGGCCGATCGGGCCCGGGTGAACGATTGATTCAGTTCAACACAGGCGGTTCGCCTGGGAATAGGATGAGGGCGTCGATGAAGAGGTTCTGCCATGAAGTCGCTCAAAGCCACGCTCAACACACCGCCGGAGCCCGGCTTCGATGACGCGTCGCTGGCCGACAGCTCGCTGCCCGACGACGGCAGCATCGTGCGCCATCCCGACGGCTACTACTGGATCGCCGCCGACGGCCACCAGGAGTTCGGCCCCTTCGACACCGTGCAGGAAGCGCTGGCCGACATGAACGCCGGCGGCGACGAAGCGCCCGAGCCGGGCGAGACGCTGCAGGAAGCCGAGCAGGAGCTGGGCCTGGCCGACTGGGTGGACGCCGACACCGGCGAGCTGGCCGAAGGCACGGCCACGCGCCTGGAAGACCACTGAGCCGCGCTCAGCGCATCGCCATCCGCACCGGAATGCGGCGCCGGCCGAAGTGCCCGGCCGCCGCGCCGAAGCGCCCCGCCAGCGCCGTGCCGCAATGCGGGCAGGCACCCTGCGCATCGAGTTCGTAGCGCGTCACGGCGTGCCAGTCGCGCTCGATCAGCAGCTCGCCGCAGCCCGTGCAGGTGGTGGCGCCGCCTTCACGATCGTGCACGTTGCCGGTGTAGACATGCGCCAGGCCGTTGGCCAGCGCGATGCGGCGCGCGCGCTGCAGCGTGGCCAGCGGCGTGGCCGGCACCTCGGTCAGCTTGTAGTCGGGGTGGAAGGCGGTGAAGTGCAGCGGCACCTCGCGGCCCAGGTGCTCGGCGATCCAGCGTGTCATCGCGTCGAGCTCGGCGTCGCTGTCGTTGTGGCCGGGGATCAGCAGCGTGGTGATCTCCAGCCAGCAGCCGGTGTCGTGGACGATGAACTGCAGCGTGTCGAGCACCGGCGCGAGATGCGCGCCGGTCTGCTGGAAGTAGAAGGCCTCGCTGAAGCCCTTCAGGTCGACGTTGGCCGCGTCCATCTTCGCGTAGAACTCGCGCCGCGGCGCCGCGTGCATGTAGCCGGCCGTCACCGCCACGGTCTGCACGCCGCGCGCGTGGCAGGCGTCGGCCGCGTCCATCGCGTACTCGGCGAAGATCACCGGGTCGTTGTAGGTGAAGGCCACGCTCGCGCAAGCAGTCTCCTGCGCGGCCTGCGCGATGCGCTCGGGCGAGGCGGCGTCCATCAGGCGATCCATCTCGCGGCTCTTGGAGATGTCCCAGTTCTGGCAGAACTTGCAGGCCAGGTTGCAGCCGGCGGTGCCGAAGGAGAACACGCTGCTGCCGGGAAGGAAGTGGTTGAGCGGCTTCTTCTCGATCGGGTCGATGCAGAAGCCCGAGCTGCGGCCGTGGGTGGTGAGCACCATGGCATCGCCCTCGCGCGCACGCACGAAGCACAGGCCGCGCTGGCCCTCGTGCAGCTTGCAGTCGCGCGGGCACAGGTCGCATTGCAGGCGGCCGTCTTCGAGCCGGTGCCACCAGCGCGCCGGGTGCGATACATCGATGCGTTCGTCCATGCTCAGGCCTGCCCGAACTTGCGCACGCGGTAGCGCGACAGCCGCAGCGCCTCGGCCCAGAAGTCTTCCGGCAGGCCGGCCTTGCGCTTGAGCGCGGCGAGGAAGTCGGCCGGCGCGGGCAGCTGCTCCCACACCTGCGGCAGGAAGGTGGCGTGCCGGCCGCGGTATTCGAGCGTCACGCCGTCGACGCCGGGTTCGATGGCATTGAGCGCCTCGTCCTCGCTGGCGGCAGCGATGGGCTCGCTGGGCCCGATCAGAGAGACCTCGATGGCCAGCGTCTGAAACTCCCAGGCCGCCAGCGGCGTGAAGCGATGGTCGTGGAAGGCCGCAGCCAGCGCGTGCAGGCGCACGTCGTGTTCGAGCGCGCGCTGCGGCGCGAGCGTGCCGACGCAGCCGCGCAGCTCGCCGTCGCGGCGCAGCGTGACGAAGGTGGCGCCCGGCTCGGCCAGTGCCGCGTGGCCGGGCTCGGGGCCGGTGGGTTGGCCGAGGGCGTCGGCGATGGCGTTGCGGGCGCGCGCGAGCAGCGCTTCTCCGAGTGGGTCAGCCAACGGATCGTTGCGCTCGAAGGCCACGGCCGCGTAGCCGACCACGCGCGCGCGGTCGCCGGCCGTGTCGCCGGAATTGCACAGGGCCAGCAGGCGCGGCGCGAGGCCATGCGCACGCGCCGCCAGCAGCGCGCCGGCCAGCGGCGTGGCGCCGCAGGCCTGTTCGTGATCCAGCGCCGGATCGAGGCGCAGCACGGCATCGATGGTGGCGCGGTCGGCGGCCTGCGCGCGGGCATAGGGCAGGTAGTGCGAGAGGTCGGAGCTGATCACGATCAGCGTCTCCTCGCCGCCCCACAGGCGCGCGATCACCTCGGCCACGGCCTCGGGCGTGGCGTGGCCCACCACCAGCGGCACGAGGCGGAAGTCGGCCAGCACGGTCTGCAGAAAGGGCAGCTGCACTTCGAGCGCGTGCTCGCTGGCGTGGGCGTCGTCGCGCGCCACCACCTGCGGCAGATCGGCGAGGCTGTCCAGCGCGGCGCGGTCGATGGCGATGCGGCCGAGCGGCGTCTCGAAGGCCTCGACGGTCGGCGCGGCCAGCCCGCGCAGCGCCACGCGGTGCGAGGGGCCGAGCAGCACGACGCGGCGGATGCGCTCGCGCGCCGCCGCGCCCAGCGTGGCATAGGCTTCGGCCGCCACCGCGCCCGAGTAGACGTAGCCGGCATGCGGCGCGAGCAGGATCTTGGGCGCAGCGTCGCGCGCCGGCGTGCCCGCCGCGCCCAGCAGGCCGGCGATCTGCGCGCGCAGCGTGGCGGCGTCGCCGGGGTAGAACAGGCCGGCGACGGCAGCGGGGCGAACGGTGCGGCTTGTCATGGAGGTCTCCTCGTGCGGACGTGGGACCGTGCGGCGCCGGATCAAGGGCCTCGCGCTGCGTTCAGAGTCGGCTCACCAATGCGAGGCAGCGCCGCCGCACCACGGCCGGGTCGGCGTCGGTGTCCAGGCGCAGCGCGGCTTCCTCGGAGGCCGGGATCTCGCAGATGCGCAGCTGCAGCGAGAGCACCTCCTGGTCGGCGTCCGACGCATCGTGATCCTCGGCCTGGCGGCGGGCGATGCGCGCGCGCAGCACGGCTTCGGGCGCCACGCATTCGACGAGGCGGAAGTCGGCGCCGCATTCGGCGGCCAGCGCACGCAGCGCATCGCGCTCGTGGCGGCGCAGCGCGGCGGCGTCGACGATCACGTTCAGCCCGGCCGCCAGCAGCGTGGCGGCGAGCGCATTCAGCTGCGCGTAGGTGCGCTGCGTCATCGCGGCGCCGTAGAGCTGCGCCGTCTGCTCGGGCGCCGGCCGCGCGGTGGCGGCCAGCCCGGCCAGGCGCTTGCGCTCGACGTCGGAGCGCAGCCGCACCGCGCCCAGCGCCTGCAGCAGTTCGAGCGCCACGGTGCTCTTGCCCGAGCCCGACAGGCCGACCGTGAGCAGCAGCAGCGGCCGCGGCCGGCGCAACTGCTGCGTGAGCTCGCGGGCCGTGCGCAGATCGTGCGCCACGGCCGCCGCGTCGTGGCGCAGCGCTGCCACCTGGGCGCGCACCAGGGCGCGGTAGACGGCGAAGAAGGGCAGCAGGGCCAGTCCCTCGTGGTCGCCGCCGCGTTCGGCATAGGCGCTGGCGAAGCGCCAGGCGAGTGCGCGCAGGCCGTGGCGCCACAGGTCCATGAAGACGAAGGCGGCGTCGCTCATCGTGTCGCCGTGGCGCAGCGCCGGGTTGAACTCGATCGCGTCGAAGGGCAGCGGCTCGCCGTCGAGCTTGACGATGTTGCCCAGGTGCAGATCGCCATGGCCTTCGCGCACGCGGCCCTGGGCGCGGCGCAGGGCCAGGCGCGGTGCGATGCGTTCGAATTCGCGCTCGCTCCAGTCGTGCAGGTCCGCCGTGGCAACTTCACCGAGCGCCGCAAAATTGGCGCGCGCCCAGGCGAGCACGCCCGCCGGGTCGCCGAAGGCCGCCGGCGAGGCCGGCAGCGCAGCGTGGAAATCGGCCACGCGCCGCGCCAGCGCATCCACGTCGGCCTCGCCCAGCGCGCCGCGCGCGGCGAGTCGATCGAGCAGCAGTTCGTTGTCGAAGCGGCGCATGCGCAGCAGCCAGTCGATCGCGCCGTTGGCCTCGTCGGGTTCACCGATGCGCGGCTGCGCGAGCGTGCCCCGCACCGGCCGCACGTCGAGGTAGAGCTGCGGCGCGGTGCGCCGGTTCAGGCGCAGCTCTTCCTCGCAGTCGTGGGCGCGCGCGGCCAGGGTCGTGAAATCGAGGAAGGGCAGCGCGATCGGCTTGCGCAGCTTGTAGGCGAATTCGCCGGCCAGCAGCAGCGTGGAGATGTGCGTCTCGATGCGCTCGGTGTCCGCCCCCAGCGCGGCCTGCAGCGCCGCCACCAGCGTGCGGTGCTGGGCCAGCGTCAGCTCGCGATCAAGGTCCACCTCGACAGATTACTCCCCAATCGGCGCCGGCAGCGAGCCCGCGGCATGGCGGCGCCGGTGGGCGTGGCGGCCCACCCATTGCACCAGGTCGTCGACGAAGGTGAAGACCACCGGGATCACCAGCAGGCTGAGGAAGGTGCTGGTGATCAGCCCGCCGATCACGACGATGGCCATGGGCGCGCGGAAGCTCGGGTCCACGCCCAGGCCGAGCGCGATCGGCGTCATGCCGGCGCCCATCGCGATGGTGGTCATCACGATCGGCCGCGCGCGCTTGCGGCAGGCGTCGAGCAGCGCCTCCCAGCGGTTCAGGCCGTGCTCGCGCCGCGCCAGCACCACATAGTCGATCAGCAGGATCGAATTCTTGGTGGCGATGCCCATCAGCATGATCAGGCCGATCATCGAAGGCATGGACAGCGACGACTGCGTGACGAACAGCGCCAGGAAGGCGCCCGGGATGGACAGCACCAGCGCGGCGAGGATGGTGGCCGGCTGCACGAAATCCTTGAACAGCAGCACCAGCACGACGTAGATGCAGAGCACGCCGGTGGCCATCGCCAGGCCGAAGCTCTCGAACAGCTCGGCCATGGCCTCGGCGTCGCCCACCGAGGTCTGGATCACGCCGGGCGGCAGCTTCTTCAGCGAGGGCAGTTCGAGCGCGGCCTTCTCGACCTCGCCGAGCGGCACGCCGTTGAGCTCGATCTCGAAGTTGACGTTGCGCAGCCGGTCGTAGCGCGCGATCTCGGCCGGGCCGGAGTCGACCGCCAGCGTGGCGACGTTGGACAGCGGCACCGGCCCGCGCGCGCCCGGCACCGGCAGTCGCGCGAGCAGCTCGAGGTCGGCGCGCGCATCGTCGGCCAGCTTCACCACCACCGGCACCTGGCGCTGGCTGAGGTTCATCTTCGGCAGGCCCTGGTCGTAGTCGCCGTTGGTGGCGATGCGCAGCGTGTCGGCGATGGCCTGCGAGGTGACGCCGAGGTCGGCGGCGCGCGCGAAGTCGGGCCGCACGATCAGCTCGGGCCGCACCAGGCTGGCGGTGGAGGTCACCGCGCCGATGCCGGGGATGCTGCGCAGCTCGCGCTCCACCTGCGCGGCGTGCTCGGCGAGCGCGCGGCCGTCTTCGCCGGCCAGCACCAGCACGTATTTCTCGTTGGAAGCACCCAGGCCGACCTTGACGCGCGCACCCGGCAGCACCACCAGCGCGTCGCGCAGCTGCGCCTCGATGGCCTGCTTGGAGAGGCCGCGCCGCTCGTTGCGGTGCGTCATGTTGATGGTCAGCACGGCCTTGCGCACCTCGGCCTGCGTGGGCGCGAAGGGGTCGGAGCCGGCCGCGCCGCCGCCGATGGCGGTGTAGACGAGCTTCACGTGCGGGTTCTTCTGCACCAGCTCGCGCGCCTGCTCGGCCGCGGCATAGGTTTCCTTGAGCGTGCTGCCGGGCGGCAGCGTCAGCGTCACCTGCGTCTGCGAGAGATCGTCGGGCGGGATGAAGCCGGTGGGCAGCAGCGGCACCAGCGCGAAGGAGCCGACGAAGAACACCGCGGCGGCCAGCAGGGTGAGGAAGCGGTGCTTGAGGCACCAGCGCGCCCAGCCGAGGTAGATCGTGATCCAGCGCGGTTCCTTCTCCTGGTGCTTGGGCGCCTTGAGGATGTAGGCCGCCATCATCGGCGTGAGCATGCGCGCCACGACGAGCGAGAAGAACACCGCGATCGCCGCCGTCCAGCCGAACTGCACGAAGAACTTGCCGGCCACGCCCTTCATGAAGGCGGTGGGCAGGAATACCGCGATCAGCGTGAAGGTGGTGGCGATCACCGCCAGGCCGATCTCGTCGGCCGCCTCCATCGCTGCCTGGTAGGGCGTCTTGCCCATACGCAGGTGGCGCATGATGTTCTCGATCTCGACGATGGCGTCGTCAACCAGGATGCCGACCACGAGCGACAGGCTGAGCAGCGTCACCACGTTGATCGAGAAGCCCATCAGCCACATCACGAAGAAGGTGGGGATGGCCGACAGCGGCAGCGCCACCGCCGAGACGAAGGTGGCGCGCCAGTCGCGCAGGAACAGCCACACCACCAGCACCGCCAGCAGCGCGCCCTCGTAGAGCAGCTTCATCGAGCCGTCGTAGTTCTCCTGCACCGGGTCGACGAAGTTGAAGGCCTCGGTGATGCTGATGTCGGGGTGCTCGGCCTTGAGCTTGGCGAGCGAAGCGCGCACGCCTTCGGTGACCTCGATCTCGCTGGCGCCGCGCGAGCGCACGATCTCGAAGCCGACCACCGGCTTGCCGTCGAGCAGCGCGGCCGAGCGCGGCTCGGCCACGGTGTCGTGCACCCGCGCGACCTGGTCGAGGCGGATGCGCCGGCCGTCGGAGAGCGCCACTTCCATGCGGCCCAGCTCCTCGGCCGACTGCACGGTGGCGATGGTGCGCACCGACTGCTCGGCGCCGCCCAGGTCGGCGCGGCCGCCCGAGGCTTCCTGCTGCACCTGGCGCAGCTGGCGCGAGATGTCGGCGGCGGTGGCGTTGAGCGCCAAGAGGCGCGCCGGGTCGAGCTCGACGCGCACCTCGCGCGACACACCGCCCACGCGCGACACCGCGCCGACGCCGCGCACCGCCAGCATGGCCTTGGTGACCTGGTTGTCGACGAACCACGAGAGTGCCTCGTCGTCCATCTTCTGCGAGGCCACCGTGTAGGTGAGGATGGGCGTGCCGGCGAGGTCGACCTTCTTGATCACCGGGTCGCGCAGGTCCGCCGGCAGGTCGGAGCGCACGCGCGAGACGGCGTCGCGCACGTCGTCCACCGCTTCCTGCGTCGGCTTCTCGAGGCGGAACTCGGCGGTGATCGCCACCGTGCCGTCGGTCAGGCTGGTGTAGATGTGCTTGAGGCCCTGGATGGTGGCCAGCGAGTTCTCGACCTTGCGCGCCACCTCGGTCTCGAGCTGGCCCGGTGAGGCACCCGGCAGCGCGGCGACGACGGTGACCATGGGCAGGTCGATGTCGGGAAAGTTCTGGATCTTCATCGCCCGGAAGCCGATCAGGCCGGCGAGCGTGAGCATCACGAACAGCAGGATGGCCGGGGTCGGGTTGCGGATCGACCAGGCCGAGACGTTGATCGCCATGGCTCGCGCTCCTTACTTCGACGCGGTCTTCTGCGCCGTGGCCGGCGCGGCATCGACGACGCGCACCAGATCGCCGTCGCCGAGGAAGCCGCCGCCGGACGCGACCACGCGCGCGTTGCGCTCGACGCCGCCGGTGATCTCGACGCGGTCGGCCCAGCGCCGGCCGGTGCTGACCTTCACCTGCTGCACCTTGGAGTCGGGCCCGACCTGCAGCACGTAGCTGAAGCCTTCGCGCAGCAGCACCGCGCTCTGCGGCAGCGACAGGCCCTGCGTCTGGCCGATCTCGAACTCGCCGCGCGCGAACATGCCGGCGCGTGCGCTGCCGGGCTGCGGCAGGTCGACATAGACGATGCCGTTGCGCGTGGCCGGGTCGACGGTGGGCGCCACCATGCGCAGCTTGCCGACGATGGGCGTGCCGCCGGCCGGCGTCACCACTGCGGCGACACCGGGCTTGAGCTGGGCGAGATCGGCCGCCGACACCTCGGCGCGCCACTCGAGGCGGCCGCCGCGGATCAGGCGGAACAGCTCCTGGCCGGCCGGCAGCACCGCGCCGACGGTGGCGCTGCGCGCCGAGATCACGCCGTTGTCGGGCGCCAGCACCTGGGTCTGCGCGAGGCGCAGCTGCTGCGTCTTCGCGGCGGCGCGCTGCGCCTCCAGGCGCGCCTGCGCGGTGCGCTCGGCGGTGAGGTACTGGTTGATCTGCTGCGCCGAGAGCGCGCCGGTGGCCTGCAGCTCGCGGGCGCGCTGCGCGTTGGCGCTGGCCTCGGCGAGCGTGGCCTCGGCCTCGGCGACGGCGGCGCGCGTCTGCGCGAGCTCGGCGGCGATGGTGTCGGGCGTGAAGCGGGCGAGCACCTGGCCGCGCTTGACGACGTCGCCGACGTTGACCTTTACCTCGGCCAGGCGCAAGCCGTTGGCCTCGGTGCCGACGCTGGCTTCCTGCCAGGCGGCGATGTTGCCGTTGGCGGCGATCTTCAGCGGCACGCTGGCCGGCTGCGGGCTGGTGACGGTGACGGTGAGCGCCGGCTTGGGCGCTGCGGATGCGGCCGGCTTGTCGGCCGCGTGCACGGCGACGGTGACGGCGAGGGCGGCCAGCGCGACGGCGATCGGCGTGGCGACGAGCAGGAGGCGTTGGGAGCTGGGCATGGTGGTGTTCTTGTTCATGTCGTGTCAGGTGCGCGCGTCGGTGTCGGCGGCATTCCAGCCGCCGCCGAGGGCGCGGTACAGCGAGATCCAGGCGGCGACGCGCTCGCGCTGCAGTTCGATCAGCGCGGACTGGGCCGCCACGGCCGTGCGGCGTGCGTCTTCCAGCTCGAACAGGCTGGCCAGGCCGCCGCGGTAGCGCGACTCGACGGCGCGCAGGCTGCGCTCGTAGCCGTCGGCGGCGCTGCGCGCGTCTTCGCCGCGTGCCGCCGTGCTCTGCAGCGCGACCAGCGCTTCCTCGACTTCGCGCACCGCCGTGCGCAGGCGTGCGGCATAGCGCGTGGCGGCAGCGTCGTAGGCGGCCTGCGCGGCCTGGGCGTTGGCGCGGCGCACGCCGCCGTCGAAGATCGGCAGGCTCACGCTCACCGGGCCGACGCTCCACAGCGTGCCGCTGCTGCTGACGCCGCCGCTCTCGAAGCGCGCGGGGCCGATGCTGCCGGCCAGCGACACGCGCGGCCAGCGTTGCGCGCGTGCCTGGGCGGCATCCGCCGCACTGGCGACCAGCTCACGCTCGGCGGTGGCGAGGTCAGGGCGTTGCGCCAGCACTTCGGCCGGCACCTGCGCGACGGCGAGCTGCGCCGGTTGGGGCAGGCTGGCGCGACCCGCCTGCAGCTGCGTGCGCAGCTCGGGCTCGGGCAGTGCGCTGAGCGCCACCAGCGCCTTCACCGCGAGATCGCAGGCGGCGCGCTGCTGCGTCAGCGTGGCATTGCCCTGCGCGGCGCTGGCGCGTGCCAGGTCGGCGCTGGCCGGCGACTGGAAGCCGGCCTTGGCAGCGAGCTCGGTCAGGCGCGCGGTCTCGGCGCGCGAGGCGGCGTCGAGTTCGCTCTGCGCGAGCTGGGCCTCGCAGGCGCGCAGCGCGAGGTAGGCCGAAGCCGTCTCGGCGGCCACCGAGATGCGCGCGTCGTGCCATGCGGCTCGCGCAC
The DNA here is from genome assembly GCA_017983795.1 of Piscinibacter sp. GTDB lineage: Bacteria > Pseudomonadota > Gammaproteobacteria > Burkholderiales > Burkholderiaceae_C > Piscinibacter. The sequence continues at coordinate 22,853 of JAGOAS010000007.1, forward strand.
CGTCCAGGCGGGCTTGCGCCGCATCGCGGCCGGCGCGGTTGGCGGCGAACAGGTCGATCTCCCAGGCGGCCTGCAGGTTGGCGCCCAGCGAGGTGCCCACCGGTGTGGCGAGGTCGAGCTTGCCGCGCGTGGCGCTGGCGTTGGCGCTGAGCGTGGGCGTGAGTGCTGCGCCGCCGGCCACGCGCGCCGCGCGCGCCTGCTCGATGCGTGCGCGTGCATCGGCGAGCGTGGGGCTGGCGGTTTGCGCGGCGTCGATGAGGCGCGTCAGCAGCGGGTCGTGAAACTGCTGCCACCAGTCGCGCAGCTCGGCGCCGGGGTCGCTGTCGGGCAGCGGCGCCTGCCATTGCGCGGCGGGCGTTGCGCTGGCCGGCGGTGGCGCCGTGGCGTCGAGGCTGGCGCAGCCGGCGAGCAGCAGCGCAGCCGCGAGCGCCGCGAGCCTGCGGCGTGAAGACGATGTCGATCGGTTCATGTTTGTTGTTCTCCCTGGTTTGCGGGTCTCAGCCAGTGGCGCGCCGCTGCACTTCCGCCGCCACCATCGCCTCGGCGTACATCACCAGCGCATCCAGCCAGCGGTCGAACGCGTCGGGCGCATTGTTGAGCGCCGGCGCCAGCGCGTCGGTGACGTCGCGGCCGACGTGCAGGTGCACGCCCAGCGCCGCCACGCACACCGCGAGCCGCGTGATGTGCTCGTCGGGCTGCGTGACGCCGACATGGCGGCACAGCACGCGCACCAGCGCCTCGTGCATGGGCCGGATGCCCTGCTCGATCTCCTCGCTCCACAGGCCGGTGGGTTCGAGCATCTCGCGCATGTGCAGCTTCATGCACAAGGTGGTCAGTTCTCCCTGCTTGAGCGGTTCGAGGAAGCCGAGATAGAGGCCGCGCAGCGCGTCGCGCAGGCTCAATGCCTCGCCGCCGTAGCGACGAATTTCCTCCTCGGGTTTCGACTGCAGCTCGAAGAACACGGCGCGGTACAGCCCGGCCTTGTCGCCGAAGTAGTACTTGATGGCGGCGAGGTTGGTGCCGGCCGATTCGGCGATCTCGCGCGTCGAGGTCTTGGCGAAGCCCTGGTGGGCGAACAGGCCGAGGGCGGCGTGCAGCAGCCGGCCGCGCGCCGAGTCGGCAGTGTTGATCTCGGTCATGGCGCGATGCTAGCGCCTGAATCAATCGATTGATTGAATTCCTGGTAATGACCGAAGGGTCAGCAGGGGCTTCGGTTGGGCGACAGCAGCCGGCGCGGAGGTGAGCGCCGGCTTACAGCGGCAGCGCGACCTGCCGGGGAGCCGCCGCGCCGCGGGCCACCACCGCATGCGGCACGTAGCCGCGCGTCTCGAGGTTCCAGCCCTCGGTGGCGGCGGCGGTGTCGATCTGCTCGACGCGCTGCGTGGCCAGGCCCTTGGCGGCGGCGCGCGCCACCAGCTGCTCGCACTGCGCGGCCGTCAGCAGCCGGGCGAAGGCGATCCAGCGCTTCATCACCAGCGGGTTGCGCCAGGCGTCTTCCACGGCCCAGCGGGCGCGCTGGGCGTCGTCGGTGCGGCCGGCTTCCAGCACGCGCGGCAGCAGGGCGTGGAAGAACATCTGGAAGGCGCGCCGCAGCGGCTTGCCCGGCAGCAGCGCCTCGAAGCGCGCCACGCGCTGGCTCCAGCCGGGCGCGAGCAGCTGGCGGCTGACGAAGGCCTGCAGCGCCTGCACCGGGTTGAAGAGGCGCAGCCGGTTCGGCGGCAGCACCAGCAGGGGCAGGGCGCTGGCTTCCTCGTGCGCGAGCGGCTCGACGAAGCTGCACAGCACCGCCACGCGCGCCCATTGCGCCAGCGTCAGCCCGCCGCCGGCCGGCGAGCCCGCGGCTTCCAGGTCGCGCAGGATGTGCAGCGCGTCGCGGAAGCCGTTCGCCGCCTTCGCATGGTTGGCCTTGGTGGACATCATCGCCAGGTTGCCGGCGGCGTAGCCGGCGTCGTTGCGCACCCGGTCGACCGAGGCGTCGCTGGCTTCCAGCGTGGCGGTGGAGAGCTGCATGCGCGTGATCGGGCAATGGCTCGCCTCGATCTGCTGCAGGTGGTTGGGCGTCACCTGCAGCAGCTCCACGCTGCGGCCGCGCAGCCAGGCGTGCAGGCGCAACTGCAGCCACTTGCGCACATGGCGCGTGGGCAGCAGGGTGCGCGTGCCGAAGCTGGCCTGGCCGGCGCGCAGGCCGGCCAGCAGCGGCGAGGGCTCCTCGCCGTAGGGGGCGGCGGGCAGGATGCCGTGGTGGGCGTAGTCCCAGCCCAGCTCGAAGCCGATCTGGTCGTGCGTGGTCAGCGTGGTGACGAAGGCGGTGGTCATGGGAGGCTCCTCGGGTAGCGCCGCGGGCTGCGGTATGCGAGGCAGTGTTCCGGCCCGGTGGCTCATGGCGTGAGCTACCCTGTCGGCAAACGTACAAAGAAACCCGATGGACCGCACCGAACGCTTCTACAAGATCGAGATGCTGCTGCGCAGCCGCGGCAGCGTGAGCTTCGCGGCGCTGCGCGAGGAGCTGGCCGTCTCGCCGGCCACGCTCAAGCGCGACCTGCAGTACCTGCGCGACCGGCTGCACGCGCCCATCGTCTACGACGCCTTCGACAACGGCTACCGCTTCGACAAGGGCGCGCCGGCGGGCGCCCGCCACGAGCTGCCGGGCATGTGGTTCAGCGAGCACGAGATCCACGCGCTGCTGACCATGCACCAGCTGCTCGCCGGGCTGGACGACGACGGCGTGCTGGCGCGCCACCTGCAGCCCATGCTCGAGCGGCTGCAGGGGCTGATCGGCAACGACGCCGCCGAATCGCGCGAGCTGATGCGGCGCATCAAGGTCATCGGCACGGCGCGGCGGCCGGTGCCCAGCCGCTGGTTCGAGCTGCTCGGCAGCGCGCTGGTGCAGCGCCGGCGCGTCTGGCTGCGCTACTTCAAGCGCAGCGACCGGCGCGTGAGCGAGCGCGAGGTCTCGCCGCAGCGCCTGGTGCACTACCGCGCCACCTGGTACCTCGACGCCTGGTGCCACGCCAGCGACGGCCTGCGCCGCTTCGCGCTCGATGCGGTGCGCGAGGCGAAGCTGCTCGAGACGAAGGCGAAGAACCTGCCCGTGCGCGAGCTCGAAGCCGCGCTCGACGCCGGCTACGGCATCTATGGCGGCGGCGATGCCAAAGTGCGCTGGGCCACGCTGCTGTTCGATGCCGACGCCGCGCAGTGGGTGGCCAACGAGGAATGGCATCCGCAGCAGAAGGCGCACCACCTCGCCGACGGCCGCTACGAGCTGCAGGTGCCCTACACGGATGCCACCGAGCTCGCCATGGACATCCTGCGCCACGGCGACAGCGTGCAGGTGCTGGGCGACAAGGCGCTGGCCGCGGCGATCGCCGAGCGCCTGCGGCGCGCGGCGGCGAAGTACGCCTGAACCCGACGCGGTGATTCACCGAGTGACAAGGGCTTGACGCTGGCTAGCATGCTTCTTGCGGCGGCGACCGGCTGCCCCACCACCGTGTTCACCCTCTACCGAAGGACACCCATGCACAAGCTCGCTCTCCCGCTCATCGCCCTCGCGTGTGCCCTGCCGCTCGCGGCACAGGCGCAATCCACGCTCGACAAGGTCAAGTCCAGCGGCGCCATCACCGTGGCCTACCGCGAGTCGTCGATCCCGTTCAGCTACCTCGACGACAAGGCCCAGCCCACCGGCTTCGGCTGGGAGATCTGCGGCCGCATCGTCGACGAGGTGAAGAAGGCCACCGGCCGCGCCGACCTGAAGGTCAACACCCAGGCGGTGACTTCGGCGAACCGCATCCCGCTGCTGATGAACGGCACCATCGACATCGAGTGCGGCTCCACCACCAACAACAGCGAGCGCGCCAAGCAGGTGGCCTTCGCGACCAACTACTTCTACACCGGCACGCGCTTCCTGGTGAAGGCCGGCACGCCGGTGAAGACCCTGGCCGACCTGAAGGGCAAGCAGGTGGTCTCGACCACGGGCACGACCAACTTCAAGATCATCCGCAACCTCAACGAGGAACAGAAGCTCGGCATCGACCTGCTCGGCGCCAAGGACCATGCCGAATCCGCGCTGCTGGTGCAAAGCGGCCGCGCCGTAGCCTTCGCGATGGACGACATCCTGCTCTACGGCCTGAAGGCGAGTTCCGCCAACCCGGCCGAGCTCGCGGTGGTGGGCGACGCCATCCAGGTCGAGCCCTACGCGATCATGCTGCGCCGCGACGACCCCGCCTTCAAGAAGCTGGTCGACGACACGCTGGCCGGCCTGATGAAGAGCGGCGAGTTCGAGCGCCTCTACAACAAGTGGTTCATGTCGCCGATCCCGCCCAAGGGCATCAACCTGCAGGCGCCGATGAGCCAGGAGCTGAAGGACAACCTCAAGGCGCTGTCGGACAAGCCGGCGACCTGATCGTGGTGAGGGTCGAGCCGCTGGCGCGCCACCCGCGCCACCTCGACTTCGTCGCCGGGCTGGTCTGGCGCGAGTTCTGGGCCGAGGTGCAAGGCGGCATGAGCGAGGCCGAGCTGCGCGCGGCCTTCGGCGGCCAGGCGCCGCCGGGGCGCGTGCTCGCCAGCCTGCTCGCGCTGGAGGGCGACACGCCGCTGGGCTGCGTGCACCTGATCGACAACGACGACCCCTCGCTGCCCGAGCTGCACCCGTGGCTGGCGGCGATGGTGGTGGTGCCGCAGCGGCGCGGCCAGGGCATCGGTTCGCTGCTGGTGCGCGCGATGGCGCGCGAGGCGAAGGCGCTGGGCTTCGAGCGCCTGTGGTTCGGCACCGACGGGCCGGGCTTCTACGAACGGCTGGGCGCGGTGAAGCACCTCGACAAGGGCCGCGGCTTCTGGATCATGACGCTGCCGCTGGCTTGATCAGAGCGTCAGTGCCAGCCGCGTGCCCTGGTCGATGGCGCGCTTGGCATCGAGCTCGCCCGCTTCCAGTGCGCCGCCGATCAGGTGCACCGCCACGCCGGCGGCGCGCAGCGGCGCCTCGAGTTCGCGCAGCGGCTCCTGGCCGGCGCACAGCACGATGGTGTCGCACTCGATCAGCTGGCCGTCGCGGCGCTGCTCGCCGTAGCTGACGACGAGGCCCTGCGGCGTGATGCGCTCGTAGTTGACGCCGCCCAGCATCTCCACCTGCTTCATCTGCAGCGCGGCGCGGTGGATCCAGCCGGTGGTCTTGCCCAGGCCCTTGCCGAGCTTGCCGGCCTTGCGCTGCAGCAGCGTGACCTTCCTCACCGGCGCGCTCGGCTGCGCGCGTTGCACGCCGCCGCGCACCGCTGCCGGATCGGCCACGCCCCACTCGGCCAGCCATTCCTGCAGATGCAGCGTCGGTGAACGGCCCTCGGCGGTGACCAGGAACTCGGCCACGTCGAAGCCGATGCCGCCCGCGCCGACGATGGCCACGCGCTCGCCGACCGGCTTGCCGTGCAGCAGCACGTCGATGTAGCTCAGCACGTTGGCGCCGTCCTGGCCGGGGATCTTCGGGTCGCGCGCGCTCACGCCGGTGGCCAGCAGCACGGCGTCGAACTGCGCCGCCGCGAGCGCCGCCGCATCGGCGCGCGTGGCCAGGTGCAGCTGCACGCCGCCGGCCGCGAGCCGCTGCTCGAAGTAGCGCAGCGTCTCGTGGAATTCCTCCTTGCCGGGAATGCGCTTGGCCATGTTGAACTGGCCGCCGATGCGCTCGCCCGCTTCGTACAGATGCACCTCGTGGCCGCGCTCGGCCAGCGTCGTCGCAGCGGCCAGCCCGGCCGGGCCGGCACCGACCACGGCGTAGCGCTTCTTCGCCGGGGCGCGCTGCAGCAGCAGCTCGGTCTCGTGGCCGGCGCGCGGGTTGACCAGGCAGCTCGCGATCTTGAGCTGGAAGGTGTGGTCCAGGCAGGCCTGGTTGCAGGCGATGCAGGTGTTGATGGCGGCGCTGCGGCCCTCGCGCGCCTTGCGCACGAAGTCGGGGTCGGCCAGCAGCGGACGCGCCAGGCTCACCATGTCGGCGCAGCCGTCGGCGAGGATCTGCTCGCCCACCTCGGGCATGTTGATGCGGTTGCTGGTGACCAGCGGCACCGTGATGCCCTCGGCGCGCAGCGTCTCGCGCATTTTCCTGGTCACCCAGGCGAAGGCGCCGCGCGGCACGCTGGTGGCGATGGTCGGGATGCGCGCCTCGTGCCAGCCGATGCCGGTGTTGATGATCGTGGCGCCGGCCTTCGCGATCGCCCGGGCGAGCATCACCACTTCCTCCCAGCTGCTGCCGTCGGGGATGAGGTCGAGCATCGAGAGGCGGTAGATGAGGATGAAGTCCGGTCCCACCGCCTCGCGCACGCGCGAGACGATCTCCACCGGCAGGCGCATGCGGTTCGCATAGTCGCCGCCCCACTCATCGTTGCGCTGGTTCGCGTGGGTGACGAGGAACTGGTTGATGAAGTAGCCCTCGCTGCCCATCACCTCGACGCCGTCGTAGCCGGCCTCGCGCGCCAGCCTGGCGCAGCGCACGAAGGCGCGGATCTGGCGTTCGATGCCGCGCGCCGAGAGCTCGCGCGGCGTGAAGGGCGAGATCGGGCTCTGGATGCGCGAGGGCGCCACGCAGAGCGGGTGGTAGCCGTAGCGCCCGGTGTGCAGGATCTGCAGCGCGATCCTGCCGCCCTCGGCGTGCACGGCATCGGTGACGATCCGGTGGCGGCGCGCCGCGCCGGAAGTCGCCAGCGTGCCCGCGAAGGGCTTGGCCCAGCCCTCGATGTTGGGCGCGAAGCCGCCCGTCACCATCAGGCCGACGCCGCCGCGCGCGCGCTCGGCGAAGAACTCGGCCATCGCCGGGAAATGCTTGCGCCCGTCTTCCAGCCCGGTGTGCATGCTGCCCATCAGCACGCGGTTGGGCAGGGTCGTGAAGCCGAGGTCCAGCGGGGCGAGGAGGTGGGGGTAGGCGCTCATGCGCGGCATCGTAGCCGCGCATGCGGCGCTTCAGATGCCGAGGATCTTCTTGGCTTCGCCGAGCGACTTCATCGAGTCGTCGTGCTTGCCGGCCTTGTGCGCGGCCTCGCCGTCGGCGCGCAGCTGCTTGACCTTGGCGGCGTCGGCGTCGCTGAGCTTGGGATGGGTGGCGAGCTTGGCGTCGATCGCCTTCATCTCGTTGGGGCAGTTGTGGGCGAACGCGGTGCCGGCGGCCAATGCCAGCGCGCAGGCGAGCAGGGCATGTTTCATCGGGGACTCCTGTTCACGGCGCGGCCAGGATGGGCCGCCCGCGCATTCTGTCCAGCCCGGTGTGACCCTGCGCGCGGCAGGGCGGGCTCAGCGGATCTTGCCCAGCAGCGTCTCGACGTTGTCGAGCATGTGCCCGAGCTCGGCCTTGGACGAAGGCTTGTCGCCGAGCTTGGCGGAAAGCTCCTGCTCCATGAAGCACACCGTCATGCGCACGTAGGCGCTGTCCAGCGCCTTGCGCACGGCCGACATCTGGCCGGCGATGGCGAGGCATTCCTCGCCTTCTTCGATCATGCGCTGGATGCCGCGCAGCTGGCCTTCGGCGCGCTTGAGGCGGTGCAGCAGGTCAGTGCGGGATTTCTCGTCTTGGAGAACGGCCATGTTGCAGGGCTCCGCGGGTGGCGGGGCAGCAGTCGTGCGATGGGTGGCCATTGTGCGATAGCGGCGCCGCTCACGCAGCGCCGGGTTGCGGCTGGATGGGAATGACCGCCGGGCCCTCCGGCGCCAGCAGCGTGCCGGCGCGCAGGCCGCGCACGGTGGCGAAGCTCAGGCCCAGGATGACGAGCGAAGCGAGCGCCAGCAGCGCCACGCCCGGCAGCTGCAGCCAGCGGCCCTCGGGCGTGTCGGCCAGGCGCAGCGTCAGCACCGCGAGCGCGGCGAGCGGGAAGCTCATGCCCCAGTGCGGCAGGCCGAAGGGCAGCATGGCGATGCGGCGCGCCTGCGTGGCCGCCCACGCCGCCTGGAAGAGTGCCATGCCCCACAGCATCCACACCAGCGGCGCGCCCGCGCCGTATTGCAGCGCCGCCACGCCCACCACCGCCGGCGGCGCCGCGAAGATGAACAGCGTCGGCAGCAGGCGCTCCGGCATCAGGCCGGCCTGGGCGATGCGCACGAAGTTCAGCACCAGCACCAGCGGCCAGAACAGCAGGCCGAGGCCGAACTGCGCCGAGGCCCAGGCGCCGTGGCCGAGTGGCACGCCGGCCAGCGGCGCGAGCACGTTGCCGACGATGGGGATGAAGAGCACCGGCGTCACCGCGCCCCAGTGGGGCTTGTGGTTCGGGCCGCCGGCCGGGCCGCTGATCCACTTGGCCAGCACCCACAGCGTGACGCCGAACTGCGCCAGCGAGGCGGCCCACCACAGCGCGTCGGCGCCCGGCGCGGCCGGCCCGAACAGCGCCACGGCCAGCGTGGCCAGCAGCAGCGCGGAGACGGGAATCGCCGCGAAGAAGGTGTGGCGCACCGGATGGGCGAGGTCTTCGCGCAGCGCTTCGGCGTGGCGCTGCCAGCGCAGCAGCGTCGCGGCGCCGATCAGCACGAAGACGAGCGCGGCCACGCCCGCCGCGACCAGCGTGACGCCGTGCGCCGTCTCGCCCATCAGCGGCGCGGCGCGATGCCAGGCCAGTGCCAGGCCCGCCCAGCCCATCGGGATCGCGAACCAGCCGGGGAAGAGGTGCTTGAGCGGAGCCGTGTCGTTCATGGCGAAAGGCTACTTGAGCACCGCACCCTGCGCGTCGAGCACCGACACGCGCACCGGCAGGCCCTGCGCGATGCTCTGCGTCACGGTGCAGTAGGTCTCGAAGCTGGTCAGCACGCGCTCGAGGTGCTCGAGCGCCTCGGCCGGCACGCCCAGCGTGAGCGTGGCCGCGATGCCGAGCACGCGCAGGCGGCCCTCGCCGTTGCGGCCGACCTCGCAGGTGACTTCGCAGCTGATCGGCTCGGGCTGCTGCTTGAACTTCCGCAGCGCGAACAGCAGCGAATCCGACAGGCAGTTGCCCACCGCGGCGGCGAGCAGCTGCAGCGGCGAAGGCCCCTGGCCCTGGCCGAGCGGCGGCGGCTCGTCGGCGCGCAGGTCGGGTGCAGCGCCGCCGAAGTGCACGTCGAACTGGTAGTCGTGCTTCTGCACGAGGCGGACGGTGACGTTCTCGTTGGCCATGGCGCGACTCCTTTCAGCGCGAGCAGACCGTGCCTTCTTCCTTGAAGCCGAGCTTGCGCAGCAGGAAGCTGGGCGGGCAGAAGCCGGTGAAGCCCGACTGGAAGAGGTTGGCGCCGATGAAGGCGGTGAAGGCCAGGAACCATTGGCTGACGAAGAGCGGGCTGCCTTCGACGCCGAGCGCGAGCGAGAGCATCACGAAAAAGCCCGCCATGATGCGGATGGCACGTTCGATGGACATGGATGACTCCTTGGGGTTCAGGTTGCAGGCGATTCGAGACGGCGGCGGTACAGCGCGTAGTACAGCACCGGGATGACGACCAGGGTCAGCAGCGTCGAGACGAAGATGCCGAAGATCAGCGAGACCGCCAGGCCGTTGAAGATCGGGTCGTCGAGGATGAAGAAGGCGCCGATCATCGCGGCCAGGCCGGTCAGCGCGATCGGCTGGGCGCGCACCGCGGCCGAGGCCACCACCGCGTCCTTGAACGCGAGGCCCTGCGCCAGCTGCAGCTCGATGAAATCGACCAGCAGGATGGAGTTGCGCACGATGATGCCGGCCAGCGCGATCATGCCGATCATCGAGGTGGCGGTGAACTGCGCGCCGAGCAGGGCATGGCCCGGCATCACGCCGATGACCGTCAGCGGGATGGGCGCCATGATGACCAGCGGCGTGAGGTAGCTGCGGAACTGCGCCACCACCAGCAGGTAGATCAGGATCAGGCCGACGCCGTAGGCCGCGCCCATGTCGCGGAAGGTCTCGTAGGTGATCTGCCACTCGCCGTCCCACTTGAGGGCGTACTGGCGGAACGGGTCGCTGGGCTGGCGGATCCAGTATTCGCCCAGGTCCGCCTCGGCGAGCTTGGCGCGGATCGCGAACAGGCCGTAGAGCGGCGAGTCGACCAGCCGGCGAGCGTCACCGGCCGCTGCGCGCTCGCCGACATCGCCCAGCACGTAGGCCAGCGGCTGCAGATCCTTGGTGTAGCGCGGCTTGTCGATCACGCCGCGCTCGACGCGCACCAGTTCCGACAGCGGCACCAGCTGCCCGTTGCCGGCGCGCAGCGGCAGCGCGAGCAGGGCCTCGAGGCCGACCTGCTGCTCGGCGGGCAGCTGCAGGCGCACCGGCACCGGGTATTTGCTCTGGCCGTCGTGCAGGTAGCCGGCGTCGGCGCCGGAGAGCGCGGCGTTGACCGTCTGCGCCACCACCGCCACCGGGATGCCCAGCGTCTCGGCGCGCTGGCGGTTGATGCGCAGCCAGGCGCGCGGCGCATCGGCGGCGAGCGTGCTGTCGATGCCGACGATGTGCGCGGTGTCGCCGAAGGCCTTCAGCACCTGCTCGGCCGTGCGGATGCGGCCGGCCTCGTCGGGCCCGTAGACCTCGGCCACCAGCGGCGCGAGCACGGGCGGGCCGGGCGGCACTTCCACCACCTTGAGGCGCGCGCCGGCCTTGGCGGCGATCGCGTCCAGCGCCGGGCGCAGGCGCTGTGCGATGGCGTGGCTCTGCTCGTGGCGGTGCTTCTTGTCGACCAGGTTGACCTGCAGGTCGCCCTGCTCGGCGTCGGCGCGCAGGTAGTACTGGCGCACCAGGCCGTTGAAGGTGATCGGGCTGGCGGTGCCCGCATAGCCCTGCAGATCGCGCACCTCGGGCTGCTGCGCCAGCTCGCGGCCCATCTCCTGCAGCACGGCGGCGGTCTGCTCCAGCGGCGTGCCGGCGGGCATCTCCAGCACGACCTGGAACTCGCTCTTGTTGTCGAAGGGCAGCATCTTCAGCACCACCCACTGCACGACGGCCAGGCCGACCGAGAGCAGCAACGCCGCGAGGATGCCGGCCAGCAGCAGCCAGCGCTTGCGCGCGCTGTCGAGGAAGGGGCGCAGCACGCGCTCGAAGAGGCGCTGCAGCTTCGATGGCGCAGCTGGCGCCGCGGCGGCGTGACCCGCGCCATGCGACTTCATCAGCTTGAGCGCCAGCCAGGGCGTCACGGTGAACGCGATCGCCAGCGACAGCGCCATGCCCAGGCTGGAGTTGATCGGGATGGGGCTCATGTACGGCCCCATCAGCCCGGAGACGAAGGCCATCGGCAGCAGCGCGGCGATGACGGTCAGCGTGGCCAGGATGGTCGGGCCGCCGACTTCGTCCACCGCCGCCGGGATGATCTCGGCGAGCGGCTTGCCCGGTTCGAGCTGCTGGTGGCGGTGGATGTTCTCCACCACCACGATGGCGTCGTCGACCAGGATGCCGATGGAGAAGATCAGCGCGAACAGCGACACGCGGTTGAGCGTGAAGCCCCAGGCCCAGGAGGCGAACAGCGTGGCGGTGAGCGTGAGGATGACCGCCGCGCCGACGATCACCGCCTCGCGGCGGCCGAGCGCGAGGCCGACCAGCAGGATCACCGAGCCGGTGGCGAAGGCGAGCTTCTGGATCAGCTTGTTGGCCTTCTCGGCGGCGGTCTCGCCGTAGTCGCGCGTGATGGTCGCTTCGATGCCCTGCGGCAGCACCGTGTTGCGCAATTCGTCGAGCCGCTCGCGCGCGGCGCGCGCCACGTCGACCGCGTTCTGGCCGGGCTTCTTGGTGATCGTCAGCGTCACGGCCGGCTGCACGGCGCCGGCGGCGGCGTCGGAGGCCGCCGCGCCGGGCGTGAACCAGACGTAGCGCGCCGCCTGCTTGGCGCCGTCCTCGATGCGCGCCACCTCCGACAGCCGCACCGGCTTGCCGTTGGCCACGCCGACGATCAGCTCGCCGACCTCGGCGGCCGAGCGCAGGAAGTCGCCGGTCTCGACCGTCAGCAGGCGCGGCTGCGCCGACTGCGCATCGAGCACCGCGCCGGCCGGCATGGCCTGGTTGGCGGCGGCCAGGGTGGCCTGCAGGCGCGCGATGTCGATGCCGCGCTCGCGCAGCCGGCCCGGATCGAGCCAGACGTTCACCGCGCGGCCGGGCCCGCCGATCGTGGCGACCTCGCGCACGCCGGCGACGCGCTTGAGCTCGGCCTCCATCGTGTAGGCCACACGCTCGAGTTCGGCGGCGCTCGCGCCCTCGCGTGTCCACAGCGTCACGGCCAGCACCGGCACGTCGTCGATGCCCTTGGGCTTGACCACCGGCGGCAGCACGCCGAGCTTGGCGGGCAGCCAGTCCTGGTTGGCGTTGAGCACGTCGTACAGGCGCACCAGCGCCTCGGTGCGCGGCACGCCGACCTTGAACTGCACCGTCATCACCGCCATGCCGGGGCGGGCGACCGAATAGGTGTGCTCGATGCCGGCGATCTGCCCGAGCACCTGTTCGGCGGGCCGCGCCACCATGGACTGCACATCCGCGCTGGAGGCGCCCGGGAAGGCGATCAGCACGTTGGCCATCGTGACGTTGATCTGAGGCTCTTCCTCGCGCGGCGTGACGAGCACCGCGAACAGGCCCAGCAGCAGCGCGACCAGCGCCAGCAGCGGCGTCAGCGCATGGCGCTGGAAGGTGGCGGCGAGGCGGCCGGCGACGCCGAGGGTTGCCTGACTCATCGAGGCGGCCCTCACTGCGCGGCGCGCGCGCCCTGCAGGCCGGCGCGCACCGGATCGGCGGCGACGCGCTCGCCGGCGGCGAGGCCCGCGAGCACCTCGACGCGGCCGGCCGCGGCCGGGCCGACGCGCACGGCGCGCAGCACGAAGCCCTGCGGCGTGGCCACGTAGACGGCGGTCAGCTCGCCGCGGCGCAGCACCGCTTCGGCAGGCAGGCTGGGGCGCGCGGCGGCGCCGGCGACGGGCGCGCCGCTGGCGAGCACGCGCAGGGTCTGGCCGGGCCGGGTGTTGTTCGCTTCGGCGGGCAGGTCGAGGCGCCACTCCACCGTCTGCGACACCGGATCGGCGGCCGGCAGCAGCTCGCGCGCCGTCGGCTTCAACACGCGGCCGTCGGGCAGCTGCACGGAGATGTCGCGCGCGGCGGCCACCGCTGTGGCGCGCGAGGCCGGCACCTGCACCACGGCGCGCATGCGGCCGGGTTCGTAGAGCGTCACCAGCGCGCGGCCGGGCAGGGCGAGGTCGCCGGCTTCCACGTGCGTGGCGCTGACCACCGCGTCATAGGGCGCGACCACCTCGGCGTTGCCCTGCGCCACCGTGGCCTGGGTGCGCGCGGCGCGCGCCTGCTCGAGTGCGGCGCGCGCCGCCTGGTGCTGCGTCTCGGCGTTGTCGACCGCGGCCTGGCTGACGAAGCCGCTCTTCTTCAGATCGCGGCTGCGGGCGAGCGCCACCTCGGCGTTGCGCGCCTCGGCCTCGGCCTGCGTCACCGCCGCGTCGCTGCGCGCCACGCCGGCGCGGCTGTCGCGGTCGTCGATGCGCACGAGCGGCTGGCCGCGCTTGACCACGTCGCCGGCCTTGACGCGCAGCGCCAGCACGTTGCCCCCCACCTGCGCAGTGAGCGTGGCCTGGCGCAGCGGCTGCAGCACGCCGTCGAAATCGGCCACGCCGCCGCCGGCGAGCGCGGCGACGGCGATGGTCGGCACGGCGGGCGCGTTCGTCGGTTCAGCGGCGGAGGCGCCGGCAGCGAGCAGCGAGGCAGCGAGCAGGACGAGGGCGGGCTTCATTGGCGGGCGGGTGTTGATACGGTATGGAGTATATACCCTGTAGGGTACATGCCGCAAGCGGGTGGCACGGCTTCAGGCTACGCTCCGGCCGTGCCCGCGAACCCCGATCCGATCAAGCCCGCGCCGCTGGCCGACGTGGACGCGCCGCCGAGGGAGGATGCATGAGTTTCTGGTCACGCCTGTTCGCGGCGAAACCGGCTGCTGCCGGGCCGGCGCCGGCGCCGATTGCTGCTGCGCCTGCCGCCGCGCCCGCTTCCGCCACGCCGGCACCGACCTTCGGCGCGCGCCGGCCGCTGGTGGATGCGCAAGGCGCGGTCGCCGGTTTCGAATTCCGCCTCGCCCCGGCGACGCAGCGACGCCTGCAGGGCGCGGGCGAGGGCCCGGCCGCTGCGGCGCACGCCATCGCGCTGCTGGCGGCGATGCGCTCCACGCTCGCGGCCGGCCGCATCGCGCTCGGCGAACTGCCGGCGGCGCTGCTGGCGCGCAGCGCCGTGGCCGAGCAGGTGCCCGATGGCGCCTGGATCGTCGTGCAGGGCGCTTTCGAGCCGGGCGACAGCCTGGCCGGCGCGCTGAGTTCGTGGCGCACGCGCGGTGTGAAGCTCGGCGCGGCGGATGGCGCGCCGCAGCCACCGGGAGCGAGCTTCGTCGTGCTGCGCGCCGCCGACGGCAACCTGGCCGGCGTGCTCGCCGCGCTGGAGCGCTGCGCGCAGGCGCAGCCGACCTTCGCGCGCGTGGTGCTGGATCTGCCCGGCGTCGAGGCCATCGAGCAGGCGCTCGAACGCGGCGCGGCGCTGGTGGCCGGGCGTGTCGGCGCGGGCGACGGCGCGCTGGCGCAGCGGCGCATCGTGCAGCCGGCCACGCAGCGCCTCGTGCAACTGCTCAACGACGTGGTGGCCGACCGCGACACCGCGCAGATCGGCGCCGCGCTGCGCGCCGACATCGCCTTGTCGTACCGGCTGCTGCGCTTCGTCAACAGCCCGGCGGTGGGCTTGGCGCAGCCGGTGGAGTCGGTCGAGCAGGCGGTGATGGTGCTGGGCCGCGCCGAGCTGTACCGCTGGCTGAGCGTGCTGCTGACCGCCTCGGGCTCGGGCCGCAAGGCCTCGCGTGCGCTGCAGGAGGTGGCGCTGGCGCGCGCGCGGCTGCTGGAGCTGCTCGCACCCGCTGCGGCCGCGCCGCCGGCGGCGCTGTTCACGGTCGGCCTGCTGTCGATGCTCGATGCGCTGCTGCAGGTGCCGCTGGCCGAGGCGCTGGCGCCGCTGCAGATCGCCGAGCCGGCGCGCGAGGCGATCGTCGGGCAGCGCGGGCCGTGGTGGCCGCTGCTGCAGCTCGCCTGTGCCGTGGAACGTCACGACCTCGCGCAGGCCGAGCCGCTCGCCGCCGCGCACGGCGGGCTGGATGCAGTGCTGGCGCAGGCGGAAGCGGCCTGGGCCTGGTCGGCGGAACTCTCGCGCACCCAGGCCATCGGCACATGAGCGAACATGCCGCGCGTGAGCGCGCCGCCTTGTGGGCCGCGCTCGCGCTGATCCTTTCCTGGGGCGCCAATTTCAGCGTGCAGAAGGCGGTATTCGCCGCGCTCACGCCGGGCGGCTTCCTGTTCGTGCGCTACCTGATCATGCCGATCGCCGCGGCGCTGCTGCTGTTCGCGCACTTCGGCACGCGCTGGCCGCGTCTCGCGCGCCGCGAGCTGTGGCAGCTCTTCAAGCTCGGCGTCACCGGGCACCTGCTGCACGTCGGGCTGGTGACCTACGGCATCCACTGGTCGACCGCCTTCTCCAGCTCGCTCATCCTCGCCATCGGCCCGGTATTCACGCTGCTGATCCTGCGCTGGCACGGCAGCGAGCATCTGACGCGCGGCCAGGTCGCCGGCGTGGCGCTGGCGGTGTGCGGCGTGCTGGTATTCCTCTCCGACAAGCTCATCGGCGCGCAATGGCAGGCCGGCGGCGGCGATCTCACGCTGCTCGTCGCCGCGGCCTTCTTCTCGCTCTACACCGTCAACGCCAAGCCGCTGATCGAGCGCCACGGCGGCGTGATCGTGATGGCCTACGGCACGCTGCTGGGCAGCCTGCCGGTGCTCGCCGTCAGCGCGGCGCAGGGCCTGCGCGTCGACTGGGCGGCGGTGAGCTGGCCGATCTGGCTGGGCACGCTCTACGCGGTGCTGGTGGCGGCCTTCCTCGGCTGGATCGTCTGGGGCTGGATCAACGCGGTGCGCGGCGTGGCGCGCACCGCGCCGCTGATGTACCTGATGCCGCCGGTGGCCGCGCTGGTGGCCTGGATCGTCAGCGGCGAGCGCTACGGCGCGACCAAGCTGCTCGGCGCGGCCATCACGCTGGGCGGGGTTGCGCTGGCGCAATTCGCGGCCGGATCGCGCGCCGATGCCGCGCGCGATTCCGTGCCGCCGATCGAGTGAGGCCCGCCCCGCCCGTTATCATTCGCGCGCTTCAGGTGCGCCCGCGCCATCCTCGGCCGGGTGTTAAACGGGAAGCAGGTGCGCTCTCCGCGAGGAGATCAATGCCTGCGCTGCCCCCGCACCGGTAAGCGGGTATACGGCCATCTCACTGCCACTGCGAGCGTCGCCGCTCGTGGGAAGGCGATGGCCGCGCCGCGTCGCAAGACACGGTGACCCGCGAGCCCGGATACCGGCCTGCCAAGCGCAGCCGCCGGTGTCCTCACGGTCATCGGCACGTGCCAACAACGCAGCCTGCGGGGACGCTGGCTGCTTGGAGCCTTCGATGACTTCTTCCCGTTCCCTTCGTGCGCCGCGCGCGCTGCGCGGCCTCGGCCTGCTCGCCGTTTCCACGCTTCCCACCCTTCCCTTCATCGCCCATGCGGCCGAGCCGCAGACCCTGCAGCCGGTGGTCGTGACCGCCACGCGCGCGCCGCAGCCCATCGATACCGTGCTCGCCGACCTGCGCGTGATCGATGCCGACGCTATCGCCAACGCCGGGCCGATGACGCTCACCGAACTGCTGCAGATCCGCGGCGGCGTCGAGATCAGCGCCAACGGCGGGCCCGGCCAGGTGTCGGGCGTGTTCCTGCGCGGCAGCAACGCCGGGCACGTGGTGCTGCTGGTCGACGGCGTGCGCATCAACTCGGCCACCGCCGGCACCAACGCCTTCGAGAACATCCCGCTGGCGCAGATCGAGCGCATCGAGATCCTGCGCGGCGTGGGCAGCAGCCTGTACGGCGCCGACGCGATCGGCGGCGTGATCCAGGTCTTCACCAAGAACGCCGACGCGCCGCGCAGCGAGGCGAGCGTCGGCATCGGCCAGTGGGACACGCACGAGGCCAGCCTCGGCCTGGCGCGCAAGGCCGGCGCGACGCGCTGGTCGCTGCAGGCGGGCTGGCGCGAGAGCCGCGGCTTCTCGGCCACCAACCCGACGGCCGGCTTTTCCTACGACCCCGACGCCGACGGCTGGCGCAACCTCAACCTCGGCCTGAACCTGGAGCACGAACTCGCCGACGGCCACAGCCTCGCGCTGCGCAGCATGGCCAGCCGCGGCCGCACGCAGTTCGACGCCGGCCCGGGCACGGACGACGTCAACCGCCAGCGCCTGTCCAGCACGGCGCTGGAGAGCCGCAACCGGATCAGCGCCGACTGGCGCAGCCTGCTGCGCCTGGCGCGTGGCGCCGACCACATCCGCACCGATGGTGCCTTCCCCGGCTTCGTCGACACCGACCAGGACCAGGCGAGCTGGCAGAACGACATCGCCGCGCTCGGCGGCCAGTGGGTGGCGGGCCTGGACTGGCGGCGCGAGAAGGTGGTGAGCGACACGGCCTACACCGAGGCCACGCGCCGCTTCCTCGGCGCTTTTGGCGGCGTCAGCGCGCGCTTCGGCGAGCACCTGATCGAAGCCTCGGCGCGTCACGACGACGACTCGCAGTTCGGCGGCCATGCCACCGGCAAGCTGGCCTGGGGTTACAAGCTCACGCCGCAGTGGCGCGCCTCGGCGAGCTATGGCACGGCGTTCAAGGCGCCGAGCTTCAACGACCTGTACTACCCGCTCGCCTTCGGCTTCTCGGGCAACCCGAACCTCAAGCCCGAGCGCGCACGCAGCGCCGAGCTCGCGCTGCGCCACGACGGCGGCGCGCTGCAGGGCGGCGTGGTGCTGTTCGCCAGCCGCGTCAGCGACCTGATCGCCGTCGACCCGAGCTTCACCACCGTGATCAACGTGAACCGCGCGCGCATCCGCGGCATCACGCTGGATGCGAGCTGGCGCTCCGACATCTGGACGGCGCGCGGCGAGTTCACGCACCAGGACGCCGAGGACGCCGACACCGGAGCGCGCCTGGTGCGCCGCGCGCGCCAGTACGGCAGCGCCAGCCTGGGCGTGGTGCAAGGCCCGTGGCGCGGCGGCATCGAGTGGGTGGTGAGCGGCGACCGCTTCGGCGCCGCCAGCAACAGCGTGGCCTCGCGCATGGGCGGCTACGGGCTCGTCAACCTCAACGCCTCCTGGGCAATGACGCCGCGCTGGACGCTGGCCGCGAGGCTCAACAACCTCACCGGCCGCCAATACGAACTGGTGCAGGGCTACAACACGCCCGGCAGCAACCTGTTCGTCTCGCTGGCCTGGACCGACCTGTAGGAGACTCTCGCCCCATGGCACGCGCGCTGCGACTCTGGCTGCTGCTCGCCGTCGCGGCCGCGGCGGCAGCCCTGCTCGCGCTGGCCAGCGGCAGCGTTGCCACGCCGCCGGGCGAGGTGTGGCGCCTGCTGTGGGCGCCCGATGCGAGCAGCACCTCGCAGGTGCTGCATGGCCTGCGCCTGCCGCGCGCGCTGGCGGCCTTCGGCGTCGGCGGCCTGCTGGCGCTGGCCGGCGCGCTGATGCAGGTGCTGCTGCGCAACCCGCTCGCCGACCCCTATGTGCTGGGCGTCTCCGGCGGCGCCTCGGTGGGCGCCCTGCTCGCCCTGATGCTGGCCGGCAGCGCTCTGGCGGTGCAGGCCGGCGCCTTCGGCGGCGCGCTCGCCAGCATCGTGCTCGTCTTCACGCTGGCGCAGCGCGACCTCTCGCGCCTGGACACCACTGCGCGCCTGGACAGCGCGCCGCGCCTGCTGCTCACCGGCGTGATGCTGGCGGCGCTGTGGTCGGCGCTGATCACCGTGCTGCTGATGCTGGCGCCCGAGGCGCGCCTGCGCGGCATGCTGTTCTGGCTCGCCGGCGACCTGGGCGGCGGCGAGGCCGGCGTCGCCTCGCTAGCGCCGCTGATGGTGCTGGGCGTGGTGCTGCTGTTCGCCTGGCCGCTGGCGCGCGAGCTCAACGTGCTGCTGCGCGGCACGGCGGCGGCGCAGTCGCTGGGCGTGCCGGTGCTGCGCCTGCGGCGCATCGTCTACGCGCTGGCATCGCTGGCCACGGCGGTGGCGGTGACCACCGGCGGCGCGATCGGCTTCGTCGGCCTGGTGGTGCCGCATGCCCTGCGGCTGCTGCTGGGCAACGACCAGCGCGTGCTGCTGCCGGCCTGCGCACTGGCCGGCGGCACGCTGCTGCTCGTCACCGACACGATCGCGCGCACCCTCGTCGCACCGCAGCAGCTGCCGGTGGGCGTGATCACCGCGCTGCTGGGCGTGCCGACCTTCATCGCCCTGCTGCTCGGGCGCGGGGGGCGCAAGTGAGCGCCCCCGCCCGGCCGCTGCGAAGGGGGCGCGACGTCCCGCCCGGCGGGACCGCGCGCAGCGCGAGGGTGCCCACATGACCAAGCCGCTGCTCGACGTGAAGGGCCTGCAGGTGGTGGCGGGCACGCGCACGCTGATCGACGCGCTCGACCTGCAGGTGCATCGCGGCGAACTGTGGTGCGTGCTGGGGCCCAACGGCTGCGGCAAGACCACGTTGCTGCACACCCTGGCCGGGCTGCGCGCGCCGCGCGCCGGAAGCATCGTGCTCAAGGGCAAGGCGCTGGCCGACTGGCCGGTGGGCGAGCTGGCGCGCCAGCGCGGCCTGCTGCCGCAGGCGCAGCACGATGCCTTCAGCGCCAGTGTCACCGACGTGGTGCTGCTCGGCCGCCATCCGCACCTGGGCCGCTGGGCCTGGGAGAGCGCGCACGACCGCCGCGTCGCGCATGCCGCGCTGCACGCGATGGACCTGGGCGCGCTGGCCGACCACGACGTCACCACGCTGTCTGGCGGCGAGCGCCAGCGTGTCGGCCTGGCGGCGCTGCTGACGCAGGATCCGCCGCTGCTGCTGCTCGACGAGCCGGTGTCGCACCTCGATCTGCACCACCAGGTGACCGTGCTCGAGCATCTGCGCCGCCTCGCGCACGAGCGCGGCCGGGCCTGCCTGATGTCCATCCACGACCTCAACCTCGCGGCGCGCTTCTGCACCCATGCGCTGGTGATCGGCCCGGGCGCGAAGCTGCACCAGGGGCCGGCGGAGTCGACCATGAACGAGGTGGTGCTGAGCGCGGCCTTCGGGCACCCGGTGGCTGCCGAACGCTTCGGCGAACGCACCGTGTTCGTGGCCGATTGAGATGAAGCGCGTCGCCGTACTCGCGCTGCTGCTGGCGCTGCTCGCCACGCCAAGCCTCGCCGCCGTCAGCGTCAAGGACGACAGCGGCGCCACGCTCACGCTGCCGCGCCCGGCGCAGCGCATCATCAGCCTCGCGCCGCATCTCACCGAGCTGCTGTTCGCCGCCGGCGCGGGCGATCGTGTGGTGGGCGTGGGTGCCTTCGCCGACTACCCCGAGGCGGCGAAGAAGCTGCCGCAGGTGGGCGACAGCGCGATGCTCGATCTCGAGCGCATCGTCGCGCTCAAGCCCGACCTGCTGGTGGTCTGGCGCGACGGCAACTCGCCGCAGCAGCTCGCCAAGCTCGCCACGCTGGGCATCCCGGTCTATGCCAGCGAGCTCGGCACGCTGGCCGATATCGCCAGCACGCTGCGCCGCCTCGGCCGGCTGGCCGGCAGCGAGGCCGCGGCGGAGTCCCGCGCCGCTGCCTACGAGCAGCGCCTGCGTGCCCTGCGCGAGCGCTACGCCGGCCGCAGCCCGCTGCGGCTTTTCTACCAGGTGTGGCCGCGGCCGCTGCTGACCTTCAACGACCGCCACCTCGTCATCCAGGGCCTGGCGTTGTGCGGCGCGAAGAACGTATTCGGCGCGCTCGCGCCGCTGGTGCCCACCGTCAGCGAGGAGGCCGTGGTGGCCGCCGACCCGGACGTGATCGTCACCGGCCTCAACGGCCGCGATGCGCCGGACGGGCTGGACGGCTGGCGCCGCTTCACCCAGCTCGAGGCGGTGCGCACGGGCGCGCTGATCGCGGTCGACCCCGACACGCTGCACCGCTCGTCGGACCGCATCGTCGATGGCCTGGACCAGCTCTGCGCGAAGCTCGACGCCGTGCGCGCACGGCGCTGATGCGGCACACTGCGGCGATCATGCGCCGCGCCCTGCTCGCCCTCGTCGTCGCCTCCTGCGCCGTGTCGCTGGTCGCCTGCTCGAAGAAGGCGGAGCCCCCCGCGCCGGCCGGCATCGCCTGGGTGCAGGCGGCGGGTGATGCCGAGGTCGATGCCGCTTTTGCGCGCGCCAAGGCCGAGGGCAAGCCGGTGTTCGTCTACTGGGGCGCCAAGTGGTGCCCGCCCTGCAACCAGCTCAAGGCGACACTCTTCAACCGGCAGGACTTCATCGAGCGCTCGCGCGCCTTCGTGCCGGTCTATGTCGACGGCGACCAGCCCGGCGCGCAGAAGCTCGGCACGCGCTTCGCGGTGCGCGGCTACCCGACCACGATCGTCTTCACGCGCGAGGGCCGCGAGCTGACGCGCCTGCCCGGCGAGGTGGATGCCGCGCAGTACAACGAGGTGCTGGCGCTGGCGCTCGCGGCGCAGCGCCCGGCCAAGGAACTGCTGGCCGCGGCCCGCGCCGGCGGGCAAGGCCTCGCCGACGCCGACTGGCGGCTGCTCGCCTGGTACTCGTGGGAGACCGACCAGCAGCAGCTCGTCGGCGAGCATGGCGTGCCGGCGCTGCTGCGCGAGCTGGCGAAGGTCTGCCCGGCAACATCGGCCGACGCGGCGATGCGCCTGCGCCTGAAGGCACTGGCCGCCGAAGGCGCGAAAGGCGTGGTGGCCGATGCCGCCGCGCAGCGCCCCATCGTGACGGCGCTGCTGGCCGATGCCGCTCAGGCGCGCCGCCATGTCGACGTGCTGACCGGCAATCCGAAGGAGATCGTCGCCGCGCTGGCGGCGGTGGATTCGCCCGAGCGCGCGCCGCTGGTATCAGCCTACGACGCGGCGCTGGCCACGCTGCAGGCCGATGCGACGCTGTCACGCGCCGACCGCTTGACCGCGCTGGTGGCGCGCGTGCAGATCGGCGCCAAGGAGCGGCTGCCGGCCCTGCAGGCCGAGGCCCGCGAGCTGGCCGCACGCTTCGACCGCGAGATCAGCGACGGCTACGAGCGCCAGGCCGTGATCACCACGGCTGCGTGGATGCTCGAGGAGGCCGGTGCGCTGGACGATGCCAAGACCTTGCTCGAGGCGAATCTGGCGAAGAGCCATTCGCCCTACTACCTGATGTCCGAGCTGGCCGCCAACGCCAAGAAGCGTGGCGACACGGCGGCCGCGCTGGACTGGTCGGCGCAGGCCTTCGAGAAGAGCGAAGGCGCGGCGACGCGGCTGCAATGGGGCGCCGCCTACCTGCGCGCGCTGGTCGAGCTCGCGCCGCAGGACGCGGCGCGCATCGAGGCGCTGGCTGCGCGCATCATCGACGAAGCAGCGGCGCAACCCGATGCCTTCGAGGCGCGCAGCGGGCGCTCGATGCAGCGCGTCGGCAAGCTGCTGCGCGACTGGGATCCGCTGGGCGAACGCGCCGTCGTGCTGCAGCGCCTGCAACAGCGCCTCGATGCGGTGTGCGCCAAGCTGCCGGCCGGCGGCGAGGCGCGCGGCGTCTGCGAGGGCGCGCTGAAGCCCGGCGCTGCGGCCTGAATCAGCGCCGCGGCGCGTGCGGCGCGATCTCCAGCGCGTAGCGCGTGTGCTTGTCGAGGTCGAGGAAGCGCAGCGTGCGGCCGTCCCACTCGTAGCTGGCGAAGAAGCCGTCGATCTGCATGCTGCCGTGCATCAACACCACGTCGACCTGGCTGCTGGCGAGTTCCAGGTGATAGGCCAGGTCGGCGATGCGCACGGCGAGTTTGCGCGCGCTGCGCACCTCGACTTGCGCCGGCCCGCAGTCGGCCTGCGCGTCGCCGACCGCCACGCAGAACTGCGCGGCGTAGCGGCCGGGTGGCGGTGCGTCGGCCTGCGCGGCGCCGGCCACACCGACCGCCAGCGCGAGTGCCGCAAGCCGGCGCCGCGCACTCATGGCTTACTTCAGCAGCCCTTCGGCCTTCAGCGCCTCCTGCACCGCCGGGCGCGCGGCCACGCGTGCCATGAAGGCGCCGAGGTTCGCCAGGCTGCTGATGTCGACGCCGACGTGCTTGCCCCAGCCGGCGACGACGAACAGGTAGGCGTCGGCGACGCTGAAGTCCTCGCCCATCAGGTAGTTCTTGCCGGCCAGCTGGCCGTCGACCCACTTGAAGCGCTCGCCCAGGCGCGTGCGGTACAGCGCCTTGCCCTCTTCGGGCATGGCCGGGTTGAACAGCGGCGAGAAGCTCTTGTGCAGCTCGCTGGTGATGAAGTTGAGCCACTCCTGCAGGCGGTAGCGCGCCATCGTGCCGGCGGCCGGCGCGAGCTTCTTGGCCGGCGCCTGATCGGCGATGTACTGCACGATGACCGGGCCTTCGGTGAGGCGCTCGCCGTTGTCCAGTTCGAGCAGCGGCACGTAGCCCTTGGGGTTGATGCCGTAGTAGTCGGTGCCGTCCTGCAGCTTGTGGGTCTTGGTGCTGGCGAGCACCGGCTCGAAGGCGAGGCCGGCCTCGCGCAGCACGATGTGGGGCGAGAGCGAGCAGGCGCCGGGGCTGTAGTAGAGCTTCAAGAAGTCTCCCGTGTCGGGTTGAGGAACGGCGCAGATTACATCGGCTGCGGCGGCGCTGCCGGGCTGGGCTAACCTCGGGCCTTCCGCGTTCGAGGACATCCGCCCCATGCCCCGCAGCATCCTGGAGGAAAGCCGGATCCACCCGGCCATCCGCGACACCATCGCCAACCGGCACGCCGACGTCGTCCACAACGTGCAGGCGGCGGCGGCGTCGAACCGCATCCTGGTCGTCGGCATGGCCGGCAACCCGCATTGCCGCAAGGCGCGCCGCGCGCTCGACGCCGCCGGCCTGGCGCACCAGTACCTCGAGTTCGGCAGCTACCTGAGCCAGTGGCGGCGCCGCAATGCGCTGAAGATGTGGACCGGCTGGCCGACCTTCCCGATGGTGTTCGCCAAGGGCGTGCTGATCGGCGGCGCCAGCGATCTCGAGCGCCTGCTGGCCTCCGGCGAGCTCAAGCGCTTTCTCGGCGAGCCGTGACGGCACGACGACGCCTCGCCACCGCGGCCGCGCTGCTGCTCGGCCTGGGTGCAGCGCAGGCCGCGCCGCCCGCGCCCTGCCGCGTCGCCGGCCTGCCGCACGAGCTGCTGTGCGGTTCATTGAGCCGGCCGCTCGACCCGTCGCGGCCCGAGGCCACGCGTTTCGATCTGCACTACCTCGTCGTGCCCGCGCTGGCGCGGCGCAAGCTGCCCGACCCGGTATTCCTGCTCGCCGGCGGGCCCGGCCAGAGCGCGATCGCGCTGGCGCCTTCGCTGATGCCGGTATTCGCGCGCCTGAACAACCGCCGCGACATCGTCTTCGTCGATCAGCGCGGCACCGGCCGCTCGGCGCCGCTCGATTGCGACGAGCCGGCTGTGCAGCCGCTGGCCGAGGCGGCCGATACCGGCAAGCAGTTGCAGCGCCTGGCCGAATGCCGCGAGCGCCTGGTGCGCCGCCCGCACGTGAAGGAGGCCGCCGGCCTGGGCTTCTATACGACGACGCTGGCGATGCAGGATCTCGACGCGGTGCGCGAGGCGCTGGGTGCCGAGCGCATCAACCTCGTCGGTGCCTCCTACGGCACGCGCGCCGCGCTGGAGTACCAGCGCCAGTTCCCGCGCGCGGTGCGGCGCAGCGTGCTCGACGGCGTCGCGCCGCCCGACATGGTGCTGCCCGCCAGCGCCGGTGTCGATGCGCAGGCGGCGCTGGACGCGCTCTTTGCCGCCTGCGCCGCCGAGCCGGCCTGCGCGCGCCAGTGGCCGGCACTGCGCCAGGCCTGGGACGGCCTGCTCGCCTCGCTGCCGCGCAGCGCGACGGTGGCCGACCCGCTCACCGGCCGCAGCGAAAGCTTCATGCTGACGCGCGACATGGCTCTCGCCGCAGTGCGCGCGCCGCTCTATGTGCCGGCGCTGGCCTCGACCCTGCCGGCGGCGATCCAGGCGGCGGCGCAGGGGCGCGTCGAAGCGCTGGTGGCGCTGGGCACCTCGCTGGCGCGGCGCGGCGCGCCGGGGCTTTCGACCGGCATGCATTTCGCGGTGATCTGCGCCGAGGACATGCCGCGCCTCGGCGCCGCGGCCGTGCCGCAGGCGCGCGACTTCGGCGCCGGCCTCGCGCCGCTCTACGAACAGGCCTGTGCGAGCTGGCCGCGCGGCGCGGTGCCGGAGGCTTTCTACACGGTCGGCGAGTCCGCCACGCCGGTGCTGCTGCTCAGCGGCGGCATCGACCCGGCCACGCCGCCGCGCCACGCGCAACGTGTCGCCGATGCGCTGGGGGCGAAGGCGAGGCACGTGGTCATCCCGAACGCCGGCCACGGCCAGCTCGGCAGCGGCTGCGTGCCCGACCTGCTGTTCCGCTTCATCGCTGCGGACGACGAAGCGCAGGCGCTGGCGCTCGACGCTGCTTGCGCCACCAGCATTCCGCGGCCGCCGGCCTTCGTGCCGCCGGGATCGGAGGCGCCGCGATGATCCGCATCGCGGGCCTGGCCAAGCGCTTTGCGGCGCCGCGCGTGCGGCTGTTCGGCAAGGCCGGCGCGCCGGTGCAGGCCGTGCGCGACGTGAGCTTCGCCGCCGCCGATGGCCGCATCACCGGCCTGCTCGGGCCCAACGGCGCGGGCAAGACCACGACGCTGCGCATGCTCGCCGGCCTGATCGCGCCGGATGCCGGCACGCTGGAGGTCGACGGCATCGCGGTGGCGCAGCGGCCGCGCGAGGCGCTGGCCAAGATGGGCGTGCTCAGCGATGCACGCGGCCTCTACCCGCGCCTGAGCGCGCGCGAGAACATCCTCTACTTCGCCGCGCTGCAGGGCATGGCGCGCGAAGAGGCGCAGGCGCGCACCGAGGCGCTGGCGCAGATGCTCGATTGCGGCCAGCTGCTCGAGCGCCGCACCGAAGGCTTCAGCCAGGGCGAACGCATGAAGGTGGCGCTGGCGCGCGCGCTGGTGCACGACCCGGCGCACATCGTGCTCGACGAACCCACCAACGGCCTGGACGTGGTGGCCACGCGCGCGCTGCGCGAGACGCTGCAGTGGCTCGCCTCGCCGGCCGGCGGCGGCAAGTGCATCGTCTTCTCCACGCACATCATGCAGGAGGTGGAGCGGCTGTGCGACGAGGTGGTGGTGATCGCGCGCGGCCGCACGGTGGCGCAGGGCACGGTGGCCGAGCTGCGCGCGCGCTGCGGCACGCGCGACTTCGAGGAGGCCTTCGTGCGCCTCGCCTATGCGGACGAGGAGGAACAGGCATGACGCGGGCCGAGCGCCGGGCCGCTCCCAAGCCGGCCCGCATCCCCTCGGGGGATCGGCCGGCGTACCCGCCGGACGAGGGGCTGTCATGACCGCCTGGACCGTATTCGCGAAGGAGTGGATCGACGCGCTGCGCGACCGCCGCACGCTGGCCGTCGTGCTGCTGTCCAGCGTGCTGATGGGGCCGCTGGTGCTGGTCGCGCTCTCGAGCCTGCTGGCCTCGTTCGAATCGCGCGCCGAGCGGCGCGAGGTGGTGCTGGCCGGCGCGGAATCCGCGCCGACGCTGGTCAACTACATCGCCCGCCAGGGCTTCACGGTCAAGCCGGCGCCGGCCGACTACGAAGCGCAGCTGAAGCGCGCCGAACTCGGCGATCCGGTGCTGGTGATTCCGCAGGATTTCGAGGCGGCGCTGAAGTCGGGCGACCTGCCGCGCCTGCTGCTGGTGAGCGACAGCGCCAACAAGCGCGCCGAGGCCGGCGCCGGCCGCCTGCAGCGCCTGGTGGCCGGCTTCAACCGCGAGCGCGCGACGCTGGCGCTGGCGCTGCGCGGCGTCTCGGTCGAGCTGCTCGAGTCGGCGCGGGTCGACGAGCGCGATCTCGCCAGCCCGCAGACGCGCGGCACGCAGATCACCGGCATGCTGCCCTTCTTCGTGCTGATGGCGGTGCTGTACGGGGCGCTCAACGCCGCGCTGGACAGCACCGCCGGCGAACGCGAGCGCGGCTCGCTCGAGCCGCTGCTGATGAACCCGGCCGCGCCGCTGGCCATCGTGCTGGGCAAGTGGGCGGCGGTGACGGCGGTGGCGCTGCTGATCGCGCTGCTGAGCTGCTTCAGCTTCATCCCTGCGCAATGGCTGCTGCGCGGCGACGCGCTGGCGGCGCTGTTCCAGTTCGGCGTGCACGAGGCGCTGTGGTTCCTCGCCGTGATCGCGCCCTTCGCCGCCGCGCTGGCGGCGCTGCTGATGGCGGTGGCGATCCGCTGCCGCAGCGTCAAGGAGGCGCAGGCGAGCACGGCGGTGCTGGGGCTGGGCGTCTCGCTGCTGCCGCTGTTCGGCCTGCTCAACCCGGGCGCCGAGGAGCGCTGGCATTTCTGGGTGCCGGCGCTGGCGCAGAACACGCTGATGACGCGCGTGCTCAAGGGCGAGGCGCTGGGCGCGGAGGCGCTCGGTGTGTCGCTGCTGGTGTGCCTGCTGATGACGCTGGCCGGCATCGTCTTCGTGGCGCGCGTGCTGCGGCGCGCGGCGGTGCGATGAGCGTTCCTTCTACAACCGAAGTGCGCTGGCGCTGCTGCGCCTTCGATGCCCTCGGCGTGGCCGAGCTGGATGCGATCTACCGCGCGCGCCAGCAGGTGTTCGTGATCGAGCAGGGCTGCGCCTACCTCGACGCTGATGGTGCCGACCCGCAGTGCTGGCACCTTGCGGCCTGGTCGGCAGCACTGGCCGAGCCGCTCGCCTACGCGCGCATCGTCGCGCCGGGGGTGAAATATCCCGAGGTGTCGATCGGGCGCGTGATCACCAGCAGCGCGGCGCGCGGCACCGGGCTGGGCCGCGAGTTGGTGCGGCGCGCCGTGGCCGAAGCCGAGGCGCTGTTTCCCGGTACGGGCATTCGCATCTCGGCGCAGGCCCACCTGCAGCGCTTCTACGGCGCTTTCGGTTTTCTCGCGGTCGGCGACGAATATATGGAGGACGGCATCCCGCACATCGAGATGCTGCGCCCTCCGGCGACGATCAGGTGACGATCACTTCGTCTCGGACTTCATCGGGCAAGTGTTGAAGCCCAGCAGCGTGTAGGCGGGGCACCAGCCGAGCAGGCCCGTGGCCAGTGGAACGATGCCGATCCAGCCCCACGCGCCCACGGTGCCGGTGGCGGCCAGGGCGATCAGCGCGAGGCCGGCGATGATGCGCAGCGCGCGGTCGATGGTGCCTTCGTTGGTCTTCATGTCTGCTCCTGAGTGAACGGCGTACTCCGCCGCTGCGGCGCAGTGTCCGGCGCCGTCCGGGCCGCGGTCTGTGACCGCAGTCACACAGGCAGGCTCAGCCGGGAGCGGCGTCGCCGGCGGCGAGGCGGCGCAGCGCCGCCGCGTCCTTCAGCTCGATGCGCTCGCGGCCGAGCGCCAGCCAGCCGGCGCGCTCGAAGCGGCGCAGCAGCCGGGTGACGATCTCGCGCACGGTGCCGAGCTCGTCGGCCAGCGCCTGGTGGCTGGTCTGCAGCACTTCGCCATGGCCGAGCAGGGTGGCGGCCAGGCGCTGGTCGAGGCGCTGGAAGGCGACGGCCTCGGCCAGTGCCATCAGGTCGGCGAGGCGATCCGCGAAGACGCCGAAGATGAAGCGGCGGAAGGATTCGTGCGCGCAGCAGGCATCGAGCGCGGCGGGCGACATCACGGCCAGGCGCGTGCTGGCGGTGGTTTCGCCGTGGGCACTGAGCAGCTGCTGGCCGAACAGGCAGGAGGCCGAGACCACGCACAGCTCGCCGGGGCCGACGCGGTACAGCTCCAGCGATCGCCCCTGCGCCGAGCCACGCGCGACGCGCACCTCGCCGCTGAGCACCATCGGGAAGCCCTGGCAGGGTGACTGCTCCTCGAAGAGCGTCGTGCCGGGCGGGACTTCGAGCCACATCGTCTGCTGCGTGAGCACCTCGTCGCGCAGCGCGGCGGGCAAGGCGGCCAACGCCGGGTAGAGCTCGCCGAGCTGCTGCAGGGCCGTGGCGTCGGGCGTGTTCATCGCGGCAGCGTGGTCTCTTCGAGGTGGCCGAGCCAGCGCATCGCCTGCTCGCGGCTCTCGCCGCACATCGCCGACGAAGGCCGCAGCGAGCCGCACACGGCCGGCCGCTCGGGCCGGCCGAACAGGGCGCAGCGCAGCTCGGCGGTGAGCTGCACGCAGGGCACGCCGGCCGGCTTGCCCTGCGGCATACCGGGGATGGGGCTGCTGATCGACGGGGCGATGCAGCAGGCGGCGCAGTGCGGGCGGCAATCCATCGTGTGTGCGATCTCGCGCGGGACGATAGCCGATGACGCTCGCTTCGACCCTGCGGGTGACTTCGCAGGGGCCCGTCTCTACAATGCCGCCTTGCTCAAAATTTAGGCAACCCGCGATGTTGTTCCCGAAGGACTTCGACGTGATCGTCGTCGGCGGCGGCCATGCCGGCACCGAGGCCGCGCTGGCCGCGGCGCGCATGGGCGCGGCCACGCTGCTGCTCACGCACAACATCGAGACGCTGGGCCAGATGAGCTGCAACCCGTCGATCGGCGGCATCGGCAAGGGCCATCTGGTCAAGGAAGTCGATGCGCTGGGCGGCGCGATGGCGCTGGCGACCGACGAAGCAGGCATCCAGTTCCGCATCCTCAACGGCTCCAAGGGGCCGGCGGTGCGGGCGACGCGCGCCCAGGCCGACCGCATCCTCTACAAGGCCGCCATCCGGCGCCGCCTGGAGAACCAGGAAAACCTGTGGCTGTTCCAGGGCGCTTGCGACGACCTGATCCTGCAGGGCGACCGCGTGGTCGGTGCCGTCACGCAAGTGGGCGTACGCTTCTCCGGGCGGGCGGTGGTGCTGACGGCCGGCACCTTCCTCGATGGCCGCATCCACGTCGGCCTGCAGAACCATCCGGCCGGCCGCGCCGGTGACCCGCCAGCGATCAGCCTCGCGGCGCGGTTGAAGGAGCTGAAGCTGCCGCAAGGCCGGCTCAAGACCGGCACGCCGCCGCGCATCGACGGCCGCTCGATCGACTTCGCCAAGCTCACCGAGCAACCCGGCGACGGCATGCCCGGCTCGGATGCGCCCATGCCGGTATTCAGCTTCCTGGGCAACGCGGCCATGCACCCGCGCCAGCTGCCCTGCTGGATCACCCACACCAACCCGCTTACGCACGAGATCATCCGTTCCGGCTTCGACCGCAGCCCGATGTTCACCGGCGTGATCGAGGGCGTGGGGCCGCGCTACTGCCCGAGCATCGAGGACAAGATCAACCGCTTCGCCGACAAGACGAGCCACCAGATCTTTCTCGAGCCCGAGGGCCTGACGACGCACGAGTTCTATCCGAACGGCATCTCGACCTCGCTGCCCTTCGACATCCAGATCGCCGCGGTGCGTTCGATGGCCGGCCTGGAGAACGCCCACATCCTGCGGCCGGGTTATGCGATCGAGTACGACTATTTCGACCCGCGCGAGCTGAAGGCGAGCTTCGAGACGCGCGCCATCGCCGGGTTGTTCCTCGCCGGTCAGATCAACGGCACCACCGGCTACGAAGAGGCGGCGGCCCAGGGGCTGTTCGCCGGCCTGAACGCCGCGCTGCAGGTGCGTGGCGATTCGCCCTGGCTGCCGCGCCGCGACCAGGCCTACCTGGGCGTGCTGGTCGACGACCTGATCACCAAGGGCGTGACCGAGCCTTACCGCATGTTTACCAGCCGCGCCGAGTTCCGGCTGCAGCTGCGCGAGGACAACGCCGACCTGCGCCTGACCGACGAGGCTCGGCGCATGGGCCTGATCGACGATGCGCGCTGGAATGCCTTCTGCCGCAAACGCGACGCCGTGGCGCGGGAGATGGAGCGCTTGAAGTCGACCTGGGTGCATCCCGGGCTGGTGTCGGCAGCCGAGGCGGAGCGCCTGCTCGGCAAGGCTTTGGAGCACGAGTACAACCTGGCCGATCTACTGCGCCGGCCCGGCGTCGAGTTCGACCGGGTGGCCGAGCTGGCGGAAATCGCCAAGCCGGAGCTGGCGGTTTCACGTGAAACGCTGCGCGCCGAGCTGGGCGACAGCTTGGCGGATGCGGTGATCGAGCAGGTGCAGATCGGCATCAAGTACGCCGGCTACATCGACAAGCAGAACGAGGAAGTCGAGCGCGCCGCCGCCTACGAGAACCTCAAGCTGCCGGCCGAGCTCGACTACGCGCAGGTCAGCGCCCTCTCCTTCGAGGTGCGCCAGAAGCTGGCACGGCACAAACCGGAGACGCTGGGCCAGGCCTCGCGCATCTCGGGCGTGACGCCGGCGGCGATCTCGCTGCTGCTGATCCATCTGCGCAAGGGCCGCTTCAAGGGCTTCGCCGCCAACACCGAGTCGGTCAGCGATGCGGCCTGAGGCGCCGATCGGGACCCTGCGGCCGGCGCTGGAGGGTGCCTGCGACTCGCTCGGGCTGGCGCTCGATCCCGCCGCGCTGGATCGGCTGCTCGCCTACCTGGCCCTGCTGCAGCGCTGGAACGCCACCTACAACCTCACTGCGGTGCGTGACCCGGGCGAGATGCTGACCCAGCACTTGGCCGACTGCCTCGCCGTCGTCGGCCCGCTGCGCCGGCAACTCGGTGCCGGCACGTCGCGCCGCGTCCTCGACGTCGGCAGCGGCGGCGGGTTGCCCGGGGTGGCGCTGGCGGTGCTGGAGCCGGGCTGGTCGGTGACTTGCGTCGATGCGGTCGGCAAGAAGGCGGCCTTCATCCGGCAAGTGGCGGTCGAGTTGCGCTTGCGAAATCTGGCGGCGGAGCATGCCCGTGTCGAGTCGCTGAAAGCGGGCGGCTTCGACCTGATCACCTCCCGTGCCTTCGCGTCACTGGCCGACTTCGTGAGCTTGACCCGCAAGCTGCTCGCGGCCGATGGCGTGTGGGCGGCCATGAAGGGCAAGACGCCCGATGCGGAGCTGGCCGCCCTGCCCGCCGGCATCGCCGTGTTTCACGTGGAACCGATCGCCGTGCCGGGCCTGGACGCGGAACGCTGCATCGTCTGGATGCGCGAAGCGGCTGGGGCGGCGCCCGGGCTGGTACATTCCTGACTCCCGGCCCGGGGTATCCGGGTCGCGTCATACCTGGGCTCCGGCCCGCACTTCCCTCGCGCGAGCTCATGGCCCGAATCTTCTGCATCGCCAATCAGAAAGGCGGCGTCGGCAAGACCACCACCACCGTCAATCTGGCCGCCGGCCTGGCGCGCCTCGGCCAGCGCGTGCTGGTGGTCGACCTCGACCCGCAGGGCAATGCCACCATGGGTTCGGGCGTGGACAAGCGGGCCCTGGAGCTGTCGGTCTACGACGTGCTGCTGGAAAGCGCCAGCGTGGCCGAAGCCCGCCGGCGCAGCGAGAAGACCGGCTACGACGTGCTGGGTGCCAACCGCGAACTGGCCGGCGCCGAAGTCGAGCTGGTCGAGCTGGAGCGGCGCGACAAGCGCCTGAAGACGGCGCTGGCCGCCGTCGACGCCGAATACGACTTCGTGCTGGTCGACTGCCCGCCCTCGCTCAGCCTGCTGACGCTCAACGGCCTGTGCGCCGCCCATGGCGTGGTGGTGCCGATGCAGTGCGAATACTTCGCGCTGGAAGGCCTGTCCGACCTGGTCAACACCATCAAGCAGGTGCACGCCAACCTGAACCCGGATCTGCAGATCATCGGCCTGCTGCGCGTGATGTTCGACCCGCGCATCACGCTGCAGCAGCAGGTCAGCGAGCAACTCAAGGCGCACTTCGGCGACAAGGTCTTCGACTCGGTGATCCCGCGCAACGTGCGCCTGGCCGAGGCGCCCAGCTACGGCCTGCCCGGCGTGGTGTTCGACCCCGGCTCGCGCGGCGCCCAGGCCTTCATCGAGTTCGCCGGCGAGATGGTGCGGCGCATCGAGTCCATGCGCTGATCGAACGGCCATGCGCATGAACCCGGTCATCGCGCGCAGCTTCGATCCCTATCTGCTGTCGCGCGTCGAGGACGCCGGCCTGAACGCCAGCGCCCCGCCCCAGCAGCGCTGGGTGGACGGCTGGTTGCTGCGCTTCTCGCCGGGCAAGGCCAAGCGGGCGCGCTGCGTCAACGCGGTGGCGCCCGGGCGCATGCCGGTGGCCCACAAGCTGGCGCTGTGCGAGCCGGTGTTCGCCCAGGCGGGCCTGCCGCTGATCGTGCGCATCACCCCCTTCAGCGAACCCGCCGGCCTGGACTCGACGCTCGACGCCCTGGGCCTGGAGCGCTTCGACGACACGCGTGTGATGGTGCTGGAGGACGTGTCCAACATCGTTGCGCCCAGCCTGGGCAAGGGCCTGAGCATCCAGCCGGTAGGGCTGGAAGCCTTCGCGCAGCGCGTCGGCGCCTTGCGTGGTTCGCCGCTGTCGCAGCGGCTCGCGCATGGCCAGCGCCTCGCCCAGTCGCCGGTGCCCTTCCAGGCCTACGAAATGAAGCTCGACGGCGAGGTGGTGGCCTGCGGCCAGTACGCGCGCGAGGCAGACCTGATCGGGCTCTACGACATCTACACCGCGGAATGGGCGCGCGGGCGGGGCTATGCGAACCGCCTCTGCGCACACGTGCTGGCCGAGGCGCACCGCAATGGTGCGCGCCACGCCTATCTACAAGTCGACGGCGACAACCACCCGGCGCGCGCGATCTACCACCGGCTCGGCTTTGCCGACGCCTACGCTTACCACTACCGCGCGCGCGATCCTGCGGCCGCCTGAGCGGCGGTGGGCGTCAAAGCCCGAGGCCTTCGTCGACGCCGAGGTGCACGTTCATCGCCTGCACGGCGGCGCCGCTGGCGCCCTTGCCGAGGTTGTCCAGGCGCGCCATCAGCAGCGCCTGGGTGTCGCTGGCGAAGACGAAGATGTCGACGCGGTTGGTGTCGTTGCAGGCCTGCACGTCGAAGAAGCCGTCTTCCAGCGTGGCCGGGTCGGACAGCGGCATCACCTTGATGAACTGCTCGCCGGCGTAGCGCTGCGCGTAGGCCTCGCGCAGCTTCTGGCCGGTCGTGCCCGCCGGAAGTTGCGAAAGATGCAAGGGCACACTCACCGCCAAGCCCCTGTAAAAATTGGCGACGATGGGCATGAAGTTCGGCGCCTGGCCAAGCCGCGAATGCACCGTCATCTCCGGAATGTGCTTGTGGGCGAGCTTCAGGCCATAGGGCCGCGGCGAGGCGAGACGGGCGTCGCCGCCGGCCTGGTACTGCTCGATCATCTTCTTGCCGCCGCCGGAGTAGCCGGTGATCGAACTGGCGCTGATCGGCAGCGCGGCCGGCACCAGCCCCGCATCCACCAGCGGGCGCAGCAGCAGGATGAAAGCCGAGGCGTGGCAGCCCGGGTTGGCGATGCGCTTGCTCGCGCGCAACGCGGCGCGCTGCTGCGGCGCGAGTTCGGGCAGGCCGAACACCCAGCCCGGCGCGGTGCGGTGCGCCGTGCTGGCGTCGATCAGGCAGGTCTTGGGGTTGGTGACCAGCGCCGCCGCCTCCTTGGCCGCGGCGTCGGGCAGGCACAGGAAGGCCACGTCGGCGGCGTTGAGCAGGCGTGCGCGCTCGGCCGGATCCTTGCGCTTGTCGGCCTCGATGCGCAGCACCTCGATCTCCTCGCGCTGGGCGAGATACTCGTGGATGCGCAGGCCGGTGGTGCCCTCCTGGCCGTCGACGAACACGCGGGTCTTCATGTGAGGCTTCCAGACGATGAGCGACAAGGATAAGGCAAACCCTGATCAAGACGGGCCGCAGGTGCTGCTGCTGCCGGGCTGGCTGAACTCCGGCCCCGAGCACTGGCAGAGCCGCTGGGAAGCCCTGCACGGCCATCGCCGCGTGGAACAGGACGACTGGCTCTGGCCGCGTCGCGGCGACTGGATGGCGCGGCTCGACGAGGTGCTGCTCGGCAGCGCGCAGCCGGTGCTGCTCGCCGCGCACAGCCTGGGCTGCCAGCTGGTGGCCGCGTGGGCGGCCCATTCCGCGCACACCGGCCGCGTGGCCGGCGCTCTGCTGGTGGCGCCGCCCGACACCGAGCGCGAGGACATGCCGCCCAACCTCTTCAACTGGCGGCCGATTGCGCGCCAGACGCTGCCCTTTGCCAGCGTCGCGGTGGTCAGCAGCGACGACCCGTACTGCGCGCCGCCGCGCGCGCAGGCGATGGCCCAGGCCTGGGGCAGCGAGCTGCTCGAGATCGGCGCGCGCGGGCACATCAACGGCGAATCGGGCCTCGGCGACTGGCCGGAAGGCATCGCCCTGCTGGAGCGCCTGGGAGGGCGCTCGCGCTGATCGCGGACAATCGCGCCCCATGGTCACCAAGAAACCCAAGGGCCTCGGGCTCGGGCTGGAAGCGCTGCTCGGCCCCAAGGTCTCCGACACGCCCCGCCCCGCCGCCGACGCCTCGCCCTCCGTCCTCAAGCTCGATGCGCTGCAGCCCGGCAAGTACCAGCCGCGCACGCGCATGGACGAGGGCTCGCTGTACGAACTGGCCGAGAGCATCAAGGCACAGGGCGTGATGCAGCCGGTGCTGGTGCGCCCGGTCGCGCCGGGCCGCTACGAGATCATCGCCGGCGAGCGCCGCACGCGCGCCGCGAAGCTGGCCGGGCTGGACGAAGTGCCGGTGCTCGTCAAGAACGTGCCCGACGAAGCCGCGGCGGCGATGTCGCTGATCGAGAACATCCAGCGCGAGGACCTCAACCCGCTGGAAGAGGCACAAGGCCTCAAGCGCCTGACCGACGAGTTCGGCCTGACGCACGAGCAGGCCGCGCAGGCCGTGGGCCGTTCGCGCAGCGCGGCGAGCAACCTGCTGCGCCTGCTCAACCTCAGCGAGCCGGTGCAGCAGATGCTGATGGCCGGCGATCTCGACATGGGCCATGCGCGCGCCCTGCTGCCACTCGACGGCGCGCAGCAGATCCTCGCCGCGGGCGACGTGGTGGCGCGCAAGCTGAGCGTGCGCGAGGCCGAGAAGCTCGTCACCAAGCTGCAGCATCAGCGCCAGCAGCCGCTGCTGCGCGTGGCCAAGGAGAAGTCGCGCGACGTGGCGCGCATCGAGGAAGAACTGTCGGATGCGCTGACCGCCAAGGTCGAGATCCGCATCAAGAAGCGCACCAAGCGCGGTGAGCAGGGCGAGGTCGCGATCGCTTTCGGCTCGCTCGAGGAACTCAACGGCCTGCTCGACAAGCTCGGTCTTAACGCACGCTGAATCGCGGTGCCGCTTTGCGGAACTTTGCATGAACATGCAGGCTCCGTCGTTCATGCCGATCAACCAGCGAGACTCGAGGCACGTTACTTGCTGAAGTCACCGGGACAAAGCCCTTGTGACAAACAGCCGTGGAATGCCCGGTTTAATCGGGTTTACGGCGGGAGCGATTTGCAGCAAGCTTGACTCGCGACCACACGGCCTTCACGGCCCGATCGACGCGGAAAGCTCTGATGGAGCCCTTGGGACTTCATCAGAACTTCCCCCCTCGCGGCGCACCGGATTCACGCCGGGGTGCCGCAGTCCTGAAGCACAGGAGATCGGCATGGACGTGATCAGCAGCTTCGCCGCGCGCTACGAGCGCACCCGCGAAGAGGAGCTCTCGCTCGAGGACTACCTCGCCGAGTGCAAGCGCAACCCGGTGGCCTATGCCACGGCCGCCGAGCGCATGCTCAAGGCCATCGGCGAGCCGCAGACCATCGACACGCGCAACGACCCGCGCCTGTCGCGCATCTTCGCCAACAAGATCATCAAGATCTACCCGGCCTTCGCCGAGTTCTACGGCATGGAGGACTCGATCGAGCAGGTCGTCTCCTACTTCCGCCATGCGGCGCAGGGCCTGGAAGAGAAGAAGCAGATCCTCTATCTGCTCGGCCCCGTGGGCGGCGGCAAGAGCTCGATCGCCGAGCGTCTCAAGCAGCTGATGCAGGAGGTGCCCTTCTACGCGATCAAGGGCTCGCCGGTGAACGAATCGCCGCTCGGCCTGTTCGACGCCGTCGAGGATGGTCCCATCCTCGAGAAGGAGTATGGCATTCCGCGTCGCTACCTGAACCGGATCCTGTCACCCTGGGCCGTGAAACGTCTGGAGGAGTACGGCGGCGACATCCGCAAGTTCAAGGTCGTCAAGCGCTACCCCTCGGTGCTCAAGCAGGTCGGCATCGCCAAGACCGAGCCGGGCGACGAGAACAACCAGGACATCAGCTCGCTGGTCGGCAAGGTCGACATCCGCAAGCTCGAGACCTATGCGCAGGACGATCCCGACGCCTACAGCTTCTCGGGCGGCCTGTGCCTGGCCAACCAGGGCCTGCTCGAGTTCGTCGAGATGTTCAAGGCGCCGATCAAGGTGCTGCACCCGCTGCTGACGGCCACGCAGGAAGGCAACTTCAAGGGCACCGAGGGCTTCGGCGCGATCCCCTTCGACGGCGTCGTGCTCGCGCACAGCAACGAGAGTGAGTGGAAGGCCTTCCGCAACAACAAGAACAACGAGGCCTTCCTCGACCGCATCTACATCGTCAAGGTGCCGTACTGCCTGCGCGTCTCCGAAGAGATCAAGATCTACGAGAAGCTGCTGCGCGGCTCGTCGCTGGCCAACGCCACCTGCGCGCCGGGCACGCTGAAGATGATGAGCCAGTTCGCGGTGCTCACGCGGCTCAAGGAGCCCGAGAACTCGTCGCTGTACTCCAAGATGCTGGTCTACGACGGCGAGAACCTGAAAGACACCGACCCGCGCGCCAAGAGCTTCCAGGAGTACCGCGACTACGCCGGGGTCGACGAGGGCATGAGCGGCATCTCGACGCGCTTCGCCTTCAAGATCATCTCCAAGGTCTTCAACTTCGACAGCACAGAGGTCGCCGCCAACCCGGTGCACCTGATGTACGTGCTCGAGCAGCAGATCGAGCGCGAGCAGTTCGCGGCCGAGACGGAACAGAAGTACCTTTCGTTCATCAAGGAGCACCTGGCGACGCGCTATGCCGAGTTCATCGGCAAGGAGATCCAGACGGCATATCTCGAGAGCTACAGCGAGTACGGCCAGAACATCTTCGACCGCTACGTCACCTACGCCGACTACTGGATCCAGGACCACGAGTACCGCGACACCGACACCGGCGAGGTGTTCGACCGCGCCTCGCTGAACGCGGAGCTGGAGAAGATCGAGAAGCCGGCCGGCATCGCCAACCCGAAGGACTTCCGCAACGAGATCGTCAACTTCGTGCTGCGCGCGCGCGCCAGCAACGCCGGCAAGAACCCGCTGTGGACGAGCTACGAGAAGCTGCGCACGGTGATCGAGAAGAAGATGTTCTCGAACACCGAGGAGCTGCTGCCGGTGATCAGCTTCAACGCCAAGGCGAGCGCGGACGAGGCCAAGAAGCACGAGGACTTCGTCACCCGCATGGTCGCCAAGGGCTACACCGCCAAGCAGGTGCGGCTGCTGTGCGAGTGGTATCTGCGCGTGCGCAAGTCGTCATGACGGTCGTGAGCTGAACGGTCCGCGACCGGAGAAGCACCTTGCAGCAGATCATCGATCGCAGGCTGGCGGGCAAGAACAAGTCCATCGGCAACCGCGAGCGCTTCCTGCGCCGCCACAAGGATCAGATCCGCGAGGCGGTCAAGCGCGCGGTCGACGGGCGCGGCATCCGCGACATGGAGAAGGGCGAGGACATCCACATCCCGCGGCGCGACATCAGCGAGCCCGTGTTCGGCCACGGCCAGGGCGGCAAGCGCGAGATGGTGCACCCGGGCAACAAGGATTACGTGCGCGGCGACCGCATCGAGCGGCCGAAAGGTGGCGGCGGCGGTGGCGGAGGCGGCCAGGCGAGCGATTCCGGCGAGGGCGAGGACGATTTCGTCTTCCACCTCAGCAAGGAAGAGTTCATGCAGGTCTTCTTCGACGACCTGGCCCTGCCCAACCTGGCGCGCACCACGCTCGCCGAGACGCCCGAGTTCAAGACGCACCGCGCCGGCTTTTCCAGCGACGGCACGCCCAACAACCTGCACGTGGTGCGTTCGATGCGCGGCGCCATCGGCCGGCGCATCGCCATCGGCAGCGAGGCGCGGCGCGAGCTGCGCCAGCTCGAGGAGAAGCTCGAGACCATCAAGCGCCATCCCGCGCCGAATCCCTTCGTGCACGAGATCCCGGGCCTGGAGCGCGAGATCGCCGAGCTGCGCGCGCGGCTCGAGCGCATCCCCTACCTCGACCCGATCGACCTGCGCTACCGCAGCCGCGTGCGCGTGCCGGTGCCGACCAGCAAGGCGGTGATGTTCTGCCTGATGGACGTGTCGGGCTCGATGGACGAGGCGCGCAAGGATCTCGCCAAGCGCTTCTTCATCCTGCTGTACCTGTTCCTCACGCGCCACTACGAGAAGATCGACATCGTCTTCATCCGCCACCACACGCAGGCGCAGGAGGTCGACGAGCACAACTTCTTCCACGCCACCGAGACCGGCGGCACCGTGGTGTCGAGCGCGCTGGTGCTGATGGACGAGATCGCGCGCGCGCGCTACCCGACCAGCGAGTGGAACATCTACGGCGCGCAGGCCAGCGACGGCGACAACTGGCACCACGACAGCGGCCGCTGCCGCGAGCTGCTGGCCGACAGGATCCTGCCGCTGTGTCGCTACTTCGCCTACGTGCAGGTGGCCGAGGAAGAGCAGAACCTGTGGGACGAGTACTCGGCCCTGGCGGCGGAGAACAAGGTCTTCGCGATCCGCAAGGTGACCGAGGCGAACCAGATCTACCCGGTGTTCCGCGACCTGTTCAAGAAGGAAGGGGCAGCCGCATGACGCGCAAGGGCAAGTTTCTGCCCGACGGCACGGCCGACATGTTCGAGCCGGGCCTGGCCGGCGCGCTCAAGGGCCGCGTGCGGCGCGCCGCCGACATCGTCACGCCGCCGCGCGCCGCCGAGCCCCTGCCCGCGCCGAGCGACTGGTCGTTCGAGCTGATCGAGCAGTACCACGCGGTGATCCGTTCCACGGCCGAGCGCTTCGGCCTGGACACCTACCCGAACCAGCTCGAGATCATCACCGCCGAGCAGATGATGGATGCCTACGCCAGCGTGGGCATGCCGGTGAACTACCGCCACTGGAGCTACGGCAAGGAGTTCATCTCGACCGAGAAGAACTACAAGCGCGGCCACATGGGCCTGGCCTACGAGATCGTCATCAACAGCAACCCCTGCATCAGCTACCTGATGGAGGAGAACACGATGGCGATGCAGGCGCTGGTGATCGCGCACGCCGCCTACGGCCACAACAGCTTCTTCAAGGGCAACTACCTGTTCCGCATGTGGACGGACGCGGCCTCGATCATCGACTACCTCGTCTACGCGAAGAACTACGTCGCCGGCTGCGAGGAACGCCACGGCGTCGACGCCGTCGAGGAACTGCTCGACAGCTGCCACGCGCTGATGAGCCACGGCGTCGACCGCTACCGCCGCCCGAGCAAGCTGAGCCTGGCGCAGGAGCAGGCGCGCAGCAAGGACCGCGAGGCCTACGCGCAGCAGCAGATCAACGACCTGTGGCGCACGCTGCCGCGCCGCGCCGAGAAGGCCTCGGAAGAGAAGGAGGCGCGCCGCTTCCCCGAGGAGCCGCAGGAGAACCTGCTGTATTTCATCGAGAAGAACGCGCCGCTGCTCGAGCCCTGGCAGCGCGAGATCGTGCGCATCGTGCGCAAGGTGGCGCAGTATTTCTACCCGCAGCGCCAGACGCAGGTGATGAACGAGGGCTGGGCCACCTTCTGGCACCACAAGCTGCTCAACACGCTGTACGACGACGGCCACATGTCGGACGGCATGATGATCGAGTGGCTGAAGTCGCACACCAACGTGGTGTACCAGCCGCCGGTGGGCCACCCGCACTACAGCGGCCTCAACCCCTACGCGCTCGGCTTCGCGATGTACACCGACATCAAGCGCATCTGCGAGGTGCCGACCGACGAGGATCGCGCCTGGTTCCCCGCCATCGCCGGCAGCGACTGGCTCGAGACGCTGGACCACGCGATGCGCAACTTCAAGGACGAGAGCTTCGTCGGCCAGTACCTCAGCCCCAAGCTGATGCGCGACTTCCGCCTCTTCTCCATCGTCGACGACGAGCAGGAGAGCGAGCTCGAGGTGGCGGCCATCCACGACGAGAGCGGCTACCGCGCGGTGCGCGAGGCGCTCTCCCACCAGTACGACCTGGGCAGCCGCGAGCCCAACATCCAGGTCTGGAGCGTGAACCTGCGCGGCGACCGCTCACTGACCCTGCGCCACACCCAGCACAACGACCGCCCGCTGCACGACACTGCGC
The DNA here is from genome assembly GCA_017983795.1 of Piscinibacter sp. Taxonomy (GTDB): domain Bacteria; phylum Pseudomonadota; class Gammaproteobacteria; order Burkholderiales; family Burkholderiaceae_C; genus Piscinibacter. The sequence continues at coordinate 64,021 of JAGOAS010000007.1, forward strand.
AGGAAGTGCTCAAGCACGTGGCGCGGCTGTGGGGCTTCGGCGTGCACCTCGACAGCGTCAACAGCCGCGGCGAGACCACCAAGCGCTGGGCGGTGCCGGCGCCGGCGAACCACGGCTGAGCGCGTGCCCTCTCAGAGGGTGAAGATCTTCCCCGGGTTGAGGATGTTCTTCGGGTCGAGCGCGCGCTTGAGCGTGCGCATCATCTCGACCGCCCCGCTGCCCGCCTCGTCGACCAGGAAGCCCTGCTTGTGCAGGCCGATGCCGTGCTCGCCGGTGCAGGTGCCTTCCATCGCCAGTGCGCGGTGCACCAGCTGGTCGTTGAGCCGCTCGGCGGTCTCGCGCTCCTGCGGCTGGGCCGGGTCGATCAGGTAGGCGATGTGGAAGTTGCCGTCGCCCACGTGGCCGACGATGTAGTACTGCAGCCCCGCGTCTTCCGCATCCGCCACCGCCTGGCTGATGCACTCGGTCAGGCGCGAGATCGGCACGCAGGTGTCGGTGGTCACGGTGCGGCAGCCCGGCTTCATCTGCAGGCCGGCGAAGTAGGCGCGGTGGCGTGCCGTCCAGAGCCTGGTGCGCTCCTCCGGCGTGGTCGCCCACTGGAAATCCTCGCCGCCGTTCTCGCGCGCGATCTGCTGCGCCATCTCGGCCTGCTCCTTCACGCCCGCCTCGCTGCCGTGGAACTCCATCAGCAGCATCGGGCCTTCGCGCAGGTTGAGCTTGTCGTGGCGGTTTACCGCGCGCACGGCGTTCACGTCGAGCAGCTCGCAGCGCGCGATCGGCAGGCCGAGCTGGATCATCTGGATGGTGGTGTTCACCGCCGATTCGATGCGGTCGAACACCACCACGGCCGCCGAGATCGCCTCGGGGATGGGGTAGAGCTTGAGCGTGATCTCGGTGATCACGCCCAGCGTGCCTTCGCTGCCCACCATCAGGCGCGTCAGGTCGTAGCCGGCGCTGCTCTTCTTGGCACGCGTGCCGGTGCGGATCACCTCGCCGCTGGCGGTGACGACCGTCAGGCCGAGCACGTTCTCGCGCATCGTGCCGTAGCGCACCGCGTTCGTGCCGCTGGCGCGCGTGGCCGCCATGCCGCCCAGCGAGGCGTTCGCGCCCGGGTCGATGGGGAAGAACAGGCCGGTGTCGCGGATCTCGCGGTTGAGCTGCTCGCGCGTCACGCCCGGCTCGAGCATGACCGTCAGATCCTCGGGGTTGACCTGCAGCACGCGGTTCATGCGCGACACGTCGATGCTGATGCCGCCCTGCACCGCGAGCAGGTGGCCTTCCAGCGAGGAGCCGACGCCGAAGGGGATCACCGGCACCGCGTAGCGATCCGCCAGCGCGACGGCGGCCGCCACCTCCTCGGTGCTTTCGCAGAACACCACCGCGTCGGGCGGGCGCACGTCGAAGGGCGATTCGTCGCGGCCATGCTGCTCGCGCACCGCGAGTGCCGTGCTGCAGCGCTCGCCGAAGCGGGCCTTGAGCGCATCGATCATCGCGGCCGGCACCTCGCGGGGCTCGACGCGGAAGGGCAGTTCGGAGGGGGCGTTCATGCGATCCATTCTAGGCAGCCGCTACCATGTTGCCCATGGGAAAACGACTGACGCAGATCGCCACCCGCACCGGCGACGACGGCACCACGGGCCTGGGCGACGGCACGCGCGTCGCCAAGGACCACCTGCGCGTGCAGGCGATGGGCGATGTCGACGAGCTGAACTCGAACGTCGGCGTGCTGCTGGCCGAGCCGCTGCCCGACGAGGTGCGCGAGCTGCTGGTGGTGATCCAGCACGAGCTGTTCAACCTCGGCGGCGAGCTGTCGATTCCCGGCTTCGAGCTGCTGAAACCCGAGGCGGTGGCGCGGCTCGACGAAGCGCTGGCGCATCACAACGCTGCGCTGCCCAAGCTGCAGGAATTCATCCTGCCGGCCGGCACGCGCGGCGCGGCGATCGCGCATGTCTGCCGCACGGTGGCGCGGCGCGCCGAACGTGCGGTGGTGGCGCTCGGCCACGTCGACGCGCTGCGGCCGGCGCCGCGCCAGTACCTGAACCGCCTGTCGGATCTGCTCTTCGTGCTGGCGCGCGTGCTCAACCGCGCCAACCTCGACGGCCGCGGCGGCGACGACGTCTACTGGAAGAGCGAGAAGCTGGCGCGCGGCGCGGAGTGACCCACGCCGCGCGCGGGCAGAAGCGTCAGCCCACCGGCTTGTAGCCGGCCGCGAACTCGGCCAGGGTCAGCGTGCCGTCCTTGTCCTTGTCGAGCGCATCGAACTTGCCCGCGATCTCGGGCATCTTGGCCGCCTCGTCCTTGCTGATGCGGCCGTCGCCGTTGACGTCGGCCTTGGTGAAGGCGGCCTCCACCGCCATGCGCGCCTTCGCGTCGGGCGCCGGCGCGGCAGCGGTCTGTGCCAGCGCGGCGGCGGCGAAGCCGGTGCAGGCGGTGGCCAGGGTGAAGCGGATGAGGGATGAACGCAGGGTCATGGCGAACTCCTGGTGGGTTGAGAGGAGTTCCATTGCAGCCCGCACGGACTGCTTCGGCCAGCCTTCTTGCCGCACCTTGCCCGCGTTACGGCTTCAGACCGCTTGCTTGCCGGATGTTGCGCCCGCTTGCGTGCCGCGTGTCGCCAGATGTCGGCGCCAGCGCTTCTCGGCCTCGGCCGCGAGGTAGACGAGGCCCGCCGCGCCGAAGCAGATCGCCAGCTCGTCGGCATCGAGCGCCTCGGTCTTGAAGATCGGCTGCAGCCACGGCACGTAGATCGTCGCGAGCTGCAGCGCGAAGGTCAGCAGCACCGCGCCGAGCAGCGGCAGGTTCGAGGCGAGCCCCTGCCGCCATAGCGGCTCGCGCTCGGAGCGGATCGCCATCACGTGCGCCATCTGCGCAAAGGTGAGCACGGTGAACACCATGGTTTGCCAGTGCGCGTGGCCGGTGGCCAGCGCCCAGGCCTGCACGCCCAGGCACAGGCCGCCGATCAAGAGGCCGATGAAGAGCACGTGCTGCCACAAGCCATCGGCGAACAGGCTCTCGCCGGGCGGGCGCGGCGCGCGCTGCATCACGCCGCGCTCGGCCGGCTCGGCGGCCAGCGCCAGGCCGGGCAGGCCGTCGGTGACGAGGTTGACCCACAGGATGTGGATGGGCAGCAGCGGGATCGGCAGGCCCAGCATGGGCGCGAGGAACAGCGTCCAGATCTCGCCGGAGTTGCCCGTCATCGCGTAGCGCACGAACTTGCGGATGTTGTCGTAGATGCGCCGGCCATCGCGCACCGCGGCGACGATGGTGGCGAAGTTGTCGTCCAGCAGCACCAGGCTGGCGGCCTCGCGCGCCACGTCGGTGCCGCCGCGGCCCATTGCCACGCCGATGTCGGCGCGCCTGAGCGCCGGCGCATCGTTGACGCCGTCGCCGGTCATCGCGACGAAGCGGCCGAGCGACTGCAGCGCCTCGACGATGCGGATCTTCTGTGCCGGGTCGACGCGCGCGTAGACGCGCACTTCGGCGCAACGCGCGCGCAGCGCGGCCTCGTCCATCGCGGCGAGCATGGTGCCGGTGAGCACCGGCGCATCCGCGTCGGTGACGATGCCCAGCCGCCGCGCGATGGCGCGCGCCGTGGCGGGGTGGTCGCCGGTGATCATCACCGGCGTGATGCCGGCCGCGAGGCAGTCGCGCACGGCCGCCTCGGCCTCGGGGCGCGGCGGGTCGATCAGCGCCACCAGGCCGATGAACGCCAGGCCGCGCTCGACCGTCTCGGCACCGGCGGACAGATCCGCATCGGCCAGCTCGCGCCGCGCGAAGGCCAGCACGCGCAGGCCCTGGGCGGCCAGGCGCTCGGCCTGGCGCATGGTCGCGTCGTGGTCGAGCGCCAATGCGCCGGCCTCGCTCCAGTGCGCCGTGCAGCGCGGCAGCAGCGACTCGGGTGCGCCCTTGGTGTAGAGCACGAAGCCCGCGGCGCCGCGGTGCAGCGTGCTCATGCGCTTGCGCTCGGCGTCGAAGGGCAGCTCGGCGATGCGCGGCTGCGCGAGTGCGGCCACGTCCACGTCGTGCGCGGCCGCCAGTTCGGCCAGCGCCGTCTCGGTCGGGTCGCCCTGCCAGGCGCCGTCGGCGCCGCGCTGCGCGTCGTTGCACAAGGCCGCGGCGCGCAGCGTCTCCGCGCGTGCGCTGCCTTCGGCGAGCAGCTGCTCGGCGTGCATGCGGTTGAGCGTCAGCGTGCCGGTCTTGTCGGTGCAGATGGTGCTCACCGAGCCGAGCGTCTCCACCGAGGGCAGCCGCCGCACGAGCGCGTTCTGCGCCACCATGCGGCGCGCGCCGAGCGCCAGCAGCACCGTCACCACCGCGGGCAGCGATTCGGGAATCGCCGCCACCGCGAGGCTCACCGCGGTCAGCACCATCAGCACCGGCGGCTCGCCGCGCAGCACGCCGATGGCGAAGATCAGCGCGCAGATCGCCAGCACCACCAGCGCGAGGCGCTTGCCGAAGGCGGCCAGGCGCTGCTGCAGGGGCGTCTGCAGTTCGCCGCTGCGGTCGAGCAGGCCGGCCACCTTGCCCAGCTCGGTGGCCATGCCGGTGGCCACCACCAGGCCGGTGCCGCGGCCATGCGCGGCGGTCGTGCCCTTGAAGGCCATGTTGAGCCGGTCGCCCAGCGCGGCGCCGGCCTCGGAGAGCGAGCGCACATGCTTGTCGACCGCCACCGATTCGCCGGTGAGCGCCGATTCGTCGATGCGCAGCTGCGCGATCGTCATCAGCCGCAGGTCGGCCGGCACCTGGTTGCCGGCTTCGAGCAGCACGATGTCGCCCGGCACCAGGCGGCTGGCGGGAATCGTCACGCGCCGGCCGCCGCGCAGCACCGTGGCGCGTGCCGCCGCGAGTTGCTGCAGCGCCGCCAGGGCGCGATCGGCGCGCCAGGCCTGCACGAAGCCGATCAGCGCATTGAGCAGCACGATCACCACGATGGCCAGCGTGTCGACCAGATCGCCGATCAGGCCCGACACCACCGCCGCGCCGAGCAGCACCAGGATCATGAAGTCCTTGAACTGGTCGAGCAGCAGCGCGGCCGGCGTGCGCCGCTCGCCCGCCGCGATCTCGTTGGGCCCGTGCTGCACGGCGCGCAGCGCGGCCTCGGCCTCGGCCAGCCCGAGTGCGGGGTCGACGCCGTGTTCGCGCGCGAGTTCGTGCGCGTCGCGCAGATGCCAGTGCGTGTGTGTCAGGGGAGGCATGGCCCGATTCTGGGATCATCCGAACCACCATGAGCATCCGCCACCTCGACCACCTTCTCGCCCCCGCGTCCGTCGCGGTGATCGGCGCCTCGCAGCGCCCGGCCAGCGTCGGCGCGACGGTCTGGCGCAACCTGCACGGCAACGGCTTCAAGGGGCGCAGCTACGCGGTCAACCCCGAGCACAGCGAATTCGACGGCGTGCCGGTCTACCCGCGCGTCGCCGCGCTGCCCGAGGTGCCCGAGCTCGCCATCGTCTGCACGCCGCCGGCCAGCGTGCCGGGGCTGATCGCCGAGCTGGCCGAGGCGGGCACGCGCGCCGCCGTGGTGCTCACCGCCGGGCTGGACAAGGCGCAGCGCCAGGCCATGCTCGATGCCGCCAAGCCGCATGTGCTGCGCATCCTCGGCCCCAACTGCATCGGCATGCTGGTGCCGCACCTGGGCCTGAATGCCAGCTTCGCGCACATCGGCGCGCTGCCGGGCGAGCTCGCCTTCGTCACGCAGTCGGGCGCGCTGATGACGGCCATGCTCGACTGGGCGCACTCGCGGCGCATCGGCTTCTCGCACCTGGTGTCGCTCGGCGAGCATGCCGACGTCGATTTCGGCGACATGCTCGACTACCTCGGCAGCGATGCGAAGACGCGCGCCATCCTGCTCTACATCGAGTCGATCGAGGCGCCGCGCAAGTTCATGTCGGCGGCACGCGCGGCAGCGCGCAACAAGCCGGTGATCGTCGTGAAGTCGGGCCGCTCGGCGCAGGGACAGCGCGCCGCGGCCTCGCACACCGGCGCACTGGCCGGCTCGGACATCGTCTACGACGCGGCCATCGCGCGCGCCGGCATGCTGCGCGTGGACACCATGCAGCAGCTCTTCCTCGCCGCCGAGACGCTGGCGCGCTTTCGCGCCAACCGCGGCGAGAAGCTGGTCATCCTCACCAACGGCGGCGGCGCCGGCGTGATGGCGGCCGACTGCGCGGCGCACACCGGCGTCGAGCTCGCCGAGCTGTCGGCCGACACCCTCGCGCGGCTCGACGCGCAGATGCCCGCCAACTGGTCGCGCGGCAACCCGGTGGACATCATCGGCGACGCGCCGGCCGCGCGCTACGTGCAGGCGCTGGAAGCGATCAATGCCGACCCCGAGGCCGGCGCCGTGCTGTTCGTGCACGCGCCCACCGCCATCGTGCCGAGTGCCGACATCGCGCGCGCGCTGGTGCCGCTGGCCAGCCAGAGCCCGCCGCGCGTGCTCGGCTGCTGGCTGGGCGGCGATTCGGTGGAGGAGGCGCGGCGCCTCTTCCGCGAGGCCGGCATCGCCGGCTTCGAGACGCCCGAGGAGGCGGTGCGCGCCTTCGCCATGCTGGTGACCTACCGGCGCAACCAGGCCCAGCTGATCGAGGCCGCGCCGGCGCGGCCGGAGCAGGCGCGCGAGCCGGATCTCAAGGCGGTGCGCGCGCTGGTGCAGCAGGTGCTGGGCAGCGGCCGCGACATGCTCGACGAGGTCGAGGCCAAGGCCGTGCTCGACGCCTACGGCATCCCGGTGGTGGCCACCACGCGCGTCGAGGCCGACCCCGCCGCGGCGGCCGAGGCGGCGATGGCGATCGGCTTCCCGGTGGCGATCAAGATCCTCAGCCCCGACATCTCGCACAAGTCCGACGTCGGCGGCGTGGTGCTGGGCCTCGCGGGCGCGGCGCAGGTGCGCGCGGCCGCGGCCGACATGCTCGAACGCGTGCGCGCGCAGCGCCCGGCCGCGCGCATCGCCGGCTTCACCGTGCAGGCGATGGTGGATCGCAAGTCGGGCGCGCAGGAGCTGATCGTCGGCGCCAGCATCGACCGTGTCTTCGGCCCGGTGATCCTGTTCGGGCAGGGCGGCACGGCGGTGGAGGTGCTGGCCGATCGTGCCGTCGCGCTGCCGCCGCTCAACGAGCCGCTGGCGCGCGCGCTGGTGGCGCGCACGCGCGTGGCCAGGCTGCTGCACGGCTTCCGCGACACGCCGCCGGCCGACGAGGCAGCGCTGCACCGCGTGCTGATGGCGGTGTCGCAGCTGCTGGCCGACATCCCGCAGATCGCCGAGCTCGACATCAACCCGCTGATCGTCGACGCCAAGGGCGCGGTGGCGCTGGACGCGCGCATCCGCGTCAGCATGGCCGCGCCGGCGGGCGCGCTGAACTTCGCGATCCGGCCCTACCCGGCGCAGCTCGTGCAGACGCTGGACTGGCATGGCCGGCGCCTGACGCTGCGGCCGATCCGCCCCGAAGACGAGGCGCAGCACCTCGAATTCCTGCAGCACCTCGACCCGGAAGACGTGCGCCTGCGCGTCTTCTACAGCCGGCGCAGCATCGAGCGCAGCGAGCTGGCGCGCCTGACGCAGATCGACTACGCGCGCGAGATGGCCTTCGTCGCCACCGCGCCGGGGCCGGGCGGCGTGGAGCAGACGCTGGGCGTGGTGCGCGCCGTCGCCGACCCCGACAACGTCGAGGCCGAGTTCGGCATCATCGTGCGCAGCGAGATCAAGGGCGAGGGCCTGGGCGAGCTGCTGATGACGCAGATCATCGACTACCTGCGCCAGCACGGCACGCAGCGCCTCGTGGCCACCGTGCTCAACGAGAACACGCGCATGCTGCAGCTGGCGCGCGACCTCGGCTTCCGCGAGGAGGCGCACAAGCACGAGCCGGGCACGCGCTGGGTCGAGCTGGACCTCGCCGCCATGGCAGCCGGACCGGTGTGAAGAAGGAGCGAACCATGACCGGAGTTCCGCAAGTGCACTTCGCCGGCGCGGCGTTCCACAGCCTGCGCGGCCAGGGCGTGATCGTCACCGGCGGCGCCGGCGGCATCGGCGCCGACATCGTGCGCGCCTTCGCCGAACAGGGCTGCCGCGTCGGCTTCGTCGACCGCGATGCGGGCGCCGGCGCCGCGCTGGCGGCCGGCCTGGAGGGCGTGCACTTCGAGCCCTGCGACGTGACCGACGTGCCCGCGCTGCAGGCGGCGATCGCGCGGCTGGCCGAGGCCGCGGGCGGCGTCGACGTGCTGGTCAACAACGTCGCCAACGACCAGCGCCACCGCATCGAGGAGGTCACGCCCGCCTATTTCGACGAGCGCATCGCCGTCAACCTGCGGCCGCACTTCTTCGCCACGCAGGCGGTGCTCGTCTCGATGCGCGCGCGCGGCGGCGGCAGCATCGTCAACATCGGCTCGGGCAGCTGGAAGAACAAGGCGCGCGGCCTCGCGGTCTACGCCACCGCCAAGTCGGCCATGCTGGGCTTCACGCGCTGCCTGGCGCGCGAGCTGGGGCCCGACCGCATCCGCGTCAACTGCGTGGTGCCCGGCTGGGTGATGACCGAGCGCCAGCTGGCGCTGTGGGTCGATGCCGAAGGCGAGGCCGAGATGGACCGCAACCACTGCCTCCCCGGGCGCATCGTCGGCCGCGACATCGCGCACATGGTGCTGTTCCTCGCCGCCGACACGGCGCGCATGGTGACGGCGCAGGAATTCGTCGTCGACGCCGGCTGGGACTGAGCCGGCGTCGCTTCAGCCGCGCCGCTGCTTGACCGCGTCGGCGAGCAGCTCCAGCACCTGCAGCGAGTCGTCCCAGCCGATGCAGGCATCGGTGATGCTCTTGCCGTATTCGAGCTTGGCCGGGTCGTCCTTGCCGGCGCTGAACTTCTGCGCGCCCGCGTGCAGGTGGCTCTCCACCATCACGCCGAAGATGCAGCGGTTGCCGGCCTTCATCTGCTGCGCGATGTCGCGCGCCACGTCGACCTGGCGCTCGTGCTGCTTGCTGCTGTTGGCGTGGCTGCAGTCGACCATCAGCGCGCAGTCGAGCTTGGCGCCTTCGATCTCCTTGCAGGCCGCGGCCACGCTGGCGGCGTCGTAGTTGGGCGCCTTGCCGCCGCGCAGGATGACGTGGCAATCCTTGTTGCCCTTGGTCTCGACGATCGAGACCTGGCCGTTCTTGTGCACCGAGAGGAAGTGGTGCGGGCGGCTGGCGGCCTGGATCGCGTCGATGGCGATCTTCAGGTTGCCGTCGGTGCCGTTCTTGAAGCCGATCGGCGCCGACAGGCCCGAGGCCAGCTCGCGGTGCACCTGGCTCTCGGTGGTGCGCGCGCCGATCGCGCCCCAGGAGATCAGGTCGCCGATGTACTGCGGCGAGATCACGTCGAGGAATTCGCTCCCCGCCGGCACGCCCAGGCGGTTGATCTCCACCAGCAGCTGGCGCGCGATGCGCAGGCCCTCGTCGATGCGGTAGCTCTCGTCGAGGTAGGGGTCGTTGATGAGGCCCTTCCAGCCCACCGTGGTGCGCGGCTTCTCGAAGTAGACGCGCATCACAATCTCGAGGCGGTCGGCGTACTTGTCGCGCTGCGCCTTCAGGCGGCGCGCGTAGTCGAGCGCGGCGGCCGGGTCGTGGATGGAGCACGGGCCCATCACCACCAGCAGGCGATCGTCCTTGCCCTGCATGATGTGGCGGATCGCCGAGCGGGTGTTGCCGATCAGCTTCTCCGTCGGCGTGCCGGCGATCGGGAAGAAGCGGATCAGGTGTTCGGGCGGCGGCAAGGGAGTCACGTCCTTGATGCGCTGGTCGTCGGTCTGGCTGGTGCGTTCGGTTTGCGCATACCAACCCTCGGTGGCGGACTTGTTGGACATGAGAGGACACTCCTGGTCGAAAAAAAACCGCCGGGCTTGGGGCCCGGCGGTTTGTTGGATTCGCTGCGCTGTCTTCGCTTATGCGCTTGCCTCTCCATCCGCCGGGCGGTGCGAGAACCAAAAGTACGCAAAGAAGAAGTTGCGCGAAGACATGGGCGGCAATGTACCACGGTTCATGCCGTACCCCCGACCGTCAGCCGGTCGATGCGCAGCGTCGGCTGGCCCACGCCCACCGGCACGCTCTGGCCGTCCTTGCCGCACACGCCCACGCCGGTGTCCAGCGCCATGTCGTTGCCGATCGCGCTCACGCGCGTCAGCGCGTCCGGGCCGTTGCCGATGATGGTGGCGCCCTTGACCGGATACTGGATCCTGCCGTTCTCCACCCAGTAGGCCTCGCTGGCCGAGAACACGAACTTGCCGCTCGTGATGTCGACCTGGCCGCCGCCGAAGTTGGTGGCGTACAGGCCGCGCTTGAGGCCGGCGACGATCTCCTCGGCCGGCTTGTCGCCGCCGAGCATGTAGGTGTTGGTCATGCGCGGCATCGGCACGGCGGCGTAGCTCTCGCGGCGGCCGTTGCCGGTGGGCTTCACCTTCATCAGGCGCGCGTTGAGCGCGTCCTGGATGTAGCCCTGCAGGATGCCGTCCTCGATCAGCACGTTGCGCTGCGAGGCGTGGCCTTCGTCGTCGATGTTGAGCGAGCCGCGCCGATCCGGCAGCGTGCCGTCGTCGAGCACCGTCACGCCCTTGGCCGCCACGCGCTGGCCGATGCGGCCCGAGAAGGCGCTCGAGCCCTTGCGGTTGAAGTCGCCTTCCAGGCCGTGGCCCACCGCCTCGTGCAGCAGCACGCCCGGCCAGCCGGGGCCCAGCACCACGCTCATCTCGCCGGCCTTGGCGGGGCGCGATTCGAGGTTGGTGAGCGCGGCCTGCACCGCCTTGTTCACGTAGCCCTCGATCACGCCGTCGTGGAAGAAGCCGAAGCCGAAGCGGCCGCCGCCACCCGAGCCGCCGACCTCGCGGCGCACCTGGCCGTCCACCGTCTGCTCGGCGATCACCGTCACCGACAGGCGCACCAGCGGGCGCACGTCGGCCGCCAGCGTGCCGTCGGCGCGCGCCACCAGCACCACGTCGTACTCGCCGGCCAGGCCCGCCATCACCTGCACGATGCGCGGATCCTTGGCGCGCGCGAGCTTCTCCACCTTCTCCAGCAGCGCCACCTTCTGCGTGCTGTCGAGCGTGGCGATCGGGTCCAGCGGCGCATAGAGGATGCGGCTCGCGGCGATCTTGCGCGGCGCATCCACCTTCACGCGCCGGCTCTGCCCGGCCGCGGCGATGGTGCGCACCGTGGCCGCGGCGTCGAGCAGCGCGGCCTCGGAGATGTCGTCGGAGTAGGCGAAGGCGGTCTTCTCTCCGGCCACCGCGCGCACGCCCACGCCCTGGTCGATGCCGAAGCTGCCGCTCTTGACGATGCCCTCCTCCAGGCTCCAGCCCTCGCTGCGCGTGTACTGGAAGTAAAGGTCGGCGTCGTCGACGCGGTGCGTGGCGATGGTCGCCAGCGCCTTCGCGAGCGTCGCTTCGCTGAGGCCGAAAGGTTCGAGCAGCAGCGAGCGCGCAATGGCCAGGCGTTCGATCGTGGGTTCGCGGGAGATCATGGCGGCGTCCTCGGCAGCGTGCGCCCCATTCTAGGAGCGCCGCCGCGCGAGAACGCGCTCAAAGGCTGATGCCGCAGCGCCCCGGCGCGAGGATGTTGTTCGGATCGAGCGCCTTCTTCAGCCGCCGCTCCACCTCGCGCTTGACCGGCCCGTAGGTGGCCGCGACCTTCTCGGCGAAGGCCGTGCTGGTGCGGTAGACGCCGTAGCCCTGCTCGGCGAAGGCATGGACCAGCTCGTCGTAGCAGGCGTAGGCGGCCTTCATCTGCTCGGGGTCGGTGCGGTCGTACAGCAGGTCGATCACGTGGTGCATGTCGCGCCAGCCGACGATGAACTCGCCGACATAGTCGAAGCCGTGCTTGCCGAGGATGCGCTTGGCGAGCTGCATCTGCTTGAGCGTCTCGCTGCCCTTGGCCTGCGACACCGGCGCGAACCAGATCGAGCCGCCGCCGCCGCGCCAGTTGTAGAGGCCGAATTCGCCCAGGTTGGGCTTGCCGCGCATCAGGTCGAAGCGGTAGTCGAGCGCCTTGCTGCCCTTGGCCTCCTCGCGCGTGACGATGCGCCCGCCGGTGCCGGCGGCCACCGCCTCGATGATCTTCCAGTTGGCGTCGTTGGTCTCCTTGGTGCCGTACAGCGCCGCGTAGACGTTCCAGGCGCCGATGCGGTGATCCTTGCGGATGCGCGCCACCGCCTCGTCGCTGATCGCGCCGGGGCCGCTGTGGTAGTCGGCACGCTTGACCGGCGTGCACGGCGCCTCCCACAGCGTGTGCGCGATCACCACCGCGTTCGGGATCACCATCGCGATGCGCAGCGGGCGCAGCGCATCGACGATCTTGGTGATGTCGGCCTCGTCGGGGTACTGGATGCAGAACGGCCGGAAGTCCGGCGGCTCCGGCATCAGCCACATGCCCATCTTGGTGACGACGCCGAAATTCGACTGCGTGAAGATGCCGTCGAGCGTCGGCCCGTAGCCCCACTTGAAGACCTGCCAGGTGTTGGAGTTCGGCATCGAGCCCATGCCGGTGCGCAGCACCTGGCCGTCGGCGAGCACCACCTCCATGCCGCAGGAGAACAGGAAGTGCTCGCCGTAGGGCGTGTAGCCGACGCCGCGGTCGACCATGTTGCCCACCGGCCCGGCGATCGCCGACGGCGCCGGGCACGAGAACCACAGCGGCAGCTTCTTCTCCTGCAGGTAGTCGTACAGCTGCTGGTAGGTCACGCCGGGCTCGACCAGCGCGGTGCACAGGTCGGGGTCGACCTCGAGGATGCGGTTCATGCGCCGCAGGTCCATCACGACCTGCCCGCGCTGCACCGGCGCGGCCGATCCGTAGCCGAGGTTCTTGCCGGTCGAGATCGGATAGACCGGGATCTTCGCCTTGTTGAGCACCTTGAGGATCGCCTGCACCTCCTCCACGCTCGCCGGCGTGACCACCGCCGAGGGCATGTGGCGCTCGTTGGGCACCGGCATCATGATCTTGTTGTAGGGCGCGAGCTGCGGCTCGTCGACGATCACATGCGCGTCGCCGGCGACGGCGCGCAGCGCCTTGATCGCCTTGTCGAACTCGGCGGCGCTGGCGTACTTGGGCAGGGCCCGGGAAGAGGTGGCCATCGTTTGTCTCCTGTGGTTGTTTTCTTCGGTGGCCGGCTTCAGAGCCTGACCACGAACGAGGCCAGCGGCGTGCCGGCCACGCGCTGCGAGCGGTGCCGCACGCAGGCCTGGCCGCGCGAGGCGGCCACCGCCTGCATCACCACCGCGCAGGCCTCGTCGGTGATGCCGATCAGCGCGGCGCCGCTCTCGTGGGGCAGCAGCGCGGCCACGCGCGCCGGGTCGAGCAGCGCGCGCTCGCTGCGCAGCGTGTGCGCGATGCCGGCGCCGTGCAGCGAGCGCGCCAGCTCGTCGGCGAGCGCGTGCGCATGCGGCACGCCGGCCTGCACGAGGATGTGCACGGTCGCCGGCGCGCCGGCGGCCGCGGCGTCGTCCGCGAGGCTGGCCTGCGCCGCATGGGCCTGCGGGTTCGAGGCGATGGCCGCGGCGGCGGCCATCAGCGAGGTGATGAAGCTGCGTCGTTCCATCGCCGCACCTACTTCGCCGCGCTGGTGGAGATCAGCTTCGCGACACCGGCCAGGATCTCGTCGTCGATCTCGGTCGGGCGGAAAGCCGGCATCGCGCGGTTGCCCGAGCGCACGATGGCGCGGATGTACTCGGGCGGCAGCTTGCGGCCGGTCAGCACCGGGCCGACGTTGGCCTCGTGGCAGTAGGCGCAGACCTTGTCGTAGGTCTCCTGGCTGTTGCGCCATTTGCCGCTCGAGTCGGCGAAGGCGGAGGGCGCGGCAGCAGCCAGGGCGGCGGCGGCCAGCAGGATCGTCGGGGCGGACCAGGGTTTCATCATCATGTCTCCGTGCTCTCGTGGGGCCGCGTCTTGGCGCGGTGGCGAGCGGAATTGCACGAGACGTGCCAGCGCATGGCGAGTGATGCGCGAGCGCTGGCCGGCCCTCGTGGGCAGAGGGCGACAAGCCGGCCGCCGAGGCGCGCCGGCGCTTCACCAAATGGTCAGCCGGGCGTGGCCTTCACCATTTGATCAAGCGCCGCTGCGGCCGTGGCGCTTGAGCCGGTAGGCGAACTGCGGCCGCGTCATGCCGAGCAGCCGCGCGGCCGATGCCACGTTGCCGCCGCTGCGCGCCAGCGCCGCGTCGAGCAGCAGGCCTTCGACGCCGTCGAGCCCGACGCCGTGGCGCAGCACGTGGTCGAGGAAGGCGCCGACGGTGTGCTCGTCGTGTGCGCGCACGCTGCCGTCGCGCGCCAGCCCGGTGAGCTGGCGCTTCTTGGTCAGGTCGGAGGTGATGGACGGGAACAGGTCGCCCAGCTCGATCGCGCCGCCCGGCTGGGCCAGGATCACGCCGCGCTCGATCACGTTCTCCAGCTCGCGCACGTTGCCGGGCCAGTCGTAGCCCTGCAGCGCATGCAGCGCCTCGTCGCTGATGCTGCTCACCTTCTTGTCGTGGCGCGCCGAGCACTTGTCGAGGAAGCGCCGCGCCAGCAGCGCGATGTCTTCCTTGCGCTCGCGCAGCGGCGGGATCGTCACCGGGTAGATGTTGAGACGGTAGAACAGGTCCTTGCGGAAGCGCCGCTCCTGCACCGCCTGCTCCAGGTCGACGTTGGTCGCCGCGACCACGCGCACGTCGACCTTGCGCGTGCGCGTGTCGCCGATGCGCTCGACCTCGCCTTCCTGCAGCGCGCGCAGCAGCTTGGACTGCGCCGAGGCCGACAGCTCGCCGACCTCGTCGAGGAACAGCGTGCCGCCGGCGGCGCGCTCGAAGCGGCCGGCGCGCGACTGCTGCGCGCCGGTGAAGGCGCCCTTCTCGACGCCGAACAGTTCCGACTCGATGAGCGCTTCGGGCAGCGCCGCGCAGTTGATCGCCACGAAGGGCTGCGCCGCGCGCGGGCTCACGTTGTGCAGCGCGCGCGCGAACAGCTCCTTGCCGACGCCGGTCTCGCCCTGCAGCAGCACCGTCACCTGGCTGTGCGCCGCGCGCTTGAGCAGCGAGGCCGCCTGCTTGAAGCCGGGCGAGGCGCCGACCAGATCGTCGGTGTGCAGGTCGTGGTCGATCGCGTAGCGCAGCGACTGCAGCCGGTCCTGCAGCGCGAGGATGTGGTCAGTCACCGGATCCGGCTGGAAGTAGCGCAGCTCGGCCTCGGCGTCGGGCCACTCGTGCGCCGGCCGGCCGGTGATGCGGCAGCAGGGCGCGCCGGCCGCCGCGCACTGCGTCTCGCGGTAGTGGATGAAGCAGCCCATCAGCGCGCTGGAGTAGCCGCTCGCGTAGCCGAGCTGCATCCAGCACACCGGCTCGGTGGACTGGCCGAACAGCTGCACGTGCGCGTCGGCCTCGAACGAGGCGTGCCAGGTGAACTCGCCGTGGAACTTGCCGTGCTCGATGTCGAGCTCCATGCGGTCGGGCGTGCAGCGCACCACGCCTTCGAGCATGTGCAACGCCGGGCCGATGCCGAGCAGCTCCGTGTCGGAGGCGGCCGGATACAGCGTGCGCGCCCAGCGCGCGTCGCGCGCGCCCGAGGCGTAGCCGATGCGCAGCAGCATGCCGCGCGCGCGGTCGACGCCGAGCGAGTCGATCAGCTCCTTGCGCAGCGCCGTCAGCGCCGCGCCGTGCAGCAGCAGCATGCGCGACTCGCCGAGCCAGATGTGGCCGCTGTCGAACGAGAAGCGCAGGCGCGACGCCAGATCGTCGACGCCGAGGTCGACGGGCTGCGGGGGCGGGTGTTGCTTGGCGCTGTGCACGGCGATCCGTACCGTACGCCGGCGCGTCGCGCGCATCGCTGCGACGCGGCTCGGGACTTTCCCTGACATGACGGCCCCAAGACGCCTGCGGCGTCGCCCCCCGAGGGGATCTCCGGCCGCTCATATGGTCGCCCGTGTCAATCAAGCTTTGGTTGTTGGCATTTGGATGCCGTGATCGATGGGGTGATGCGACGCACTGGAGGAGTGAAGCGACGATGAATCAAGCTCATATCCGCGGGTTGGGTACCGCATTTCATCGATCCGTCGTGGGCCTGCCTCGCTCTTGGGTCGTGGATCTTCCTGAGTACAGGAGCCTGTAAAGCGGCCGCGAGGGTTGCCCGGTCGCCCGGTGCATCGCATCACGCCATCGATCGTGTGATGGGTTCCTCGCGGTGTCAGGCCGTCGCGTTGGCCGCGGGCTGCGCACCCAAGGACGCCAGGTGCTCATCCAGGCCGATGCGTGCCACGGCCCAGACGAAGCCTGCGAGTTCGCGCGCGACCGCCACGCACACTTTGTTGCGCTGCACGCCGCGCCCGTTGAGCACCGCAAAGCGCCGGGTCAGCCGCAACTGTGCTTTCCAGGCCGTGGCGCGCACGGCCTCGCTGAGCCCGCTCTGGCGCCTGGCCGCGTCCTCGCCAATGCGTGCGCCGAACCGGTAGTGCCAGGCGGCCTCGGTCAGCAGGGTGCGTGCATGGGCATTGCCGGTCTTGGTGATGCTGCCGCGCTGCACGCACTGGCCGCTGGAGTGCTCCGAAGGCACCAGGCCCAGGTAGCCCATGAGCTTGCGCGGATGGTCGAAGCGCCTGAAGTCCCCGATCTCGGCCGTCAGCCCAACGGCGCTGATCACGTCGATGCCGCGCAGGGCCTGCAGAGCTTTGACCACTGGCTCGAACCGCCAGCCCTTGATCGCGTCCTGGAGGGACTGGCTCAGCCGCTCCACACGCTGATCCCCGGCCTTGGTCGCCAGCCAATACTCGGTGAACGCCATCTGCGCCGGCCCCTCGAAGCTCAGCGTGCCCAGCCAGCGCTCGAACTTCTGCGTCCACGATGTCTTGCCCTCGTAGCCGATGCCGTGGCGCAGCAAGAAGCCCTTGAGCTGCTGGCGCAGTTGCGTGCGCATGTGCACCGCGTCCTCCCGCGCGCGTGCCAAGTCGCGGATCGCCTCGTCGCCGGGATCAGGCACCCACACCGAGCGCAGCAGCCCCGCCCGGGAGCACTCCGCCAGTTGCACGCTGTCGCGGCTGTCAGTCTTGACGCGCGTGCCCGGACGGCGCGGGATCTGCGAGGGCGCCACCACTTCGCAGGTGTAGCCCTTGGCCTGCAGCGCACGCTGCAGTCCGTAGCCGGTCGGCCCCGCTTCGTACACCACGTGCAGCGCCGAGGCTTCACCCCGCTTGCGCAGCAGCTTCACCAGCTTGGGCACGTCGTGGTCCATGGTGCACAACACCTTGGCCGCCTGCCGGCCGGCTTCGGCCAGCGCGACGGTGATGGTGTCCTTGTGAACATCCAAACCTACATGCGCCTTGGTAATCTCGCTCATGGCCGGTCTCCTTCATTGCCGATGACTCCGGTCTTCAGCATGTAGCTCGGCACGTGTGCGTGCAACCTACGTCAGCGGAGACCGGCCGCCTTCACGCCACGCAGCGCGGCGGTGGGGCATCAGGCGACCATGATGTCTTGGGGCGGCCCGGCGCTGGCCGGAGGGGCTCAGTCGGCCTCGCGCTTGCGCGCCAGCGCCCGCTCGTAGAGCGCGTTGCGCGGTGCGCCGGTCAGCTCCACCGCCAGGGCCACCGCCTGCTTGAGCGGCAGCGCGGCGAGCAGGGCGTCGAGCACGCGGTCGTGCGCGGCGGAGGCGGCCTCGTCGCCCGCCGGCGCCGCGGCATGCAGCACCAGCACGAATTCGCCGCGCAGGCGGTTGGCGTCCGCGGCCAGCCAGGGCGGCAGGGCGTCGCAGCGCAGCGTGTGCACCGATTCGAACTGCTTGGTCAGCTCTCGGCACAGCGTGACGAGCCGCTCGCCGCAGGCCGCGGCCAGCTCGCGCGCCAGCGCTTCGATGCGGTGCGGCGCCTCGTAGAGGATGGCGGTGTGCGCATCGGCGGCGAGGCGCTGCACGGCCTGCGCGCGCTCGCCGCCCTTGGCCGGCAGGAAGCCGTGGAAGACGAAGCCCTGGCCTTGCGCGTCGCCGGCTACGCTGAGCGCCGCCGCCGCCGCGCTGGCGCCCGGCAGCGGAATGCAGCGCTGCCCCGCCGCGCTCACGGCGGCGACCAGCGCCGCGCCGGGGTCGCTCACCGCCGGCGTGCCGGCATCGCTGACGAAGGCGATGCGCTCGCCGCGCGCCAGCCGCTCGATCACGCCTGCGGCGGCGGCGCGCTCGTTGTGCTCGTGCACTGCCAGCAGCGGCTTGCCTTCGATGCCGAGCGCGCGCAGCAGCGGCGCGCTGTGGCGCGTGTCCTCGCAGGCGATGGCGTCGGCCAGCGCGAGCAGGTGGATGGCGCGCAGGCTCAGGTCGGCGAGGTTGCCGATCGGCGTGGCGACGACGTAGAGTGCGCCGGCCGGAAAGCTCTGGCCACCGGCGGCCGCGGCAGCGGCCTGCCGCAACAGCGAGGCGTCGATGGAGTTCACGAGGCGGCGGACGACGAAGGCGATCGGCGACGAAGGCGAGGCACTCGCCCTCGCGCATCTGCAACGCGCCGGGCTGGTGCTGGTGGAGCGGAATTATCGGGTCGCGCGCGGCCCGCACGCGCGCGGCGGCGAAGTCGACCTGATCCTGCGCGAGCGCGACGGCACGCTGGTCTTCGCCGAGGTGCGCGCCCGCGCCGGCACCGGCCACGGCGGTGCCGCGGCCAGCGTGGGTGCCGCCAAGCAGCGCCGCATCGTGCTGGCGGCGCAGCACTACCTGCTGCGCTGGGCCAGCCCGCCGCCCTGCCGCTTCGACGTGGTGGCGATCGACGCCGGGCGCGTCGAGTGGCTGCGCGGCGCCTTCGATCTGAGCTGAGGCAGCGCCACGCTGCGCAGGGAACTGTCAGGGTAAGCCCTTGTCTTATGATCCGCGACCATGCTCGAACAACGCATCCAGCAGCAGTTCTTCGACAGTGCCGACCTCAAGTACGCGGCCGCGGAGATCCTTGCCAAGCCCATCGCCGACGCCGTCAACGCGGTGGTCGGCTGCATCACGGCCGGCGGCAAGGTGATGGCCTGCGGCAACGGCGGCTCGGCCAGTGATGCCCAGCATTTCGCCGCCGAGTTCGTCGGCCGCTTCGAACGCGAGCGCCCCGGCCTCGCCGCCATCGCGCTGACCACCGACAGCTCCATCCTCACCGCGGTCGGCAACGACTACGACTTCAACTCGATCTTCTCCAAGCAGGTGCAGGCGCTGGGCTCGCCCGGCGACGTGCTGATCGCCATCAGCACCAGCGGCAACTCGGCCAACGTGCTGGCGGCCGTCGAGGCGGCCCGCGCCAAGGAGATGACGGTGATCGCGCTGACCGGGCGCGGCGGCGGCAAGCTGCGCGAGCGCCTGGGCGAGACCGACGTGCACATCTGCGTGCCGCACGAACGCACCGCGCGCATCCAGGAGGTTCACATCCTGGCGCTGCACTGCCTGTGCGACGCGGTCGACCTGCAGCTTCTGGGAGAACAGGACAACTCATGACCCAACGACGCTCCGCCCTCCATCGCCCCGCCCTGCTGCTCGCAGGCCTGGCCGCCACCACGCTGATCTCCGCCTGCGCGCCTTTGCTGGTGGGCGGCGCCGTGGTCGGCACCTCGATGGTGGTGACCGACCGCCGCACCTCGGGCACGCAGCTCGAGGACCAGTCCATCGAGATCAAGGGCCAGACGCGCGTGCGCGAAGCCGTCGGCGAGCGCGGCCATGTCACCATCACCAGCTACAACCGCAACGTGCTGCTGACCGGCGAAGTGGCGGCCGACACCGACAAGGCCGCCGTCGAGCAGGCGGTGGCCAAGATCGAGGGCGTGCGCACGGTGATCAACGAGCTGGCGGTGATGGGCTCGTCCTCGTTGGCCAGCCGTTCGAGCGACCTGGTGCTGACCAGCAAGGTCAAGGCGAGCTACGTCGATGCCAAGGACGTGTTCGCCAACGCGATCAAGGTCATCACCGAGCGCAGCACGGTCTACCTGATGGGCCGCGTCACCGAGCGTGAGTCCAACCGCGCCGCCGACATCGCGCGCGGCGTGCCGGGTGTGCAGAAGGTGGTGAAGGTGTTCGAGGTGATCACCGAAGCCGAGCTGGCCGAGATCCAGCCCAAGCAGGCGCAGAAGTAGGGCCCGCTGGTCGCGCGCCTCAGCGCAGCCGCTTGATCAGGCTGGAGGTGTCCAGCCGGTTGCCGCCGGCGGCCTGGATGTCGGCATAGAACTGGTCGACCAGCGCCGTCACCGGCAGGCGCGCGCCGTTGCGCCTGGCTTCCTCCAGGCACAGGCCGAGATCCTTGCGCATCCAGTCGACCGCGAAGCCGAAGTCGAACCTGGCGTCGACCATGGTCGGCCCGCGGTTGTCCATCTGCCAGCTCTGCGCGGCGCCCTTGCCGATCACGCCGAGCACGGCCTTCATGTCCAGCCCGGCGCGTTCGCCGAAGGCGATCGCTTCGGCAAGCCCCTGCACCAGCCCGGCGATGGCGATCTGGTTGACCATCTTGGCGAGCTGGCCGGCGCCGTTTCCGCCCAGCAGCGTGACGGCTTTCGAGAACGCCATCGCCACCGGCTTGATGGTCTCGAAGGCCTGCGCATCGCCGCCGCACATCACCGTCAGCGCGCCGTTGATGGCGCCGAGGTTGCCGCCGGACACCGGCGCGTCGATGAACTTCAGGCCGCGGCCATCCGCCTCGGCGCCGAGCTCGCGCGCGACCTCGGCCGAGGCCGTCGTGTGGTCGACGAAGATCGCGCCCGGCTTCATGCCGGCGAAGGCGCCATCGGGGCCGAGCACCACCGAGCGCAGGTCGTCGTCGTTGCCGACGCAGGCGAATACGATGTCGGCGCCCTGCGCCGCCTCGCGTGGCGTGGCCGCACTGCGCCCGCCGAATTCGGCGGCCCAGGCGGCGGCTTTCGCGGCGCTGCGGTTGTAGACGGTGGTGCGGTGCCCGGCGCGCGCCAGGTGGCCGGCCATCGGCAGGCCCATCACGCCCAGGCCGAGGAAGGCGACGCTGCGCGCCGCGGTGGGTTCGTAGGTCTTGGCGTTGATCGTGCTAATCGTGCTCATGGGCCGATTCTGGCCCAAGGCATGCCGCGCGTCAGACGATGGTCAGGTGCTCGGTGCCCGCCGCGAGGTCGGCGTTGCGCGCGCGCTGGCTGTGCAGCTTGACCTGCAGGCGCAGGTCGTTCACCGAGTCGGCGTTGCGCAGGATGTCTTCGTAGGTGACGAGGTTGCTCTCGTAGAGGTCGAACAGCGCCTGGTCGAAAGTCTGCATGCCGAGTTCGCGCGAGCGCTTCATCAGGTCCTTGATGTCGGCGACCTCGCCCTTGAAGATCATGTCGGCGATCAGCGGCGTGTTGAGCAGGATCTCCACCGCCGCGATGCGGCCCTTGCCCTCCTGGCGCGGCAGCAGGCGCTGCGAGACCAGGCCCTTCAGGTTGAGCGACAGGTCCATCAGCAGCTGGGCGCGGCGCTCCTCGGGGAAGAAGTTGATGATGCGGTCGAGCGCCTGGTTCGCGCTGTTGGCGTGCAGCGTGGCCATGCACAGGTGGCCGGTCTCGGCGAAGGCCACCGCGTGCTCCATGGTCTCGCGGTCGCGGATCTCGCCCATCAGGATCACGTCGGGCGCCTGGCGCAGCGTATTCTTCAGCGCCTGCTCCCAGCCGTCGGTGTCGATGCCGACCTCGCGCTGCGTGACGATGCAGTTCTTGTGCGGGTGCACGAACTCGACCGGATCCTCGATGGTGATGATGTGGCCGTGCGAGTTCTCGTTGCGGTAGTCGACCATCGCCGCCAGCGAGGTGCTCTTGCCCGAGCCGGTGGCGCCGACGAAGATGACCAGGCCGCGCTTGGTCATCGCCACGTCCTTGAGGATCTGCGGCAGGTTCAGGCTGTCGATGGTCGGCAGCTGCTGCGGGATCGTCCGCATCACCATGCCGACGTTGCCCTGCTGCACGAAGGCGTTGACGCGGAAGCGCCCGATGCCCTGCGGCGAGATCGCGAAGTTGCACTCCTTGGTCTTCTCGAACTCGGCGGCCTGCTTGTCGTTCATCACCGAGCGCGTCAGCGCCAGCGTGTGCGCGCCGGTCAGCGGCTGCGGCGAGACCTTGGTGACCTTGCCGTCGACCTTGATGGCGGGCGGGAAGTCGGCGGTGAGGAAGAGGTCCGAGCCGTTGCGGCTGACCATCAGGCGCAGCAGGTCGTTGACGAACTTGGATGCCTGGTCGCGTTCCATGTTGAATCCTTTCTATCGTCCCCACGGCCTCGCGGAGCTCGGCCGGTTCGTCAGGCGAAGAACAGTCCTCAGGACTGTTCTTCGTCCGGACTCACCCCGGGAAGTTTTCGGGGAACTTGGCCTTCATGCGCGCTTCGGCCGGCGAGACCACGTTGCGGCGCACCAGATCGGCCAGGTTCTGGTCGAGCGTGGTCATGCCGATGTTGTTGCCGGTCTGGATCGCCGAGTACATCTGGGCGATCTTGTTCTCGCGGATCAGGTTGCGGATGGCCGCCGTGCCCAGCATGATCTCGTGCGCCGCCACGCGGCCCGAGCCGTCCTTGGTCTTGCACAGCGTCTGCGAGATCACGCCGATCAGCGATTCGGACAGCATCGCGCGCACCATCTCCTTCTCGGCCGCGGGAAAGACGTCGACGACGCGGTCCACCGTCTTGGCGGCGCTCGAGGTGTGCAGCGTGCCGAACACCAGGTGGCCGGTTTCGGCGGCGGTGAGCGCCAGGCGGATGGTTTCCAGGTCGCGCATTTCGCCCACCAGGATCGCGTCCGGGTCCTCGCGCAGCGCCGAGCGCAGCGCGTTGGCGAAGCTGAGCGTGTGCGGGCCGACCTCGCGCTGGTTGATCAGGCACTTCTTCGACTCGTGCACGAACTCGATCGGGTCTTCCACCGTCAGCACGTGGCCGAATTCGTTCTCGTTGAGGTGGTTGACCATCGCCGCCAGCGTGGTCGACTTGCCCGAGCCCGTCGGGCCGGTGACGAGCACCAGGCCGCGCGGCTTGAGCGCGAGCTCGGCGAAGACCTTGGGCGCGTTGAGCTGCTCGAGCGTCAGGATCTTGCTCGGAATCGTCCGGAACACGGCGCCGGCGCCGCGGTTCTGGTTGAAGGCGTTGACGCGGAAGCGCGCCAGGCCCTGGATCTCGAACGAGAAGTCGCACTCCAGCGTCTCTTCGTAGGCCTTGCGCTGCGCGTCGTTCATGATGTCGTACACCATGTCGTGCACCTGCTTGTGCTCGAGCGGGTCGACGTTGATGCGGCGCACGTCGCCGTGCACGCGGATCATCGGCGGCAAGCCGGAAGACAGGTGCAGGTCGGACGCCTTGTTCTTGACCGAGAACGCCAGCAGTTGAGTGATGTCCATGGAGCAGCGGGTTGTGCGGCGCGCGTGAATGCGCAGGAGACGTCGCCGCGTGGATACTCTCGATTCATTATGGCGACGATCCTCGGCAACATACAACAAGTGCGCGCTCGCATTGCGAAGGCCTGTGACGGGGCCAAGCGCCCCGTGCAAAGCGTCACGCTGCTGTGTGTGAGCAAAACTTTCGGCAGTGAAGCAGTGCGCGAGGCGCACGCGGCGGGCGAATCCGCCTTCGGCGAGAACTATGTGCAGGAAGGCATCGACAAGATCGCCGCGCTGGCCGATCTGCGCGCCTCGCTCGAATGGCACCTGATCGGGCCGCTGCAGAGCAACAAGACGCGCGTGGTGGCCGAGCAGTTCGACTGGGTGCACACGGTCGACCGGCTGAAGATCGCGCAGCGCCTGTCGGAGCAGCGCCCGGCCGGGCTGGCGCCGCTGCAGGTGTGCCTGCAGGTCAACATCAGCGGCGAGGCCAGCAAGAGCGGCCTGGCGCCCGCCGAGGTGGCCGCGGTGGCGCATGCCGTGGCGGCCCTGCCTCGCCTGCGCCTGCGCGGGCTGATGGCGATTCCCGAGCCGGCCGGCGATCTGGCGGCGCAGCGCGCGCCGCACCGCGCCTTGCGCGAGCTGTTCGAGCAGCTGCGGGCGAGCGGCCTCGCGCTCGACACGCTCTCGATGGGCATGAGCGCCGATCTGGAAGCCGCCATCCTCGAAGGCG
Organism: Piscinibacter sp.; assembly: GCA_017983795.1. Classification (GTDB taxonomy): domain Bacteria; phylum Pseudomonadota; class Gammaproteobacteria; order Burkholderiales; family Burkholderiaceae_C; genus Piscinibacter. The sequence continues at coordinate 88,015 of JAGOAS010000007.1, forward strand.
CGACGCTGGTGCGCGTGGGCAGCGCGATCTTCGGCCGGCGCGGCTGACGGGCCGCGCCGTTGCCGTAGCATCGCGGCGCTCGGGAGGAACAAGCACATGAAGACTTGGACATGGGCGGCCGTGGCCGCCGCATTGGCGCTCGCCGGTTGCGGCAAGCAGGGCGTCGAACTCGGCCAGGGCGGCTCGGTGGTGAGCGGCTCGGGCGGCTCGGCCGGCGCGCAGGGCGCGGCCAAGGAGCTGCAGAAGTGCGACGCGCCGGTGGCCGTGGTCTCGCTGGTCGAGAACCAGCGCGGCTACGTCGGCATCGGCCGCGGTGGTCTGCCCGAGTCGCCGCTGCCGCTGGTGCGCGTGCTGATGCAGCAAAGCGGCTGCTTTCGCATCGTCGATCGCAACGCCGGCCTGGACGCCACCGTGCGTGAGCAGGAGCTCAAGGACAAGGGCGTGCTGCGCGCCGACGACACCACGGTGCGCAAGGGCCGCGGCATCGTCGCGCAGTACAGCGTGGTGCCCAGCCTGACCTTCAGCGAGCAGGACGCCGGCCGCCAGATCGGCGGCATCCTGGCGCAGATCCCCTTCCTCAACAAGTTCGCCGGCGCGGCCGAGCAGGTCAAGCTGAAGGAGGCGCAGGTGGTGCTGCTGCTGACCGACAACGAGACCACCGAGCAGCTCTCCTCGGCCACCGGCGCGGCGCGCACCACCGACCTCGGCGTCGGCGGGCTCGTGATCGGCAAGACCGGCGGCGCCGGCGGCCTGGGCTGGAGCAACACCAACGAAGGCAAGGTGATCGCCGCGGCCTTTCTCGACGCGCACAACCACCTCGTCGAGCAGGTGCGCGTGCTGGCCGCCAAGCCCCTGCCCGAGCCGGTGAAGACCAGCGCGGCCGCCGGCCGCAAGGGCTGACGCCCCGCGCTGCTCAGATCGGCAGCAGCGCGGTGTTCTTCACCTCTTCCATCACCGCATAGGTGCGCGTCTCGCGCACGCCCGGCAGCGCCCAGATCACCGAGCCCACCAGCTCGCGATAGGCCTGCATGTTGGCCACGCGGGTCTTGATCAGGTAGTCGAAGCCGCCGGCCACGAGGTGGCACTCCTGGATCTCGGCGCGCACCTGCACCGCGGCCTTGAACGCGTTCATCGCGTCGTGCGTGGTGCGATCGAGCACCACCTCGATGAACACCAGCATGCCGGCGCCGAGCTTGTCGGGGTTGAGGCGCGCCTCGTAGCCGAGGATGAAGCCGTCGCGCGTCAGGCGCTTGACGCGCTCCAGCACCGCCGTGGGCGAGAGGTGCACTTCCTCGGCCAGCTTGAGGTTGGAGATGCGCCCGTCCTTCTGCAGAACGCGCAGGATGCGGATGTCGATCTTGTCGAGGGAATGGGCGCGCGCGTCGTCGTCGGTGCTCATGGGGTGTGCCGAAGTTCGTTCGGCGCCGAGGTATCGATTCGGAGATTAATCCTAGCTGCGAGTCTCTAACCTAGCAACTTATTCGACACCCATCGCTTTCACGGAGCCCCGCCATGTTCAACGCGCCGCCCGAGACCACCCGCCTGCCCGACCCCTGCCGCCCCGAGTCGGAGGCGCTCGCCGCCGCGCTCGCCACGCTGGACGGCCGGCTGGCCTGGCCGCGCGCCGCCGCCCACGCCGCGCCCTGGGTGCGCGCGGTGCGCGAGAAGCCGGCGCCGTTCTGGGCCATGGAGTCGCTGCTGCGCGAGTACCCCATCTCCAGCGCCGAGGGCCTGGCCTTGATGCGCCTGGCCGAAGCGCTGCTGCGCGTGCCCGATGCCGAGACCGCCATCGCGCTGACCGCCGACCAGCTCGGCAAGGCGCACTTCGACGCGCACCAGGCCGAGGGCCCGCACCGCATGCTGGCCAGCCTGTCGGCCAGCGCCATCGAGCTGTCCAAGCGTTTTCTGCCCGACGCGGGGAACGAGCCTGGCCTCTTCAAGCGCCTCGGCGCGCAGACGGTGGTGGCGGCCACGGTGCGCGCCATCCAGCTGCTCGGCCGGCAGTTCGTGCTGGGCCGGCACATCGCCGAGGCGATGGGCGAGGCGCGCGACCAGCGCCGCGCCCAGCCGGCGCTGCGCTTCAGCTACGACATGCTCGGCGAAGGCGCGCGCAGCGAGGCCGACGCGCAGCGCTACCACGCCGCCTATGCGCAGGCGATCGCGCACATCGCGCAAGCCCAGGGCGGCGGCGGGCCCGAGCACTCCGACGGCATCTCGATCAAGCTCAGCGCGCTGTTCTCGCGCTACGAGGTGGCGCAGCGCGAGCGCGTGTTCGCCGAACTGCTGCCGCGCGTGTGGACGCTGGTGGACGCGGCGGCGCGCGCCGACCTCAACCTCACCATCGATGCCGAGGAGAGCGACCGGCTCGAACTCTCGCTCGATGTCTTCGAGGCGCTGGCCGCGCGCATCGCGCAGGTGCATCCGCGCTGGCGCGGCTTCGGCCTGGCCATCCAGGCCTACCAGACGCGCTCGCTCGCCGTGGTCGAGGAGGTGGCGCGCATCGCGCGCGCACAGGGCTTGCGCTTCATGGTGCGCCTCGTCAAGGGCGCCTACTGGGACGGCGAGGTCAAGCGCGCCCAGGAGCTCGGCCTGGCGGGCTACCCGGTGTTCACGCACAAGCACCACACCGACATCGCCTACCTCGCCTGCGCGCGCGCCCTGCTGGCGCAGCAGGACCTGATCTATCCGCAGTTCGCCACCCACAACGCCGGCACCATCGCCGCCATCCTGCAGATGGCCGAAGGCCGCCGCGGCGGCTTCGAGATGCAGCGCCTGCACGGCATGGGCGAAGGTGTGTACCGCGAGCTGATGGCTCAGGCCGACGTGCCGGTGCGCATCTATGCGCCGGTGGGCGAGCACCGCGACCTGCTCGCCTACCTGGTGCGCCGGCTGCTCGAGAACGGCGCCAACTCCTCCTTCGTGCACCAGCTCGCCGATCCGCAGGTGGATGTCGATGCGCTGCTCGCCTCGCCGCTGGTGCCGGCCACGCTGCCCGGCCAGCCGCTGCCGCGCGATCTCTACGGCGCGCGGCCCAACTCCAGCGGCGCCGATCTCGCCGTGCTGGCGCAACGCGCGCCGCTGCAGGCTGCGGTGGCGGCGACGCGCATCGAGCCGCTGCGCGAAGCCACGCCGGCCGACATCGAGGCCGCGATGCAGCGCCTGCATGCCGCCTTCCCGCGCTGGAACGCCGTGCCGCTGGCCGAACGCGCCGCCACGCTGCGCCGCGCCGCCGACGCGCTCGATGCGCGCCTGCCCGAGTTCTGCGGCCTGCTCGTCAAGGAAGCGCACAAGACGCTCGCCGACTGCGTGGCCGAAGTGCGCGAGGCGGTCGACTTCCTGCGCTACTACGCCGACCAGGCCGAGCAGCGCCTCGCGGTGCAGGCCCTGCCCGGGCCGACCGGCGAGCACAACGAACTGCGCCTCTCCGGCCGGGGCGTATTCGTCTGCATCAGCCCGTGGAACTTCCCGCTCGCGATCTTCGCCGGCCAGGTGGCGGCGGCGCTGGTGGCCGGCAACACGGTGGCCGCCAAGCCGGCCGAGCAGACGCCGGCGGTGGCGCAGCGCATGGTGGCGCTGCTGCACGCCGCCGGCGTGCCCGACGATGCGCTGGTGCTGCTGCATGGCCCGGGCGAAACGGTGGGCGCCGCGCTGGTGGCCGATGCGCGCACGGCCGGCGTGTGCTTCACCGGCTCGACCGCGGTGGCGCGCCACATCAACCGGGCGCTTGCTGCCAAGGACGGCGCCATCGTGCCGCTGATCGCCGAGACCGGCGGCATCAACGCGATGATCGTCGACAGCACCGCGCTGCCCGAGCAGGTGGTCGATGCTGTGGTCACCAGCGCCTTCCGCTCCGCCGGCCAGCGCTGCTCGGCGCTGCGCCTGCTGCTGCTGCACGAGAGCGTGGCCGAGGGCGTGATCGAGATGCTGCGCGGCGCGATGGCCGAGCTCGCGGTGGGCGACCCGGCGCAGCTCGCCACCGACGTCGGCCCGGTGATCGATGCCGAGGCCTTCGCCGGCCTGCGCGCGCAGGTCGAGCAGCTCAAGCGCGAGGCGCGCCTGATCGGGCAGACGCCGGTGAGCTCCACCTTCGAGCGGCTGATCGCGCCGGTGGCCTTCGAGCTTTCGGCAATGGCCGAACTGAAGCAGGAGATCTTCGGCCCGGTGCTGCACGTGCTGCGCTGGCGCGGCGAGGTCGACGCGCTGATCGCCCAGGTCAACGCGCTCGGCTACGGCCTGACGCTGGGCGTGCAGACGCGCATCGACGGCCGGGCCTTGCGCATCGCCGCCGCCGCGCATGTCGGCAACGTCTACGTCAACCGCAACATGATCGGCGCGGTGGTCGGCGTGCAGCCTTTCGGCGGCGAAGGGCTGTCGGGCACCGGGCCGAAGGCCGGCGGGCCGCATTACCTGTACCGCTTTTGCGCCGAACAGACATTGACGGTGAATACCGCCGCCGCCGGCGGCAATGTGGAGCTGCTGGCCGGGCTAGGATCGCGGTCATGAAAGCCGCCCTCACCGCCTTCGTCGCCCTGGTCCTCCTCGTCGCCGCCTGGTTCGCCTTCGCGCTGAACTGGAACTACTCCAGCGGCGAGCGCGCCGGCTGGGTGCAGAAGTTCTCCAACAAGGGCTGGGTCTGCAAGACCTGGGAGGGCGAGCTGGCCCTGGTGTCGCTGCCCGGCAGCACGGTGGAGAAGTTCATGTTCACGGTGCACGACGACGCGCTCGCGCAGCAGATCAGCGCCGCGATGGGCAAGCGCGTCAGCCTGCACTACGAGGAGAAGGTGGGCCTGCCCACCAGCTGCTTCGGCGATACGCGCTACTTCGTCACCAAGATCGTCGAGACGCCGGACATCCCGCTCGGCCCGGGCGTGGTGCTGCCCACGCATCCGAACGCGCCGGCCGCGCCCGCGTCCGCCGCCTCGCAGTGAGGAACACCCGATGAGACACGACCTGCTCGCCTTCGTCGGCGGCGGCAACATGGCCTCGGCCATCATCGGCGGGCTGGTCGCGGCCGGCCGGCCCGGAGGCTCCATCCTCGTCATCGACCCCGGCGAGGCGCAGCGCAGCAAGCTCGCCGCCGAGTTGGGCGTGCGCACGCAGGCCGCGGCCGACGCGGCGCTGGCGCAGGCGGCGGTGGTGGTGTGGGCGGTGAAGCCGCAACTCTTCCAGGATGCTGCCGCGCCCTGCGCCACGCATGTGCGCGGCGCGCTGCAGTTCAGCGTGATGGCCGGCATCCGCAGCGATGCGATCGTGCGCGCCACCGGCAGCGCGCGCGTGGTGCGCAGCATGCCCAACACGCCGGCGCTGATCGGCCAGGGCATCGCCGGGCTGTATGCGCGCGAGGCGGTGAGCGCCGACGAACGCCGCGCCGCCGAAGCGCTGCTCGCGCCCACCGGCCGCACGCTGTGGGTGGCGCGCGAGGAAGACCTCGATGCCGTCACCGCGCTGTCGGGCTCGGGCCCGGCCTACGTCTTCTACTTCGTCGAGGCCATGATGCAGGCGGCGCAGCAGATGGGCCTGTCCGCCGAGCAAGGCAAGCAGCTCGCGCTGGCCACCTTCGCCGGCGCCACCGCGCTGGCGCAGACCTCGAGCGAGCCGCCGGACGTGCTGCGCGAGCGCGTCACCTCCAAGGGCGGCACCACCTACGCCGCGCTCACGAGCATGGAAGCGAGCGGCGTCAAGGCCGCCTTCGTGAAGGCGATTGCTGCTGCGCAGCAACGCGCGCGCGAGCTCGGAGACGAGTTCGGCCGCTGATCCCGCGCGCATGCCCGCCATGGTGCAAGCCATGCAAACCCGGCATGGCCCTTGGTGAAAAACTCGGTGCGCGCGGGCCTACAGTCTCGGCGCATGTCGCCGGCCGCGTCACGAGCGCGGGTCACGGCGCATCCAACCCTCACGGAGACACCATGACCCCGAGCCCGCTGTCCTACGTCCACCCGCAAGCGCACGGCCCTTGGCAGACCTACCTGTCGCAGGTCGACCGCGTGCTGCCCTACCTCGGCCACCTGGCCCGCTGGGGCGAGACGCTCAAGCGCCCCAAGCGCGCGCTGATCGTCGACGTGCCCATCGAGCTCGACGACGGCACGGTGGCTCACTTCGAGGGCTTCCGCGTCCAGCACAACCTCAGCCGCGGCCCCGGCAAGGGCGGCGTGCGCTACCACCCCGACGTCACGCTCGAGGAGGTGATGGCGCTGTCGGCCTGGATGTCGATCAAGAACGCCGCCGTCAACCTGCCCTACGGCGGCGCCAAGGGCGGCATCCGCGTCGACCCGAAGAAGCTCTCGATCAAGGAGCTGGAGCGCATGACGCGCCGCTACACCAGCGAGATCGGCATCATCATCGGGCCGCACCAGGACATCCCGGCGCCGGACGTGAACACCAACCCGCAGATCATGGCGTGGATGATGGACACGTACTCGATGAACACCGGCTCCACCGCCACCGGCGTGGTCACCGGCAAGCCCATCCACCTCGGCGGCTCGCTGGGACGCGTCAAGGCCACCGGCCGCGGCGTCTTCGTCACCGGGCGCGAGGCGGCGCGGCGCATCGGCCTGGAGCTCGACGGCGCGCGCGTCGCGGTGCAGGGCTTCGGCAACGTCGGCTCGGCGGCGGCCGAGCTGTTCGCCCAGGCCGGCGCGAAGATCGTCGCCATCCAGGACCACACCGGCACCATCGTCAACGAGCGCGGCATCGAGATGGCCGAGCTGATGCCCACGCTCACGCAGTACGGCGGCGTGGGCGACTTCAAGGGCGCCGACAAGGCCAGCGACGAGTCGTTCTGGGACGTCAAGTGCGACATCCTCATCCCCGCGGCGCTGGAAGGCCAGCTCACGCCCGAGCGCGCGCAGCGCACCAGCGCCAAGCTGGTGCTCGAAGGCGCGAACGGCCCGACCCTGCCCGAGGCCGACGACATCCTCGCCGAGCGCGGCGTGCTGGTCGTGCCCGACGTGATCTGCAACGCCGGCGGCGTGACGGTCAGCTACTTCGAGTGGGTGCAGGACTTCAGCTCGTTCTTCTGGACCGAGGACGAGATCAACATGAAGCTCGACAAGATCATGGTCGGCGCGCTGAAGCGCATCTGGGACACCGCCGACAAGCACCAGATCACGCTGCGCACCGCCACCTTCGCGGTGGCCTGCGAGCGCATCCTGATCGCGCGCGAGGAGCGCGGGTTGTATCCCTGAGCCTGAGCGAAGAGGCCGTCAGCGCAGCGCGAAGTCCGCCACCACGCCTGCGAATACGGCGAAGCCGACCCAGTGGTTGAGCCGGAAGGCGCGAAAGCAGCCTTCGCGCGTGCGTGTGCGGATCAGCGTGTAGTGCCAGGCGGCGATCGCGCCGGCCACGGCGAGGCCGGCGAAGTAGGGCCGGTGCAGGCCCAGGCCCGCGCCCAGAGCGGCCCAGATCGCCAGGAAGGCGGCGTAGAACGCCATCACGCCGGCCACGTCGAAGCGGCCGAGCGTGATGGCCGAGGTGCGGATGCCGATCTTCAGGTCGTCGTCGCGGTCGACCATCGCGTACTCGGTGTCGTAGGCCAGCACCCAGAACAGGTTGCCGATCAGGAGCCACCAGGCCAGCGCCGGCACGCTGCCGGTGGCCGCGGCGAAGGCCATCGGGATGCCGAAGCTGAAGGCCACGCCCAGCACCGCCTGCGGCATCGAGAAGAAGCGCTTGGTGAAGGGGTAGAAGATCGTCACCGCCAGCGCGGCGAAGCTCCACGCGATGGTGGCGAGGTTGGTGGTGAGCACCAGGGCGAAGGCGATCAGGGCCAGCACCGCGCCGAACAGCAGCGCCTGCCGCACGCCGAGCGCACCGCTGGTCACCGGGCGCTGCGCGGTGCGCTTGACGTGACGGTCGAACTCGCGGTCGGCCACGTCGTTGACGGCGCAGCCGGCGCTGCGCATCAGGAAGGTGCCGAGCACGAATACCGCCAGCAGGTGCCAGCCGGGAAAGCCTTGCGCGGCGAGCCACAGCGCCGAGAGTGTCGGCCACAGCAGCAGGTAGCTGCCGGCCGGGCGGTTCCAGCGGATCAGGTCGAGGTAGGGGGCCAGGCGCGGCGGGGCGGCGAGCGTGTTCATGGCGCGATTGTCGACCCCGGCCATGCCGCTTGCAAGTGCAAGAAGAATGCTCTAGTCTTTCACCTGAAATGAGCACGATCCACCTTCCCGCACGTCGCCGCCCGGCCCGAGACGGCGCCGCCGATGCCAACGCCGCCGCGGTGCTGGCCACGGCGACGCAGCGTGCCGCCGCGCTGCTCGGCCTGAACGGCGCCGCGCTGGCGCGCGTGCTGGGCGTGAGCGAGGCCAGCGTGTCGCGCCTCGCGCGCGGCGAACGCGGCCTGCCGCCCGAGGCGAAGGAAGGCGAGCTGGCCTTGCTGCTGGTGCGCCTGTATCGCTCGCTCGATGCGCTGGTCGGGAACGACGAGGCGCGGCGCCTGGCCTGGATGCGCAGCCCCAACGACGCGCTCGGCGGCGTGCCGGCCACGCTGATCCTCAGCGCGCAAGGCCTGGTCGCCGCGGTGGCCTACCTCGACGCGATGCGCGCTCCCGTCTGAACCCGCCGCCGAGCATGCAGCCCTGGCGCGACGAGTGGTTCGCCACGCCGCTGCGCAGCGCCAGCGCGCTGCTGTGGCGCGGCGTGGAGGCGCAGCACCGCGTGGCGACGCTGCGCCTCGTGGACAGCCTGGAAGACCAGGCCACGCTGGAGCGCCTGCTCGAAACCAGCAAGCCGCCGTTGCCCGAAGCCGCGCAGGGCCTGCATTACCTGCTCGCCACGCCCTTCCGCTACCGCTCGCCCTACGGCTCGCGTTTCCGTGCCGGCACCGACCCGGGCGTCTGGTACGGCGCCAAGGAACGCGAGACCGCCTGCACCGAAGTCGGCTACTGGCGCTGGCGTTTCCTGATGGACAGCGTCAGCCTGCGCGACGGCGAACTCGTCACCGAGCACACCTTCTTCCAGGCGCAGGTGAAAGGCGTGGTGCTGGACCTGCGCCGCGAGCCCTGGTCGGAAGCCGCCCGAGCCTGGACGAAGCGCGACGATTACGCGCCCTGCCAGGCGCTGGCGCGTGCCGCGCGCGCGCACGGCAAGGTGCAGTGGATCCGCTATGCCTCGGTGCGCCGCGCGGGCGGCACCTGCGGCGCGGTGCTGGCGCCGAAGGCGCTCGCGCTGCCCGATGCGCATCGCCTCGAAACCTGGGTGTGCAAGGTCACCGCGCACCAAGCGCTGATGCTGCACGACGAAGACCGGCTGACGATCCCGATCGAGGTTTAGGCGTCGATCTGCTTGTGGAAGACCAGCCCCGCGTGCTCGCGCAGCGCGTGGAACTTGATCTTCGGCCAGTTCTCCTGCATCGCGCGCAGCTCGCCGGCGTATTCGAGCAGCACGCAGGGCGCGTCGACCGCGTCGTAGGCCACGCGGTGCGCGTTGCCGTCGATGAAGCGCTTGAGCTCGCGCTCGCTGGCGGCGGCGCCCTCCTCGAGCTCGCAGGTCACCCAGCGCGCCACGTTGTAGCGCGCCGGCTGGATGCGTGCCTTGCAGCCGTATTCGTGTTCGAGCCGATGCGCCACCACCTCGAACTGCAGCTGGCCGACCGCGCCGAGCAGCAGCATCGAGCCGCCCACCGGGCGGAATACCTGGATCGCGCCCTCCTCGCCGAGCTGCGTCAGGCCGGCGCGCAGCTGCTTGGTGCGCAGCGGGTCGGCCACCTCGACGGTGCGGAACATCTCCGGCGCGAAGAAGGGCAGGCCGGTGTACTGCAGCGCCTCGCCCTCGGTCAGCGTGTCGCCGAGCTGCAGCACGCCGTGGTTGGGGATGCCGATGATGTCGCCGGCGAAGGCCTCGTCGAGCAGCTCGCGCTTCTGGCTCATGAAGGTGACCACCGTATTCGGCCGCAGCGTCTTGCCGGAGCGCACCACCTTCAGGTTCATGCCGCGCTCGAAGCGGCCCGAGGCCACGCGCACGAAGGCGATGCGGTCGCGGTGCGCCGGGTCCATGTTGGCCTGGATCTTGAACACCACGCCGCTGAACTTCGTCTCGTCGGGCTGCACCTCGCGCTGGATGGCGTGGCGCGAGCCGGGCGGCGGCGCCAGGTCGACCAGCGCGTCCAGCACTTCCTGCACGCCGAAGTTGTTGATCGCCGAGCCGAAGAACATCGGCGTCTGGTGGCCTTCGAGGAACTGCCGCTCGTCGAAAGCCGGCGCGGCTTCGCGCACCAGCTCCACCTCGCCGGCCGCCTGCGCATAGGCGGCGCCGAAGCGCTCGGCCAGCGCGAGGTTGGCGAGGCCGTCGATGATCTCGTCACCGCTGTCCTTCATGCGGTCTTCGCCCGGCGAGAACACGCGCATCTGGTCCTTGCGCAGATCGAGCACGCCGCCGAACAGCTTGCCCATGCCCACCGGCCAGGTGAAGGGCACGACCGACATGCCGAGCTCGCGCTCGATCTCGTCCATCAGCGAGAGCGGCTCCTGCACCTCGCGGTCCATCTTGTTGACGAAGGTGAGGATGGGCGTGTTGCGCGCGCGGCAGACTTGCAGCAGCCGCCGTGTCTGCGGCTCGACGCCGTTGGCCGCGTCGATCACCATCAGCGCGGCGTCCACCGCGGTCAGCACGCGGTAGGTGTCTTCGGAGAAGTCCTGGTGGCCGGGCGTGTCGAGCAGGTTGATGACGCAGTCGCGGTATTCCATCTGCATCACCGACGAGGCCACCGAGATGCCGCGCTGCTTCTCGATCTCCATCCAGTCCGAGGTCGCATGGCGCGAGGCCTTGCGCGCCTTCACCGAGCCGGCGATCTGGATCGCGCCGGAGAACAGCAGCAGCTTCTCCGTCAGCGTGGTCTTGCCGGCGTCGGGGTGGGAGATGATGGCGAAGGTGCGGCGGCGCCGGACCTGGGGCGTGAGATCGGACATGGGGCCGCGATTATCCCCGTTGAGCCCCGAGGCACGGCGCAGGCACACTGCGCCGCATGCCCGAGCTGCCCGACATCACCGTCTACGTCGAGAGCCTGGCCGCGAAGCTGGCGGGCGCGACGCTGCAGCGCGTGCGCGTGATGAACCCCTTCGTGCTGCGCACCGCCGTGCCGCCCATCGCCTCGGCCGAGGGCCGGCGCGTGACGGGGCTGGAGCGGCTCGGCAAGCGCGTCGCGATCACGCTCGAGGGTGATCTCTTCCTCGTCATCCACCTGATGATCGCCGGCCGCCTGCAGTGGCTGGCCGCCGGTGCCAAGCCGGCGAAGTCCGCCCTGCTGGCGCTCGAGTTCGACGCCGGCACGCTGGTGCTGACCGAAGCCGGCACGCAGCGCCGCGCCTCGCTGCATCTGCTGGCGGGCCGCGAGGCGCTGGCGGCGGCCGACCCGGGCGGCGTGGAGCCGCTCGCGGCCGACCTCGCCACCTTCGCCGAGCGCCTGAAGGCCGAGAACCACACCCTCAAGCGTGCGCTGACGAACCCGCGCCTCTTCAGCGGCATCGGCAACGCCTATTCCGACGAGATCCTGCATCGTGCGCGGCTCTCGCCGGTCACGCTGACGCGCGCGCTCGACGACGCGGCGCTGCAGCGCCTGCACGCGGCCACGCGCGAGGTGCTGCTCGAATGGACCGAACGCCTGCGCGACGAGGCCAGCAAGGCCGGCGGCTGGCCGAAGAAGGTCTCGGCCTTCCACCCCGAGATGGCGGTGCACGGCCGCTATGGCCAGCCCTGCCCGGTGTGCGGCACGCCGGTGCAGCGCATCGTGCACGCCGACAACGAGACCAACTACTGCGCACGCTGCCAGACCGGCGGCAAGCTGCTCGCCGACCGCGCGCTGTCGCGATTGCTCAAGGCCAGCTGGCCGAAGACGATCGACGACCTTTGAAGGTCACGCGGCGCCGATGAGCCGCTTGAGCAATTCGGTGGCGACGAGGTAGGCCAGCACCACGCCCAGCAGCGCGGCTAGCAGCGAAGGCGAGAGCGCGACGAAGCCGAACAGGCTCTGCACCGGCGCGAGCAGCGGCAGCAGCAGCGCCAGCACGCCCACCGCCGCCGTGGTGCCCCACAGCAGCGGGCTGGGCGCGCTGCGCCAGAACGCGCCGCGCGTGCGCAGCACCAGCACCACGGCCAGCTCGGTGAGCAGCGAGACGCTGAACCAGGCGGTCTGGAAGGTCGCCTCGTCGGCGTGGAACCAGCGGTGCAGCAACAGGAAGGTGAGCAGGTCGAATACCGTCGAGATCAGCCCGAAGACGATCATGAAACGCTGCAGGTCTTTCACCTGCCAGCGCTGCGGCGCGGCCAGGCGCTCGGGGTCGACGCGGTCGGTGGAGATCGCGATCGAGGGCAGGTCGGAGAGGAAGTTGTTGAGCAGGATCTGCTTGGCCGCCAGCGGCAGGAAGGGCAGGAACAGCGTGCCCAGCGCCATGCTCACCATGTTGCCGAAGTTGGCGCTGGTGGTGATGCCGATGTATTTGAGCGTATTGGCGAAGGTGCGCCGGCCGTCCTCGACGCCGCGGCGCAGCACGTCGAGATCGGGGCGCAGCAGCACGATGTCGGCGCTCTCGCGCGCCACGTCCACCGCCTGGTCGACCGAGATGCCGACATCGGCGGCGTGCAGCGCCGGCGCGTCGTTGATGCCGTCGCCGAGGTAGCCCACCGCATGGCCGGTGCGCTGCAGCGCGTGCACGATGCGCTCCTTCTGCTGCGGGTCGATCTCGGCGAATACGTCGGCGTGGCGCGCCTGCTGCCAGAGCGCCTCGTCGCGCATCGCGGCGAGCTGCTCGCCGGTGAGCAGCGTGTCGGTCGACAGGCCCAACGCGCCCGCCACATGCGCCGCCACGTGGCGGTTGTCGCCGGTGATCACCTTGACGCGGATGCCGAGCGCGGCGAGCTCGCGCAGCGTCTGCGCCGCGCCGGGCTTGACCGGGTCGAGGAAGAGCAACAGGCCCTCGAAGCACATGCCGGCCTCGTCGGCCAGCGTGTAGTGCGCTTGCGCCGGCACGCGCCGCGTCGCCAGGCCGAGCACGCGGAAGCCTTCTTCGCTGCGCGCGCGGAACATCTCCGCGAGGCGCCGGCGTTCGGCGTCGTCGAGCGCTCGCGCTTGCTCGCCCGCGCGCACCTGGGCGCAGGCCGCGAGCACGTTGTCGAAGGCGCCTTTGGTGATGATCCGATGCGTGCCTTCACCGGCCGTTTCCTCGGCGACCACGATGGTGAGCCGCCGGCGCTGGAAGTCGTAGGGAATCTCGTCGATCTTGCGAAAGGCCTCCACGCTCAGGCCCTGCACCTGGCCGGCGGCCACCAAGGCCGCGTCGAGCGCATTGGCGATGCCGGTCTCGAGTGCGGCATTGGCATGCGCCCAGCGCAGCACGCGCGCCGAGGCCTGGCCGTCGGGGCCGAGCGCGCCAGACAGCGCCATGTCCCCGACGGTGAGCGTGCCGGTCTTGTCGGTGCAGAGCACGTCGATGCTGCCCAGGTTCTCGATCGCCTCCAGGCGCCGCACCAGCACGCCGCGCCGTGCCATGGCGTGCGCGCCGCGCGCGACGGTGACGCTGACGATGGCCGGCAGCAGCTCGGGCGAAAGCCCCACGGCCAGCGCCACCGCGAACATCAGCGACTCCACCATAGCCCGGCCCAGCCACTGGTTGACCAGCACGACGAACAGCACCATCACGATCATCACGCGCAGCAGCAGCTCGCCGAAGCGGCGCACGCCGCGCGCGAAGTCGGTCTCGGGCTCGCGCTGCGCGAGGCGCGCGGCCACCGCGCCGAAGGCGGTGTCGGGCCCGGTGGCCGCCACCAGCACGGTGGCCGTGCCGCTGCGCACCGAGGAGCCGAGGAAGACGCAGTTCTCGCGCCGCGCCAGCGGCGCGTTCGCATCACAAGTGCCGGGGCGCTTCTCCACCGGCATGGATTCGCCGGTGAGCGCGGCCTCGGTGACGAGAAAATCCTTGGCCTCCAGCAGCAGTGCGTCGGCCGGCACGAGGTGGCCGGCGGCCAGGCGCACGATGTCGCCCGGCACCAGGCGCGAGGTCGGCAGCGTGTGCCAGGCGCCACCGCGTTGCACCTGGGCGTGCAGCGCGAGCCGGCGCCGCAGCCGCGCTATCGCCGCCGAGGCGCGCCACTCCTGCACGAAGCCGAGCAGCGCGCTGCCGGCCACGATGACGAGGATGATGGCGGCCTCGGTGCGCTCGTGCAGCAGCAGCGAGACCGCCGCGCCGAAGAGCAGGATCAGCACCAGCGGGTTGGTGAACTGGCGCAGCAGCAGGCGCGGCCAAGCCGGCGCCTCGTCGGCGCGCACCGTATTCGGCCCGTGGGTTCGCCAGCGCTGCGCGGCCTCGCGCGGGCTCAGGCCTTCGCGGCCGGAGCGCAGCGCGGCCAGCAGCGCCTCGGGCGCCAGGCTCCACCAGGCGCCCGGCGTGGCCAGGCGCTCAGGCGGCGCTCGCATCCACGAAGGGCCGCACCACCTGCAGCAGCCGCTCGACGTAGGCGTCCTTCTCGCCCACCGGCGCGGCGTAGTGCAGCGCCTGGGCCGCGGCATCGAAGCCGGCGCGGCTGGCCATCATCCACGCCGCCAGGTACTGCGAGGCGAGGCAGCCGCCCGCCGTGGCCACCGGCCCGCGCGCATGGAAGGGCGCATCGATCACGCGCACGCCGGCTTCGATGACCCAGGGCTTGGTGATGAGGTCGGTGCAGGCCGGCATGTCGGCCAGCAGCCCGAGCCGCGCCAGCAGCAGCGTGCCCGAGCACTGCGCGCCGATCAGCTGGCGCAAGGGGTCCAAGCGCAGGCGGTCGAGCAGCTGGCTGTTCTCGGCGATGGCGCGGGTGTAGATGCCGCTGCCGAAGATCACCGCGTCGGCCTGGTTGGCGAACTCCAGCGGGCGCTGCGCCTGCACCGTCACCCCGTTCATCGAGGTGACGTGCGAGGTGGGGCTCGCGATCTCCGCCTTCCAGCCCTGCGCGCCGAGGCGGTTGAGCAGGCCCAGCGCGATGAACGAGTCGAGCTCGTTGAAACCGTCGAAGGTCAGGATCGCGATGCGCACGGCGAAGGTCCTGGGCGAGACAAAACCCCGCCACTGTAGCGAAGTGGCGGGGTCGAGCCAATGACGGCGTGCTCTTCGTTCAGGCGAGGTCGAAGCGATCGAGGTTCATCACCTTCGCCCAGGCGGCGACGAAGTCGTCGACAAACTTGCGCTGCGCGTCCGCCGAGCCGTAGACCTCGGCGATGGCACGCAGCTGCGAGTTGGAGCCGAAGACGAGGTCGACGTTAGTCGCGCTCCACTTCGGCGCGCCGCTCTGGCGGTCACGCCCTTCGAGCACGCCTTCGCTTGCCGAACGCTGCCACTGCGTGCCCATGTCGAGCAGGTTGACGAAGAAGTCGTTGCTGAGCACGCCCGGCCGCGCGGTGAATACGCCCAGCGTGCTGCCGCCGGCATTGGCGCCGAGCACGCGCAGGCCGCCGACCAGCACCGTCATCTCCGGTGCACCGAGGCCGAGCTGCTGCGCCTTGTCGATCAGCCGCTCGGGCGCCGTGGCGGCGAGCCCCGGCTTGGCGAAGTTGCGGAAGCCGTCGGCCTGCGGCTCGAGCACGGCGAAAGAATCGGCGTCGGTCTGCTCCTGTGACGCGTCGTTGCGGCCCGGCGTGAAGGGCACGACCACGTCGTGGCCCGCCAGCTTCGCGGCCGCCTCGATGGCGGCGCCGCCGCCGAGCACGATCAGGTCGGCCAGCGAGACCTTGCGGCCGCCGGCGGCCGAGGCGTTGAACTCCTCGCGCACGCCTTCGAGCACCTGCAGCACGCGCGCCAGCTCGGCCGGGTCGTTGGCGGCCCAGTCCTTCTGCGGCGCGAGGCGGATGCGCGCGCCGTTGGCGCCGCCGCGCTTGTCGCTGCCGCGAAAGGTCGAGGCCGAGGCCCAGGCGGTGCGCACCAGCTGCGCGGTGCTGAGGCCCGAGGCCAGCAGCTTGCGCTTCAGCGCCGCGATGTCCTGCGCGTTCACCGGCGGGTGCTCGACCGGCGGCACCGGGTCCTGCCAGACCAGCACTTCCTTGGGCACCCGATTGCCCAGGTAGCGGGCGCGCGGGCCCATGTCGCGGTGCGTCAGCTTGAACCAGGCGCGCGCGAAGGCGTCGGCGAAGGCCTGCGGGTTCTGGTGGAAGCGCCGCGAAATCTTCTCGTAGGCCGGGTCGAAGCGCAGCGAGAGATCGGCCGTGGTCATCATCGGCGGGTGCTTCTTCGCCGGGTCGTGCGCGTCGGGAATCATGTGCTCGGGCTTCACGTTCTTGGCCACCCACTGCTGGGCGCCGGCCGGGCTCCGCGTCAGCTCCCATTCGTAGCCGAACAGCATGTCGAAATAGCCGTTGTCCCAGCGCGTCGGGTTGGGCTTCCACGCGCCTTCGATGCCGCTGGTGGTGGTGTGCGCGCCCTTGCCAGTGCCGTGCGCGTTCTTCCAGCCCAGGCCCTGCTCTTCGATCGCCGCGGCCTCCGGCTCGGGGCCGACCAGCTTCGGGTCGCCCGCGCCATGCGCCTTGCCGAAGGTGTGGCCGCCGGCGACGAGCGCTACGGTCTCCTCGTCGTTCATCGCCATGCGGGCGAAGGTCTCGCGCACGTCGCGGCCCGAGGCCACCGGGTCGGGCTTGCCGTCCGGGCCTTCCGGGTTCACGTAGATCAGGCCCATCTGCACCGCGGCGAGCGGATTGGCCAGCGCGCGCTCGCCCGCGTAGCGGCTGTTCGGCTCCTGGCTGGTGGCGAGCCACTTCGTCTCGGCGCCCCAGTCGATGTCTTCCTCGGGCGCCCAGATGTCGGGCCGGCCGCCGGCGAAGCCGAAGGTCTTGAAGCCCATGGATTCGAGCGCGACGTTGCCGGCCAGGATCATCAGATCGGCCCAGGAGAGCTTGCGGCCGTACTTGCGCTTGATCGGCCACAGCAGGCGGCGCGCCTTGTCGAGGTTGCCGTTGTCGGGCCAGCTGTTCAGCGGCGCGAAGCGCTGGTTGCCGCTGCCGGCGCCGCCGCGGCCGTCGGCGATGCGGTAGGTGCCGGCGCTGTGCCAGGCCATGCGGATGAACAGGCCGCCGTAGTGGCCCCAGTCGGCCGGCCACCAGTCCTGCGAGTCGGTCATCAGCGCGTGCAGATCGGCCACGACGGCGTCGAGGTCGAGGCTCTTGAATTCCTTGGCGTAGTCGAAGCCCGCGCCCATCGGGTCGGACTTCGGGGCGTGCTGGTGCAGGATGGCGAGGTTCAGTTGCTCGGGCCACCAGTCGCGGTTGCTGCGCGCGCCGGCCTGGGTGGTGCTGTTCGCGCCGTGTGCGAACGGGCAACCGGCGGCTTGCGATTCGGATGCGGGTCGGGTCATCGTGCTCTCCTGTCGTGGACGCTGAAGGGATGCGTCGACTCTAGGAAGGCGCGCACGGCGCGTCCAAGCGATTCGCTCGAAGGGCGCGATAGCCACGGCGGCTATCGGCCCGATAGGCTCCGCGAGCTCAGTCGCTCAGGCGCTTCACGCCCGGCAGCTCGCAGGCGTAGATGCAGTTGCGCAGCGCGGCGATCGCCTCGTAGCGCGTGAAGGTGCGCCGCCACACCAGCACCACGCGGCGCGTCGGCACCGGCGCCGCGAACTTGATGTAGGTGACGTGCGCCTGCGGCTCCTTGGGCACGCTGAGTTGCGGCACCACCGTGACGCCCATGCCCGAGGCGACCATGTACTTGATGGTCTCGAGCGAGCTGCCCTCGAAGCTCTTGCGTATGCCCTCGGCGTCGCTGGAGAAGCGCGCGTACTCTGGGCAGACCTCGAGCACGTGATCGCGGAAGCAGTGCCCGGTGCCGAGCAGCAGCATGGTCTCGTTCTTCAGCTCTTCGGCGGAGAGGCTCTTGCGCTTGGCGAGCGGGTGCGACTTGGGCACCGCCGCCATGAAGGGCTCGTCATAGAGCGGCGCCACCGCGAGGCCGGTGTCGGGAAAGGGCTCAGCCATGATGGCCGCGTCGAGCTCGCCGGTGCGCAGCATCTCCAGCAGCTTGGCGGTGAAGTTCTCCTGGATGATCAGCGGCATCTGCGGCACACGCTCGATCGCCTGCTTCACCAGATCGGGCAGCAGGTAGGGCCCGATGGTGTAGATCACGCCCATGCGCAGCGGGCCCGAGATCGGATCCTTGCCGCGCTTGGCGATCTCCTTGATGGCCTGCGCCTGCTCGATCACCGACTGCGCCTGGCGCACGATCTCCTGGCCCAGCGGCGTGACGCTCACCTCGTTGGCGCCGCGCTCGAAGATCTTCACGTCGAGCTCTTCCTCGAGCTTCTTGATCGCCACGCTCAGCGTCGGCTGCGAGACGAAGCAGGCCTCGGCGGCACGCCCGAAATGCTTCTCGCGGGCCACGGCGACGATGTAGCGGAGTTCGGTGAGCGTCATGCGGTGAAGTATGGCAGCGCGGCGCATCGCGGCGTGCGCCTGTGGGCATCGTCGCGCTGTACCGGCGCGCTGAGCGCTTGCGCCGCCGCGCGTCGCAGCCGAACCTGCGCGGGCGGCATGTGCCGCGCACTCCGATACCTCATGGACACAGCCTCACGTTCGCGTCTCGTCTTCTCCGCATTGCTCGCCGCCGGCGCCCTGTCCGCCTGCGTGGTCGTTCCGGTCGATCCGCGCACCGGCCAGCCCTATCCGGCCGCATCGCGCGAGGGCGGCAGCGTCACGGTGGTCACGCCACCGCCGCCGCCCGCGGCACCGCAGCCCACGCTGCTCAACGTGCGCCTCTATCCCGCCAATGCGCAGGCCAACGCGGGCGGCATGCTGGTCGCCACCGTGCTCGATGTCCACACCGGCCGCGGCACCTTCAGCGTCGGCTATCTCGGCGACACCCTGCAAGGAGAAGCCACGCGTGTCGGCGGTGCGCGGCGCGGCATCGCCAACGCCTGGGGCCCGCGCGGCATCAGCGTGCAGTGCGACTACCAGATCAGCGCGCCGGGCCAGGGCACGGGCAGCTGTCTCTTCTCGGACGGCGCCCGCTACCAGATGCATTTCTAGGCTTTCAGGTAGTCGGTCTTCGAGCCCAGCCAGCGCGCGATGTGGCGCTCGGCAGCCTGCGGGCGCTGGGCGAGCAGCTGCTGCGCCGCCGTGCGGGCGAGCCGCAGCAGCGGCTCGTCTTCGCTGAGATCGGCGAAGCGCAGCAGCGGCGCACCCGACTGGCGTGCGCCGAAGAACTCGCCGGGGCCGCGGATCTCCAGATCGCGGCGCGCGATCTCGAAGCCGTCGGTGGTCTCGATCATCGCCTTCAGGCGCGACTTGGCGGTGTCCGACAGCGGCGTCGTGTAGAGCAGCACGCACACGCTGGCCACCGCGCCGCGCCCGACGCGCCCGCGCAGCTGGTGCAGCTGCGAGAGGCCGAAGCGCTCGGCATGCTCGATCACCATCAGCGAGGCATTGGGCACGTCGACGCCGACCTCGATCACCGTGGTCGACACCAGCACGCCCATCTGCCCGCCGCTGAAGAGCGACATCACCGCTGCCTTCTCGGCCGCCGGCATGCGGCCGTGCAGCAGGCCGACCATCTGCCCGGGCAGCGCCTCGTAGAGCTGCTGGTGGGTGGCGGTGGCGTTGCGCAGGTCGAGCGTCTCGCTCTCCTCGATCAGCGGGCAGACCCAGTAGACCTGCCGGCCGGCCGCCACCTCGTCGCGGATGCGCGCGATCACCGCGTCGCGCTTGTCCTCGGCGAACAGTTTGGTGACCACCGGCGTGCGGCCGGGCGGCAGCTCGTCGATGGTGCTGATGTCGAGGTCGGCGAACAGCGTCATCGCCAGCGTGCGCGGAATGGGCGTGGCCGACATCATCAGCGTGTGCGGCTCGAGCGGGCCGTCCTGCAGCTTGCTGCGCAACGCCAGCCGCTGCTGCACGCCGAAGCGATGTTGCTCGTCGATGATCGCCAGGCCCAGCTTGGCGAACTCCACCTGATCCTGGATCACCGCATGCGTGCCCACCACCAGCGCGGCTTCGCCGGAGGCGATCTGCGCCAGCATCTGCGTGCGCGCCTTGCCCTTGCGGCTGCCGGTGAGCCAGGCCACCGTGATGCCCAGCGGCGTCAGCCAGCCGACCAGCTTGCGCAGGTGCTGCTCGGCGAGGATCTCGGTGGGCGCCATCAGCGCGCATTGCCAGCCCTCTTCGATGGCGATGGCGGCGGCGAGCGCGGCCACCACGGTCTTGCCCGAGCCGACGTCGCCCTGCAGCAGGCGGTGCATGGGCGTCTCGCGCCCGAGGTCGCGCGCGATCTCCTCGACCACGCGGCGCTGCGCCTCGGTCAGCGCGAAGGGCAGCGCCGCCAGCAGCTTCTCCTGCAGGCCGCCGGCACGCAGGGCGAAGGCCGGGGAGCGCTGGCGCTCGCGTTCGAGCTTGGCCTTCAGCTGCGAAAGCTGCTGGGCCAGCAGTTCCTCGAACTTGAGGCGCTGCCAGGCCGGGTGGCTGTGGTCTTCCAGCGTGGCCAGGCTCACGTCCGGCGCCGGGTGGTGCAGGAAGGCCAGCGCCTCGCGCAGCGTCGGCAGCTGACGGGGCACGCTGCCGGGTGGCAGCAGCTCGCCGAGATCGGCGTGCGCCAGGCCGGAGGCGACCGCCTTGCGCAAGTAGGCCTGCGGCAGCTGCGCCGTGCTCGGGTAGACCGGCGTGAGCGCACGCGCCAGCGGCGCGCCCTCGCTCACCGCCTTGAAGCTCGGGTGCACCATCTCCAGCCCGAAGAAGCCGCCGCGCGCCTCGCCGCGCACGCGCAGGCGCGCGCCTTCGGCGAGCGTCTTCTGGTGCGAGGGGTAGAAGTGCAGGAAGCGCAGCACCAGATCATTCGCGCCGTCGTGCAGCTTCACCACCAGCTGGCGGCGCGGGCGGAACTGCACGCGGCTGTCGGTCACCACGCCTTCCACCTGTGCGATGTCGCCGTCGCGCAGTGCGGCGATGGGGGTGAGTTGCGTCTCGTCCTCGTAGCGCAGCGGCAGGTGCAGCGCGAGGTCGATGTCGCGCGTGAGGCCGAGCTTCTCGAGCGCGCGCTGCGGCGCGGACTTCGGCTTGTTCTCGTTCGACGGGGGGGCGGCCTCGGCCATGGAGGCGGATTCTCGCCGCTGCGGGCGTGACATCCGCCCGCCGCGCGTGGCGCGCCGCATCCGGCCGGCCACCCTTGGACACATTCCGACAGCCCGCTCTACCGGCAGGCGCGCCGCCAAGGCGTAGCATCGCGCCCTGTCGTCTCGCCGCCCGCCTGCCCGCCCCATGCGCCTCGTCGCCCGCATCGCCCTGGTTCTCGTCGTCGTCGTCGCCGTCAGCGCCCTCTCCGCGCTAGCCTGGGATCGCTCCGAACGGATCGCGGCGCCGCCCGCGCCGCCGGCCGCCACGCACTGAGCGGCCGTTGCGCCCTCGGGCCCAGGCCGGTCAAGCCTTCATGCCCTCCGATCGTTCCTACACGCTCGCCGACTTCGATTTCGAACTGCCGGCCGAGCTGATCGCCCAGCACCCCGCCGCCGAGCGCTCCGCCTCGCGGCTGCTCGATGCCAGCGGCGCCGTGCCGGTCGACCGCGTCTTCCGCGAACTGCCCGCGCTGCTCGAGCCCGGCGACCTGCTGGTCTTCAACGACACGCGCGTCATCAAGGCACGCCTGCTCGGCGCCAAGGCGAGCGGCGGCGCGGTGGAGGCGCTGGTCGAGCGCGTGCTGCCGCCGCGCGAGGTGCTGGCGCATCTGCGCGCCAGCAAGTCACCCAAGGCGGGCAGCCGCGTGCGCTTCGTCAGCGGCGATGGTGAGTCGTCCTTCGAAGCCGAGGTGCTCGGCCGCGGCGGGCCGGACGGTTCGCTCTTCCATCTGCGTTTTCCTGCTGATCCGCTCGTGCTGCTCGAACGCCACGGTCATGTGCCGCTGCCGCCCTACATCACGCATGCCGACAGCGCCGACGACGAGCGCCGCTACCAGACCGTGTTCGCGAAGCACCCCGGCGCGGTGGCCGCGCCGACCGCGGCGCTGCATTTCGATGCCGGCGTGCTGGCCGCGCTGCACGAGCGCGGCATCGCCGTTGCGAGCGTGACGCTGCACGTGGGCGCCGGCACCTTCCAGCCGGTGCGCAGCGAGAACCTCGCCGAGCACCGCATGCACAGCGAATGGTTCGAGGTGCCGCAGGCCACCGTGGAGGCCGTGGCCGCAGCGCACGCGGCCGGCCGGCGCGTGGTGGCGGTGGGCACCACCACGCTGCGCGCGCTCGAATCGGCCGCGCTCGGCGGTGAACTGATCGCCGGCGCGCGCGACACCGACATCTTCATCACGCCGGGCTTCCGGTTCCGCGTCGTCGATCGGCTGGTCACCAACTTCCACCTGCCCAAGAGCACGCTGATGATGCTGGTGAGCGCCTTCGCCGGCCACGAGCGCGTGATGGCGCTGTACCGCCACGCGATCGCGCAGCGCTACCGCTTCTTCAGCTACGGCGACGCGATGTTGCTGGAACGCTGAGCCGCAGGGCGGGCGAGCGCAAGGGATCACGCAAGCGTCGCACGCCGACGCGGGCCGCGTGGCGCTGTTCACGCTGCATCGGCCATCCGGTCGATGCGCGCGATGCGTCCTCGTTTGCACCATCGCATCACGTTCAACCCCCACTGCGTGACGATGAAAAAGACCCTGACGATCCTGGCCCTGGCACTCACCCTCGGCGCCTGCGCCAGTGCGCCGCAACTCGCGGCTCCGCAGGCCATCAAGGCCCCGTCGCCGATCTTGGGCAACACCGGCAAGTACATGTCGCCCTACACCGAGGACGGCACCGTGGCCCCGTGGGTCGAGAAGGGCCGTGCGGCCAGCGCCGGTGCCGGCGTCGGCGGCTTCGTCGGCGCACAGGCCGGCGCCAAGCTGGCCGAGAGCATTCCCTTCGTCGGCGGCTGGCTGGGCCAGAGCGTCGGTGAATCGGTGGGCCGCCAGGTCGCGCTGAAGATGGTCGGCGGCGAGGAGTTCATCAAGGCCAACTCCGACATGTCGTTCAACACCGTCAACGAGCTGGCCGTCTACATGTACGCGAGGAACTCCAGCCACAAGGACTTCGCCGAGGTGCTCGACCTGACGCAGAAGATCTACCCCGACCTGAAGCAGGCCTACTACCCGGCGATCGTCGCCGCCTCGCGCGCGGCGCGCTGACCGAACCATGACGCACGCCATGCCTTCCACCTTCGTGCGCCTGGGCGCGGCGGCTGCCGCCGCCTTCGCGCTGTCGGGCTGCGTGACGGTCAACTCCGGCCTCGACAACAGCGCCGGCCGCAAGACCGTCTACGCCGATGCGGCCACCACGTCGAGCAAGGTCGCCGGGGTCGGCGTCGAGTCGCAGGACGTGATCTCGATGACCGACCAGATGATGCGCGACATCCTCGCCACGCCGGAGATTGCCGGCCGCGCCAAGGCGCCGCGCATCATCATCGACTCGGCCTACTTCAGCAACGACAGCAGCTCGCGCATCAACAAGAACGCGATCACCGACCGGCTGCGCGTGGAGCTCAACCGCTCGGCCGCCGGCCGCATGGTCTTCCTCGGGCGCCACTACGGCGACATGGTCGCGAAGGAGCGCGAGCTCAAGCGCGAGGGCGGCGCCGATGCCGGCACGATCCGCTCGACCAAGGCTCAGGCCGGCGCCGACTTCCGCCTCGGCGGGCGCATCGTCTCGATGGACGCCGCATCGACCAGGAACGGCACGGTGTCGCGCTACCACCAGATCACCTTCGAGCTGATCGACCTCGAGTACGGCAACATCGCCTGGAGCGGGCTGTACGAGTTCAAGAAGGAAGCCCAGGATGACGTGGTGTATCGCTGAGCCTGCACGGCCCGGCGGCACCGCGTGGCGCGCCGTCGCCGCCGCTGCGCTGATGGCGTGCGGCGCGGCGCTCGCGCCCGCTGCGCACGCGCGCAGCCTGGCCGAGACCGAGGCCGCGCTCGAGCGCGCCGAGTCCAAAGACCGCACGCTGTACCAGCTGCAGGCCGGCGTGGCGGCGCTGCGCGAGGCGAAGCTCGACGTGGCCACGCGCCACCTCGACGAGGCGCTCGACGCGATCGAGAGCGTGTACTCCAACGCCGAGGGCGCGGCCAAGGCGCGCTCGCTGTGGTACGAGGAAGGCGCGAAGGACTTCAAGGGCGAGCCCTACGAGCGCGCGATGGCCTTCTACTACCGCGGCCTGGTCTACCTGACCGAGGCCGACTACGAGAACGCACGCGCGTCGTTCCGCACCGCGCTGATGCAGAGCTCGTTCGCCGAGGAGCAGCGCTACCGCTCCGGCTTCGCGACGCTGATGTTCCTCGACGGCTGGTGCAGCCAGATGCTCGGCGACACCGCGCAGGCCGCCGAGGCCTATGCCGAGGTGGCGAAGGACCGCAAGGACTGGACACCGCCTTCGCCCGACGCCGGCATGCTGGTGGTGGCCGAGCTGGCCGGCGCGCCGCGCAAGATCGGCGACGGTGTGGGCAACCACGAGATCGTCTACCGCCGCGCCAAGCGCACGCCGGAAAAGCGCATCGAGATTGCCCAGGGCGCCACGCCACTGCGCCTGTACCCGATGGAAGACCTGTACGTGCAGGCCACCCACCGCGGCGCGCGAGCGATCGACCGCATCATCGACGGCAAGGTCAGCTTCCAGAAGGCCACCGGCGCGATCGGCGACGCGGCCGCCAACCTGGCCAGCGAGGGCGCGCTGATCAACGTCGCGCTCGACGGCAGTGCCGGCCGCGCGCTCGGCGGGCTGGCCGCGGCCGGCGCGATCGTCTCGCTGGTGTCGGCCAACGTGAAGCCGCGCGCCGACGTGCGCTACTGGGCCAACCTGCCCGAGAGCCTGCACCTGGCCACGCTGGGCGCCGCCGCCGCGCCGCTGGGCGAACTGAAGCTGTTCGACGAGGCCGGGCAACCGGTGGCCAGCGACGAGCTGGTGCGCCGCGAATGGACCGACCCCAAGGGCCGCCGACTCGTCTGGATCAAGACACGGCGCTGAACCGACCCCAAAGACTTGCAAGGACACACGATGAAGACTCCCCTGTTCGCGCTGGCCCTGGCCGCCCTGCTCGTCGGCTGCGCGCAGCCGCAGTTCACCGAAGGCGCCAAGCTGGCGCAGCGCGTCGACGACAAGCTCGCGCCCGATGCGCGCATCCAGTACGACCAGGTCGTGGTCCTCGACCGCAGCCTGCAGGGCGTGAAGGCCGGCAGGATCGCGGTCGAGAGCCAGGGCTCGCGGCGCACGCCGACCGGCACGCTGAAGGTGATCGCGCAGCTGCGCAACCGCACCGACTTCACCCAGGTGATCGAGGCGCGCGTCAGCTTCTACGACAGTGGCTATGCACCGGTGGACCGCGCCAGCGCCTGGAACCGCATCGTGCTCGATGCCAACGGCGTCGGCGTCTACGAAGGCAGCTCGACGCTGACGTCACAGGTGGCGCACTACCTCGTCGAAGTGCGGGAGGCACGCTGATGCGCGCCGCGGCACTGTCGATGGGCGCGCTGCTGGCGCTGGCCTCGGCCGGCGCGCAGGCGCAGCTGTTCGAGACCGAGCGCATGCTGACCACGCCGGTCGAGCCCGGCGTGGTCGCGCCGCACAAGCCCACGGCGGCGCATGCCGGCGATGTCGGCGAGACCGGCTCGCTGCAGGTGGCCGCCGCACCGGGCTCGACGCTGCAGGACTGGTACACCAGGCAGGGCCGCCCTGCGGTGGCGCTGTTCTTCGACCGCCGCCTCGAGCGCCTGCCGGCCGGCTGGGACGGCACGGCCCGCGTGATGATCGCCAGCGAGAAGCAGGCCGGCGGCAAGACCGAGACCGAGAACATCTCGATCGCGCTGGAGCACAAGGCACCGCGCGGCTCGCTGCAGCAGCGCCGCCCGGTGGTGCAGCTGGTCGAGAACTCGCTGCTGCGCGAGCTGCAGCGCATGCGCGTGCGGCTGGTCGATCCGTCGGTGGTCGAGCGCGCGCTGGCCGCCAAGGGCAAGGGCGGCGACACCGAGTACGACGCGCTCAAGGGCGCGGCCGGCTACCTGCTGGAGATCGAGCTGGCCGCCACCGGCGCCGAGGTGTCGATGATCGGTGGGCTCAAGAGCCTGGCCGGCGACATCGTTGCCACCGTGCGCGCGCCGGTGCAGGACGACCTGCGTGAACCGGCCGCCGCCGATGCACTGGCGCGCGACTTCATCCGCAAGCTGCTCGCCGCCCCGGCGGCGATGTGAGCACGCCGCCCCGCCGCCGGGCACTGCTCACTGCAGCGCCGCGCTGAGGTCGCCGTTCTTCTCGCGCACGCCCGGCAGCGGCTCGAGGCCGAAACGCCGGGTGATGAATTTGAGGATCGAGCCGGTGTCGTAGCTGGTGTGGTCGACGAAGCCGCGCTTGACGTTCGGCCCGACGATCAGCGCCGGAATGCGCGTGCCGGGGCCGAGCCGGTCGCCCCAGCCGGAGCCGGCGGGCGGGCTCACGTGATCCCAGTAGCCGCCGTTCTCGTCGTAGGTCAGCACGATCAGCATGTCCTTCCATTGCGGGCTGGCGCGCAGCTTGGTGAGCAACGCGGCCATGTGCTCGTCACCGCTCTTGATGTCGGTGTAGGAGGGGTGCTGGGTGTAGCGGCCGGCCGGCTTGTAGAAGCTCACCGCGGGCAGCGTGCCGGCGGCGATGTCGCGCTCGAAGTCTTCGCCGTCCTTGATGTGCGCGGCGCGATCGGGCGTGCCGGGGGCGAAGCGCTCGTAGTAGTTGAAGGGCTGGTGATGCGGCTGGAACATCGGGCTGCCCTCGTTGCGCGTATAGATCATCTGCCGCTTCACCGCGGGCGGCTGGCGCCCGTCGGCCAGCGCGACGTTCCAGCCGCCCGAATACCAGGCCCAGGACACGCCCTTGGCGCTGAGCGTGTCGCCGATGGTCCTGGCGCGCTGCGGCGGCAGCGGCTGGCCGAGCGATGCCGTGCCCTTGGGGTCGGCGGCGTCGAGCGAGCCGCCTTCGGCCGGCGGCACGCCGCTGGGCTGCCAGGGCGGCTGGGTGGTGTTCACCGAGAGGCCGTCGGGCGTCACCTGCCCGCCCAGCCCGCCGCTGAAGACCTGCACCGCGCCCTCGTTGGCCGAGGGCGAGCCGGGCTTCTTGGTCAGGCGGCCGTCGGCGTCGAGCACGGCGCGCATGCTGGCCGGCGCGTCGGCATGCTGCGGCGCGCAGGCGCAGATCAGGTACTGGTGGTTGAGGTAGGAGCCGCCGAACGCGCCCATGAAGAAGCGATCGGCCAGCGTGTACTCCTTCGCCCATTGCCAGAGCTTGAACTGCGAGCCGTCGTAGTGGCCCATGGTCCAGCCGCCCACGGTCGACATCGCGGCGAACAGGTTGTTCTTCCCGCCGTTGATCTGCTCCTGGTTGTGGAAGAAGGCGTGGATCGGGCTGGGCACGATCTCGCTGATGGTCTTGCTGACCGGCGGCGCGTCGATGCGGAAGGGCCGGTTGGGCAGGCGCGGGAAGCGCGCGTCGGGCTTGCCGTTCGGGCCGAAGACGATCAGCTCCTTGAGCGGCTGGCCGTCGTGGTCGAGTTGCGTGGCCTGCTCGGCGCTCGCATTGGCCACGCCGTCGGCGCCGGGGAACAGGCCGTAGAGATTGTCGAAGCTGTGGTTCTCCGCAAAGATCACGACGACATGGCGCACGCGCTCGATGGATGCCTGCGAGGCATCGCGCGCGGTGGGTGCGGCGCAGCCGGCGAGGGCGAGCGCGGCCGCGAGCGCGAGGCCGCTGCGGCGGGGTGAAAGCAACATCTCGGGTCTCCTCCTGGAACGTTCGCTGTTCCACGCTGGCGCAGCGGCCGTGGCGCCGCCGAGACGCCGTGCTCCATCGTGGCAAAACGAGTTTTGCGGTTGACGCCTATCAACCGGGGCGGCGTGGGGTCCACCAAGCATGAGCTCGAATTCGAACCCGATGACAGAGGAGTGACCCCATGAAGAACAGCACCCGCATGGCCATGCTGGCCTGCCTCGCCGCCGCGCCCTTCGCCGCGAGCGCCGGCACCCATGACGACGCGATGGTTGCACTGGCCAACAACGCCGGCTGCCTGATCTGCCACCACGTCGAACCCGGCGCCAAGGGCCCGGACGGCCTGCCGCCGATCGGCCCGGCCTGGCGCGACGTGGCTGCCAAGTACAAGGGCATCAAGAGCGCGCAGGCCACGCTCACGGGGATCGTGATGAAGGGCTCCAACCCCTACGACAGCCACTGGAAAGGCCAGGCCAGCGGCCTGGCGATGCCGCCCAACGCGGTGGCGATCAAGGAGGCCGACGCGAAGCGGCTGGTCGGCTGGATCCTCGCGCTGGAAGCGCCGAAGAAGTAGCCGCGCGCGTTCCCCGACAATCCGGGGAATGCTGCAGTTCGAATTGCTCAAGACCGAAGGCCGCGCCCGCCGCGGCCGGCTCACGCTCAACCATGGCGTCGTCGAGACGCCGGTCTTCATGCCGGTGGGCACCTACGGCACGGTCAAGGGCGTGATGCCCGCCTCGCTGGAGGCGATGGGCGCGCAGATCATCCTCGGCAACACCTTCCACCTCTGGCTGCGGCCGGGGCTGGACATCCTCGCGCAGTTCGGCGGGCTGCACCGCTTCGAGGCCTGGGGCAAGCCCATCCTCACCGACAGCGGCGGCTTCCAGGTCTGGTCGCTGGGCGACATGCGCAAGATCAGCGAGGAGGGCGTGAAGTTCGCCTCGCCGGTGAACGGCGACAAGCTGTTCCTCACGCCCGAGGTGAGCATGCAGATCCAGCGCGTGCTCAACAGCGACATCGTCATGCAGTTCGACGAATGCACGCCCTACGAGACCAAGGGCCACATCACGACGGAGAAGGAAGCGCGCGCCTCGATGGCGCTGAGCCTGCGCTGGGCGAAGCGCTGCCTGGCCGAGTTCGGCCGCCTGGAGAACCCGAACGCCCTCTTCGGCATCGTGCAGGGCGGCATGTTCGAAGGCCTGCGCGAGGAGTCTCTCGCGGCGCTGGTCGAGCTCGACCTGCCCGGCTACGCCATCGGCGGCGTCAGCGTCGGCGAGCCCAAGGAGGACATGCAGCGCATCATGGCGCACACGCCGCACCGCCTGCCCGAGCACAAGCCGCGCTACCTGATGGGCGTGGGCACGCCGGAAGACCTGGTCGAAGGCGTGGGCCAGGGCGTGGACATGTTCGACTGCGTGATGCCCACCCGCAACGCGCGCAACGGCCACCTCTTCACCCGCTTCGGCGACCTGCGCCTGCGCAACGCGCGCTACAAGACCGACGAGCGGCCGGTCGACGAAACCTGCAGCTGCCACACCTGCGCGAATTTCAGCCGCGCCTACCTGCACCACCTCGACCGCTGCAACGAGATGCTCGGGCCCATGCTGGCCAGCATCCACAACCTGCACTACTACGTCAACCTGATGCGCGAGGTGCGCGAGGCCCTCGACGCTGGCGCCTTCGCGGCCTTCGCGGCACAGTTCACCGAGCAGCGCCGGCGCGGCGTGTGAGCCGCCGAAGCGAAGCGCCTATGCAATTGCGCAGCGCAGGCGGCTCAACTCAGGCCGACGCTGGCCAGTTGCACAGGGCCTTCGCTCTGGCCTGAGCCGCCGAAGCGAAGCGCCTATGCAATTGCGCAGCGCAGGCGGCTCAACACAGGCCGACGCTGGCCAGTTGCACAGGGCCTTCGCTCTGGCCTGAGTGTGGCGCTGGCTTGACGCGGGTCAGGCCAAAGCGCGCGAGCGGCGCGGAAGATCGGCCTCCCCGTCACGCGCAGTACCCACCATGCCGCAGCATCCGAGCGCCGCCCCCTTCGACACCGACGTGCTCATCATCGGCGCCGGCCCGAGCGGCCTGGCGCTGGCGCGTGCGCTGGCCGATGCGTCGATCCGCAGCATCGTGCTCGACGCGCAGGATGCCGCCACGCTCGCCGACCCCGCGCCCGACGGCCGCGACATCGCGCTGACGCATCGCGCCGCGGTGCTGATGCGCCGCCTCGGCCTGTGGGAGCGCCTGCCCGCGGCCGAGGTGGCGCCACTGCGCGCCGCCGAGGTCTACAACGGCCGCGATCCCCAGCCGCTGCACTTCGATCCGCAGGGCTCGGGCGAAGACGAGCTCGGCTGGCTGGTCTCCAACCACGTGATCCGCCGCGCCAGCTGGGAAGCGGTGCAAGGCCGCGAGGCCATCACGCTGCGCCCGGGCACGCGCGTGCTGGGCCTGGCCATCGAGGCCGACGCCGCCACGCTGCGCTGCCGCGCGGCCGACGGCAGCGAGGCGACGTTGCGCGCACCGCTGCTCGTCGCTGCCGACAGCCGCTTCTCCGAGGCGCGCCGCCAGGCCGGCATCGGCGCGCAGATGCGCGACTTCGGCCGCAGCGTGATCGTCTGCCGCATGGCGCACAGCGAGCCGAACCGCGCGGTGGCGCAGGAGTGCTTCCACATCGGCCACACGCTGGCCGTGCTGCCGATGAACGGCGGCGAGAGCTCGATGGTGGTGACGGTCTCGTCCGACCAGGCGCTGGCGATGCAGCAGTGGGACGACGCGCGCTTCACCGCCTGGGTGCAGCAGCAGCTCGGCGAGCGGCTGGGCACGCTCACGCTGCGCGGCAAGCGCCACCTCTATCCGCTGGTGGCGGTGTATGCGCAGCGCTTCGTCGCGCCGCGCTTCGCGCTGATCGGCGATGCGGCGGTGGGCATGCACCCGGTCACCGCGCACGGCTACAACTTCGGCCTCTACGGCGTCGACGTGCTCGCCGGCCTGCTGGCCAGCGCGCAGCGCGCCGGCCGCGACCTCGGCAGCCTGGCCGTGCTGCAGCCCTACGAGACGATTCACAAGCGCGAGACCTGGCCGATCTTTCACGGCACCAACGCGATCGTCGGCCTGTTCACCGACGACCGCGGCGCGGCGCGCCTGGTGCGCCAGGCCGTGGTGCGCGTGGCCGAGCACCTGCCGCCGCTCAAGCGCGCCATCACGCAGCGCCTGACGCGCAGCGATGCCACGCCCTGGCCGCCGCTGCCGCCCTTGCCGCCGCTGCCCGCGGTGCTGACCTCGCTGTGGCGAGGTTGATCAGGCGGCCAGCAAGGCGCCCACGCGCTCGCGCAAGCCGCCCGGCGTGACCTGCGCCGGCGGCACCGGCTCACCCGCCACCAGGCCGACGCGGCTGAAGAAGCCGCGCCGGAAGGGCTTGCTCATCGCGTTGCCCTCGATGCGCGAGAAGAACGAGCCCCACAGGTTGCGCAGCGCCAGCGGCACCACCGGCACCGGGTTGGCCTCGAGCAGCTTCATCACGCCGCCCTTGAATTCGCCGAGCGTGCCGTCGCGCGTGATCGCGCCCTCGGGGAAGATGCACAGCAGGTCGCCGGCGTCGAGCACCGCCCGGGCGCGCGCGAAGGCCTGCTCGTAGGCCTGCGGGTCTTCCTTCTGCGGCGCGATCGGCACGGCCTTGGCGAAGCGGAACAGCGTGCCCAGCACCGGCAGCTTGAAGATGCGGTGGTCCATGATGAAGACGATGGGCCGCGGGCTGGCCGCCATCAGCAGGATCGCGTCGACGAAGCTGACGTGGTTGCACACCAGGATGGCCGCGCCCTCGGTGGGAATGTGCTCGTCGCCGCGCACCTCGAAGCGGTAGACGAGCCGCGTGGCGATCCAGGCGATGAAGCGCAGCAGGTACTCCGGCACGACGAGGAAGATGTAGCCGGCCACCAGCAGGTTGAGCAGCCCGGTGATGAGGAACAGCTGCGGCACCGTCACGCCCGCCTTGAGCAGCAGCGCGGCCATCGCCGCGCTGGCGATCATGAACAGGGCGTTGAGGATGTTGTTGGCGGCGATGATGCGCGAGCGGTGGCTGGGCAACGAGCGCATCTGGATCAGCGCATACATCGGCACGCTGTAGAGGCCGGCGAAGAGCGCCAGCAGCGCCAGGTCGGCCATCACGCGCCAGTGCGCCGGCTGGGCGAGAAACCGGCCCAGCGTGAGCGCGCCCTCGCCGTGCACCAGGCCGCGCGAGGCGAACCAGAGGTCGATCGCGAACAGGCTCATGCCGAAGGCGCCGAAGGGCACCAGGCCGATCTCGACGTGGCGGCGCGAGAGCGTCTCGCACAGCAGCGAGCCGGTGGCGATGCCGATCGAGAACACCACCAGCAGCAGCGAGGCCACCTGCTCGTTGCCGCCCAGCACGTCTTTCGCGAAGGCGGGAAACTGCGTCAGGAATACCGCGCCGAAGAACCACATCCACGAGATGCCCAGCAGCGAGCGGAACACCACGATGCTGCCGTGCGCGAGCTTCAGGTTGCGCCAGGTCTCGGTGACCGGGTTCCAGTTGATCTGCAGCGCCGCATCGGTGGCCGGCGCGCGGGGCACGAACTGCGCGCTCACGCGGCCGAGCAGCGCCAGCGCGAGACAGCTCCAGGCCACGTAGCTCGCGCCGACCTCGGGCACCGCGATGAGCAGGCCGCCGACCACGTTGCCGAGCAGGATGGCCACGAAGGTGCCCATCTCCACCATGCCGTTGCCGCCGGTGAGCTCGCGCTCGTCGAGCTGCTGCGGCAGGTAGGCGTATTTCACCGGGCCGAACAGCGTGGAGTGCACGCCCAGCAGGAAGGTGCACAGCAGCAGCACCGGCACGCTCTTCGCGGTGAAGCCGTAGAGCGCGATCGCCATGATCGCGATCTCCAGGTTCTTCACGAAGCGGATCAGCCGGGCCTTGTCGAACTTGTCGGCCAGCTGGCCGGAGGTCGCCGAGAAGAGCAGGAAGGGCAGGATGAACAGCGCCGCGATCAGCTGCACGACGAGTGCCGGCGCGAGGCCGCTGGCGCTGGTGGCGCCGAAGGTCACCATCACGGTGAAGGCGAACTTGAACAGGTTGTCGTTGCCGGCGCCGAGAAACTGCGCCCAGAAGAAGGGCGCGAAGCGGCGCTGGCCCAGCAGCGCGAACTGATTCGTCGGATGCGGATCGTGCAAGTCTTCCTCCGTGGTCGTTGTCGTTCTCGGCTCAGCGCACCAGTTGCACCGGGGTGGCCAGCCCGCTGCGATTCAACCACGCGAACACCGAATCGACGGTGACGGTCTCGATGCGATCCGAGAAGCGCTTCTCGTTCGGATGATCGTCGAAGGCGATGTTGGCCGCGGTGGCGCGCGCGCCCAGGCGGGTGAAGGCGTTCAGGTGCAGCGTGGTCGGCTCGTAGCCGCTGAACTTCAGCCAGGCCTGGGCGCGATCGCGCGTGAACGTCGCTGCCTGCGGCGCCTGCGCCATCGCCAGCGTCTCGATCGCCCACTGGTTGCTCTGCTGGTAGCGCTGCGCCCAGGGGTAGGCGAGCATGCTGTAGGCGGACGTGTGCAGGCGCGTCGCCTGCGCGTTGTCGCGCAGCACGGGCAGCAGCCTGGCCTGCAGGTCCGGCTGCGGCACCACGAAGCCGGCCTTGTATTCGTGCAGGTCGTCGAGGAAGAACTCGCCCAGGCCCTGGCGGTAGACGTCGGCGCGCGCGCTGCCGCAGGCATTGAGCTTGTGCAGCACGCGCCAGCGCGCGCCGTCCTTGTAGGCGAGACCGAGGTGCGACCAGGCCAGGCCGTACTTCGACAGATCCTGCCCGGCGCGCGCCAGCAGCACCACCTGCGCGCCGCTGGCGTCGAGCGCGGCGGCGGTGTGCTGGGCGAGGGTCATCGCGCGCTGCACGTTGAGCGCTTCCGGCGCTCGTTGCTCGCAGCTGCGCCCTGCCTGGGCTGCGCCTGCCGCGAGCACGAGCGTGATCGCGAAGGCGGCCTTCATCGGCTGACGCGCTCGTTGTAGAGCAGCGCCTCGCCGATGGCGTTGGGGATGTAGGCGAGCGCCTTGCCCGCCGCCGAGAGCACCCAGCCGGCGCTGAAGGCGCTGACCGTGATCGCCGTGCCGGCCGCCACCGAGAGGCCGCCCGCGGCCATGGCCGAGAGCGTGATGCTGGCGCGCGCGCCGTCGGAGGCGCGCTCCAGGATCCACACCGTGCCCTCGGCCGAGGCCTCGACGGCCACCACCGTGAGCACGGCGCCGCCGGAGATCAGCAGCGCGGGCGCGGCCACCGACACCGCCACCGGCAGCAGCGACAGCGCGCTGGCGTCCGAGGGCGTGGGGTGCGCGCGCACCGGGCCGGCCAGGGCCGCGGCCAGCGCGGCCGCGGCGACGAGGGAGCGGAAGAAGCGCTGGTTCATGCTGCTGCTCACTGCGTGGCCTGCGCTTCGTGTGCGTCGCGCAAGGTCTTGGCCAAGGTGAACGCGCTGGAGATCAGGAACAGCCAGGCCACGCCGAGGAAGGCCTTGTAGGTCGGGTTGATCTCCATGCGCCACAGGCCCCAGCCGGTGAGCGCCATCGCGAGCGCGAAGCCGCCCCAGACGACGGTGCCCCACATCGGCGTGTCGACGCGCCGGCCCTGGTTGTCGCGCACGTACTTGGCGACCATGAAGGCGGCCGAGAGGCAGAAGCCGTAGCCCATGAACATGAAGGCGCGGTCGAGATCCTGGCCCGGCAGCCAGGCCAGGCCGACGGCGCACAGGCCGGCGGCAGCGGCGAAGGAGATCCAGACCTGGGCCTTCCAGGCTTTGGTGTCGTGATGGATCGCGGGGCGGTTCATGCGGTCATCCCTGTCGGGTGGTTGAGGGTGAGCGCATCGTGACGCAGGCCGAGCGTGGTATCCATCACTCCAAGGAGGGTTGCGCGGCGGCGCGCTTGAAGTATCGTCGAGCGGTACTTTTCGGGGGCCGAACAGGATGAGCACGACCCAGGACCTGATCACCGCGCTGAAGGCCGAGCTGAAGGCCGCGGGCATCACCTACGCCGACCTCGCGCGCGAACTCGGCATGGCCGAGTCGAGCATCAAGCGCGTCTTCGCCAAGGCCGACATGCCGCTGTCGCGCATCGACGAGGTGCTGCGCGTGCTGAAGATGGACTTCGCCGACCTGGCGCGCAAGGTGGCCGATGCGCAGCCGCTGCGCCGCGAGCTGACGCACGAACAGGAGGCCGCCGTGGTGGCCGACCGCAAGCTGCTGCTGGTGGCGATCTGTGCGCTCAGCCAATGGACCTTCGAGCAGATCGTCGCCACCTACACGCTCACGGAAGCCGAGTGCGTGAAGTGCCTGCTGCAGCTCGACAAGCTCGGCTTCATCGAGCTGCGCCCGCTGAACCGCTACCGGCTCAAGGTGGCCAAGGGTTTTCGCTGGCGGCCCAACGGCCCGGCGATGCAGTATTTCCGCAGGAACGTCGTCGACGACTATTTCTCCGGCGGCTTCGACGGCGAAGGCGAGATGCTGATGCTCGTGCACGGCCAGGTCGGCCGCAGCCTGGCAGCCACCTTCAAGGAGCGGCTGCAGCGTGTCGGCCAGGACTTCGCGCAGCAGCACCTCGCCGACCAGAAGCTCGCGCCCGAGCAGAAGCGTCCCTACACCCTGGTGGTGGGCATGCGCTCGTGGCTGTTCGCGGCCTTCCGCGATCTCAAGCGCGAGCCGGATCGGATTCCGTGAGTCGGTTCAGTGCAGTGGCAGCGCGGCAGCGGTCACCGCGGCGGCGGTGGTGCTGGCGGGCACGCCGGCCACGCGTGTGCCGGCCAGCGTGTCGGCCAGCGGGCTGTGCAGCTGCACTGCCAGCGTTGCCGGCGAGAGCTGCGCATCGTGCGGCAGCGCGCGCCAGGGCTGCGCACCATGGGCGAGCAGGTAGTCGACCAGCTCGCGCTGGCGGGTCGCATCCGCCACGAAGGCCGGCGTGATCACGCGCGCCAGCGGCACCCAGGGCAGCTGGCGTGCCTGCGCGGCGGGCACGCGGTCGACCAGCGTGGGCACGCGCTGCACCCACCAGTCGAGCGCGTCGAAGTCGGCCGTGCGTAGCGCCTCCTCGAAGCCGCCGGCCAGCTGGCCGTGGTAGGCACCGAGCGCGGCCTGCGCACTGTGGCCGCGCGCCTCCAGCGCACGCGCCAGCGGCGAGCGCAGGTGGCTCGGGTGCAGCGCGCCCAGCATGCCGAAGGGCAGGGTGTCGGCGCGCAGCTGGTCCTGCTCGAGCCAGCGGTCGAGCACCGTGTCGAGGCCGGCCGCACGCGCATTGGGGCAGCTCAGCGCGCGCACCACGTCGTGGTGGATGGCGCGCGAGTCGGCCTCGGCGAGCCAGCGCAGCGCCTCGCGCTCGCGCGGGCTGGCGGCGGCGAAGTCGGGGCAGGGGTTGGCCTGCGCCAGCGCCACCCAGGGTGCGCTGGTGCAGGCTTCGGGCGAAGCGCCCTTGTCGACCAGCTCCGGCAGCATCGGCCAGAAGGCCGGGTCGCGCGCGGCCAGCGTCAGCGGGCACACCGGCAGGCCGGACGCGCGCACGTCTTCCGCCTTCAGGCTGCCGGGGCGGTAGGCGCCGCAGCGCGGCTGCAGCGCGCGCTCGACGCTGCCGAGGCGGAAGCAGGAAGTCGGGTCGCCCTCGGTGAGCTTGTCGACCAGATGCGCCACCACCAGCGTGGTCGTGCAGCCGCCGAGCAGCAGCGAACCGGCGGCGAAGGCGACGGCGGCGGCCAGGCGGCGCAGGTGTCTCATGGCGGGAAAAGTTCTCAAGAACCGTGCCTTGCGCCGAAGTGACCAGCTCCGTCGGCCGGCGGTAAGTGCTTGTTGCCGCTGCCGCTTGCCCTGCCTCGCACCGCGCCCTACGCTTTGCGCCCACGACCCTCGCCGGAGCCGACCATGCGCCGTTTCTTCGCCGCCTCTTTGTTGGTGCTCGCTTCGTGGTGCGGCGCGCAGGAACGATCGCTCGACAAGGAAGTGCTGGTGCCGGCGACGATCGCCGAGGTCTGGGCGGCGTGGACGACGCGCGAAGGCATCACCTCCTTCCTCGCGCCCGACGCCGAAATCGACGCGCGCGTGGGGGGTGCATTTCACGTCCACTTCGATCCGCTCGCGGCACCCGGCAACAAGGGCGCGGACGACATGCGTTACATGGCGCTACAGAAGCCGACCCTGCTCAGCTTCGACTGGAACGCGCCGCCGCACCTGCCGCTGGCGCGTGCGCAGCACACCTTCGTGGTGGTGCGATTGAAGGATGTCGATGGCAAGTCGACGCGCGTCACGCTGCACCACGTCGGCTGGGGCGAAGGCGGCGAGTGGGAGCAGGCCTATGCCTACTTCGACCGCGCCTGGGGCAACGTGCTGGCCAACCTGCGCAAGCGCTTCGAGAGCGGCCCGATCGACTGGAGCGACTGGATGGCGCAGCTGCGCAAGATGCATCAGGAGCCGGCACGCTGAGCTCAATCCCGTTCGGGCTGAGCTCGTCGAAGCCCCTTGCGTGCCACGCACGGCCCTTCGACGGGCTCAGGGCGAACGGTAGGGATCAGGCCGCCTTCTGATCGAGCAGGAAGTTCGCACCCTCCACCTGCCCCAGCACGCTCACCAGCCAGGGCAGCACGCCGGCCAGCGTGTCGTGCAGCGTGTAGGGCGGGTTGATGACGAACATGCCGCTGCCGGCCAGGCCGAAGCCCTTGGCGTCGGCGCGCGCCACCGTCAGCCGCGCGTGCAGCCAGCCCTTGGGCGCGAGCGCCTCCAGCCGGCGCGGCAGCTCGGCCGCCTCGACCTTCTGCACCTGCGGGTACCAGACCATGTAGACGCCCTCGGCGAAGCGTGCCAGCGCATCGCGCAGCGTGGCCACCACGCGTGCGTAGTCGCCATGGCCCTCGTAGCTCGGATCGATCAGCACCGCGCCGCGCCGCGTGGGCGGCGGCAGCTGGCTCTTCAGGCCGTCGAAGCCGTCGGCGTGGCGCACGTCGACGTTGCGCTGCCCGCCCAGGTAGGACTCGAGGATGCGGTGCTCGGTGGGGTGCAGCTCGAACAGGCACAGCGGATCGCCGGGCCGCATCACCATGCGCGCGAACGCCGGCGAGCCGGGATACTGCTCGAGCGCACCGCCGGGGTTGAACTCGCGCACGCGCGCCACGTAGTCGGCCAGCGGCTCGGGCAGGTCGTCGCGTTCCCACAGCCGCGCGATGCCCTCGAGGTACTCGCCCTTCTTCTGCGCATAGCGCCCCTGCAGCGAGTAGCCGCCGGCGCCCGCATGCGTGTCGACGAAACGGTAGGGCTTGTCCTTGCCGTTCATGTAGCGCAGCACCTGCAGCAGCACCAGGTGCTTGAGCACGTCGGCGTGGTTGCCGGCGTGGAAGGCGTGTCGGTAGGCGAGCATGGCGCAGTCTGCAGGAATCGGAGCGTGACTGTATCGTCATGCCCCATGCAAACCCTCTTCACCCCCTTCCAGGCCGGCGACATCGCGCTGGCCAACCGCATCGTGATGGCCCCGCTGACGCGCAACCGCGCCCTGCCCGGCCGCATTCCCGGCGACCTGCAGCGCGAGTACTACCGCCAGCGCGCCAGCGCCGGGCTGATCGTCACCGAGGCCTCGCAGATCTCGCCCGAGGGCCAGGGCTACCTCGACACGCCGGGCATCTACAGCGCCGAGCAGGTGGCGGGCTGGCGCCGCGTCACCGACGCGGTGCACGCCGCCGGCGGCAAGATCGTGATCCAGCTCTGGCACGTGGGCCGCATCTCGCACGTCTCGCTGCTGCCCGAGGGCATGGTGCCGGTGTCCTCGAGCGCGCGTGCGGCGAATGCCAAGACCTACACCGCCAAGGGTTTCGAAGCCGTGTCGGCGCCGCGCGCGCTGCGCAGCGACGAACTGCCGCGCATCGTCGCCGACTACCGCGCAGCCGCGCGCAACGCCATCGCCGCCGGCTTCGACGGCGTGGAAGTGCACGGCGCCAACGGCTACCTGCTCGAGCAGTTCCTGCGCGACAGCCTGAATGACCGCAGCGATGCCTATGGCGGCGCCATCGCCAACCGCGCGCGCCTGATGCTGGAGGTGATGGACGCGGTGGTCGGCGAGATCGGCGCTGGCCGCACCGGAGTGCGCCTGTCGCCGGTGACGCCGGCCAACGACCTCGGGCAGGACAGTGACGCGCAGGCCTTGTACGGCCACGTGGTGGAGAAGCTCGCGCCCATGAAGCTGGCCTACCTGCACCTCATCGAAGGCGCGACCGGCGGGCCGCGCGATGCCGTGCCCTTCGACTTCGAGGCGCTGCGGCGCGTCTTCAAGGCGGCGAACCCGGCCGGCGCCTGGATGGTCAACAACGGCTACGACCGCACGATGGCGATCGCCGCCGTCGAGCAGGGCCGCGCCGACCTGGTGGCCTTCGGCAAGCCCTTCATCTCGAACCCTGACCTGGTGCGGCGCCTGCGCGAGAACGCGGCGCTCAACGAGCCGAAGCGCGAGACCTTCTACGGCGGCGGGGCGGCCGGCTACACCGACTACCCCGTCCTGGCCTAGTAGCTCAGTTTGGAGGAATCCGAAGCAGCTGACCCGGATAGATCTTGTCCGGGTGCGTGAGCATCGGCTTGTTGGCCTCGAAGATCTTCGGGTAGAGGTTGGCGTTGCCGTAGAACTTCTTGGCGATGGCCGAGAGCGTGTCGCCGCGCACCACCGTGTGGTACTGCGACTCGTCGGCCGGCTGCGCCACCGTCATCAGGTCGGACACCGAGGCGACGCCCTGCACGTTGCCGCAGCACAGCAGGATCTTCTCCTTGGTGGCCTGGTCGGCGGCCTGGCCCGAGACCGTCACCGCGCTGCTTGCGCCGTCGAACTCGACGGCCAAGCCGTCGGCCGAGAGACTCTGGGCGGCGATGTATTTCTCGATCGCCTGGGCGGCCGCGTCGTTGGCGGCGCGCGCGCGCTCCTGCAGGTCGGCCTGGCTCGGCGCCTGCGCGGCCGCGGCGGCCGCGGCCTCGGTGTCCTTGCTGCCGAACAGCTTCTCGCCGGCTTCCTTGAAGAAACTCACGATGCCCATGTCTTCTCCTTCCTGGGGTGGTCTGGCCCGCCTCAGCCCTGCTTGCGCGAGGCCGCGCGGGAGCGGAACAGCTCGACGATACCCACTTCGTGCGGCCCGTGGATGACTTCGAACAGTTCGCCGGCGCGCAGCGTGCCCGGCGTCTTGACCGACAGGTAGAAGCCGCACCAGCCGTTGGCGAACATCAGCTTGCTCGCCTGGGCGAAGCCCATCACCGCGTTGAACTTGAAGCAGGGGAAGCGCGGCTCGCTCACCGCCAGCTCGCAGCCGGGGAAACGCAGCACATCGCCGACGCAGACGTCCTTCTCCAGCAGGCCTTCGAGGGTGAGGTTTTCGCCGAGGAAGCCCGGCGGCAGCGGCTCGCCCCAGCCGGCCGCACGTGCCTGCGCGCGCACGGTCTGCCAGAACGGATAGTGCTCGGCCGGGTAGGCATAGACCGCCTTGGCGAGGCCGCCGTGCACCGAGAGATCGGCCTGCTCGTCGCCGGCCAGGCCGAGCGGCTTCACCGCCACCTCGCCCTCGACGGCACGCTTGACGATGCCGCTCGCCACGCTGCGGCCGTCGATCTCCAGCGCGCGGGCGGCGCCGACGTTCAGGCTCGCGATGCGCATCAGGCCGGCAGCCGGTAGCCGCGCTGCCGCGCCACCACCGCGCGGCCCTTGGGCCCGGTGATCCACTGCGTAAAGAGCTTGCCGGCCGGATGGTTGACGCGGAACGAGCGCATCACGTGCACCGGCACCAGCATGCGCGGGTCGCCTTGCACCAGCACGGCCAGCGGCGCGCCGCCGTGGTCGGCCCACACGCCGTGCTCGACCAGCGCGTAGGCCCCTTGCGCGCGCGCCTGCGCCAGCAACCCGCCGGCCGCGGCCTTCTGGTACCAGGGCGCTGCGGGCGCGATCTTGGCGGCGCGCCACAGCGCCTGCTCGGCGAGGTGGGCGCCCGAGCCGTCGCCGGCGCTGAGGAAGGTGATCGCGCCCGGGTTGGCGAGCGCCGCATCGCGCAGCTGCGTCAGCGCGGCGGCGGCGTCGCTCATCTTGGCGATGCCGGCGGGGTCGGGCGTCTTCTTCTTAGTCGCCGGGCCGACCAGCACCAGCGCGGCGTCGGCCACGCGGCGGCGGTCGTGCGCCAGGCCTTGCGATTCGAGCTTGAGTTCGAGCTCGGGTGCGTTGGTGAGGGTTGCGTCGAGCTCGCCGCGCTCGAGCGCTTCGAGCAACGTGCTCGACAGCCCGGGCTGCAGCTTGACCGCCACGCCGGTGTCGCGGCCGAAGGCGGTCTGCAGCGCGCCGGCCAGGCCGGAATCCACCAGCGCCTGGTCGGCGCCCAGGCGCAGCGGATCGGCCAGCGAGGCGCGCTGCTGGGCTTGCAGCGCAACGGGCGCGGCCAGCGCGGCCGCGGAAGCAATCAGGAGGCGACGGCGGTGGAGCAGCATGCGGCGATTCTGCTGGGTTTGGCAGCGTGGTGCTGGCCGAGCGCCGGGCCGCTCCCAAGCCGGCCAGCATCCCCTCGGGGGATCGTCCGGCGTACCCGCCGGACGAGGGGCGCACGTTCTTTCAGGGCACCAGCACCAGGATCCAGTTCACGAGTGCGCGCGCTTCGCGTTCGCTCACCACGCTCGCGTTGGGCGGCATGTTGGCCTCGCCGACCTTGCCGGCCCAGTGGCGCGAGGCGGCGTTCGAGCCGCCCATCACCGTGCGCGTCAGGCGCTCGGAGGCGGCCGGGTCGTCGCGGTAGCGCTTGGCGATCTCGACCCAGGCCGGCGCGATCGGCGGCAGCCCGTCGCTGCGCCGCGGCCCGGCCTCCAGCGCGTGGCAGGCCAGGCAGCCGCGTTCGGTGGCGAGGCGGAACATGGCCTCGCCGTATTCGGCCGGCGTGGCCTGGGCGAGCGGCGCCGCGAGGGTCAGGGTGAGCAGCGCGAGGGACGGGAAGCGCACGGGGGTTGGCCTTTCATCGAGCGTCGCAGCTTAAGCCGTGGACATGCAAGCGCCTTGACGGATGTCGAAAATGCCTGCCACCGTTCGTCGTCCACGGCCAACACAACCACTGCACAGAAAGGTTCACCATGTCTTCGCGCAGCGTCCGACTCCACCGCGTCCTCCGTGCCCCGCCCGAGAAGGTCTACCGCGCCTTCCTCGAGGCCGAAGCCCTGGCCAAGTGGCTGCCGCCCTACGGCTTCACCTGCACCGTGCATCACCTCGAAGCCAAGGTCGGCGGCAGCTTCCGCATGTCATTCCGCAACTTCTCCACCGGCAACGGCCATTCCTTCGGCGGCGAGTACCTCGAACTGGTGCCCAACCAGCGCATCCGCTACACCGACCGCTTCGACGACCCCAACCTGCCCGGCACGCTGCAGGTGAGCGTCGTGCTCACGCCGGTGA
Organism: Piscinibacter sp.; assembly: GCA_017983795.1. Taxonomy (GTDB): domain Bacteria; phylum Pseudomonadota; class Gammaproteobacteria; order Burkholderiales; family Burkholderiaceae_C; genus Piscinibacter. The sequence goes on from JAGOAS010000007.1 coordinate 130,095, forward strand.
GCTGCGGCACCGAGCTGGCCGTCGTGCAAGACGGTATTCCCGAGGTGATTCCGCTGGAGATGTGCTACCTCGGCTGGCAGGAATCGCTGCTGCAGCTGGCGACGCTGGTCGAGCCCGACATCCCGGGCTGAGCCGGCACGGGCGCGGGCCCGCCTGCCGTCAAGGCAGGTTCTCGCGCAGCACGATGCTCAGGCGCAGCGTCTCGACGCCGGCCAGCGCGTCGCGGCCGTCGCGCAGGTTGGCGAAGATGCGCACCGCGTTGCCGACCACGCTCTGCGGGCTCTGCGTGATCACCGCGTCCAGCGTGCCGTCGATCAGCAGCGCGCGCGTATCGGGCGTCAGGCCGTGGCCGATGAACACCACCTTCTGCTCGCGGCCGGCGAGCTTGAGCGCGCGCGCCACGCCGTCGGAAGCGCCGCCGATGTTGTAGATGCCGGCCAGCTGCGGATGCTGCTCGAGCAGCGCGAGCGTCTGGCGCTCGTTGGTGGCGGCATCGTCCTGGCCCTCGCGCAGCCCGGCCACCTGCAGCTGCGGGAACATCTCCTCGACCAGGCTGAGGAAACCCATCTCGCGCTCCTCGTGGCCGCGGTAGCTGCGGCTGCCGGCGATCAGCCCGACGGTGGCCGCGCGCGCGCCGATGAAGCGACCCAGCAGCAGCGCCGCGGTGCGCCCGGCGGCGCGGTTGTCCAGCCCGACATAGCCGGCGCGGCGCGAGTTCGAGAGGTCCGACACCAGCGTGACCACCGGCACGCCCTCCTCGGCCAGTGTGTGCACCGCCTCGCGCACCAGCGGATGTTCGAGCGGCATCAGCGCCACGCCGTCGCTGCGCCGGCCGTGGTGCAGCAGCCGCTCGGCCAGCACGCGCGGATCGAAGCCCTCGATGGTGTGGGCGCGGCAGCGCACGTTGAGCGGCGCGAGCTGGTCTTCCATGTAGCCCACCGTCTCGCCGAGCATGCGCAGGTAGCGGTTGGTGCCGGCCGGCAGCAGGAAAGTCAGGCGCAGCGGCTTGGCGGCGAGCGCGGCGAAGGGGCCGTCTTCCGGCAGGTAGGCCAGGCGCGCCGCGGCCTCGAGCACGCGCTGCACGGTGACGTCGCGCACGCCGGGGCGGCGGTTCAGCACGCGGTCGACGGTGGCCGTCGACACGCCCGCCGCGCGGGCCACGTCGGTGGCGCGCGCGCGCCGCTGCGGGGCCTCGCTCATACATCAAATTTCATCAAGGCTGCCGTTTGACGGATATGCATGCGCCCCCCTATCGTCTCCGCAGATCGCAGCGATGATGCATCAGCTTGCATCAGATCCACAAGACAAGGAGACCATCGAATGAAGCCGATCAGCCGTCGTCACCTGTTGCGCCATGCAGCCGCCCTGCCGGCCGCCGGCTTGGGCCTGGGCCTGCCGCGTTTCGCGCAGGCCGCGCCCGAGTTCTCGCTCAAGTACGGCAACAACCTGCCGCTCACGCACCCGCTGAACATCCGCGCCCAGGAAGCGGCCGATCGCGTGCTGAAGGAGTCCGGCGGCCGCGTCGAGATCAAGATCTTCCCGAACAACCAGCTCGGCGGCGACACCGACATGCTCTCGCAGGTGCGCAGCGGCGGCATCGACTTCTTCACGCCCTCGGCGCTGGTGGTCGCGACCCTGGTGCCGGTGGCGGCGATCAACGCGGTGGGCTTCGCCTTCAGCGACTACGGCCAGGTGTGGAAGGCGATGGACGGCGGCCTGGGCGCGCACGTGCGCGAGGCGCTGGCCAAGATGCGTCTGCACGCCTTCGAGAAGATGTGGGACAACGGCTTCCGCCAGACCACCACCAGCAACAAGCCGATCCAGAGCGCCGCCGACATGAGCGGCATGAAGATCCGCGTGCCGGTCAGCCCGCTGTCCATCGCGATGTTCAAGGGCCTGGGCGCGGCGCCGGCCAGCCTGCAGTTCAGTGAGGTCTACTCGGCGCTGCAGACCAGGATCGTCGACGCGCAGGAAAACCCGCTGCCCATCATCCAGGTGGCCAAGCTCTACGAGGTGCAGAAGTACTGCTCGCTGACCAACCACATCTGGGACGGCTTCTGGTTCATCGCCAACGGCGCCAGCTGGGGCCGCCTGCCGCCCGATCTGCAGAAGGTCGTCGCCGGCGCGATCAACGACGCCGGCCTGAAGCAGCGCGAGGACATCAAGAAGCTCAACGAGACGGTGCAGGCCGACCTCGCGGCCAAGGGCCTGCAGTTCAACGCGCCCAAGTCGGACAGCTTCCGCGCCGCGCTGCGCGAGGCCGGCTTCTACGCCGACTGGAAGAAGCGCTTCGGCGACGAGGCCTGGGGCCTGCTCGAGCAGGCGGTCGGCAAGCTCGCCTGAGGCCGTGGGCGCCATGATCTCCGCCTCGCCGCTGGATGCGCGCGCGCCGGCCGGCCCGGCGCTGGCCTTCGCGATCGACCGCGGCCTCGGCCGCGCCATCGAGTGGCTGGCCGCGGCGCTGGTGCTGGTCGAGATCGGCGTGCTGTTCTCCGGCGTCGTGGCGCGCTACGTCTTCCATTCGCCGCTGGTCTTGTCCGACGAACTCGCCTCCATCCTGTTCCTGTGGCTGTCCATGCTCGGCGCGGTGGTGGCGCTGCGGCGCGGCGAGCACATGCGCATGACGGCGCTGGTCAACGGCCGTTCGCCGCAGACGCGCGCGCTGCTCGAGACCTTCGCGATCGCCGCCTCGGTGGCCTTCCTCGCGCTGGTGCTGGCGCCGGCCTTCGACTACGCCGCCGAGGAGCGCTTCATCGTCACGCCGGCGCTGGAGATCAGCAACGGCTGGCGCGCCGCCGCCATCCCGCTGGGCATGGCGCTGATGCTGGTGACCGCGCTGCTGCGCCTGCCGCGCGTGGCCACGCCCGGGCGCATCGTCGTCGCGCTGGCCGGCACGGCGGCGATCGTCGCCGCCTTCTGGCTGCTCGCCCCGCTGTTCGGCACGCTGGGCAAGTGGAACCTGGTGGTGTTCTTCGTCGGCGTGGTCGCGGTGACTGTGTTCAGCGGCGTGCCGATCGCCTTCTCGTTCGCGCTGGCCACCTTCGGCTACCTCGCGCTGACCACCTCGACGCCGCTGCCGGTGATCGTCGGGCGGCTCGACGAGGGCATGTCGCACCTGATCCTGCTGGCGGTGCCGCTGTTCATCTTCCTCGGCTCGCTGATCGAGATGACCGGCATGGCGCGCGCGATGATCCAGTTCCTCGCCGGCCTGCTCGGCCATGTGCGCGGCGGGCTGAGCTACGTGCTGATCGGCGCGATGTACCTGGTGTCGGGTATCTCGGGCTCGAAGATCGCCGACATGGCGGCGATCGCGCCGGTGCTGTTCCCCGAGATGCAGAAACGCGGCGCCAAGCCGGGCGACCTGGTGGCGCTGCTCGCGGCCACCGGCGCGCAGACCGAGACCATTCCGCCGTCCATCGTGCTGATCACCATCGGCTCGGTCACCGGCATCTCGATCGCGGCGCTGTTCACCGGCGGCCTGCTGCCGGCGGTGGTGCTGGGCCTGGCGCTGTGCAGCGTGGTCTGGTGGCGCTACCGCGGCGAAGACCTGAGCGGCGTGCAGCGCTTTCGCGCCGGCGAGATCGCGCGCTTCGCGCTGGTTGCGCTGCCGGCCATCGCGCTGCCCTTCGTGATCCGCGCCGCGGTGGTCGAGGGCGTGGCCACCGCCACCGAGGTATCGACCATCGGCATCGTCTACGCGGCGCTGGTCGGGCTGCTGGTCTACCGCCGCTTCGAGTGGTCGCGCCTGCTGCCCATGCTGGTCGAGACGGCCTCGCTGTCGGGCGCGATCATCTTCATCGTCGGCTGCGCCACCGCGATGGCCTGGGGGCTCACGCAGTCGGGCTTCTCGCAGGATCTCGCCGCGCTGATGAAGACCATCCCCGGCGGCGCGTACGGCTTCCTGGCGGTCTCCATCGTCGCCTTCGTCGTGCTCGGCAGCGTGCTCGAGGGCATTCCGGCGATCGTGCTGTTCGGCCCGCTGCTGTTCCCGATCGCGCGCGCCGTCGGCGTGCACGAGGTGCACTACGCGATGGTGGTGATCTTCGCCATGGGCATCGGCCTGTTCGCGCCGCCCTTCGGCGTGGGCTACTACGGCGCCTGCGCGATCAGCCGCGTCGACCCGTCCGAGGGCATGCGCCCCATCGTCGGCTACGTGATCGCGCTGCTCGTCGGCCTGGTGCTGGTGGCGGCGGTTCCCTGGTTCTCGATCGGCTTCCTGAAGGTCTGACCGGTCGTTCTTTCGGAGTTTCCAATGAGTCGATTCTTCGGGCCTGTGCGTCAGGCCGGCTACGTGGTGCGCGACATCGAGGCGGCGATGGACTACTGGAGCCGCGAGCTGGGCATCGGCCCGTGGTTCTACAACCCGCGCGTGCCGATCGTGAACTACCGCTACGAGGGCCAGGCCTGGCAGCCGCACAACTCGGTGGCGCTGGCCAATGCCGGGCCGCTGCAGATGGAGCTGATCCAGGTGCGCAACGACGTGCCCTCGATGTACCGCGATTTTCTGCAGGCCGGCCACCTCGGCCTGCAGCACGTCGCCTACTGGACCGAGGACTTCGACGCCGACCTGGCGCGCGCACAGGCGCGAGGCATGCGCGTGTGCATGAGCGGCGAGGTCGGCGAGCGCGGCCGCTTCGTCTACTTCGCGCCCTCCGACCACCCGGGCGTGCACCCCGGCACGGTGATCGAGCTGTCCGAGGTCGCCGGGCCCAAGGGCACGCTGTTCCGCATGATCCGCGAGGCCTCGGAAGGCTGGGACGGCAAGGATCCGGTGCGGCCCTTCCCCGACCTGTCGACGCTGTGAGCCGCAGCAGCATGGACACGCTGCAGGCGCGCTACCTGATCGAGACGCCGCTCGATCCGGCGCAGGTCGCCGAGGTGCTGGCCGGCGAGCAGAGCAGCGGCACCTTCGTGCGCGTGGCCGGCGAGAGCGACGAGCTGCGCGCGCGCAGCCGCGCCATCGTCGAGCACATCGAGGAGCTCGAACCCGCAAGCGCGCCCAGCCTGCCCAGCGCCTGGCTGGAGCGCCAGGGCCGTGGCGGGCCGTGGCGGCGCGCGCGCATCACGGTGGCCTTTCCGCTCGCCAACCTGGGCGCCAACTTGCCGACGCTCGCCGCCACCGTGGCCGGCAATCTCTACGACCTCGGCGAAACCAGCGGCGTGCGCCTCGAGCACCTCGCGCTGCCGGCCGCCTGGCGCGCGCGCTTCGAGCGCCCGCGCCACGGCGTGGCCGGCACGCGCGCGCTGACCGGCGTGGCCGACGGGCCGCTGGTCGGCACCATCGTCAAGCCCAACGTGGGCCTGTCGGCCGAGGCCACGGGCGCGCTGGTCGGCGAGCTGTGCGAAGCCGGCATCGATTTCGTCAAGGACGACGAGGTCTGCGCCAACCCCGACCATGCGCCGATCGCGCAGCGCATCAAGGCCGTGATGGCGCACGTTCGCCGCTGGCAGGAGCGCAGCGGCAAGCGCGTGATGGTCGCCTTCAACATCACCGACGAGCACGACGCCATGCTGCGCCATGCCGAGCTGGTGGCCCAGGAAGGAGGCAGCTGCGTGATGGCGAGCCTGAACTGGTGCGGCTTCTCCTCCATCCAGGCGCTGCGCCGCCGCACCGACCTGGTGGTGCACGGCCACCGCAACGGCTTCGGCATGTTCGCGCGCCATCCGGCGCTGGGCATGGACTTCCAGCCCTGGCAGACGCTGTGGCGGCTGGCCGGCGTCGACCACATGCACGTGCACGGCCTGCAGGGCAAGTTCGCGCAGAGCGATGCCGAGGTGATCGACGGCGCGCGCGACTGCCTCGCGCCGCTGGCCGATGCAAGCGACACGGCCGACCGCGTGATGCCGGCCTTCTCGTCCGGGCAATGGGCCGGCACCGTGCCGGCAACGATCGCCGCGGTACCCAGCGGCGACCTGCTGTTCATGGCCGGCGGCGGCATCCTCGCGCATCCGGGCGGGCCGCGCGCCGGCGTCACCAGCCTGCGCCAGGCCTGGGCCGCGGCGCGCGACGGTATCGCGCTGGCCGACGCCGCAGCCGCCGCGCCGGAGCTGCGCGAGGCACTCGCCTTCTTCGGCGCGAAGCACTGAGGAGCGGGCGGTGCGCTGCGCCTTCTACGGCGACGACTTCACCGGCGCGACCGACACGCTCGCCACCTACGCCGAGGCCGGCCTGGCGAGCGCGCTGTTTCTCGGCGTGCCCGACGCGCGGCGCCTGGCCGCCAGCGGCCGGCTCGAGGTGCTGGGCATTGCCGGCGCGGCCCGCGCCCTCGCGCCGCAGGCCATGGCCGACGAGCTGGCGCCGGTGGCCGCCTTCTTCCGCACGCTCGACGTGCCGCTGCTGCACTACAAGTGCTGCTCGACCTTCGACAGCGCGCCGCAGGTCGGCAACCTCGCGGCGGCGATGGCTGCGCTGCGCCCCGCGGCGGCGCATCCGCTGGTGGCGATCCTCGGCGGCCAGCCCAGCCTGGGGCGCTACTGCTGCTTCGGGCAGTTGTTCGCCAGCGCAGGTGCCGAGGGCGCCGTGCACCGCATCGATCGCCATCCGACCATGAGCCGCCACCCGGTCACCCCCATGCACGAGGCCGACCTGCGCCGCCATCTCGGCAGCCAGGGGCTGGCGCGCATCGAACTGGTCGATTGGCGCGCGCTCGACGACGAGGCGCGCCTGGACGGCGTGCTGGACGCCGCCCTCGCGCAAGCCCCCGACGCCGTGCTCTTCGACGTGCTGCACGAGCGCCACCTCGCCACGCTGGGCCGCCAGCTCTGGCAGCGCGCCGCCGTGGCGCGGCTGCTGGCGGTGGGTGCGAGCAGCGTCGCGCAGGCCTTGCTCGCGCATTGGCGCGCGAGCGGCCAGCTGGCCGCCGAGGCGCCAGCCGCCGGCATCGCGCCCGCCGAGGGGCCGGTATTCGCCATCGCCGGCAGCCGCTCGCCCGTGACGGCGCGCCAGGTCGAGCACGCCGTGGCCGCCTACGCGGTCGAGCGCGTCTCGGTGCAGCGCCTGCTCGGCGCGCGCGAGACCATCGTCGAGGCCAGCGCCCGCGGGTTGGCGCAGGGGCGCTCGGTGCTGGTCCAGGTCGACCCGGCCGACGAGTCGGCCGCCTCGGCGCAGGCGGTGGCCCAGGCCACGGCACAGCTGCTTGCCGAGGTGCTGCAGCGCGCCCCGGCCGTGCGGCGCGTGGGCATCGCCGGCGGCGACACCTCCAGCCTGGCGGCACGCCATCTCGGCGTCTGGGGGCTGGAATTCGGCGGCCGCCTAGCCGCCGGCGTCACGCTGGTGCGCGCCCGCGCCGACGCGCCGCGCCTGGACGGCCTGGAGCTGATGCTCAAGGGCGGGCAGATGGGCCCGCCCGAACTGTTCCTGACCCTGATCGACGGGGCTTGATCGGACGCGGTCGAGGGATCTGCCGCAGCGGTCGGCATGAAACTATTCCGCAAACGCATGACACCCCCGGGCTCCGGTGGTTACCGCGCCGGTACACTGATTTCACAATCCTCCCAGCTGCTCGCATTCGTGGCTCGCCGCCGCAACCCGGCCCCGCCGCGAAACTCGCCGTAACCCAGGCAAGCGCTGCGATGGCGGCATTGGGCAAGCCCTCCGGACCTCCCACCCGGGCCCTGCCGGCTTCCCCAATCCCGCCTTTTTGACTTTGAAGATTGGAAGCGACATGAACCGTCCCGTGCTCGAAGGGGTGCGCCTGAACGCGCCTGCCTACGTCCGCCACGCCCGCCTGCTGGCCTGGGTCGCCGAGATGGCGGCGCTCACCGAAGCCAAGGACGTCTACTGGTGCGACGGCTCCCAGGAAGAGTACGACCGCCTGTGCGGCCAGCTCGTCGAGGGCGGCACGATGAAGCGCCTCAACCCCGAGCTGCGCCCCAACAGCTACCTCGCCTGCAGCGACCCGAGCGACGTGGCGCGCGTGGAAGACCGCACCTTCATCTGCTGCGAGCGCAAGGAAGACGCCGGCCCGACCAACAACTGGATGGCCCCGGCCGAGATGCGCGCGTTGCTGCAGACCGGCGAGCGCGCGCTGTTCCGCGGCGCGATGCGCGGCCGCACGATGTACGTGGTGCCGTTCTCGATGGGCCCGATCGGCTCGCCGATCGCGCACATCGGCGTCGAGCTGTCCGACAGCCCGTATGTCGCCGTCAACATGAAGATCATGACGCGCATGGGCCGCGCCGTGCTCGACGTGCTGGGCAGCGACGGCTTCTTCGTGCCCGCCATGCACACCGTGGGCGCGCCGCTGGAGCCGGGCCAGAAGGACGTGAGCTGGCCCTGCAACAAGACCAAGTACATCGTCCACTACCCCGAGACGCAGGAGATCTGGAGCTACGGCTCGGGCTACGGCGGCAACGCGCTGCTGGGCAAGAAGTGCTTCGCGCTGCGCATCGCCTCGACCATGGGGCGTGATCAGGGCTGGCTGGCCGAGCACATGCTGATCCTCGGCGTCACCTCGCCCAAGGGCAAGAAATACCACGTGGCGGCGGCCTTCCCGAGCGCCTGCGGCAAGACCAATTTCGCGATGCTGATCCCGCCGGCCGGCATGAACGGCTGGAAGGTGACGACCATCGGCGACGACATCGCCTGGATCAAGCCGCATGCCGACGGGCGCCTCTACGCCATCAACCCCGAGGCGGGTTATTTCGGCGTGGCGCCGGGCACCAACCACAAGACCAACGAGAACTGCATGGCCAGCCTCAAGCGCGACGTGATCTTCACGAACGTCGCGCTGACCGACGACGGCGACGTCTGGTGGGAAGGCATGAGCGACACGCCGCCGGCGCACCTGACCGACTGGCAGGGCAAGGACTGGACGCCGGCGCTCGCCAAGGAAACCGGCGCCAAGGCCGCGCATCCGAACGCGCGCTTCACCGTGGCCGCCACCAACAACCCGGCGCTCGACGCCGAGTGGGACAACCCGAACGGCGTGGCGATCGACGCCTTCATCTTCGGCGGCCGCCGCTCCACCACCGTGCCGCTCGTCACCGAGGCGCGCAACTGGACCGAAGGCGTCTACATGGCCGCGACCATGGGCTCGGAAACCACCGCCGCCGCCGCCGGTGCGCAGGGCGTGGTGCGCCGCGACCCCTTCGCCATGCTGCCCTTCATGGGCTACAACATGAGCGACTATTTCCAGCACTGGCTGGGCCTGGGCGCCAAGCTGCAGGCGGCCGGCACCAAGCTGCCGAAGATCTACTGCGTCAACTGGTTCCGCAAGGGCGCCGACGGCAAGTTCGTCTGGCCCGGCTACGGCGAGAACATGCGCGTGCTCGAGTGGATGGTCGAGCGCATCGAGGGCACCGGCGGCGGCGAGGAGCATGTGTTCGGCGTGACGCCGAACTACGAGCACCTCAACTGGAGCGGCCTGAACTTCACGCGCGAGCAGTTCGACCAGGTCACCCGCATCGACCACGCCGAGTGGAAGGCCGAGATGGCGCTGCACGGCGAACTGTTCCAGCAGCTCGCCTACCACCTGCCCGAGGCGCTGAAGCAGACCAAGGCGAAGATCGAGGAGCGCCTGGCCGTCTGAGGGCCGTCTCCAGCAAGACAAGAGGCCGGCGAAAGCCGGCCTTTGTCGTTGGGGCGCGCGAGTGTCAGTCGCGCTGGCTCATCAGCGCCGCGGCGCGCAGATCGGCCGCGTAGCTCGGCTGGGTGGCGTCGTAGGCTTCGGCCAGGCGCAGCAGTTGCGCCGAGGCTTCGGGCACGGTCGGTGCCGGCATGCGCAGCCAGTTGCCGATAGCCTGCGCTCCGATCGATTGCAGCTCGATGATGGCGCGCGCCAGCCATTCGGCCAAGCGCGGTGCGGGGCCCTCGATGCCGAAGGCCATCGCATGGGCGGGGATGTTGACGGTCACGGTGGTCATGAAGGCCTCTTTCAGCAGCTCAGGCCTTGTCGTTGGCCAGTTCGTGACGGTCGGCCGCGGCCATCAGATCGGCGGCGAAGCCCGGGTCGGTGCGCAGGTAGCTGCTGGCGAACTGGCGCAGCTCGTTGGCCTCTTCGATGACGCTGAGGCGACGGCCGTGTCGCACGGGGCGGCGCAGCGAGGACAACAGCGCCTTGGTGAGGCGCGCAGCGGCAAGAGCCAGGTCGCCGATGGCCTGACCCACACCGCCGGAACGGGCCGGGCGGAAGGATTGGGAAGGCAGGATGTGGCTGGTCATGGCATGTACTCCTTGGGCATCTGTTTGATGCTGCAGCGCAGTATAGGGTAAACACTTAGCTACTGCAGTGAATGCTATGAATACTCGGCATTCACTCACGAAATGAATTGCGAGCCGTGAACTTCCGCACGCTGGACCTGAACCTGCTGCGCGTCTTCGACACCGTGATGGCCGAAGGCAGCATCACGCGCGCCGCCGAGCGCCTCGCCATGACGCAGCCGGCCGTGAGCAATGCCTTGAAGCGCCTGCGCGATTCAGTAGGCGAAGACTTGCTCACGAGAGCCGCCCGAGGCGTCGCACCCACCGCCTTCGGCGAGGCGCTGTGGCCGCAGGTGCGCTCGGCGCTCGGCCAGCTGCGCGCCGCGCTCGAGCCGGGTGACTTCGACCCGGCGCTCGACGCCCGGGTATTCCGCCTGACCATGGCCGACGCGATGGCCGCCTTCCTGCTGCCGGCGCTGATGGCGCGCTTCGCGACGCTCGGCGCGCGCTGCCAGATCGAGGTGCGGCCGCTGCTCGACCGCGACCCGCGCGAGCTGCTGGCCCATGCCGACATCGACGTGGCCCTGGGCCATTTCCCGGAAGTGCTGGCGGCACTGGCGGCCCAGGGCCGGGTCGCGCCGCTGCGCCACCGCCGCCTCGGCGAAGGCCGCTACGTCTGCGTCATGCGCGCCGGGCATCCGCTCGCCGGCGCGCCGCTCACGCTAGCCGCCTTCTGCGCCGCCGAGCATGTGCTGGTCAGCTTCAGCGGCCGGCCGCACGGCTTCGTCGACCAGGCGCTCGCCGCGCAGCAGCTCAGCCGGCGTGTCGCGCTGACGGTCAACCAGTTCTTCACCGCCGCGCAGGTGGTGGCGCGCTCCGACCTGCTCACCGTGCTGCCCGAGCGCTTCCTGCCGCTCACCGGGCTGGAAGACCGGCTGGTCGTGCGCGAGCTGCCGGTCGAGCCCGGCACGGTGTACGCCGACGCGATCTGGCATGTGCGCCACGACCGCTCGGCGGCGCACCAGTGGCTGCTCGCGCAGTTCGCCGAGGTCTCGGCCGCCGCCGCGGCCGCCGCTTGACGCGCGCCCCGATTCGGGCCATGCTTCGCCAAGTGGTCTAGGCCACTTTGTCAAACCACTCCTTCGGAAGCGCCGCCATGAACTCTCCCGCCGACCAGAACCGCGTGGCCCACGCCGCCGCGCAGGCTGCCCGCAGCGCCCCCGGCCGCGTCGTGCGCGCGCCGCGCGGCAGCGCGCTCTCGTGCAAGTCGTGGCTGGCCGAAGCGGCCTTCCGCATGATCCAGAACAACCTCGACCCCGAGGTGGCCGAGCGCCCCGAGGAACTGGTGGTCTACGGCGGCATCGGCCGCGCCGCGCGCGACTGGGCCTCGTTCGACCGCATCCTCGAATGCCTGAAGGAGCTGGGCGACGACGAATCGCTGCTCATCCAGTCGGGCAAGCCGGTGGGCGTATTCAAGACGCATGCCGATGCGCCGCGCGTGTTGCTGGCGAATTCGAATCTCGTTCCGAAGTGGGCCACCTGGGAACACTTCCATGAGCTGGATCGCCAGGGCTTGTTCATGTACGGCCAAATGACGGCTGGTTCGTGGATCTATATCGGCACCCAGGGCATCGTGCAGGGCACCTACGAGACCTTCGCCGAGGCCGCTCGCCAGCACTACGGCGGCGACCTCGCCGGGCGCTGGATCCTCACCGCCGGCCTGGGCGGCATGGGCGGCGCGCAGCCGCTGGCGGCCAGCTTCGCCGGCGCGGTGTCGCTCAATATCGAGTGCCAGCAGTCGAGCATCGACTTCCGCCTGCGCACGCGCTACCTCGACAAGCAGGCCAGGGACCTCGACGACGCGCTGCGGCTGGTGAAGGAACACACGACGAAGCGCGAGGCGGTGTCGATCGGCCTGCTCGGCAACGCGGCCGAGATCCTGCCCGAGCTGGTCAAGCGCGCCCAGGCCGGCGGGCTGAAGCCTGACCTCGTCACCGACCAGACCTCCGCCCACGATCTCATCAACGGCTACCTGCCGATCGGCTGGACGGTGGCGCAGTGGCGCGCTGCGCAGGCCGATGCCGGCCAGCACGCGCGGCTGAAGGACGAAGCGGCGCGCTCCTGCGCCGTGCACGTGCGCGCCATGCTCGACTTCCACGCCATGGGCGTGCCCACCGTCGACTACGGCAACAACATCCGCCAGGTCGCCCTCGACCAGGGCGTGAAGAACGCCTTCGACTTCCCCGGCTTCGTGCCGGCCTACATCCGCCCGCTATTCTGCGAGGGCAAGGGGCCGTTCCGCTGGGTGGCGCTGTCGGGCGACCCGGAAGACATCCGCAAGACCGACGCGAAGATCAAGCAGCTGTTCCCGCACAACAAGCACGTGCACCGCTGGCTCGAGATGGCCGGCGAGCGCATCGCCTTCCAGGGCCTGCCGGCGCGCATCTGCTGGCTGGGCCTGGGCGAGCGGCATCTGGCCGGCCTTGCCTTCAACGAGATGGTGAAGTCGGGCGAGCTGAAGGCGCCCATCGTGATCGGCCGCGACCACCTCGACACCGGCTCGGTGGCGAGCCCCAACCGCGAGACCGAGGGCATGAAGGACGGCACCGATGCGGTGTCGGACTGGCCGCTGCTCAACGCGCTGCTCAACGCCTCGGGCGGTGCCACCTGGGTGTCGCTGCACCACGGCGGCGGCGTCGGCATGGGCTACTCGCAGCACTCGGGCATGGTGATCGTCGCCGACGGCACGGATGCGGCGGCGAAGCGCCTGGCGCGCGTGCTGGTCAACGACTGCGGCAGCGGCGTGATGCGCCATGCCGACGCGGGCTACGAGCTCGCGGTGAAGACGGCGCGCGAGCAGGGGCTCAATCTGCCGATGCTGCGCGGATGAGCGCCGCGCGGTGCATCGACGTCGGGGCGATTGCGCCGCAGCGCTGGAAGAACGGCGCCGGGCTGACGCGCGAGATCGCGCTCGGCCCCGCGGGCTCGGGCCTGGACGACTTCGGCTGGCGCTTGAGCGTGGCCGAGCTCGAGCGCGACGCGCCGTTCTCGGCCTTCCCCGGCATCGATCGCTGCATCGTCGTGATCGACGGCGCGGGCATGGCCTTGCACGACGCGGCCGGCGCGCCGGTGCGAACGCTCGCGCCGCTCCAGCCTTGGGCGTTCGAGGGCGAACGTGCGCTGCACGCGCGCCTGACCCACGGGGCCTGCCGCGACTTCAACGTGATGACGCGCCGCGGCGCCTGGCGTGCCGAGCTGCGGGTGTTGCGTGAACCTGCGCCACTGGCGCGCGGCGACGTCACGGCACTGCTCGTGGTGCAAGGCCGCTGGCGACTCGGCGGTGAGCGCTGCGAGGCGCTGCAAGGCCTGCTGCTCGATGGCGCGGGCGAAGCCGTCCAAGCCGTGCCGCTCGAAGCAAACGCCGCCCTGCTGCACGTGCGCCTGTGCCACGATCGCCGGCCATGAAGCGTCTTCACGCCGAACTCGCGCTGCTGCCCGGCGGCTTCGCTCGCGAGGTGTTGATCGCCTGGGACGAGCAGGGCCGGCTCACCGAGGTGCAGCCCGATGCGGCACGGCCCGAGGGTGCAGAACTCATCGCCGGCCTCGTCGTGCCCGGCCTGCCCAACCTGCACTCGCACGCCTTCCAGCGCGCCTTCGCCGGCCTCACCGAGTACCGCGGCAGCACGCAGGACAGCTTCTGGACCTGGCGCGATCTCATGTACCGCTTCGCCGGTGCGATCACGCCCGACGAGCTGGAAGCGATCGCCACGCAGCTCTACGTCGAGATGCTGCGCGCAGGCTACACCTCGGTGTGCGAGTTCCACTACGTGCACCACGATGCGGCCGGCCGGCCTTATGCGAACCCGGCCGAGATGTCGCTGCGCCTCGTGGCCGCGGCGCGCCGCGCGGGCATCGGCCTGACGATGCTGCCGGTGCTCTATCAGACCAGCGGCTTCGGCGCCGAGCCGCCGCGCGAGGATCAGAAGCGTTTCCTCAACGATGTGGCCGGCCTGCTGCGCATCGTCGAGGCCTTGCGCGCCCAGGGCGTGCGCAGCGGCGTCGCGCCGCACTCGCTGCGCGCCGTGCCGCCGGCGGCATTGAAGGATCTGCTCGACGGCATCGCCGCGATCGACGCCGGCGCGCCCATCCACATCCACGTCGCCGAGCAGATGCAGGAGGTCGACGACTGCCTCGCCTGGAGCGGCCAGCGTCCCGTGCAGTGGCTGCTCGATCACGCGCCGGTGGACGAGCGCTGGTGCCTCGTGCACGCCACCCATCTCGACGCCGCCGAGCGCGAGCAGGCCGCGCGGCGCGGCGCCGTCATCGGCCTCGCCCCCAGCACCGAGGCCAATCTCGGCGACGGCCTCTTCGATCTGCCCGCGTGGCACGGCGCCTGGGGCATCGGCTCCGACAGCCATGCCAGCGTCGATGCTGCCGAGGAACTGCGCCTGCTCGAATACGGCCAGCGCCTCGCGCGCCAGCAGCGCAACGTGAGCGTGGCCGAGGCGATGTGGAGCGCCGCGGTGGCCGGTGGCGCGCAGGCGGCGGGCCGGCCGGTGGCGGGCCTCGCCGTGGGCCAGCAGGCCGACTTCGTCTTGCTCGCCGATGCCATGCTCGATGGGCTCGCGCCCGCCGAGCGCCTTGCCAGCCACGTCTTCGCCAGCCACCGCCGCGAGGCGGTGCACGAGGTGTGGGTGGGCGGGCGGCGTGTGGTGCATGATGGTCGCCACGCCGAGGCGGAAGCCGCCGAGCGAGGCTTCCTCGCCGCGCGCGCCCGGCTGCGGGAGGCCTTGCGATGAGCCCTGGCATCGATCTGCTGCTGCGCAACGTGCGCATCGTCACCTGCACCGACGATGCCTGTTCGATCACGCCGCCGGCCTTCCTCGCCGTGCTCGGCGGACACATCGCCGGCCTGGGGCCCATGAGCCAGCTCGACCCGGCGGCGCGCGCGCAGCGCGAGATCGACGCGCAGGGCGCGCTGCTCACGCCCGGGCTGATCGACTGCCACACCCACCTCGTCTACGCCGGCCACCGCGCGCGCGAGTTCGAGATGCGCCTGCAGGGCGCGAGCTACGAGGAGATCGCGCGCGCCGGCGGCGGCATCGTCTCGACCGTGAAGCTCACGCGCGAGGCCGTCACCGCCGACCTCTACGCGCAGTCGGCGCGCCGCGCGCAGCAGCTGATGGCGCATGGCGTCACGACGGTGGAGATCAAGTCGGGCTACGGCCTGTCGCTGAAAGACGAGCTCAAGTGCCTGCACGTCGCGCGCGAACTCGGCGAGCACCTGCCGCTCACCGTGCGCACCACGCTGCTGGCCGCTCACGCACTGCCGCCGGAATATGCCGGCCGCTCCGGCGACTACATCGCGCATGTCGCCGGGCACATCGTGCCCGAGGCCGCGCGGCTGCGCCTGGCCGATGCGGTCGACGCCTTCTGCGAGAACATCGCTTTCGACCTGCTGCAGACGCGTCAGGTGTTCGAGGCCGCGAAACGCGCCGGCCTGCCCGTCAAGCTGCATGCCGAGCAGCTGAGCAACATGCACGGCGCGGCGCTGGCCGCCGAGTTCGACGCGCTCTCGGCCGACCACCTCGAGCATGTCGACGAAGCCGGCGTGATGGCGATGGCGCGCGCCGGCACGGTGGCGGTGATGCTGCCCGGCGCCTTCTACTTCCTGCGCGACACGAACGTGCCGCCCATCGACCTGTTCCGCAAGCACGGTGTGGCCATGGCGGTGGCCACCGACTGCAACCCCGGCAGCAGCCCGACCACGCACCTGCCGCTGATGATGAACATGGCCTGCACGCTGTTCCGCATGACGCCGGCCGAGGCGCTGCTGGGCGTCACGCGCCATGCGGCGCGCGCGCTGGGCCTGGCCGAGACGCACGGCACGATCGAGCTCGGCAAGGTGGCCGATTTCTGCCTGTGGGACGTCGACCACCCGGCCGAGTTGGCCTACACGATCGCCGCCTCACCCCTGCGGGCGCGCTTCCACGGCGGCCGCGACCATCTGGCGTAGCAAAGGCTGCACGCGCGCCGCCAGGTCGGTGCGGTAGGCGAAGGGCGCGATCTCGTCCATGTAGGTGCACTGGCACAGCTCGAGCTGCAGCGCGTGCACGCCCGAGCCCGGCGCGCCGTAGTGGCGCGTGATCCAGCCGCCCTTGAAGCGGCCGTTGCTGACGTGCGTATAGCCGCCTTGTGCCTTCATCGGCGCCTCGGCCGCGGCCTGCACCGCCGGCGCGCAGGCGCGCCCATCGGCGGTGCCCAGGTTCAGGTCGGGCAGCTTGCCCTCGAAGAAGCGCGGCAGCTCGCTGCAGATCGAATGCGCATCCCACAGCACGACCTGGCCATGGCGCGCACGCAGCCGCTCGAGCTCGGCGCGCAAGGCCTCGTGATAGGGCCGCCAGAAACGCTCGCGGCGCTCGTCGCGCTCGGCGGCGTCGGGCGCCTCGCCGGGCAGGTAGAGCGGCTCCTTGCGGAAGGTGTCCATGGGCAGCAGGCCGGTCACGTCCTGCCCCGGGTAGAGGCTTTCGTCCTGCGGCGGGCGGTTCAGGTCGATGACGTGGCGCGCATAGTTCGCGGCGATCAGCGTCGCGCCCATCGCGTGCACGAACTCGTACAGGCGCGGCAGGTGCCAGTCGACGTCGGCGCGCTGCAGCGCCGCCGGCGTCAGGCGCCGCTCGAGCGCGTGCGGGATCAGCGTGCCGGCGTGCGGGATGGAGACCAGCAGCGGCGCCGTGCCCCGGGTCAGTGCGAAGACGTCCTGCTCCATGCGTGACAACCCTGGGTAAAGTGGCCTAGACAAGTGTAAACCGGCGTGTAGACTGCGGCACGCGCCTTGCAAGGCGAACGCCCTGCCCTACGCCCCTTCCACTCCAGGAGTCGAGTCGATGATCAAGCGCTCTCTTGCCGCGCACCTCGCCGGCCTTGCGGCCACCGCCGCCATTCTCGCCGCCGCCGGCCCCGCGGCGGCCCAGGAAACCCCTGTGGCGATCGGCATTTCCGGCTGGACCGGATTCGCGCCCCTGACGCTGGCCAAGGAGGCGGGCCTCTTCAAGAAGCTGGGCCTGGACGTCTCGCTCAAGAAGATCCCGCAGAAGGACCGCCACCTCGCCATGGCCTCGGGCGACATCCAGTGCGCCGCGACGACAGTCGAGACCTGGGTGGTCTGGAACGCCAACGGCGTGGCCGCCACGCAGATCTTCCAGCTCGACAAGAGCTATGGCGCCGACGGCATGGTGGTCAAGCCTTCGGTGGCGAAGATCGCCGATCTGAAGGGCAAGACCGTGGCGGCGTCCGCGCCCGGCACGGCGCCCTACTTCACGCTGGCCTGGATGCTGAAGAAGAACGGCCTCTCGGTGAAGGACGTGAAGGTGGTCAACCTCGAGCCGCAAGCGGCTGCCAACGCGATGATCGCCGGCAACCAGGACATCGACGCCGCGATGACCTACGAGCCCTACCTCGGCGCGGTGCGCGCCAAGCCCGAGGCCGGCAAGATCATCGCGACCACGCTCGACTACCCGATGGTGATGGATACCGTCGGCTGCACGCCCAAGTTCCTCAAGGAGAACCCGAAAGCCGCCAAGGCGCTGGCCGACGGCTACTTCGCCGCGCTGGACATGATCAAGGCCGATCCCAAGAAGAGCTTCGAGATCATGGGCGCCGACGTCAAGCAGAGCGGCGAGGCCTTCGAGAAGAGCCAGGCCTATCTGCGCTGGCAGGACAAGGCCGCGAACCAGAAGTTCTTCGCCGGCGAGCACGCGCAGTTCAGCAAGGAGGCGGCCGATCTGCTGCTGGAGATCGGCATCATCAAGCAGCTGCCCGATCTGAAGGCGCTGGCCGACACCTCGTTCATCAAGTAACCGCGCCTTGAAGCCGCTGCGTGAGGTCGAGCCCGGCGCGAAGCTGGCGCTGGGCATCTCCTTCTTCGTACTGTTCTTCGCCGTGTGGGCCGCCGCCACACTGGGCGGCTACGTCTCGAAGACCTTCCTGGCCGACCCGATCACGATGTTCCGCTCGGGCTGGACGCTGCTCGCCGAACAGGGCTTCGCCAAGGACATCGGCTACACGGTGTGGCGCGTGCTCGGCGGCTTCGTGCTGGCGGCAGTCGTCGCCGTGCCGCTGGGCGTGGCGATGGGGGCCTACAAGCCCATCGAAGCCTTCTTCGAGCCCTTCGTCTCCTTCGCGCGCTACCTGCCGGCCTCGGCCTTCATTCCGCTGCTGATCCTGTGGGCCGGCATCGGCGAGGCGCAGAAGCTGGCGGTGATCTTCATCGGCTCGTTCTTCCAGCTGGTGCTGATGATCGCGGTGACGGTGGGCGGCACGCGCCGCGATCTGGTGGAAGCCGCCTACACGCTGGGCGCCAACGACTGGGGCATCGTGCGCCGCGTGCTGATCCCGGCCGCCGCGCCGCAGGTGGCCGAGACGCTGCGCCTGGTGCTGGGCTGGGCCTGGACCTACGTGATCGTGGCCGAGCTGATCGGCGCCTCGCAGGGCATCGGCCACATGATCACTGACAGCCAGGCGCTGCTGGCCACCGACCAGATTATCTTCGGCATCATCACCATCGGCCTGATCGGGCTCGTCTCCGACCTCGCCTTCAAGCGCGCCAACCGCGCGCTGTTTCGCTGGGCGGCGCTGTGAGCAGATTGAGCATCCGCGGCGTCGGCCGCACCTTCCCCGGCGTCAATGGCGGCGCCGCGACGCTGGCGCTGCAGCCCACCGACCTGGAAGTCGCCGACAACGACTTCATCACCATCCTCGGCCCCTCGGGCTGCGGCAAGTCGACGCTGCTGCGCATCGTCGCCGGGCTGGACGAACCGACGCAGGGCGAGGTGCTTCTGGACGGCGCGCCGGTGCGCGGCCCCGGTGCCGAGCGCGGCATGGTGTTCCAGAGCTACACGCTGTTCCCCTGGCTCACCGTGCAACAGAACATCTGCTTCGGCCTGCGCGAGAAGGGCATGCCGGCCGCCGAGCAGGGCGAGATCGCGGCGCGCTTCATCGCCGAGGTCGGCCTGCGCGGCTTCGAGAACCACTACCCCAAGCAGCTCTCCGGCGGCATGCAGCAGCGCGTGGCGCTGGCGCGCGCGCTCGCCAACGACCCCAAGATCCTGCTGCTCGACGAGCCCTTCGGCGCGCTCGACAACCAGACCCGCGCGCTGATGCAGGAGCTGCTGCTGTCGATCTGGGAGCAGCACAGGAAGACCGTGCTGTTCGTGACCCACGACGTCGACGAGGCGATCTTCATGGCGAATCGCTGCGTGGTATTCAGCGCGCGCCCGGGGCGCATCAAGAACGAGCTGGCGATCGCCCTGCCGTACCCGCGCCACTACACGGTGAAGACGACACCGCGCTTCTCGGAGCTGAAGGCGGTGGTCACCGAAGACATCCGGGCGGAGAGTCTCAAGACCGCCCAGATGGAGCACTGATCAGATCGTGGCGCCCTCTTCGACCAGAGCCGTGGCCAGCGCGATGTCGGGCGCCATCAGGCGATCTTCCGCGAGGCGCGCCACGCGAGCGCGCAGCCGCGCATGAAGCGCCTCGATGGCCGGCGACGAGCGCAGCGGGCGGTGGAAATCCAGCGCCTGCGCGGCGGCCAGCCACTCGATGGCTACGATGCCGGCCGTGTTGTCGAGCATCTGGTGCAGGCGCCGCGCCGCGTAGGTGGCCATCGAGACATGGTCTTCCTGGTTGGCCGAGGTGGGCAGCGAATCGACGCTGGCCGGGTGCGCGAGCGACTTGTTCTCCGAGGCCAGCGCGGCCGAGGTCACCTGCGCGATCATGAAACCGGAATTGAGCCCGCCGTGCTCGACCAGGAAGGCCGGCAGGTTGGACAGCACCGGGTCCATCAGCATCGCGGTGCGGCGTTCGGAGAGCGCGCCGATCTCGGCGATGGCCAGCGCCAGGTTGTCGGCCGCGAACGCCACCGGCTCGGCGTGGAAGTTGCCGCCCGACAGCGCTTCCATCGCGTCGGCGAAGACCAGCGGGTTGTCCGACACGCCGTTCGCCTCGGTGAGCAGGATCTCCCAGGCATGCGCCATCTGGTCGAGGCAGGCGCCCATCACCTGCGGCTGGCAGCGCAGGCAGTACGGATCCTGCACCTTCTCGCAGTGCAGGTGCGAGGCGCGCAAGGGGCTGCCCGCCAGCCAGTCGCGGTAGCGCGCCGCCACGGCGCGCTGGCCCTTCTGGCCGCGCACCGCGTGGATGCGGTCGTCGAAAGGCGTGTCCGAGCCCTTGGCGGCGTCCACCGTCATCGCGCCGACGGCGAGCGCGGCGTCGAAGATGCGCTCCAGGCGCAGCGCGGCATGGATGGCCAGCGCGGTGGAGGCCTGCGTGCCGTTGAGCAGCGCCAGGCCCTCCTTGGGGCCGAGCACGAAAGGCTTCAGGCCGGCGTGCGGCAGCGCTTCCAGCGCGCTCAAACGCTTTCCGGCTACGAAGGCCTCGCCCACGCCGATCAGCACGCCGGCCATGTGCGAGAGCGGCGCCAGGTCGCCGCTGGCGCCGACCGAGCCTTTCTCGGGGACGACCGGCAGCACGTCGTGCGCCAGCAGGGCGAGCAGGCCCTCGATCACTTCCAGCCGCACGCCCGACACGCCGTGCGCCAAGCTGGCCGCCTTGAGCAGCAGCATCAGCCGCACCACCGGCGCGCTCATCGGCGCGCCGACGCCGGCGCTGTGCGAGAGCACCAGGTTGCGCTGCAGCTGTGTCAGCTGGTCGTCGGCGATGCGCGTCTGCGCCAGCTTGCCGAAGCCGGTGTTGATGCCGTACACCGGGTCGTGGCGCGCGACCAGCGCGCGCACGCAGTCGACGCTGGCCTGGATGCCGGCCTTCGCCGAGGCCGCCACGGCCAGCGCCAGCGGGCCGGCGGCGACGCGCGCCAGCAGTGCCTTGTCGAGCCCGCCGGGCGTGATGAAGGTGACGGTCATGATCGCGCTCCGCAAAGTGGTCTAGACAACTTTAGCATGCCCTTGCATAGAATCCAACCATGACGCCGCCGTCCCTGCCCCGCCGCCTGCCCTCCGAGGACATCAAGGCCTCGATCCGCCAGCGCATCGCCGAGGGCGGCTGGCAGCCGGGCATGAAGCTGCCTTCCGAGCGCGAGCTGGTGCAGCAGTTCGGCTGCGCGCGCATGACGGTGCACCACGCGCTGCGCGAACTGGAGGACGAGGGCCTGATCGAGCGCCGCCAGGGCTCGGGCTCCTACGTCGCGCAGCTGCACCCGATCTCCAACGTGCTGCAGGTGCGCGACATCCACGAGGAGATCGCCGAGCGCGGCCATGTGCACGTCACGCGCGTGCTGGCGGTCGAGCGCGAGAAGGCGGGCACCGACATCGCCGCGGCGATGCGCCTGCGCAAGGGCAGCGCGGTCTATCACGTGCGTCTGGTGCACCTGGAAAACGGCGTGCCCATCCAGCTCGAAGACCGGCACGTCAACCCGGCGCTCGCGCCCGGCTTCATGGCGCGCGACTTCACGCAGGTCACGCCCTCGGCCGTGCTGTTCGAGCACGCGCCGCTGACCGAGGCCGAGCAGGTGGTCGAGGCCGTGGTGGCCGACGCCGAGCAGGCGCGCGCGCTCGACGTGGCGGCGGGCTCGGCGCTCTTGATGGTGTCGCGCCGCACCGTGTCGCAGGGCGCCGTGGCCTCGGTGGCGCGCCTGTACCATCCCGGCACCCGCTACCGCCTGATCGGACATTTCTCGGTCTGATCGTCCCCCATGAGCCACGACCTCACCGACGCCGAGTTCGCCGAACTCGACGAGCTGCTCGCGCAGACGCCCGAGCCCTTCGAGCCGCTCGACGCCGTGATGCTCGACGGCTACCTGTGCGGCGTGATCGTGCAGCCGGTGCTGCTCGAAGCCGAGGCCTGGCTGCCGCATGTGTTCGACTTCGAGGGCCAGCCGCTGCCCGACGATGCCGACCCGGCCTGGCGCGCGCGTACCGAGGCGCTGATCCTGCGCCGCCACGCGGCGTTGACGCGTGCGATCGCCGAGGACGGCTGGTTCGATCCGCTGATCCTCGAGCTCGACGACTTCGAGCCGCCGCGCACCGACGACCCGGCGGCCAGCCTCAAGCCGGTGTCGCAGGCGCTGTTTCCCTGGGTGGCCGGTTTCCAGCACGCGATGGAGAGCTTCCCCGACCTGCTCGAACTGCCCGACCCGGCGATCGACGTGGCGCTGGCGCGCCTGTATCGCCACCTGCCGGCGCAGACCGACGAGGAGCGCGAGGTCGTCGCCACGCTGGACGCAGAGCATCCGCTGGCCACGCTGGACGAGGCGATCGAGGACCTGATCGTCATCATTGCCGACCTGGAAGACCTGACGCGCGATCGCCGCTACAAGGTCGAGACCATCAAGCGCGAGACGCCCAAGGTCGGCCGCAACGACCCCTGCCCCTGCGGTAGCGGGAAGAAGTACAAGAACTGCCACGGCCAGGGCTGAGCCGCGGATGAGGATCCAGCTCCTCTCCGACCTGCACCTCGAGACCGAGGCTTTCGATCCCGAGCCCAATCCGGCCGCCGAACTGCTGGTGCTGGCCGGCGACATCGATTCATCGTGGAACGCGCTGGCGCGCTTTGCCGGCTGGCCGGTGCCGGTGCTGATGGTGGCCGGCAACCACGAGTTCGATGGCCGCGAGCTCGGCGAAGCCTGGTCCGCGCTGCGCACGCGCTGCGAGTCGCTGGGCATCACGCTGCTGGAGCGCGAGAGCCTCGTGCTTGCCGATGCTGCCGGCGCGCGCATCCGCTTCGTGGCCACGGTGCGCTGGTGCGATTTCGATCTGTTCGGCGACGCCGGCCGCGCCACCGCGATGCGCGCTGCGGCCTACTACATGCGCATCATGCGCAGTACGCGGCACGGCGTGGCCTTCGATGCAGAGGGTGTGCGCGAGGAAGCGCTGGCTTGCCGCGAGTGGCTGGCAACCGAACTGGCGCAGACGGGTGACTGGGATCGCACGGTGGTGCTGACGCACTTCGCGCCCTCGCTGCGCAGCGCCGATCCGCGCTACGGCGCACAGCCCGGCACGGCGAGCTTCTGCAATGCCGACGACGCGCTGCTGCCGCTGGCTTCGACCTGGATCCACGGCCACCTGCATTGCCGCCACGACTACCTGGCCGAGCATGCAGCCGGCCGCACGCGGGTGGTCTGCCACGCACGCGGCCACGCGCGCAAGGGCGAGGCGGAGGGCTATGACCCGCTGCGGCTCTTCGAGGTCTGAAGGCTTACTTCACCTCTTCGGCGATCTCGATCTTCAGCCCGTTGGCACCCACGGCCACCGGCTTCGAGAAGCCCTGCAGGTCGCCGGCCGCCGGCGCGGCGTTGCCGCTCTTGCTGATGCGCGCGCCGACGATCACCTGCCTGGCCGACGACAGGCGCGCCGCCGGCCCCATCGAGGTGGAGTCGTCGAGCGTGAAGCGCAGCGGCAGATCCTTGACTTGCTTGCGCACGATGGCCAGCGGCATCTTCGAGCCCTCGGCCGCGCGCGCGAAGACGAACAGCGTGTCCTCCGGCGAGGCGCG
The DNA here is from genome assembly GCA_017983795.1 of Piscinibacter sp. GTDB lineage: Bacteria > Pseudomonadota > Gammaproteobacteria > Burkholderiales > Burkholderiaceae_C > Piscinibacter. The sequence continues at coordinate 153,745 of JAGOAS010000007.1, forward strand.
GCCCTTCAGCGCCGCGGCCAGTTGCACCTCGCCGCTCACCGAGGCGCCGGTGGCGGCGGCCACCGCGTTCGCTGCCGGAGCGCTGGCGGGCGGCAGGCCGGCGCGCGAGCGCGCCTCGGCCACGCCGCCTTCCAGGTTGCGCGCCAGCTCGCTGCCGGGCTCGGCCGAGGCGATGGCGGCTTCCCACAGCCGCGCGGCCTTGGCGAAGTCGTTGTTGTCGAAAGCGATGGTGCCGGCCAGCGCCAGCGCCTTGAGGTTCTTGGGGTCGAGTTCGAGCGCCTTGGCGATCAGCGACGCGGGCTCGCCCGCCAGCTTGCGGCCGGCCGCCATGGCCTTGGCATCGGCCAGATCGGCGTAGCCCTGCGCGTCCTTGGGCCGCATGTCGACCACGCGCTGGAAGGCCGTCACCGATTCGGGGTAGCGGCCCAGCGCGCTGTAGCTGCGGCCCAGCATGCTCCAGCCCTCGGCGTCGTCGGGCTGGGCCTTGAGGCGCTCTTCCAGCTTGCCCACCATGGCCTCGATCTGGCCCGTGGCATTGCCGTGGCCGGCCTCTTCCTCGGTCTGCGCCACCGGCACGCCCTTCCAGGCGCTGGGCGTGCCGAAGCGCGCATAGCCCGCCGCGGCGAGCGCGAGCACGAAGACGCCCATGCCGGCCAGCAGCTTGCGCGACACCCGCGGCGTGGCGGCCGCGGCCGTCGCAGCAGCGGCATGCGTCGGAGCCGCGGCCGGTGCCGCTGCTTCGGCGGCCGGCTGCATCACCAGCGCGAGCAGCTCCTGCTCCAGCTTGGTCTTCGACGCCGCGGCCTGCTCGGCCGGCAGGGCGCCGGAGGCGGCCAGCTCCTCGAGCTGGCGGATCTGGCGCTTGAGTTCTTCGATGCGTGGGTTCATGGGGCGTGCATGGTAAGCCCGGCCGAGATTGCGGGTTGTCAAGAACCCACGCCCGCCCTGTGCGAGACTCGATTCGTTTCAATCATGTCCCCAGGAGACAGCACGCGATGAAGATCCTCCTCGCCGTCGACGGCAGCGACTACACCAAGCGCATGCTCGCCTACCTCGCCGCTCACGACGAGTGGCTGGGCGATCGGCATGAATACACCGTGCTCAACACGGTCACGCCGGTGCCGGCGCGCGCCGCCTCGGTGATCGACCGCGACACGCTGAAGAGCTACTACGCCGACACCAGCGAGGCCGTCTTCAAGTCGATCCGCACCTTCTTCAAGAAGCAGGGCATCGCGGCGGAGTTCGTCGGCAAGGTCGGCCATGCGCCGGAGCTGATCGCCAAGACCGCCGATGCGGGCAAGTACGACCTGCTGGTGATGGGCTCGCACGGCCACGGCACGCTGGGCAACCTGGTGATGGGCTCGGTGGCCACCAAGGTGCTGTCGGCGTGCAAGACGCCGGTTCTCTTGATTCGCTGATCCGTTGATCCGCCGCCGAAGCGGCGGACGTCAGCGCTTCTTAGCGGCGCTTGCGCCGGCGGGCGGGCGGCCCGGCTCGGCGCGGGCCTCGGCCTTGGCTTCGGGCATGGGCAGGGTGTCGAGGCTGGCGTCCAGGCCGAAGGCCGTGCCCATGTCGGCGTAGTCGGTGTCCGGCGCTGCTGCTGCGGCCTTGCCGAAGCCCAGCGCCGACCACCAGGAACCCGAAGACGACTTGCTGCTCATGATCACCACCCCCGCTTTGCGCTCGCTGCCCACCGTGTTATCGGAATGATCCCAGTGTGGGCAATGGCGCGGCAGGGGGAAGCCGGGAACAAGCGCATGCTTGCCGTGCATTTCGATACGAAGTGCCGCGCTGCGTGACAAACGGGCGGATGGCCGTCAGTCGCGCACCACGCCGGGCTGGCCGGCCGCGACGCTGAAGCGTGCCTGCGAATACAGCGCCGCGCCGGGCTGGGCCGGATAGGGCGTGGCGCGGAAGTCGGCGTGCGCGGCCTGCGGCGTCACCTCCAGGAAGGTGTAGCCGCGTTCGTCGGAGCGCGCATGCAGCAGGTCGGGGTTGCTGGCGCGGATCGCCGCCATCAGCGGCTCGGCGATGCCGCGGCTGGTGATCGAGCTGGTGACGAACTCGGCGGCGACGATGGGTGAGCGTGGATCGTCCGGCCGTCGCCGCAGCTGGGCGGCGACATGGCGGTGCACGTCGCCGCCGAGCACGATGGTGTCGCCGCCGGCCGCGGCGATGGCGTCGAGCAGGCGTTCGCGGGCGAGCGGGTAGCCGTCCCAGCCGTCGCTGTAGATGCGCCGCGCCAGGCCCGGCACCGCCACGCCGGCGGGGCTCAGCTGGCTGCCCTGGGCGAGCAGCTTCCAGGGCCGCGTGCTCTGCGCCAGGCCTTCGGCCAGCCAGCGCTCCTGCGCGGCGCCGAACACCGTGCGCGCCGGGTCGGCGAGTTCCGCGCAGTCGGTCGAAATCGAGCGGCCGCCGGCCGCGCCCTCGTCGCCGCAGGCCTGCACGCTGCGGTACTGGCGGCCGTCCAGCGTCCACAGCTCGGCCAGCCGCCCCCAGCGGTAGCGGTCGTGGATGCGCATGGCCGGGCCGTTCGGCGCCATCGCCGGCGACACCGGCAGGTGCTCGAACCAGGCCTGGTAGGCGGCGGCGCGCCGGCGCAGGAAGGCGGCCGTGTCCAGCCCGCTCGGGCTGGCGTCGCCGGCGTAGTCGTTCTCGACCTCGTGGTCGTCCCAGGTCAGGATCCAGGGATGCGCCGCATGCGCGGCGCGCAGGTCGGCGTCGAGCTTGTAGGTGGCGTGGCGCGCGCGGTAGGCCTCCAGCGTCTGCGGCACCGGGCCTTCGTGCTGGCGCACCTGGTGGCGCGGGTTGCTCGACTCGTAGATGTAGTCGCCGACGAAGAGCACGACGTCGAGCTCGCGCGCGGCGATCTCGCGGTGCGCCGCGTACCAGCCCTGCTCGTAGTGCTGGCAGGAGGCCAGCGCGAGGCGCAGGCGCGCCACCGGCTCGTCTTCGGCCGGCGCGGTGCGCGTGCGGCCGACCGCACTGACCGCGCCGCCGGCGATGAAGCGGTAGAACCAGGCACGCCCGCTGGCCAGGCCTTTCACCTCGACGTGCACCGCATGCGCATGCTCGGGCCGCGCGAGAAACTCGCCGCGCCGCACGCCGACGCTGAAGCGCTCGTCTTCGGCCAGCTCCCAGCGCACGGCAAGCGGCACGGGCGGCAGGCCGCCGCCACTCTCGTGCGGCCGGGGCGCCAAGCGCGTCCAGATCACCACCGAGTCGGGGCGCGGCATGCCGCTGGCCACGCCGAGCGTGAACGGGTCGCCGACGCCGGCCGGCCAGCGCGCTGGCGCACCCTGGGCGCCCTGGGCGCGCGCCGGGCCGAACAACTGCGCGAGTGCGAGGGCCGCGGCCTGGCGGCCGAGGCGATGAAGCAGGGTGCGTCTGTCCATGGTCGCTGCGGATTGTGGGGCGCATCCGTGACGTGCCTACAATCGCGCCCCTTCGCAAAGGGCCGCCACCGTGTACTGCGCCATCGACTTCGGCACCTCCAACTCCGCCGTCGCCATTCCCGATCCGCTCGATGCGGCGCACGGCATGCGCCTGATCGAGCTCGAGCCCGGCCACACGACCATGCCGACGGCGGTGTTCTATGCCGTCGAAGGCCCGGAGCAGTTCGGTCGCGCCGCCGTGGCGGCCTATGTCGACGGGCTGGACGGCCGCCTGATGCGCTCGATGAAGAGCATCCTCGGCAGCAGCCTCATCGAGCAGACCACCGACGTGGGCGGTGGCCGCGGCGTGAAGTACCTCGACATCGTGGCCGGCTACCTGCGCCACCTGAAGCGGCGCGCCGAGGCCCAGGCCGGCGCCGCCGTGACGCGTGCGGTGCTCGGCCGCCCGGTGTTCTTCGTCGACGACGATGCGGCGCGCGACGCCCAGGCACAGGCCGCGCTGGAAGCGGCGGCGCGCCAGGTGGGCTTTGCCGACATCCACTTCCAGTACGAGCCGATCGCCGCCGCCTTCGACCACGAGCGCAGCATCGATCACGAGGAAGTCGTGCTGGTGGCCGACATCGGCGGCGGCACCTCGGACTTCTCCATCGTGCGCGTCGGCCCGGCGCGCGCGCGGCGCCTCGAGCGCAAGGACGACATCCTTGCCAACCACGGCGTGCACATCGCCGGCACCGACTTCGACCGCCGCGTCGAGCTCGCCGCCATCCTGCCGGAGTTGGGCTACGGCGCCTACGGGCCCAGCATCGCCGGCGCGCCGGCACGCGAGGTGCCCAGCGGCGTCTATTTCGACCTCGCCACCTGGCACCTGATCAACACCGTCTACAACCCGGCGCGCGTGGCCGAGCTGCGCGCGATGCGCGGCTTCTACGCCGATGTGCGCCAGCACGAGCGGCTGATGAGGGTGGTGGAGGAGCGCCTCGGCCACGAACTCGCCGCGCGCGCGGAAGACGCCAAGATCGCCGTGGCCGAGGGCGGGCACACGAGCATCGATCTCTCGCACGTCGAGCGCCGGCTCGCAGTCGAACTCAGTGAAGCGCAGGCGGTGGCGGCGCTCGACGCCGATATCGAGCGCATCGTTGCGGCGGCGCGCGAGACGGCGCGCCAGGCCGGCGTCGCCGCCGAGGCCATCGACGCGCTCTACTTCACCGGCGGCTCCACCGGCCTGCGCCTGCTGGCGCAGCGCATCGCCGCGGCCTTTCCGGCGGCGCGTGTCGTGCGCGGTGATCGATTCGCCTCGGTGGCCAGCGGCCTGGCGGTATTCGCGCAGCGCTGGTACGGCCAGCGCTAACCCAGGTCGAACAGGCTGGTGGCCTCGAGGTCGAGCACCTCGGTGTCGTGCTGGTTGAAGAGCTGCCAGCGCCAGCGCAGGATGCCCAAAGCGCGGTTGCCCTTGGAGCGGCGCGTCTCGATCACGGTGGCGCGCACGCGCAAGGCGTCACCGGGGCGCACCGGATGCGGCCACTTCACATAGGCAAGGCCGGGCGAGGCGAAGGATTCGCTGCCGGCCAGCGCCTTGTCGGCCACCAGCCGCATCGCGATGCCGCAGGTGTGCCAGCCGCTGGCGATCAGGCCGCCGAAGCGGCTCTTCGCGCTGGCGGCCTGTGCATCGGTGTGGAACCACTGCGGGTCGTAGGCCGTGGCGAAGCGGACGATCTCCTCTTCGCTCACCTCGTAGGGGCCGGCGTGGATGACCTGGCCGAGCTGAAACTCGGCAAACCTCATGCGCGATGCGCGCGGCGCCGCAGCCAGGGGCTGAGGCGGTAGCGCTCGCCGCGGTATTCGGCGTCGAGCGCATGGATCACCTTGGCCACGCCGTCCACGCTCCAGCCCTTCAGCCACTCGAAGGGCCCGGCCGGATAGTTGACGCCCAGCTTCATCGCCGCATCGGCGCCGCCTTCGTCGCACACGCCTTGCAGCACCGCATCGGCGGCTTCGTTGATCAGCATGGCGAGCGTGCGCGCCACCACCAGGGCAGGCGCATCGGCCAGCGGCAGCGGCGTGAAGCCCAGCGCCGCCAGCCAGGCGCCGGCCTGCGTGCGCCAGGCCGCGTGCGCGGACGGCGCCACGGCGTAGGCGAGCGCACTGCCGGGGGCGATGGGGTGCACCACCGGGCGATCGAATACCGCCACGTCGGGGGTGCCGAGATCGTGCGCCAGCTGCTGCGCGCTGCGGCCGTCGGTGAGCACCAGGCGCGCGTTGTCGATCGAGAGGCCGATCCAGTCGCTCGCCAGCTCGCGCGCCGGGCCCCAGCCCTGCGGCGCCAGCGCAGCGACGGCGGCGTGCTCGAGGTGGTCGGCGATCGGCCCGACGCCGTGCACCGTGACCTGCCGCGCCGTGGCCGGCGCTTCGTGCACCGCCACCGGCAGCGGCGGCACCGCGGACGCGCCTTCGCCATAGGCGTAGAAGCCGCGCCCGCTCTTGCGGCCGAACAGCCCGCCGGCCACCATCTCGGCCTGCACCAGCGAGGGCACGTAGCGCTTGTCGAAGAAGTTGGCGGCGTAGACCGAGTTCGTCACCGCGAAATTCGTGTCGTGGCCGATCAGGTCGATCAGTTCGCAGGGCCCCATGCGGAAGCCGGCGGCTTTCAGGCAGGCGTCGAGCACCTGCGGCGTCGCGGCCTGTTCCTGGAGAAGCGCCAAAGTCTCCGCATAGAACGGCCGCGCAATCCGGTTGACGATGAACCCCGGCGTGCTCTTCGCATGCACCGGCGTCTTGCCCCAGGCCTTGGACAATTCGAAGATGGCATCGGCCACCGCGGCATCGGTCTGCAGCCCGTGCACCACCTCGACCAGCTTCATCAGCGGCACCGGGTTGAAGAAGTGCATGCCGACCAGGCGCTGCGGATGCAGCAGGCCGTTGGCGATGGCCGTGACGCTGATCGACGAGGTGTTGGTGGCCAGCACCGCGGCGGGCGCGAGCAGGCCTTCGAGCTCGCGGAACAGGCTGCGCTTGGCATCGAGGTTCTCGACGATGGCCTCGACCACCAGGCCGGCCCCGCGCGCCTGCGCCAGCGAGTTGATCGGCACCATGCGCTCCATCGCGGCGCGCGCGGCCTCGGCATCGAGCCGGCCCTTGTCGACCAGCGACTTCAGCGTGGCCGCCAGCTTCTCCAGCGCCTGCGCGGCCGCGCCTTCGCGCATGTCGAACAGCTTGACCGGATGGCCGGCCAGCGCCGCCACCTGCACGATGCCGGCACCCATGATGCCGGCGCCCACCACCAGCACCTCGGTGCCGCGAAGATCGATGCTCATTCGTTCAACAGGCCTTCAGTAAGTCTCCAGGTGCAGCCTGCCTTCGCGTTTCATCGCCGCGCCGACCGTGTCCCAGTCGAGCCCGGCGCCGCGCGCGATGTCGCGCAGTGTCGCCACCACGCCTTCTTCCATCGCCTTGAGGCCGCAGACATAGAAGTATGCGTTGGAGTCGGCCAGCAGCGGCGCCAGGTCCGCGGCGCGCTCGGCCATCGCGTGCTGCACGTAGCGCTTGGGCGCGCCGGCGGTGCGGCTGAAAGCGAAGTTGATGTCGATGAAATCCTTCGGCAGGTTCTGCAGCGGGCCGAAGTAGGGCAACTCCTCCTTGGTGCGCGCGCCGAAGAAGAGCATCAGCCGGCCGCCCTCGAACTTGCCCGACTGGCGCAGGCGCCGCCGCCATTCGGTCATCGCGCGCATCGGCGCCGAGCCGGTGCCGGTGCAGATCATCACGACGTGGCTCTTCGGGTGGTTGGGCATCAGGAAGGTGCTGCCGAAGGGGCCGATGACCTGCACCTTGTCGCCGACCTTCAGGTCGCACATGTAGTTGCTCGCCACGCCGCGCACCGGCTGGCCCTGGTGGTCTTCCAGCACGCGCTTGATGGTCAGCGAGAGGTTGTTGTAGCCCGGCCGCTCGCCGTTGCGCGGGCTGGCGATGGAGTACTGGCGCGCGTGGTGCGGCCGGCCATTGGCATCCGTGCCGGGCGGGATCACGCCGATGCTCTGCCCTTCCAGCACCGGGAAGGGCATGGCGCCGAAATCGAGCATCACGTGGTGCGTGTCGTAGTCGCGGCCGACTTCGGTGACACGCACGTTGCCGACCACCGTGGCGGTGACGCTCTTCTCCGCCGCCTTCGGCCCGTAGAGGTTGGTGTAGGCGTGCGCGGCCGACCAGGGCGGCAGCGTGGCGTTGTACTGCGCGCTGTTGAAGGCTGCCTCGGTGCCGGGCTCGGCCACCGCCGCCGCGGCCGGCGCGGGCTCGACGGGCAGCGCCGCCTCGGCCGACACGCCGGCCTCGGCGAGCTGCTCGGGCGTCAGCTCGGCGGGCAGCGCATCCCAGGTCAGCTGCTCGGCCACGCTGTAGGCCTTCACCCGCGGCATGGTGCGCCAGTTGTCGATGCTGCCGGTCGGGCAGGGCGGGATGCAGGCCAGGCACATGCCGCACTTGGCCGCATCGACCACGTAGTTGCGCGAGTCGTGCGTGATCGCGCCCACCGGGCAGGTGGCCTCGCAGGTGTTGCAGCGGATGCAGATCTCGGGGTCGATCAGGTGCTGCCTGATCACCTGCGGATTCGCGGCCATGTCCATCGCCCCGCTCCTCTTGTCAGTTGAACCTGACGTAGTCGAAGTCCACCGGCTGGCGGTTGATGCCCATCACCGGCGGCGCGATCCAGTTGGCGAACTTGCCCGCCTCGACGACGCGGCCCATCAGGCTGGCGACGAAGGCGCGGTCTTCGTCGCTGGGCAGCCAGGCCTCGACGTTGCGGTTCCACTCGTGGTCGTGGATGTGGCGGCCGTCGGGGCTGACCTTTACGCCGGCCAATGCGCCGATGTTGCGGTGGAAGGCCTTGTGCGGCACGGTCAGGCGGAACGGAATCCCTGCTTTCTCGATCACCTTGTTCCAGCGCTCCACGCCGCCCTTGGAGTCGGCGATGTAGTCGTCGCGCAGCACTTCGTTGAGCGCGTTGAGCATCGGCACTTCCTTCTCGGTGAGCATGCCGTTGGCGACTTCCAGCACCTTGTAGCTCTGGCCGCGCAGCTGGTGGTCGTCGCTGCGCTTGCCTTCCTCGAAGCGGCCCTTCAGGCCGGTCGAGTAGAAGGTGGCGGCGTTGCTCGACTGGTCGGCGCCGAACAGGTCGATGGTCACCGAGAAGTGGAAGTTCAGGTAGCGCTGGATGGTCGGCAGGTCGATCACGCCGGCGGCGCGCAGCTTGGCCGGATCGTCGGTCTTGAGCTCGTTCATCACCTGGCAGGTGCGCTGGATGACGCGGCTCACGCCCGACTCGCCCACGAACATGTGGTGCGCTTCTTCGGTCAGCATGAACTTCGTCGTGCGGGCGAGCGGGTCGAAGCTCGACTCGGCCAGCGCGCACAGCTGGAACTTGCCGTCGCGGTCGGTGAAGTAGGTGAACATGAAGAAGCTCAGCCAGTCGGGCGTGGGCTCGTTGAAGGCCTGCAGGATGCGCGGGTTGTCCTGGTTGCCGCTGCGGCGGTCGAGCAGCGCCTCGCCTTCCTCGCGGCCGTCGCGGCCGAAATACTTGTGCAGCAGGTAGACCATCGCCCACAGGTGGCGGCCTTCCTCGACGTTCACCTGGAACAGGTTGCGCAGGTCGTACTGGCTCGGGCAGGTCAGGCCCAGGTGGCGCTGCTGCTC
>JAGOAS010000008.1 GCA_017983795.1 Piscinibacter sp.
GACAAACCCTACAAGAACATCCCCGGCACGACGATCTTCGACGCCGACCAGTCGCGCAAGGGCTACCACCTCAACCAGTTCTGCATGAGCCTGATGAAGGCCGAGAACCGCGCGCGCTTCAAGGCCAACGAGCGCGCCTACCTCGACGAGTGGCCGATGACAGAGGATCAGAAGCTCGCCGTGCTGGCGCGCGACCTGAACCGCTGCATCGCGCTCGGCGGCAACATCTATTTCCTGGCCAAGATCGGCGCCACCGACGGCAAGAGCTTCCAGCAGATGGCCGGCAGCATGACCGGCATGAGCGAAGAGGAATACCGCGAGATGATGATCAAGGGCGGCCGCGACCCGAAGTGGGGGAGAACCTGAACATGGCGAAGATCAGCGCTTCCGTCTACACCTCGCACGTGCCGGCCATCGGCGCGGCCATCGACCACGGCAAGACCGGCGAGCCCTACTGGCAGCCGCTCTTCAAGGGCTACGAGTTCTCCAAGCAGTGGATGAAGGAGAACAAGCCCGACGTGATCTTCCTCGTCTACAACGACCACGCCACGGCCTTCAGCCTGGAGATGATCCCGACCTTCGCGATCGGCTGCGCGGCCGAGTTCCAGCCCGCCGACGAAGGCTACGGCGCGCGGCCGGTGCCCAAGGTGATCGGCCATCCGGAGCTCGCCTCGCACATCGCGCAGAGCGTGATCCAGGACGACTTCGACCTCACCATCGTCAACAAGATGGACGTCGACCACGGCCTGACCGTGCCGCTGTCGCTGATGTGCGGGCAGCCGCAGGCATGGCCCTGCCCGGTGATCCCCTTTGCCGTCAACGTGGTGCAGTACCCGGTGCCCTCGGGCCGGCGCTGCTTCCAGCTCGGCCAGGCGATCCGCCGCGCGGTGGAGAGCTACGACGAGCCGCTCAAGGTGCAGATCTGGGGCACCGGCGGCATGAGCCACCAGCTGCAGGGGCCGCGCGCCGGCCTCATCAACGCCGAGTGGGACAACCGCTTCCTCGACCGCCTGATCGCCGACCCGGCCGAACTGTCGACCATGCCGCACATCGAGTACGTGCGCGAAGCCGGCTCGGAAGGCATCGAGCTGGTGATGTGGCTGATCGCGCGCGGCGCGATGAGCGACGTGGCCGGCAGCGGCAAGGCGCCCAAGGTCGCGCACCGCTTCTTCCACGTGCCGGCCTCGAATACGGCCGTGGGCCATCTCATCCTGGAGAACCAATGAGCAAGACGATTCGCGTGGCGCTGGCCGGTGCCGGCGCCTTCGGCATCAAGCACCTCGACGCTTGTCGGCTGATCGACGGCGTGCAGGTCACCTCGCTGGTCAGCCGCGAGCTCGACAAGACCCGGGAAGTCGCGGCCAGGTACGGCATCGGCCACTGCACGACGGAACTCGCCGACAGCCTGGCGCGCCCCGACGTCGACGCGGTGATCCTGTGCACGCCCACGCAGATGCACGCCGCGCAGGCCATCGCCTGCATGAAGGCGGGCAAGCACGTGCAGGCCGAGATTCCGCTCGCCGATTCGCTGCGCGACGCCTATGCCGTGGTCGAGCTGCAGAAGCAGACGGGACTGGTGGCGATGTGCGGCCACACGCGGCGCTTCAACCCCAGCCACCAGTGGGTGCGCAAGAAGATCGTCGCCGGCGAGCTCAACATCCAGCAGATGGACGTGCAGACCTACTTCTTCCGCCGCACCAACATGAACGCGCTCGGCCAGCCGCGCAGCTGGACCGACCACCTGCTGTGGCACCACGCCGCGCACACGGTGGACCTGTTCGCCTACCAGGCGCGCAGCCCGATCGTGAAGGCGAATGCGATCCAGGGGCCCATCCATCCGAACCTCGGCATCGCGATGGACATGAGCATCCAGCTCAAGGCCGCGAACGGCGCGATCTGCACGCTCTCGCTCTCGTTCAACAACGACGGACCGCTGGGCACCTTCTTCCGCTACATCGGCGACAGCGGCACCTACATCGCGCGCTACGACGACTTGGTCAATGGCAAGGACGAGAAGATCGACGTCAGCAAGGTCGACGTGTCGATGAACGGCATCGAGCTGCAGGACCGCGAGTTCTTCGCCGCCATCCGCGAGGGCCGCGAGCCCAATGCCAGCGCGGCGCAGGTGCTGCCCTGCTACGAGGTGCTGCACGACCTGGAGCGGCAGCTCGCGCAACAAGCTTGAGCGCATGAAGACGCGCCGCATCGGCCCCTTCGAGGTCTCGCCCCTCGGGCTGGGCTGCATGAACCTCAGCCACGGCTACGGCACGCCGCCGCCCGAGGAAGCCGCGCAAGCGCTGCTGCGCGGCGCGCTCGATCTCGGCATCGACTTCTTCGACACCGCGGCGCTGTACGGCTTCGGCGCCAACGAGGAACTGATCGGCCGCACGCTCGCCGCCGATCGCTCGAAGTTCGTTCTGGCCAGCAAGTGCGGCCTGCATGGCGTGGATGGCAAGCGCGTGGTCGACGGCCGGCCCGAGACGCTCAAGTGGAGTTGCGAGCAGAGCCTGAAGCGCCTGCGCACCGACCGCATCGACCTGTTCTACCTGCACCGCTGGGACAGGAACGTGCCGATCGAGGACAGCGTGGGCGCGCTGGGCGATCTGGTGCGCGCGGGCAAGGTGGGTGCGATCGGGCTCTCGGAAGTGTCGGCCGCGACGCTCAGGCGCGCGCACGCCGTGCACCCCATCGCCGCGGTGCAGACCGAGTATTCGCTGTGGACGCGCAACCCGGAGATCGCAGTGCTCGACGCCTGCCGCGAGCTCGGCGCCGCCTTCGTCGCCTTCAGCCCGGTGGCGCGCGGCTTTCTCGCCGGTGCGCTGCGCGACGTGGCCGCGCTCGAGCCCAAGGACCTGCGCCGCAACATGCCGCGCTTCGAGCCGGCCAACTTCGCGGCCAACCTGAAGCTGCTCGACGGCTTCATAGCCATCGCCGACGAATTGCAGTGCACGCCGGCGCAGCTGGCGCTGGCCTGGGTGCTTTCGCGCGGCGAGCATGTGCTGGCGATTCCCGGCACGACCAAGCTCGCGCACCTGCGTAAGAACGCCGCCGGTGCGGACATCGGCCTTTCGGCCTCGACGCTGGCGCGGCTGGACGCGCTCATCAACCCGCGCACCGTGGCCGGCCCGCGCTACGACGCCGCCGCGCAGGCCGGGGTGGACACGGAGGAGTTCTGAGCCGGCGCCGCCTCACGCGCCGCGGCTGGCTGGCCGGCGCCGCAGCGGCGGCATTCGCGCCGGCGCTGCGGGCCCAGGGCATGCAGAGCCGGCCCATCACGCTGGTCGTGCCCTTCGCGCCCGGCGGCATCGCCGACCTGAGCGCGCGCAGCGTCGCCGAGGCGATGGCGCGTTCGCTGAGCCAGGCCATCGTGGTCGACAACCGGCCCAGCGCCGGCAGCATCGTCGCCAGCAGCGCGGTTGCGCAGGCCGCGCCCGACGGCCACACGCTGCTGCTGATGAGCAACGGCAACGCGCTGTCGGCGAGCCTGTTCCGCAAGCTGCCCTTCGACGTGCAGCGCGACTTCGCGCCCATCGGCCTGCTGGGCGCCTTCGATCTCGCGCTGGTGGTCGACGCGCGTTCGCGCTTTCGCAGCCTGGGCGAGTGGCTGGCCGAGGCGAAGGCCAAGCCGGGCCAGCTGACGCTGGGCACCATCGCCGTGGGCAGCACGCAGCATCTGGCCGGCAAGCTGCTCGAGACGAGCGTTGGCATCGAGGTGCTGAGCGTGCCCTACAAGGCCACGCCGGCCGTGCTGGGCGCGCTGCGCAGCGGCGAGATCGACGTGGCGCTGGAGATCCTCGGCCCGGTGCTCGGCCAGGTGAACGGCGGCGCGCTGCGCGTGCTCGCCACCACCGGCGAGGCGCGCAGCGCCGCGCTGCCGGCGGTGCCGACGATCCAGGAAGCGAGCGGCCTGCGCTACGCCGTGTCGTCGTGGAACGGCCTGGCCGCACCGGCGGGAACGCCGCCGGCGCAGATCGCGCGGCTCAATCGCGCATTGCAGGAAGCGCTCGCCGAACCCGCCGTGGCGGCCCGGCTCGCCGCGCTCGGCGTGCGCGCCCAGGGCGGCCCGCCGCAGGCGCTGCGCACGCTGCTCGAGGCCGAGATCCGCCGCTGGGCGGCGGTGATCCGCGCCGCCAGGATCGAACCCGAATAGGCGCGCGCCATGACCCGACCGACCCTGTTGCTGCTTCCCGGCCTGATGTGCGACCACGCGGTGTGGGCGGCGCAGGTCGAGGCCTTCTCCACTTCGCACGAGTGCATCGTGCCGCGCTACGGCACGCTGGCCTCGCTCGCTGCGATGGCCGAGCAGGTGCTGGACGAGGCGCCGCCAGGGCCGCTGGCGGTGGCCGGCCATTCGATGGGCGGGCGCGTCGCCTTCGAGATGTGGGCGCGCGCGCCGCAGCGCATCAGCCACCTCGCGCTGCTCGACACCTCCTGGCATCCGCTGCCGCCGGGGGCGGAAGGCGAGCGCGAGCGCGCCGGCCGCTACGCGCTGCTCGCGATCGCGCGCACGCAAGGCCTGCGCGCGATGGCGCGCGAGTGGGCGCAGGGCATGGTGCACCCGAGCCGCCTCGGAACGCCGCTGTTCGAGGCCGTGCTCGACATGTTCGAGCGCAGCAGCGTGGAGGCCTTCGCGGCGCAGATCGAGGCCTTGCTGGCGCGCCGCGATGCCGGGCCGCTGCTGCCGCGCATCAGCGTGCCCACGCTGCTGCTGTGCGGCCGCGAGGACGGATGGAGCCCGCCGGCGCGTCATGAGTACATGCACGCGCACATCCCCGGCTCGACGCTGCGTGTGATCGAGCGCTGCGGCCACATGAGCACGATGGAGCAGCCCGAGGTGGTCAACGCCGCGCTGCGCGACTGGCTGGCCGAGCGCGCCATCGATCGCACCATTTGAGGGAAGGCGAGCGCCGCGCACGGAATCCGTGCATCGGCGGGCTGCGGTGGCCCGCGACGGCGCCGTCGTGGGGCATGAGTGAGGCATGAGTGGGGTGGGGCTCCGTGGCACGGAAGCTGCAGAAGTGTCTGCAAAGCTTTCACCAACCACGTCCACGGAGAACCCCGAGTGAAGAAGACCCCACTGGCGCTTGCCGCCACCCTTGCGCTCACGGCGCTGCCCTCCGTCTCGTTCGCCGAAGACGCGAGCCCCTCGAGCTTCAACCTCAGCGTCACCAGCGACTACCGCTACCGCGGCATCAGCCAGACGCGCCTCAAGCCTGCCCTGCAAGGCGGCGCCGACTACGCGCTGCCGGGCGGCTTCTACATCGGCGCCTGGGCCTCCACGATCAAGTGGATCAAGGACTGGGACGTGAAGGGCCCGCTCGAGCTCGATCTCTACGGCGGCTACAAGGGCGAGATCCAGAAGGACTTCGGCTACGACGTCGGCCTGCTGCAGTACGCCTACGTCGGCAACAAGCTGGCCGAGGTCGGCGGCGGCGGCGTGTTCAAGAACGCCAACACCACCGAGATCTACGGCGCGCTGACTTACGGCCCGGTGACCGGCAAGCTCTCCTACGCGCTGACCAACCTGTTCGGCAACTACAACTTCGCCACCAACGAGAAGACGAGCGGCAGCTGGTACTTCGACCTGAGCGGCAGCTTCGACCTCGGCTCGGGCTTCAGCGTGGTGCCGCACGTCGGCTACCAGAAGGTCGCCAAGATAGCCAACGCCTCCTACGCCGACTACTCGCTGACGCTCACCAAGGACCTGGGCTCGGGCTTCTCGGTCAGCGGCGCGATCGTCGGCACCGACGCCGACAAGCTGTTCTACGCCTCCCCGGTGAACGGCAAGTTCCTCGGCAAGACCTCCGGCTTCGTGTCGGTGAAGTACGTGTTCTGAACCCACCCACTGGAGACGACCATGAAGATGGTGACCGCGATCGTCAAGCCCTTCAAGCTCGACGAAGTGCGTGAAGCCCTCAGCGCCATCGGCGTGCAGGGCATCACGGTGACCGAAGTGAAGGGCTTCGGTCGCCAGAAGGGCCACACCGAGCTGTACCGCGGTGCGGAGTACGTCGTCGACTTCCTGCCCAAGGTGAAGATCGAGGCGGCGGTGGACGACGCGATCGTCGACCGCGTCATCGAGGCGATCGAGAGCGCGGCGCGCACCGGAAAGATCGGCGACGGCAAGGTGTTCGTGTCGCCGCTCGAGCAGGTCGTCCGCATCCGCACGGGCGAGACCGGCAAGGACGCTCTGTAGAGCGCGTGTCCCACCACAAGAGACAACCATGAAGAAACTCATAACGACTCTTGCCCTGGGCCTCGCGGTCCTGGGCTTCTCGGGGGCCGTGTCGGCTCAGGCCGTGGCCCAGGCGGCTTCTGCACCCGAAGCGGCCGCCTCCGTGGCCGCGGCGGCCGATGCCGCTTCCGCCGCCGCGCCTGCCGCTGCGGCCGCCGCTTCCGACGCCGCCTCGGCGCCGGCCGCGCCGGTGGCCAACAAGGGCGACGTGGCCTGGATGAGCGTGTCCACCCTGCTGGTCATCCTGATGACCGTGCCCGGCCTCGCGCTCTTCTACGGCGGCCTGGTGCGCAGCAAGAACATGCTGTCGGTGCTGATGCAGGTGATGGTGACCTTCTCGATGATCGTGGTGCTGTGGTTCATCTACGGCTACAGCCTCGCGTTCACCGAAGGCAACGCCGTCATCGGCGGCTTCGACCGGCTCTTCATGAAGGGCCTGTTCGACCCCGCCGGCGGCAGCTTCGCCATGGCCGCGACCTTCAGCAAGGGCGTCTACATCCCCGAGCTGCTGTTCGCCGCCTTCCAGGCCACCTTCGCCGGCATCACCTGCTGCCTGATCGTCGGCGCCTTCGCCGAGCGCATCAGGTTCAGCGCGGTGCTGCTCTTCATGGCGCTGTGGTTCACCTTCAGCTATGCGCCGATCGCGCACATGGTCTGGTTCTGGATGGGCCCGGACGCCTACGCCAGCAAGGAAGTCGTCGACGCGATGAACGCCAAGGCCGGCCTGGCCTGGCAGTGGGGCGCGCTGGATTTCGCCGGCGGCACGGTGGTGCACATCAACGCCGCGGTGGCGGGCCTGGTGGGCGCCTACATGATCGGCAAGCGCGTCGGCTACGGCCGCGAAGCCTTCACGCCGCACTCGCTGACGCTGACCATGGTCGGTGCCTCGCTGCTGTGGGTGGGCTGGTTCGGCTTCAACGCCGGCTCGGCGCTGGAAGCCAGCAACAGCGCGGTGCTCGCCTTCGCCAACACCTTCTCGGCCACGGCCGCGGCGGTGCTGGCCTGGTGCATCGGCGAGACGCTGGTCAAGGGCAAGGCCTCGATGCTGGGCGCGGCCTCGGGCGCCGTGGCCGGCCTGGTGGCCATCACCCCGGCGGCCGGCAACGTCGGCCTGATGGGCGCCATCATCGTCGGCTTCATCGCCGGCTTCGCCTGCCTGTGGGGCGTGTCGGGCCTGAAGAAGATCCTCGGCGCCGACGACTCGCTGGACGTATTCGGCGTGCACGGCGTGGGCGGCATCGTCGGCGCGCTGCTGACGGGCGTGTTCAACAACCAGGCGCTCGGCGGCCCGGGCCTGGTGACCGACTGGGTCAGCGTCGCGGTCGGCTCCAACGGCATCGGCGCCCAGGTGTGGATCCAGCTCAAGGGCGTGCTGCTGACCGTGGTCTGGTCGGGCGTGGTCTCGCTGGTCGCCTACAAGATCGTCGATCGGGTGATCGGCCTGCGCGTGCCGGAAGACGAGGAGCGCGAGGGTCTGGACATCACCTCCCACGGCGAGACGGCGTATCACGCCTGATCCGCCCGGCTTCGCTGTCAGGGGCCACCTTCGGGTGGCCCTTTTTCCGTCTTGATTGCACGCCGGATGAGGCAAAGCGCGGAACTCCCGCGCGCGCTTCGACAAAGTTGGGGATTACAGGCCCACCTCATCGCAGTACGCTTTCGGCGAAGGAGGGCTGGTCATGGGCGGCAGCTTCCACATGCGTCACCTTGCGTTCGCTGCGGGGGCGCTCCTGTGTGCCGCCGCCGGCGCCACCGAAACAAGTGAGCCAATCCCGGCGCGGGCATCGCTTGCAGTCGAGAACGACATGTGGGGCCGGCCTCGCTCGGATGACAACTACACGATGGGCGTGGCAGCAAGTCGCCATCTGCCCGCGCTTCCATCGGATCCGATTCTGCGCAGTTCGTTCGACTTGCTCGAACGCATCGACACCTCCGTGTTTGGCTTGCGCCCGGCGAAGCTCGCGAGCGCGACATGGACTTTCGCAAGTACGAACTTCACGCCGAAGGACATCACGGACCGCGCGCCCCAATACAACGATCGACCCTATGCCTCCCTCTTCTACTATGGCGTCGGTTACGCGAAAGAGATCGATGACGTTGTGCGCGAATCCGGGTTCGAGATCGGCGTCCTGGGAACCGGAATCGGCAAGTCTGTGCAGACCGGCATTCACCGCCTGTGCTGCAGGGATCGGCTGCCCTCGGGCTGGGACAACCAGATCGGCGCAGGCGGCGCTCCCACCTTCTTGTATCGGGCTCGTTGGTCACCCAAGATTGCCGAGGTCACGTGGCCGGGTGGCGGCAGGTTCGCCGCGCGATATTCCTATGGTTTCAATCTCGGCTACTACACCCGCGCACTCGCCGGATTCACGCTGAACTACGGCGCGAGCGCAAGCGACTTCGACGACCTCGGGCAGGTTGGTGGTGGCTCGACCGTGCTGAAACCGTACCGTACTTCACCGGGCATCAATGAGGAATGGCTCACGCCGCTGCGTGCGTCACCCAAGGGCTTCGCGCTGTGGCTGGACTACGAGCTGAGTGCGTTCGCCTACAACCAGCTGCTGGAGGGAGCCTGGTTCGGCAGAAACAACGTCACGTTCGACAACAGCCAGATTCGCCGCGTGGTGCACAAGATCGGCGTCGGTGCCGAGATCACGTTTCTTTCGATGTGGCTCGGCGTCAACCGGGACGCGGATACGCGGGTGTACTGGATGCAGTCGTTCCGCTCGGAAGACTTGAAGGGGCCTGCGGGACGGCGCCACTATTGGGGTGGCCTGTACCTCACAAGGAAGCTCGGGACGAACGAGCCGCGCTGACGTCCGACCCCTGCGCTGCGTCGCGCGAGTACCGCTGCGTCGAGATCTGATCGCGCCGGCCGGCCTTGAGGCTGCGCGCCTTCGACCCCAGATGCCTAGAATTCCCTTCCCCCTGCGCCACTTCCGGGCCGACCCATGGTTCCTCACCTCATCACCGCACTGACCGGCCCGATCAACGAACTCGAGCAGCGCATCCTCGAGTCGCTGCCGGCCATCGAGCGCTGGTTCCGGCTCGAGTGGATGGAGCACACGCCGCCCTTCTACACCTCGGTGGACGTGCGCAACGCCGGCTTCAAGCTGGCGCCGGTGGACACCAACCTGTTCCCCGGCGGCTTCAACAACCTCACCGAGGAAATGCTGCCGCTGGCCGTGCAGGCGGCGATGGCGGCGATCGAGAAGATCTGCCCCGAGGCCAAGAACCTGCTGCTGATCCCGGAGAAGCACACCCGCAACACGTTCTACCTGACCAACGTGCAGCGGCTGATGCAGATCTTCACCCAGGCCGGCCTGAACGTGCGCCTGGGCACGCTCGACGAGACCATCACCGCGCCCACCGAGATCGCGCTGCCCGACGGCAGCAGCCTGAAGGTCGAGCCGCTGCTGCGCACCCGCGGCCGCCTCGGGCTGAAGGATTTCGACCCCTGCACCATCCTGCTCAACAACGACCTCTCGGCCGGCATCCCGAAAGTCCTCGAGAACCTGCACGAGCAGTACCTGCTGCCGCCGCTGCATGCCGGCTGGGCGGTGCGGCGCAAGACCAACCACTTCCAGGCCTACGAGGAAGTGGCGAAGAAGTTCGCCAAGCTGCTGGGCATGGACCCGTGGCTGATCAACCCGCTGTTCGCGCGCTGCGGCGAGGTCAATTTCAGCGACGGCACCGGCGCCGAATGCCTGATGAGCAACGCCGAGGCGCTGCTGGCCAAGATCCGCCGCAAGTACAAGGAATACGGCATCAACGAGAAGCCGTTCATCATCGTCAAGGCCGACGCCGGCACCTACGGCATGGGCATCATGACGGTGCGCGACCCCAAGGACCTGGCCGAGCTCAACCGCAAGACGCGCAACAAGATGAGCGTGATCAAGGACGGCCAGGAGGTCAGCGAGGTCATCCTGCAGGAAGGCGTGCCGACCTTCGAGCGCGTCAACGACGCCGTGGCCGAGCCGGTGGTCTACATGATCGACCGCTACGTGGTGGGCGGCTTCTACCGCGTCAACGCCGAGCGCGGCATCGACGAGAACCTCAACTCGCCGGGGGCCAGCTTCGTGCCGCTGGCCTTCGCCGAGAGCGGGCACTTGCCCCGCCCCGGCGTCAAGCCGGGCGCCAGCGCGCCCAACCGCTTCTACATGTATGGCGTGATCGCGCGCCTGGCCATGGTGGCGGCGAGCTACGAACTGGAAGCGACCGACCCCGACGCCGAAATCTACGAGTGAGCTGCCGGGGCGCCCCTGGGCGCCCCTACACTCTCACTTTGTGACTCAGCACAGTTCGAAGTCCAGCCTCGCCGCATTGACGCTGGGCGCCATTGGTGTCGTCTACGGCGACATCGGCACCAGCCCGCTGTACGCCTTCAAGGAAGTGTTCGCCCACGGCCATGTGCCGATGAGCGCGGCCAACATCCACGGCGTGCTGTCGCTGATCTTCTGGACGCTCACCGTCGTCGTCTCGCTCAAGTACGTGCTGCTGATCCTGCGCGCGGACAACAACGGCGAGGGCGGCCTGATCGCGATGCTGGCGCTGGCCTCGCTGGCCGTGGCCGACCGGCCCGCGCTGCGCGCGCGGCTGCTGATGATCGGCATCTTCGGCACGGCGATCTTCTTCGGCGACGGCGTGATCACGCCGGCCATCTCGGTGCTCTCGGCGGTGGAGGGTCTGGAGGTGGCCGCGCCGGGCCTGCACGCCTGGATCGTGCCGGTCACGCTGGCGGTGCTCACGGTGCTGTTCTCGGTGCAGCGCTTCGGCACCGCCAGCGTGGGGCGCTTCTTCGGGCCGGTGATGACGCTGTGGTTCGCGGTGCTGGCGGCGCTGGGCCTGGCGCACATCGCCCGGAACCCGGCCATCCTGGTGGCGCTGAACCCGGTCTACGCGCTCGAGTTCCTCGGCGCACATTCGGGCATCGCCTTCGTCGCGCTCGGCTCGGTGGTGCTGTGCGTCACCGGCGCCGAGGCGCTCTATGCCGACATGGGCCACTTCGGCAAGAAGCCGATCCGCCTGGCCTGGTTCAGCCTGGCCATGCCGGCGCTGGTGCTCAACTATTTCGGGCAGGGCGCGATGCTGCTGGCGCACCCCGAGAACGCCAACAACCCCTTCTTCGAGATGGCGCCGACCTGGGCGCTGTACCCGCTGATCGGCATGGCCACCGCGGCCACGGTGATCGCCTCGCAGGCGCTGGTCACCGCCGCCTTCTCGGTCACCAAGCAGGCCATCCAGCTCGGCTACCTGCCGCGCCTGCGCGTGCTGCACACCTCGGTGAAGGACACCGGCCAGATCTACCTGCCCTTCGTGAACTGGGGGCTGTACGTCTGCATCGTGCTGGCGGTGGTGCTGTTCAAGTCGTCGAGCAACCTGGCGGCGGCCTACGGCATCGCGGTGACGATCGACATGCTGATCACGACGACGATGACCTTCTTCGTGATCCGCTACGGCTGGAAGTACCCGTGGTGGCTGTGCGTGGCCGCCACCGGCTTCTTCTTCCTGGTCGACTTCATCTACTTCGCCGCCAACGTGGTCAAGGTGATCGACGGCGGCTGGTTCCCGGTGGTGATCGGCGCGGTGATGTTCCTGCTGCTGATGACCTGGAAGCAGGGCCGCCGGCTGATGACCGAGCGGCTGCGCGAGGACGCCATCGACCTGAAGAGCTTCCTCGAGGCGGTATTCATCAGCCCGCCGGCGCGCGTGCCGGGCACGGCGGTATTCCTCGTCGCCGAGCAGGGCAACACGCCCAACGCGCTGCTGCACAACCTCAAGCACAACAAGGTGCTGCACGAGACCAACCTGTTCGTCACCGTGCTGCACCACGAGGTGCCGTGGGTGGGCTTCGAGAAGCGCGTCGAGCTGGAGTCGCTCGGCAACGACTGCTGGCAGGTGACGCTGCACTTCGGCTTCAAGAACGACCCCGACGTGCCCGAAGCCCTGCAGCTGCTGCGCAGCCGCGGCGTGCAGCTCGACGACATGGAGACCAGCTACTTCCTCTCGCGCGACATCGTCATCCCGACGCTGGGCGACGGCATGTGGCTGTGGCGCGAGAAGCTGTTCGCGAGCATGCACCGCAACGCGGCCGCGGCGGCGGACTTCCTCAACCTGCCGGCCAACCGCATCGTCGAACTCGGCGCCAAGGTCCAGATTTGAGTTTTTTCAGAGATGTGTCGCTGCCGGCCGTGACGGCAGGCTTCGTCGCCGTGCTGGTGGGCTTCACCAGCTCGGTGGCGATCGTGTTCCAGGCGGCCACGGCGCTGGGCGCGACGCCCGAACAGATCAGCTCCTGGATGTGGGCGCTCGGCCTGGGCATGGGCCTGTGCTCGGCGCTGCCCTCGCTGGTGTTGAAGAAGCCGGTGATGGTGGCCTGGAGCACGCCCGGCGCGGCGGTGCTGGCCACGGCCGCGGCGGCCGGCGGCTTCACGCTCGCGCAGGCCACCGGCGCCTTCATCGTCTGCGCGCTGCTGATGACCGCGGCCGGCGCCACCGGCTGGTTCGAGCGCGTGATGGACCGCATCCCCATGCCCATCGCCAGCGCCTTGCTGGCCGGCGTGCTGGCGCGCTTCGGGCTCGACGCCTTCCTCGCCGCGCGCACGGCGCTGCCGCTGGTGCTGCTGATGCTCGGGGCCTATCTCGTCGGCCGGCGCCTGTGGCCGCGCTACGCGGTGCCGGGCGTGCTGGCCGCGGGCACGGCCTTCGCGGCGGCCAACGGGCAGCTGCACCTCGCCGGCGTGGCCTTCACGCTGACCACGCCGGTGGCGGTGATGCCCGATTTCACGCTCGCCGCGATGGTGAGCCTGGCGCTGCCGCTGTTCGTCGTCACCATGGCCTCGCAGAACCTGCCCGGCGTGGCGGCGATCCGCGCCGCCGGCTACCGCATGCCGATCTCCAAGCTGATCACGCTGACCGGCGTGGCCACGCTGTTGCTCGCGCCCTTCGGCGCCTATGCGCTCAACCTCTCGGCCATCACCGCGGCGATCTGCATGGGGCCGGAAGCGCACGAGGACCCGGACAAGCGCTATACGGCGGCGGTGAGTTGCGGCGCGATCTACGTGGTGATCGGCCTGTTCGGCGCCGCGGTGACGGGCGTGCTCACCGCTTTCCCGCGCGAGCTGGTGGTGGCGGTGGCCGGGCTCGCATTGCTTTCGAGCATCGGCGGCGGGCTGGCGGTGGCGGTGAAGGACGAAACGCACCGTGAGGCAGCGCTCATCACCTTCCTCGTCACGCTCTCGGGCCTGACGCTCGCCGGCATCGGCTCGGCTTTCTGGGGCGTGGTGGCGGGGGCGCTGGCGCTCGCGGTGCAGCGCTGGCGCGCCTAGACTGCGCGCATGCCCGACTTCCGCTCGCCCGAATTCCTGCTCGGCCACATCCGCCGCACGCTGGCCTTCTACGACGCGCGCTGCGTCGATGCGAGCGGCGGCTTCTTCCAGTTCTTCAAGGACGACGGCACGGTCTACGACCGGCGCACGCGGCATCTCGTCAGCAGCACGCGCTTCGTCTTCAACCACGCGATGGCGTGGCGGCGCTTCGGCATTCCCGGCTACCAGGAGCGGGTGCGCCACGGCCTGGCCTTCCTGCAGCGTGCCCATGCGCAGCCGCAGGGCGGCTATGCGTGGCAGCTCGACTGGCACGACGGCCGCGCCACCGTGCAGGACGGCACCCACCACTGCTACGGCCTCGCCTTCGTGCTGCTCGCGCATGCGCACGCGCTGATGGCGGGCGTCGAGGAGGCGCGCACCGGCCTCGAGGCGACGTTCGCGCTGATGGAGCGGCATTTCTGGGAGCCGGCCAACGGCCTCTACGCCGACGAAGCGACGCCTGACTGGCAGCTCTCGGCCTACCGCGGCCAGAACGCCAACATGCATGCCTGCGAGGCGAACCTCGCTGCCTTCGACGCGACGCGCGAGCGCAAGTACCTGCAGCGCGCGTTGACGCTGGCCGAATCGGTGACGGGCCGGCTCGCGGCGCTGGCCGACGGCCTGGTGTGGGAGCACTACCGCGTGCAGGGCGACGGCGCGTGGGCGGTCGACTGGGACTACAACCGCCACGACAAGAGCAACATCTTCCGCCCCTGGGGCTTCCAGACCGGCCACCTCACCGAGTGGATCAAGCTGCTGCTGCAACTCGAGCGCGCGCTGCCCGAGGCCGAGCGGCCGGCCTGGATCGTGCCGCGTGCGCGCCACTTCTTCGACGCCGCGATGGCGCGCGGCTGGGACCATGAACACGGCGGCCTGGTCTACGGCTTCGGCCCCGATGGCGCGGTGTGCGATGCGGACAAATATTTCTGGGTGCAGGCCGAGAGCTTGGCCGCGGCCGCGCTGCTCGCGCTGCGCAGCGGCGACGCGCGCTACTGGCAGGCCTACGAGCGCCTCTGGGCCCACGCCTGGGCGCACTTCGTCGACCACCGACACGGCGCCTGGTACCGCATCCTCGGCCCCGACAACCGCAAGCTGAGCGACGAGAAGAGCCCCGCCGGCAAGACCGATTACCACACCATGGGCGCCTGCTACGACGTGCTGCGCGCCCTCGAATCGCCGCTTGTGCCACAGTGAGGGTCGTCCGCTCTCACGCCACGCCGATCACCATGCGCCTGCTGTTCGTCGCCGACCCGCTGGAACAGTTCAACATCAAGAAGGACAGCACCTTCGCGATGATGAAGGAGGCCGCCGCGCGCGGCCACGAGATCCTCGCCTGCGAGCCGCGCCACCTGGTGTGGCAGCGCGGCGGCCGCGTCGGCGCGACGATGCGCCAGGTGGCGCTGAGCGGCGACCCGGTCTACTGGTTTACCGAGCAGCATGTGCCCGAGACGGCGCTGGCCGATGTCGACGCGGTGCTGATGCGCAAGGATCCGCCCTTCGACAGCGAGTATTTCTACGCCACGCATCTGCTCGAGCAGGCCGAGCGTGAAGGCGCGCGCGTCTTCAACAAGCCCGCGGCGCTGCGCGACCACCCCGAGAAGCTCGCCATCCTCGAGTTTCCCCAACTGATCGGCCCGACGCTGGTGACGCGCGACGCCGAGGCCATCAAGCGCTTCCACGCCGAGCACCGCGACATCATCCTGAAGCCGCTCGACGGCATGGGCGGCATGGGCATCTTCCGCGTCGGTGCCGACGGCCTCAATCTCGGCAGCATCACCGAGACGCTGAACCGCCATGGCACGACGACGGTGATGGTGCAGCGCTACCTTCCCGAGATCGTGAGCGGCGACAAGCGCATCCTGGTGATCGCCGGCGCGCCGGTGCCCTACTGCCTGGCGCGCATCCCGCAGGGCAGCGAGATCCGCGGCAACCTCGCCGCCGGCGGCAAGGGCGTGGCGCAGCCGCTGTCGGCGCGCGACCTCGAAATCGCCGAGACGCTCGGCCCCATCCTCGCCGCGCGCGGGCTGCTGCTGGCGGGGTTGGACGTGATCGGCGACTGCCTCACCGAGATCAACGTCACCAGCCCGACCTGCTTCCGCGAGATCAGCGACCAGACCGGCTTCGACGTCGCGAAGACGTTCATCGACGCGCTGGAGGCGGCGTTGACGTCGGCATGAGCCGGCTGCTCAACGAGCTGTCGGCCAGCGACGCGGCGCGCCGGCTGCAGCGCCGCGAGCTGAGCGCGCAGGCGTTGCTGCGCGACTGCCTGGCGCGCATCGCCGCGCGCGAGAGCGAAGTGCGCGCCTTCGTCTGCCTCGACGCCGAGGCTGCGCTGGCGCAGGCGAGGGCACTCGACGCCGGGCCGATCCGCGGCCCGCTGCACGGCCTGCCGCTGGCGGTGAAGGACATCTTCGACACGCACGACCTGCCCACCGAGATGGGCTCGACGATCTTCGCCGGCCACCGGCCGCGCGTGGATGCGGCGGCCGTCGCGCTGTGCCGCGAAGCGGGCGCGCTGGTGATCGGCAAGACCGTCACCACCGAGCTCGCCAACATGACGGCGGGCGTCACGCGCAACCCGTTCAAGCCGGCGCATTCACCCGGCGGCTCGTCGAGCGGCTCGGCCGCCGCGGTGGCCGATTTCATGGTGCCGCTGGCGCTGGGCACGCAGACCGCAGGCTCGATCATCCGCCCTGCCGCCTGCTGCGGCGTGGTCGGCATCAAGCCCAGCTTCGGCCGCGTGCCGCGCGCCGGCGTGAAGCCGAACGCGGATTCGATGGACACGGTCGGCGGCTTCGGCCGCACGGTGGCCGATGCGGCGCTGCTTGCCTCGGTGCTGAGCGGCGACGCGCGGCTGCGCACGCAGGCGCCGCCCGAGACGCTGCGCATCGGCCTCGTGCAGGGGCCGGACTGGAACCAGGCGGAAGACGACGTGATCGCCTGCTGGGAGCGCGCCGTGCGTGCACTCGCGCCGCAGGCCGCGCGCTGCGAGGATGCGCCGCTGCCGCCGGGCTTCGCCGACGTGGCCACGGTGCAGGCCACGATCCAGGCCGCCGAGACGGCGCAGGCGCTGGCCTTCGAGCATCGGCATCACGGCGCGCAGCTCAGCGAGGCGCTGGTGGCGCTGCTCGACAAGGGCCGCGCGGTCGACGCCGAGACGCTGCTCGCGCACCGGGCGCGTGCCGAGCGCTGGCGCGGCGAGATCGATGCATTGTTCGAACGCTGCGACGTGCTGCTCGCGCCCAGCGCCGTCGACGAAGCGCCCGAAGGCCTGCAGTTCACCGGCGACCCGATCTTCTGCCGCCCGTGGAGCCTGCTCGGCCTGCCGTGCGTGCACCTGCCCTTCGCCACCGGTTCGACCGGCCTGCCGGTGGGCCTGCAGCTCGTCGGCCGCCACGGCGACGACCACCGGCTGCTCGCCGCAGCGCAGTGGTGCATGGACCGGCTCGGCTGAGCGCCGGGCCGCCCCAAGCCAGCCGAGCACCCCCGCGGGGGGTGCGCGAGTGAAGCTCGCGCGGGGGCCGTCGATCGTCAGTTGATGTAGTGCAGCTCGCGGAAGCGGCGGCGAAACGCTTCCACGTCTGCGGCCGCCTCGTCGGGCCGCTCGCCCAGCGCACGCGCGATCAGCGCGCCGAGTTCGCCCATGTGCTCGGGCTTCATGCCCAGCCGCACGATCTCGGGCACGCCCAGGCGCAGGCCGTTGACGTCGCCCTCCACCGGCGCGATCGGCAGGCCGATGCCGCAGGCCAGCAGGCCGGCGCGCGCCATGCGCTTGGCGGCGGCCTGGCCGCCGCCCCAGCGCGCCGCCTCGACGGCGAACTGGTGCGAGGTGGTGGCGCCCTTGGCGCTCGCATACACCGGCAGGCCCTCGCGCTGCAGCGCCTGCGCGAGCGCACGGGCGGTGTCGCACATCGCCTGCGCATAGGCCGCGCCGTGCTTCTTCCAGTCGGCCAGCGTCACGGCCAGCGCCGCCACCTTGCCGGCATCGAAGTTGGCGGTGAGGCCGGGGTAGGCGATCGCGTCGATGCGCTCGGCGATGGCGGCATCGTTGCCGACCACCAGGCCGCCCGGCGGCCCGCCCAGGCTCTTGTAGGTGCTCATGGTCATCACGTGCGCGCCTTGCGCGAGCGGGTTGGCCCAGGTGCCACCGGCCACCATGCCGGACAGATGCGCGGCGTCGAACAGCAGCTTGGCACCCACCGCGTCGGCCACCTCGCGCATCGCCGCCACCGGGTGCGCGAACAGGTTGAGGCTGCCGCCGGCGGTGATCAGTTTGGGCTTCACCTCGCGCGCGAGCTGGCCCAGCGCCGCCACGTCGACGGTGTAGCCGTCGGCCAGCACCGGCGCAGGCACGGTCTTCAGGCCGTACAGGCCGGCCGCGCCCGCGCCGTGGTGGGTGACGTGGCCGCCGATGTCGGCCGGCGGCGCGATGATGGTGTCGCCCGGCTTGCAGGTGGCCATGAAGACGTAGAGGTTGGCCAGCGCGCCGGAGGCGACGCGCACCTCGGCGTATTTCGCGCCGAAGACCTCGGCGGCGAGCTCGGCGCAGATCACCTCGATGCGCTCGATCGCCTCCAGCCCCATCTCGTACTTGTCGCCCGGGTAGCCGAGCGAGGCGCGCGAGCCCAGGCCGGCGGCCATCATGGCCTCGGCCCTCGGGTTCATCACGTTGCTGGCCGGGTTGAGGTTGATGCCGTGCAGGTCGTGGATGCGGCGGTTCTCGCCGACCAGGCGGGCGATCTCGTGGAAGGTTGCCTCGCTGTCGCGCTGCGCGGTGTCGGCGGCGATGGCCTGCACCAAGTCTTCGCAGGGCGCGGGCACCCAGGGGCGTCGTTCGAGCATGGTGGGAAGCAGGTCGTGGACGATGAGGCCATCCTACGCCCGGCGACAATCGCGCCATGGCGGTTCTTTCCCTTTCCGACGCGCACCTCGCCTTCGGCCACGTGGCCCTGCTCGACGGTGCTTCCTTTTCGCTCGAAGCGGGCGAGCGGCTCGGCCTGATCGGCCGCAACGGCGCCGGCAAGTCCTCGCTGCTGAAGATCGTCGCCGGCCTCGAGAAGCCCGACGACGGCCTGCTGCAGGTGACGCAGGGCCTGCGCATCCGCTACGTGCCGCAGGAGCCGGCCTTCGACGAGGCGGCCAGCGTATTCGAGGTCGTCAGCGAAGGCGTGGCCGAAGCCAAGGCGGTGCGCGCCGAGTACGAGGCGCATGCGCCGGGCGCCGATCTCGACGCGCTGCAGACACGCATCGAGGCGCTGGCCGCCTGGAACTGGGAGCAGCGCGTCGACACCACGCTGCACCAGCTGCATCTCGATGGCGCGCGCATCGTCGGCGAGCTCAGCGGCGGCATGAAGAAGCGCGTCGCGCTGGCGCAGGCCCTGGTGGCCGTGCCCGACGTGCTGCTGCTGGACGAACCCACCAACCACCTCGACCTCGATTCGATCGCCTGGCTGGAGCAGCTGCTGCGCGACTTTCGCGGCGCGGTGATGCTGATCACGCACGACCGCGCCTTCCTCGACAACGTGGCCACGCGCATCGTCGAGCTCGATCGCGGCGTGATCCGCAGCTACCCGGGCAATTTCGCCACCTACGAGCGCGTGAAGGAGGAGCAACTCGCCGCCGAGGCATTGGCCAACGCGCGCGCCGACAAGCTGCTCGCGCAGGAGGAGGTGTGGATCCGCAAGGGCGTGGAGGCGCGCCGCACGCGCAGCGTGGCGCGCATCCAGCGGCTCGAGGTCTTGCGTGCGCAGCGCCAGGCACGGCGCGAGTCGCTCGGGCAGGTGCGGCTGGAAGTCGACAGCGGCGTGAGCAGCGGGAAGATCGTCGCGGAGTTGAAGAATGTGACGATGCGCTTCGGCGACAAGCTCATCGTGAACGACTTCAGCGCCACCATCCTGCGCGGCGACAAGGTCGGCCTGATCGGGCCGAATGGCGCGGGCAAGACCACGTTGCTCAAGCTCATCCTCGGCGAGCTGCAGCCCTGCTCGGGCACGGTGCGCCGGGGCACGCGGCTGGAAGTTGCCTACTTCGACCAGATGCGCAGCGCGCTCGATCTGGATGCGACGCTGGCCGACACCATCAGCCCGGGCAGCGAGTGGATCGAGGTCGGCGGCGCGCGCAAGCACGTGATGAGCTACCTGAACGACTTCCTGTTCTCGCCCGAGCGCGCCAACTCGCCGGTGCGCACGCTCTCCGGCGGCGAGCGCAACCGCGTGCTGCTGGCGCGCCTGTTCGCGCTGCCGGCCAACGTGCTGGTGCTCGACGAGCCGACCAACGATCTCGACATCGACACGCTCGAACTGCTCGAGGAGCTGCTGCAGAACTACGCCGGCACGGTATTCCTGGTCAGCCACGACCGGCGCTTCCTCGACAACGTGGTCACCAGCACGATCGCCTGGGAAGGCGACGAATCGCCCGGCCTGTGGCGCGAGTACGAGGGCGGCTACGAGGAGTGGCGCGTGCAGCACGAGCGCGCGCGTGCCTTGCGCGAGGCGCGCGCCGTCAAGCCGGCGCCGGTGGTGGAGAAGGAGAAGCCCGCGCCGCCGCCCGTCGCCGTGAACAAGCCGCGCAAGCTCAGCTACAAGGAGCAGCGCGAGCTCGACGAACTGCCGGGCCGCATCGAGACGCTGGAAGCCGAGCAGAAGGCGCTCAACGAGCTGCTCGCCGATCCGTCGGGCTACGTGAAGGATGCGCAGCGCATGACCGAGGCGCACAAGCGCGTGGCCGAGATCGACGAACTGCTGATGAGCGCGCTGGAGCGCTGGGAAGAGCTGGGTTCTCGATAGTCCGGCGCCGGGCCGCCCCAAGCCGGACGGGCGCCCCTCGGGGGCAGGAGCGAAGCGACTGGGGGGCTCTGTTCAGAACCAGCCGTCGCGCACCGCGTCGGGATGCGAGCGGCTGACGATCAGCCCGCTCTGCAGGTACAGCGCGTTGAGCAGCCGCGTGGCGCGTTCGCGGTCCATGCCCGGCCAGTCGGCCAGTTCCTTCAGCGTCGCGCCCTGGCGCGCGAGGCGCTGGATGGCCGGGGTCAGCGCGCCGCTGGCCGGCAGCGAATCGATCTCCAGCCCCGGCGCCACGCGGTAGACCGCCGGGCCGGTGATCTCGGGCAGCAGCTCGCGGCGCAGGCCGCGCATCGCCAGCTCCCACAGCAGCGGCGCGAGCGGGTAGTGCGATTGTTCGGCGCCGACCAAGGTCGCGTTCGCCTCGCCTGGCGGCTGCAGCAAGGCCGGCTCGACGTGCATCACCTTCAGGTCCAGCATCGGCTTGCCGACCAGTTCGTCGGGCGCCATCGGGCAATGCACCAAGCGCTCCTGGGCGAATACAGTCAGCGGCACCACGCGCTCGCCGGTCTGGATGTGGATGGTCACGCGCTTGCCGTGGCGCACGCAGGCGGCCATCACCTCCACCACCTCGGAGGCGCCGCCGTCGTCGCCGAAGCGCAGCAGGTCGGCCTTCAGCGAGGGGCTCAGCTGCGAGATGCGCGTGCTGATGCCGCCCGAGGCGGTGCGCAGCTCGTCGAGGTAGCGCTGGTAGGCGCTGGCGCGCATCAACTCCGGCTCGCCGGAGGGCAAGGTGGGCTGGAACAGTTCGCTGTTCATCACCGGCGGATTCTCGCTCGTTACGCTTGGTCACGAAAGAGGGCGCAGCGCATCCCGAGCACGCTGCAGGGCGAGCCAGAAGCGCGCGTCCTGCGTGGTGGCGAAGTTGATGCGCATCAGCGTCGTCGGGCGCGGCGAGGCATGGAACAGGGCGCCGGGCGCGATCAGCCAGCCGTCGTCGTGCATGGCCTGGGCGAGGCGCTCGGTGTCCACGCCGGTATCGACCCAGCCGAACAGGCCGCGCGGCTCGGCGGCGAAGCGGCAGCCGTGGGCGCGCGCCAGTTCCACCGAGCGGCCCCGCGCCGCGTCCAGCAGGCGCTGCACGCGTTCGGCGTGTCGCCGCAGAAGGCCGTGCTCCAGGCAGTGAGCCAGCGCCAACTCCGTCATCGAGGGCGTGGTCAGCGTGGTGAGCAGCTTGGTGTCGATCAGGCGGTCGACCCAGCGCGCCGGCGCGGCGATGTAGCCGATGCGCCAGCTCGGCGTGAGGATCTTGGAGAAGCCCGAGACGTAGACGGTGCGCTCCAGCGCGTCCAGCGCCGCCAGGCGCGGCAGGTGCGCCGGCGCGAGGTGGGCGTAGGTGTCGTCCTCGACGATGGCGAAGTCGTGTGCCTGGGCGAGCTTGAGCACCTTGTGCGCCGACTGCAGGCTCAGCGATGCCCCGGTCGGGTTGTGCAGCACCGAGACGGTGACGTACAGGCGCGGCCGCGCGCCTTCCGGCTGCGCCTCGACGAGGCGCTGCATCACCGCCAGATCCGGCCCTTCGGGCCCGCGCGGCACCGGCAGCACGCGCATGCCCAGCGCCGCCAGCCGCGCGTACTCGACCGACCAGCCCGGCTCGTCGACCAGCACCGATTCGCCCGGCTTGAGCAGGGTGCGGGTGACGATGTCCAGCGCGTGGGTGGCGCCCACCGTGGTGATGATCTGCTCGGGGCCGGCGGCGATGCCGTGCTCGACCAGCCGCGCCGCCAGCGCCCGTCGCAGGCGCGCCTCGCCGGCCGGTTCGCCATACTGCAGCGCGCTGCGGCCGAGCTGAGCGCTCACTTTGCGCATCGCGCCGGCGAGCAGGGCCGGATCCAGCCACTCGATCGGCAGCGTGCCCAGGCCCGGCATGGGCTGGGCGCCGGGCGGCTGGAACATGCCGCGGATCAGCGTGGTGGCGCTGATCGGCACCGGCGAGCGCGGCGCCGCCGGGCTGCGCGCGGCGCCGGGCGCGGATGCATCGCCCAGCGGCGCGCGCACGAAGAAGCCGCGCTGGGCGCGCGCCTCGACCAGGCCCTGCGCGAGCAGCTGGTCGTAGGCCGCCACCACCGTGGTCGGGCTGACCTCGTGGCGTCGGGCGCATTCGCGCACCGAGGGCAGGCGCGCGCCGGGCGCCAGCAACCGCGCGCGGATGCGCTCGGCGAAGCGGGCGGCCAACTGCTCGGTCAAGGTGCTGTCCGCCTCGCGTGAGAGCGGCAGGGCGCCGGGCAGGGCGCTGGCGGAGGCGGTGTCGAACATGGGCTGTGCTGCTGCGTTGGTCAGTACAGTGGATGATCAGATCGCGCGAAGTGTACTGCTTCTGTGCTGGTCGGCATCCTAGACTGGGCGCATGGTGCCCCAAGCCCTCCACGCCCTGCCCAGCCGCGACGACGAGACGCGCGGGCTCTGGCTCGGCCTGCTGGGCGTGGCGATCTTCGCGCTGACGCTGCCGATGACGCGCATGGCGGTCGGCCCGGCCGAGGCGCCGCAATTGCCGCCGCTGTTCGTCACCGCCGGGCGCGCCGGCTTCGCCGGGCTGCTCAGCATCGTCTACCTGCTGGCCGTGCGCGCGCCCCGGCCGCGCCGCACGCAGCTAGCGGCCTTCATCGTGTCGGCGCTGGGCACGGTGGTCGGCTTCCCGCTCTTCCTCGCGCTGGCGCTGCGTCACGTCGATGCGATGCATGCCGCCGTGGTCACCGGCCTGCTGCCGCTGGCCACCGCCGTGGCCGCAGCGCAGTGGCTGCGCCAGCGGCCTTCGGCGGGCTTCTGGGTCTGCGCGGTGGCGGGCTGTGCGCTGGTGGTGGCCTTCGCGCTGCTGCGCGGCAGCGGGCGCCTGAGTCTGGCCGATGCGCTGCTGCTGGGCGCCGTGGCGAGCGCCGCCGTCGGCTACGTGGCCGGCGCGCGGCTGGCCGCGCAGATGCCGGCCGAGCAGGTGATCTGCTGGGTGCTGGTGCTGAGCCTGCCGCTGACGCTGCCCGTGACGCTGCTGGCCTGGCCCGTCGCGCCGGTGCGCGCGATCTCCTGGGGCGCCTTCGCCTATGTCGCGCTGTTCTCGATGTGGCTGGGCTTCTTCGCCTGGTACCGCGGCCTCGCGCTGGGCGGCACGGTGCGCGTGAGCCAGGTGCAGCTGGTGCAGCCCTTCCTCTCGCTGCTGGCCGCCGTGCCGCTGCTGGGCGAACATCTGGATGCCGCCACCGTGGCCTTCTCGCTCGCGGTGATCGCCACTGTTTTTCTCGGCAAGAAGATGCCGACGCACCGCTCGAATCGAATTCAGCGAACTGGAGAACGCCCATGAGCTTCACCCTTGCGAGACGCGCCGAACGCATGAACCCCTCGGTGATCCGCGAGATCCTCAAGGTCACCGAGAAGCCGGGCATCGTCTCGCTGGCCGGCGGCCTGCCCTCGCCGGAGAGCTTCCCGGTCGAGGCGATGCGCGCCGCCTGCGAACGCGTGCTGCGCGACACGCCCAAGGAAGCGCTGCAATACGCCGCCAGCGAGGGCTTCGGCCCGCTGCGCGAGTGGGTCGCTGCCGAGATGAGCGCGCACGGCCTCGCCGCCGAGGCCTCGCAGGTGCTGATCACCACCGGCTCGCAGCAGGGTCTCGATCTGGTCGGCAAGGTGCTGATCGACGCGGGCAGCGGCGTCGCGGTGGAGCGCCCCACCTACCTCGGCGCACTGCAGGCCTTCGCCCCCTACGAGCCCGAGGTGATCTCGGTGGACGGCGACGACGACGGCCCGCTGCCCGAGGCGCTGGAGGCCGCGCGCGGCGCACGCTTCCTCTACCTGCTGCCGAATTTCCAGAACCCGAGCGGCCGTTGCATGGGCGCGGCGCGGCGCCTCGCGCTCGCCGATCGCGCGCACGAGATCGGCCTGCCCATCGTCGAGGACAACCCCTACGGCGAGCTCTGGTTCGATGCCGCGCCGCCGCCGCCGCTGTCGGCGCGCGCGCCGGCCAACAGCATCTACCTGGGCTCCTTCTCCAAGGTGCTGGCGCCGGGGCTGCGCCTGGGCTACGTGGTGGCGCCCAAGGCGATCTTCCCCAAGCTGCTGCAGGCCAAGCAGGCGGCCGACCTGCACACGCCCGGCTTCAACCAGCGCGTGGTGCACGAGGTGATCCGCGACGGCTTCCTGCGCGAGCATGTGCCCACCGTGCGCGCGCGCTACAAGGCGCAGCGCGATGCGATGCGCGCTGCGCTGGAGCACCACCTGCCGTCCGGCTGCCGCTGGAAGACGCCGGCTGGCGGCATGTTCTTCTGGGTCGAGCTGCCCGAGGGCGTGGACGCCACCGCGCTGCTGCCCAAGGCGGTGGCGCAGGGCATGGCCTACGTACCCGGCGCCGCGTTCTTCGCCGACCATGCGAAGGCGAATACGCTGCGGCTGAGCTTCGTCACCGTGCCGCCGGCGGACATCGAACGCGGCATCGCGCTGCTGGCGAAGACGCTGAAGGAAGCAGCATGAGCACCACGCGCAGATTCACGCAGCTCGACGTCTTCACCGCCGAGCCGCTGAAGGGCAACCCGCTGGCCGTGGTGCACGATGCGCAGGGCCTGAGCGATGCGCAGATGGCCGCCTTCG
This sequence comes from Piscinibacter sp., assembly GCA_017983795.1. GTDB lineage: Bacteria > Pseudomonadota > Gammaproteobacteria > Burkholderiales > Burkholderiaceae_C > Piscinibacter. The sequence continues at coordinate 25,011 of JAGOAS010000008.1, forward strand.
CACGCTGGACCAACCTCAGCGAGACCACCTTCCTGCTGCCGCCCACGCAAGCCGGCGCCGACTACCGGGTGCGCATCTTCACGCCCGACCGCGAGCTGCCTTTCGCCGGCCACCCCACGCTCGGCAGCTGCCACGCCTGGCTCGCTGCCGGCGGCCGCGCGCAGCGCGAGGGCGAGGTGGTGCAGGAATGCGGCGTCGGCCTGGTGCGCGTGCGCCGCGACGGCACGCGGCTCGCGTTCGCCGCACCGCCGTTGCGCCGCAGCGGCGAGGTCGACGCGGCCACGCTGGCGCAGATCGCGCGCTGCCTGAAGATCCCGCGCGACGCGATCCGCGCCTCGAACTGGGTCAGCAACGGCCCGCACTGGGTGGCGGTGATGCTGGGCTCGCGCGAGGAGCTGCTGGCGCTGCAGCCCGACTTCGCCGCGATGGGCGAGCTGGAGCTGGGCGTGGTCGCCCCTTGGCCCGGCGGCGCGGCCGACGTGGAAGTGCGCGCCTTCGTGCCCACGCTGGGCGTGCAGGAGGATCCGGTGACGGGTAGCCTGAACGCCGGCCTCGCGCAATGGCTGATCGCCGCGGGGATGATGCCGCCGCGCTACGTGGCCTCGCAGGGCACGGCCATGGGCCGCGCCGGGCGTGTGCACGTCGAGCAGCGCGACGGCGACATCTGGATCGGCGGCGACAGCGTCGCGCTGGTCGAGGGACGCGTTTCGCTGTGAGCTGGGCGGTCGACCATCTGGTGATCGGCGCGGCCACGCTGGCGCAAGGCGCGGCGTGGTGCGAAGCCGCCTTCGGCGTTGCGCCGGGGCCTGGCGGCAAACACGCGTTGATGGGCACGCACAACCGGCTGCTGTCGCTGGCCTGCGAGGCCTTTCCGCGTTGCTACCTCGAGATCATCGCGATCGACCCCGACGCGCCGGCGCCCGCGCGGCGGCGCTGGTTCGATCTGGACGACGCGGCGATGCAGGCCGCGCTCACCGCGGGCCCGCGCCTGATCCACTGGGTCGCGCGCTGCGACGACCTGGCGGCCGAATGCGCGGCCCGGGCCGGCACCGGCATCGACCCAGGCGAGATCCTGGCCGCCGAGCGCGCCACGCCGCAGGGCCTGCTGCGCTGGCGCATCGCGGTGCGCGCGGACGGCCGGCGCCCGGCCGGCGGATTGCCGACGCTGATCGAATGGGGCGAGGTTCATCCCGCCGATCACCTGGCCGCGAGCCCGCTGCGGCTCGCGGCATTCGACGAGCGCCGGCTCGTCGCCGAAATCGATTCACCGAAAGGCCGCGTGCGCCTGGAAGGATTGGCATGACCCTGCCCGATCGTGATGCCCTGCTCTCCGCCCTCGAACTCGTGCGCCAGGCCATGCCGCCCACGCCGCAGCAGCGCTGGCCGCTGCTCGATGCACGCTGCGGCGCGCAGGTGTGGGTCAAGCACGAGAACCACACGCCGGTGGGCGCCTTCAAGCTGCGCGGCGGGCTGGTCTACATCGAAGGCCTGAAGCGCCGCGAGCCGCGCCTGCGTGAGGTGGTCAGCGCCACGCGCGGCAACCATGGCCAGTCGATCGCCTTCGCCGCGGCGCGCCACGGCCTGGCCGCGACCATCGTCGTGCCGCGTGGCAACTCGGTGGAGAAGAACGCCGCGATGCGCGCGCTCGGCGCCGAGCTGATCGAGCATGGCGAGGATTTCCAGGCCGCGCGCGAGCACGCCGCGGCGCTCGCCGCCGCACGCGGCGCGCACATGGTGCCCTCGTTCCACGCCGATCTGGTGCGTGGCGTGGCGAGCTACTGGATGGAGTTCTTCGGTCACTTCACACGCGGCGAGGCACCCGAGGCCGTGTTCGTTCCCATCGGCCTGGGCTCGGGCATCTGCGCCTGCGCCGCGGCGCGCGCCGCCACGGGCGTGGCCACGCGCATCGTCGGCGTGGTGTCCTCGCACGCCGAGGCCTACCGGCTGTCGTTCGAGGCGGGACGGTCGATCGAAGCACCGGTGAGCACGCAACTCGCCGACGGCATGGCCTGCCGCGTGCCGGAGCCCAACGCGCTGGACATCATCCGCCGCGAGGTCGATGAGATCGTCGCCGTGAGCGATGAGGAAGTCGCTCAGGCCATGCGCGTGCTCTTCGCCGACACGCACAACGTCGCCGAAGGCGCCGGCGCCGCCTCGCTGGCGGCGCTGCTGCAGCAGCGCGAGCGCTGGGCGGGCCGCCGCGTCGGCATCGTGCTCAGCGGCGGCAATGTGGACAGCGCGATGTTCTCGCGCGTGCTTTCAGAACGCTGATCGGAGAAGGGCGGGCCGAGCGCCGGGCCGCTCCCAAGCCGGCCCGCATCCCCTCGGGGGATCGGCCGACGTACCCGTCGGCCGAGGGGCTCACATCACTCTTTACGGTAGTCGTCGTGGCAGGCCTTGCAGGCCTTGCCGACGTCCCCGGCCGCGGCCTTGATGGCGTCGAGGTTGCCGCCCTTGGCGGCGACGTTCAACTTGGCCATCTCGTCCTGCATCTTCTTCGCGGCGGCGTTGAACTTGTCCATCTCGGCCCAGATCTCGGGCTTGGCGCGCGTCTCGCCGCCCTTGTCGGTGCCCGGGCCGAAGCCGGCGAAGGGCAGGGTGGACATGAAGGTCGCGACCTCGGCGTTGTGTGCCGCGGCCTTGGCGTCGAAGGGGATCTTGCCCTGCGCCATGCCGGAGACGCGGCCGAAATGCGCCGCCATCACGGTGAAGGCGCCCTTGCGGTACTTGATCGCGTCCTCCGGCTTGGCGAACTGCGCGGCGGCGGGCAACGCGGTGCCCAGGCCGGCGAGTGCGGCGACGGTGATCAGGATCGACGAGAGCGGACGGTTCATGCAGTTTCTCCTTTGTGCAGTGGATGGTTTCGGGGCGCCGCTGCAGTGTGCGTGCAGCGCTCGCCCCGTGTCCCTGTGTATACGCAACGATGCGGCGTTTTCATCCCGCATGCCGGCAAACCCGCACAGCGTGCTGCGACATGCGCGACTGCGGTTATCGTCGCCCCTGCAGACACCAGTGGACCAGGAGGCAACGACGGCATGAATGCGCAGACGGTGCGCGTGCGCGTGTGGGATCTGCCCACGCGGCTGTTCCACTGGGTGTTGATGGCCTGCGTGATCGGATCGGTGGTGAGCGCCAAGATCGGCGGCAACGCGATGGCCTGGCACTTCCGCCTCGGCTACGTGGTGTTCACGCTGCTGGCCTTCCGGCTGCTGTGGGGCCTGGTCGGCGGGCGCTGGTCGCGCTTCGCGAGCTTCCTCTACGCGCCGGCCACGCTGCGGCGCTACCTGCGCGGCGCCAGCCGGCCCGAGGAGGGCCATGAGGTCGGCCACAGCCCGAGCGGCGCGCTGTCGGTATTCGCGCTGCTGGCGCTGCTGGGCGCGCAGGTCGGCACGGGGCTGTTCGCCGACGACGAGATCGCCAACAGCGGCCCGCTCGTGCGCTTCGTCAGCAGCGCGACCAGCAGCCTGGCGACCGGCTGGCACAAGCACTGGGGCCAGTGGCTCATCCTGCTGCTCGTGGTGCTGCACGTGGCCGCCATCCTGGTCTACCGCTTCAAGCGCGGCCGCGATCTGGTCACGCCCATGTTGACGGGCGATAAGCTGCTCGATGCCGCGGTGCCGGCCTCGGCCGACAGCCTCGCCACACGCGCGCTGGCGGCGCTGCTGGTGGCGCTGTGCGGGGGCGGCGTGGCCTGGCTGGTGAGCCTGGGCGGCTGAGCGATGGCCATGGACATGGTCCCCGACATCCGCCTCGTCGTGCCCGAAGGCGAGGAGGCGATCGCGGCCACGCGCACCATCTTCCGCGAATACGCCGACGCGCTGGGCGTGGACCTGTGCTTCCAGGGCTTCGAGGCCGAACTGGCCGAACTGCCGGGCGACTATGCGGCGCCCGCGGGGCATCTGCTGCTGGCCCTGGTCGACGGCGCGGTGGCCGGCTGCGGCGCCTTCCGCGCGCGCCACGACGTCGACCACGCCAACGCCTGCGAGATGAAGCGCCTGTTCGTGCGCCCGGCCTTCCGCCGCTTCGGCCTGGGACGCCGGCTGGCCGAGGCGCTGATGGACGAGGCGCGGCGCTGCGGCTACTCGGTGATGCTGCTGGACACGCTCGACGACATGGAGGCCGCGCGCGAGCTCTACGCCTCGCTCGGCTTCGTCGAGACCGCGCCGTACTATTTCAACCCGATTCCGGGCGCACACTACCTGCGCGCCGACCTCGCGGAAGCCCCGAGCCGCTACTGACCCTCGAAAAAAGGAGAAGGCCATGAACCCCTTCAGCCACCTGCTCAAGGCCGCCGGCGCCCATCCGCCGGTGGGCACCTGGATCATGTCCGCCAGCCCGCTGGTGGCCGAGGCCACCGGCCACGCCGGCTTCGACTGGGCGGTGCTCGACATGGAGCATTCGCCGGTCGACATGATGGAGGTGGTGCAGATGCTGCAGGCGCTGTCGGCGACCAAGATGGTGCCGGTCGTGCGCGTGGCCTGGAACGACCCGGTGCTGGTCAAGCGCGTGCTCGATGCCGGCGCCACCACCGTGATGTTCCCCTTCGTGCAGAACGCCGACGAGGCGACGCGCGCCGTGGCGGCGACACGCTACCCGCCGCAGGGCGTGCGCGGCCTGTCCACCATGAGCCGCGCGAGCCGCTTCGGCGCCGTGCCCAACTATGTGGCCAACGCCAACAAGAGCATGGGCGTGATAGTGCAGCTCGAGAGCGCGCAGGCCATCAAGCAGCTCGAGGCGATCGCCGGCGTCGAGGGCGTCGACGGCCTGTTCATCGGCCCCGGGGATCTCTCCGCGTCGATGGGCCACGTCGGTCAGAGCTCGCACCCGGCGGTGATGGATCTGATGTCGCAGGCGGTGCTGCGCTGCAAGGCGCTCGGCAAGCCCATCGGCACCATCGGCGGCGACCCCGAATCGGTGGCGCAGTACCGCGCCGCCGGCTTCGACTTCGTCGCCGTGGGCTCCGACCTGGGCCTGTTCATGCAGGGCGCGCGCTCGGCCATCGCCGCGCTGCGCACGCCCGGCAGCGAGCATGTGCACTCGGTGTCGTCCGGCACGCGCGGTTACTGAGCGGGACCAACGTAGCATCGCCGCATGACTGCCCACGCCTCCACCGCCCACAGCTTCGAACTCCACGCCGGAGCGCTGCGCCTGGCGCTGCGCCCCGATCTCGGCGGCTGCATCGCCGGGCTGTGGCACCGCGAGACGCCCATCCTGCGCAGCGTCGAGCCGGTCGAGCTCGCGGCGGCGCGGCCCTCGGGCTGCTACCCGCTGGTGCCCTACTCGAACCGCATCGGCTACGCCCGTTTCCGCTGGAAGGGCCACGACTTCACGACGCGGCCCAACAACGGCGAGAGCCCGCATTCGATCCACGGCGTGGGCTGGACGCGGCCCTGGGAGCGCGTCTCCTCCAGCGCGGTGGAGGTGGTGCTGCGCTACCGCCACGCCGCCGATGCCGACTGGCCCTTCGCCTTTGAGGCGACCCAGTACTTCAACCTCACGCCGCAGTCGCTGCACGTGGAGATGGTCGTCACCAATCTGGCCGAAGTCGCGCAGCCGGTCGGCCTCGGCTGGCATCCGTATTTCCCCAAGCGCGCACGCAGCCGGCTGCACATCGAGCTCGCCGAGCGCTGGGACGGCGACGCCACCGGCCTGCCGGTGCGCAAGGTGGCGCAGCCCGGCATCGACGCCGGCGTCGCGCACCTGGCCTTCGACAACTGCTTCGACGGCTGGCACGGCGCGGCGCGCATCCGCGACGAGCGCTTCTCGCTGCAGCTCAGCTCCTCGCTGGACCGCCTGGTGGTCTACACGCCGCCCGAGAAGGACTACTTCTGCGTCGAGCCGGTCAGCCACGTCAGCAACGCCATCCACATGGCCGACCCGCTCGCGCATGGTCTGCGCAGCCTCGCGCCGGGCGAGAGCACGCGCGCCTGGATGCAGCTCGATATCGCGGTGGTATGAGCGAGGGTGAGGTGCGCGTCGCCGTCGCGTCGGCGGCGCTGCTGGGCGAATCGCCGTTCTGGCACCCCCGCGAAGGCGCGCTCTACTACTGCGACATTCCGGGCCAGCGCCTGTACCGCTTCGATCCTGCCGGCGGCGCGCTGACGCACTGGGAGTTCGATAGCGAACCCGGCAGCTGTGCCCCCTGCCTCGACGGCACGCTGCTGCTGGCGATGCGCGACGGCCTGTTCCGCTTCGACCCCGCGACCAGCCAGCGCGAGCGCCTGGCCGAGCCGCCCTACGACCCGGCGGTCGAGCGTTTCAACGACGGCAAGTGCGATCCGCAAGGGCGCTTCTGGGTCGGCACCATCTACGAACCGCGCGATGCGGCCAAGGCGACGCTGCACTGCTTCAGCGGCGGCAAGCTGCTGCAGCGCGCCGGCGGCGCGACGGTGGCCAACGGCCTGGCCTGGAGCCCGAACGGCCGCACGATGTACTGGACCGACACCAAGGCCCACACCATCTACGCCTTCGATTTCGAGCCGGCCAGCGGCGAGATCGGCGGCCAGCGCGTCTTCGCGCGCTTCCCGCTCAAGCAGGAAGGCCAGCTGCTCGAGAGCTACGGCGGCCGGCCCGACGGTGCGGCGGTCGATGCCGAAGGCTGCTACTGGGTGGCGATGTTCGAGGGCCAGCGCCTGCTGCGCCTGTCACCCGCGGGCGAAGTGCTGCGCGAGGTGAAGCTGCCGGTGCGCTGCGCCACCATGCCCTGCTTCGGCGGGGCCGACCTGAAGACGATCTACCTCACCACGGCGCGCGAGAAGCGGCCTGCGGCCGAACTCGCGGCGCAGCCCTGGGCCGGTTGCGTGCTCGCCTTCGATGTGGACGTGCCGGGCCTGCCGGTCAACTTCGCCGCGTAGCTCGCGCGTCAGTCCTGCAGCCGCGCCAGCGCCTCGCGCACTTCGCCCACGCTGAGGATCTCGCTGAGCAGGTGCGGCGCGCCGTCGCGGCCGTAGAGCGCATACACCGGCACGCCGTTGCGGCCGAAGGCGGCCAGCGCGGCGGTGATGGCCGGGTCGCGGCGCGTCCAGTCGGCGCGCAGCAGCACCACGCCGCGCGCGGCGAAGTCGGCCATCACGGCGGCATCGGCCAGCGTGCTGCGCTTGTTGTACTGGCAGGTCACGCACCAGGCGGCGGTGAAGTCGACGAATACCGGCTTGCCGGCCGCGCGCAGCTCGGCCACGCGCTGCTCGCTCCACGGCTCCCAGGCCGAGCCGGCCTCGCCGCTGCGCGTCGGGCCGGTGGCCGCCGAAGCGTGCAGCGCGGGCAGCATCCACGACAGCGCCGCGGCGAAGGCCAGCGCGCCCAGCATGCCGAAAGATGCGCGTGCGACGCGGCCGATGCCTGGCGTGCCCAGCGCCCAGGCGATGAAGGCCAGCGCCAACAGCACCGCGAGCAGCGCCGCGGCGCCGTCGATGCCGACCTGCTGGCCGATCACCCAGACCAGCCAGATCACGGTGGCGAACATCGGGAAGGCCATCAGCACCTTGAAGCGTGCCATCCACGCGCCCGGCCGCGGCAGCGCCCGCGCCACCGCCGGCCACAGGCTGGCCGCCAGATAGGGCAGAGCCATGCCCAGGCCCAGCGCGGCGAATACCGCCAGCGCCTGCGCGGCGGGCAGCGTGACGGCCAGGCCCAGCGAGGCGCCCATGAACGGCGCCGTGCAGGGCGAGGCCACCGCCACCGCGAGCACGCCGGTGAGGAAGGAATCGAGCACCGGGTGTTTCGCCTGCAGCGTGGCGAGGCTGCTCGGCAGCACCGAGCCGAACTCGAAGAGGCCCGCGAGGTTCAGGCCGATCAGCGTGAACAGCGCCGCCAGCACCGCGATCACCGCCGGCGACTGCAGCTGGAAGCCCCAGCCGAGCTGCTCGCCGCCGGCGCGCAAGGCGAGCAGCAGCGCCGCCAGCGCGACGAAGGACAGCACCACGCCGAGCGTGTAGGCGAAGCCGCTGATCGCGTGGGCGCGACGGTCATCGGCGTGCGCGGCGAAGCCCAGCACCTTCAGCGAGAGCACCGGGAAGACGCAGGGCATGAGGTTGAGGATGGCGCCGCCGATCAGTGCGAAGACGAGCGCCAGGCCGAGGCCGAGCGGCGCGCTGCTGCCCGCGGCGGACGGTGCGGCCACACCGGCGGGCGCCGGCGTGCTGCCGGGCGCGGGCCAGCTGCCGGCGATGTCGAAGCCGACGCGCACGCCGGCTTTCTCGCCGGCGGCGACCAGCACGGCATCCATGCGCGCCGGCGTGTCGATGCGCTGATCCGACAGCGGCACGCGCACGCGCCAGCGCGCGCCGTCCCAGGCGGCTTGGCGCGGCAGGGCGTTGTCGAGCACGCCCGGCGCCTCGGGGAAGAATTCGATGGCCTTGCCGGCCCAGGCGGCGGGCAGGCCGGCAACCTCCAGCGCGAGGCCGTCGCGGCCGACCGTGGCCGAGGCCTTGGTCTCGGCCAGCGTGCGCGGGCGCGCCGCGAAGGCGGCTTCGAAGTCGGCGCCGTGCGCCGCGAAGGCCGAGCGTGTCGGGATGTCGAGCGCGAAGTCGCCGCCCTCGGGGATGCAGACGTCCTTGCACACCAGCCAGTCGGCGCGCAGCTTCACGCTCAGCGTGTCGCCCGCGTAACCGGCGGGTACCTCGACCTTCACCGGCAGCAGCAAGCGGCCTTCGTAGCCGTGGTTCATCAGCGGGCCGATCGGCAGGCGGCTGGGCGTCGGCCAGTCGATCTCGCCGGCCTTGAAGCCTGCGGGCAGCGTCCAGGCCAGCGTGGTCGGCAGGCCGGAGTCGCCCGGATTCTTCCAGTAGGTGTGCCAGTGCGGCTGGTGTTCGAGCACCAAGCCCAGCCACAGCGGCTGGCCCGGCAGCACGCCCTGTGGCGCGTGCGCCACCAGTTCGGCGCGCACCTGCTCGGTGCTGATCACGGCCTGGCCGCCGGGCAAGGCAGCCGCGATCAGCGGGGTCGAGAGCAGGGCGGCGAGCAGGGCGCGCAGCAGACGCATGGGCATTGGATCGATGGCGGAACGAGCTGCGATTGTCGATCCGGAAGGGCCGTCAAGCGTGACGTAAGGCTACCGGCCGAACATGCGCGCCGCGGGTGCCGGCAACACCCGCCGCAAACCTGACGCAAAGGGGTCCGGTCGAAATGACCGGGTAACCACGTATAATTCCGAGGCTTTGCTGCAAGCAGACGTGACCGCGCACCATGACCGACACGATCGACCACGGTGCACAACGCGACGGCGCAACACACCCTACAAGAAGCGCCGGGTTTGCAGATGAGGCACAGGATCCGCCATTCAAGACACTGTCTCGCGAAGAAGCGCAGGCCTTGAGGGTGAATCTCCCGCAGGTCTCGCCCTGGCGGGTCGTCGCGGCGCAGGCCGCGGCGGGGTTGTTGTGCACGGCCATCGCCTGGCTGGTCACGCAACGCAGCGGGGCTGCCTGGTCGGCGCTGTATGGCGCGCTGGCCGTGGCCTTGCCGGGTGCCTTGCTGGCGCGCGGCATGACGAGGAGGGCGGGGTCTGCCGTGGCTGCGGCTGCGGGGTTCCTGTTCTGGGAGATGCTGAAGATCGGGGTGGCCATCGCCATGCTCGTGATCGCGGCCAAGGTGGTGCCCGGCTTGAGCTGGCCCGTCCTGCTGCTCACGATGGTGGTGTGCATGAAGGTGAACTGGGTGGCGCTGTTGTGGCGCGCCCGTCGATAGACAACGAATTCGAGAAGACGACATGTCAGCTGAAGGCACCGCACACGCGCCGACCGCCGGTGAATACATCGTCCACCACCTGCATCACCTGCAGAGCGGCCACCAGAAGGCCGTGGTCGACTTCTCCGTGATCAACCTCGACTCGGTGTTCTGGTCGGTGCTGATCGGCGCACTGGGCTGCTGGCTGCTGTGGCTGGCCGCGCGCAAGGCAAGCTCGGGCGTGCCGGGCCGCTTCCAGGCCGCGGTCGAGGTGCTGGTCGAGATGGTCGACGCGCAGGCCAAGGGCATCGTGCACAACGCCACCAGCCGCAAGCTGGTCGCGCCGCTGGCGCTCACCGTGTTCGTCTGGATCTTCCTGCTCAACGCGATGGACCTGCTGCCGGTCGATCTGCTGCCGTGGATCTGGCAGCGCCTGCAGGGCAACCACGAGGCCTATCTGCGCGTCGTGCCGACCGCCGACCTGTCGATCACCATGGGCCTGTCGCTGGGCGTGCTGATCGTCTGCCTGGTCTACAACGTCAAGATCAAGGGCGCGGGCGGCTGGGTGCACGAGCTGTTCACCGCGCCGTTCGGCAGCCATCCGCTGTTGTACCCGGTCAACTTCCTGATGCAGATCATCGAGTTCGTCGCCAAGACCGTCTCGCACGGCATGCGGCTGTTCGGCAACATGTACGCCGGCGAACTGATCTTCATGCTCATCGCGCTGATGGGCGGCGCCTTTGCCCTGTCGGGCACCGGTATCGCGCTGTTCCTCGGCCACATCATCGCGGGCTCGGTGTGGGCCATCTTCCACATCCTGATCATCACCCTGCAGGCCTTCGTGTTCATGATGCTCACGCTGGTCTACGTCGGTCAGGCCCACGACGCGCACTGAGAAGAGCGCACCTCGGTTTTCCCTTCCCCTTTTCTTTCTCTCAATCCATCAAGGAGCCACCATGGAAGTCATTAGCTTTGTTGCCCTCGCCGCCGGCCTGATCATCGGTCTGGGCGCCATCGGTGCCTGCGTCGGCATCGGCATCATGGGCAGCAAGTACCTCGAGTCGGCCGCCCGCCAGCCCGAGCTGATGAACGAGCTGCAGACCAAGATGTTCCTGCTCGCCGGCCTGATCGACGCGGCCTTCATCATCGGCACCGGTATCGCGCTGTGGTTCGCCACCGCCAACCCGTTCCTGGCCCAGATCGCCAACCTGCCGAAGTAATCGTCGCCGCCACGAGCGCGACATCCCCCTGACGTTTCAGAGGCAACAACGTGAGCATCAACGCTACGCTGATTGCGCAGCTGATCGTCTTCCTGATCCTGGTGTGGTTCACGATGAAGTTCGTGTGGCCGCCGATCACGAAGGCGCTCGACGAGCGTGCGCAGAAGATCGCCGATGGCCTGTCGGCCGCCGACAAGGCGAAGGCCGACCTCGCCGCCGCCAACAAGCGTGTCGAGGCGCAGCTCTCCGCCGCCCGCAACGACGCCCAGCAGCGCCTGGCCGACGCCGAGCGCCTGGCGCAGCAGATGATCGAGGAGGCCAAGGGCCGCGCGTCCGACGAGGGCGCCAAGATCATCGCCGCCGCCCGCGCCGAGGCGCAGCAGGAAGCCGTCAAGGCACGCGAGGCGCTGCGCGACCAGGTCGCCGCGCTGGCGGTCAAGGGCGCCGAGCAGATCCTGCGCAAGGAGGTCAACGCCTCCGTGCACGCCGAGCTGCTCAACCGCCTGAAGACGGAGCTCTGAGCATGGCCGAGCTGGCAACCATCGCACGGCCCTATGCCGAAGCGCTGTTCAAGGCCATCGCCGCCAACGACGCGGGCGCGGTCTCCGAGCAGGTGAACGCGCTCGCCGCGGTCGCCGCGAACGAGCAGGTGCGCCAGTTCGCCGACAACCCGAAGGTGCCGCCGCAGCAGGTCTTCGACCTGATCACGACGGCGGCCAAGACGTCCTTCGGCGACGGCGCGGAGAACCTGCTGCGCACGGTGATCGACAACGGCCGCCTCGCGGCGCTGCCCGAGATCGCTGCGCAGTTCCACGCGCTCGTCAATGCCCGCTCCGGCGTCTCCGACGCCACGGTGGTCAGTGCCTTTCCGATCGACGCCGCGCAGCTCCCGCAGGTGGTGGCCTCGCTGGAGCAGCGCTTTCGCCGCAAGCTCAAGGCGAGCGTGTCGGTCGATGCGTCGCTGATCGGCGGCATCCGCGTGGTCGTCGGCGACGAGGTGCTGGACACCTCGGTCAAGGCACGGCTGGAACAAATGAAGGTGGCCCTGTCCGCTTAAGCGTGGCCAGGTCGTCCCGGAGAAAGACATGAACTTGAATCCCGCAGAGATTTCCGAACTGATCAAGAGCCGCATCGAGGGCCTCGGCGCCTCGGCGGACATCAAGAACCAGGGCACGGTGGTGTCGGTGACCGACGGCATCTGCCGCGTGCACGGCCTGTCCGAGGTGATGGCCGGCGAAATGCTCGAGTTCCCCGCCGGCAGCGACGGCCAGCCGACCTACGGCCTGGCGCTGAACCTGGAGCGCGACTCGGTCGGCGCGGTGATCCTGGGCGAGTACGAGCACATCTCCGAGGGCGACACCGTCAAGTGCACGGGCCGCATCCTGGAAGTGCCGGTCGGCCCCGAGCTGATCGGCCGCGTCGTCAACGCGCTCGGCCAGCCGATCGACGGCAAGGGCCCGATCAACGCCAAGATGACCGACGTGATCGAGAAGGTCGCCCCGGGCGTGATCGCGCGCAAGAGCGTCGACCAGCCGGTGCAGACCGGCCTGAAGTCGATCGACACCATGGTGCCGATCGGCCGCGGCCAGCGCGAGCTGATCATCGGCGACCGCCAGACCGGCAAGACCGCGGTGGCGATCGACACGATCATCAACCAGAAGGGTCAGAACATGACCTGCGTCTACGTCGCGATCGGCCAGAAGGCGAGCTCGATCAAGAACGTGGTGCGCGCGCTCGAGCAGAACGGCGCGATGGAGTACACCATCGTCGTCGCCGCCTCGGCCTCCGAGTCGGCCGCGATGCAGTACGTGTCGGCCTACTCCGGCTGCACGATGGGCGAGTACTTCCGCGACCGCGGGCAAGACGCCCTGATCATCTACGACGACCTCTCCAAGCAGGCCGTCGCCTACCGCCAGGTCTCGCTGCTGCTGCGCCGCCCGCCGGGCCGCGAAGCCTTCCCCGGCGACGTGTTCTATCTCCACAGCCGCCTGCTCGAGCGTGCCGCGCGCGTCAACGCCGACTACGTCGAGGCCTTCACCAAGGGCGAAGTCAAGGGCAAGACCGGCTCGCTGACCGCGCTGCCCGTGATCGAGACGCAGGCCGGCGACGTGTCGGCGTTCGTGCCGACCAACGTGATCTCGATCACCGACGGCCAGATCTTCCTCGAGACCTCGCTGTTCAACGCCGGCATCCGCCCCGCCATCAACGCCGGCATCTCGGTGTCGCGCGTGGGTTCGTCGGCGCAGACCAAGCTGGTCAAGAGCCTGTCGGGCGGCATCCGTACCGACCTGGCGCAGTACCGTGAGCTGGCGGCGTTCGCGCAGTTCGCCTCCGACCTCGACGCCGCCACCCGCAAGCAGCTCGACCGCGGCGCGCGCGTGACCGAACTGCTCAAGCAGCCGCAGTACTCGCCGCTGCCCATCAGCCTGATGGCCGCCTCGGTGTTCGCGGTGAACAAGGGCTACATGGACGACATCGACGTCAAGAAGGTCCTGCCCTTCGAACACGGCCTGCACCAGCACCTGAAGTCCAGCCACGCCGGCCTGCTCGCCAAGCTCGAGAAGGACAAGGCCATGGACAAGGATGCCGAAGCGGAACTCAACAACGCCATCGCGGCGTTCAAGAAGTCCTTCGCCTAAGCCCCAGCTCAAGGAGTCCTGACCATGGCGGTCGGCAAGGAAATTCGCGGCAAGATCAAATCGGTGGAGAACACCAAGAAGATCACCAAGGCCATGGAAATGGTCGCCGCCTCCAAGATGCGCAAGGCGCAGGACCGCATGCGTGCGGCGCGCCCGTACAGCGACAAGATCCGCAACATCACGGCCAACCTGTCGCAGGCGAACCCCGAGTACCACTCGCCCTACATGCGCCAGGGCGGCAACGCGAAGAAGGTGGGCATGATCGTCGTCACGACCGACAAGGGTCTGTGCGGCGGCCTGAACACCAACATCCTGCGTGCCGTCACGACCAAGATGCGCGAGCTGCAGGCCGAGGGCACGAGCGTCGAGGCGGTGGCGATCGGCAACAAGGGCTTCGGCTTTCTGAACCGCATCGGCGCCAAGGTCGTGTCGCATGCGATCCAGCTCGGCGACGCGCCGCAGCTCGAGAAGCTGATCGGCCCGGTCAAGGTGATGCTCGACGAGTTCGTCGCCGGCCGCCTCGATGCGGTCTACCTGTGCTTCACGCAGTTCATCAACACGATGAAGCAGGAGCCGCAGGTGCAGCAGCTGCTGCCGCTGTCGGCGGCGCACCTGCAGCAGAGCGCCGCGGAGAAGGCCCAGTACGGCTGGGACTACCTCTACGAGCCGGACGCGCCCACCGTCATCGACGAGCTGCTGACGCGCTACATCGAAGCCCTGGTCTACCAGGCGGTGGCCGACAACATGGCCTCGGAGCAGTCGGCGCGCATGGTCGCGATGAAGGCTGCGACCGACAACGCCGGCAACCTGATCGCCGAACTGAAGCTGATCTACAACAAGACCCGCCAGGCCGCGATCACCAAGGAACTCTCCGAGATCGTCGGCGGCGCGGCTGCCGTCTGATCACGCACACGAATACCGATTGAAGGAAAGACAAATGGCCAACACTCAAGCCCAGGGCAAGATCGTCCAGTGCATCGGCGCGGTCGTGGACGTGGAGTTCGCGCGCGACAAGATGCCGCGCGTGTACGACGCACTGAAACTCGAAGGCTCGGCGCTGACGCTGGAAGTGCAGCAGCAGCTCGGCGACGGCGTGGTGCGCACCATCGCCCTCGGCTCGTCCGACGGCCTGCGCCGCGGCCTGATGGTCACCAACACCGGCGCCAACATCACCGTGCCGGTGGGCAAGGCGACGCTCGGCCGCATCATGGACGTGCTGGGCAACCCGATCGACGAGCGCGGCCCGGTCGACCAGACCCTGACCGCCCCGATCCACCGCAAGGCCCCGGCCTACGACGAGCTGAGCCCCTCGCAGGAACTGCTCGAGACCGGCATCAAGGTGATCGACCTGATCTGCCCGTTCGCCAAGGGCGGCAAGGTGGGCCTGTTCGGCGGCGCCGGCGTCGGCAAGACCGTCAACATGATGGAGCTCATCAACAACATCGCCAAGGCGCACTCGGGCCTGTCGGTATTCGCCGGCGTGGGTGAGCGCACCCGCGAGGGCAACGACTTCTATCACGAGATGTCGGACTCCGGCGTCGTGAAGCAGGACAACCTCGGCGAGTCGAAGGTGGCTATGGTCTACGGCCAGATGAACGAGCCGCCGGGCAACCGCCTGCGCGTCGCGCTGACCGGCCTGACGATCGCCGAATCGTTCCGTGACGAAGGCCGCGACGTTCTCTTCTTCGTCGACAACATCTACCGCTACACGCTGGCCGGCACGGAAGTGTCGGCGCTGCTGGGCCGCATGCCTTCGGCGGTGGGCTACCAGCCGACGCTGGCCGAGGAAATGGGCCGCCTGCAGGAGCGCATCACCTCCACCAAGGTCGGCTCGATCACCTCGATCCAGGCCGTCTACGTGCCCGCGGACGACCTGACCGACCCGTCGCCGGCCACCACCTTCGCCCACCTGGACGCCACCGTGGTGCTGTCGCGCGACATCGCCTCGCTGGGCATCTATCCCGCGGTGGATCCGCTCGACTCGAACAGCCGCCAGGTCGACCCGAACGTCGTCGGCGAAGACCACTACACGACGACGCGCGCCGTGCAGGCCACGCTGCAGCGCTACAAGGAACTGCGCGACATCATCGCCATCCTGGGCATGGACGAGCTCTCGCCGGAAGACAAGCTGGCCGTGGCGCGCGCGCGCAAGATCCAGCGCTTCCTGTCGCAGCCCTTCCACGTCGCCGAGGTGTTCACCGGCACGGCCGGCAAGTACGTGCCGCTGAAGGAGACGATCCGCGGCTTCAAGATGATCGTCAACGGCGAGTGCGACGCGCTGCCCGAGCAGGCGTTCTACATGGTCGGCACGATCGACGAGGCCTTCGAGAAGGCCAAGAAGATCCAGTAAGGAGCCAGCACCATGGCCACCATCCACGTCGACGTCGTCTCCGCCGAAGAGAGCATCTTCTCCGGCGAGGCGAAGTTCGTCGCGCTGCCGGGCGAGGGCGGCGAGCTCGGCATCCTGCCGCGCCACACGCCGCTCATCACGCGCATCAAGCCGGGCGCGGTGCGCATCGAGCGCGCCGACAACGGCGAGGAGGAGTTCGTCTTCGTCGCCGGCGGCATCCTCGAGGTGCAGCCGAACTGCGTGACGGTGCTTGCCGACACCGCGATCCGCGGCCACGACCTCGACGAGGCCAAGGCCACGGAGGCGAAGAAGCTCGCCGAAGAGGCGATGAAGAACGCCAAGAGCGACATCGACTTCGCCGCCGCGCAGAGCGAGTTCGCCACCATGGCGGCCCAGCTCGCGGCGATCCAGAAGCTGCGCCGCAAGTAAGCGCGCCGCGCTTGCGTCAACGACCCGCCCGGCGGCAACGCCCGGCGGGTTTCTTCTTCCCGCTCAGTCGCGCCGAACTCCGAACAGCCAGGCGATGGCCGAGAAGCTCACGAACGCCAGTGCCGTGCTGACCATGATGATGCGCGTGACGCGACCGTTGTCGGCGCCGTAGCGCTCGGCCAGGATGGCCACGTTGCTCGCGCTCGGCAGCGCCGCGTTGAGTACCAGCACGGTCAGCGCGAAGGGCGAGACGGCGGCACCTGCCGCGTTGGCCACCACGCCGCCGCTGAGCACCAGCAGCGGGTGCACGAACAGCTTGACCAGCGCCACCGGCAGGAACTCGCGCAGCGGCGTGCGGCTGTGCGCATGCTGCTGCGCACGCCACAGCACCGCGCCGATGGTGAACAGCGCCACCGGCGTGGCCGAGTCGCCGAGCATGCGCACGATTTCCTTCACCGGGCCCGGCAAGGGCAGCGACGTGGCCGCGACGATCGCGCCCAGCGCGATCGCCCAGGGCAGCGGGTTGCTCAGCGCGCCGCGCAGCGCGCGGCCGAAAGGCGCGAGCACGCCGTGCTGCGTGGCCGTCTCGCTGGCCGGGCGCAGCTGCGCGAGGGCGAGGCACAGCGAGCTGGTGAAGACGATGTCGATGAGGATGCAGCCGATCAGCGGCCCGGCGGTCTTCTCGCCGAGCAGGCCGATCAGCAGCGGGAAGCCCATGAAGCCCGAGTTCGGAAAGGCCGCGACCAGCGCGCCGAAGGCCGCATCCTTCATGCTCACGCCGGGCCCGCCGGGCGTGAAGCGCAGCGTGATGGCGATGGTGAACAGCACCATCAGCGCCGCGCCACCGCCCCAGATCGCGATCAGCACCGGGTCGATCAGCTGCGCAAAGGGCATGCTCGCGCCGAAGCGGAACAGCATGCAGGGCAGGGCGAAGAACAGCACGAAGCCGTTCAGGCCGGGAATCGCCGATTCGGGCAGGTAGCCGCGCTGCACCGCGAGGTAGCCGAGCAGGACGAGTGCGAAGAAGGGAAAGGTGACGGCCAGGATCGCCTGCATGGTGCGCGAGTATCGCAGCGCCACGCGCCGCTGCCGCCTCGCGCGCGCGGCGTTCAGTGCCAGTGGGCGTCGAGGCGCTGCAGCCGCTCGCGCGCCTCGTGCTCGCCGAGACACAGCGAGATCGCGCCGAACAGCGCCGAGCGCAGCTCCCACAGATCGTCGAGGCTGCGCGCGCGCAGGATGCGCGTGTCCAGAGTGCGGCGCGTCTCGTCGGGCAGGTCCTGCACCAGTGCGAGGCAGATCGTGCGCAGCGCCATCACGCGGCGCTCGTCGTCGAGCGTCTGCGCGGGCGCTTGCGGCCGCGTGAACTTCAGCACGCTGCGCAGGGCCCGCTTCCAGCAGGTGTCGGTGGGCGAGAGCATGGCGGGGTGGAGCATGTCGTTGGAGCCGCCGCCTTCGTGGGGCAGCTGGCCGGTAGTGTCCCCCAGGCGAATCGGAACGAACACCTTCGTCGTCAAAACGAACGTCAATCGGACCGAATCGGTCACCGCAATGGCCTCGCGCGTCGCGCCGCCAGCCACAGCCGCGTGACTTCCGCCCACCGCTATGATGGCGCGCCCCGCCCGCCCGACGCCTTCCGCCCGTGTCCGAACCCGCCTCGCTCAACCCGGCCCAGATGGAAGCGGTGCACCACCTCGGCGGGCCCTGCCTGGTGCTGGCCGGCGCCGGCTCGGGCAAGACGCGCGTCATCACGCACAAGATCGCGCGGCTGCTGCAGGCGGGCTATGCGCCCGGCCAGATCGCCGCGATCACCTTCACCAACAAGGCCGCGGCCGAGATGCGCGAGCGCGCCAAGGCGCTGATCGGCCCGAAGGCGGCCAGGCCGCTGGTGGTGAGCACCTTCCACTCGCTGGGCGTGCGCCTGCTGCGCGAGGACGGTCAGCGTGTCGGCCTGAAGCCGCAGTTCAGCATCCTCGACAGCGACGACGTGCTCGGCATCCTCAAGGACGCCGGCGGCAGCACCGACAACGCCCTGGCGCGGCGCTGGCAGTGGGCCATCAGCCTGTGGAAGAACCAGGGCTTGAACAGTGCGCAGGTCGAGCCGGCCGACGACGACGAGCGCGTCGCGCAGCGTGTGATGCAGCGCTACGAGGAGCGTCTGGCGGCCTTCCAGGCGGTCGACTTCGACGACTTGATCGGCCTGCCGGTGGCGCTGCTGCGCCGCGACGCCGAGGCGCGCGCCAAGTGGCAGGCGCAGCTGCGCTACCTGCTGGTCGACGAGTACCAGGACACCAACGCCGTGCAGTACGAGATGCTCAAGCTGCTGGCCGGCGAGCGCGCCATGTTCACCGCAGTGGGCGACGACGACCAGAGCATCTACGGCTGGCGCGGCGCGACCATCGAGAACCTGCGCCGCCTGCCGGACGAATTCCCCGCGCTGAAGGTGATTCCGCTCGAACAGAACTACCGCTCCACCGGCCACATCCTGCGCGCCGCCAACGCGGTGATCGCGCACAACCCCAAGCTGTTCGAGAAGAAGCTGTGGAGCGCCTTCGGCGACGGCGAGCCGGTGCGCGTGCTCGAGTGCGACGGCGAGGAGCACGAGGCCGAGCGCGCCGTGGCCTTCATCCAGGCGCAGCGCGGCCAGGGCGGCCAAGTGGCGTTCAAGGATTTCGCCGTGCTCTACCGCGCCAACCACCAGGCGCGGATCTTCGAGCAGGCCTTGCGCAAGGCGAGCATCCCCTACAAGGTGTCGGGCGGGCAGAGCTTCTTCGATCGCGCCGAGATCAAGGACCTGTGCGCCTGGCTGCGCCTGCTCGTCAACAACGACGACGACCCGGCCTTCCTGCGCGCCGTGACCACGCCCAAGCGCGGCATCGGCCACCAGACGCTGGCCAGCCTGGGCGAATTCGCGGCGAAGTGGAAGACCAGCCTCTACGAGGCGCTGTTCGCCGAGAGCCTGGGCACGGCGCTGAACGCCCGCGCGGTCGGCTCGCTGCACGAATTCGGCCGCTACGTGAACGACCTCGAATACCGCGCCCGCCACACCGTCGGCGCGGAGGACGCCAAGGCGCTGCTGACCGGCTGGCTGAAGGACATCGCCTACGAGAAGCACCTCTACGAAGGCGAGGAGAGCGAGAAGCTCGCCGCGGCGCGCTGGTCCAACGTGATGGACTTCGTCGACTGGGTGGCCAAGCGCTGCGGTGGTGAACTGGAGAACGACGGCGGCGTGTCGGTCGAGAGCGAGAAGAAGAGCGTGCTCGAGGTGGCCCAGACCATCTCGGTGATCATCAGCCTGGCCGAACGCGGCGACGAGCAGGACGTGGTGACGCTCTCGACCCTGCATGCCGCCAAGGGCCTGGAGTGGCCGCATGTGCTGCTGGCGGGCATCAACGAAGGCCTGCTGCCCTTCCGCAGTGAAGACGATGAGATGACGCCGCAGCGCCTCGAAGAAGAGCGCCGGCTGATGTACGTGGGCATCACGCGCGCGCGCCAGACGCTGCTGGTTTCCACGCTGCGCCGGCGCAAGCGCGGCCGCGAGACGGTGGCCGGCGTGCCCAGCCGCTTCATCGCCGAGATGAAGCTGCACGAGGTGCAGGAGAAGGGTGATCCGCGCGCCAGGCTCAAGGCGCTGCGCGAGGCGGCGGCGGCGCGCGCGGCGGTCAAGGCCGAGCCCTGAGCATGGTGCTCGGCCTGCTCGTGCTCGCATCGGCGCTGACGGCCATAGCCGCCGGCATCGGGCTGCTGCCCGCCGCGCTGCTGTTCGTCGCCAAGCCGCTCACCACCGTGCTGCTGATCGTGCGCGCCGCGCGCCGCGGCCACGACGAGGCGCGCGCACGGCGCTGGATCCTCGCCGGCCTGCTGCTTTCGCTGGCCGGCGACGTGGCCTTGCTGTGGCCCGAGCAGGGCTTTCTGCCGGGATTGATCGCCTTCCTGCTCGCGCACCTGGCCTACATCGCGGCGTTCTCGACGCGGGCGCGTCTTGCCGCGCGCGGCGCGCCTTTCGCCGCCTATGCGCTCGTCGCCGGCGCGGTGCTGATGCTGCTGTGGCCCGGCGTGCCGACGGCGCTGCGCGTGCCGGTGCTGCTCTACGTGGCCTGCCTCGCGGCCATGGCCGCGCAGGCGGCGGTGGTGTGGCTGGGCTCGCGCGGCGGCGAGCGCGAGGGCCTGGCGCGCATCGGCGCGCTCGGCGGCGCGCTGTTCGTGCTCTCCGATGCGCTGCTCGCCACCAACAAGTTCGCCGGGCCGCTGCCGCTCGCCTCGCTGTGGGTGCTGGCCAGCTACTGGGCGGCGCAGTGGTGCATCGCCGGCTCGCTGCGCGCGAGCGGGACCGCTACATCCCCTTGAACAAGCCCGTGAAGCTGCGCGACACCTCCAGCTTCTCCGGGTGACCTTTCACGCTGACGAGCTGGCGGCCGCGCAGGTCGCGGCTCACGCCGGCGATCGCCTTCACGTTGACCAGCGTCGAGCGGTGGATCTGCCAGAACAGCTCGGCGTCGAGCTCGTCGAGCAGTTCCTTGATCGGCTTGCGGATCAGCGCCTCCAGCGTGGCCGTCTGGACGCGGGTGTACTTCTCGTCGGAGATGAAGAACAACACCTCCTCGACGGGGATCATCTGGATGCTCTGCCCGACGCTCGCCTGGATCCACTTCAGCCTGGCCGCCGCGCCCGGGTTCATGTGCCCGGAGAGCTTCTGCAGCAGCTGCTGCATGCCGCCCAGCGCCGGGCCCTCGCCGCGCTCGCGCCGGGCGAGGCGCTTGCGCAGCCGCTCGGCGGTGCGCGCGAGGCGCTCGCGCTCGGCGGGCTTGAGCACATAGTCGGCCGCGCCCTGCTCGAAGGCCTCGACCGCGTATTCGTCGTAGGCGGTGATGAAGACCAGCTCGCAGCCGGCCCAGCCATCGGCGCTCTCGTCGCCCGAGGGCAGCTGCGCGATCGCGCGCGCCGCCTCCACGCCGGTCATGCCGGGCATGCGGATGTCGAGGAAGGCGATGTCGGGGTGATGCTGCTCGACCAGTTGCACCGCCTCGGCGCCGTTCTTCGCCTCGGCCACGATCTCGAGCTCGGGCCAGGCTTCCGCGAGGCGCGTGCGCAGCTGTTCGCGCATCAGGCGCTCGTCGTCGGCGATCACGGCGCGAGGGGCCGGCGTGCTGCTCGTGCTCATGCGGCCATCGTAGCGTCGTCGGCCGTCTGGGCCACGTAGGGCACGGTGATCGTCACCTTGGTGCCGCCGGGCGGGTTCTCGGCCACCGCCAGCGAGGCCTTGTTGCCGTACAGCAGCTGCAGCCGCTCGCGGATGTTGTTCAGCCCGATGCCGGTGCCGGCCGTCGCCGCCTTGCCGAAGCCGACGCCGCTGTCGGCCACCGTCACCGCGAGCTTGCCGTGCACGATCTGCGCCCGCACCGACAGCAGCCCGCCCTCGGGCTTGGGCTCCAGGCCGTGCTTGATGGCGTTCTCCACCAGGCCCTGCAGCATCATCGGCGGGAAGGCGGCCGAGCGCAGGCCCTCGGGCACGTCGATCTCGGTCGTCAGCCGGTCTTCCATGCGCACCTTGAGGATCTCCAGGTAGGGCTGGATCACCGCCATCTCGCGGCCGAGATCGCGCACGCCGTTGCCGCCGCCGTTGGCTTCGCGCATGGTCGGCATGCTGGCGCGCAGCAGCGCGATCAGGTTCTTCTGCATCACCGAGGCGCGCTTCGGGTCGGTCTCGATGAGGTGGTCGATCGAGGCCAGCGTGTTGAAGAGGAAGTGCGGCTCCACCTGCGCCTGCATGGCCGCCATGCGCGCCTCCACCACCTGGCGCTTGAGCTGCTCGGCCTCGGCCGTCTCGGTGGCCTGCGCGGCCTTCACCTCGGCCTGCAGGCGGCCCTTGTAGGTGATCTTGAGGATGATCGACATCGCGATCCACAGGAAGGCGATCGTCGGCAGCTCGTCGCCGAGGGTGAAGTAGTCCCGGCGGCGGCCGGGCGGCGTGATGTTCACCGTCACGTCGCCCTGCGCGCCGCTCTCGGCGGCCGCCTCCGCGGCGGCGTCGGCGGCGGCCTCGATGGCCTCCTTGATCTGGTCGCGCGCCTCGCGCACGGCCTCGCGCACGACCTCGCTGTCGGCGCCGGGCGGCACCTTGATCTCGATGCCGTCGCGGCTGATCTCGAGCCCGGGCGAGGCCGCCGATGCACTGCCGGCCGCCGAGCTGGCTGCCGAGCTGGCCGCGGCCGGGGCGCGCCGCACGAAGATGCCGTCGCCGTTGATGCTGATCTGCACCTCGCCCTTGGTCGCCGTGACGCCGCTGGCCGCGCCCTCGGCCGCCTTGCCCTTCTGGCTGCGCTCGATGTGGACCACCGGCTTGGGCGGCTTGGGCGGGGTGGGCGGCGCCGCGGTCTCGTCGACGCGCGCCAATGTCGGCAGGCGGATGTTGAACGGCGGGATGTTCTGCAGGATGCCGCTCATGATCATCAGCAGCAGCGACAGCGCGATGAACTTCCACCAGCTGATGGTCACCAGCCAGCCGCCGTAGGCGTGGTAGCCGCGCACGACGGCGGCGGCGAAGGCCGACCAGCGGCTCGTGGAAGGGGCGGAGGTATTCATCGGCCGCGACTGTACGGCGCCGCCGCGCCGCGCGCGAGCGCGCTGCGACAGGCTGCGCCGGCGCGCGACGAAGCGCTACAGGAAGCCGATCGAGCGTGCGCTGCCGAAGTTCTTCAGGTTGGGCAGCACGGCGTCGAGCTGCGCCGGCGTGGCGCCGAACCAGGCCAGCAGCGTGGCCGCGTACTGGTCGACCGACAGCGTCGGGATCCAGCGGCCCTGCAGCTCCCAGCTGTCCACGCCCACGTCGTCGGGCCCGCCCAGGGTCAGCGTCGGGTAGCTGCCGTAGGTGGTGCCGCCGCGCACCGCGCCGCCGATCACCAGGTGGTGGTTACCCCAGGCGTGGTCGGTGCCGTTGCTGTTGTTGGGCGTGAAGGTGCGGCCGAAGTCGCTCTGCGTGAAGGCCGTCACCGCGTCGGCCAGGCCGAGCGCCTTCATGGCGTTGTGGAAGCAGGCGAGCGAATCGCCCACCTGGCGCAGCAGCGCGGCGTGCTTGCCGTCGAGCACGCTGGCGCCGATCTGGTTGCCGTGGGTGTCGAAGCCGCCGAGCTGGGCGAAGAAGATCTGCCGGTTGCCCTGCACCGTCGCGTTGCCGGCGATCAGCTTGGCGATCTGGTAGAGCTGGCGCGGCAGGCCGTCGGCCACGGTGCCGTTGCTGATCAGCGGCGCGAAGGCCGTGTCGATCGCCGCCACCGAGCCGGCCTGGCCGGGCGTGGCCTTGATCAGCGCGGCGAGCCGGTCCGACACCGCGAAGGCGTCACGCTGCATCTTCGCGTAGACCTCGGCGAGATCGTTGTCCTGCACCTCCTCGTAGATGCCGCGCAGCGCATTGGCGCGCGCCACCAGCGGCGCGGAGCTGGTGCGCCAGCTCTCGGTGCCGAGCTCGTAGGCGCCGAAGTCGGCGCCGGGGTCGGGCAGCACCAGCGGCGCCGACAGCGAGGACAGCCCGTAGCGCCCGTTGCCGCCCACCGAGATCACCGGGTTGGCCGTGGCCAGCGCCTCGGCGGCGCGGCCGCCCCAGCCGGTGCGCGTCAGAGCGTCGGTGCTGGCCGTCTCCCACAGCACCTGCTGGTCGCTGTGCGAGAACAGGCTGTCGGGCACGAGCTCGGAGCTCTGCGGCGCGGCGCGGAACTGCGCCTTGGTGATCGGCTGGTAGAGCGGGCCGAGGTTGAACACCGGCGCGAGGCGGCCTTCGCTCCAGGCCGGCGCGAGCGCTGCCAGCGAGGGGTGCAGGCCGTAGCCGCTGCTGCCCAGGCCGATCAGGCTGGCCTGCGGCAGGGCCAGCGTCTTGCGCACCGCGGCGTACTGGGCGTAGCGCGTCGCGTCGGTCGGCACGATGGTGTTCAGGCCGTCGTTGCCGCCGTAGAGGAAGACGCACACCAGCGCCTTGTAGTCGGCGGCGCGCGCCGGCGTCGCGGGCAGCAGCAGGTTGCCGAGCGCACCGAGGCCGGCGCTGGCGCCGACCAGGCCGGCGGCCTTGAGCCAGTGACGTCGGGAGGGGTTCATGCGCGGCTCCTTCATCGCTGCACCTGGAAGGCCGGCGTGGCGAATACGAGGTAGGCGGCCTGGCGGGCGCGCTCGCTCTGCCAGTTGGCGCTGTTGGAGGAGGCGAAGGCCTCGACGGCGCTGACGATGCGGCCGCGCGTGCCGCTGGGCAGCGCCGCGCCGGTGGCCAGCACCGAGAGGCGGTCGACCAGCTTGGCGGCATCGGCGGCGTCGGCCTCGAAGGGCGCGGTGTCGATGCGCGTGCCGAAGGCGCCGGGCACGCCGGCGGCCGGGTCCGAGCCGCCCCAGTACAGCAGGTAGGTGAGGAAGTTGAGCCGCTCCAGCGCCGCGTTGGCGTTGTGGATGCCGAACTGCGGCCCGACCATGCCGGGCTTGCCCGGCACCGGGTAGTCGGGCGGGTAGAAGTTGAACACCGAAGGCGGCCGGAACATGTGCTGGCGCAGCGTCTCGCCCCACCACCAGCCGAGCGCGTCGCCGTCGCTGCTGCCGTTGAGCGCGCGCAGCACGGCGGTGAACATCAGCGCCGGCTCGCGCAGCTTGCCCGCGCCGCGCGCCGGGCTCTCGCTGCGCGCCTCGGCATCGAGCAGGATCGCCGCCACCGTGGCGGCCAGGTCGCCGCGCTGGCCGGCGCCGAAGCTGCGGCCTTCGGCGCTGTAGCTGCCAGCGGTGAAGGCGGCGGCCACGCGCTGCACGTAGGCCGGGCTGGGGTTGCTCGTCACCAGGTGCTGGATCAGCTGCTTCGCGATGAAGGGCGCGGTGTTCGGGTGCTGCATCACGCTGTCGAGCACCGTCTCCAGCGCGCTGGCCGGCGTGCTGCCGGCCAGCTTGCTCATGCCCGAGAGCAGCGGCCGCGCGCTCGCGTCGTGGAAGCTCGCCACCGCCACCATGTCGCCGCCGTAGTACTGGCAGTTCGCGCCGCTCGGCCAGCAGCCGTAGGGCGTGGCGCCGCCGGCCGGGTAGGTCCAGCCGGTCAGCGCGAAGGCGTAGTTGCGCACCGTGTCGTTGTTGTAGGTGGCGCTGCAGGCGCCGCCCTTGAGCGTGCCGTCGGCCTCGAGCTCGCAGGTGCCGATCGAGAACAGCTGCAGCAGCTCGCGCGCGAAGTTCTCGTTGGGCGCGGCCTTGTCGTTGTTGGCGTTGTTGAGGAAGTCGCCCATCACCGGCGAGAGCGTCACCTTCCTGAGCAGCTGGCGGTAGTTGCCGAAGGCGTTGTCCAGCAGCGCGTTGTGGTAGTTGCGCAGCCCGTAGGTGCCCTCGACGTCGAGGTTGTTCACCACCAGGATCTGCTGCAGCGCATAGGCGGTGCGCTGGCGCAGCTGGTCGGCGTTGCGCGTCGCGTTGCGGTAGAAGTCCCACAGCAGCGGCTGGCTCGAGTACCAGTCGCGCCAGCAGTTGGCACCGGCGTTGGCGGCCTGGTCGCAGAAGCCGGTGTTGCTGGTGTTCTTGTGGATCGCATCGCCGCCGCCCGACACGTAGTGCGATGCCGACAGGCCCATCTGCGCGGCCACCCAGGCGGCGCGGCCCTGCGTGCGGATGTCGGCCACCAGCGCCTCGGTGGCGCCGAAGCTGGCTTGGTCGGCGAGCCGCCAGGCGTCGCGCACGCTCACCGTGGCGGGCGCCGGCGACGGGCTCGGTGCAGGCGAAGGCGAGGGCGTTCCGCCCGTGGCCGCCGTGCCGGAATTGCCGCCGCCGCAGGCCGCCAGCAGGGCCGCGGCGCCTGCCGCCACGAACAGCGTGCGCAGGCGCTGCGCACGCACGATGGATTCGCTCATGGCACTCCCTTGGCCGTCGATGCGCGGCCTGTGCCCGAACGATGCGCGAAGCGCGGCGCCTGCGGTGTCCAAACGTGACGCCGGCATGCCGCCGGTTGACCATCGGCAGCAGCTTGAAACAGCTGGTGGCGGGTTCGGCTGCGCGTCGCTCAGCGCGGGCGCCGCGCGGCGGTGCTGCTGGCGCGCGCGTTCAGCGCATTGGGGAAGTACAGCGCCGTGAGGCTGGCGGTGTGCACCGGCACGAAGGCCTCGCGCTGCGGCGTCTCGCCGCTGTAGCGGCGCCAGTCGCGCAGCCAGTGGATGTCGTCGCAGGTCTGCAGCAGGCCGAGCGTCTCGCGGTCGCCCACCAGGACGCCCTGCACGCGCAGGCCCAGCTCGCGGCGTGCGTCCTCCAGGTGCTGCAGCGTGGCCGGCGTGCAGCCGAACTCGCCGTCGCTGACGATCAGCAGATCGGCGCTGCTCCAGCGCGCCTCGCGCACGCGCTGCACCGCGCGTTCGATGGGGGCCTGCACGTCGGTGCCGCCGTCGAAGCCCTGGCCGAGCAGCGCGAGCAGCGCATCCAGGCCCTCGTGCGGGCGCTTGGGCGGGCACAGCTCGCGCTCGACGATCTCGTCCGGCCCGCCGAAGGCGATCAGCAGGCAGCCGCGCTTCTCGCGCCGCGCGGTGCGCAGCGCTTCCAGCACCACCGCCTTGGCGATGTTCTCGGGCGCGCCGCGCATCGAGCCGCTGGTGTCGATGGCGAGGATCATGGGCCCGCGTTCGAGCCGCTGCGGCTGCGCCCCGCTGCGCTGGCGCGCGCGGCCCTGCGGGTCGGGCACGCGCTCGATCAGCAGCGCCTCGCTCTGGTAGGTGAGCAGCCGGCTCTCGGCCAGGCGCGCGCGCCACAGCTTGTGCAGCACCGGATGGCGGATCTGCATGGCCTCGCTGCCGAGCATGCGCTCGAGCCGGTCGGAGTGGCGTATGCCCATCAGCTCGCCGGGCGCGTCGGGCAGGCGCGTCTCGCGTTCGGCGAGCGGCAGCGCCGTGTCGCTCACCAGCGGCTGCGCGAGCGGCGCGGGCGGCCGCTCGGGATGATGGTGGGCGCGGCCGAGGCCGCGGATCAGCTCGACCAGCGGCTGCAGGTGCGCGAGCAGGGCGCCGAGCCGCTGCGCCTCGCGCCACTCGCGCGAGTTGAGCCGGCCGCGCAGCTCGTCCCAGCGCAGCTCGGCGAGGTCGCCCAGATCCTGCATCAGCGCGAGCGCTTCCTCCCAGCCGCTCTTCTCGAGCTGCCACTCGTCGCGGAAGGCTGCGGCGCTGGCGGCGATCGCCTCACTGCGGGCGAGCCGCGGCTGCCGCTCGACGATGGTGTCGAGGTGCCAGCACAGCGTGCGCAGCACCTGCTCGGCGAGCGCCGGAACGCCGCGCGCGAGCGCCGGCAGCGCGAGCTCGCCCACGGCCTGGCGCATCGGCGCGAGCGCGTCGGCGTCGCCGAAATCGAGCGCCGCATCGGGCAGCCGGCCGTCGACGAGCGCTGCAAGCCAGCCGCGCACATGGTCGAGGCGCAGCGCGCTCTCGCCGCAGGCCGTCACCAGGGTCGGCAGCCACAGCTCGCGCGGCAGCGCGGCGAGGCGGTCGTAGGGTTCGTCCACGGCCTCTCGGGCTCTCAGGCGCCGAGTGCGATCGGCTCGGGCTCGGCCTGCGGCAGCGCTTCGTCCACCGGCAGCGCGGCGAAGCCCGCGCGCGCGGCGGCCAGCCGCGCGAGCAGGGCTTCGAGCACGGCCAGCGTGTGGCGGCGGTTGCCGAGCAGTTCGGCCGCCAGCGAAGGCGGCAGCCAGAGGCGGCCGGCGAGTGCGGCCTGCAGTGCCGCCAGTGCTTCGCGCAGATCGGCCAGCGGCGCGCTGGCACGCGCGGCCAGTTCGTCGAGCTGCGCCAGCCGCGCCGCCACGTGCACCGGGCTCCAGCGGCGCCGCAGCGCATCTTCCAGCGCGGTCGAGACGATGCGCAGCATGCCGCCCTCCTCGGCGCCGCCGATGGCGCGCGCCAGGGCCAGCTTGCCCGCGGCCTCCTCGCCGCCTTCGGCGGGCAGGGTGCGTTCGATCTCGAGCTGCTTCTCGAAGGCTTCGACGGCGCGCGTCAGCCAGGGCGCGTCTTCCGGGGCGGCTCGTGCCACCTCGCGCACGAACCACTCGGCCAGCGGCGCCACCTGCGCCGGCTGCGCGGCGATCACATAGGGCGCGAGCCAGAGGTCGAGCGGCTCGACGCTGGCGCGGCCCTCGGTGAGTGCGGCGCTGCGCAGCAGGCCGACGAGCTGGCGCCAGCGCCGGTCCGACACCGCGATGGAGAGCGACTGCGCGAACGCACGCAAGCCCGCCAGCGCGGCCAGCAGCGCCGGCGGCAGCGCGACGCGCTCGCGCGCCGCCAGCGTGGCGCGCAGCTCCTCGGCGGTGATGGGCTCGGCCACGCCGGTATCGGCGCTGGCCTCGGCGGGCAGCACGAGCAGGGCCGCGAAGGCCGCGTCGCTCACCCCCGCCACCGGCACGCGCACCAGGAAGCGGTCGTGGAAGGCCATCAGCGCCTCCTCGGCCGGCACCTCGTTGGTGGCGCCCACCACGCTGATCAGCGGCACGCGCGCGCGCGCGCTGCCGTTGTCGAACTCGCGCTCGTTGAGCAAGGTGAGCAGCGCGTTGAGGATCGCCGAGTTGGCCTTGAAGACCTCGTCGAGGAAGGCGATGCTGGCCGTGGGCAGGTAGCCCTCGACGAGGCGCTCGTAGCGGTCGTGCTCGAGCGCCTTCAGCGAAAGCGGGCCGAACAGTTCTTCGGGTGTCGAGAAGCGCGTCAGCAGCCGCTCGAAGTAGCGCGCGCCGGCGAAGGCGCGGTGCAGGCGCCGCGCCAGCTCGCTCTTGGCGGTGCCGGGCGGGCCGATCAGCAGCACATGCTCGCCGGCCAGCGCGGCCAGCAGCGCCAGGCGCACCGCGGTGTCGCGCTCCAGCAGCCCGGCTTCGAGCCGGGCCAGCAGGGCGGAAAGTCGAGATCGGTCGGTCAGAGGGGCGTTCACGCCCTCACTTGTACAGCACCTGCGGCAGCCACAGGCCGATCTGCGGGAACACGTAGAGCAGGAAGATCGCGATCACCTGGATGCCCATGAAGGGCAGCATGCCGGCGAAGATCTGGTTCAGCGTCACGTGCGGCGGGCTGACGCCCTTCAGGTAGAAGGCCGCCATCGCCACCGGCGGCGACAGGAAGGCCGTCTGCAGGTTCAGCGCGACGAGCAGGCCGAAGAACAGCGGATCGACACCGAAGTTGTCCAGCAGCGGGATGAAGATCGGCATGAAGATCACGATGATCTCGGTCCACTCCAGCGGCCAGCCGAGGACGAAGATGATCACCTGGCTGAGCAGCATGAACTGCGTCTTGGACAGGTTCATCGACAGCACCCACTTCTCGACCAGTTCCTGGCCGCCGAGCAGCGCGAAGGCGGCGGAGAAGATCGCCGAGCCGACGAACAGCCAGCACACCATCGCGCTGGTCTTGGCCGTCAGCAGCACCGACTCCTTGACCTCGGTCTTCAGTCCTGCCTGCCGGTAGGCGACGATCGCCCACAGGGCCACCCCGACCGACGCCGCAGAGCCCAGCGCCAGCGGCACCGGCGGTGCGCCGAAGCCTTCGTCGTGGGCGATGAACCAGCCGATCGCGAGCAGCGCCGGCGCCCACAGCAGCAGCCACAGCCCGAACACGCGGCGGCGCGAGCTGCGGTCGTTCTGCCCGCCGCGGCCGCCCAGCACCGCGTAGATCGAGGCCAGCAGGTAGCCGCCGAAGGCGCCCACGGCCGCCGCCTCGGTCGGCGTGGCCAGGCCGAGCACGATGGAGCCCAGCACCGCCAGGATGAGCACCACGAGCGGGAAGAAGCTGCCGAGCAGCATCTTGAACACCTCGAGCCGCTGGAAGCTGAGCACGGCGTAGAACAGCGCGAGTGCGAGCGCGGCGGCCCCGAGGCCGATCCAGAGTCCCGTGGTGGCGGGCGTGCGGGGCGCAACGGTGCCCTGCGTCGCGCCCGCGGCCGTGCCGCTGGCCCCCGGCGGCTCGCTCACGCCGGCCGGCGCGGCCCCCGGAGGTTCCTTCACGCCTTCGTCCGCACCCGGCGGCGCCTTCAGGCCGTCGGCAGCGGGCGGCTCCTGCAGGCCGCCGGAGGTGCCCGGAGGTTCCTGCAGGCCACCCATCGCGGCAGGCTCCTTCAAGCTGCCCGGCGGCTCGGCCACGCCGCCGCCGCTGCTGGCGGCCGCCGGCGCATTGGCCAGATCGGCCGGCTTGGTGTTGAGGTGCCAGGCCGTGAAGGCGGCGACGGCGAATACCAGCGCCGGCAGCAGCGTCACCGCGAGCTGGCGCCGCGCGAAGTCCGGCGACACGCCGGCCACTGTGCCGCCCGCGGCCTTCAGCAGCGAGGGCAGGGCGCGCTTTGCGCCGCTGCGCTCGAGCGTCTCCAGCGGGGCGGGCAGCGGCACGTAGCGCTGCTCGGCCGACAGCGGCGGCATCAGCGAGGGCTTCAGCTTGGCCAGGATGATGACGTAGACGATGTACAGGCCGGCCAGCATCAGCCCGGGGAAGAAGGCGCCGGCATAGAGCTGCACCACCGACACGCCGGCAGTGGCGCCGTAGACGATCAGCATCACCGAAGGCGGGATCAGAATGCCCAGGCAGCCGCCCGCGGTGATCGCGCCGGCGGAGATCTTCACGTCGTAGCCGCCCTTGAGCATCTGCGGCATGGCCAGCAGGCCCATCAGCGTGACGACCGCGCCGACGATGCCGGTGGCCGTGGCGAACACCGCGCAGGTGAACAGCGTGGCCACCGCCAGCGAGCCCGGCACGCGCGCCAGCGCGAGGTGCAGCGAGCGGAACAGCTTGTCGATCAGATTGGCGCGCTCGACCAGGTAGCCCATGAAGACGAACAGCGGGATCGAGATCAGCACGTCGTTGCTCATCACCTTGAAGGCGGCCTGCACCATCAGGTCGAGCGCCTTCGTGGTGTCGCGTTCGTAGGCCAGCCAGGTGAACACCATGCCCATGCCCATCAGCGTGAACGCCGTGGGGAAGCCCAGCATGATGGCCACCACCACCAGCGCCAGCATGGTCAGGCCGAGGTGGCCGTTGGTGATCTTCTCGACCGACAGCAGCATCCAAAGGTTGCCGGCGATGATGATGGCCATCAGGATCAGGCCGAACCAGAGTTCCTTGCGAATCTTCACTTCGTGCTCCCGGCCTCGTGCGTCACGTACTTGTCGAGCGCGGCGATGTCCTCGTCCTTCACGTGCACCATCTCCTTGAGCTTGTCGACGTCGACCTCTTCCACGTCCGCCTCGCGCGAGGGCCAGTCGCCGTCGCGCAGGCACTGGATGCAACGCACGATCTCGACGATGCCCTGCAGCAGCAGCATGCCGCCGGCGATCGGGATGACGAACTTGAACGGGTACAGCGGCAGCGGCGTGGCCGAGAAGGTCTGCTCACGGATCGCGAGCGCCTCGTTGGCGTAGTTCCAGCCCGCCCAGGTGAGCGCGACGATGCCGGGCAGGAAGAACACGATGTACAGCAGCAGGTCGAAGGTGGCCTGCGTGCGCGGCTCGAAGAAGCCGTAGAGCACGTCGCCGCGCACGTGGCCGTTCTTCGCCAGCGTGTAGGCGCCGGCCATCATGAACAGCGTGCCGTACAGCATGATCTGGACGTTCAGGTTCCAGTCGTGCGGGTTGTTGAGCACGTAGCGCGAGAACACCTCGTAGGTGATCAGCACGGTGAGCCCGACGATGAGCCAGCTGAACAGCTGGCCCAGCCAGGTGGAGAGGCGGTCGACCGCGAGTAGTAGTTGTTGCATGGACAGTTCCCCGCGACGGGTACACAGACAAAGGGCTGCCGGCCGATTCGCGCGGCCGGCAGCCCTGGGGGCCTCGGTCCGGGCCGCTTACTTCTTGCCGAAGTAGTGGTTGTAGGCCATCTTGAAATCGACCATGTAGTCGTTCTGCCAGGGGATCACGCGCTGCGCATAGGCCTTCTGCGAGTCGAGCACCTTCTTGAAGATCGCGTTCTCGCCGGCCTTCTTGGCGATCACCTTGTCCCAGGCGTCGAGCTGCGCGCGCAGGATGGCGTCGGGCGTCTTGTAGAAGTTGACGCCGGACTTCTTCAGCTCCTGGTAGTCCTTCGAGTTGCGCTCGATGGCCTTCCAGCTCATGTCGGCGCTCGAGGCCTCGACGGCCACGTCGATCGCCTTCTTCAGCTCGCCCGGCAGGCCGTTGTACTTCGGGCCGTTGAAGAGAATCTCGAACTGCTCGCCGCTCTGGTGGAAGCTCTGCAGCATGCAGTTCTTGGCCACGTCGGCGAAGCCGAGCACGCGGTCGGAGCTGGCGTTGTTGAACTCGGCCGCGTCGATCAGGCCGCGGTCGAGCGCCGGCACGATCTCGCCGCCGGGCAGCGGGTTGACGGCCGCGCCGAGTTCGGTGAAGACGTCGACCGCGAGGCCGACGGTGCGGTACTTCAGGCCCTTGAGATCCTCGACGCGCGCGATCGGCTTCTTGAACCAGCCCAGCGGCTGCGTCGGCATCGGGCCGTAGAGGAAGGACTTCACGTCCAGGCCGAGCGTCTTGTAGATCTCGATGAGCAGCGCCTCGCCGCCGCCGTAGTAGTGCCAGGCCAGCACCATGTTCGGGTCCATGCCGAAGGCCGGGCCCGAGCCCCACAGCGCCAGCGCCGAGTTCTTGCCGTAGTGGTAGGCCACCACGCCGTGGCCGCCGTCGAGCGTGCCCTTGGCCACCGCCTCGAGCAGCTGGAAGGCCGGCACCACCGCGCCGGCGGGCAGCACCTCGATCTTCAGGCGGCTGCCCGCCATGTCGTTGACCTTCTTGGCGAAGTCGTTGGCGTACTCGTGGAAGATGTCCTTGGCGGGCCAGGTGCTCTGGAAGCGCAGCGTGGTGGTCTGTGCGTTCGACACCATCGGTGCGGCCATCGCGCCGGCGGCCACGGTGCTGGTGGCGGCGGACTTCAGGAAGCGGCGGCGCGGTGCAGGCGTGGGCTTGCTCATCGAGAGTCTCCGTTGTGTTCGTTGGGAAGATCGAGTGGCGCGCTGCGCGGGCGGCGCGCCGTGAACCTGTCGACAAGCTGTCAACGTCCGCATCGAGGCGGGCCGCAACAACTGGGTAAAACCCTTCGACAATCGGCCGCATCGCAGCGCGAAAGTCGATTCAGTTTCGACTTGGCTGCAAAGGTCCGCATCACCTGTTCAGAACATGGACAAGCTCGCCCCGATTCCCGCGCTGCCGCTGGTGGCAATCCTGCGCGGCCTCGAACCCGAGCGCGCCGCCGAGGTCGCGCAGACGCTGTTCGACGCCGGCCTGCGCATCGTCGAGGTGCCGCTCAATCGCCCTGGCGCGCTGCAGGCGATTGCGACCATCGTGCGCATGGCGCCGCGTGATGCGCTGGTCGGCGGCGGCACGATGCTCTCGGCCGCCGATGTCGACGCGGTGCATGCGGCCGGCGGCCGGCTGATGGTGGCGCCGAACTGCGATGCCGCGGTGATCGCACGTGCGCGCCAGCTCGGCATGCTGGCCATGCCCGGCGTGGCCACGCCGAGCGAGGCCTTCGCCGCGCTGGCGGCCGGCGCGCATGCGCTCAAGCTGTTTCCCGCCGAGGTGATCGGCACGGCCGGGCTGAAGGCATTCGCCTCGGTGCTGCCCGCAGGCACCGGGCTGTGGCCGGTGGGCAGCATCACGCCGGGCAGCCTCGCGGCCTGGCGCGCCGCCGGTGCCGCCGGCGCGGGCATCGGCAGCCAGATCTTCACGCCGGACTTGCCGATCGCGCAGATCGGCGAGCGTGCACGCGCCTTCGCTGCCGCCTCGGCCGCGGCTCACTGATCGCGGATCGCCTCCACCTGCACCAGCAGGCGCACGCGGTCGGCCACCAGCGGCAGGCCGAAGCTCATGCCGAAGTCGCTGCGGCGCAGCTCGGCCTCGAAGTCGCCGCCGCACCAGTCGCGCTTGACGATCGGGTGCACCGCGCAGGAGAAGCTCGTCGCGCGCAGCGCCAGCGGCCGGCTGATGCCGCGCAGCGTGAACTCGCCGCGCACCTCGCGCAGCGCATCACCCTCGAAGACAAAGTTGCGCGCGACGAAGTACGCCTCGGGATAGGCCTCGCTGGCGAACAGGTCACCCTGGCGCAGGCGGCTGTCGAGCACCGGCAGGCCGGTGCTGACGATGCGCGTCGGGATCGTGAGCGAGACCTCGCCGCGCTGCGCCGAGCGGTCGAGCGCGGCGACGCCATCCAGCGGGCCGAAGCGGCCGCGCAGCGTCGCCGTGCCGAAGTGCATCACCTCGAAGTGCACGAAGCTGTGCGTGGGGTCGAGGCGGTAGCCCACCGGCTGGGCGCCGGCGGCCAGCGCGGCCCCGGCAGCTGCAGCCGCGAGCAGGGCGCGCTTCATCGCAGGGGCTTTCGCGCTTACTGCTTGATCGCCTCGATCTGGATCAGCAGGCGGATGTTGTCGGGGATGCCCGGCAGGCCGTAGGCCATGCCCCACTGGCTGCGCGCGATGGTGGTCTCGAAGTCGCCGCCGCAGACCTCGCGCTTGAGCATCGGGCTCTGGTAGCAGTTGAAGTTGCTGGCCTTGAGCGTGACCGGGTTGCTCTTGCCCATCATGGTCAGCGCGCCCGCCACCTCGGTGACCTTGTCGCCGTCGAACACGAACTTGTCGGCGACGAAGGTCGCGCTCGGGTTGGCGGCGGCGTCGAAGAAGTCCTTGCTCTTCAGGTGGCCGTCGAGCGGGCCCACGCCGGTGCTCACCGAGGCCATGTCGATCGCGATCTGGGCCTTGCCGCTCTTGCCGGCGCGGTCGAACTGCACCGTGCCTTCCTTGCGGTCGAAGCGGCCGCGCAGCGTCGAGGTGCCGAAGTGCTTGGCCTCGAAGGTCACGAAGGTGTGCGTCGGGTCGATGCTGTAGGTGGCGCTCTGCGCCTGGGCGAAGCCGGCGGCGGCCAGCAGGGCCGTGGCGAGCAGGGTCTTGGTCATGGTCTTCCTCTCCTTGGGGGCTTGGTTGGAAATCAGAGTGCGTTAACGCCGGTCAGCGCGAGCTTGAAGCGCACCTGCACGTCGTCGGCGACCATGGAGGTGTCCTTCCAGTCGCCGTCGCCGATGCGGAAGGCCAGGCGCTTGAGCACGAAGCTGCCGGCCGCGGTGGTGTTGCCGCCGGATTGCGTCAGCGTCACCGGCACGACGAGGTTCTGCGCCGTGCCCTTGATGGTCAGCCTGCCCGTCACCTCGTACTTGCCGCCGCCGCTGGCCTTCACGCTGCTGCTCTGGAATTGCGCCTGCGGAAACTTCTTGGTGTCGAACCAGTCGGGCTTGGCGATCTCGGCCTCGGTCTCGGCCACACCCAGCGACACGCTGGCCAGGTCGACGCTGAAGGCGATGTTGGCGGTCTCGGGCTTCTTCGGGTCGAACGCCACCTTGGCGTCGAACTTGCGGAACTTGCCGTCCACCGGCACGCCCATCTGCTTGCTGGTGAAGGCGATCTCGCTGCCGGCCGGCACGAGCTGCTGCGCGCAGGCGGGCGTCGTCGCGAAACTGGCGGCCACGGCGAGCAGGCTGATGGCGAGGTAGGTCTTCATGGGGCGTTCGTTCTCTCTTGTTTGATTCAGCGGCGGCCGGGGCGCATGCGCTCGAGCAGGCCGTCGCCGTCGACGAAGTGGTGCTTGAGGGCTGCGGCCACGTGGGCCAGCACGAGGAGGGCCATCGTGAAGACGAGGATCTTGTGCGCAGGCTTGATGGCCTCGGCGAGCTCCTTGCTCGGCGCCACGAAATCCGGCAGCGGCAGCACGCCGAACACCACGATGGGGAAGCCCGCCGCCGAGCTGTAGGCCCAGCCGGCCAGCGGCACGGCGAAGAACAGCAGGTACAGCAGGATGTGCACCGCGTGCGCCGACTGGCGCTGCCAGGCCGGCATCGCCACGTCGGCCGGCGGGCGGTGCGTCAGGCGCCACAGCAGGCGCAGGCCCGAGAGCGCGAGGATGCAGATGCCCGCCCACTTGTGCCAGTTGTAGAGCTTGAGCCGCTGCGGCGAGACGGGCAGGTCGACCATGTAGACGCCGACCATGAACGAGCCGATCAGGGCCAGCGCCAGCAGCCAGTGCAGGGCGATGGCTGTGCCGGAATAGCGTTCGGTGGTGGCTGCGGAGCTCATGGCGCGTGGGGCGGCGGCGATGCAATGGACGGCACTGTAGGTGCGGATCGTTCAACGGCCTTTCATGATGCTTGTTGTGATCGTTCAAAAAAATCTGGGGCTGAAAGCGGGGGCGCCGCCCACTGCAATGGGCGTTCGATCGTTCGGGATGGGCCATCGACGTGCAACGTGCAACGTGCGACGGCGGGAGCGGCAAAGGGCCGTGCGGGCCGCCCGCGGCGCTTCGATGAAGCGGCCGGCTGCGCCGGCTTCCCTGCGGTGCTCGGCCTCGCGGCCTGCCGCCTAACTCGCTGCGCTCACTGACGTTCGTTTCGCTCAAACAGGAGGCGGCAAGTCAGTTCACGATGCGCGCGTGACCGCGCGCGGGCCGCGAGCCCTGTGCTCCTCGGCGCTTCATAGGCGCGCCGCGGGCGGCTCGCACGGCCCTTTGCTGAACCAGCGGCGGCAGGCCACCGGTCGCAGGCCACCACCGGTTCAGCGCGGCAGGCGCGGCCCCGTGGGGGCGATTTGGGAATCGCCGAGCAGCGCAGCGGCGGGGTCGGCGCGCGTACCCGCGCGCTTCGTCTTCTGGCTCGCCGCCGGTGTTTGAGCGCAGCGAACGCAGTGAGCGTAGCGAGTTCGGCGGCGCGACCCCGGTGCGAGCAGCGCAGGGCAGCCGGCGCAGCCGGCCGATTCCGTATGAGCCCGCGCGGGGCCGCGCCTGCCGCGCACGCGCCGCCAGACACCGCCAAAGTCAGCCTGACCCCGAACCGGCCTCAGGCGGCCTGCTTCGCCGGGCCGCCGGCGCGCCACTGCGCCATCAGCGTCGCCCACTTGCCTCGCGCCGCCGCGAGGTGGCGCGCCTTCACGTGGCCGAAGCCGCGGATCTCCTCCGGGATGCGCGCGATCTCGGTCGCCTGCGCGAGGTTCGCGGCCGACAGCGTGCGCAGCAGCTCCTCGATGCACTCGCGGTATTCGCCGATCAGCGCGCGCTCGGTCTTGCGCTCTTCCGTGCGGGCGAAGGGGTCGAGCGCCGTGCCGCGCAGGCCCTTCATCTTCGCCAGCAGGCCGAAGGCCGTGCGCATCCATGGGCCGTAAGCCTTCTTGATCAGCTCGCCCTTGTCGTTGGTCTTGGCCAGCAGCGGCGGCGCGAGGTGGTGGGTGAGCTTCACGTCGCCCTCGAACATGCCGGCGATCTTCGCGGTGAAGGCGGGGTCGGTGTGCAGGCGCGCCACCTCGTACTCGTCCTTGTAGGCCATCAGCTTGAAGAGGTAGCGCGCCACCGCCTCGGCGAGCTTCGTGCTCGCCAGCGGCGCTTCGGCGGCGCGCACCTTGTCGACGAAGGCCTTGTACTGCGCGGCGTAGGCCGCGTCCTGGTAGCCGGTGAGGAACTCGGCGCGCCTGGCCACCAGCTCGTCGAGCGAGGGCTTCTTGACGAATTCGATCACCGCTGCGGCCGCGTAGAGCGCTTGCACGGCCGCG
Organism: Piscinibacter sp.; assembly: GCA_017983795.1. Taxonomy (GTDB): domain Bacteria; phylum Pseudomonadota; class Gammaproteobacteria; order Burkholderiales; family Burkholderiaceae_C; genus Piscinibacter. The sequence continues at coordinate 62,810 of JAGOAS010000008.1, forward strand.
AGGTCGTGCGCGCAGCGCCGGCCCCATTCGAAGGCGGCCTTGTTGTTCTCCACCTGCACGCCGTTGAGCTCGAAGGCGCGCATCAGCGCAGCGTGGCCGAGCGGCAGGCGGCCCTTCTGCCACGCGTAGCCCAGCAGCAGCGGGTTGGTGTAGATCGAATCGCCGACCAGCTGCACCGCGGCCTGCTCGGCATCGAAGCCGCCCACCATCTCGGCGCCCACCGCCGCGGCCAGCGCCGCCTCGCAGCTGCCGCCGGGGAACTGCCAGTCCGGGTTGCGCACGAAGGCGGCCGTCGGCGTGCCGTGGGTGTTGAGCGCGACGAAGGTGCGGCCTTCGCGCATCACGCTCATCGTGTATTTGCCGGCGCCGACGATGGCGTCGCAGGCGATCACCAGATCGGCCTTGGCGGTGTCGACCTTGGTGGTGTGGATGGCCTCGGGCCGGTTGGCGATCTGGATGTGGCTCCAGGTGGCGCCGCCCTTCTGCGCCAGGCCGCCGGCGTCCTGCGTGACGACGCCGCGGCCTTCCAGGTGCGCGGCCACGCCGAGCAGCTGGCCGATGGTGATGACGCCGGTGCCGCCGACGCCGCCGACCACGATGCCCCAGGGCTTCTCGGCCAGCGGCAGCGAAGGCTCGGGCAGCGGCGGCAGGCTGGCCAGGTCACCGCGCTTCTCCTTCTTGGCCTTCTTGAGCGTGCCGCCCTCGACCGTGACGAAGCTCGGGCAGAAGCCCTTCACGCAGGTGTAGTCCTTGTTGCAGGTGTTCTGGTTGATGCGGCGCTTGCGGCCGAACTCGGTCTCGACCGGCTCGACGGAGAGGCAGTTCGATTGCACCGAGCAGTCGCCGCAGCCCTCGCACACCAGCTCGTTGATCACCACCGTCTTGGCCGGCGTGGCCAGCTTGCCGCGCTTGCGGCGGCGGCGCTTCTCGGTGGCGCAGGTCTGGTCGTAGATGATCGCGGTGCAGCCGGGGATCTCGCGCAGCTGGCGCTGGATCGCATCCAGCTCGTCGCGGTGGTGCACCGTGATGCCGGGCTCGAGGGCGACGCCGTCGTACTTCTGCGGCTCGTCGCTGACGATCACCAGCTTCTTCACGCCTTCGGCGATCAGGCTCTTCTGGATCTGCAGCACGCTGTGGCCCTCGGGCCGCTCGCCGACCTGCTGGCCGCCGGTCATCGCCACCGCGTCGTTGTACAGAACCTTGTAGGTGATGTTGACGCCCGCGGCGACGGACTGGCGGATCGCCAGCAGGCCGCTGTGGAAGTAGGTGCCGTCGCCGAGGTTGGCGAACACGTGCGCGTCCTTCGTGAACGGCGCCTGGCCGACCCAGGCCACGCCTTCGCCGCCCATCTGGCTGAAGGTGCTGGTGCTGCGGTCCATCCACACCGACATGTAGTGGCAGCCGATGCCGGCCATCGCGCGCGAGCCCTCGGGCACGCGCGTGCTGGTGTTGTGCGGGCAGCCGCTGCAGAACCAGGGCGCACGCTCGCCGGTGTCGGTCTTCATCGTGGCCATGGCGCGCTCGCGTTGCGCGATCACGTCCAGGCGCTGGTCCATGCGCGCCGCCGTGTCGCTGCCCTCGGGCGCGAAGCCGAGCTTCTTGAGGCGCTTGGCGATGGCCTTGGCGATGATCGCCGGCGTCAGGTCGGCCTTGGCGCGCAGCAGCCAGTTCTCGCTCGGGTTGGGCATGGACCACTCGCCGCCGGAGAGATCGCCCTCCGGCTCGTCGAACTTGCCCAGCACGTTGGGGCGCACGTCGGGGCGCCAGTTGTAGAGCTCTTCCTTGATCTGGTATTCGATGACCTGGCGTTTCTCCTCGACGACCAGGATCTCCTGCAGCCCCTGCGCGAACTCGCGCGTGATGGTGGCGTCCAGCGGCCACACCACGTTGACCTTGTGCAGCCGGATGCCCAGCTCGCGGCAGCGCGCGTCGTCCAGCCCGAGATCGGCGAGCGCCTGGCGCGTGTCGTTGTAGGCCTTGCCGCTGGCGATGATGCCGAAGCGGTCGTTCGGCCCTTCGATGACGTTGTGGTTGAGGCGATTGGCGCGCACGTAGGCGAGCGCGGCATACCACTTGTGGTCGAAGAGGCGCGCCTCCTGCTCCAGCGGTGCGTCGGGCCAGCGGATGTGCAGGCCGCCCGGCGGCATGGTGAAGTCTTCGGGCAGCACGATCTTCACGCGGTCGGGGTCGACGCTCACCGAGGCCGAGGACTCCACCACCTCCTGGATGGTCTTCATGCCCGTCCACACGCCGGCATAGCGGCTCATCGCGAAGGCGTGCAGGCCCATGTCGAGGATGTCCTGCACGCTCGACGGGAAGAACACCGGCAGGCCGCAGGCCTTGAAGATGTGGTCGCTCTGGTGCGCCGCCGTGCTGCTCTTGGCGACATGGTCGTCGCCGGCGATGGCGATCACGCCGCCGTGCTTGGCCGTGCCGGCCATGTTGGCGTGCTTGAAGACGTCGGAGCAGCGGTCCACGCCCGGGCCCTTGCCGTACCAGATGCCGAAGACGCCGTCGTACTTCTTCGATTGCGGATAGAGGTCGAGCTGCTGCGTGCCCCACACCGCGGTGGCGCCGAGCTCCTCGTTGACGCCGGGCTGGAAGACGATGTGGTTCGCCGCCAGGTGCTTCTGCGCCGCCCACAGCGCCTGGTCGTAGCCGCCGAGAGGCGAGCCGCGGTAGCCGCTGACGAAGCCGCCGGTATTCAGCCCCGCGGCGAGGTCGCGCTGGCGCTGCAGCATGGGCAGGCGCACCAGCGCCTGCACGCCGCTCATGAAGGCGCGGCCATGGTCGAGGCTGTATTTGTCGTCGAGCGAGGCGCTTTCGAGCGCCTTGCGGATGGCCTCGGGCAAGGGTGCGTTCATGGGGCTGCGCTCCGTGGTTTGGCGAGGCTGAGTGTAGAGATTCGCTGCCGTGAAGTGCTTTCTTTCGTTGCCGGCATGGCGATGGTCAGAGAAAGATCCTTGCGCGATATTTGGTCAGGAGTGCAGAATCGCGCCTGAAATGCCAGCCCAAGGGAAAACCCCAGACCCCGCCGCCGAGCCTGCCGAAGGCCATGGCGCAAGCCTGGACCGCTACGACATCGCCATCCTGCGCGAGCTGCAGCAGGACGCACGCCTGTCGAATGCGGAGCTGGCCTCGCGCATCGGGTTGTCGGCCGCACCGACCTGGCGGCGCATGCGCTGGCTGGAGGAGCAGGGCTTCATCACCGGCTACCGCGCCGAGATCGACCGCCGCAAGATCGGCCTGGGCGTGCTCGCCTTCGTGCGCATCGACGCCGACCGCAACACCGCCGAGGCGACGCGCCAGCTCGAGGAGGCGATCCGCCGCCTGCCCGAGGTGATCTCCTGCCACTACATCTCGGGCTCGGGCACCTTCGAGCTGCAGGTGATGGCCACCGACCTCGATGCCTTCTCGCGTTTCGCGCTCGACGCGCTGATGGGCCTGCCGCACGTGAAGGACGTGCACACCAGCTTCTCGCTCGGCGAGGTGAAGTCGGGCGGTGCGCTGCCGCTCGGCCACCTGCGCGGCGCGGGCGACGCACCGGGGGCGCGATGAAGGCGCGGCTGCAGGCGCTCGGCGACGTGCTGCTCGGCAGCGAGCGGCGCCTGCGCATCCGCAGCGCGCGCTGCCTGCTCGCCTGCGCCCTGATGGCCTACAGCGTGGCCAGCCTGGGCTATTTCGTCGCCGTCGGCCTGGCCGAGCGCGGGCCGGTGCTCGCGCTCGCGCTGCTGGGGGTGGGCGGCATGCTGCTGTTCTACGCGGCGATCCGCAGCGGCGCGAGCGAACGCCTGCGCGACCCTTCGCTGACCATCGCGCAGATGAGCTTCGCGCTGCTGGTCGGCGCGCTCGCCTACACGCTGGCCGGGCGCGGCCGCGGCGCGGTATTCCCGATCATGATGGTGGTGCTGATGTTCGGCCTGTATTCGCTCACGCCGCGCCAGGTGCGGCTGATGAGCGCGCTGGCGCTCGCGCTGTTCGGCGCCGCGATGGCGCTGATGGCCTGGCGCAACCCGCGCGTCTACCGGCCCGAGGTCGAGTTCGCGCACTTCCTCGTCATCGCCATCATCCTGCCGGCGGTCTCGATGCTGGCCGGCCAGCTCGGCCAGCTGCGCGATGCGCTCAAGCGCCAGAAGGCCGAGCTGCGCGAGGCGCTGGCGCGCAACCAGGCGCTGGCGCAGCGCGACGAGCTCACCGGCCTGGCCAACCGCCGCCACATGGCCGCGCTGATCGAGGCCGAGCGGATGCGCAGCGAACGCAGCGGCGCGCGCTTCTGCCTCGCCGTGCTCGACATCGACCGCTTCAAGCGCATCAACGACAGCCACGGCCACCCGACCGGCGACTACGTGCTCAAGGTCTTCGCCGCCGAAGCGCTGGCGGCGATCCGCGAGGCCGACGTGCTGGCGCGCTGGGGCGGCGAGGAGTTCATGCTGATGCTGCCCGACGCCGGCCTCACCGCCGCGCGCCTGGGCCTCGAGCGGCTGCGCACGCGCGTCGAGGGCTTGCGCGTCGCGCACGAAGGGCGCGAGCTGGCGTTCACGGTCTCGGCCGGGCTGGTCGAGGTCTCGCCGGACGAGACGCTGGTGGAAGCGATCGCCCGCGCCGACCGCGCGCTCTACCAGGCCAAGCAGCAGGGGCGCAACAAGGTGGTGGCAGATGCCCGTTCGCCCTGAGCTTGGTCGAAGGGCCCCGCGCTGCACCTCGGGCGGGCTTCGACAGGCTCAGCCCGAACGGAATTCCTCAGCCCGAACGGGGTTCATCGCGGCCACAGCACCCACATCCGCAGCGGCTGCTTCATGCGCCCGGCCTGCGCTTCGGCGTTGGCACCCCAGCCCCAGAAGTAGTCGGCGCGCACCGCGCCGGTGATGGCGCTGCCGGTGTCCTGCGCCATCACCAGCCGGCGCAGCGGCGTGGCCGAGAGCGGCTCGGTGGTGTCCAGCCACACCGGCGTGCCGTAGGGAATCGCCTGCGGGTCGACGGCGATCGAGCGCCCCGGCGTCAGCGGCACGGCCTGCGCGCCCTTGGGGCCGACGCTGGGGTCGGGCAGCGGTTCTTCCCTGAAGAAGACGTAGCGCGGGTTGCTCCACAGCAGCTCGTTGAGCCGCTTCGGATTGGCGCGCGCCCAGGCCTTGATCGCCGGCCACGAGGCCTGCTCGGGCTTCAGCTCGCCCTGCTCGATCAGCCAGCGGCCGACCGACTTGTAGGGCTGGTCGTTGTGGCCGGCGTAGGCCACGCGCACCTGGCGCCTGCTGCCGTTGGCCTCGCCGATGACGAGCCGGCCCGAGCCCTGCACCTGCAGCAGCAGCGCGTCGAGCGGATCGGCCACCCAGGCCAGCTCGCGGCCGCGCAGTGCGGCCTGCGCGGCCGGCAGCGTGTCGATCTGCTGGCGCGTCCACCAGGGCTTGCGCGTGGCGAGGTCGTCGGGCAGCGCGTGCAGCGGCACCTGGTAGGGCGCGCGCGGCTGGCGCTGCGCCTCCACCTGCGGCTCGAAGTAGCCGGTGGCCAGGCCCTCGGCATTGCCTTCCAGGCTTTCCACGCGCCACGGGCGCAGGCGCAGCTGCAGCCACTGGCGCGCGTCGGCGTCGCTGGCCGGCGTGAAGCCGCGCGCCGCGGCGCAGAGGCCTTCCCAGCCCGGCGCAGGTTTCTCGCAGCCGCGCTGCAGCGCGGGCCACAGCTCGCGCGTCGTGTCGCCCAGCCAGCCGGGCAGATCGCTCCACTCGGCACTCACCCAGCGCGCGCGGTTGCGCACGATGGCGGGGCCCGTCGGTGTGGCGGGCGCGCTCGTGCCGGGCGCTAAGGGCACGGCAGGCTTGCTGGTGGCGGGGGCTTCGGGCTCGGGCACCACGGCGCAGGCCGCGAGCCCTCCTAGAATCGCCGCGCCCATCCAGGCACGGCATCGGAACATCGTCATGTGGCTGATTCTGCTGGAAGCGCTCGCCGCGCTCGCCATCCTGCTGCTCATCGTGTGGTGGACGATGTTCTCCGGCCGCAAGAAGGGCGAGCGCCGCCGCGACGATTCAGCTTGAGTCTTTCGGCGGGAACAGGAAGGACAGCGGCGCATGCCGCAGCCGCGCGCGGATGGCGCGGTCGATGCGGCTGCGCTCGGCCAGGCGGATGCCGCGCGAGCGCAGCGCCACCTTGAAGGCGAGCGCGAAGCTCACCGTCAGGTTGAGCACGCCGGTGAGCGCGATGCCGGCCATGCACCACCAGAATCCGCTCTCGCGCAGCAGCCCGAAGCCGAGCGCACCCAGCGCGGCGGCGAGCTGGCCGGTGGACAGCGTGACGTGGCGCACCTCCAGCGGCAGCGCGAAGAAGCCCGCGATCGCCGGCACCAGCCCGAGCATCAGCCCGAGCGAGACATTGGCCGCCAGGCCCGAGACGTTGCGCCGCCACCAGGCCGCCCAGCGCTGCGCGCGCGCGGCGCCGAGCAGCGCGATCGAGCGCGGGTTCCAGGCGATCGCGCTGTCGAGCCGGTGCCAGACGAACCAGTTCTCCGCCCAGCCGGCGATGATCGAGCTGGCGAACAGCAGCACGCCGGTGAAGGCGGCGTAGAGCGCCGTGGGCCCGAGCAGGGTGATCGAGTGCAGCACGTACCCGGCCTGCTGCGCGCCCACCAGCGGCGCGCCGAAGGCGGCCTGCGCGGCGAGCTGGATCACGAGCACCAGCGGCCCGGCCAGCATCAGGTTGCCGAAGATGCCGGCCGCCTGCGAGCGGATCAGGTGCGCCACCTCGTCGACGAAGGCTTCCACCTTCGCGTCGTCGCTCACGTCGTTCAGCTTCTCGGCCATCGCCGGCGCGGTCATGGCCGGCTGCTTGGTGGCCACCGTCCAGTGCAGCAGGTGGATGAGCACGAAGCTGGCCGCATAGTTCAGCCCCGCCGCGAGCCCCGACCAGAAGGCCGCCAGCCCCATCGCCGCGACGAGAAACTTGACGAAGGTGGTGCCGGCGATCACCGCGCCGCCGCCGGCCGCGGCGCGCAGCATGGCGCGGTATTCGGCGCGATCGCGGGTGATGTAGTGCTCGCCGGTCTCGGCGCTGCGCTCGGCCACCTTGCGCGCCAGCAGCGAGTAGTGGCGCGCGAACAGGCTGCGGATGCCGCGCCGCGCCTGCGCCTCGCGCGCCAGCATGGCGATCAGGCGCAGCAGCTCGCGCGCCGGCTGCGGCGCGAGCAGGGCGTCGAGCAGGGCCTCGATGCGGTCGCAGCGCGCGCGCAGCTGGTCGGTCTCGAAGACGATGCCGACCGAGACGCCGTACTGCTCCAGGTGCGCACGCACGCTCGCGGCGGCGCGCCGGCAGGCGTCGAGCAGCGCGCGCAGGTAGCGCGCCTCCTGCAGCAGCGCGGCGGTGTCGCCGGCGCGCGCGCGTTCGCCCAGGCGCTCGGCGGCGCGGGCGAGCTGGCGGAACGGATCGTCGGCGAGCAACTCGGCGCTCATGCGCTGGCGCAGCGCGCCGGAGTGGCCGGAGGCGCGCACCGCCGCGGCCAGGTAGGCGATGCCCTCGACCAGCGGCTCGCGCGAGGAGCCGCCGTGCGCGGCCACCGGCGCGAGCGCCTCGGCCAGGCGCGCGAGCGTCTCGTCGTCGATGGCCTCCAGCCATTGCGCGTCGCGCTCGCTCGGGAACAGCAGCGCGAACAGCTCGCCCAGATCCTGCGTCTCCGGCGTGATCGGCAGCAGCCGCAGGCGCAGCCGCTGGCCGAGTTCGCCGAAGAAGTTGGTGCGCGGTGCGAAGCCGAAGTCGGCGAACAGCGCGACGGTGTCGACCTCGCGCCAGAAGCGCGCCAGCAGCGCGCCCACCGCGGCGCGGTGATCGTCGTGGCGCTGCAGCACGTTGAGCAGGTGCTTGAGGCGCAGCACCGGCAGTGGCGTGCTGCGCTCCGCAGCGCCGTCGAGCGGCGCGCGGCGCAGCCACTCCATCAGACGCACCAGCCAGAGCTGGCGCTCGGCGAGCGAGGCTTTCGGGTCGGCTGCGTTGAGCAGCGCGGTGAGATCCCAGGCGGCGGCGCTCAATGCAGCGTCGACGCGACGGCCAGCGCGAATTCCGGCACCGGCGAATCGAAGGGCCGGGCGTCTTCGGTCATGCAGAAGAAGGTGCCGTGCATTGAGCCGTGCGGCGTGCCGATGCGCGTCCAGCTGCTGTACTCGAAGCTCTCGCCTGGCTTGAGCAGCGGCTGGTGGCCCACCACCGCGAGCCCGCGCACCTCTTCGCTGCGGCCTTCGCCGTCGGTGATGATCCAGTGGCGCGCGATCAGCTGCGCCGTCACGTCGCCGGTGTTGCGGATGGTGACGGTGTAGGCGAAGGCGTGCTGGCCTTTCGCCGGGTCCGACTGCTCGGGCAGCGGCCGCACCACGACGGTATTGGTGAACTCGGGTCGTGCCATGCGGCGCATTCTAGGAGGCGACCTAGAATTCTGCCGACTCGCCTGGGCCTTCGACCATGACCACCTACCGCATTGCACCGAGCATCCTCTCCGCCGACTTCGCCCGCCTCGGCGAGGAGGTGCGCGACGTGCTCGCCGCCGGCGCCGACTGGATCCACTTCGACGTGATGGACAACCATTACGTGCCCAACCTGACCTTCGGGCCGATGGTCTGCGAGGCGCTGCGCAAGCATGCGGTGACGCCGGCCGGCCACCGCGCCCCGATCGACGTGCACCTGATGGTGCAGCCGGTCGATGCGCTGGCCAGCGCCTTCGCCAAGGCGGGCGCGGATCTGGTGAGTTTCCACCCCGAGGCGAGCGCGCATGTCGATCGCACGTTGCAGCTCATCAAGGCCGAAGGCTGCCAGGCCGGCCTGGTGTTCAACCCGGCCACGCCGTTGGACGTGCTCGAGTGGGTGATCGACAAGGTCGACCTGGTGCTGATCATGAGCGTCAACCCGGGCTTCGGCGGGCAGAGCTTCATCCCGGCGGCGCTGAAGAAGATCGAGCGCGCGAGGAAGATCATCGACGCCAGCGGGCGCGACATCCGCCTCGAGGTCGACGGCGGCATCAAGGTCGACAACATCCGCGCCGCGGCCGATGCCGGCGCCGACACCTTCGTGGCCGGCAGCGCGATCTTCGGCCAGCGCGACTACAAGGCCGTCATCGACGCGATGCGCGCGCGGCTGGCGCGCTGAGCGCCAGTACGCGACCAGAAGCGCGACAAGAAACGTTACGCGGCGATGCCGCGGCGAAAGGACGCCGGCGCACTCGCCACGCAGCATCACCTCACCCCTCAACAACGATGGAGTGATGTGATGAAACGATGGATCAAGCGCACCCTGATCGGCGTGTTCGGCGCCAGCGTGCTGTTCGGCGGCCTGGCCGCCTGCTCGCACCGCCCGTACCACGGCGCGGGCTGGCAGACGATGAGCGAGGAAGACGCGGCCAGGATGAAGGCGCGCATCGTCGAGAAGGTGGCCGGCAAGCTGGATCTCGACGAAGCGCAGAAGGCCAGGCTGGGCGTGCTCGCCGATGCGTTGCGCGAACAGCGCAAGGCGCTCGTCGCCGGCGGCAACCCGCGCGAGCAGGTGCAGGCCCTGGTGGCCGGGCCGACCTTCGACCGCGCCGGCGCGAAGTCGCTGCTCGACGCCAAGACCGCCGCGCTGCAAGGCGGCAGCCCGGCGGTGATCGCCGCCTTCGGCGATTTCTACGACGGCCTGCGCCCCGAGCAGCAGGCCAGGCTGCGCGAGTTCATGAGCCGGGGCCGCCATGGCTGGCGCGGCTGAGGGCATCGCGCTGGCCGTGGGCGCGGCGGGCGCCGCGCTCGCCCTCGCCGGACTGGCCTGGTTCGCCTGGGCCGCCTGGTGCCTGGCACGCGCGCCCGTGGCACTGAGCTCGGCGGGCGCGCTGCGCGTGCTGGTCGACCACGGGCCCTATGCCTTCGGCCGCCACCCGATGTACCTCGGCGTGCTGCTGGCGCTGCTCGGTGCCGGGCTGGCCGTGGGCTCGCTCGCCAGCTTGCTGGCCGCGGGCGTGCTGTTCGCGTGGCTGCAGGCGCGTGTGATCCCGCGCGAGGAGGCGCGGCTGCGGCGTCGCTACGGCGGTTGGTACAGTGACTACGCGGACAGCGTGCCGCGCTGGTTCTAGATGACGACCGCATGCCCCGCCTGCTGCTGATCGACGACGACGAAGCCCTCGGCCCGCCGCTGCGCGCCTACCTCGCGCGTTCCGGCTTCGAGCTGGTTCACGCGACGCGGCCGAGCGCGGGCCTCGCGCTGCTGCGCCAGGGGGGCTTCGACGCCGCCATCCTCGATGTCATGCTGCCCGAGATGGATGGCTTCGAGCTGTGCCGCACCATCCGCAAGGAGAGCGGCCTGCCGATCGTCATGCTCACCGCGCGCGGCGACGTGATGGACCGCGTGGTCGGGCTCGAGCTCGGCGCCGACGACTACCTGCCCAAGCCCTTCGAGCCGCGCGAGCTGCTGGCGCGGCTGCAGACGGTGCTGCGCCGTGTCGCGCCGGCCGCCGCGGCGCCCGGCCGCGTGTGGCGCTTCGACGGCATCGAGATCGACCTCGATCGCCGCAGCGTGCGGCGCCAGGGCGAGGCGATCGATCTCACCGGCACCGAGTTCGAGCTGCTGGTGCTGCTGGCCGGCACCCCGGCCAAGGTGTTCTCGCGCGACGACATCCTCGAGCGCCTGCGCGGCCACGCCGCGGAAGACATCCACACGCGCGCCGTCGACATCCTCGTCAGCCGGCTGCGCCGCAAGCTCGAGCCGCTGAACTGCATCAAGACGCTGCGCAACGCCGGCTACACCTTCGCCGGGGTGCGCGCGTGAGGGCCAGGCGCAGCGGCCGCTGGAAGGCGGCGCACCGGCGCTGGCGCCACTCGCTGAAGTGGCGCCTGGTCACGCTGTTCCTGCTGCTCGCGCTGGCCACCACCGCGGTGTTCATGTTCGGCACGCAGCGCGCGCTGCAATCGGGCTGGCAGGGCTGGGTGCGGCCCATCGTCGACGACTATGCCGAGCGCCTGGTGGCCGAGATCGGCTCGCCGCCCGACCCGGCGCGCGCGCAGGCGATCGTGGCGCGGCTGCCGCTTTCCATCCGCATCGACGGCCCGCAGCTGCACTACGACTCGCATCCGCGCGACGAGGCGCTGCACGCGCGCCGCTTCGACCCGTCGCAGTGGGGGCTGGTGCGGCACAGCGCCGACGGCTACCGCATCGCCTTCGGCCTGGCCGTGCCTTCGCCCGAGGCGCGCCCGCGCCTGGCCGGCTGGTTTACGCTCGCCGCGCTGCTGCTGCTCACCGCGCTGGCCTATGCCTACGTGCGCCGCCTGCTGCGGCCGCTGGAGGCGATCGGCGAGGGCGTGGCGCGCTTCGGGCGCGGCGAGTTCGGCACGCCCATCGCGGTCGTGCAGCACGACGAGCTGGGCGAACTCTCGGAGCGCATCAACCGCATGGCCGCCAGCCTGCAGGGCATGCTCGATGCCAAGCGCGCGCTGCTGCTGGCGATCAGCCACGAGCTGCGCAGCCCCTTGACGCGCGCGCGACTGAATGCCGAGCTGGTGCCGGAAGGCGAGCACCGCGATGCGCTGCTGCGCGACCTCGGCGAGATGCGCGACCTGATCACCGACCTGCTGGAGAGCGAGCGCCTCGCCGCCGGCCACGCCGCGCTGCAGACCGAGGCGGTCGACCTCGCCGCGCTGGCGCGCGAGGTGGTCGAGGCCGGCTTCGCGGGCCGTGCGCTGCGGCTCGATCTCGCGCCGGACATCGCCCCCGTGCAGGCCGATCCGACGCGCCTCAAGCTGCTGCTGCGCAACCTGATCGACAACGCGCTGCGCCACAGCGCCGAGGCGGGCGAAGCGCCGACGCTGTTCCTCGCGCGGCACGGCAGCGGTGCGCAGGCGCAGCTCGAACTCGGCGTGCGCGACCACGGCCCCGGCGTCACCGACGAGCAGCTGCAGCGCCTGGCCGAGCCCTTCTACCGCGTCGACAGCGCGCGCACGCGCAGCGCGGGCGGCGTCGGCCTCGGCCTGGCGCTGTGCAAGCTGGTGGCGCAGGCGCATGGCGGCGAACTGCTCATCGAGCGCGCCCAGCCCGGGCTGCGGGTGGCGATGCGCTGGGCGCCGGCGCGCCGCGGCCCGGGCCGAGATTGACCGACCTCAAGACAGCCGGGCCGGCGACGCATAGACTCCGCCGACCATGCCCCGCAGCCCGCAGACCTGGACCCTCGGCACCAAGCTGGCCCTGGTGGCCTCGCCGTTCCTGCTCTTCGGGCTGGTGCTGATCAGCGTGACGCTGTGGGTCTCGTGGCAGCTCGACGGCGGCGCTGCGGCGGTCAACGAGGCCGGGCGCATGCGCATGCAGACCTACCGCATCGCCCTGACCGTGAGCACCGGCGACCGCGCCGCGCTGCCCGCCCTGGTGAAGGAGTTCGAGACCAGCCTGGCCGTGCTGCACCACGGCGACCCGGATCGCCCGCTCTTCCTGCCCTGGGACGAGGAGGTCGCGCAGCGTTTTGCGATGGTGGAGTCCGACTGGCAGCGCTACCGCGAGCGCTGGACGAGCACGCCGCTGGCCAGTATCGACGGCCTGCGCCCGGACAGCGCGGCCTTCAGCGGCCACATCGATGCGTTGGTGGCGGCCATCGAGAAGCACCTGTCGCGCTGGACCGCGCTGACGCACCTGCTGCAGACCGCCATGATGGTGGCCGCCGTGATCGGCGCGGCGGTGCTGATGTTCACCGGCTACCGCCTCGTGCTCGAGCCGGTGGGCGAGCTCAAGGGCGCCATCGAGGGCATCCAGGGCGGCAACTTCGACACGCGCGTCGAGCGCAGTTCGAACGACGAGTTCGGCACGCTGGCCGAAGGCTTCAACGAGATGGCCGACCACCTGCAGCAGATGTACCGCGGCCTGGAGGCCAAGGTCAGCGAGAAGACCGCGCAGCTGGAGGAAAAGCGCGAGCGCCTCGAGGTGCTGTACGACGTCACCGCGCTGGTGGCCGGCGCCACCGCGCTGGAGCCGCTGGCGCAGGGTTTTGCGCAGCGCGTGCGGCAGGCGGTGCACGCCGATGCGGTGGCGCTGCGCTGGTCCGACGAGACGCAGCAGCGCTACCTGATGCTCGCCAGCGAAGGGCTCACCGAGCGCATGTCGGCGGCCGAGCAGTGCGTCGACGCCGGCCAGTGCCATTGCGGCATCCCCGATCGCACGGCGCCCGGCGTGCGCGTGATCCCGCTGCGCGCCGAGACGATGGCGCTCTCGCATTGCCGCGAGGCCGGCTTCGAGACCGTGGTGTCGGTGCCGGTGCGCCTGCACGAGCGCGTGATGGGCGAGATCGACCTGTTCTTCCACGCGCAGTATTCGCTGTCGGAATCCGAGCGCTCGCTGCTCGAGGCGCTGGCCCTGCACCTGGCCGGCGCGATCGAGAACCTGCGCCTGAATGCACTCGCCAAGGAAGACGCGGTCTCGCAGGAGCGCAGCTTCATCGCGCGCGAGCTGCACGATTCGATCGCCCAGTCGCTGGCCTTCCTGAAGATCCAGGTGCAGCTGCTGCGCGACGCGCAGCGCTCGGGCGACGCGGCGCGCATGGAGCAGGCCGTCGGCGAGATCGACGCCGGCGTGCGCGAGAGCTACGGCGACGTGCGCGAGCTGCTGATGCACTTCCGCACGCGCAGCCGCGGCGAGGACATCGAGCCGGCGCTGCAGACCACGCTGCGCAAGTTCGAGCACCAGAGCGGCCTGCACGCCGAGCTGCAGGTGCGCGGCCACGGCCTGCCGCTGCCGGCGGACACGCAGCTGCAGGTGCTGCACATCGTGCAGGAGGCGCTGTCCAACGTGCGCAAGCACGCGCACGCGGCGCGCATCTGGGTCGAGGTGCAGCAGCAGCCGCAGTGGCGCTTCGAGGTGCGCGACGACGGCATCGGTTTCGACGTCGAGGCCGGCCCGCTCGACGAGACGCACGTCGGCCGGCGCATCATGGTCGAGCGCGCCGAACGCATCGGCGCGCAGCTCGAGACCTTCTCGGTGCCCGGGCGCGGCACCTCGGTGGTGCTGACGCTGCCGCCGGCGGCGGGCGCCACGGCGGCCCCCCTCAAGGACGCGGCATGAGTGCAGTGAAGCGGGCCGAGTGCCGGGCCGCTCCCAAGCCGGCCCGCATCCCCTCGGGGGATCGGCCGACGTACCCGTCGGACGAGGGGCTGTCATGACTCCAGTGAGGATTCTGGTGGTCGACGACCACTCGCTGTTCCGCCGCGGCGTGATGGCGCTGCTCGGGCTCGACCCGGACTTCCAGGTGGTGGGCGATGCCGGCGACGCGGGCGAGGCGCAGCGCCGCGCGCGCGAGCTGCAGCCCGACCTGATCCTGCTCGACAACCACATGCCCGGCGTCAACGGCGTCGACGCGCTGCCCGCGCTGCGCGAGGCGGCGCCTGCGGCGCGCGTGATCATGCTGACCGTCAGCGAGGACGAGCAGGATCTCGCCGCCGCGCTGCGCAACGGCGCCTGCGGCTACCTGCTCAAGACCGCCGAGGGCGAGGTGCTGGCCGCGGCGATCCGCCGCGCGATGCGCGGCGAGAGCGTGGTGGCCGAGGAGATGACCGGCAAGCTGGTGGCCGCCTTCCGCGGCGCCCAGGCCGGGGTGGGCGGCGGCGCCGAGCCGGCCGCGCCGAGCTCGCCGCTCGACCCGCTCTCGCCGCGCGAGCGCGAGATCCTGCGCGGCATCGCGCGCGGCGAGAGCAACAAGGAGATCGGCCGCACCCTGGGCATCGCCGAGACCACCGTGAAGATCCACGTTCAGCACGTGCTGCGCAAGCTCGACGTGGCCTCGCGCGTGCAGGCCGCGGTGATTGCCACCGAGCACGGGCTGGGTTGAGCCGCGCCGCCGGGTTGCCCGGCCTGTCTTTCTTGATTTGAATCAAACGGCGCGCGTCATCGTTCTTCCGGACGATGGCCGCGATCCCGACACTCCTCCTTTCGCAGTGGCGCGGGCCTCCCGGCGATGGATGCACCGAAAGCCGCCGGCTTTCTACAGTGCGCGCATCACATGAGAGAAGGAGGGTCTTCGCCATGAGTCGACAAGGACAAGCGCTGTCGGTGCTGATCGTCAGCACCCTGGCGTTCACGGTGTGCTTCATGGTCTGGATGATGTTCGGCGTGATCGGCATCCCGATCAAGAAGCAGCTGGGCCTCAATGCCACCGAATTCGGCCTGCTGACGGCCACGCCGGTGCTCACCGGCTCGCTGATCCGCGTGCCGCTGGGCATCTGGACCGACAAGTACGGCGGCCGCATCGTCATGGCCGTGCTGATGGCCCTCACGGTGCCCGCCATCTGGCTGATGGCCTACGCCACGCAGTACTGGCACTTCCTCACCATCGGGCTGTTCGTCGGCCTGGCCGGCGGCTCGTTCTCGGTGGGCACGCCCTACGTGGCGCGCTGGTTCCCGAAGAACCGCCAGGGCTTCGCGATGGGCGTCTACGGCGCCGGCAACTCGGGCGCCGCGGTGAACAAGTTCATCGCGCCGGCGCTGGTCGTGGCCTTCGGCTGGACCATGGTGCCGCAGGTCTATGCGGCGGTGATGCTGGGCACGGTGATCCTGTTCTGGATGTTCAGCCACAGCGACCCGGCGCACCTGGTGCCCTCCAACACCAAGTTCAGCGACCAGCTCAAGGCGCTGAAGGATCCGCGCGTGCTCAAGTACTGCCAGTACTACTCGATCGTGTTCGGCGGCTACGTCGCGCTGTCGCTGTGGATGGTGCAGTACTACGTCGGCGAGTACGGCCTGGACATCCGCGCCGCCGCGCTGCTGGCGGCCTGCTTCTCGCTGCCCGGCGGCGTGCTGCGCGCGATCGGCGGCTGGCTGTCCGACAAGTACGGCGCGCACGGCGTCACCTGGTGGGTGATGTGGGTGAGCTGGATCTGCCTGTTCCTGCTGTCCTACCCGCAGACCGACTTCACGGTGCAGACCGTCAACGGCACCAGCACCTTCCACATCGGGCTGAATGTCTACGCCTTCACCTTCCTGATGGCGATCCTGGGCGTCGCCTTCGCCTTCGGCAAGGCCAGCGTCTTCAAGTACATCAGCGACGACTATCCCAGCAACATCGGCA
The DNA here is from genome assembly GCA_017983795.1 of Piscinibacter sp. Lineage (GTDB taxonomy): Bacteria > Pseudomonadota > Gammaproteobacteria > Burkholderiales > Burkholderiaceae_C > Piscinibacter. The sequence continues at coordinate 78,837 of JAGOAS010000008.1, forward strand.
CCATCAGCGGCATCGTCGGCCTGGCCGGCGGCCTGGGCGGCTTCGTGCTGCCCATCATGTTCGGCGCCCTGATGGACCTGACCGGCGTGCGTTCCAGCGCCTTCATGCTGATGTACGGCGTGGTCTGGGTCTCGCTGATCTGGATGTACTGGACCGAGGTGCGCCGGACCGAAGTCATCGGCCCCCGCTCGCAGGCCTTCGCCCGCTAAGCTTTCCGGAGAATCAACAATGAATGCCACCACCACCGTCGCCGGCGCGCCGCAGCATCCGCCGGGCGGCGCCGACGTCGCCGACTGGCGCCCCGAGGACGACCAGTTCTGGGAGCAGTCGGGCAAGCGCGTCGCCTACCGCAACCTCTGGATCTCCGTGCCGGCCCTGCTGTGCGGCTTCGCCGTCTGGGGCATGTGGGGGATCATCACGGTGCAGATGCTCAACCTGGGCTTTCCGTTTACCCAGGCCGAGCTCTTCACGCTGACCGCCATCGCCGGCATCGCCGGCGCGACCATGCGCATCCCGGCCTCGTTCCTGGTGCGCCTGTCCGGTGGCCGCAACACCATCTTCCTGACCACCGCGATGCTGCTGGCCCCGGCCATCGGCACCGGCATCGTGCTGCAGCACAAGGACTGGCCGCTGTGGGCCTTCCAGCTGATGGCGCTGTGGTGCGGCGTGGGCGGCGGCAACTTCGCCTCGTCGATGTCCAACATCAGCACCTTCTTCCCGAAGCGGCTGCAGGGCACGGCGCTGGGCCTGAACGCCGGCCTGGGCAACTTCGGCGTGACGACCATGCAGATCGTCATTCCGCTGGTGATGACGGTGCCGCTGCTCGGCGCCCTGGGCGGCGCGCCCGAGACGCTGCTCAAGGACAGCGGCTGGATCTTCGGCAAGATCGCCGCCGGCACGCCGACCTGGATCCAGAACGCCGGCTTCGCCTGGGTGATCTCGCTGGTGCCGCTGTCGATCCTGTGCTGGTTCGGCATGAACAACCTGAAGACGGTCTCGCCCGACACCGGCGCGCCGATCGTCGCGTTCGCCAAGATCACCTGGCTCTACACGCTGGCCTTCATCCCCTCGATCCTGGGCCTGTACCTGTACCTGCCCAAGCCCACCGGCCTGGGGCTGATCAGCATGTGGGTGGCGATCCCGCTCGACGTGATCGCCGCGCTGCTGATCATGCGCCTGGCGGCCTTCGGCACGATGAAGGAGAACATCGCCAAGCAGTTCGCCATCTTCAAGGACAAGCACACCTGGTCGATGACGGCGCTGTACATCGTCACCTTCGGCTCCTTCATCGGCTTCTCGATGGCGCTGCCGCTGGCGATGAAGGTGATCTTCGGCGTCAGCCACCTGCCCGACGCCGCCGGCGTGCTGCAGCACACCAAGCCGAACCCGAACGCGCCGACCGTGCTGGCCTACGCCTGGATCGGCCCCTTCGTCGGCGCCGCCATCCGCCCGGTGGGCGGCTGGATCTCCGACAAGCTCGGCGGCTCCATCGTCACCCAGGTGATCAGCGCCGTGATGGTCGCGGCCTCGGTCGCGGTGGGCTACGTGATGATGCAGGCCTACCAGTCGGCCACGCCGGAGCAGTATTTCCCCGCCTTCCTGGGCCTGTTCGTCGTGCTGTTCGCCGCCAGCGGCATCGGCAACGGCTCGACCTTCCGCACCATCGGCGTGATCTTCGACCGCGCCCAGGCCGGCCCCGTGCTGGGCTGGACCTCGGCGATCGCCGCCTACGGCGCCTTCATCGCGCCGATCGTGATCGGCGACCAGATCAAGGCCGGCACGCCGCAGTTCGCCATGTACGGCTTCGCCGCCTTCTATGCGGTGTGCCTGGTGCTGAACTGGTGGTTCTACCTGCGCCCCAACGCCTACGTGAAGAATCCTTGAGGACCCGACGATGAGCCACTTCCTCGATCGACTGACCCATTTCTCGCAACCGCGCGAGACCTTCTCCAACGGCCACGGCGTCGCCACCGGCGAAGACCGCACCTGGGAAGACGCCTACCGCGACCGCTGGGCGCACGACAAGATCGCGCGCTCCACCCACGGCGTGAACTGCACGGGCTCCTGCTCGTGGAAGATCTACGTCAAGGGCGGCATCGTCACCTGGGAGACCCAGCAGACCGACTACCCGCGCACCCGCTGGGATCTGCCCAACCACGAGCCGCGCGGCTGTGCGCGCGGCGCCAGCTACAGCTGGTACCTCTACAGCGCCAACCGCGTGAAATACCCGATGGTGCGCGGCCGCCTGCTGAAAGCCTGGCGCGAGGCGCGCCTGGCCAAGGATCCGGTGTCGGCCTGGACCAGCATCGTCGAGGACGACGCCAAGCGGCGCTCCTACCAGAGCGTGCGCGGCCTGGGCGGCTTCGTGCGTTCGAGCTGGGACGAGGTCAACGAGATCGTCGCCGCGGCCAACGTCTACACGATCAAGAAGTACGGCCCGGATCGCGTGATCGGCTTCTCGCCGATTCCGGCCATGTCGATGGTCAGCTACGCCGCCGGCTCGCGCTACCTGTCGCTGATCGGCGGCGTGTGCATGAGCTTCTACGACTGGTACTGCGACCTGCCGCCCTCCAGCCCGCAGATCTGGGGCGAGCAGACCGACGTGCCCGAGTCGGCCGACTGGTACAACTCGACCTACATCATCGCCTGGGGCAGCAACGTGCCGCAGACGCGCACCCCCGACGCGCACTTCTTCACCGAGGTGCGCTACAAGGGCGCGAAGACGGTGGCGGTGACGCCCGACTACGCCGAGATCAGCAAGCTGTGCGACCTGTGGATGCACCCCAAGCAGGGCACCGACGCGGCGCTGGCGATGGCGATGGGCCACGTCATCCTGAAGGAGTTCTACGTCGACAAGCGCTCGGCGTATTTCGACGACTACGCGCGCCGCTACACCGACCTGCCGCTGCTCGTGCTGCTCAAGGAGCGCACCCTGCCCGACGGCCGCAAGGTGGTGGTACCCGACCGCTACGTGCGCGCCAGCGACTTCGCCGGCAAGCTCGGCCAGGCCAACAACCCCGAGTGGAAGACCGTCGCGCTGGATGAGCAGGGCAAGCTGGTGCTGCCCAACGGCGCCATCGGCTTCCGCTGGGGCCCCGAGGGCCGCGCCGATGCCGGCCGCTGGAACCTCGAGGCCAAGGAAGCGCGCAACGACAGCGACGTGAAGCTGCGCCTGTCGGCGCTGGAAGGCGGGGCGGGCGCCGAGACGGCGCAGGTCGGCTTCCCCTACTTCGCCGGCGAATCGAGCGAGCACTTCACGCCCAGCCCGCAGCAGGGCGGCGACGTGCTGGTGCGCGCGGTGCCGGTGCAGCGCGTGCGCCTGGGCAAGGAAGACGAGCCCGCCGAGGCCCTGGTGGCCACCGTGTTCGACCTGCAGCTGGCGCAGTACGGCGTGCCGCGCGGCCTGGCCGGCGAGAACGCCGCCCAGAGCTACGACGAGGACACGCCCTACACGCCGGCCTGGCAGGAGCGCATCACCGGCGTGCCGCGCGCGCAGGCCATCAGCGTGGCGCGCGAGTTCGCCGCCAATGCCGACAAGACGCGCGGCAAGTCGATGGTGATCATCGGCGCGGCGATGAACCACTGGTACCACTGCGACATGAACTACCGCGGCATCATCAACATGCTGATGATGTGCGGCTGCATCGGCCAGAGCGGCGGCGGCTGGGCGCACTACGTGGGCCAGGAGAAGCTGCGCCCGCAGACCGGCTGGACGGCGCTGGCCTTCGCGCTCGACTGGATCCGCCCGCCGCGCCAGCAGAACAGCACCAGCTTCTTCTACGCCCACACCGACCAGTGGCGCTACGAGAAGCTGGGCGTCGACGAGGTGCTCTCGCCGCTGGCCGACAAGAAGGCCTTCGGCGGCAGCATGATCGACTACAACGTGCGCGCCGAGCGCATGGGCTGGCTGCCGTCGGCGCCGCAGCTGCAGACCAACCCGATGCAGGTGGTCAAGGACGCCGCGGCCGCCGGCCAGGACCCGAAGGACTACGCGACCGCCGCGCTCAAGAGCGGCACGCTGCGCATGAGCTGCGAGGATCCCGACGAGCCGCGCAACTGGCCGCGCAACATGTTCGTGTGGCGCTCCAACCTGCTGGGCTCCTCGGGCAAGGGCCACGAGTACTTCCTCAAGCACCTGCTGGGCACCAGCAACGGCGTGCAGGGCAAGGACCTCGGCCGTGACGAGGCCAAGCCCACCGAGGTGGTCTGGCACGACAAGGCGCCCGAGGGCAAGCTCGACCTGCTGGTGACGCTCGACTTCCGCATGAGCACGACCTGCCTGTACTCGGACATCGTGCTGCCCACCGCCACCTGGTACGAGAAGAACGACCTCAACACCAGCGACATGCACCCCTTCATCCACCCGCTGTCGGCGGCGGTGGATCCGGCTTGGCAGAGCCGCAGCGACTGGGAGATCTACAAGGGCTTCGCCAAGAAGTTCAGCGAGGTCTGCGTCGGCCACCTCGGCGTCGAGAAGGAGCTGGTGCTGACGCCGCTGATGCACGACAGCCCGGGCGAACTGGCCCAGCCCTTCGACGTGCAGGAGTGGAAGAAGGGCGAGTGCGACCTGATCCCCGGCAAGACCGCGCCGCAGATGGCGGTGGTCGAGCGCGACTACCCGAACGTCTACAAGCGCTTCACCGCGCTCGGGCCGCTGATGGGCAAGGTCGGCAACGGCGGCAAGGGCATCGCCTGGAACACGCAGGACGAAGTGCGTCAGCTCGCCGAGCTCAACGGCGTGGTGCGCGAGGAGGGCGTGACCAAGGGCATGGCGAAGATCGAGAGCGACATCGACGCCTGCGAGGTCGTGCTGCAGCTCGCGCCGGAGACCAACGGCCACGTCGCGGTGAAGGCCTGGGAGGCGCTGTCCAAGGCCACCGGCCGCGAGCACGCGCACCTGGCGCTGCACCGCGAGGACGAGAAGATCCGCTACCGCGACATCCAGGCGCAGCCGCGCAAGATCATCTCCTCGCCGACCTGGTCGGGCCTGGAGAGCGAGAAGGTCAGCTACAACGCCGGCTACACCAACGTGCACGAGCTGATCCCCTGGCGCACCCTCACCGGGCGCCAGCAGTTCTACCAGGACCACCCCTGGATGATCGCCTTCGGCGAGGGCTTCAGCACCTACCGTCCGCCGGTGGATCTGAAGACCACGGCCGGCATCCACGGCGTGAAGTCCAACGGCAACGCCGAGATCCTGCTGAACTTCATCACGCCGCACCAGAAGTGGGGCATCCACAGCACCTACACCGACAACCTGCTCATGCTCACGCTGAACCGCGGCGGGCCGGTGATCTGGCTGTCGGAGGATGACGCGCGCAAGGCCGGCATCGTCGACAACGACTGGGTGGAGCTGTTCAACCTGAACGGCGCGATCGCGGCGCGCGCGGTGGTGAGCCAGCGCGTCAACCCCGGCATGGTGCTGATGTACCACGCGCAGGAGAAGATCGTGAACACCCCGGGCTCCGAGATCACCGGCGCGCGCGGCGGCATCCACAACTCGGTGACGCGCATCGTGCTCAAACCGACGCACATGATCGGCGGCTACGCGCAGCTGAGCTACGGCTTCAACTACTACGGAACCATCGGCACCAACCGCGACGAGTTCGTCGTGGTGCGCAAGATGAACAAGGTCGACTGGCTCGACGAGCCGGCCACCGCCACGCAAGGAGCACACGCATGAAGGTTCGCGCGCAAATCGGCATGGTGCTGAACCTGGACAAGTGCATCGGTTGCCACACCTGTTCGGTCACCTGCAAGAACGTCTGGACCAGCCGCAAGGGCATGGAATACGCCTGGTTCAACAACGTCGAGACCAAGCCCGGCATCGGCTACCCGAAGGAGTGGGAGAACCAGGACAAGTGGAACGGCGGCTGGATCCGCAACGCCGACGGCTCCATCCAGCCGCGCCAGGGGGCGAAGTGGAAGCTGCTGATGCGCATCTTCGCCAACCCCAACCTGCCGCAGATCGACGACTACTACGAGCCCTTCACCTTCGACTACGACCACCTTCACTCGGCGCCCGAGATGAAGGCGGCGCCGACCGCGCGCCCGCGCAGCCTGATCACCGGGCAGCGCATGGAGAAGATCGAGTGGGGCCCGAACTGGGAGGAGATCCTCGGCGGCGAGTTCGCGAAGCGCTCGAAGGACAAGAACTTCGACGAGGTGCAGAAGGACATCTACGGCCAGTTCGAGAACACCTTCATGATGTACCTGCCGCGGCTGTGCGAGCACTGCCTGAACCCGGCGTGCGTCGCGAGCTGCCCCTCGGGCTCGATCTACAAGCGCGAGGAAGACGGCATCGTGCTGATCGACCAGGACAAGTGCCGCGGCTGGCGCATGTGCGTGTCGGGCTGCCCGTACAAGAAGATCTACTACAACTGGAACACCGGCAAGGCCGAGAAGTGCATCTTCTGCTACCCGCGCATCGAAGCGGGCCAGCCGACGGTGTGCTCCGAAACCTGCGTGGGCCGCATCCGCTACCTCGGCGTGCTGCTCTATGACGCCGACCGCATCGAGCAGGCTGCCAGCGTCGAGCACGACCGCGACCTCTACAAGGCGCAGCTCGACATCTTCCTCGACCCGAGCGATCCGGCGGTGATCGAGCAGGCGCGCGCCGACGGCATTCCCGAGGCGTGGCTGGAGGCGGCGCGCCGCAGCCCGGTCTACAAGATGGCGGTCGACTGGAAGGTCGCGCTGCCGCTGCACCCGGAGTACCGCACGCTGCCGATGGTCTGGTACGTGCCGCCGCTGTCGCCCATCACCGCCGCCGCCAACGCCGGCCAGGTGGGCATCAACGGCGAGATCCCCGACGTCAACCAGCTGCGCATCCCGGTCAAGTACCTCGCCAACCTGCTCACCGCGGGCGACACCGTGCCGGTGGTGCGTGCGCTCGAGCGCATGCTGGCGATGCGCGCCCACCAGCGCAGCAAGCATGTCGACGGCGTGCCCAACACCGCCGCGCTGCAGCAGGTCGACCTGAGCGAGGCCGAGGTCGAGGACATGTACCAGCTGATGGCGATCGCCAACTACGAGGACCGCTTCGTCATCCCGAGCACGCACCGCGAGTACGCCGAGAACGCCTTCGACGTGCGCGGCGGCTGCGGCTTCTCGTTCGGCAACGGCTGTTCGGAAGGCAGCAGCGACACCAGCCTGTTCGGCGGTGGCGGGCGGCGCACCATCCCGATCAAGGCGGAAGTCTGACCATGGATTTCCTCACCCCACCCGAGATGCGCCTCACGCTGCGCGTGCTGGCCAAGCTGCTGGGCTACCCGAGCGCCGAGCTGCGCGCCCACCTCCCCGATCTGCGCGAGGCGCTCGCCGCCGAGCGCGCCCTGGGCAGCGCACGCCGCGCCGAGCTCGAGGCGCTGATCGAGAGCCTGGCGCGCACGCCGGCGCTGGACGTCGAGGCCGCCTACGTCGAGCTCTTCGACCGCGGCCGCTCGACCTCGCTGCACCTGTTCGAGCACGTCCACGGCGACTCGCGCGACCGCGGGCCGGCGATGGTCGACCTCGCGCAGACCTACGAGAAGGCCGGCCTCTGCCTGGCGCCGCACGAACTGCCCGACTACCTGCCGGTGGTGCTGGAGTACGCCTCCACGCAGCCGCCGCGCGAGGCACGCGCCTTCCTGGCCGAGATGGTGCATATCCTGCAAGCCATCTTCAGCGCGCTGCAGCAGCGCGGCAGCGCCTACGCCAGCGTGCTGGGCGCGCTGGTCGAGCTGGCCGGCGAGAAGGCCCATGCCGTCAAGGTCGTGGCCGACGAGCCGATCGACGACAGCTGGGCCGAGCCCGCCGCCTTCGACGGCTGTTCCGCGAAGGGCCAGTCGCGCCCCGGTGAACTGCAACCGGTGCACGTGGTCCGCAAGTCCCCCGCTTCTGAAGGAGTCCGCGCATGAAAGCATGGCTCGACACGCTGATCTTCGGCGTCTACCCCTACATCTGCCTGGCCGTCTTCCTGCTCGGCAGCCTGCTGCGTTTCGACCGCGACCAGTACACGTGGAAGAGCGATTCCTCGCAGCTGCTGCGCAGCGGGCAGTTGCGCTGGGGCAGCAACCTGTTCCACGTCGGCATCCTGTTCCTGTTCTTCGGCCACACGGTGGGCATGCTGACGCCGCACTTCGTCTACGAGCCCTTCATCTCGGCGGGCGCCAAGCAGCTGGTGGCGATGATCTCCGGCGGCGCCTTCGGCGTGCTGGGCCTGCTCGGGCTGACGCTGCTGCTGCATCGCCGGCTCTTCGACGTGCGCATCCGCAGCACCAGCAAGACCAGCGACATCGCGCTGCTGGTCGTGCTGTGGCTGCAGTTCGCGCTGGGCATCGCCACCGTGCCGCTGTCGGCGCAGCACCTGGACGGCAGCATGATGATGGTGCTGGCCGAGTGGGCGCAGCGCATCGTCACCTTCCGCGGCGGCGCGGCCGAGCTGATGGCCGAGGTCGGGCCGGTATTCCGCGCCCACATGTTCCTCGGCATGACGATCTTCCTGATCTTCCCCTTCACGCGCCTCGTGCACGTGTGGAGCGGCTTCGGCACGCTGGCCTACGTGATGCGCCCCTACCAGGTGGTGCGCGCGCGGCGCCTGAACGTGCCGGCCGGCCACAACATGCCGCAGGGCGACGCGAGCGCCTGAGGAGACACGGCATGGACACGACCGCAGTCGACAACAGCGCCGATTTCGACGCCGCCACCGAGCTGCTGCGCCAGGCAGCCATCCGCGAAGGCCTGCTCGACGCGGCCGACCCGGCCGCCGCCGAGGGCGTGATCAGCGCGGCGGCCTCGCAGGCCATCGAGGCGCTGCTCGAGCGCGAGATCCGCGTGCCCGAGCCCTCGGAGGAAGCCTGCCGCCGCCACCATGCCGCGCATGCCGCGCAGTACACGCGCGGCGAGCGCGCCGCGCTGCGCCACGTGCTGTTCGCGGTCACGCCGGGGGTGGACGTGGTCGCGCTGCGCAAGCGCGCCGAGGCCTGCCTGCTCGACGTGCGCTGCCACGACGGCACGGGCGCCGACCGCTTCGCGGCTGCGGCGCGCGAGCTCTCCAACTGCCCGAGCGGCGCCGCCGGCGGCGATCTCGGCTGGCTCGCGGCGTCCGACTGCGCGCCGGAGTTCGCGCGCGAGGTGTTCGGCCACGCCGAGGTCGGCGTGCTGCCGCGCCTGGTGCACAGCCGCTTCGGGCTGCACGTGGTCGAGGTGCTGCAGCGCGAGAGCGGCGAGGCACTGCCCTTCGAGGCGGTGCGCGGCGCGATCGAGGCCACGCTGCGCCAGCAGTCCTACGCCACGGCGCTGCGCCAGTATGTGCAGCTGCTGGGCGGCGCGGAGTCACCGCTGGTGCAGTAGGCGCGCGCCCCATGGCCGACGAACTGCTGCAACGCCTGCAACGCTTCCGCGAACAGACCTTTCCGGGCATCCGCACGCGCTTCCAGGATCTGGTGCGCGAAGGCCAGCACCCGACCATCCTGTTCATCGGCTGCAGCGATTCGCGCCTGGTGCCCTACATGCTCACCGGCACCGGGCCGGGCGAGCTCTTCATCGTGCGCAACGTCGGCGCCTTCGTGCCGCCGCACGACGGCTCGGCCGGCTACCACGGCACCGCCGCGGCGATCGAGTTCGCGGTGCTCAACCTGAACGTCGCGCACATCGTCGTCTGCGGGCACAGCCACTGCGGCGGCATCCGCGCGCTCTACGACGGCGCGCCGGCGCAGGCCACCAACCTGGCCGCGTGGCTGGAGCTGGGCCGCGAGGCGGTGCTGCCGGTGCAGGTGTCGCCGGAGGCGCTGCGCCGCACCGAGCAGCGCGCCGTGGTGCTGCAGCTCGAGCGGCTGATGGACTACCCGATGGTGCGCGAGCGCGTCGAGGCGAACCGCCTCTCTTTGCACGGCTGGCACTACGTGATCGAGGAGGGCGAGGTGCACGTGTTCGACGTGCGGCGCGGCGGCTTCATTCCGGCCTCGCAGTCCGAACACAGCGGCACCGGCCCGCACCTGCCGGCCGAGGACGCCATGGGCGCCCTCTTCAACGAGATCGACGACGCCTTCGCGCCGCGCTGAGCATGGATCGGTCCCGTTCGGGCTGAGCTTGTCGAAGCCCGCCCGAGGTGCTGCGCGGGGCCCTTCGACAAGCTCAGGGCGAACGGAGTTAGGCCGCCGGCGGCCGCGCGTGGGCGAGCACGAAATCGGCCAATGCGGCCGCGTCGTGCAGATCCAGCCAGGGCAGGGTCGGGGGCACCTGCGCGGGCCGCGGCGCATCGGACGCGATGGCGGCGATGCCCGGCCAGTGCGGCCACAGCATCTCGCGGCCCTGCGAGGGCCGCCACACCTCGAGCTTGGGAAAGTCGCCCTGCTTGAAGCCTTCGATCAGCACCAGGTCGCAGTGCTGCAGGCGGCCGAGCAGGTAGGGCAGGGGCGGCTCCTCGGCGCCGCGCAGCTCGTGCATCAGCGCCCAGCGCCCCTCGCCGAGCAGCAGCACCTCCTGGCAGCCGGCTTCGCGCAGGCGGTAGGAATCCTTGCCCGGGCGGTCGACCTCGATGACCTTGTGGCTGTGCTTGACCAGGGAGACCACCCGCCCGCGCGCGGTCAACAGCGGGATGAGCCGCTCGAGCAGGGTGGTCTTGCCCATGCCGGAATGGCCGGCGATACCGAAGACGTTCATGGCCCGATTCTCGCCGGGCCGGCAGGGCGGTTCGCGCGCGGATTACTTCTTGGCCCTCTCCATCGCGTCGCTCTTGGACATCTCGCCCGACTTGACGGCGTCCTTGACTTCCTTCTTCACCTCGGCGCGCGTCTTGCCGCCCGACTTGGGCGCCGGCGCGGCGCTCGCCTCGCATTCGCGGCTGGTGCCCTTGCCCTCGGCCTTCACATCGGCGCGGTTCTTCTCCGACGCCGCCTTGGGCATCTCGGCCTGCTCGGCGCATTCTCCGGCCTTGCCCGCGGGCTTCTTCTTGTCGGCAGCCAGGGCAGCCCCCTGCGCGGCGAATGCGGCAACGACGGCGGCAACGAGGATCGTGGTCTTGAGTTGCATGGTGCTTTCTCCTTGTCGAATGGACGCCTGCATTCTGTTGACACCCTGGCCGGTACCCGTTGAGCACACGCAATCGTTGCGCCGCGGCCCTAGAGTCGGGCCATGGAAACCTGGAGCGTGTTTCTCTCCTCGCTGCTCGTCGGCCTGTCGATCGCCGCGCCGGTCGGGCCGATCGGCCTGCTCACCATCCAGCGCAGCCTCGAGCACGGGCCGCGCGCGGGGCTGGCCACCGGCCTGGGCGCGGCGGCGGCCGATGCGGTGTACGGGGCCATCGGCGCCTACGGCGTGAGCTGGCTCGTGAATGCGCTGGTGGCGGCGCGCATGCCGCTGGCGCTGGCCGGCGGCGCGGTGCTGCTCTTCATGGCCTGGCAACTGCTGCGCGCGCCGCTGGCCGAGCGCGCCGCGGCCACGGCGCCGGCGCGCGACGGCTGGCACTACTTCGCCGGCACCTTCGCGCTGACGCTGTCCAACCCGGCGACGATCTTTTCCTTCATTGCCATCTTCGGCGCCATGGCCGGGCGCGGCGCGAGCAGCTCGCCGGCGCTGATGGTGGCCGGCGTGCTGCTCGGCTCGGCGCTGTGGTGGCTCGCCCTCAGCAGCGCCGTGGGCCGGCTGCGCGAACGCTTCGATGCGCGCTGGCGGCGCCGCGTCAATCTCGCCAGCGCCGCCGTGCTGGCCGGCTTCGCGCTCTGGCAGTGGTTCTCGCTGCTGGCCGATTGATCCGCGCTTGACCGCCGTCAACCGCCGCGAGGGCCGTGCCCACCACAGTCGCGCCCTGGAGGACCGACTGCCCATGCTGCTCAAGACCGACGCCGACGCCATCGACCCGCGCATGCGGCCGTTCTTCGAACGCAGCGGCCTGTCGGCGTTGCGCCTGCGCGGCCGTGCGCTGCTGCCCATCGTGCAAGGCGGCATGGGCGTGGGCGTATCGGCGCACAAGCTGGCCGGCAGCGTGGCCGCGCTGGGCGGCGTCGGCACGATCTCGTCGGTGGACCTGCGCCGCCACCATCCCGACCTGATGGAGCGCACCCAGGGCCTGGCCACGCGCCAGGGCATGGACGCCGACACCAAGGCGCAGATCGACGCCGCCAACCTCGAGGCCATCGAGCGCGAGATCGTCGCGGCGCGCAAGCTCTCGCAAGGCCGCGGCCTGCTGGCCATCAACGTGATGCGCGCGGTGGCCGAGTACGCCGCCTCGGTGAAGCGCTCGCTCGAAGCCGGCATCGACGCGGTGGTGGTGGGCGCGGGCCTGCCGCTGGACCTGCCCGACCTCGCCGCCGAGCACCCCGATGCGCTGCTCGTGCCCATCCTCTCGGATGCGCGCGGCGTGCAGCTGATCGTCAAGAAGTGGGAGCGCAAGAAGCGCCTGCCCGACGCCATCGTCATCGAGCATCCGCGCCTGGCCGGCGGCCACCTCGGCGCGGCCAAGATCGCCGACCTGAACGACCCGCGCTTCGATTTCGAGAACGTGCTGCCGCAGTCGCGCGAGTTTCTCAAGAGCGCCGGCATCGAGCGCGAGATTCCGCTCATCGCCGCCGGCGGCATCCGCAGGTTCGAGGACATCGCCCGGCTGCAGTCGCTCGGCGCCGCCGCGGTGCAGCTCGGCACGCCCTTTGCCGTCACCGAGGAGGGCGACGCCAGCGACGCCTTCAAGCAGGTGCTGGCCGGCGCGAAGGAAGAGGAGATGGTCGAGTTCACCAGCGTCGCCGGCCTGCCGGCGCGCGCGGTGGCCACGCCCTGGCTGCGCGCCTACCTCAAGATCGAGGACAAGCTGCAGGCCGTCACGCACGCCAAGACGCGCTGCACCAAGGCCTTCGACTGCCTGGCTCAATGCGGCCTGCGCGACGGCCTCAAGGGCTGGGGCCAGTTCTGCATCGACAACCAGCTCGCCGCCGCGCTGCGCGGCGACCTCAAGAAGGGCCTGTTCTTCCGCGGCGCCGGCGCGCTGCCCTTCGGCGACCAGATCAAGAGCGTGCGCGAGCTGATGGAGCGGTTGCTGCTGCGCGCCGAGGTGGCGCAGCCCGCCTGAAGGAGAAACCGTGGGCGGCTGGATGGCGATGCAGCTCGAGGCTGCCGGCCGGCCGCTGCAGCAGGTGTGGCGCGAGCGGCGGCCGCAGCCCGGCCGCGGTGAAGTCGCCATCCGCGTGCTCGCCTGCGGCGTGTGCCGCACCGACCTGCATCTTGCCGACGGCGACCTGCCGCTGCCCGGCCACCCGGTGGTGCCGGGGCACGAGATCGTCGGCCGCATCGAGGCGCTGGGCGAAGGCGTCGCGGGCCTGGGCGTCGGCGATCGTGTCGGCGTGCCCTGGCTGGGCTGGACCTGCGGCGAGTGCGAGCCCTGCCGCGCCGGCCGCGAGAACCTCTGCGAGCACGCGCGCTTCACCGGCTGGCAGATCGCCGGCGGCTACGCCGGCCACGCCGTGGCCGACGCGCGCTACGTATTCCGCCTGCCCGAGCGCTACGGGGACGAGCAAGCCGCGCCGCTGCTGTGCGCCGGGCTGATCGGCTGGCGCGCCTACACGATGGCGGGCGATGCGAAGCGGCTGGGCCTGTACGGCTTCGGCGCGGCGGCGCACCTGATCGCGCAGGTGGCGGTGGCGCAGGGCCGCGAGCTGCATGCCTTCACGCGGCCCGGCGATGCCGCGGCGCAGGCGCTGGCGCGCGAGCTCGGCGCCGCCTGGGCGGGCGGCTCCGACGAAGCGCCGCGCGCGCCGCTCGATGCCGCGCTCATCTTCGCGCCGGTGGGCGCGCTGGTGCCGGCCGCGCTGCGCGCCGTGCGCCCGGGCGGCACGGTGGTGTGCGCGGGCATCCACATGAGCGACATCCCATCGTTCCCCTACGCCTGGCTGTGGGGCGAGCGGCGCATCGTCTCGGTGGCCAACCTGACGCGCGCCGACGGCGATGCCTTCATGGCCGTGGCCGCGCAGCTGCCGCTGCGCGTGCACGCCACGCGCTACGCGCTGGCCGACGCGAACCGCGCGCTCGCCGATCTGCGCGAAGGCCGCGTCTCGGGCGCGGCGGTGCTGGTGCCCTGAGCGGAGAGTTCATGGCGGGCGAACGCTGGCAGTTGCGGCGCCTGGTCGAGACGCCGCACCGCCTCGGCTTCTCCGCCGCGGCGCTCGTGCTGATGCTGGCCTCGTGCTGGTGGCTGGCCTGGATGCTGGCGCGTGCGCTCGGGATCGCCTGGCCTTGGGGCGTGGCGCCCGGCCTCGTGCATGGTCTGCTGTTCGGCTTCGGCTTCATGCCGCTCTTCTTCGCCGGCTTCCTCTTCACGGCCGGGCCGAAATGGCTGCGCGTGCAGCCGCCGGACGTGCGCGTGCTGCGATTGCCGGTGGCCGTGCAGCTGCTGGGCTGGCTGCTGTTTCTGCTCGGCGCGCATCTGCAGCCGCTGCTGGCCGTGTTCGGCCTCACGCTGGCGGCGCTCGCGTGGCTTGCGCTGGTGCATCGCTTCACGGCGCTGCTGCGGCGCTCGCAGGCGCCGGAGCGCACGCACCTGCGCGCCATCGCGGCGGCGGCGTGGCTGGGCGCTGGCGTGCAGCTCGCCGCGGCCGCGGCACTCTTCGCCGGCCGCGACGACCTCGTGCGCGCCGCCCTGCAGCTCGGCCTGTGGGGCTTCGTCGCGCCGGTGTTCATGGCCGCGCTGCACCGCATGCTGCCGGTGTTCGACGACGAGGTGGCGCCACGCCTCGCGGCGCGCCACCCGCACTGGTTGCTCGCCACGCTGGTGCTGCTGTGCCTGCTGCAATGGCCCTTCGCGCTCGCCGAGCTGTGGTGGTGGCCGCAGCCGCCGGCCTGGCGCGCGCTGCAGATCGTGCTCGACGGCGCGGCGGCGCTGCTGCTGTTCGGCCTCGCGGCGCGCTGGCTGCGCCTGCAGGGCGGCGCGCGCCTGCCGCTGATCGTCATGCTGCAGGCCGGCGTGCTGTGGCTGGGCGTGGCCTTCGCGCTGGCCGCGCTCTCGCAGGCGCTGCAGTGGACGAGCGCCGGCCGGCAGACGCTCGGCCTGGCGTCGCAGCATGCCTTCACGATGGGCTTTCTTGCCACCGTGATGCTGGCGATGGTCACGCGCGTGGCCAGCGGCCAGGCCGGCCGCTCCATCGCCGCCGACGCGCCCGCCTGGGCGATGTTCCTGGTGCTGCAGCTCGCGGTGCTGCTGCGCGTGGCGGCCGCGCTGGCCGACGAGGCCCGCCCGCTGCTGGTGGCCGCTGCGCTTGCCTTCGTGCTGGCGCTGCTGCCCTGGGGCCTGCGGCTGCTCGGCTGGTTCGGCCGCGCCGCGCGCGCCCACTGAGCCACGTCGATCGGCTTCAAGTTCGGCGCGGCCGCGTCGATACCGCCGATGGAGCTCCGGCCGCCCGCGTGGCATGGCCGGGCGTCTGCAGACAACAAACGAGAAGAAAGTCACCCATGACCATCGCAGCCATTGCCGACGGCACCCGCGCCGTCGCACCCCAGACTTCATCCGACGCCGGCTTCTTCGCCCACCACGGCATCTGGGCGCCGGGCGTGCGCCTGTTCCGCGCGCTGCGCTTCAACGCCAAGGCGGCGATCATCTCGCTGGCCTTCGTGGCGCCGCTGCTCGGCCTGGTCGGCTGGCAGCTCGCCACGCAGGCCGAGCAGGCCATGCAGTCGCGCCGCGATGCGACACGCCAGCACGTCGAGATCGCGCACGGCCTCGTGGTCTGGGCGCATGCGCAGGAGGCCGCCGGCAAGCTGGACCGCGAACAGGCCCAGCGTCTGGCCCGCGACGCCATCGCGGGCTTGCGCTACGAGGGCAGCGAATACTTCTGGATCAACGACATGCAGCCGCGCGTCGTGATGCACCCGATCAAGCCGGAGCTGAACGGCCAGGACGTGTCCGGCACCAAGGATCCGAACGGCCTGCCCCTGTTCAAGGCCTTCGTCGCCAAGGTGCGCGAGAGCGGCAAGGGCTTCGTCGCCTACCAGTGGCCCAAGCCGGGCAGCGAGCGGCCGGTCGACAAGATCTCCTACGTGCAGGGCTTCGAGCCCTGGGGCTGGGTGATCGGCTCGGGCATCTACGTGGGCGACGTGCGCGAAGCCGTGCAGCGCCAGATCGCCGTCGACGCGGCCATCGTGCTCGCCTCGCTGCTGCTGGCGAGCTACCTCTTCCTCAGCTTCTACCGCGTGATGGACGGCGGCCTGAAGGAGACGCGCCGCCACCTGCGCGCGATGACCTCGGGCGACCTGACGACCTCGCCCTCGCCCTGGGGCCGCGACGAGGCCGCGCAGCTGATGATGGAGCTGCGCGCGATGCAGGATTCGCTGCGCACCATGGTGCTGCGCGTGCGCCGCTCCAGCGGCGAGATCGTGCATTCGAGCAGCGAGATCGCCAGCGGCTCGATGGACCTCTCGGCGCGCACCGAGCAGGCCGCGGCCAACCTGGAGGAATCGGCGGCGTCGATGGAAGAGATCTCCTCGACCGTCAGGCACAGCGCCGACCACAGCGCCGAGGCCTCGCGCGTGGCCGAGCACAACGCGGCCCTCGCCGGCGAAGGCGGCCGCGTGATGGGCGAGGTGGTGCAGACCATGGGCAGCATCCGCGAATCGTCGAACCGCATCGCCGAGATCATCGGCACCATCGACGGCATCGCCTTCCAGACCAACATCCTCGCGCTCAACGCCGCGGTGGAGGCGGCACGCGCCGGCGAGCAGGGGCGCGGCTTCGCGGTGGTGGCCGGCGAGGTGCGTACGCTGGCGCAGCGCTCGGCGGCGGCGGCGCGCGAGATCAAGGAGCTCATCGGCCGCAGCGTCGGCCAGGTCGAGGCCGGCGCCGGCATCGTGCAGCGCGCGGGCACGGCCATGGAGGAGATCGTCGGCGCCTCGCAGCGCGTCAACCAGCTGCTCGGCGAGATCGCCAACGGCGCGCGCGAGCAGAGCCTGGGCGTCGCGCAGATCGGCGCCGCGGTGCAGGAGCTCGACCGCATGACGCAGCAGAACGCCGCGCTGGTCGAGCAGACCGCCGCCGCCTCGTCGGCGATGAAGGACCAGGCGCAGGCGCTTGCCCACGAAGTCGACCGCTTCCGCCTGCCCGCCGCGGCGCAGTAATCGGCCTGCCACGAGCAGGGCTTTGGCTTGAGTCAAGCCGGGCCGGTTCGGATCGGGCACCATGCGGGCTGTTATTTCATCCAGGTCAAGTGCAGGGCCGGGCCGTGAGGCTACCGTGCGCCCTCGCACCAGGAGACAGCCCCCATGCAAGAAACCCGCAAGAGCGCCGACGCGCCGCACACGCAGCACAACCTGCCCGCCCAGCCGATCAGCGAGGAAGTGCTGGTCGAGAAATACGCCAAGGGCGGCGAACGTTCGATCACGGCGGTGCACGCGCGCGTGGCGCGAGCGCTCGCGCAGGCCGAGCCGGCCGAGCAGCGCAAGCAGTGGGAAGAGCGCTTCGCCGCCGCACTCGATGCCGGCTTCGTGCCGGCCGGGCGCATCCAGTCGGCCGCCGGCACCGATCTGTCGGCCACGCTGATCAACTGCTTCGTGCAGCCGGTGGGCGATTCGATCGCGCAGGACGACGAAGGCCACCCCGGCATCTACACGGCGCTCACCGAAGCCGCCGAGACCATGCGCCGCGGTGGCGGCGTGGGCTACGACTTCTCGCGCATCCGCCCGCGCGGTGCGTGGGTCGGCAGCACGCAGAGCAGCGCATCGGGCCCGGTGAGCTACATGCGCGTATTCGACCGCAGCTGCGAGACGGTGGAGAGCGCCGGCGCGCGCCGCGGCGCGCAGATGGGCGTGCTGCGCTGCGACCACCCCGACGTGGAGGAGTTCATCCACGCCAAGGACGAGGGCGACCTCAAGAACTTCAACATCTCGGTGGGCGTGACCGACGCCTTCATGGAAGCGGTGCAGGGCGACGCCGAGTTCGAACTGGTGCACCGCGCCGAGCCCGGCATGGCGCAGAAGGCCGCCGGCGCCTACCAGAAGGCCGATGCGGGCGGCCATGGCCTGTGGGTCTATCGCAAGATCCGCGCACGTGATCTGTGGGACCAGATCATGCGCTCGACCTACGACCACGCCGAGCCGGGCGTGCTCTTCCTCGACCACATCAACCGCGACAACAACCTGACGTACTGCGAGACCATCGCGAGTACGAACCCCTGCGCCGAACAGCCGCTGCCGCCCTACGGCTGCTGCTGCCTGGGCTCGATCGACCTGACGCGCTTCGTGCGCGACCCCTTCGAGCCCAACGCCGCATTCGACGACGCGGCCTTCGTCAAGGTCGCCAAGGTGGCGACGCGCATGCTCGACAACGTGCTCGACGTGACCGTCTGGCCGCTGCCGCAGCAGCAGCAGGAAGCGCGCAACAAGCGCCGCGTGGGCCTGGGCTTCACCGGCCTGGGCGACGCGCTGGTGATGCTCAACCTGCGCTACGACACGCCCGAGGCGCGCGCGATGGCGCGCCGCATCAGCGAGACGATGCGCGATGCCGCCTATGAAGCCTCCAGCGAGCTGGCGCGCGAGCGCGGCTCCTTCCCGCTCTTCAATGCCGATCTCTACCTGAGCGGCAACACCTTCGCCTCGCGCCTGCCGCAGGCCGTGAAGGACCGCATCCGCGCCAACGGCCTGCGCAACTCGCACCTGCTGTCGATCGCGCCCACCGGCACCATCAGCCTGGCCTTCGCCGACAACGCCAGCAACGGCATCGAGCCCGCCTTCAGCTGGACCTACACGCGCAAGAAGCGCATGCCCGACGGCAGCTTCAAGGAATACGCGGTCGAGGATCACGCGTGGCGCCTGTACCGCCACCTCAAGGGCGAGAAGGCGCCGCTCACGGCCGCCTTCGTCACCGCGCTGGAGATGAGCGCGAAGGCGCACGAGGCTATGGTGGCGGCGGTCGCGCCCTGCATCGACACGGCGATCAGCAAGACCGTCAACGTGCCGGCCGACTACCCCTACGAGGACTTCCAGCACCTCTACCTCGACGCCTGGCAGTCGGGCCTCAAGGGCCTGGCCACCTACCGGCCGAACGCCGTGCTGGGCTCGGTGCTGAGCGTGGCGCCCACCGCGGCCGCGCCGCTGCAGATCGACGACAAGAACCGCCGCCTCGCGCTCGACCGCCTGCCCGCGCCGGTGCTGTCCTCGCTGCGCTGGCCGGGCCGCCCCGAGCTGCCCGGCGGCAACCCGGCCTGGACCTTCATGATCAACCACCCCTTCGGCAGCTTCGCGCTGTTCGTGGGGGAACTCGCACCGGAAGGCGGCGGCTCGCCCCAGCCTTTTGAAGTCTGGGTCAACGGTGCCGAGCAGCCGCGCGGCCTGGGCGCGATGGCCAAGACGCTGTCGATGGACCTGCGCGCCAACGACCCGGCCTGGCTGCAGCTCAAGCTCGATGCGCTGGCCACGGTGGCCGAGGAGCGCTCCTTCGAGATGGCCTTCCCGCCGCACGGCGAGAAGCGCCTCTTCCCCGGCGTGGTGGCGGCCACCGCAGCGGTGGTGCGCTGGCGCTGCGAGCAGCTGAAGGCGCTGCCGCGTCTGGGCAGCAAGGCGCCCACGCCGGTGATCGACGCGATGTTCAGCCGCGACGAGCCGCGCACCGGCCCCTCGGGCACGCTGGCCTGGTCGGTCGACGTGGAGAACCCCGCGACGGGCGAGAACTTCACCCTCACGCTCAAGGAGGTCACGCTGCCCAGCCACGACGGCGGCACGGTGACGCGGCCCTGCGCGGTCGGCTTCAGCGGCAACTACCCGCGTGCGATGGACGGGCTGGCGCGCATCCTCTCGCTGGACATGCGCGTCATCGACCCGGCCTGGATCGGCATGAAGCTGCGCAAGCTGCTCAACTACGCCGAGCCGCTCGGCCACTTCATGGCCTTCGTGCCGGGCCTGCCGCACGGCGAGCGCCGCCAGCAGGTGTGGCCCTCGACGGTGGCGTATCTGGCGCGGCTGATCATCCACCGCTACGCGATGCTGGGCGTGCTCGACGAGCAGGGCTTCCCGCTGCGCGACATGGGCGTGCTCGAGTCGCCCAAGGCCGGTGGCAACGCGGTGACCACGCCGGCGCTGCAGGCCGGCTCGGTGTGCCCCGAGTGCGGCAACCCGACCGTGATCCACAAGGACGGCTGCGACTTCTGCACCGCCTGCGGCTACGTGGGGCAGTGTGGGTGAGGCCGGACGTGGATCAGTGCCTGCGCACTGATCCACGCCTGCCGAACCGCCCGAGCTCTGCGAGGGCGTGGAGGAGCAGCGCGCGCCCCCGCCCCCTTCTGAACCTTGCAACGCTGCGTTCAACCCGTGGGGGCTTAGTCCTCGGGCCTGAGCCCCCACCATAGCGCTCATGCGGGCAGCCATCGCTGCCGCTACACGACAGGAGCGCATCATGAAGAAGGTTCTCGCCACGCGCAGCGCGCCGGGCCGCCACTGGGTCGGCAACGGTTTTCCGGTGCACGGCATGTTCGACTACGGCGCCGGCGCGGCCGAGCGCAGCCCCTTCCTGCTTCTCGACTACGCCGCGCCGACGCGCTTCGAGCCGACGAGCACGCGGCGCGGCGTCGGCCAGCATCCGCACCGCGGCTTCGAGACCGTGACCATCGTCTACGACGGCGAGGTCGAGCACCGCGATTCCACCGGCCAGGGTGGCGTGATCGGCCCCGGCGACGTGCAATGGATGACGGCCGGCGCCGGCATCCTGCACGAGGAGTTCCACTCGGCGGACTACGCCCGGCGCGGCGGCCCGTTCGAGATGGTGCAGCTGTGGGTCAACCTGCCGGCCAAGGACAAGATGACGCCGCCCGGCTACCAGGCGATCCTGAACGGCGACATCCCGGTGCGGGCGCTGAACGATGCCGCCGGTGAAGCCGCTGGCCAGGTGCGCGTGATCGCGGGCGAGTTCGACGGTGCTCGCGGCCCGGCGCACACCTTCACGCCGCTCAACGTGTGGGACGTGCGCGTGAAGGCCGGCAAATCGGTGTCGCTGGCGCAGCCCGAGGGCTGGACCAGCCTGCTGGTGGTGCTCGACGGCACGGTGCAGCTCAACGGCGAGACCGTGCTGCGCGCCGCGCAGATGGCCACGCTGTCGGCGCAGGGGCGCGAGATCGCCATCGAGGCCAGCGGCGACGCCAAGCTGCTGCTGCTGGCCGGCGAGCCGATCGCCGAGCCGGTGGTCGGCTACGGCCCGTTCGTGATGACGAGCGAAGCCGAGATCGCGCAGGCCGTAGCCGACTTCAACAGCGGCAAGTTCGGCCGCATGCAGTGACGCGTCGCGGGCTGCGCTCAGCGGCCCGCCTTGAGCCGCAGGCCCGCGAGCGGCGGCGCCAGCAGGCGCGCCGAGCCGGCACCCGCCACCGCGCCGAAGCGCGCGCTGCCGCTGTTCCAGTCGGCCAGCGCCTGCTCGATCTCGGCCTGCGTGCGCGCGACGAAGTTCCACCACAGCAGCGGCGGCGGGTCGAAAGGTTCGCCGCCGAGCAGCAGCAGCTGGCTGTCGGCGGCCAACTGCATCGCCACGCTGCTGCGACCGCGGCCGAGATCGAGCAGCGTGCCGGGCTGCAACGCCTCGCCTGCCACCGTGGCGCTGCCGCGCAGCACCAGCACGGCATGCTCGAAGTCGCTCGCCAGCGGCAGCGTGGTCTGCGCCTCGCGGTGCGTGGCCAGGTCGAGGCCGACGAGCGGCGTGAACACCTCTACCTTCGAGCGCTCGCCGAGCACCTCGCCGACCAGCAGCGTGATGGTCACGCCGTCGCGTTCGATCACAGGCAGCTCAGGGTAGTGCTGGAAGGCCGGCGCGCGATCGCGCTCGGCATCCGGCAGCGCGATCCACATCTGCGCGGCGTGCAGCGCGCCGCCGTCGCCCACCTGGTCTTCGCTGTGCACGATGCCGCGCCCGGCCGTCATCAGGTTGACCTGGCCGGCGCGGATGAGCTGCTCGCTGCCCAGCGAATCACGGTGCATCAGCTCGCCTTCGATCATCCAGGTGAAGGTCTGCAGCCCGATGTGCGGATGCGGCCCCACATGCATGCCCTGGCCGGGAGCGAAGCGCGCCGGGCCGGCATGGTCGAGGAAGCACCAGGCGCCGACGCTGCGCAGCGCGCGGCTGGGCACGGCGCGGCGCAGGACGATGCCGCCGACCTCCGAGGGCCGGGCTTCGATGCGGCGTGGGGCGGGCGGATTCATCGGCGTCCTCCGGTCGGTCGACGCCCGGATCGTAGGTTTGATCACGGTGCGCTGCTCACATATCGCTCAAGTCGCGCGAATAAGTGACGAAAGTGATGCTGTCACTCATTTGTCGTGCGTGGCATGTCCCCTGGCAACGAGGAGCCGACGTGAGCAGACCGACCATGACCGTCCGAGGGAAGCTGACCCTCGCCTTTGGCGGCCTGGCCGCCCTCATCGTGCTGGTCTCCGGCATTGCCGTGAAATCCCTGGCCGACGCCAATGTGCGCTTCGCCGACTTCGTCAACGGCATCAATGCGCGCCAGCTGCTGTCCTACGAAGTGCGCACGGCGGTGGCACGCCGCGCGATCGCTGCGCGTGACCTGGTCAACGCGGCGACGGCGCAGGACAGGGAGGCCATCAAGGCGGAAGTCACGAAGGCGCACGAGGACGTCCAGAAGCGCATGGAACGGCTGACGCAGATGGTCGCCGACCCGTCCGTGCCGGAGGAAGCGCGTCGCATGGTGACCCGGATGAAAGACGTCGAGAGCCGCTACGCGCCTGTCGCGCTGGGCATCATGCAGCTTGCGCTGGACGGCAAGCGCGACGAGGCCATCGCGCGCATGAACGCGGAGTGCCGGCCGCTGCTGGTGGCATTGAACAGCGCCGCCCGCGACTATCGCGATTTCACGGTGGCGCGTTCGGCGGCACTCGTCACGCGCGCTGCCGACGACTATGCCTTTCAACGCAGCCTGCTGATCGGTGCCTGCCTGCTGGCCTTCGCCGCCGCGGGCATCGCCGGCGTGCTGATCGTGCGCAGCCTGACCCGCGCGCTCGGCGCCGAACCGGACCGGCTCGGCGACATCGCCGGACGCGTTGCCGCGGGCGATCTCGAGCCGGTGGCCGACGCCTCGAACGCGGCCACGGGCAGCGTGCTGCGCTCGCTGGGCGACATGCAGCGCAGCCTCGCCGCCATCGTCACGCGGGTGCGCAGCAGCAGCGACAGCATCGCCACCGGCACGGCGCAGATCGCCTCCGGCAATGCCGACCTCAGCCAGCGCACCGAGGAGCAGGCCAGCAACCTGCAGCAGACGGCCGCGTCCATGGAGCAGCTCTCCGGCACGGTCAAGACGAGCGCGGAAACGGCGCGCGAGGCCAACCGGCTGGCGGCGGACGCAGCATCCGCCGCCGAGCAAGGCGGGCAGAGGGTGGGTCAGGTGGTGAGCACCATGCGCGACATCTCGAGCTCCTCGCAGAGGATCTCCGACATCATCGGCGTGATCGACGGCATCGCCTTCCAGACCAATATCCTGGCGCTCAACGCCGCGGTGGAAGCCGCGCGAGCCGGCGAGCAGGGGCGCGGCTTCGCGGTGGTGGCCGGCGAGGTGCGCACGCTTGCCCAGCGCAGCGCCGAGGCCGCCCGGGAGATCAAGGGGCTCATCGACACCAGTGTCGAGAAGGTCGAGGTCGGCGCCAGGCAGGTCGACGAGGCGGGCACGTCGATGAACGAGATCGTCGCCCAGGTCCGGCGCGTGAGCCACATGATCAGCGAACTGGCCAACGCATCGACCGAGCAGTCGCAGGGCATCAACCAGGTCGGCGATGCGGTGCAGCAGCTGGATCAGGTGACCCAGCAGAACGCCGCCCTGGTGGAGGAAACCGCCGCCGCGGCCGAGAGTCTGCGCAACCAGGCGACGCACCTGGCCGAGGCCATGAGCGTGTTCAAGCTGGACGGCTCGGCGCCGTCGCCCGCGCGCCTCAGCGCGTGACGATCAGCCGCAGCCCGAGCCCGACGAAGATCGTGCCGGCGATGCGGTCGAGCCAGAGGCCGGCGCGCGGCCGGCGGTTCAGCCACTGGCCGATCGCGCCGGCGAACCAGCCGAGCGCTCCGAACAGCACGGCCGCCTGCGCCGTGAAGGTGAGGCCCAGCGCCGCCATCTGCCAGCCCACGTCGCCGCGCGCGGCGACCACGAACTGCGGCAGGAACGACAGGAAGAACAGCACCACCTTCGGGTTGATCGCGTTGGCGAATACGCCGCGCCAGAACAGGCCGACCATCGAAGGCGCCGCAACTTCGCCGGCCTCGCCGACGCGCGTGGCGCCGCTGCTGCGCAGCGCCTGCACGCCCAGCCACACGAGGTAGAGCCCGCCGACCATCTTCAGCAGCGTGAAGGCGAGCGGCGAGGCGGCGACGAGAGCGCTGACGCCGATCACCGCCAGCGCCGTATGGCTCAGGCAGCCGAGCGCGCAGCCCAGGCCGAAGGCGACGCCGTAACGGCGCCCCTTGGAGATGCCCACGCCCAGCACCATCAGGTTGTCGGGCCCGGGCGACGCCGTGATGAGCACGGCGGCGAGCAGGAAGCCGAGGAACTGGTCGGGGCTGAGCATGGCGCGGATGATAGGTGCGGCGCGCGCCGGCCAGCGCCGGGGGCTCCATCACCGCCAGCCGGCGATCGTGATGCCGAGGCCGGCCTTGGTCTGGCGCAGGTTGTAGTCGATCAGGCTCTCGCCGTAGCCGCTGAACAGCTGCAGCTGGCCGTGCAGCGCGCCGGCCAGCGGGAACACATAGTCCACCTGCGCCGAGCCGCGCGAGCGGCTGCCGCTGCGCATCGAGTGGCGCAGCTGCAGCGACAGCGCGTGCTCGCCCCAGTAGCGCGCCATGCGCAGCTCGATCCGGCCGACGTGGTCGGAGATGTCGGGGTTGTCGTCGTCCTCGGGCGCCTCGGTGATGCGCTTCCAGGCGCGCAGCTCGGCCACCCAGTCGTCGCGTTCCAGCGCGACGCCGCCGATCAGGCGGTTCCAGCTGCGCGACAGCGGCAGCGCGCGGCCGTTCGACTGGTGGTTCAGCGACAGCGAGGCCATGCGCAGCTTCCAGCCCGGCAGATCGAGATCGAGCGGCGCCACCAGCATCAGCTCGGGCTCGTAGTTGGTCTCGCGGAAGGGGCGCGAGTCGGCGCCGTTGTAGACCTGCCAGCGCGACGACTGCGTGTAGCCGCCCCACAGGCTGAGCGGCATGCCGGCGAGCGAATGCGCGAACTTGGTCTTCAGGCTGATCTGGTACTTGGCCTCGACCGACTTGAGCACCAGCGGCGTGTCCACGCCGTGCTGCGGCGAGGGCGAGGCGGGGTCGCGGTTGACGCGGTCGGTCCAGGTGCCCGGCAGCAGGTAGACCGGCTTGTAGGCGCGCGGCGCGAACAGCGGCGGGCGCTGGCCGTCGAGATCCCAGCGCGGGCCGAGCTTGGAGTCGTCGTCGGCAGCGGCTGCCGCCACGGCGTGCGACGCGGCCGCCGGCGCGACCGGTGCCATCGGGTCGGCGGTCGCGGGCATGGGTTCGGCGCGGCCGTGCAGGCGGTCGTAGCAGGCCAGGCGCGCGGCCGGGTCGGCCATCGCGACGCAGTCGGCCGCGCTCGGCTGGGCCTGGGCGAATGCGGACAGCAGGCACGACACGAGCAGCAGCACGCTGCGGCGGACACGTGAAGACATCGGAGGCGATCTCCCTGCGCGAAGGGCGCGCTTGGCGCGAAGCCCGCAGTATCGGGCACACGCCGGGCCACAATCGCCGCATGTCAGCGCCGCCGCCCCCGCACCGTCCGTTCTGGCAACGCGCCAGCTGGACGGCCGCCGGGCTGGCCAGCCTCGTGCTCGGCGTGCTCGGCATCTTCCTGCCGCTGCTGCCCACCACGCCCTTCGTGCTGCTGGCGGCGTTCTGCTTCTCGCGCGGCAGCGAGCGCTTCGAGACCTGGCTGCTCACGCACCCGCGCTTCGGGCCCATGGTGGCCGACTGGCGCGCGCGCCGCGCCGTGCCGCGCCGCGCCAAGCAGCTCGCCTGGGCCACGATGACGTTGGGCAGCGTCTGGGCCGGCTGGGTGATGCCCGCGCCCTGGCGCTGGTTGCCGGCCCTCGTCTGCATCGCCGTGGCGGCCTGGCTGTGGCAACTTCCGGATGCCGACCCCCGATGAGTTCGACGCACGCACACGATCACGACCATGCCCACGATCACGATCACGGGCATGAGCACGGCCACGCCCACCACGCCCATGTTCCCGAGAGCTTCGACCGTGCCTTCGCGATCGGCATCGCGCTGAACGCCGGCTTCGTCGCGGTCGAGGCCTTCTACGGCTGGAAGGCCGGCTCGCTGGCCCTGCTCGCCGACGCCGGCCACAACCTCAGCGACGTCGCCGGCCTCGTGCTCGCCTGGGCCGGGGCGGCGGCGGGGCGGCTGCGGCCCAGCGAGCGCCACACCTACGGCTTCAAGCGCGCCAGCATCCTGGCCGCCTTCGCCAACGCGCTGCTGCTGCTGGTGGCGATGGGCTCGCTCGCCTGGGAGGCCGTGCATCGGCTGCAGGCGCCCGCGCCCGCGCAGGGCCTCACGATCATGGTGGTGGCGGCGATCGGCATCGTCGTCAACGGCCTCACCGCGCTGCTGTTCCTGCGCGGCAGCCACGACCTCAACCTGCGCGGCGCCTTCCTGCACATGCTGGCCGACGCGCTGGTCTCGGCCGGCGTGGTGGTGGCCGGCGCGCTCACGCTCGGCTACGGCTGGATCTGGATCGACCCGGTGGCCAGCCTGGTGATCGCGGCGGTGATCGTGGTCGGCACCTGGAGCCTGCTGCGCCAGTCGCTGCACCTGATGGTCGACGGTGTGCCCGCGCACCTCAATCTCGTCGAGGTGCGCGAATGCCTGCAAGGCCTGCCCGGCGTCGGTGCGGTGCACGACCTGCACGTCTGGGCGATGGGCACCTCCGAGGTGGCGCTCACTGCGCACCTGGTGATGCCCGCCGCGCCGGCCGACGATGCCTTCCTGAACGCCGCCGCCCAGACGCTGCGCGAGCGCTTCGGCATCGCGCACGTCACGCTGCAGACCTCGCGCACCCCGGTGATGACGGCCTGCGTGTGATCGGCGCCACGGCCTGCCGCTTTCCCCGTTTCAGGGGGTGGGCACACCGGTAACCTGTGGTTACCTTCACGGCACTGCTTCACGGGTGCCCGCCATGCTGCCTCGCTCCACCGATTTCCTGCACGCCTCCGTCGTGATCTCGGAGCTGCCGGCGCCGCGCCGCATGCGCGCACCCACGCCGCTGCCCACGCTGGTGCGGCCAGGGCTGGTCGAGCGGGTTGCCGAGTGGCTGGGAGCGCGCCGCGAGGCGCAGGCGCTGCCGCGGCGCAGCGCGCAGGTGCTGGTCCTGCGCGCCTGAGCCGCGGGCCTCGTCGCTACGAGGGCAGGAAGTCCAGCGGGTAGGTCACCGTCATCGGGTTGACGTCCTTCGCGCCGAAGTCGAAGCTGCGGATGCGCGCGAGCAGCTTGGCTTCGAGGTCGGCCGCCTTCAGCTCGCTCGACTCGATGCGGATGTCCGTCACCTGGCCCGACGGCGCGATCGACAGCTTGAGCACCACCTTGCCCTGCAGCGCCGGATCGTCGCGCAGCGCGCGGTTGTAGATCGCATAGATCGCGCCCTTGTTGCGGTCGAAGACGAGGCGGATCTCCTCCAGCGAGCGCGAGGCCTTGCCGCCGCCGCCCTTGGCGAGCGAGCCGCCCGCGCCGCTGCCGCCACCGCCCACGCCGGTGCCCGTGCCGCCCTTGCCGGAGCTGCCGCCGCCACCCGGGCCGCCGCCGCCGCCGCCGCCGGCCACGCCTTCCACCAGCGTGGTGGCGCGGCCCGCGAGCCCGCCGCCGCCGGTGTCGCGGCTGTAGGCGGCGGTGTTGATGCCGCCCGAGCCGCCGCTGGCGTTGGAGGTGATCAGGTTGCGATCGGGCAGGCCCGGATCCTTGCCGGCGCCCACGCCCGGCCCCACGCCCGCACCCACGCCGGGGCCGGCCTTGATATTCGGGTTGAGCTGCACCGCCACCGGCGCGCCGCGCAGTTCGGCGAGCTGATCCTTCATCGCCAGCAGGCCCACGCCCGCGGCCTTGCGGCGCGCGCCCTCGATCTCGCCCGGCGGCTTGCCGGGGATGGGCCGGCGCGCTTCCGGCGCCACCGCCTTGGGCAGCGGCTTGGCGTCGGGCAGCGGCTTGGCGACCTCGGGCTTGGTGTCGGCCTTGGCCTGCGGCTCGCCCGTCACCGGCGCGGGCGGCGCCTTGAGCGCCGGCGGCGTCTCGCGCTGCTCGAGCACCAGCTTGGCCAGGCGCTGCGGCACCTCGGGCGGCGCGGCGCGGTCGATCTGCGGCTTGGGCCACAGCAGCAGCAGGATGCACAGCAGCACGCAGACCGCGAGCACGATGTTGAGGATGCGCTTGAAGCGCGCCTCGTCCTCGGGCGAAACCGCCCAGGGCAGGATGTGTCCGCGAAACGAAATCACCGCGGCGCTCATGTCTTCACCGCCTTCTGCGACACCGCGAAGGACACGTCGCTGTAGTTGGCGCGCGCGGCGGTGTACATCACCTTGCGCAGCAGGCTGTAGGGGATCTCCTTGTCGCCCATGATCGTCACCGACTTGCTCTGCGCCTCGTTCTCCTTGCGCAGCACGGTGCGGCCGGCGTGCAGCTCGAGCTCGGCCTTGAGCGTCGGGATCAGGTCGCCCTCGATGCCCATCGCCTCGGCCACGCTCGCCACCTTGCGGCCGTCGACCAGGATGTCGGTCGCGCTCACCGTTACCACCAGCATCTCGCGCGGCATCTTCTCGGCGGTCGACTGCGGCAGCTTGATGGCCTGCGCGGTCGAGAGGATCTCGACGCCGGTGCTCGACATCAGGAAGAAGATCAGGATCGTGAAGATGTCGATCAGGGCCACGAGGTTCATGTCGAGGCCGGAGTGGTTGCGCTCCTTGCGGGCGGCGCGTTTCTGGATTGGCGTCAGTTTCACTGGCGGCCCCTGCTATTTCTTGGCGACGCTGATCGGCGCGTCGCCGATGGAGATGTCGGGGAACAGCTCGACGGCGCTGCCCTTGGCATGCGGGTCGGCGCCGGCCGGGACGCCCTCGCGCACCGAGTCCATCACGTGGACCAGCACGTCGTACGAGGTGTTCGGCTGCGCCAGCACGGTGGCCGTCCTGGTGTCCGGGAACTTCGCCTTGACCTGCTGGATGAGCGTGGCGAGCGAGGCCAGGTCGTAGCCCTGGGCGTTGTTCGGGATGTGCTGGATCAGGCCGCCGATGCGGTCACCCACGTCCAGCGCGTCCGGACGGATCACGACCTCGAGCTTGAGGTCGTCCACCTTGAGCTGCTCGACCCCCGAGTTCTTGGCCGGCAGCGACAGCTCGATGACGGACAGGCGCGAGAACACCGCCGTCGACAGCAGGAACGGCACCAGCACCACGATCACGTTGATGAACGCGGTGACCTCGAGATGCGCAACCGGCTTGCGCGGGCGGCGGATTCTCATCGCGGACTCCTCGCTTCAGCGCGTGCCGGTCGGGGCGGCGTCGTTGCGCACGCGCTGCACCACGTTCAGGAAGCTGATCTTGGCGGCCTCCAGGCCGTCGACGATCTCGCTGGTGCGCGCCTGCAGGAAGGCGTGGATGAGCAGGAACGGGATCGCCACCGACAGCGCGAAGGCGGTGTTGTTCATCGCGATCGAGATCGAGGCCGAGAGCAGCTCGGCCTTCTCCGCCGGGTTGACCGCCGCCACCGCCGTGAAGCCCTTGATCAGGCCGATGATGGTGCCCAGCAGGCCGACCAGCGTGATCACGTTGGCCAGCGTGGCGATGTAGTGGGTGCGCTTTTCCAGGCGCGGCACGATCTCCATCATGCCTTCCTCCATCGCGTTGTCGATGTCCTCGCGGCGCGCCGGGCTCTGCATGCGCTCCAGGCCGTTGGTGACGATCTTGCCGATGGCCGCGTCCGAGCTGGAGGCGACGCCGAGCACGTCCTTGAACTTGCCGCCCTGCAGCATCGGCAGCACCTTGGCCCACAGCTTGCGGTTCTCGGCGCGGGCGCGGCTGAGGAAGATGAAGCGCTCGATGGCGATCGCGAGGCCGACCGCCATGATGGTGATGCTGAAGTAGATGGCGACGCCGCTGTCCTGGAAGAACTTGACGGCAAACTCGAACACGCTCATGGGTGACTCCTGTGAAGGCTCTCTGGTTTGATTCGGGGTTCAGCGCGCCGCCGGAGCGGCGGCATCGGATCGGGGCGCGAGCTGCGCGTCGTAGCTGATCTGGCGGCGGAATACGTCGCGGTCGATGGGCGCGAGCGCCTCGTCGAGCACGCCGCCGCCGGGGCGGCCGGCGAGGTCGCCGGGCAGGGGCTTCTTCCAGGGCACGATGTACAGCACCTTGGGCAGCTCGCGGTTGCCGATGATCTGCTGGCGGTCGATGTCGGCGCGGTCCTGCACCGGGGCGGCCGGCGCGGCCGCCGCCGGCGCCGTTTTTTTCGCGCCTTGCGCCAGCGCCGCGCCGGACAGCAGCGCGAGCGCGAGCGCGCATGTGGAAGCGGTCGGGAACTTCATGACTGCTCCTTCCTGGCCGGCGCGTTGCCCTGCGCCGGCTTGCGGTTCTTCAGGTCGGTGACCCACTTGGCCACCGCGGCATCCTTGCCGCCGGAGAGTTCGGCATAACGCTCGTAGGCCTCCAGCGCGCGGCCGCTGTCGCGCAGGTAGAGATCGAACAGGATGCCGAGGTTGAGCTGCGCGGCGGCGTAGTTCGCATCCAGCGAGAGCGCATGCTCGTAGGCCTCGCGCGCCTTGGCGAACTGGCCGGTGTGGCGGTAGCTGATGCCGAGCTGGTTGAAGTACAGCGGCTGCTCGGGGCTCGCCTTGGTGGCGCGTTCGAGCGCCGCCACCGACTCCGTGAACTTGCCGGCCTGGCGGTAGATCACGCCCAGGTTGGCGTGCGGCCCGCCGAGCTCGGGGTTGGATTGCGCCAGCGCCTTGAAGCCGCGCTCGGCGTCTTCGTTGCGGCCGGCGCGCAGCGCGCGCAGCGCCTCGTCGAAGGCGCGCTGCACCGCCGGCGTCACCGTGGGCTCGGGGCGCAGCAGCGGCGCGTTGGGCGAGACGCCCGCGCCGCCATTCGCCGCCGAGGCGGCCGGCGCCGGCGCGAGCGCCTTGGCCACCGGCGTCACCACCGTGTCCTGGATCGCCTGCACGCCGCTGCCGAGGGTCGAGCAGCCGGCCAGCGCCGCGAGCGCGGCCAGTGCGGCGCAGCGCATCAGAGCGTCAGCGGATCGCATCGATCACTCCTTCCGCCCGTTCGGCCTTGCCGTAGCGCACCGGGCGCAACTTGGCCAGCGCCTCGAAGCTCTGCTTCACCCACTTGTCGTAGATGCCCTCGGACGCCCGCTTCGCATTGGTCTCGTGCAGCTCGATGGCCTTCTCCTCGAAGGGGAAGGCCTGCTCCTCGAGCAGCACGTCGTACTGCTCGCGCTCGATCTTGGAGAGCTTCTTCGGCCGCTCCGACTTGATCATCGACTGCCCGAAGTCCTGGTAGATCGCGGCGGTGTGGAAGGTCGCCGCGGTGCTGACGTCGGCCACGCCGTAGTTGGCGGCCAGTGCGTAGGCCTTCAGCGCGTCTTCCATCTTCGCCTTCTTGGTCTTGAGGTTGCGCGCCAGCGGCTCGACCAGCGCGACCTTGCGGTACTCGGCCACCACCGGCTCGGCCATCGCCAGCGCGGCGCTCGCGCCGAGGTAGCGCGTGCGGTCGGTGCGCGCGCTGCCGCCGGCCTGGTCGCCCTGGACGATCTCCTTCATCAGCGCCGCCTCGCGCTTGTTGTCGCCGTCGGCCTTGGCGAACTTGGCGATGCGCCAGCGCGCCTCCAGGCCGCGCTCCAGCGGCAGCGGGTACTGCTTGAGGTAGCGCTCGTAGGCCTTGGCCGCGGTGGCGCGCGGGCCGCTCTTGGCGTCGGCGGCCTTCTCGTGCAGCTCGGCCGATTGCCACAGCGCTTCGCGCGCGACGTTGGCGTCCTTGGACGTTGCCGCCACGCGCTCGAACTCGCCGGCCGCCTGGCTCCATTGCTGGCGCTCCAGGTAGGCCAGCGCGAGCTTGGCTCCCACCTCGGCCTGCAGCGGGTGATTGGGGAAGCGGCTGCGGAAGTCTTCCAGCGAGCGCGAGGCACCTTCCCAATCCTTCATCGCGATCATCGCGGCGGCCGCGTCGTACTGCGCGTTGGCGCGCACCGTCGAGGTCGGCGCGACGGCCGCCACGCGGTTGAAGTGGGCGATGGCGGCCTTGCCGTCGCCGGCTGCGCGCGCGAGCTCGCCCTGCTTGTAGACCGAGGCGGCGAGGCGCTCGACCAGCTCGTTGCGCGCCGCATCCTTCTCGGGTACCAGCGCGAGCACCTCGCGGTAGCCCTGCTCCGCTTCGGCGAAGCGGCCCTTGTCGAAGGCGCTGTGCGCCACCACCGTCCAGGCGACGCGGCGCTGCGCAGCGGCGGCCGGCGGGTCGAGCTTGAGCACCTGCTGCGCGACGCTCTCCGCGCGCTCCGGATCACGCAGCGCGAACAGCTTCTCCGACGCGTTGGTCAGCACGGTGCCGGTGCGCGAGTCCTTGGGGAAGGTCTTGGCGAAGCGCAGCGCGCTGTCGACGCTGGCGCGCTGCAGCGCCGCCAGCGCCTCGCCCTGCGCCGCCTTTTCCTGCCCGGCATAGCTGAGCAGCGCCGCATAACCGGCGTCGGCCGCCTTGGCGTGGTTGGGGTACTGGTAGGCGACCTTCTCGTACTCGACGGCCGCTTCGGCGAGGTGCTTGTCCTCGTAGAGCAGCTCGGCGAGCAGGAAGTTGTTCTGCGCCGTCTCGGGGTCGTTCGGGTAGGCCGCGATGTAGGCGCGGTACCACTTCACCGCTTCCTGGTAGTCGGCGCTCGCCTTGCTCTTCTGCGCGCTGGCGTGATAGTGGCGCGCCAGCTCGGTGAGGTGCGTCTTCACCAGCGGCTGGGCCTTCTGCCAGCCGGCCGGGTTGGCGCGGCGGAACTCGCTGCCCACGCCGTAGCGCGAGACGTAGTCCTTCTTCGCGTCCAGCGCCAGCGCCGGGAAGCCGTTGCCCTGGTAGATCTCGATCACGCGCGCCTGCAGCTGCGGCGCCTGCGCGTGCAGCGGGTTGCGCCGCGCGAAGGCGCCCAGCGTGTCGGCGGCGTCCTTCACGCGCTCCTGCTTGAGGTAGAGCTCGGCGAGCTGCTCGTAGACGCGGTACTCGTAGGCGTGGCGCTGCGGGTCGTTGATGTAGCCCGGGATGCTCTCGGCGCCCTGCAGATTGGCCAGGCTGATGCTGGTGACGCGGAAGGTGTCTTCCAGCAGCTCGCGGTCGGCGCGCGACAGGCCCGGCAGCGTCTCCAGGCTACCCTCGCTGCCCAGGCCGCGGGCGCGCGCGTCGAGCACGCCGAAGAAGGACTGCAGCGCATCTTCCAGCTTGCCCTGCTTGAAGCGCGACCAGCCCTGCATGTACAGCGCGCGGTCGTTGAACTCGGTGCGGTGCTGCGTGCCGAGCACGGTGCTGTAGGCGCGCTCGGCGCGTGCGTAGTCCTTCAGCGAGAACAGCAGCTCGCCGCGGCGGAAGTTGGCCTCGTCGCGGTACAGCGTGTTCGGGTAGTTGGCGACCAGCCGGTCGAGCGTCTTCAGCGCGGTCTCGAGATCGCCGGCCTGCTCCTGCGCGCGCGCGAGCTGGTAGTGGACGCGATCGTTGCCCTTGTCGTCGGGGAAGGCCTTGAGGAACTCCTCGTAGCGCTTCACCGCGGCGCGGTAGTCGGGGCCGGAGGCCGGGCCCTGGCCGGCGGCGGAGCGCTGGTCGGCCACGTCCATCTCGAGGTCGCCGAGGCGGCGCATCGCTTCGGCGCGCTGCGGCGCCTTGGGCGCCACCTCGAGGAACTTGCGGTAGGCGGTGATCGTCTGCTCCTCGTTGGAGGCGATCTTCTTGTCCTTGGGCACCTCGGCCGTGCGCGTGCCCAGTGTGGCCAGCGTCGGCTGGTCGTCGCCAGGGAAGCCCTTCTTCTGGCTGGCGCAGCCGGCCAGCGCGAGCATCGTCAGCACGACGAGCGGGCGCAGCGCGAGGCGAGTCGGGTCACTGGGCCGGCGCATCGCTGTCCTTCTTCTGCGGCGCGGAGGTCGCGCGGTCGTACATCTGCGCGACGGCGAAGCGCGCCTGCTGCGAATACGTGGCGAGGCGCTCCTTCTGGCGGTTCAGCTCGGCGACGGCGATCTCCTGCACCTCCTTGCGCTGGTCTTCCGACAGCGCCGCGACGCGCGGGATCAGCCCCTTGATGCGCGCGGCCAGCTCGGCGATGCGGCGGGCGAAGGCTTCGTGGCGCGCCGGCTCCTCGACCTGCGCGCGCGCCACCGCGGCCTCGCGCTCGCGCGCCTGGGCGAGCTCGGCATCGATGGTCTTCATGTCCTTGCGCGCTTCCCAGGCGCGCGCCGGGTACTCCTGCGCCAGGCGCCAGGTCAGCGCGCCCGACACCAGGCGCGTGCGCTCGCGAATGCGCTCGGCCTCGCTGTCGTCGCTCACGTCGGCGAGGCCCTTCTTCACTGCGTCGACCACGGCGAGCAGCTCGCGATCCTTCGCGTTGGCGAAGGCCTGCGGATCCTGCTCGCGCACGGCGCGCTCGACCTCGCCGGCCACCGCGTCGCGGCGCTCGGCCAGCGCCTTCAGGTTGACGGCGCGCGCCTGCGCCTGCACGGCCGGCAGGCGCTCGGCGTAGGCGCGGCGGCGGTTGTCCAGCATGTCGCCGAATACGCCGAGCTTGTCTTCCCAGTCTTTCAGGTTGCGGTCGAGGAAGCGCAGGTCGCGGTAGTTCTTGAACGCCTCCTGGAACTCGTGGCCCGCCATCACCTGCGTCAGGTGGCTGGCGTGCGGCATCTGCGGCAGCTCGCGGATCGACCAGAACCAGCCCATCTCCTCGCCCGGGTTGCGCTCGATCAGACCCTCGATCAGCGTGCCCGAGCGGATCGCGGCGATCGACTCCTCGAGCCGGCCGCCCTCAGCCTCGTAGGCGGCGATGGCCCCGTTGTACTGCTCGGTGGCCTCGCCGTAGGCGCCCAGCTCGGCGTAGGCGTAGGGAATCGCGATGCGCGCCTCCAGCACGGCGGCGTCGCTGGCGTCGCGCTGCGCGAGTTCGAGCCAGGGCACCAGCGCCTGCTTGGGATCCTTCAGCTCGGCGGCGGCCCAGCCGAAGCCGAGCAGCGCCTTGTTCGACAGCATGCCCTGCATGCGCACGCGCTGCAGCGACTGGCGCGCCTCGTCCGGCTTGGCGGCCTGCAGCGCGGCGAAGCCGAGCGCGAGGTTGGCCTTGTCGCGCAGGGCTCGCATCTCTTCGTCGGGGGCCGGCGTGAGGCCGATCTGCTCGAGCAGCTTGACGCCTTTGTCCACCTCGCCGCTCTTCACCTGCGCGACGCCGAGGTTGTAGCGCGCGTACTGGCCGAGCGGGCTTTGCTTGTCGACGCCCTCGAGCAGCGCCGCCGCGCCGGCGTAGTCGCCGCGCGCCATCATCAGGTTGGACTGCAGCAGCAGCCGGTCTTCCTCGAGCGACTTGGGCAGATCCGCTCCGATGCGCGCGACGGCGTCGTCGGCCTCGGCGAGGAAGCCGCGCTGGTAGCGGATCTTGGCGAGGTAGAACCAGGCGCGATCGCGCACCGGCGGGGCCGCGCCCTTGTCGATCAGGCGCGCGAAGATCTCGCCGGCCTCCTTGTGCAGGCCGTAGGAGAGCAGCATGCCGCCGCGCAGCACCTCGGCCTCGTCGTCGTGCGGGGCGATGCGCTGGAAATGCTGCGAGGCCATCAGCGTCGTGATCGACGTGAAGTAGCGGTCCTGGAAGAAATGGAACAGCGCATCGCCGTAGTGCGGCGCCTCGACCGGGCGCGCCGCCTCGTTGGCCGGCACCGGCCAGGGCTTGGGCGGTGCGGCGCCGGCCGCGGCGCAGGCCGCCAGCGCGGCGGCCGCGAGCAGGGGTCTCACGAACATGCGCACGCCTACTGCCAGACCTTGACGTCGAACTCCGGCTGCAGCTTGCCGGTGGAATCCTTGATGCGCAGCTCGATGTACTTGGGCTCGGTGCCCTTGTCGAACTTGACCGTCGCGCCGCGCTTGTAGTCGCGCTCGTGCGGGCCCTGGCCGGTGAAGAAGGCCACCAGCTCGTGGCTGCCGGCGCGCAGGTTGCCGAGGTAGACGCGCTGCACGCCGCCGCGGTGCAGCGCGCTCACCTCGAGCGGCGTGTAGAGGTAGTTGGCGACCGGCTTGTCGTCGAGCTTGATCTGCACCGAGTCGAGCTGGAACAGCTTGCCCACGTCCATCGACACGAACAGCGCCACCTGCGTATTGGCCGGGAACAGCAGCTCCTCCTCCAGCACCAGCAAGTCGCGGTTGAGGCGGATGACGTCGCCCTTCACGTCCTGGATGCGCGCGTCGAGCGTGTTGGGCGCGGCGGGCGGCGCGGCGGTCTGGGCGAAGGCGGGCAGCAGCGCGGCGGCCAGCGCGAGGCCGGCGAGCGCCTGATGGAAACGGGTGAGGAGCGCCATGGCGTCGATGCTTTCGGGATTCAGAAGGTGGCCGTCACGTACAGCTGCAGCAGGTTGGCGTTGAAGGTGTAGGCCTCGCCGCTGCGGATGTCGGTGAAGTCGCTGTAGTCGAAGCGGATGCGTTCGAGCGAGCCGTTGATCTTGAGCTCGTACTCGCCGGGCACGCGCTTGTAGACGTAGCTCAGCTTGCCGCCGATACCGAAGCTGCGGAAGGCGCTGAGCTGGCGGTTGCGCGACAGGTAGAGCGTCTCGCTGGTGGCGTTGTCGCTGTAGAACAGCGCCTTGCCCTGCTTGTAGAAGCGCGCGAAGCCGTCGGCCAACCAGTCGTTGCCGACGTAGCGGCTGTAGCCGGCTTCCAGCGTGTGGGCCTTGATGTTCCAGGTGTCCCAGAAGTAGCGGTACTCGGCGCGCGCGGCGTTGCGCTCGCCGAGGTCGCCGATCATGCGGAACTTGAGCGCGCGGCTGGTGCGCGTGCGCGGGTTGCGCTCCGGCACGGCAGCGCCGAACACGCGCGCCACGCGGTAGGGGCTGCCGAGGTAGCCGTCGTCGGACACCACCTCGAGGTTGACGCTGCCCAGCAGGCGCGGCGTCAGCACCTGCGTCACGCCGAGGCGGTACTGCCAGTGCTTGGCGTTGTCGTTGAAGGTCGGCTCGTTGTGCTTGAGGACCTTGTCGACGCCGCGCGTGAAGCCCAGCGCGATGGTGGTCATGTTGCCGTAGACCTCCTGGGCGACGTCGATGCTGACGCTGTCGGCCTGGTAGTCGGGCTCCTTGCTGCGGTAGACGCCCAGCGACATCAGCGCGTCGCGGTGTGCGTAGGCTACGCCGAAGTCGTAGGCCTTGCGCGTCTCCTTGAAGGGGCTGGCGGTGGTGACCACGTCGATCGAGGCATTGCTCACCGCGTCGACGTAGTACGAGCCCGACAGCGAGACCTTGTCGGCGATGCTCTTGCGCACCAGCAGCGCCGGGCCGTCGGCCGTGACGCCGCCGCCCTTGTAGAGGTGGTACAGGCCCTCGGCGCGGTTCTCGGGCAGCTCGATCGCCTTGGCGCCGCCCATCGCGAGCAGGCTGCCGAACAAGCCTGCGATGCGCTGCCAGAGCACGCGCAGTTCAGTTGCAGCCACAGCCGCCTCCTTGCGCCGTGTTGGCGCCGCGCGCGGCCTCGCGCACCACCAGCACGTGCTCGCGGTGGCGCGCGGCCAGGCCGTCGCTGCCGGGTTTCATGATCGGGTCGGCGAGGCGCTCGCGCTCGTAGGGCTTGACCCAGGGCTCGGGCAGCGTGGGCATGTGCCACGACGAGCAGCCGGCGAGCGCTGCCGCGCCGGCGAGCGCCGCGAGAAGAAGGGCGGGGCGGTGCGTCTTCATCATGCCTTCAGCAGCTCGCGCACCTGCTGGTCGTAGGTCTGCTCGTAGCCGTCGCGGTAGCCGCGGTGCACGTGGCGCAGGCGGCCGTCGCGGTCGATCAGCAGCGTGGTCGGCATGGTGCTGAGCTCGTACAGCTTGGCGACGCGCTTGTCGCCGTCGAGCAGCACCGGGAAGGTGATGCCCAGCTTGGCGGCGCCGGCGGCGGCGTTGCGCGGGTCGTCGTCGATGTTCACGCCCAGCAGCTGGAAGCCCGAGGCGCGGTACTTGTCGTACAGGCGCACCAGGTGCGGCATCTCGATCTTGCAGGGGCCGCACCAGGTGGCCCAGAAGTTGACCATCACCACCTGGCCGCGCTGCTCCTGCAGGCGCACGTTGCTGCCGGCGGTGCTGCGCAGCGTGAAGTCGGGCGCCGGGCCACTGCCGATGGCGGCGCGGCCGGTGCGGCACACCGCGGCGCCGGCCGTCAGCGCGAGCGCGCTGCCGAGCAGGCGGCGCCGCGCGGGGGAGGGCAGGGGAGTCGATCCGTGGCTCATGGACGGGCTCAGAAGTAGTAGGCGAAGCCGGTGGTCAGCTCGAGGTTCTGGGTGTTCTGGCGCACGCCCAGCAGGTCGTAGCTGAAGATGTGGTCGCGCACGTCGACGCGCACCGCCCAGCGGTCGGTGAACAGCACGCGGAAGCCGAAGCCGACGTTGAAGGTCTGCTTGCGCTGGTTGGCGAACTTGGTGCTGCCGACGCCGCCGATCACGTAGATCGACGAGGCCTTGGCGTACTTGCTGCCGAGGAAGATCTCGCCCGGGAAGAGGTTGTAGCCGGCCGAGACGTTGTAGTAGCTGAGCTTCTTGTCGGTGTCGGCCAGCGGGCCGGAGCCGGGGAAGATCTCCTCGAAGGTCTTGTCGCTGACCTTGGTGCGCGCGTACACGCTCTCGACGAAGAAGTCCTCGCTGAGGTGGTAGCCCAGGCGCACGCCGCCGACGGCGCTGGCGCCGAAGCTCTGCGTCGCGTAGGTGCCGGCGAGCAGCCCGACCTCGAAGTCCTTGGAGGGGAACTGCGGGATGCGCACGTCGCGGCGCTGCACCTCCGGCGCGATCACCTGCTCGTTGGCGGGTTGCTGCGCGGGGGCGGCGGTCTGTGCAAGGGCGGGGGCGGCAAGCGCCGCGGTCAGGGCAAGCAGGGTCAGTCGCATGGTGTTGTTCTCGTCGCGAGCTCAGAAGAAGAACGACAGGCCGCCGGTGAGGGCGCGGTATTCGCCCGAGCGCGTGTCGTTCAGGAAGGCCGTGTAGATCGAGTAGTCGGCGCGCAGCACGAAGCGATCGGTGAGGTAGTAGCGCACGCCGATCGAGGCGTTGGCCAGGCGCGCGTCGGTGGTGATCGCCGACACCAGGCTGGTGTTCGGGATGTTCTTGAAGTTGCCCATGCCCGCCGCGAAGAAGGGCGAGATGCGCTGGTCGGAGAAGGGCTCGAGCTGCAGGTTGACGTGCCAGAAGCTCGTGCCCGAGAACACGCCCTGCACCTGGCCCACCGTGGCCTCGACGCCGATCGATTCCGAGAGCTTGTAGCCGGCCCAGAACTTGAGCATCGGCTCCTTCTTGAAGTGGCCCCAGCCGGCGCCCAGCTCGACGCGGCGCTGCAGGTAGTCGTCGAAGGCGAGGTCGCGGAAGGAGCGCGCCACGCCGGCGTCGGTCAGCGTGGTGACGAGCTGGCGGCGGTGCACCCAGCCTTCCTTGCCGTTCTCGGTGCGCACCTTGTACCAGTCGGTGTAGCGCAGCTCGATCTCGACCCACTCGGCGCGCGCGGCGACGTGGTGGATGGGGTAGCCGCGGCCCGGACCGGTGTGCATCTCCAGGTACGGGTCGGTGACCTGCAGGCGTTCGGTGCGCGGCGGCGCCTCGTCGGCGGCGAAGGCGGGAAGCGCCGCGCCGGCGGCCAGGCCGATCGCGAGCGCGGCAAGGGCGCGTGCCG
The DNA here is from genome assembly GCA_017983795.1 of Piscinibacter sp. GTDB lineage: Bacteria > Pseudomonadota > Gammaproteobacteria > Burkholderiales > Burkholderiaceae_C > Piscinibacter. The sequence continues at coordinate 118,640 of JAGOAS010000008.1, forward strand.
CCCGGTGCGAGGGCGGTGTCATTGGTCGAGGCAGTCGCCGGTGGAGGTGAGCATGCTGTTGCCGGCGATGCTGAACTCGTCCTGGCCCTGCGGCATGGGCCGGCTGATCCAGAAGGAGATGCGCTTCGCGTTCGGGTCGTTGGCGTCGAAGAAGATCTGTCCGCCGCCGTGCAGCACCTGCAGCATCGGCTTCTCGAGCAGGCGGCTCTCGCCGGGCGCGCCGATCACGGTGGCGCCCTGCGAGGAATAGAAGTTCTTGTACATGTCGCTCGCGCGCACCACCTCGGGCGTGTTGGCCGGATTCGACAGGTCGACCATCGGCGCCGAGCCGATCAGGCGCAGCGCGCCGCCGGTGCCGGTGTTGGTGTCGTGGCAGCCGCCGCTGGCGCAGGTGTTGGTGGTCGTGACCCCGTTCTGGTTCACCTGCAGCCGCAGCGAATAGATCGGGTTGACGCACTTCTGGAAGTAGATGAACGACAGCTTCTGGCCGGTCGTCTGCCCCGGGTTCTGGATCGAGTCGGGGTTGGACAGCGGGTTGCCGCCGCCGCAGCTGGCGAGCAGTGCGGCAGCGGCAAGCGCAGCGATCGCGGCAGGGCGCTTCTTCGTCATTGGGTCTGGCAGCCGCTGGCGATCCAGCTGGCGATGGTGTTGTACTTGGCGCCGCCGGCCGGCAGCGGCGCTGCGCTGCCGGTCGCGCCCGAGGGGTGCGGCGCGGTCGACGGACGGCGCAGCAACGCGCTCGAAGGCCCGTTGCAGACGTCGGAGATCATCGTCAGCGTCACGTTGTAGTCGCCTTCGATGCTGCCGGCCAGCACGAAGCGGTTGTCGGCGAAGCTCTGCGCCGTCTGCGCCGCGCCCGAGTTGCCGTTCGGCTGGTGGCAGCTCGCGCAGTCGGACTGCAGGATCGGGAATACGGCGCTCTCGAAGACGGTCTGGCTCAGCCTGGCCACGCGCACCGGGCTGCCGTTGGCCGCCAGATTGTTGTAGTACTGGCCGCCCAGGTCCATCCACTCGGAGACGACGCGCTTCTCGGCGAGGTTGAGCAGGGTCGAGTGGTCGGGCGGGCCGGCCGGCGGGTTCGGGTGCGCGGTGCGCGCGGCGGCGCTGGCCTTCAGGTTCTCGCCGAAGATGATCTCGCCCAGACGCGAAGCGCGCGCCATGCCGAATACGCCGGGGGCCATGGTCTCGACCAGGGCCGCGCCGCGCACGATCTCGGGCTCGCCGTCGCGCAGACGCGTCTGCGGCAGGCCGGTGGCGGGGTCGATCACCGGGTCGCCGAGCACCAGCTCCTCGTAGGAGGTCACGCGGCCGGTGCCGGAGATCGTGCCGCGCAGGTCGAGCTTGGCTGGATCGGCGTGGCAGTTGGTGCAGGTGTTGGTGCCGCGGTCGCGCGACCACAGCGGCTGCACGTGATCCGGGTAGTTGACGAAGCCGTTGGTCGGCACCGCGGTGCGCAGGTCGTCGGCCGGATTGGCATTGCCGGTGTAGCGGATGGTGACCGGCGCGCGCGCGCTCGTGCCGGTGGCCCACACGTCGGTGAACTCCATGTCGGTGGACATCACGAGGCGGCTCGCGTCCAGACGCGTGCGCGTCGAAGCCAGCGTCTCGCCGGACTGGTGCTGGCTCGCCAGCGCCGTGTTCAGCGCCGCCGGCAGCGTGTCGACCACGGTGCCGGAGTTGATCGAGGCACCGCGGCGCGGGCTGTGGCAGCCCAGGCAGGTGCGGCGCTCGCCGGGGCGCACCTGGATCCAGTTCAGGTGCGTCTGCACGCCGCGGCCCTTGTTGTCGATCACGGTCAGCCCGATCGGCGTGTCGGCCGGCACGTGCAGCTTGAACGAGCCGTCCGGCTCGATCGGTGCATAGCCGAGGATCTGCTGCGGCTCGAAGTCGGTCTCGCCGATCGCCTCGCGCATCGCGGTGCTGCCGGCCTGCGGCCCGACCACGCGCGTGGCGCGGATGAAGCGCATCGGCGAGCAGCCGTAGGCGGCGTCGGCCGGATCCTTCAGGCGGCGCAGGTCGGCCACCTGGGCGCGCGTGTCGGCGGCACTCAGCGGCGCGGTCTTGGCGATGCCGGCGCTGCAGCCGGCCGGCAGGTCGGAGGCGGCCAGCATGGTCTCGCCGTTGCGCTCCAGGCCGTCGGTGTCGTAGACGGAACGCACCTCGATCTCGCCCAGGCCCTGCGCGGCCAGCGTCGCGTCGACGCTGGTCGGGGCGGTGGCGTTGGGCTCGGCGCGCTTGTCGATCGCCACCGGGTCGACGTACATGAAGCCGGCCGGCGGCGTGGCGACGGGCAGGAAGGTCTGCTTGGCCGGGTCGAACATGTAGATGGAATAGGCGGCGGGCGCGTTGTCCTGCACCGCAGCGGCGGCGCGCTCGGCGCGCGACATCGTCTCGTCTTCCAGCGAGGCGCGCTCGGCGGCGGTGAGGTTGGCGCAGGGGATCACCGTGCCGTTGCGCGTCACCTCGCAGGGGCGGTAGGCGAGCAGCACGCGGTCGGTGCCGTCCCACAGCGGGTAGGGCGTGGTGATGCGGCCGTAGGGCGAGAGGCCGCGGTTCTGGTTGAGCGCCTTCTCGGTCACCTCGGTCTGGCCGCCGACGGCCGCGACCGTCTTGTTGGCCGGCGTGTTGTATTCGGAGTAGTTGGCCGCGTCGATGAACATCAGCGAGCCGCCTTCCTGGGTGCGCGACAGCGCCATCAGGTCGGAGGAGACGAAGCCCTTGTACTTGCCGGCCGGATCCATCTCGCGCGGGTGCAGGAAGCTGTTGCCCGGGCTCTGCGAGCCGTACAGCACGAACATGTCGGTGCCGTCGGGCTTGACGCGGAAGATCGCGAAGCGGTTGCGGATGCCGGCATGCTCCCAGCGCGAGAACATGATCTCGCCGTTGCTGCGCACCACCGGGTTGCGGTCGTGGCTGGCGTTCACCGAGATCTGCGTGATGGCGCCGCCGTCCTTGTCCATGGTGTGCAGCTGCAGCACCCGCTCGCGCTCGTATTCGTCGAGCGCGTAGAAGGTCTGGTTGCCCTGCACCGTCTTGGTCAGGCCCTGGCGGTTGGACGAGAACACGAAGCCGCCGCCCGGCAGGTAGGCCGGGTCGACGTCGTCGTCCGTGGTCGAGGCGGTCAGGCGGCGGAAGCTGCCGCCGGTCAGCCCGCCCGTGCTCATGTCGTATTCCCAGATGTTCCAGCGCCCGGTGCAGGCCGGCGCGCCGTTGATGGTGGCCGGGTTGGTGGCCGGGCACTTCATCGTGAAGACGATCTTCTTGCCGTCGTACGAAACCTCGGGGTCCGACGCGTCGCCGTTGGCGACGCCCTGCGCGTCGCGCGTGAACTGCGAGGTCAGGTTGTGCTCGGGCGCGCTGGGGCTGGACTTCTCGCGCAGGATCAGGTCGCCGCCCGGCGCGAAGGGCGAGCCGTTGGTCGGGTTGATGGTCATCGCCGTCGAGCGCTTGGCATAGACGATGGGCACGTTGCCCTCGACCGTGACCGAGCCGTCGCTGGTGCTGCCGCCCGAACAGCCCGCGAGCACGGCCGCGGCGACGGCGGCCAACCCGAACGCCGCGATGCGGCCCTGCTTGTGCGTGAGTGTCCTCATCTTCACCTCCACTGGTACTGCTACTGCTGAAAGATGCGGGCCGGTCACTGCCGTGCCATGGCGATGCCTTGCGTGCCGCCCGAGAGCAGCCCCGACGAGTAGTGCAATGCGCCTTGGGCGTCGACCACGACGGCGTCCACGCCGTCGAGCGACTCGATCAGCTCGAGCCCGCGCTGCGCGCCGAGCACGAATACCGTCTTGGACAGGCCCTCGGCGGTCAGGCCATCGGGGGCCAGGATGGTCACGCTGCGCAGCGCGTCCGGCGAGCGGCCGCTGCGCGGGTCGATCAGGTGGTGGCAGCGCACGCCGTCGCGCTCGAAATAGCGCTCGTAGTCGCCCGAGGTCGAGATCGCGGTGTCTTCCAGCGGCAGCACGGCCACCACGCCGCCTTCGCGGCGCGGGTCGCGGATCGCCACGCTCCAGGGCCGGCCGCGCCGGTCGCCGAGCACGCGGCTGTCGCCGCCGGCGCTGACGATCGCGTGGCGCACGCCCAGCTCGCCGAGGATGGCCACCGCGTTGTCGACCGCATGGCCCTTGGCGAAGCCGCCCAGGTCGATGCGCATGCCCTCGCGGCCGAAGCGCAGGCTGCGCGTCTTCGGATCGAGGATCAGGTGCTGCCAGCCGATCGCCGCCAGGCCGCGCGCCAGCGCCTGCGCCGAAGGCGCCGTGCCGGCGCGGTAGTCGTAGAGGTTGCCGACGCTGGCGAAGCTGATGTCGAAGGCGCCGTCGGAGAAGCGTGAGAACTCCAGCGCGCGCTCGATCAGGCGGTACATCTCGGCCGACAGCGGCACGGCTTCGCGCGCGGCGTCGCGGTTGATGCGCGAGAGCTCCGACTCCGGCTTGTGCGGGCTCATCGTGTGGTCGATGCGGTGCATCTCGTCCATCACCGCGGTGATGGCGCATTGCGCGTCGCGCTCGTCCTCGCCCCACAGCTCGACGTGGATGGCCGTGCCCATGATGGCCTCGTCGCGTGCGAACCAGCCGCCGAGCGCGGGCCGCGCAACGGCCAGTCGAGGCGCACTCTGCGCCGCGGCACGCCTGCCGAACGTCAAGCCGAAAAAGGACAAGGCCCACTCCCCGTGTTGATGCGGCGCATCTTGGGGCCTGTCTGCGGCCAAATTGCGTCAAAACTTGGCAAAGCGCAATTGGCTTACATCCCGACGCAGAAGAAACCTGCTAGGGGTCTTCTGGGCGTGCGTCTGCGTGTTTCAGATGCATGCAGAGGCTGCCGGCCCTTGACGGCCGGCCTGTCCGGTGGGGTGTCCGGTGCGAAGCCCGCCCGGGGCTGCGCCGCTTATCCCGATCGAGAAGACGCGGGGGCGAACATCGCCTCCATCGCGCGCCGCGTGCGGTAGGCATCGGTGCTGGTGTCCATGGCCACGTCGTCCCAGCTCAGGCTCTGGCCCTTCTTCACCGCGCGCAGCAGCTTCACGTTGTGCGCCAGGCCCAGCGGCAGCCCGCCCATCGCGGCCGAGGTGGCGGCCGGCAGCAGCTTGCCCCACACCGTATAGCCGCCTTCGCCGTCGAGCATCTCGCCGGGTGCGAGGTCGCGCTTGGCGGTGGCCACCACGTCGGCGTTCCAGCCCATGGCCACGCCGGTGGGCTCGCCGCGCAGCGCCACCGCCGCCACCGACACGCCCACCTCCAGGCCGATCAGGTGCCAGCGCTTGTAGAGCGTGAAGTAGCGCCCGCTCGGATCGGTGTGGGCGTTGTATTCCTCGAAGCAGTTCTTGATGTACTCGGTCTCGGCCTCGACCGTGACCCACACGCCCATGCGGATGTCGTAGGGGATCTTGCGGCCGTCGGGCTCGAGCGAGGAGATCACCTCGACCATGCCCTTCTTCTCGAGCACGCCGCCTTCGCTCTTCGGCCGCGTCACGTAGGGAATGTCTTCCACGCTGGCCGGTGGGTACAGCAGGCCGTTGCTGGGCACCGCCAAGCCTGTGGCGTTGGACACCGCGGTCGATTCGATGGAGGGCTTGGAGCCGTCGAGGAAGCTGTTGAACATCTTCGGGTTCAGCCCGCCGCGCTTCGCCTGCTCGGGCGTCAGGCCGTAGTGGCCCCACACCGTCTCGGGCGTGGATTCGCAGAAGTGCGGCAGCCACTTGTGGCCGCGCCCCGCCGCCACCACCGGGAAGCCGCAGGTGCGCGCCCAGTCGACCAGATCGCAGATCAGCGCCGGCTGGTCGCCGAAGGCCAGCGAGTAGACGACGCCGGCTTCGGCGGCGCGCTGAGCCAGCAGCGCGCCGCAGAAGGCATCGGCCTCGACGGTGACGTTGACGACGTGCTTCTTCTCCTTGAACGCCGCAAGGCAATGCTCGACCGCCGCGACGGGGTTGCCGGTGCACTCGACGATCACGTCGATCGCCGGGTGGCGCACCAGCGAGCGCCAGTCGTCGGCTACGTGCGTGGCGCCGGTCTTGACTGCCTCGGCCAGCGAGCCGGCCTGCGTGCGCTGCGCCTCCCAGCCGACACGCGCGAGGTTGGCCTGCGCGGCCGAGGGCGACAGGTCGGCGATGCCCACCAGATGCACGCCCGGCGTGCGCGGGATCTGCGCCAGGTACATCGAGCCGAACTTGCCGGCGCCGATCAGCCCGACGCGCACCGGCCGGCCTTCGGCCTGGCGCTGCAGGAGCTTGGCGTGCAGATTCATGTCAGGCCGCCTTTCTGGTGTCGGCGATGGGCTCGGAGGAGGTCACCAGCGCGCTGCCCGGCATGCCGTTCTTCCACGGTAGCTCCACCGGATAGTGCTTCAGCAGGCAGTCGTCGGGCAGGCAGTCGATGGCGCTGAAGTCGCGGTGCGCGATGTACTCGGGCCGTTTGAAGCGGCGGATGTGGTTGCTCAGCGCGCACAGGCTCAGGTAGACGCTGACGCGGTTCCAGGGGCTGAGGTTGCTCGCCGACGCATGCACCAGGCAGGAGTGGAACAGGATCATCGAACCGGCCGGGCCCTGCGGCGAGACGATGCCGCCGTTCTTTCCTCCGGCGCGCTCGACCAGCTGGCGGATCAGGTCGTTGTCGACCGTCCACAGCGGGTAGCTGGTGGTGGTGAGGTCGTGCTTGGCATCCACCACGCCCTTCTTGTGGCTGCCCGGGATGAACATCAGCGGCCCATTGAAGGCGTTGACGTCGTCGAGGAAGATCGCCACGTTCATGGCGCGCTCGGTGGGCATCAGGTCGTCGTTCTTCCAGGTGCCGTAGTCCTGGTGCCACTGCCAGACGTCGCCCTCGAAGGCCATCTTGCCGTTGATCTTGAACTGGTGCATGTAGAGCTTCTCGCCGAACAGATCCTGCACCGGCTCGACCATGCGCGGATGCCGCGCCAGCTTCGCGAAGGGCTCGCTGTAGAGGTGAGCGGCGAAGTTCGTGCGCACCGCGTCCGAGCCCTTCTCGCGCACGTTGTAGGCCTCGCGGCGCGCGTACAGCTCGGGCACGGCGGCGGTCAGCGTGCGCGTTTCTTCGGGGCTGAACAGGCCGGAGAAGAACAGGTAGCCGTCGCGGTCGAACTGCGCGATCTGCTCGAGGCTCAGTCTCATCGTGTGTCTCCTCAGGCGTTGCGGGCCTCGGCGCCGAAGGCGGCCTCGAGGCGGCGTGTGATGTGTTCGCTGGCGCGCGCGGCGTGCTCGCGCATCAGGCGTTCGGCGCGCGCGGCGTCGCCGGCGGCGATCGCGCGGGCGATGGTTTCGTGCTCGTCCCACACCGCGTCGCGCAGCGTGGTGGCCTGCAGCGAGGCGCCCATGGCGCGGCGGATGTGCGCCCAGTGCAGGTGGGCGCTGCGCGCGATCAGCGGGTTGCCCGAGGCCGCGTAGACGGCGCTGTGGAAGGCGGCGTCGGCCTCGATCATGGCCTGCACGTTGCGTCCCCGTGCCGCCTTGCGGCCGCGCTCGATCAGCTTCGCATCGAGCGCCTCGCGGCGCTGCGCGGCCAGCCCGGCGGCCAGCGCGTCGAGTGCACCGCGCACCTGGTAGACGGCGGCGGTGCCGGCCGCGGTGAGCGGCGCCACCTGCACGCCGCGGCCGGGCGCATCGAGCACCAGGCCGTCCTGCTTGAGCTGGCGCAGCGCCTGCAGCACCGGCTGGCGCGACACCGCCAGCTGCTGGGCGATCTCCTCCTGCGTCAGGCGCGCGCCGGGCGCCAGCGTGCCGTCGGCGATGGCGCCGAGCAGGGCCTGGTAGACCTGATCGACCAGGTCGGGCGCGACATGCAGCTTGAGCAGCGGGGCGTTCATCGGTGTCTGTACTCTGTATACAGAATACGTAGGTGCTGATCGATGTCAAGCGCAGACCCAGGCCTTATGCTGCGGCTTGCCTATCGCCGTGCCCGCTGTTTCCATGCCTGTCTCGCTTGCCGCCCACCGCTCGCCGCGCCATGTGCGCTGGTGGCGGGCACTGAAGGCGGCGCTGGGCGGCGGCCGCGAGCCGCCCTACCTGGAGGCGATGGACGCGATGGACGCCGCCATCGTGTTGTTCGACGCGCAGGACCGGCTGGTGCTGTGCAACCGCAACTTCCGCGCGCTCTACCCCGGCCTGTCGCACATGCTGGCGCCGGGGTGCAGCTTCGAGGAACTGCTGCGCGAGGCGGCGGCGCTGGGCATGATCCCGGTGGCGCAAGGCGACCTCGAAGGCTTCGTCGCGCAGCGGCTGCGCCAGCACCGCGAGCCGGGCGCGCCCATCCTGCGCCAGATGCCCGATGGCCGCTGGCGCCGCATCACCGAGCAGCGCCTGGCCGACGGCTCGCTGCTGGCCTTCAGCGTCGACGTCTCCGATCTGGTCGAGAAGGAGCGTGCGCTCGATGCGGCGCGCGCCCAGGCGCAGCAGGAGCGCGAGCGCCTGGAGGATGCGCTCGAAGCATTGCCCGACGGCTTCGCGCTCTTCGACGCCGACGACCGGCTGGTGGTCTGCAACCAGCGCTACCGCGAGATCTACGAGCGCAGCGCGCCGGCCATCCGCGCCGGCGCGCACTTCGAGGATCTGCTGCGCTACGGCCTCGCGCGCGGCCAGTACCCGGGGGCCGAGGGGCGGGAGTCGGCCTGGCTGGAAGAGCGCCTGTACCGCCATCACCACGCCGACCAACCCCTCCTGCAGGAGCTGCCGGGCAACCGCTGGATGCGCATCGAGGAGCGGCCGACGCGCCTGGGTGGCGTGGCCGGCGTGCGCGTCGACGTCACCGATCTCGTGCATCGCGAGCAGCAGCTCGAGCAGCTCAATGCCCGGCTGGCCGAGAGCCGCGCGCAGCTGCATGCGGTGATCGGCACGGCGCAGTCGGCCATCGTCACGCTCGACGAGCAGGGCGTGGTGCTGTCGGCCAATCCGGCCACGGCGACGATCTTCGGCTGGCCCGAGGCCGATCTGGTCGGGCGCGACATCGGCGTGCTCGTGCCGGGCGAGCTCGGCGCCGAGGCGCGCGCCGGCCGCGCCGCACCGCAGGACATCCGCGCCCGCCACCGCGACGGCCACAGCATCGCCGTGCAGCTCTCGCTCTCGCGGCTGGACAGCGCCGGCGGCGCGCGCTTCGTGGCGCTGTTCACCGACCTGTCCGACCGCGAGGCCTACGCGCAGGCGCTGCGCGACGCCAACGCGCAGCTCGCGCACCTCTCGGAGACCGACGCGCTGACCGGCATCGCCAACCGGCGCCGCTTCGACCGCGCCCTGCACGACGAATGGCAGCGCAGCGGCCGCCACGGCCAGCCACTGGCGCTGCTGCTGGTCGACGTCGACCACTTCAAGCGCTTCAACGACAGCCGCGGCCACCCGATGGGCGACGAGTGCCTGCGCGCCATCGCCCAATTGCTGCGCAACTGCGTGCGCCGCGCCGGCGACCTGGTGGCGCGCTACGGCGGCGAGGAGTTCGCGCTGCTGCTGCCGCACACCGACCGCGCCGAGGCGATGGCGCTGGCGCTGGCCTGCATCGAGGCGGTGGAGGACGCCGCGCTGCCGCACCCCGATTCGCCGCTGGCGCCGCACGTGACGCTGAGCGTGGGCGTGGCCAGCGCGGTCGGTGCCGGCGCGCCTTCGCCGGCGCCGCTGCTCGACGCCGCCGACTCGGCGATGTACGCCGCCAAGCGCGCCGGCCGGCGCCGCGCCGTGATGGCCGAGTAGGGCACCGCCCGGCCGGGTTCCGAAAAGGCCCGAAAATACGCGCCTTCGCCCAGAACCGCAGACGAACGCGCAGACCATGGCAACCATCCTCCAATCGCTTCCCGTCGGCCAGAAGGTCGGCATCGCCTTCTCCGGCGGCCTGGACACCAGTGCTGCGCTGCACTGGATGAAGCTCAAGGGCGCGCTGCCCTACGCCTACACCGCCAACCTGGGCCAGCCCGACGAGCCCGACTACGACGACATCCCGCGCCGCGCGCTGCAGTACGGCGCCGAGCGCGCGCGCCTGATCGACTGCCGCGCCCAGCTCGCCGCCGAGGGCATCGCCGCGCTGCAGTGCGGCGCCTTCCACATCTCCACCGCCGGCGTCACCTACTTCAACACCACGCCGATCGGCCGTGCCGTCACCGGCACCATGCTGGTCACGGCGATGAAGGAGGACGACGTCAACGTCTGGGGCGACGGCAGCACCTTCAAGGGCAACGACATCGAGCGCTTCTACCGCTACGGCCTGCTCGCCAACCCGAAGCTGTTGATCTACAAGCCCTGGCTCGACCAGGCCTTCATCGACGAACTCGGCGGCCGCGCCGAGATGTCGGCCTTCATGACCAAGGCGGGCTTCGGCTACAAGATGTCGGCCGAGAAGGCCTACTCGACCGACTCGAACATGCTCGGCGCGACGCACGAGGCCAAGGATCTCGAGCACCTGAACAGCGGCATCCGCATCGTCAACCCGATCATGGGCGTGGCCTTCTGGCGCGACGAGGTGGAGGTCAAGCGCGAGGAGGTGACGGTGCGCTTCGAAGAAGGCGTGCCGGTGGCGCTGAACGGCCGCACGTTTGCCAGCCCGGTCGAGCTGATCCTCGAGGCCAATCGCATCGGCGGCCGGCATGGCCTGGGCATGAGCGACCAGATCGAGAACCGCATCATCGAGGCCAAGAGCCGCGGCATCTACGAGGCCCCGGGCCTGGCGCTGCTGCACATCGCCTACGAGCGGCTGATCACCGGCATCCACAACGAAGACACCATCGAGCAGTACCGCGACAACGGCCGCCGCCTCGGCCGCCTGCTCTACCAGGGCCGCTGGTTCGACCCGCAGGCGCTGATGCTGCGCGAGACCGCGCAGCGCTGGGTGGCGCGCGCCATCACCGGCGAGGTGACGGTCGAGCTGCGCCGCGGCAACGACTACTCGATCGTCAACACCGAATCGCCCAACCTCACGTACAAGCCCGAGCGGCTGACGATGGAGAAGGGCGAGTCGATGTTCTCGCCGGCCGACCGCATCGGCCAGCTGACCATGCGCAACCTCGACATCGCCGATACGCGCGAGAAGCTGGCCACCTACTCGCAGGTCGGCCTGCTGCCCTCGGGCGGCTCGGAGTTGCTGCCGCTGCTGAAGGACGACAGCGCCAAGTGAAAGCCGCGCTGGTCGACCTCGACGGCACGCTGGTCGACACGCTGCCCGATTTTCTCGCCGCGCTGAACGCGACGCTGGCCGAGCTGGGCTGGGGCGCGGTCGATCACGGCTTCGTGGCTCGAACCGTCGGCAAGGGCTCGGAGCATCTGCTGCGCAGCACGCTGGCACATGTCGGCGCGCCGGAAACCGAGTACCAACGCGCCTGGGCGGCCTACCAGCGCCACTACCGCGCGGCGAACGGCCGCGCCGCCACCGTCTACCCGGGCGCGGCCGAGGGCTTGCAGCGGCTCGCCGATGCAGGCTGGCTTCTCGCCTGCGTCACCAACAAGCCGACCGACTTCGCGCGCACGCTGCTCGACGCCACCGGCCTGGCGCGCTTCTTCGCCTTCACCTTCGGCGGCGATGCCTTCGCGCGCCGCAAGCCCGATCCGCTGCCGCTGCTCGAAGCCTGCCGCGCGCTGGGCAGCGTGCCCTCGCGCACGCTGATGATCGGCGACTCCAGCAACGACGCCGCCGCGGCGCGCGCCGCCGGCTGCCCGGTGCTGCTGGCGACCTACGGCTACAACCACGGCGAGCCGGTGCGCGCCGTCGATGCCGACGGCTTCTTCGCGCGGCTCGACGAGATCAGTTGTTGAAGGGGTCGCGCGGCGCCGCGGCCTTGCCGAGCAGCGCGTCCTTCAGCTGCGCGTCGGCCGGCGCGTGGCCGAGCCAGATCCGCAGCAGCGACGCGAAGAACTCGGGTTCCTTGATCGGCTCGATCGAGGCCTTGCCGTTGATCAGCACCGTGGTGCCCTGGCCGGGCACGTAGTCGACCGAGAAGGACTCGCCGGCGGCCAGCTTCTTCTTGGCCGAGAACAGCTCGGACAGGCGGATCGTGCCGGCGATCGACTTGGAGAACTCCTCCTTGGGGGAGTTGTCCTGCATGCCGCGCGTGAACAGCTTGCCGAGTTCGTTGGCGTCGATGTCGCGCAGCATCACGATGTGCATGCGCTTGGCGCCGGGCGCGGCCAGCACCGCCTCGGTGGTGGCGGCCTTGGCGCCGAGGTAGAGGCCGGCCGTGTAGACCTTGAAGATGGCCTTGTAGCGGATGCCCGCGCCGTTGAGCAGCAGCCTGGCGTTGCCGATCTGGACGGCGCTCTCGTACTTGACGCCGGCCACCTCGGTGACGGATTGGGCCTGCGCCAGCGGCGCTCCGAGCAGTGCCGCGAGCGCGGCAGCGAGGACGATGGTGCGACGGATCACGACGCTCTCCAATTAGGTATGCCGGCCGGATCGGCCGCGAGGCTTGCGAGTGTGTCAAAGGCAGCCCGCCGCTGTCCATGCCGCATTGCACGACTGCTACACTCGGCGCCCATGTTTTCGACGCGCAAGCAAACCGAGGGGTCGCACGACCGGGGAGCCTGGCCCTGGCGCCGCTCCTGCCGCCACGCCGGGCACTGACCCGGCACGTTTGCTTGGCCGCGGAGCGCGGCGATCAACCATGATCCGCGCTCATCGGCTCCACCGGCCGGAGTCACTTCCGGCGCGCAGCACCGAATCGAACCGTCACGCGGGAGCGCCATGCTTGCCGCCGGGCCGTGGAGGGCCCTGACCCGTGATCACCGAACTCGAATTCAAGAGCCTGGCCGCGCAGGGCTACAACCGAATCCCGCTGCTGACCGAGGCCTTCGCCGACCTCGAGACGCCGCTGTCGCTCTACCTCAAGCTCGCCTACGCCGATGGCGGCGGCAAGCACAGCTTCCTGCTCGAATCCGTGGTCGGCGGCGAGCGCTTCGGGCGCTACTCCTTCATCGGCCTGCCGGCGCGCACCCTGCTGCGCGCCAGCGGCTTCAAGACCGAGGTCGTCACCGACGGGGTCGTCGTCGAGACGCACGAAGGCAACCCGCTGGACTTCATCGCGGCGTACCAGCAGCGCTTCAAGGTCGCGCTGCGCTCCGGCTTGCCGCGCTTCTGCGGCGGCCTGGCCGGCTACTTCGGCTACGACGCGGTGCGCTACATCGAGCCCAAGCTCGCGAAGACCTGGAAGGCCGGCGGACTCGACACGCCCGACATCCTGCTGCTGCAGTGCGAGGAGCTGGCCGTCATCGACAACCTCTCGGGGCGCCTGTACCTGATCGTCTACGCCAACCCGGCCGAGCCCGAGGCCTACTTCAAGGCCAAGCGGCGCCTCACCGAACTGGGCGACAAGCTGCGCTACAGCGTCACCGCGCCGCAGGTCAAGCGCGTGCCGGCCAGCAGCGTGGAGCGCGAGTTCGCCAAGGCCGACTACCTCAAGGCCGTCGAACGTAGCAAGGAGTACATCGCCGCCGGCGACATGATGCAGGTGCAGATCGGCCAGCGGCTGCGCAAGCGCTACACCGAATCGCCGCTGTCGCTGTACCGCGCGCTGCGCTCGCTGAACCCCTCGCCCTACATGTTCTTCTACGACATGGGCGACTTCCAGATCGTCAGCGCCAGCCCGGAGATCCTGGTGCGCCACGAGCATGTGAGCGAAGGCGAGAAGGTCACCATCCGCCCGCTGGCCGGCACGCGCCCGCGCGGCGCCTCGCCCGAGCAGGACAAGGCGCTGGAGGCCGAGCTGCTGGCCGACCCGAAGGAGCGCGCCGAGCACGTGATGCTGATCGACCTGGCGCGCAACGACATCGGCCGCATCGCCAAGACCGGCAGCGTGAAGGTCACCGAGGCCTTCGTCATCGAGCGCTACTCGCACGTGATGCACATCGTCAGCAACGTCGAGGGGCTGCTGAAGGACGGCATGACCAACATCGACGTGCTCAAGGCCACCTTCCCGGCCGGCACGCTGAGCGGCGCGCCCAAGATCCGCGCGATGGAGATCATCGACGAGCTCGAGCCCAGCAAGCGCGGCATCTACGGCGGCGCCTGCGGCTACCTCAGCTTCGCCGGCGACATGGACGTGGCGATCGCCATCCGCACCGGCATCGTCAAGGACGGCACGCTGTATGTGCAGGCGGCGGCCGGCGTGGTGGCCGATTCGGTGCCCGAGATGGAGTGGAAGGAGACCGAGCACAAGGCGCGCGCGCTGATCCGCGCCGCCGAACTCGTCGAGGAGGGCTTCTGAGATGGCCGCCGGACTGCTCAAGCTCGGCGCCGTGATGCGCGGCGCGCCGGACGTCGACCACCCGAAGCCGGAACGCCTGCTGCGCGGCAACCCGACGCGCGAAACCTGGAACGTCGCCGAGCGGCCGGTGAACGGCACGCTCTACACCGGCGTGTGGCGCTGCGAGCCCGGCCACTGGCGCATCGCCTTTGGCCCGGCGGAGCACGAGCTCTTCACCGTGCTGCAGGGCCGCTGCCGCGTGCACGCGGACGACGGCTCGTTCGAGGAGGCTGGCCCCGGTGAGGCGCTGTGCATCTCGCCCGGGTTCAGCGGCTCGTTCGAGGTGCTGGAGACGCTGACCAAGACCTATGCCATCGTCGACGGCGATGCGCCGGCTGCCTGAGGAGCGCCCATGCTGCTGATGATCGACAACTACGATTCGTTCACCTTCAACCTGGTGCAGTATTTCGGCGAACTGGGCGAGGAGGTGCGCGTCTTCCGCAACGACGAGATCGATGTGGCGGGCATCGCCGCGCTGAAGCCGGATCACCTGGTGCTCTCGCCCGGGCCCTGCTCGCCGGCCGAGGCCGGCGTGTGCGTGGCGGCCATCCAGGCCTTCACCGGCAAGCTGCCCATCCTCGGCGTCTGCCTCGGCCACCAGGCCATCGGCGCGGCGCTGGGCGGGCGCATCGTGCGTGCCAAGACGCAGATGCACGGCAAGACCGACGTGCTGCACCACGATGGCCGGGGCGTCTACACCGGGCTGCCGCAGGACTTCACCGTGATCCGCTACCACTCGCTGGTGATCGAGCAGGCCACGCGGCCCGAAGTGCTGGAGATCACCGCCACCTCGCAGGACGACGAGATCATGGGCGTGCGGCACCGCGAGCTGGCCGGCACGAAGACGCCGCTGGAAGGCGTGCAGTTCCACCCCGAGTCCATCCTCACCGAGCATGGGCACGCGATGCTGAGGAACTTCGTGGAGCTCGAGCCATGATCGTCGATCTCAGGAGCGATACCGTCACGCGGCCCACGCCGGCGATGCGCGAGGCGATCGCGCGCGCCGAAGTCGGCGACGACGTGTTCGGCGACGACCCGACGGTCAATGCGCTGCAGGAGCGTGTCGCCGCGCTGTTCGGCAAGGAGGCGGCGCTGTTCGTCAGCAGCGGCACGCAGGGCAACCTGTGCGCGCTGATGAGCCACTGCCAGCGCGGCGACGAGGTGCTGGTCGGCCAGCTCGCGCACAGCTACCGCTACGAAGGCGGCGGCGCCGCGGTGCTCGGCAGCGTGCAGCCGCAGCCGCTGCCGCAGCAGGCCGACGGCACGCTGCGGCTGGAAGACATCGCCGCGGCGATCAAGCCCGACGACGAGCACTTCGCGCGCACGCGGCTGCTCGCGCTGGAGAACACTTGGAACGGCAAGGTGCTGGCGCAGGCCTACCTCGACCAGGCGACCGCGCTGGCGCATTCGCGCGGCCTGGCGACGCATCTGGACGGCGCGCGGCTGTTCAACGCGATCGTCGCCTCCGGCGCCGAGCCGGCGCGCCTGGTGCGCGGCTTCGACAGCGTCTCGGTGTGTTTCAGCAAGGGCCTGGGCGCGCCGGTCGGCTCGGTGCTGGCCGGTCCGCGGGAGTTCATCGCCCGTGCGCGCCGCGTGCGCAAGGCGCTCGGCGGCGGGCTGCGCCAGGCCGGCCTGCTGGCGGCGGCCGCGCTGTACGCGCTCGACCACCACGTCGAGCGCCTTGCGGAAGACCACGCGCTCGCGAAGCGCCTCGCCGACGGGCTGGCAAGCATCCCCGGCATCACGGTGACCGCGCCCGACACCAACATCGTTTTCGCCGAGGTGGCCGGCGGCCGCGCCGAGGCCCTGCTCGCGCACCTGAAGCAGCACGGCGTGCTCGCCACCGGGCTGATCGGCCTGCGCTTCGTGACGCACCTGGACGTCGACGCGGCCGGCGTCGACCGCGCCATCGCCGCGACCCGCGGATTCATGACCCGGCATTGACGGAGGCCTGCATGGCGATCACCGACACCGAAGCCCTGACCCGCACGATCGAGCACCGCGAGATCTTCCACGACGAGATGCTGGCGCTGATGCGTCGCATCATGGGCGGCGAGATGTCGCCGGTCATGATGGCCGCGCTGCTGATCGGCCTGCGCGTCAAGAAGGAGACCATCGGCGAGATCACCGCGGCGGCGCAGGTGATGCGCGAGTTCTCGACCAAGGTCGAGGTGGCCGACCGGAAGCACCTGGTCGACATCGTCGGCACCGGCGGCGACGGCTCGCACACCTTCAACATCTCCACCTGCTCGATGTTCGTCGCCGCCGCCTGCGGCGCGCGCGTCAGCAAGCACGGCAACCGCAGCGTCTCGAGCAAGTCGGGCAGCGCCGATGTGCTGGAGTCGCTGGGCGTGAGCCTGGCACTCAAGCCGGCCGACATCGCGAAGTGCATCGCCGACACTGGCATCGGCTTCATGTTCGCGCCCAACCACCACCCGGCGATGAAGAACGTCGCGCCGGTGCGCAAGGAACTGGGCGTGCGCACGATCTTCAACATCCTGGGGCCGCTCACCAACCCGGCCGGCGCGCCCAACATCCTGATGGGCGTGTTCCACCCCGATCTGGTCGGCATCCAGGTGCGCGCGCTGCAGCGCCTGGGCGCCGAGCACGCGCTGGTGGTCTACGGGCGCGATGGCATGGACGAGGTCTCGCTCGGTGCGGCCACGATGGTGGGCGAATACAAGGACGGCGACATCCGCGAGTACGAGATCCACCCCGAAGACTTCGGGCTGACGATGGCCAGCAACCGCGCGCTCAAGGTCGAGACGCCCGAGCAGAGCAAAGCCATGCTGCGCTCGGTGCTCGACAACGAGGCCGGCCCGGCGCGCGACATCGTGATCCTCAACGCCGGCGTGGCGCTCTATGCGGCCAACCTGGCCGCGACGATGGCCGAGGGCATCGCGCTGGCGCGCGAGGCGCTGGCCTCGGGCAAGGCGCTGGCCAAGATGCACCAGTTCGTGGCGCGCACCAAGGAACTGGCTGCGGCATGAGCGACATCCTCGACAAGATCGTCGCGGTCAAGCGCGAGGAGATCGCGGCGGCGAAGCGCGTGCGCGACGAAGCCTCGCTGCGCCGCGAGGCCGAGGCGCTGGGCGGCCAGCGCGACTTCATCGGCGCGCTGCGTGCCAAGATTGCCGCCGGCCGCGCCGCCGTGATCGCCGAGGTGAAGAAGGCGAGCCCGAGCAAGGGCGTGCTGCGCGAGCGCTTCGTGCCGGCCGAGATTGCCGCCAGCTACGAGCGCGGCGGCGCCGCCTGCCTGAGCGTGCTGACCGACGTGCAGTTCTTCCAGGGCTCGGCCGAGTATCTGCGGCAGGCCCGCGCCGCCTGCGCGCTGCCGGTGCTGCGCAAGGATTTCATGGTCGATGCCTGGCAGGTGTGGGAAGCGCGCGCGATGGGCGCCGACTGCATCCTGCTGATCGCGGCCTGCCTGGGCGATGCGCAGATGGCCGAGCTGGAAGCGCAGGCGCACGCGCTCGGCATGGCGGTGCTGGTCGAGGTGCACGACGGCGCCGAACTGGAGCGCGCGCTCAAGCTGAAGACGCCGCTGGTCGGCATCAACAACCGCAACCTGCGGACCTTCGAGGTCACGCTCGACACCACGCTCGGCCTGCTGCCGCGCGTGCCGGCCGAGCGCCTGCTGGTGACCGAGAGCGGCATCCTCGCGCCGGCCGACGTCCAGCGCATGCGCGATGCCAAGGTGAATGCCTTCCTCGTCGGCGAGGCCTTCATGCGCGCCGCCGACCCCGGCGCGGCGCTGGCGAGTCTGTTCGGATGAGCAGCCTGCCCCTGCCTGCGGGCACGACAGCGCATGCCCAGCCCTGCCCGGGCGCGCGCACCGGCTTCGTCTTCATCTGCCCGGGACGGCACGAGGCCAATCGTGGCTATCCGTGCGCGGCGGGTACCGGCGCCAACCTCAACCGCGTGCTCGAGGTGCTGCACCAGCGCCGCCCCGACCTGTTTCCATCGACCAGCCGGTGGCAGTATGTGGTCACTAACTCTTGGGATCGTGTGGAGTATCCGGCGCTGACCGGGCGCTCCGTGCCGACCGAGGGCGAGGTGCTCATGCCGGCCAATCTCGAGCGGCTGGCGCGTGAAATCGCCGCGCTGGAGCGTGTCGTCGCCTGCGGCGCCCAGGCACAGGCGGCGGTCAGGGCCTTGAAGGCGGGCGGGCGCTTTCAGGGGGACGTGGCCTTCGCACGCCACCTGAGCCAGCGTTCGGTCAACATGATTCCGGGCGGAACCGACACGCCGAGCCGCATCGCGCGCTGGTGCGAGGATCTGCTGGCGCAATGGCCGGCCGGCTGACCCGGCTTGTTCCGCCGGCTTTCGGTCGTGCTACACTCGCGGGCTCTGCGTGGAGGGGTGCCCGAGTGGCTAAAGGGGGCAGACTGTAAATCTGTTGGCTTACGCCTACGCTGGTTCGAATCCAGCCTCCTCCACCAAAGATTTCGGTACAGCGGTTGTCTCCCGAGCGGGAGTAGTTCAATGGTAGAACCCCAGCCTTCCAAGCTGATGACGCGGGTTCGATTCCCGTCTCCCGCTCCACGTCGCCAGAGGCTTGGTTGCCCTTACGTTGCCAAGCCTGTGTCGACGATCGGTTGATCGGTCTGCCCATGTGGCTCAGTGGTAGAGCACTCCCTTGGTAAGGGAGAGGTCGCGCGTTCGATCCGCGCCATGGGCACCAAAGTTTGACTTCACTCTCGTGTTCGAGGAGCGAAAAGATGGCAAAAGGCAAATTCGAGCGGACCAAGCCGCACGTGAACGTGGGGACGATTGGTCACGTGGACCATGGGAAGACGACGCTGACGGCGGCGATCACGACGATCCTGGCGTCGAAGTTCGGTGGTGAGGCCAAGGCCTACGACCAGATCGACGCGGCGCCGGAAGAGAAGGCGCGCGGCATCACGATCAACACCGCGCACGTCGAATACGAGACTGCCAACCGCCACTACGCGCACGTCGACTGCCCCGGGCACGCCGACTACGTGAAGAACATGATCACCGGTGCGGCGCAGATGGACGGCGCCATCCTGGTGGTGTCGGCGGCCGACGGCCCGATGCCGCAGACCCGCGAGCACATCCTGCTGGCGCGCCAGGTGGGTGTGCCGTACATCATCGTCTTCATGAACAAGTGCGACATGGTCGACGACGCCGAGCTGCTCGAGCTCGTCGAGATGGAAGTGCGCGAACTGCTCAGCAAGTACGACTTCCCCGGTGACGACACCCCCATCGTCAAGGGCTCGGCCAAGCTCGCCATGGAAGGCGACAAGGGCGAACTCGGCGAAGGCGCCATCATGAAGCTGGCCGAAGCGCTGGACAGCTACATCCCCACGCCCGAGCGCGCGGTGGACGGTGCCTTCCTGATGCCCGTCGAAGACGTGTTCAGCATCAGCGGCCGCGGCACCGTCGTGACCGGGCGTGTCGAGCGCGGCGTCATCAAGGTCGGTGAGGAAATCGAGATCGTCGGCATCCGCCCGACCCAGAAGACCACCTGCACCGGCGTCGAGATGTTCCGCAAGCTGCTCGACCAGGGCCAGGCGGGCGACAACGTCGGCATCCTGCTGCGCGGTACCAAGCGCGAGGAAGTCGAGCGCGGCCAGGTGCTGTGCAAGCCCGGCAGCATCAAGCCGCACACCCACTTCACCGCCGAGGTGTACGTGCTGAGCAAGGAAGAAGGCGGCCGTCACACGCCGTTCTTCAACAACTACCGTCCGCAGTTCTACTTCCGCACGACGGACGTGACCGGGGCGGTGGAACTGCCCAAGGACAAGGAGATGGTGATGCCGGGCGACAACGTCAGCATCACGGTCAAGCTGATCGCGCCGATCGCGATGGAAGAAGGCCTGCGCTTCGCCATCCGCGAAGGCGGCCGCACCGTCGGCGCCGGCGTCGTGGCCAAGATCATCGAGTAAGGAGCAAGGCGAGAGGGGCATAGCTCAATTGGCAGAGCGCCGGTCTCCAAAACCGGAGGTTGGGGGTTCGAGACCCTCTGCCCCTGCCAGACCGAGGCCCTGAGGGGCCGCACTGGCTGGCTGCACAGCCCGCGAGAGGACCGAAAAGTCCCTGCGGGCTTTGCTGCTGATAGGCGAGCCCGCTTTGTGCGGGGCGCCTCTGCCGTCGAATGAAGCGAACCATGGCGAATCCCGAAGTCGAAACTGTCTCCACCGGCGCCGACAAGGCCAAGCTGGCGGTGGCCGGCGTGCTGGTCATCGGCGCCGTGGCGGCGTTCTATGCCCTGGGCAAGCAGGACCTGTGGCTGCGCGTGCTCGCGCTGCTGGCTCTGCTGGCGGCGGCGGCCGGCGTGTTCTTCACCGCCGAGGCCGGCAAGCAACTGATCGGCTACGGCCAGGAATCGGTCAAGGAAACCCGCAAGGTCGTGTGGCCCACCCGCAAGGAAGCCATGCAGATGACAGGCTACGTGTTCGCGTTCGTGTTCGTGATGGCGCTGTTCCTGTGGCTCACCGACAAGACGCTCGAATGGGCGCTGTACGACCTGATCCTGGGCTGGAAGCGTTGAGGAACGAGCGATGAGCGATCAAGCCCCCGAGACCGTTGCCCCGACCGGCAACAAGCGCTGGTACGTGGTGCACGCCTACTCCGGCATGGAGAAGGCCGTGGAGCGCAACCTGCGCGAGCGCATCGACCGCTCCGGCCTGCAGGACAAGTTCGGCCGCATCCTCGTGCCGATGGAAGAGGTCGTCGAGCTCAAGAACGGCAAGAAGTCCGTCACCGAGCGCCGCTTCTTCCCCGGCTACGTGCTGGTCGAGATGGAGATGGCCGACGAGACCTGGCACCTGGTGAAGCACACCAGCAAGGTGACCGGCTTCGTCGGCGGCGCGAAGAACCGCCCGGCGCCGATCTCGGAAGCCGAGGTGATGAAGATCGTCCACCAGATGCAGGAAGGCGTGGAGAAGCCGCGCCCCAAGGTGGAGTGGTCGGTCGGCGAGCTGGTGCGTGTCAAGGAAGGCCCGTTCACCGACTTCAACGGCGCGATCGAGGACGTCAACTACGACAAGTCCAAGGTGCGCGTCTCGGTCACCATCTTCGGCCGCGCCACGCCGGTCGAGCTGGACTTCTCGCAGGTCGAAAAGGTTTGACATGTCAAACCTTTCGCCGATCACTTGTTGCCTTCTTGCCTTGAGGCAGAAGGTCTGATTTTTCCGGGCGCGCCCGCCCCGACCCCGGGCGCGCCGACATCAGCAGGGTCGATTTGACGAGGAGCCGGAGTCGCATGCGCGGCCGAGGCGTTCGAACTCGATAGGAGCCATTCATGGCAAAGAAGATCGTCGGCTTCATCAAGCTGCAGATCCCGGCGGGCAAGGCCAATCCTTCGCCCCCGATCGGCCCCGCGCTGGGTCAGCGCGGCCTGAACATCATGGAGTTCTGCAAGGCGTTCAACGCGCAGACCCAGGGTTTGGAGCCGGGCCTCGTGCTGCCGGTGGTGATCACCGCGTTCGCGGACAAGTCGTTCACCTTCATCCTCAAGACCCCGCCGGCCACGGTGCTGATCAAGAAGGCCGCCAAGGTCGACAAGGGTTCGCAGAAGCCGCACCTGGACAAGGTCGGCAAGCTGACGCGCGCCCAGGTCGAGGAGATCGCCAAGACCAAGATGAAGGACCTGACGGCTGCCGATCTGGACGCCGCGGTTCGCACGATTGCCGGTTCCGCCCGCTCGATGGGCATCACGGTGGAGGGTGTCTGACATGGCCAAGCTGACCAAGCGCCAGAAGGCTCTCGAAGGCAAGGTGGAGAGCACCAAGCTGTACCCGCTCGACAACGCGCTGGCGATCGTCAAGGAATTCGCGACCGCCAAGTTCGACGAGTCGATCGACGTCGCCGTGCAACTCGGCATCGACGCGAAGAAGTCCGACCAGGTGGTGCGCGGCGCCGTCGTGATGCCCAACGGCACCGGCAAGACCAAGCGCGTCGCCGTGTTCGCGCAAGGCGCCAAGGCCGAGGAAGCCAAGGCCGCCGGCGCCGACATCGTCGGCATGGACGACCTGGCTGCCGAGATCAAGGCCGGCAAGATGGACTTCGACGTCGTCATCGCCTCGCCCGACACGATGCGCGTCGTCGGTACGCTGGGCCAGGTGCTGGGCCCGCGCGGCCTGATGCCGAACCCGAAGGTCGGCACCGTCACGCCCGACGTCGCCACCGCGGTGAAGAACGCCAAGGCCGGCCAGGTGCAGTTCCGCGTCGACAAGGCCGGCATCATCCACGCGACGATCGGCCGCCGTTCGTTCGACGCCGACAAGCTGGCCGGCAACCTGCGCGCGCTGATCGAAGCCCTGAACAAGGCCAAGCCGGCCTCGAGCAAGGGCATCTACCTGCGCAAGGTGGCGGTGTCGTCGACCATGGGCGTCGGTGCCCGCGTCGACGTGGCGACGATCAACGCCGCGCCGGTGCAGGCGTAATGAGAGTTTGGTGGGCTGCGCGGATCGAAAGAGACGCGCAGGCCATCGAAGACCGCTGGTGCGGAGTCCAACTCCTCCGCTTAATGGCCAGCGCAGATGGCGGTCCCGCCGTGATGGATTCGGTTCCAGAAGCGGTAGGTCGCTGAAACCCGGTGTGCGGGGAGGTCGCAAGACCGAACCGCATGTGATGTGAGGAGCAGACCTTGAGTCTCAACCGCAACGAGAAAGCAGCCGTTGTCTCGGACGTCGCCGCGCAAGTGGCCCGTTCGCAGACGCTCGCGCTGGCCGAGTACCGTGGCCTCACCGTGGAACACCTGAACGCGCTGCGCAAGCAGGCGCGCGACAAGGGCGTGTACCTTCACGTGCTGAAGAACACCCTGGCTCGCCGCGCCGTGCAGGGCACGCCGTTCGAGGTGGCCGCGGAAGCCATGACTGGCCCGCTGATCTACGGCTTTTCCGAAGACGCCGTTGCCGCCGCGAAAGTCATCGCCGACTTCGCCAAAGGCAACGACAAGCTGATCGTCAAGGCCGGCGCCTACGCCGGCAAGGCGCTCGACGCCAATGGCGTGAAGGCACTGGCCTCCGTGCCGAGCAAGGAAGTCCTGCTCAGCCAGATCGCCGGCCTTCTCAAGTCGCCGGTGCAGCGCATGGCTGCCGTGGTGGCTGCGCTGGCCGAGAAGCGCGGCGCCCCCGCCGCTGCCGAAGCGCCTGCCGCCTGAAGACGATCTTTCACTGAACCGAATCCAACTGATATCTAGGAGCCAAACATGGCATTCGACAAAGACGCATTCCTGACCGCCCTCGACAGCATGTCGGTGATGGAACTCAACGACCTGGTCAAGGCGATCGAAGAGAAGTTCGGCGTGTCCGCCGCTTCGATGGCCGCCCCGGCCGCCGCCGGTGGCGGTGCCGCCGCCGCCGCGGTGGAAGAGAAGACCGAATTCAACGTCATGCTGCTGGAAGCCGGCGCCAACAAGGTGTCGGTCATCAAGGCCGTGCGCGAGATCACCGGCCTGGGCCTGAAGGAAGCCAAGGACTTGGTCGACGGCGCGCCGAAGCCCGTCAAGGAAGCCGTCGCCAAGGCCGACGCCGAAGCCGCGGTGAAGAAGCTGGTCGAGGCTGGCGCCAAGGCCGAGCTGAAGTAAACAAGTCGAAGAGCGGGGTCGGCTTGCGCCGACCCCTTCTCGGCGGGCGGGTCTCGTGACCCGCCCGCACGAGAACACTGCAAAGCCCCGAGGCTTTGCAGTGTTCTCTGATCCGACTGCAGAGAACGGTTTGGTCGGGCTCCGGTGCAACGCCGGGGTTGTCCGCCAGCGGCAGGTAGTGGCCTGCCACCAAGCTTTCGGGCGCAAGGCCCGGATGGCAGTCGCCGACGGACGAGCCGCCACGGCCAGGCGGCGAGTCCTGAGACGGAGTCTTTATGGCGCAGCAAACCACCCCCTACAGCTATACCGAGCGCAAGCGCATCCGCAAGAGCTTCGGCAAGCGTGAAGCCGTCCTCAACGTCCCCTATCTGCTGACGATGCAGAAGGACTCGTACGTCGCCTTCCTGCAGAAGGACGTGCCTCCCAAGCAGCGCAAGGTCGAAGGCCTGCAGGCTGCGTTCGACTCCGCGTTCCCGATCGTGTCGCACAACGGGTTCGTGGAGATGAAGTTCATCGAATACAACATGGCCAAGCCCGCCTTCGACACGCGGGAATGCCAGCAGCGCGGCCTGACCTACGCCGCAGCCGTGCGCGCCAAGCTGCAGATGATCATCTACGACCGTGAGAGCCCGCAGGCCAAGACGGTCAAGGAGATCAAGGAGCAGGAGGTCTACATGGGCGAAGTGCCGCTCATGACCGACTACGGCTCGTTCATCATCAACGGCACCGAGCGTGTCATCGTCTCGCAGCTGCACCGCTCGCCGGGCGTGTTCTTCGAGCACGACAAGGGCAAGACCCACTCGAGCGGCAAGCTGCTGTTCAGCGCCCGCATCATTCCGTACCGCGGCTCCTGGCTGGACTTCGAGTTCGACCCGAAGGACGTTCTCTACTTCCGCGTCGACCGTCGTCGCAAGATGCCGGTGACCATCCTGCTCAAGGCGATCGGCCTGAACCCTGAGCAGATCCTGGCCCACTTCTTCGTCTTCGACAACTTCCGCCTGATGGATTCGGGCGCGCAGATGGAGTTCGTCGCCGACCGCATCCGCGGCGAGATCGCGCGCTTCGACATCACCGACAAGAACGGCAACGTGATCGTCGAGAAGGACAAGCGCATCACCGCGCGCCACGTGCGCCAGATCGAGCAGAGCGAGACGCAGTTCATCAGCGTGCCGGAAGACTTCCTGGTCGGCCGCGTGGTGGCGCGCAACGTCGTCGACGCCGACACCGGCGAGATCATCGCCAAGGCGAACGACGAGCTGACCGAAGCGCTGCTGAAGAAGCTGCGCGCGGCGGGCGTCAAGGAACTGCCCTGCCTGTACACCAACGAGCTCGACGAGGGCGCGTACATCTCGCAGACGCTGGCTTCCGACGAGACCGCCGACCAGCTCGCCGCCCGCGTGGCCATCTACCGCATGATGCGCCCCGGCGAGCCGCCGACGGAAGACGCCGTCGAGGCGCTGTTCCATCGCCTGTTCTACTCGGCCGACACCTACGACCTGTCGCGCGTCGGCCGCATGAAGTTCAACGCCCGCGTCGGCCGCGACGCGCCGGAAGGCGCGATGACGCTGTCCAACGAGGACATCCTCGACGTGGTGAAGATCCTCGTCGAGCTGCGCAACGGCCGCGGCCAGGTGGACGACATCGACCACCTCGGCAACCGCCGCGTGCGCTGCGTCGGCGAGCTGGCCGAGAACCAGTACCGCTCGGGCCTCGCGCGCATCGAGAAGGCGGTCAAGGAACGTCTCGGCCAGGCCGAGACCGAGGCGCTGATGCCGCACGACCTGATCAACTCCAAGCCGATCTCCGCGGCACTCAAGGAGTTCTTCGGGGCGAGCCAGCTCTCGCAGTTCATGGACCAGACCAACCCGCTGTCCGAGATCACGCACAAGCGCCGCGTCTCGGCCCTCGGCCCGGGCGGCCTGACGCGCGAGCGCGCCGGCTTCGAGGTGCGCGACGTGCACGTCACGCACTACGGCCGCGTCTGCCCGATCGAGACGCCGGAAGGCCCGAACATCGGCCTGATCAACTCGCTGGCCCTGTACGCGCAGCTCAACGAGTACGGCTTCCTCGAGACGCCGTACCGCCGCGTGGCCGACGGCAAGGTCACCAACCAGATCGACTACCTCTCGGCCATCGAGGAAGGCAAGTACGTCATCGCGCAGGCCAACGCCACGCTCGACAAGGACGGCAAGCTGATCGACGAGCTGGTCAGCGCGCGCGACAACGGCGAATCGATCCTGACCTCGCCGGAACGCATCCAGTACATGGACGTGGCGCCGACGCAGATCGTCTCGGTGGCCGCCTCGCTGGTGCCCTTCCTCGAGCACGACGACGCGAACCGCGCGCTGATGGGCGCCAACATGCAGCGCCAGGCCGTGCCGACGCTGCGCCCCGAGAAGGCCCTGGTGGGCACGGGCGTGGAGCGCGTCGCCGCCAAGGACTCCGGTACCGTGGTCGCTGCCCGCCGCGGCGGGGTCGTCGATTACGTCGACACCAACCGCATCGTCATCCGCGTCAACGACGCGGAGACGGTGGCCGGCGAAGTCGGCGTCGACATCTACAACCTGATCAAGTACCAGCGTTCCAACCAGAACACCAACATCCACCAGCGCCCGATCGTCAAGCGCGGTGACGTGGTGGCGGCCGAGGACATCATCGCCGACGGCGCCTCGACGGACATCGGCGAACTGGCGCTCGGCCAGAACATGCTGGTCGCGTTCATGCCCTGGAACGGCTACAACTTCGAGGACTCGATCCTCATCAGCGAGCGTGTCGTCGCCGACGACCGCTACACCTCGATCCACATCGAGGAGCTGGTGGTGATGGCGCGCGACACCAAGCTGGGCGCCGAGGAAATCACCCGCGACATCCCGAACCTGAGCGAGCAGCAACTGGCGCGCCTCGACGAATCGGGCATCGTGTACGTGGGCGCCGAGGTCGGCCCCGGCGACACGCTGGTCGGCAAGGTCACGCCCAAGGGCGAGACCACGCTGACGCCGGAAGAGAAGCTGCTGCGCGCGATCTTCGGCGAGAAGGCCAGCGACGTGAAGGACACCTCGCTGCGTGTCGACCAGGGCACCAGCGGCACCGTCATCGACGTGCAGGTCTTCACCCGCGAAGGCATCCAGCGCGACAAGCGCGCCCAGCAGATCATCGACGACGAGCTCAAGCGCTACCGCCTCGACCTGAACGACCAGCTGCGCATCGTCGAGGCCGACGCCTTCGACCGCATCGAGAAGCTGCTGGCCGGCAAGACGGCCAACGGCGGCCCGCAGAAGATCGCCAAGGGCACGACCATCGACAAGGCCTACCTCGCCTCGGTCGAGAAGTACCACTGGTTCGACATCCGCCCGGCCGACGACGACGTGGCCAACCAGCTCGAGTCGATCAAGAACTCGCTCGAGCAGACGCGCCACAGCTTCGACCTCGCCTTCGAGGAGAAGCGCAAGAAGCTGACGCAGGGCGACGAGCTGCCCGCCGGCGTGCTGAAGATGGTGAAGGTCTACCTCGCCGTCAAGCGCCGCCTTCAGCCCGGCGACAAGATGGCCGGCCGCCACGGCAACAAGGGTGTGGTGTCCAAGATCGTTCCGGTCGAGGACATGCCCTACATGGCCGATGGCACGCCCTGCGACATCGTGCTCAACCCGCTGGGCGTGCCCTCGCGGATGAACGTCGGCCAGGTGCTGGAAGTGCACCTCGGCTGGGCCGGCAAGGGCATCGGCCAGCGCATCGGCGACATGCTGCAGCAGCAGGCCAAGGTGGCCGAGCTGCGCAAGTTCCTCGACGAGCTGTACAACAAGTCGGGCGGCAAGACCGAGCGCCTGGACAACCTCTCGGATGCCGACGTGCTCGAGATGGCCGGCAACCTCGCCAAGGGCGTGCCCTTCGCGACGCCGGTGTTCGATGGCGCCGCCGAGAGCGAGATCCGCGCGATGCTCAAGCTCGCCTATCCGGACGAGATCGCCAAGGCCAAGGGCCTGACCGACACGCGCACCCAGGCCACGCTGCACGACGGCCGCACCGGTGAGGCCTTCGAGCGCCCCGTCACGGTGGGCTACATGCACGTGCTCAAGCTGCACCACCTCGTCGACGACAAGATGCACGCACGCTCGACCGGCCCGTACAGCCTGGTCACCCAGCAGCCGCTGGGCGGCAAGGCGCAGTTCGGCGGCCAGCGCTTCGGCGAGATGGAAGTGTGGGCGCTCGAGGCCTACGGCGCCTCGTACATCCTGCAGGAGATGCTGACCGTCAAGTCCGACGACGTGAACGGCCGCACCAAGGTGTACGAGAACATCGTCAAGGGAGAGCACTCGATCGAGGCCGGCATGCCGGAGTCGTTCAACGTGCTGGTCAAGGAGATTCGCTCCCTTGGCATCGACATCGAACTCGAGCGCAACTGATTGAAGGGGTACTGAAACATGAAGGGTTTGCTCGATCTGTTCCGCCAGTTCACGCCCGATGAGCATTTCGATGCCATCAAGATCGGACTGGCCTCCCCGGAGAAGATCCGCTCCTGGTCGTTCGGCGAGGTGAAGAAGCCGGAGACCATCAACTACCGCACCTTCAAGCCGGAACGCGACGGCCTGTTCTGCGCCAAGATCTTCGGCCCGATCAAGGACTACGAGTGCCTGTGCGGCAAGTACAAGCGCCTCAAGCACCGTGGCGTGATCTGCGAGAAGTGCGGCGTCGAAGTGACCCAGACCAAGGTGCGCCGCGAGCGCATGGGCCACATCGACCTGGCCGCGCCCTGCGCGCACATCTGGTTCCTGAAGTCGCTGCCGTCGCGTCTGGGCCTGGTGCTCGACATGACGCTGCGCGACATCGAGCGCGTGCTGTACTTCGAAGCCTACGTGGTCGTCGACCCCGGCATGACCCCGCTGAAGAAGTTCAGCATCATGAGCGAGGACGACTACGACGCCAAGCGCACCGAGTACGGTGACGAGTTCATCGCGCTGATGGGCGCCGAGGGTGTCAAGAAGCTGCTCGAGGAGATCGATCTCGACATCGAGATCGACAAGCTGCGCAACGACATGACCGGCAGCGAGCTGAAGGTCAAGAAGAACTCCAAGCGCCTGAAGGTGATGGAGGCCTTCAAGAAGTCGGGCATCAAGCCGGCCTGGATGGTGATGGAGGTGCTGCCGGTGCTGCCGCCGGACCTGCGCCCGCTGGTGCCGCTGGACGGCGGCCGCTTCGCCACGTCCGACCTGAACGACCTGTACCGCCGCGTCATCAACCGCAACAACCGCCTCGCGCGGCTGCTGGAGCTGAAGGCGCCGGAGATCATCGTGCGCAACGAGAAGCGCATGCTGCAGGAAGCCGTCGACTCGCTGCTCGACAACGGCCGTCGCGGCAAGGCCATGACCGGTGCGAACAAGCGCGCGCTGAAGTCGCTGGCCGACATGATCAAGGGCAAGAGCGGCCGCTTCCGCCAGAACCTGCTGGGCAAGCGCGTCGACTACTCGGGCCGTTCGGTCATCGTGGTCGGCCCGACGCTCAAGCTGCACCAGTGCGGCCTGCCCAAGCTGATGGCGCTCGAGCTGTTCAAGCCCTTCATCTTCTCGCGCCTGGAGGCGATGGGCATCGCCACCACCATAAAGGCGGCGAAGAAGGAAGTCGAATCCGGGACGCCGGTGGTGTGGGACATCCTCGAGGAAGTCATCAAGGAGCACCCGGTTCTGCTGAACCGCGCGCCGACGCTGCACCGCCTGGGCATCCAGGCCTTCGAGCCGGTGCTGATCGAGGGCAAGGCGATCCAGCTGCACCCGCTGGTCTGCTCGGCCTTCAACGCCGACTTCGACGGCGACCAGATGGCCGTGCACGTGCCGCTGTCCATCGAGGCGCAGATGGAAGCCCGCACGCTGATGCTGGCGACCAACAACGTGCTGTTCCCGGCCAACGGCGAACCGTCGATCGTGCCGAGCCAGGACGTCGTGCTGGGCCTGTACTACGCCACCCGCGAGCGCATCAACGGCCGCGGCGAAGGCATCATCTTCTCCGACATCGCCGAGGTGCAGCGCGCGCTGGACAACGGCCAGGTCGAGATCACCGCGCGCATCAGCGTGCGCCTGACCGAGTGGGTCAAGGGCAAGGACAACGGCGAGTTCACGCCCGAGACCAAGCTCGTCGACACCACGGTCGGCCGCGCGCTGCTGTCGGAGATCCTGCCCAAGGGCCTGCCCTTCAGCAACATCAACAAGGCGCTGAAGAAGAAGGAGATCTCCAAGCTCATCAACGCCTCGTTCCGCAAGTGCGGCCTGAAGGAGACGGTGGTCTTCGCCGACAAGCTGCTGCAGAACGGCTTCCGCCTGGCCACGCGCGCCGGCATCTCGATCGCCATCGACGACATGCTGGTGCCCAAGGAGAAGCACGGCCTGATCGAGCGCGCCGAGAAGGAGGTCAAGGAGATCGAGCAGCAGTACGTCTCGGGCCTGGTGACCGCCGGCGAGCGCTACAACAAGGTCGTCGACATCTGGGGCAAGACCGGAGACGAGGTGGGCAAGGTCATGATGGCCCAGCTCGCCAAGCAGAAGGTGGCCGACCGCAATGGCAAGGAAGTCGATCAGGAGTCGTTCAACTCCATCTACATGATGGCCGACTCCGGCGCGCGCGGCTCGGCGGCGCAGATCCGCCAGCTGGCCGGCATGCGCGGCCTGATGGCCAAGCCGGACGGCTCGATCATCGAGACGCCGATCACGGCGAACTTCCGCGAAGGCCTGAACGTTCTGCAGTACTTCATCTCGACGCACGGCGCCCGCAAGGGTCTGGCCGACACGGCGCTGAAGACCGCGAACTCCGGCTACCTCACGCGCCGCCTGGTCGACGTGACGCAGGACCTCGTCATCACCGAGGACGACTGCGGCACCGAGAACGGCATGAACACCCGCGCGCTGGTCGAGGGCGGTGAAGTCATCGAATCGCTGCGCGACCGCGTGCTCGGCCGCGTGTCGGCCGTCGAGGTGCTGCACCCCGAGACGCAGGAAGTGCTGCTCAAGGGCGGCTCGATGCTCGACGAAGACGCGCTCGACGTGCTCGAAGCCGCCGGCGTCGACGAGGTCAAGGTGCGCACCGCGCTGACCTGCGGCACGCGCTTCGGCCTGTGCGCCAAGTGCTACGGCCGCGACCTCGGCCGCGGCGGCGTCGTCAACCGCGGCGAGGCGATCGGCGTGATCGCCGCGCAGTCGATCGGCGAGCCGGGCACGCAGTTGACCATGCGCACCTTCCACATCGGCGGCGCGGCCTCGCGTGCGGCGGTGGCTTCCAGCGTGGACGCGAAGAGCGACGGCATCATCGGCTTCAACGCCACGATGCGCTACGTGACCAACGGCAAGGGCGAGCTGGTGGTGATCTCGCGTTCGGGCGAGATCATCATCACCGACCCGCACGGCCGCGAGCGCGAGCGCCACAAGGTGCCTTACGGCGCGCTGCTGTCGGTCAAGGCCGACCAGCAGATCAAGGCCGGCACCGTGCTCGCCAACTGGGATCCGCTGACCCGCCCGATCATCACCGAGTTCGCCGGCAAGGCGAAGTTCGAGAACGTCGAAGAGGGCGTGACGGTGGCCAAGCAGGTCGACGAGGTCACGGGCCTGTCGACGCTGGTGGTGATCGACCCGAAGCGCCGCGGCGCGGCCAAGGTCGTGCGCCCGCAGGTCAAGCTGCTGGACGCCGGCGGCAACGAGGTGAAGATCCCCGGCACCGACCACTCGGTGACGATCGGCTTCCAGGTCGGCGCGCTGATCCAGATCCGCGACGGTCAGGATCTCGCCCCCGGCGAGGTGCTGGCGCGCATCCCGGTGGAAGGCCAGAAGACCCGCGACATCACCGGCGGTCTGCCGCGCGTGGCCGAGCTGTTCGAGGCGCGTTCGCCGAAGGACAAGGGCACGCTGGCCGAGCAGACCGGCACGGTGTCGTTCGGCAAGGAGACCAAGGGCAAGGTGCGCCTGCAGATCACCGACCCGGACGGCAAGGTCTACGAGGAGCTGGTGCCCAAGGAGAAGAACATCCTGGTGCACGAAGGCCAGGTGGTGAACAAGGGCGAATCCATCGTCGACGGCCCGGCCGATCCGCAGGACATCCTGCGCCTGCTGGGCATCGAGGAGCTGGCGCGCTACATCGTCGACGAGGTGCAGGACGTCTACCGTCTGCAGGGCGTGAAGATCAACGACAAGCACATCGAGGTGATCGTTCGCCAGATGCTGCGCCGCGTGCAGATCGTCAACCCGGGCGACACCGCCTACATCTCGGGCGAGCAGGTCGAGCGCTCCGAGCTGCTGGACACCAACGACCGCATGCTGGCCGAGGGCAAGATCCCGGCCACGCACGCCGACGTGCTGCTGGGCATCACCAAGGCCTCGCTGTCCACCGACTCGTTCATCTCGGCGGCCTCGTTCCAGGAGACCACCCGCGTGCTCACCGAAGCCGCGATCATGGGCAAGCGCGACGAGCTGCGCGGTCTGAAGGAAAACGTCATCGTCGGCCGCCTGATCCCCGCGGGCACCGGCATGGCCTTCCACGAGGCACGCAAGGTCAAGGAGGCCATGGACGACGCCGAGCGCCGTGCCATCGCCATGCAGGAGGCCGAGGAACTGGCCGCCGTGCAGATGGCGCAGGTCGACGCG
Organism: Piscinibacter sp.; assembly: GCA_017983795.1. Classification (GTDB taxonomy): domain Bacteria; phylum Pseudomonadota; class Gammaproteobacteria; order Burkholderiales; family Burkholderiaceae_C; genus Piscinibacter. The sequence continues at coordinate 151,037 of JAGOAS010000008.1, forward strand.
GCGGCTGCGGGTTCCGCCGGCGAAGCGACCGAGTGATCTGTCGACGACGCAGTGAAAGGGCGGCGCAAGCCGCCCTTTTTTCTGCTCAGCCGCGCCAGTGCTGCGGGCTGACGATGGCCACGCCCAGCGGCGCGGCGCGGCGGGCGAGCTTCAGCACGGCGCGGTCGCGGCTCAGCAGCGTGCAGCGGCGCAGCTGCAAGGCGAGGTCGAGAAACTTCTGGTCGTCGGGATCGGTGCAGCGCAGCGGTTGCGACAAGGCCACCGGCAGCGGCTCGATGTTCACGGCCCAGCGCTCCCAGTTCGCCCAGACGGCGATCGGATCGGGAGACCAGTCCTTGAGTGCTTTATAAGTCAGCACTTGCTCCAGTTCTGCGCGCATGGCTGCCGTGGCATGCCAGCGCCAAGCCCCGCCTTGCAATGCGTTGCTCAGCACGGTCGACGACGGATCGCGGAAGACCAGCCAGTCGAGCAGCACGTTGGTGTCGATGACGAGGGCGTCTGGCACGGAGAATGGGCTGTCTTGCAGGGGCGGGTTGGCCCGAATATAATCGCGGGCTTTTCGGCAGATTCATGCTGCGCTCTTTGTCGGGCGGCTCACCGCGGAGATGACAACATCTCGCACGCGGCTTCGGGCCAGACTCCACGACGGGGCGCTCGGCTTCTCCCGGAATGAAAGAAATCTGACTTCACACGGGAACAAGTCAAGCCATGCCAACCATCAACCAGCTCGTGCGCCAAGGCCGCCAGGTCGAGGTCACGAAGTCCAAGTCGCCTGCGATGCAGAACAGCCCGCAGCGCCGCGGCGTCTGCACGCGCGTGTACACCACGACGCCGAAGAAGCCGAACTCCGCGCTGCGCAAGGTCGCCAAGGTGCGCCTGACCAACGGGTTCGAGGTCATCTCGTACATCGGCGGTGAAGGCCACAACCTGCAGGAGCACTCTGTGGTGCTCGTGCGCGGCGGCCGCGTGAAGGATCTGCCGGGCGTGCGCTACCACATCGTGCGTGGTTCGCTCGACCTGCAAGGCGTCAAGGATCGCAAGCAGTCGCGCTCGAAGTACGGCGCGAAGCGTCCGAAGAAGGCCTGACGCCTCGGCGTCACGAGCGGCCGGTTCTTGTCCGGCCATGTAAGTGAAGGGCCCGGATGGCCTTTCGCGGCGCACAGCCCAAGCGCGCGCCAACTGAAGCAAACGAAGGAAGATTGAAATGCCACGTCGTCGCGAAGTACCCAAGCGCGAGATCCTGCCCGATCCGAAGTTCGGTTCGGTCGAACTCTCCAAGTTCATGAACGTGATCATGGAGTCCGGCAAGAAGGCCGTCGCCGAGCGCATCATCTACGGCGCGCTCGACCAGGTCGAGAAGAAGTCCGGCAAGGATCCGCTCGAGATCTTCAACGTCGCGCTGAACAACATCAAGCCGATGGTCGAAGTGAAGTCCCGCCGCGTCGGCGGTGCGAACTACCAGGTTCCCGTGGAAGTCCGCCCCGTCCGCCGCGTCGCCCTCGCGATGCGCTGGCTGAAGGAATCGGCGCGCAAGCGCGGCGAGAAGTCGATGGCGCAGCGCCTGGCCAACGAGCTGCTGGAGGCCGTCGAGGGCCGCGGCGGCGCGATGAAGAAGCGCGACGAAGTGCACCGCATGGCCGAGGCGAACAAGGCCTTCTCGCACTTCCGCTTCTGACCCCCGCACGCACGCAGCAATCTCTCGGCCGCCTTACGGGTCAACCCTGACCCGCTGGCGGCCCAAGTATTTGGAGTGACACCATGGCCCGCAAGACCCCGATCGAGCGCTATCGGAACATCGGCATCTCGGCGCACATCGACGCCGGCAAGACCACGACCACCGAGCGCATCCTCTACTACACCGGCGTGAACCACAAGATCGGCGAGGTGCACGACGGCGCGGCCACCATGGACTGGATGGAGCAGGAGCAGGAGCGCGGCATCACGATCACGTCGGCCGCCACCACCTGCTTCTGGAAGGGCATGGACATGTCCTTCCCCGAGCACCGCTTCAACATCATCGACACCCCGGGGCACGTCGACTTCACCATCGAGGTGGAGCGTTCGATGCGCGTGCTCGACGGCGCGTGCATGGTGTACTGCGCCGTGGGCGGCGTGCAGCCGCAGTCGGAGACCGTCTGGCGCCAGGCCAACAAGTACAAGGTGCCGCGCCTCGCGTTCGTCAACAAGATGGACCGCACCGGCGCCAACTTCTTCAAGGTCTACGACCAGATGAAGGCGCGCCTGAAGGCCAACCCGGTGCCCATCGTCGTGCCGATCGGTGCCGAGGAGAACTTCGTCGGCGTCGTCGACCTGTTCAAGATGAAGGCGATCATCTGGGACGAAGCCAGCCAGGGCATGAAGTTCGAGTACCGCGACATTCCCGCGGAGCTCGAGGCCGACTGCAAGAAGTGGCGCGAGCACATGATCGAGGCCGCGGCCGAGGCCAGCGAAGAGCTGATGAACAAGTACCTCGAGAGCGGCGAGCTCACCGAGGAAGAGATCAAGCTCGGCCTGCGCACGCGCACCATCGCCACCGAGATCCAGCCGATGCTGTGCGGCACCGCCTTCAAGAACAAGGGCGTGCAGCGCATGCTCGACGCGGTGATCGAGTTCCTGCCGTCGCCGGTGGACATCGACGACGTGACCGGCACCGACGAGGACGAGAAGGAAGTCAGCCGCAAGGCCGACGACAACGAGAAGTTCGCCGCGCTGGCCTTCAAGCTGATGACCGACCCGTACGTCGGCCAGCTGACCTTCGTGCGCGTCTACTCGGGCGTGCTGAAGTCGGGCGACTCGGTCTACAACCCGATCCGCGGCAAGAAGGAGCGCATCGGCCGGATCCTGCAGATGCACGCCAACCAGCGTGAAGAGATCAAGGAGATCCTGGCCGGCGACATCGCCGCCTGCGTGGGCCTGAAGGACGTCACCACCGGCGAGACGCTGTGCGATCCGGATTCGGTGATCACGCTCGAGAAGATGATCTTCCCCGAGCCGGTGATCTCGCAGGCCGTCGAGCCCAAGACCAAGGCCGACCAGGAGAAGATGGGCATCGCGCTGTCGCGCCTGGCTGCCGAGGATCCGTCGTTCCGTCTGCGCACCGACGAGGAATCCGGCCAGACCATCATCTCCGGCATGGGCGAGCTGCACCTGGAGATCATCGTCGACCGCATGAAGCGCGAGTTCGGCGTGGAAGCCAACGTCGGCAAGCCGCAGGTGGCCTACCGCGAGACGATCCGCAAGAAGGCGGTCGACGTGGAAGGCAAGTTCGTGCGCCAGTCGGGCGGCAAGGGCCAGTACGGCCACGTCGTCTTCACGGTCGAGCCGCAGGAGCCGGGCAAGGGCTTCGAGTTCGTCGACGCGATCAAGGGCGGCGTGGTGCCGCGCGAGTTCATCCCGGCGGTCGAGAAGGGCGTCAACGACACGCTGCCCAACGGCGTGCTGGCCGGCTACCCGGTGGTCGACGTGAAGGTCACGCTGACCTTCGGCTCGTACCACGAGGTCGACTCGAACGAAAACGCCTTCAAGATGGCCGCCTCGATGGGCTTCAAGGAAGCCTGCCGTCGCGCCGGCCCGGTGATCCTCGAGCCGATGATGGCCGTCGAAGTCGAGACGCCGGAAGACTATGCCGGCTCGGTGATGGGCGATCTGTCGTCCCGCCGCGGCATGGTGCAGGGCATGGACGACATGCCCGGCGGCGGCAAGATCATCAAGGCGGAAGTGCCGCTGTCGGAGATGTTCGGCTACTCGACCACCCTGCGTTCGATGTCGCAAGGTCGCGCGACGTACACGATGGAGTTCAAGCACTACAGCGAGGCTCCCAAGAACGTCGCCGACGCGATCATCACCGCGCGCGGCAAGTAAGCAACCCACGGTCTTCGGCCTCGGTGCCGGGCTGCCAGTGGCCCGGCGATGCGCGGAGACCTTAAACAGTCACTGGCAGCGTTCTTTTTTCGGAGATTCGAGAAATGGCAAAAGGCAAATTCGAGCGGACCAAGCCGCACGTGAACGTGGGCACGATTGGTCACGTGGACCATGGGAAGACGACGCTGACGGCGGCGATCACGACGATCCTGGCGAGCAAGTTCGGTGGTGAGGCCAAGGCCTACGACCAGATCGATGCGGCGCCGGAAGAGAAGGCGCGCGGCATCACCATCAACACCGCGCACGTCGAATACGAGACCGCCAACCGCCACTACGCGCACGTCGACTGCCCCGGGCACGCCGACTACGTGAAGAACATGATCACCGGCGCGGCGCAGATGGACGGCGCCATCCTGGTGGTGAGCGCGGCCGACGGCCCGATGCCGCAAACGCGCGAGCACATCCTGCTGGCGCGCCAGGTGGGTGTGCCCTACATCATCGTCTTCATGAACAAGTGCGACATGGTCGACGACGCCGAGCTGCTCGAGCTCGTCGAGATGGAAGTGCGCGAACTGCTCAGCAAGTACGACTTCCCCGGTGACGACACCCCCATCGTCAAGGGCTCGGCCAAGCTGGCCATGGAAGGCGACAAGGGCGAACTCGGCGAAGGCGCCATCATGAAACTGGCCGAAGCGCTGGACAGCTACATCCCCACGCCCGAGCGCGCGGTGGACGGCGCCTTCCTGATGCCCGTCGAAGACGTGTTCAGCATCTCCGGCCGTGGCACCGTCGTGACCGGCCGCGTCGAGCGTGGCGTGGTCAAGGTCGGCGAGGAAATCGAGATCGTCGGCATCCGCCCGACGCAGAAGACCACCTGCACCGGCGTCGAGATGTTCCGCAAGCTGCTCGACCAGGGCCAGGCGGGTGACAACGTCGGCATCCTGCTGCGTGGCACCAAGCGCGAAGAAGTCGAGCGCGGCCAGGTGCTGTGCAAGCCCGGCAGCATCAAGCCGCACACGCACTTCACCGCCGAGGTGTACGTGCTGAGCAAGGAAGAAGGCGGCCGTCACACGCCGTTCTTCAACAACTACCGTCCGCAGTTCTACTTCCGCACGACGGACGTGACCGGCGCGGTGGAGCTTCCGAAGGACAAGGAAATGGTGATGCCCGGCGACAACGTCAGCATCACGGTCAAGCTGATCGCGCCGATCGCGATGGAAGAGGGCCTGCGCTTCGCCATCCGCGAAGGCGGCCGCACCGTCGGCGCCGGCGTCGTGGCCAAGATCATCGAGTAAGGCGGCGCACCATGTCCAAGCAGAAGATCCGCATCCGCCTGAAAGCCTTCGACTACAAGCTGATCGACCAGTCGGCCCTGGAGATCGTCGACACCGCCAAGCGCACCGGCGCGATCGTCAAGGGCCCTGTGCCCCTGCCGACGCGCATGCAGCGTTTCGACATCCTGCGTTCGCCGCACGTCAACAAGACGAGCCGCGACCAGTTCGAGATCCGCACGCACCAGCGCCTGATGGACATCGTCGACCCGACCGACAAGACCGTGGACGCGCTGATGAAGCTCGACCTCCCGGCCGGCGTGGACGTCGAAATCAAGCTGCAGTAGAATCCGCGTTTCCCCGGCCCGGCACCGTCCTTACCCAAGAGCGGTGCCGGGCCAAACTCATCAGCCCGGCCAATCGATGTCGGGCATTGGAGCTAACACATGAGTCTGAGCAACCGTCTCGGTTTGCTGGGCCGCAAGGTGGGCATGATGCGCATCTTCACGGACGATGGCGACGCCATTCCCGTGACGGTGCTCGACGTGTCGAACAACCGCGTCACCCAGGTCAAGACCGACGAGACCGACGGCTACACCGCCGTCCAGGTGGCCTACGGCACCCGCAAGGCCAGCCGCGTCACCAAGCCCGAAGCCGGTCACCTCGCCAAGGCGGGCGTCGAAGCCGGTGAAGTCCTCAAGGAATTCCGCGTCGCCGCCGACGTCGCCGCCGGCCTCAAGGCGGGCGCCACGATCCCGGTGACCACCTTCGCCGTGGGCCAGCTGGTCGACGTGCAGGGCACCTCGATCGGCAAGGGCTTCACGGGCACGATCAAGCGCCACAACTTCGGCTCGCAGCGCGCGTCGCACGGCAACAGCCGTTCGCACAACGTGCCGGGCTCGATCTCGATGGCGCAGGATCCGGGCCGCGTGTTCCCGGGCAAGAAGATGTCCGGCCACCTCGGCGACGTGACCAAGACGGTGCAGAACCTCGACGTCGTGCGCGTCGACGAAGCCCGCCAGCTGCTGCTGGTGCGCGGCGCCGTTCCGGGTGCGAAGAACGGCCATGTGGTCGTGCGCCCGGCCGTGAAGGTCAAGGTCAAGAAGGGAGCCCAGTGATGCAACTCGAGCTCCTGAACGAACAGGGCCAGGCCACCGCCAAGGTCGACGCGCCGGACACCGTGTTCGCGCGTGACTACAACGAGGCGCTCGTCCACCAGGTCGTCGTCGCCTACCAGGCCAACGCGCGCCAGGGCACCCGTGCCCAGCTCGACCGCGCCGAGGTGAAGCACTCGACCAAGAAGCCGTTCCGCCAGAAGGGCACCGGCCGCGCTCGCGCCGGCATGACCTCCTCGCCGCTGTGGCGCGGGGGCGGTCGCATCTTCCCGAACTCGCCGGACGAGAACTTCACCCAGAAGGTCAACAAGAAGATGTACCGCGCCGGCATGGCCGCCATCTTCTCGCAGCTGGCCCGCGAAGGCCGCGTCGCCGTGGTCGACTCGATCGCGATCGAGGCGCCCAAGACCAAGCTGCTGGCGCAGAAGTTCAAGGCCATGGGCCTGGACTCGGTGCTGGTGATCGCCGACCAGGTCGACGACAACCTCGCGCTGGCTTCGCGCAACCTGGCCAACGTGCTGGTCGTGGAACCGCGCTACGCCGATCCGCTGTCGCTGGTCTTCTACAAGAAGGTGCTGGTGACCAAGGCGGCGATGGAGCAGCTCAAGGAGATGTTCGCATGAGCGCCGTGAAATTCGACGCGGGCCGCCTGGCCCAGGTGCTGGTGGCGCCCATCGTGTCCGAGAAGGCCACGGCCGCTGCCGAGAAGAACAACCAGGTGCTGTTCAAGGTGCTGCGCGACGCGACCAAGCCTGAGATCAAGGCGGCCGTCGAGCTGATGTTCAAGGTCGAGGTGAAGTCGGTCTCGACCGTGACGCAAAAGGGCAAGGTCAAGCGCTTCGGCCGTTCCATCGGCCGCCGCGACCACGTCAAGAAGGCGTACGTGTCGCTCAAGCCGGGCCAGGAGCTCAACTTCTCCGGGGAGGCCGCGTAATGGCCATCGTCAAAGTCAAGCCGACCTCGCCCGGCCGCCGTGGCGTCGTCAAGGTGGTGCACGCGCACCTGCACAAGGGCGCGCCCGAAGCCTCGCTGCTCGAGCCGCAGAAGCAGAACTCCGGCCGCAACAACAACGGCCACATCACGATGCGCCACAAGGGCGGTGGTCACAAGCACCACTACCGCGTAGTCGACTTCGTGCGCAACAAGGACGGCATCCCGGCGAAGGTCGAGCGCATCGAGTACGACCCGAACCGCACGGCGCACATCGCGTTGCTGTGCTACGCCGACGGTGAGCGCCGCTACATCATCGCCCCGCGCGGCCTCGAGGTCGGCGCGACGGTGCTGTCCGGCGCCGAGGCCCCGATCAAGGCCGGCAACACGCTGCCGATCCGCAACATCCCGGTGGGTTCGATCATCCACTGCATCGAGATGCTGCCCGGCAAGGGCGCGCAGATCGCGCGTTCGGCCGGCACCTCGGTGACGCTGCTGGCGCGCGAGAGCACCTACGCGCAGCTGCGCCTGCGCTCGGGTGAAGTGCGCAAGATCCACATCGACTGCCGCGCCACCATCGGCGAGGTGTCGAACGAGGAACACAGCCTGCGCCAGTACGGCAAGGCCGGTGCGATCCGCTGGAAGGGCATCCGCCCGACCGTGCGCGGCGTCGCGATGAACCCGGTGGACCACCCGCACGGCGGCGGCGAAG
>JAGOAS010000039.1 GCA_017983795.1 Piscinibacter sp.
GCACGCAGGCGCTGGTGATCCTGGCTCGCAAGCTCTTGCGTATCGTCTGGGCCGTTTGGAAGAGCGGCAAGCCGTTCGATCCAACACGATTGCAGTCGGCCGCTTGACGACAGCCATAGAACCTCATTTCATCAGCCTCCGTACAGGCACATGAGCGCCTGCTGCGCGCTCACGCCGTCGGTCGCGACGCGCTCGTAGCGGCCGTCGGGCAGCTGCACCCAGGCGTCCTGCCGGTCGTGCAGGTAGGGCACCAGGCACTCGTCGATGACGCGCTGGCGCAGCGCGGCGTCGCGCACGGCCCATGCCACCTCGATGCGGCGGAACATGTTGCGGCCCATCCAGTCGGCACTGCTGAGGTAGAGCACTTCGTCATCCTCGCCCTCGCCCCAGCGGAAGTAAAGCACCCGGCTGTGCTCGAGGAAGCGCCCCACCACCGAGCGCACGCGGATGCGCTCGGTCGCGCCGGGGATGCCCGGCGGCAGCATGCAGGCGCCGCGCACGATCAGGTCGATGCTGGCGCCGGCCTGCGCGGCGCGCATCAGCTTCTCGATCAGCACCGTGTCGGTCAGCGCGTTGATCTTGACGACGATGCGCGCCGGCCGCCCGGCGCGCGCCGCCTCGGCGACGCGCTCGATGAGCTGCACGCTGCGCCGGTGCAGCGTGAACGGCGCCTGCAGCAGCGCACGCAGCGGCCGCGTCTTGCCCAGGCTGGCGAGCTGCTGGAACACCGCATCGGCATCGGCCGTCAGCTCGGGGTCGGCGGTGAGGTAGCCGATGTCGGTGTAGAGCCGCGCGGTCTTGGGGTTGTAGTTGCCGGTGGAGAGGTGCGCGTAGCGGCGCAGCGAGCCCCCTTCGCGGCGCGTCACCAGCAGCAGCTTGGCGTGCGTCTTCAGGCCGACGATGCCGTACACCACCTGCGCGCCCACCGCCTCGAGCCGCTCGGCCCAGTTGATGTTGGCCTCCTCGTCGAAGCGCGCTTTCAGCTCGACGACCACCATCACTTCCTTGCCGCGCCGCGCCGCCTCGATCAGCGCCTCCATCAGCGGCGATTCGCTGCCGGTGCGGTAGATGGTCTGCTTGATCGCCAGCACCTCGGGGTCGTGCACCGCCTCGCGCAGGAACTCCACCACCGGCTCGAAGGATTCGAAGGGGTGGTGCAGCAGCACGTCGCGCTCGCGCAAGCGCGCGAAGATCGAGCTCTCGCGCGGCAGGCGCCGCTGCGGCCACACCGGCTCATAGGCCGGGAAGCGCAAGCCGGGCGCCTCCGCCTGGTCGATCAGCTGGTTCAGCCGCCCCAGGTTGACCGGCCCGTTGACCTTGTACAGCGCCGCCTCGGGCAGCGCGAACTGGCGCAGCAGGAAGGCCGAGAGTTCATCCGGGCAGGTGGCCACCACCTCGAGCCGGATCGCCTGGCCGAAGTGGCGCGTCGTCAGCCCGGTGCGCAGCGCCTGGCGCAGGTTCTTCACGTCGGCCTCGTCGACGTCCAGGTCGGAGTCGCGCGTGACGCGGAACTGCGAGAAGGCCTCGACCTCGCGCCCCGGGAACAACTCGCCCAGGTGGGCGCGGATCACGCTGGTCAGCAGAACGAAGGCCTGCCGACCCGGCGCCAGCGCGTCGGGCAGGCGGATCACGCGCGGCAGCACGCGCGGCACCTTGACGATGGCGATCGCGTTGGCGCGCCCGAAGGCGTCGTTCCCCGACAGCCGCACGATGAAGTTGAGCGACTTGTTGGCGACCTGCGGGAACGGGTGCGCCGGATCCAGCCCCACCGGCACCAGCAGCGGCCGCACCTGCTTCTGGAAGAAGCGGGCCACCCACTCGCGCTGCGCCGCGTCGCGCTCGGCGTGGTTGAGGATGACGATGCCTTCGCGCTGCAGCAGCGGCGTCAGCTCGTCGTTGAAGACGGCGTACTGCGCGTCGATCAGGCGGTGCGCCTCGGCCGCCACCGCGGCCAGCTCGCGCCGCGAGGCGCCGGCATCGCCCGCGCGCGCGGCCTCGAGGACATCGGCGAAGCGCACCTCGAAGAACTCGTCGAGGTTGGACGAGACGATGCAGATGTAGCGCAGCCGCTCGAGCAGCGGCACGTCGGCGCGCTGCGCCTGCGCCAGCACACGGCGGTTGAAGGCGAGGATGGCGTGCTCGCGGCCGAGCAGCGCCGGCAGCCGCGCGGGGACTCGATCGCTCATCCGGCCAGTTTATGAAGCCCGCGCGACAGTGGCGTGACAGCCGCCCGCCGCGCCCGCCTCAGTGCGCCTGGTCCCAGTTCGGGCCGACCCCGACTTCGGCCAGCAGCGGCACCTTCATCTGCGGCGCCACCGCGGCCATCGCGCGCGGCACCGCCTCGCGCGCCCAGGCGATCTCGGCCTCGGGCACCTCGAAGACGAGTTCGTCGTGCACCTGCATGATCATCTTCGTGGCGCGCTGCTCGCGCTCGAGCATGGCCTGCACCTCGATCATCGCCAGCTTGATCAGGTCGGCCGCCGTGCCCTGCATGGGCGCGTTGATCGCCTGGCGCTCGGCGCCGCTGCGGCGCGGGCCGTTGCCGCCGTTGATGTCGGGCAGGTAGATGCGCCGGCCGAACAGCGTCTCCACGTAGCCCTTGGCCTTGGCCGAGGCCTTGGTCTCGTCCATGTAGCGCTTCACGCCGGCGAAGCGCTGGAAGTAGCGCTCGATGTAGGCCGTGGCCGCGCTGCGCTCGATGCCCAGGCTCGAGGCCAGGCCAAAGGCGCCCATGCCGTAGATGAGGCCGAAGTTGATGGTCTTGGCGTAGCGGCGCTGCTCGCTCGTGACCTGCTCGGGCGCGATGCCGAACACCTCGCTGGCGGTGGCGCGGTGCACGTCCATGCCTTCGGCGAAGGCTTTCAGCAGGCCCGGATCCTCGCTGATGTGGGCCATGATGCGCAGCTCGATCTGCGAGTAGTCGGCGCTCAGGATGGCGTGCCCCGGCGGCGCGATGAAGGCCTCGCGCACGCGCCGGCCCTCGGGCGTGCGGATCGGGATGTTCTGCAGGTTGGGGTCGTTGCTGGCCAGCCGCCCCGTCACCGCCACCGCCTGCGCATAGTTGGTGTGCACGCGGCCGGTGGCCGGGTTCACCATCAGCGGCAGCTTGTCGGTGTAGGTGCCCTTGAGCTTGGCGAGGCCGCGGTGCTCGAGCAATTTCGCCGGTAGCGGGTAGTCGGCGGCGAGTTCGGCCAGTACCTCCTCGTCGGTGGACGGCGTGCCGGTGGCGGTCTTCTTCTTCACCGGCAGGCCCAGCTTGCCGAACAGGATCTCGCCGATCTGCTTGGGGCTGCCCAGGTTGAAGGGCTGGCCGGCGATCTCGTGCGCCTCGCGCTCGAGCGCCATCATGCGTTCGGCGAGTTCCTGGCTCTGGCGCGCCAGCACCGCCGCGTCGATCAGCACGCCGTTGCGCTCGATGCGGCCGAGCACCGCCACGCTGGGCATCTCGATCCTCTCGTAGACGAACAGCGGGCCGGCGAGTGCCTGAAGCTGCGGCCACAGCGTCTCGTGCACGTGCAGCGTCATGTCGCTGTCTTCGCCCGAATACTCGGTGGCGCGCGCGATGTCGACCTGCGCGAACGGGATCTGGTGCGCACCCTTGCCGCACACGTCTTCGTAGCTCAGGCCGGAGCGGCCCAGGTGGCGCAGCGCCAGGCTCTCCAGGCTGTGCGGCTTGTGCGCTTCCAGCACGTAGCTCTGCAGCAGCGTGTCGTGCACGTAGCCGCGCACCGTGATGCCGGCGTTGGTGAATACGTGGCTGTCGTACTTGATGTTCTGGCCGAGCTTGGCGTGACGTTCGTTCTCCAGCCAGGGCGTGAGCGCGGCCAGCACCTCGGCGGCGTCGAGCTGCTCCGGCACGCCGGCATAGCTGTGCGCGAGCGGGATGTAGGCCGCCTCGCCGACCTTCACCGAGAGCGAGATGCCGACGATGCGCGCCACCATGGCGTCGAGCGAATCGGTCTCGGTGTCGATGGCGGTCAGCGGCGCGGCGTGGATGCGCGCTATCCAGCGCTGCAGTTGCTCGCGCGTGAGCACCGTTTCGTAGTGCTTGGGCGTCGTGGCGGAAGGCTGGGGCGCCGGCGGGTCGTCACCCAGCGCGGCCGGCACGCTCGTCGCCTCGGCCGGCGCAGCCGCCCCGCCCTCGCCTTCGAGGTCGCGCTTCCAGCTCTTGAAGCCGAAGCGGGCGTAGAAGTCGAGCAGGCCGGAGCGATCCACCGGCTTGAGCGCCAGCGCGTCGAGCGCGGGGAAGCCGGCGATATCCCGGCTCAGGTCACAGTCGGTGACCACCGTCACCAGCTTGCGCCCCATCGGCAGCCAGGCTAGCGCCTTGCGCAGGTTCTCGCCGGCCACGCCCTTGATGGCGCCGGCCGCGGCGATCACGCCGTCGAGCGAGCCGTACTCGGCGATCCACTTGGCTGCCGTCTTCGGGCCGACCTTCTCCACGCCCGGCACGTTGTCGACCGTGTCGCCCATCAGCGTGAGGTAGTCGATGATGCGCTCGGGCGGCACGCCGAACTTGGCGTTCACCGCCGCGGCGTCGAGCTTCTCGTTGCTCATCGTGTTGATGAGCGTGACGTGCGCGTCGACGAGCTGCGCGAGATCCTTGTCGCCGGTGGAGATGATCACCTCGTGGCCGGTCTGCGCGGCGATGCGCGCCAGCGTGCCGATCGCGTCGTCGGCCTCGATGCCGGGCACCATCAGCACCGGCCAGCCGAGCAGCTTCACGACCTCGTGGATGGGTTCGATCTGGCGCGCCAGGTCTTCCGGCATGGGCGCGCGCTGCGCCTTGTACTGCGGATACCACTCGTTGCGGAAGGTGTCGCCCTTGGCGTCGAACACGCAGGCCGCGTGCTCGGGCTGCACGTCCTGCAGCGCGCGCTTGAGCATCGCCACCATGCCGTGGATCGCCCCGGTGGGAAAGCCGTCCGGGCTGCGCAGGTCGGGCAGCGCGTGGTAGGCGCGATACAGGTAGCTCGACCCATCTACGAGCAGCAAGGTCTTCGTCGTCATGGCGGCATTGTCGGGCATGGGTGCCGCCATAGAATGACCGCATGGACGCCCGTCACGCCCGTCATACCCTCTGCGCCCTGGCCCTCGCGCTGCCCTCGGGCCTGGCCTTGGCCCAGGCCGCCGCGCCGGCGCGCGCCGATGCGGAGCCGCGCGTGCAGCACATCGTCGTCGAGGACGAAGGCAGCCGCATCGAGGAGCTGCGCGTGCAGCACATCGTCGTCGAGGACGAAGGCAGCCGCATCGAGGAGCTGCGCGTGCGCGGCGCCACGCAGCGCATCACCGTGCAGCCCAAGGTGGGCACGACCAAGAGCTACGAGATCATCACCGGCGACGGCTCGCGCGACCTCGGCGAAGGCGTGAACACCTCGCGCGGCGCGGCCGGCAAGCGCGTCTGGAACGTGCTGAAGTTTTGACAAGCTAACCGGGGCATGGCGGTCTACACCGAGGTCTCGTTCGACGAGGCGGCCGCGCTCTTCGAGCGGCTCGACACCGGCGCCCTGACGGCGCTGCAGCCCATCGCCAGCGGCATCGAGAACACCAACTACTTCGCCGACACCGCGGCCGGCCGCTACGTGCTGACGCTGTTCGAGCGCCTCACGCACGAGCAGCTGCCCTTCTACCTGCGGCTGATGAAGCACCTCGCGGAGCGCGGCATCCCGGTGCCCATGCCGCATGCCGATGGCAGCGGCGAGCTGCTGCACACCCTGCACGGCAAGCCGGCGGCGGTGGTCGAGCGGCTGCGCGGCCGCCACCACCTCGCCCCCGACGCGCTGCACTGCGCGCTGGTCGGGCAGATGCTGGCGCGCATGCACCTCGCCGCGCAGGACTTCCCGCTCGTGCAGCCCAACCTGCGCGGCCTGGCCTGGTGGGCCGAGACGGTGCCGGTGATCCGGCCCTTCGTCGAGCCCGAGCTGGCCGCGCTGCTGGACGACGAGCTCGCCTTCCAGCAGCAGCTCGCCGCCTCGGCCGCCTACCAGGGCCTGCCGCGCGCGGCCATCCACGCCGACCTGTTCCGCGACAACGTGATGTTCGAGCCCGCCGAGGACGGCAGCGACCGCCTCGGCGGCTTCTTCGACTTCTACTTCGCCGGCGTCGACACGCTGCTGTTCGACATCGGCGTGTGCCTGAACGACTGGTGCATCGACCTGGAAAGCGGCCGCCTCGCCGAAGACCGCGCCGCCGCCTTCGTCGCCGCCTACGACGCCGAACGCGCGCTGAGCAGCGCCGAGCTGCGCCTGCTGCCCGCGCTCATGCGCGCCGCGGCGCTGCGCTTCTGGATCTCGCGGCTGTGGGATCTTCATTTGCCGCGCGACGCGCAGCTGCTCACGCCGCACGACCCCTCCCACTTCGAGCGTGTGCTGCGCGCGCGCCGCGAGACGCCGTGGCACTACACGCGCGCCTGAGACAACCATGAGATTGCAGACCGTTCCCGCCGCCAGCGGCCTGGCCTGGATGCGCCAGGGCTGGCGTGCCTTCGCGAAGCAGCCGCTGGCCTTCAGCGGCCTGTTCGCGGCCTTCCTGTTCGCGATCTTCGCGCTCACGCAACTGCCGCTGGTCGGCTCGCTGCTGTTGCTCAGCCTGCTGCCGCTGGGCTCGCTGGGCTTCATGCTCGGCACGCGCGACGCGCTGCAGGGCCGGCTGCCGCTGCCGCGCGTCTTCCTCGAGCCGCTGCGCCAGGGGCCGGCCAAGCTGCGCGCGATGATCGTGCTCGGCGTGGTGTACGCCGTGGCCAGCGTGCTCATCATCAACATCGCCGAATGGGCCGACGGCGGCGCGCTCGACCAGTTGATGGAAGTGCTGGCCGACGGCAAGGCCACGCCGGCCGACGTCTCCGAGCGCCTGGGCGACCCGCGGCTCGCGCTCGGCCTCGCGCTGCGCTTCGGTCTGGCGGGCCTGCTCGCCATCCCGTTCTGGCACGCGCCGGCGCTGGTGCACTGGGGGGCGCAGGGTGCGCCGCAGTCGCTCTTCTCCAGCACGGTGGCGATCTGGCGCAACCGGGGCGCCTTCTTCGTCTTCGCGCTGGGCTGGGCCGCGGTGGTGCTGACGGCCGGCGCCGCGGTCAACCTGCTCGGCGTGCTGCTCGGCCACCCGCAGCTGATCGCGGTGCTGGCCATGCCGGCCTCGCTGCTGCTCTCGACCGTCTTCTACACCTCGCTGTATTTCAGCTTCGCCGACTGCTTCGCCGAGCGCGAGGCAGCGGATGCCCTTCCACCCGACGAAAGCAAGCCATGAGCAACACCTCCCGCGTCGCCCTCGTCACCGGCGCCGGCAGCGGCATCGGCCGCGCCTGCGCCCTCGCCCTGCACGCCGCCGGCTACCACGTCGTGCTGGCCGGCCGGCGCCTCGATGCGCTGGCGCAGACCATCGCGCAGGCCGGCACCGGCAGCGCGGCGCAGCTGCTCGCCGTGCCCACCGACGTGGGCGACCCGGCTTCGGTGAAAGCGCTGTTCGCCAAGACCGAGCAGGCCTTCGGCCGCCTCGACCTGCTCTTCAACAACGCCGGCATGGGCGCGCCCGCGGTGCCGATGGAAGAGCTGAGCTATGAACAGTGGAAGGCGGTGGTCGACGTCAACCTCACCGGCCCCTTCCTGTGCACGCAGGCGGCGATCCGCCTCATGAAGAGCCAGAGCCCGCAGGGCGGCCGCATCATCAACAACGGCTCGATCTCGGCCTACGCGCCGCGCCCCTTCTCGGCGCCGTACACCGCCACCAAGCACGCCATCAGCGGCCTGACGCGCAGCACCGCGCTGGACTGCCGCCGCTACAACATCGCCTGCGGCCAGATCGACATCGGCAACGCCGCCACCGACATGACCGAGCGCATGGCCGCCGGCGTGATCCAGGCCGACGGCAGCACAAAGGTCGAGCCGCGCATGAACGTGAAGCACGTCGCCGACGCCGTGGTGCACATGGCCAGCCTGCCGCTGGACGCCAACGTGCTGTTCATGACGGTGATGGCCACCAACATGCCCTTCGTCGGGCGCGGCTGAGCGTGATGCTCAGTGCATCTCGTCGCGCGGCGGCTTCTTGAACTGGTCGGGCGTGTAGACGTTGCCTTCCCAGCGGCCCTCGCGGGCGCGGCGGATGGCATCGTCGGCGAGTTGCTGCGCCTTGCGGCGCGAGCGCGGCCAGCGCCACAGCGCCAGCGAGCGCGCGCGCAGGCCGGCCCACAGCGAGCGGGATAAACGGTCGAATCGGCTGCGCCGCGCCGACCCCAGGGCCAGGCGCAGCAACATCACGACGCAGGCGGCCAGCACCAGGCCGGCCAGGACGTTCTCGATCACAGGAGCCTCCGCATGGCGTGATTCTGGCGCGGCCGGGCTGGCGCGGCCGGGCCGAAACCGGTCAGAATCGCCCGATCTTGGCATCGAACCCAGCGGGAGAGGCAACGGGATGGCGAAGATCCACTTCATCGGCGGTGAGAAGGGCGGCGTCGGCAAGTCGCTGCTGGGGCGCGTGCTGGCCCAGTACCTGATCGACCATCAACTGCCCTTCATCGGTTTCGACACCGACCGCTCGCACGGCGCGCTGATGCGCTTCTATGCGGGTTATGCGTCGCCGGTGATCGTCGACCGCTACGAGGCGCTCGACGCGATCATGGAAGCCGCCGTCGAGCAGCCCGATCGCCGCATCCTCGTCGACCTGGCCGCGCAGACGCACGATCCGCTGGTGCGCTGGATGGACGACTCGGGCGTGCTCAACCTCGCCGACGAGAGCGGCGTCAGCATCCACTACTGGCACGTGATGGACACGGGCAAGGATTCGGTCGACCTGCTGCGCAAGCTGCTCGACCGCTTCGGCACCAGCCTGAAATACGTGCTGGTGCGCAACCAGGTGCGCGGCACCGACTTCGCGGCGCTCGAGCAGTCGGGCGAGCAGGCGCGCGCGCTCGGCCTGGGCGCGAAGATCGTCTCGGTGAAGAAGCTGCACGACAGCGCGATCCAGAAGATCGACATCAACAGCAGCAGCTTCTGGCACGCGACGCACACCGACAGCCCGATCGCGCTCGGCCTGATGGACCGCCAGCGCGTGAAGATGTGGCTGCGCGACGTCTACCGCGATCTGGACGACGTGGGCGTCTGAGCGAGTTCTCTGAGCTCGCGCTTGAGCACCTTGCCGATCGCACTGCGCGGCAGTTCATCGACGAGGTGCAGCGCGGCCAGGCGCTGCGTCTTGCCGACGCGCGCGTTGAGCCACTGACGCAGGGCCTCGGCTTCGTCGGCGTGGCCGTCGCGGCGCACGACGAAGGCCACCGGCGTCTCACCCCATTGCTCGCTGGGCACACCCACCACCGCGGCCTCGGCCACCGCCGGGTGCTCGCGCAGCGCCGCTTCCAGGTCGCTCGGGTAGATGTTGAAGCCGCCGGAGATGATCATGTCCTTGCGGCGATCGAGCAGGATCAGGAAGCCGTCCTCGTCGAAGCGGCCGATGTCGCCGGTGCGGATGAAGCGCTTGCCGCTCGCGTCGAACCACTCGGCCTCGCGCGTCGCCTCGGGGCGGCGGTGGTAGCCGACCATCATGCCGGGTGAGTGGCCGACGACCTCGCCGGTGGAGCCGGCGGGCAGTTCGCGGCCGTCTTCGGCTATCAGGCGCATGTCGGTGCCGGGCGCGGGCCGGCCGACGGTGTGCAGCTTGATCGGATGCGCATGCGCCTCGAGGATGCAGGTACCGCCGCCTTCGGTCATGCCGTAGAACTCCACCAGAGCGCCCGGCCAGCGCGCCAGCACATCGGCCTTCAGCGCCGCGGAGAACGGCGCACTGGTGCAGAACTTCATGCGGAAGGCGGAGAGGTCGAAGGCCTCGAAGTCGGGCACGGCCATCAGGCGCTGGTACTGCACCGGCACCAGCATGGTGTGCGTGGCGCGCCGCGCTTGCGCGATCTCGAGGTAGCGCCGCGCATCGAACTTCTTCATCAGCACCACCGCGCCGCCGAAGGCGAGCGAGGGGAAGAACACCACCAGCGTGGTGTTGGAGTACAGCGGCGTGGCCAGCAGCGTCACCGCCTGCGGCCCGTAGCCGTAGGGCAGGCCGCGCTTCACGTGCGCCCAGCGCATGCCGTGCGGCTGCACGATGCCTTTGGGCTCGCCGGTGGTGCCCGAGGAATAGATGATGTTGAACGGCGACTCGGGTCGGATCTCCACCGGCGCCGGCCGCGCGCCGGGCGGCGCGAGCCACGCGTCGAGACGGGCGAGATCCTCGTCGTCGAACAGGCGCCTGGCCTGCGCATCCTCGTGCATGCGCGCCAGCGCGGCCGGCGTGCTGCCCGGCGCGAGCGGCGCCACCACCACGCCGGCGCGCAGCGCGCCGAGAAAGAGCGCGGCCTGCATCACCGAGGGCGTGGCGCAGGTCGCGATGCACTCGCCCGGCGCGATGCCGTCGCGTTGCAGGGCTGCGGCGATGCGATCCATCAGCGCGTCGAGCTCGGCGTAGTTCAGCGCTCGCTCGTCGTCGGCCAGTGCCAGCGCCTCGGGCCGCTGCTGCGCATGGCGGCGAATGCACGCCGCAACGGTGTCGAACGGCGTCTCGGCAATCATGTTCACTGCTATACCATCCTCTTCGAACAGGAGTCCGATGATGGCCAGCAAGCACGCCACTTTCCAGTGGGACGACCCCCTGCTGCTCGAGCAGCAGTTGAGCGACGACGAACGCGCCGTGCGCGACGCCGCGCGCGACTACTGCCAGGGCCGCCTGGCCCCGCGCATCCTCGAAGCCTTCCGCCACGAGCAGACCGACCCGGCCATCTTCCGCGAGATGGGCGAGCTCGGCCTGCTCGGCCCGACGATCCCCGAGGCCTACGGCGGCGCCGGCCTGAACTACGTCTGCTACGGCCTGATCGCGCGCGAGGTCGAGCGCGTCGACTCCGGCTACCGCTCGATGATGAGCGTGCAGAGCTCGCTGGTGATGGTGCCGATCCACGCCTTCGGCACCGAAGCGACCAAGCAGAAGTACCTGCCCAGGCTGGCGCGCGGCGAGTGGATCGGCTGCTTCGGCCTGACCGAGCCGAATCACGGCTCCGACCCCGGCAGCATGATCACGCGGGCGAAGAAGGTGGCCGGCGGCTACGAGCTGTCGGGCTCCAAGATGTGGATCAGCAACAGCCCGATCGCCAACGTGTTCGTGGTCTGGGCCAAGGACGACGAAGGCGCGATCCGCGGCTTCGTGCTCGAGAAGGGGTTCAAGGGCCTGTCCGCCCCGGCCATCCACGGCAAGGTGGGCCTGCGCGCCAGCATCACCGGCGAGATCGTCATGGACCGGGTGTTCTGCCCCGAGGAGAACGCCTTCCCCGAGGTGCGCGGGCTGAAGGGCCCCTTCACCTGCCTGAACAGCGCCCGCTACGGCATCGCCTGGGGGGCGCTGGGCGCGGCCGAAGACTGCTTCGCACGGGCGCGCCAGTATGTGCTGGACCGGAACCAGTTCGGCCGGCCGCTGGCGGCCAACCAGCTGATCCAGAAGAAGCTGGCCGACATGGAAACCGAGATCACGCTCGGGCTGCAGGGCTGCTTGCGGCTGGGGCGCATGAAGGACGAGGGCACGGCCTCGGTGGAAGTCACCTCCATCATGAAGCGCAACAGCTGCGGCAAGGCGCTGGAGATCGCCCGAGCGGCGCGCGACATGATGGGCGGCAACGGCATCAGCGACGAGTTCGGCGTGGCGCGGCACCTGGTCAACCTCGAGGTGGTGAACACCTACGAGGGCACGCACGACGTGCATGCGCTGATCCTCGGCCGCGCGATCACGGGCATCGCGGCGTTCAGCAACTGATGATTCCCTGGCTGCGCGGCCCGCACGACGCGCTGCCCGACACGCGCCGCGCGCTCGGCCCCGACTCCGAGGCGCCGGGGCTGCTCGCCGCCGGCGGCGAACTGACGCCGCAGCGGCTGGCCGAGGCCTATGCCAAGGGCATCTTCCCCTGGTACAGCCAGGGCCAGCCGGTGCTGTGGTGGTCGCCCGACCCGCGCATGGTGCTGTTCACCGACGAGTTCCGCCTCAAGCGCTCGCTGCGCAAGACGATAGCAAAGTTCATCCGCACGCCCAGCTGCGAGGTGCGCATCGACAGCGCCTTCCGCCGCGTCATCGCGGCCTGTGCCGGCACGCCGCGCGAAGGCCAGGACGGCACCTGGATCGTGCCCGAGATGGTCGAGGCCTACAGCGCCTGGCATCGCCTCGGCGCGGTGCACAGCGTCGAGACCTGGTGGGACGGCGAGCTCGCCGGCGGCCTGTACGGCGTGAGCCTGGGCCGCATGTTCTTCGGCGAGTCGATGTTCTCGCACCGCAGCGACGCCTCCAAGATCGCGCTGGCCGCGCTGGTGTGCTTCTGTCGCGCGCACGGCGTGGCGATGATCGACTGCCAGCAGCGCACCAGCCACCTCGCCTCGCTGGGCGGGCGCGAGCTGCCGCGCGCCGAGTTCGAGCGCCGCCTCACCCTTGCCCTGGGGGCCGAGCCCATCCGCGATTGGACCTATGATGCGTCGCAGTGGCGCCAGCTGGGATTCACCGGCGCCGACGCCGAGCAGGACCCCGGCCCGTGACGCACCCGAAAGAGCTTCCGCTCGCCTCGCTGCAGTTCTACGCCACCGCACCCTATCCGTGCAGCTACGTGGCCGGCCGCATGGCGCGCTCGCAGGTCGCCACGCCCTCGCACCTGATCCACGCCGACGCCTACTCGGGCCTGGTCGCCAACGGCTTCCGGCGCAGCGGCATGTTCACCTACCGGCCCTACTGCGACGGCTGCCGCGCCTGCGTGCCGCTGCGCGTGCCGGTGGCCGGCTTCCAGCCCACGCGCAGCCAGCGCCGCGCCTGGAAGCAGCACGCGAACCTCAAGTCGCGCGTGCTGCGCCTGTGCTTCGTGCCCGAGCACTACCAGCTCTACCTGCGCTACCAGGCCGGCCGCCACAGCGGCGGCGGCATGGACCACGACTCGATCGACCAGTACACGCAGTTCCTGCTGCAGAGCCGCGTCAACAGCCGCCTGGTCGAGTTTCGCGAGCCGACCGAGGATGGCTCGCCGGGCGCGCTGAAGATGGTCTCCATCCTCGACATCCTCAACGACGGCCTCTCGGCGGTCTACACCTTCTTCGAGCCCGAGGAAGGCGCGAGCTACGGCACCTACAACGTGCTGTGGCAGATCGAGCAGACGCGCGCGCTGAAGCTGCCGCACGTCTACCTCGGCTACTGGATCTCGGGCAGCGAGAAGATGGCCTACAAGGCGAAGTTCGGCCCGCACGAGCTGCTGCTCGACGGCCGCTGGCAGCGGCCGCCGTCAGCCGATTGAGGCCAGCACCTCGTCGGCGATCGCCATGCAGGCGGTGAGGCCGGGCGACTCGATGCCGAACAGGTTGACCAGCCCGGCGATGCCGTGCGTCTCGGCGCCCTGCACGACGAAGTCAGCCGCGGCACTGCCCGGCCCGCCGAGCTTGGGGCGCACGCCGCTGTAGGCCGGCTGCAGCGAGCCGTCGCGCAAGCCCGGCCAGTAGCGGCGGATCTCGGCGTAGAAGCTCTCGCCGCGCGCGGGGTCGACGCGGTAGTCGATCGCGTCCGGCGCGCCGGGCGGCAGCCATTCCACATCCGGGCCGAAGCGCGCCTGGCCGGCCAGATCGAGCGTGAGGTGCACGCCCAGGCCGGCCTGCTCCGGCACCGGGTAGATCAGGCGCGAGAACGGCGCGCGGCCGGCCAGCGAGAAATAGTTGCCCTTGGCGTGATGGCCCTGCGGCACGTGCTGCGCGGCCAGCCCCTGCGTGGCCGAGGCCAATGCCGGTGCCCACAGGCCGGCGGCATTGACGACGATGCGTGCGCCGAGCTCCATCGGTGCGTCGCCGCCGACCGCGACCACGTGGCCGCCGCCAGCGTCGCCAGCGCAACGCAGCCCCAGCACCGGCGAGCACAGCGCGAGCGCGCCGCCGGCGGCCTCCATGTCGCCCTGCAAGGCGAGCATCAGGCCGTGGCTGTCGACGATGCCGGTCTCGGGCGAGAGCAGCGCGGCGCTGCAACGCAGCGCGGGCTCCAGCGCCGCCGCTTCGGCGGGCGTGAGCCATTGCAGTTCCACGCCGTTGGCCGCGGCCTTGGCGCGCGTGGCATCGAGTGCCGCATGCTGCTCGGCCGAGGTGGCTACCACCAGCTTGCCGCAGCGCCGGTGCGCAACGCCGTGCGAGGCGCAGAACTCGTAGAGCTGCGCGCGCCCCTGCACGCACAGCCGCGCTTTCAGCGAACCCGGCGGGTAGTACAGCCCGGCGTGGATCACCTCGCTGTTGCGCGAGCTGGTGCCGGTGCCGATGGCGTCGGCGCGCTCGAGCACGATGGTCTCCAGGCCGCTGCGCGCCAGCGCGCGGCCCACCGCCAGCCCCACCACGCCGGCACCGATCACCAGGGCATCGACTCGATCCA
>JAGOAS010000040.1 GCA_017983795.1 Piscinibacter sp.
TCGAGGAACCAGCGATCGTGCGAGATCACCAGCGCGCTGCCGGCGAACTCGAGCAGCGCCTCTTCGAGCGCACGCAGCGTTTCCACGTCGAGGTCGTTCGAGGGTTCGTCCAGCAGCAGCACGTTGCCGCCGCGCGCCAGCGTCTTGGCCAGGTGCAGGCGGCCGCGCTCGCCGCCGGAGAGCTGGCCGACGAGCTTCTGCTGGTCGTTGCCCTTGAAGTTGAAGCGGCCCAGGTAAGCGCGCGAGGGCATCACGAACTGGCCGACGACGATGTTGTCGAGTCCGCCCGAGACGTCTTCCCACACCGTCTTGTCGTTCGCCAGGCTCTGGCGCGACTGGTCGACGAACGCCAGCTTGGCGGTCTGGCCGATGTGCACCTCGCCCGAATCGGGCTGCTCGCGGCCTTCGAGCATGCGGAACAGCGTCGACTTGCCGGCGCCGTTCGGGCCGATGATGCCGACGATCGCGCCGGCCGGAATCTGGAAGCTGAGGTTGTCGATCAGTAGCCGGTCACCGAAGCTCTTCGAGACATTCTTGAACTCGATGACGTCGTTGCCGAGGCGCTCGGCCACCGGGATGAAGATCTCGTTGGTCTCGTTGCGGCGCTGGTAGTCGACGTCGCTCAGTTCCTCGAAGCGCGCCAGGCGCGCCTTGCTCTTGGTCTGACGGCCCTTGGCGTTGGAGCGAACCCACTTGAGTTCCTCCTTCATCGCCTTGATGCGCGCGTCTTCCTTCTTCTGCTCGACCTCCAGGCGCTTCTCCTTCTGGTCCAGCCAGTCGGAGTAGTTGCCCTTGTAGGGGATGCCCATGCCGCGGTCGAGTTCGAGGATCCACTCGGCGGCGTTGTCGAGGAAGTAGCGGTCGTGGGTGATCGCCACCACGGTGCCCGGGAAGCGCTGCAGGAAATGCTCCAGCCACTCCACCGATTCGGCGTCGAGGTGGTTGGTGGGTTCGTCGAGCAACAGCATGTCGGGCTTGGACAGCAGCAGCCGGCACAGCGCGACGCGGCGCTTCTCGCCGCCGGAGAGCACGCCGATCTTGGCGTCCCAGGGCGGCAGGCGCAGCGCGTCGGCGGCGATCTCGAGCTGGTGCTCGGTGTTCTCGCTGCCGGCCGCGGCGATGATGGCTTCCAGCTCGGCCTGCTCGGCGGCCAGCTTGTCGAAATCGGCATCCGGCTCGGCGTACTCGGCGTAGACCTCGTCGAGGCGCTTCTTGGCGGCCATCACACCGCCCAGGCCGGACTCGACCGACTCGCGCACGTTCTGCTCCGGGTCGAGCTGCGGCTCCTGCGGCAGGTAGCCGATCGACAGGCCGGGCATGGGCACGGCCTCGCCCTCGATCTCCTTGTCGATGCCGGCCATGATCTTCAGCAGCGTCGACTTGCCGGAGCCGTTCACGCCGAGCACGCCGATCTTCGCGCCGGGGAAGAAGGACAGGCTGATGTCCTTCAGGATCTGCCGCTTCGGCGGCACGATCTTGCCGACGCGGTTCATGGTGTAGACGTACTGGGCCATCTTGGTGGTGTCGCTGAGCGGGTGGAGCGGCCGGCCCGGACGGGCGGCGCAATCGCGTATTGTCGCAGCAGCAGCAACCCCGCCCGCCGCGATGGCATGATGGCCGCATGAACACGCCCACCACCGCCACCCTCGACGCCCCGCCCTCGCTCGTGAACATCGCGCACATCGTCTACGCGCTGCACGCGCTCGGCCTGGCGCTGGGCGCCTTCGGCGCAGCCAGCGTGCTGGGCTCCTTCCTGTTCGGCTGGCCGTCGATCATCGCGGTCATCCTCAACTACGTGAAGCGCAGCGAGGCGCGCGGTACCTGGCTGGAATCGCACTTCGACTGGCAGATCCGCACCTTCTGGTGGGCGCTGCTGTGGGCGCTGATTGTCGCGGCCGTATCGGCGCTGCTCCTGGTGGTGATCGTCGGCATCGCCACCTGGACGCTGGGCATGTTCGCGCTCGGCATCTGGGCGATCTACCGCATCGCGCGCGGCTGGCTGCGGCTGAAAGACCGTCAGGCGATGCCTTCGCCGCAAGCCGGCTAGAATCCGCCCGCGCCGCGAGACCAGTCGCCGCGGCGCGCGTCGACTCCCGACCCCGTTCCTCCGCCCTCCGCGCCTTCCGACTGGTGCAGCCCTTCGCGGCCGCAGCAGGTCGCGACAACGGCTCGACACACGAGCCCCCTTCCGAATGAAATTCACCGACCTCGGCCTGGCCGAGACGCTCCTGCGCGCCGTGCGCGAACAGGGCTACGACACCCCGACCCCGATCCAGGCCCAGGCGATTCCCGCCGTGCTGGCCGGCGGCGACCTGATGGCCGGCGCCCAGACCGGCACCGGCAAGACCGCCGGCTTCACGCTGCCGATGCTGCAGCGCCTGATGGCCAAGCCGGCGGCCAAGGATGCGCGCGGCCGCGTGCCCATCCGCGCGCTCATCCTCACGCCCACGCGCGAACTCGCCGCGCAGGTCGAGGAAAGCGTGCGCACCTACGGCAAGTACAGCGGCCTGACCAGCATGGTGATGTTCGGCGGCGTGGGCATGCAGCCGCAGATCGACCGCCTCAAGCGCGGCGTCGACATCCTCGTCGCCACGCCCGGCCGCCTGCTCGACCACCACGGCCAGCGCACGCTGGACCTGAGCCACGTCGAGATCTTCGTGCTTGACGAAGCCGACCGCATGCTCGACATGGGCTTCATCCACGACATCAAGAAGGTGCTCGCCGTGCTGCCGCAGAAGAAGCAGAGCCTGCTCTTCTCGGCCACCTTCAGCGACGAGATCAAGGCGCTGGCCGACCGGCTGCTCAACCAGCCGGCGCTGATCGAGGTGGCGCGCCGCAACCAGACCGCCGACACCATCGCGCAGAAGGTACACCCGGTCGGGCGCGAGATGAAGAAGGAGCTGCTGACGCACCTCATCAAGGCCAACGACTGGCACCAGGTGCTGGTCTTCACGCGCATGAAGCACGGCGCCAACCGGCTGGTCGAGTACCTGATGAAGCAGGGCATCTCGGCGATGGCGATCCACGGCAACAAGAGCCAGGGCGCGCGCACCAAGGCGCTGGCCGACTTCAAGAGCGGCGAGCTGACCTGCCTCGTCGCCACCGACATCGCCGCGCGCGGCATCGACATCGACCAGCTGCCGCACGTCGTCAACTTCGAGCTGCCCAACGTGCCGGAAGACTACGTGCACCGCATCGGCCGCACCGGCCGCGCCGGCGCCCAGGGCGAGGCGGTGTCGCTGGTGTGCGTGGACGAGAACGGCTTCCTGCGCGACATCGAGCGCCTCATCAAGCGCGAGATCCCGAAGGAGATCGTGCCCGGCTTCGAGCCGCCCGGCGGCGAGAGGCCCGAGCCCATCGTGCTCGGCCGCATGGTGATCGGCCAGGGCGCGGGGCGCGGCGGCAACCATCGCCACCATGCGCCGCAGCGCGGTGCTGGCGGCGGGGGTGGTGGTGGCGGGGGCGGTGGCCGCGGCAACAGCCCGCGCCCGCAGGGGCAGGCGCCTGCCCGTCCGGACGGCCGCCGTCAAGCCCAAAAGCCGCAACCGCGCCTTACACAACAGAAGCCGCGCTGAGGATAGATTCCCGGGCATGCCCGCCAGGATCGCCCCCCTGCCCCGCACCGTGCTGCTCGCCGGTGCCACCGGGCTGGTCGGCCGCGCGCTGCTGCAGCGCTTGCTCGAGCACCCGCAGACCCAGCACGTGCACGTGCTGCTGCGCCGCGCCGCGTCGGCGATCGCCGCCCACCCCAAGCTCGAGCTGCACGTGGTCGACTTCGCCCACCTGCGCCGCCTGCCGCGCGTCGACGACGTCTACATCGCGCTGGGCACCACCATCAAGGTGGCCGGCTCGCAGGAGGCCTTCCGCCAGGTCGACCACGACCACGTGATCGCCATCGCGCGCGCCGCGCGCGAGGCCGGCGCGAAGCGCCTCGCCGTGGTGTCCGCGCTCGGCGCCGACCGCGGCTCGCGCGTCTTCTACAACCGCGTCAAGGGCGAGATGGAGGCCGACGCCGCCGCGCTCGGCTACGAGGAGGTGTGCTTCGCCCAGCCCTCGCTGCTGCTCGGCGACCGCGCCGCGCTCGGCCAGCCGACGCGGCCGGGCGAGGTGTGGGCGAGCCGGCTGCTCGGCCCGGTGCTGCCGCTGGTGCCGCGCGGCATCCGGCCGATCGCCGCCGAAGACGTGGCCGCCGCGCTGCTCGCCGCCACGCTGGCCGGCAAGCCCGGCGTGCACCGGCTCGCATCGGCGCGCATGCAGGGGGCACAGCGCCGTTGAGCGATTCGCTGCTGCGCCACCGGGCGTTCATGCGCTTCTGGTTTGCGCGATTGGCCGGCACGGCCGCCAACCAGATGCTGATGGTCGCGATCGGCTGGCAGATGTACGACCTCACCGCCAGCGCCTGGGATCTCGGCCTGGTCGGGCTGATGCAGTTCCTGCCTTCGCTGGCGCTGGTGCTGGTGGCCGGCCACGCGCTCGACCACTACCACCGCGCGCGCATCCTGGCCGCCTGCATGGCACTGCAGGCGATCGTCGCGCTGCTGCTGATGCTCGGCGCCTGGCACGGCTTCGCCAGCCGCACGCTGCTGCTCGGGCTGTCCATCGCGATCGGCGCGGCCAAGGCCTTCCAGCTGCCGGCGCAGCAGGCCATCACGCCGCTGCTGGTGCCGGCCGCGGTGCTGCCGCGCGCGCTGGCCTTCAGCTCGGCCGGCATGCAGGCGGCCATCATCGCCGGCCCGGCGATCGGCGGTTTTGTCTACGTGGCCGGCGCGACGGCGGTGTATGCGAGCTGCGCAGCCCTCTTCGTGCTCGCCGGCGCGCTGGTGCTGGCGCTGCGCTACGAGCACGAGCCGGCGGCGGTGCAGCGCGCCACGCTCGAGACGCTGCTGGCCGGCGTGCGCTTCGTCTGGCAGCGCCGCGTCGTGCTGGGCGCGATCTCGCTGGACCTGTTCGCCGTGCTGCTCGGCGGCGCCACCGCGCTGCTGCCGATGTTCGCCAAGGACATCCTGCACACCGGCCCCTGGGGCCTGGGCCTGCTGCGCGCCGCGCCGGCGGTGGGCGCGCTGGGCACGGCGCTGCTGCTGGCGCGCTGGCCGATCCGCCGCCGTGCCGGCACGGTGCTGCTGGCGGCCGTGGGCGTGTACGGCGCGGCCACGCTGGGCTTCGCGCTCTCGACCTGGCTCGCGCTGTCGATCGTGATGCTCGCCGTCTCCGGCGCGGCCGACATGATCAGCGTGGTGATCCGCCAGTCGCTGGTGCAGCTCGAGACGCCCGAGGCGATGCGCGGCCGCGTCAGCGCGGTCAACTCGGTCTTCATCGGCGCCTCCAACCAGCTCGGCGAGTTCGAGTCGGGCCTCACCGCGGCGCTGCTCGGGCCGGTGGGCTCGGTGCTGCTGGGCGGGCTCGGCTCGATGGCCATCGCGGCGCTGTGGGCCAAGGTCTTCCCGGCGCTGGCGCGGCGCGACCGGCTGGTCGAGAACAAACCTTGATCCTGCACGCCGACGCGGCCCTGCTGGTGGCCGACAAGCCCGCCGGCCTGCCCACCGTACCCGGCCGCCCCGTCGAACTGCACGACTGCCTGTGGCAGCGCGTGCGCACGCAATACGCCGATGCGCTGGTGGTGCACCGCCTCGACATGGCGACCTCCGGCCTGGTGCTGTTCGCGC
Organism: Piscinibacter sp.; assembly: GCA_017983795.1. Classification (GTDB taxonomy): domain Bacteria; phylum Pseudomonadota; class Gammaproteobacteria; order Burkholderiales; family Burkholderiaceae_C; genus Piscinibacter. The sequence continues at coordinate 5,664 of JAGOAS010000040.1, forward strand.
GCGGCATCGAGGCCCAGCGTGCGCTCGGCCGCGCCTTCGCGCAGCGCGAGGTCGACAAGCGCTACGAAGCGATCGTCGCTGGCACGCTGGCGGCCGACAGCGGCGAGATCGATCTGCCCCTGGCCGCCGACTGGCCGAACCGGCCGCGCCAGAAGGTCGACCGCGAACACGGCAAGCCCTCGCTGACGCGCTGGCGCGTGATCGCCCGCGAGGGCGGCCGCACGCGCCTGGCCCTCGAGCCGCTCACCGGCCGCTCGCACCAGCTGCGCGTGCACCTCGCGGCGATCGGCCACCCCATCGTCGGCGATGCGCTCTATGCACCGCCCGAGATCGCGCGAGGCGCGCCGCGCCTGCTGCTGCATGCCTGCGCGCTCGCCTTCGCCCACCCGGAAGGCGGGCAGCGCGTGCAGTTCGCTTCGGCGACGCCCTTCTAGAGAATCGCCCCGCCGACCCGCTCGCCGCGCTCGTAGACCACGTGCGCACGGCCGACCAGCAGCGGGTCGAGCTGGTGGATCTGCTCGACGTCCTTCTTCGCGTAGGGCAGCTTGTGCAGCACGTAGCGCATCGCGTTGAGGCGCGCGCGCTTCTTGCAATCGCTCTTGATCACCGTCCACGGCGCGTCGGCGGTGTCGGTCTCGAAGAACATCGCCTCCTTGGCCTTGGTGTAGTCCTCCCACTTGTCGAGCGAGGCCATGTCGATCGGGCTGAGCTTCCACTGCTTGAGCGGGTGCGCCTCGCGCTCCTTGAAGCGGCGGCGCTGCTCGGCGCGGCTGACCGAGAACCAGAACTTGATCAGGTGGATGCCGCTGCGCACCAGGTGGCGCTCGAAGTCGGGGCACTGGCGCATGAACTCGTCGTACTCGCCCGGGTTGCAGAAACCCATCACGCGCTCCACGCCGGCGCGGTTGTACCAGCTGCGGTCGAACAGCACGATCTCGCCCGCGGTGGGCAGGTGCTCCACGTAGCGCTGGAAGTACCACTGGCCGCGTTCGGTCTCGGTCGGCTTCTCCAGGGCCACCACGCGCGCGCCGCGGGGGTTGAGGTGCTCCATGAAGCGCTTGATGGTGCCGCCCTTGCCGGCCGCGTCGCGGCCCTCGAACAGGATCACCACGCGCTGGCCGGTTTCCTTCACCCAGATCTGCAGCTTGAGCAGCTCGACCTGCAGCAGGTATTTCTGCGCCTCGTAGTTCTTGCGAGACATCAGGTTCTTGTACGGGTAGGCGCCATTGCGCCAGTCGGCCGCGAGCTCCTCGTCGGGCTTGAGCAGCTTGCGGCGCTGCTTCGCGTCGCTGCCCTCGAAGAGCTCGCGCCGCAGCGCCTCCGCGTCGTCGGGCGACGCACCTTCGAGGATGGCGCGCAGCTGCCTGGCGGCGTCGGCCGGCTCACCGGCCTTGGCGATGATGTCGTCGAGCGCGGCGATCTTGGCGCCCTGCGCGGCCTGCACCGATTCGGCCACGACGATGCGCTCGAGCCCGGCGCGGTCGGCCTCGATGACGTCGCCGTCGACGGCGCGGCGCACGCCGCGGCGCGTGGTCTTGGCGGTGGGTTTTTCATTGCTGCGCTGGGGGCGTTCGTTGGCGTTGATGCGGGCCATGCGTTTCGTCCTTCGAGTGATGCAACCGATCACTTTGAAACTCTTGCCGCCGGGCGTGGTTGACCTGACTCAAGGCAGCGACAAGCTGTGCTGCCCAAGCTGCCGCCACCTCGAGCGCACCGGAGGTGGCGAGCTCGACCCAAGCGTCTGAGGCGCGCCCCCTCCCTCACCCGATTCCGCGCTTGGCCTTGGCGCGCGCCGCGCCGGCGCGCCCGCGCGCCTTCCACATCGCCACCTGGCGCTGCCGTTCCAGCGCGCTCATGGTGTCGCGCTTCGCCTCGCGCAGCAGCTTGTGGTAGTTGCGCAGGCGGTCGTCGGCTACGCCTTCGCGCACCGCGCAGCCCGGCTCCTCGCGGTGCGTGCAGTTGCGGAAGCGGCATAGCGGCGCGAGCGCCGCGACGTCGCCGAAGGTGGCCGCCACGCGCGCCTCGTCGGCATCGGGCCGCAGCGCGCGCAGCCCCGGCGTGTCGATCACGCAGGCGCCGCCGGGCAGGCGGAACAGCGAACGCGCCGTGGTGGTGTGCTGACCGCGCCCGTCGCTCTCGCGCACCGCGCCGGTGTCCTGGCGCGCCGCGCCGAGCAGCGTGTTGGTCAGCGTCGACTTGCCCGCGCCCGAGGAGCCGAGCAGCGCCAGCGTGCGCCCCGGCAGCGTGTGCTGCGCGAGGCAGGCGGCCGCCTCGGCGTCGCGCGCGTCCAGCGCGACGATCTCCACGCCGGCCGGCAACCGCTCGCGCAGCGTCTGCATGCGCGCGAACAGCGCGCGTGCATCGGCCACGGTGTCGGCCTTGCTCAGCACGATCACCGGCGCCACGCCGCTGCCCTGCACGAGCGCGAGGAAGCGCTCCATGCGGCGCGGGTTGAAGTCGGCGTCCAGGCCCATCACGAGCAGCGCGGTGTCGACGTTGGCCACCACCGGATGGCGTCGCCCGTCGGCATCGCGGCGCACGAGGCGGGTCTGCGGCGGTACGCGCGCATGCACCCAGTATTCGCCGTGCGCGTCGGGCGCGGCCAGCACCCAGTCGCCCACGGCGAGCGCGTCTTCCTCCTCGGCCAGCGCGCGGGCGAGGCGCGGCAGCACGCGCGCCGTGTGCTCGTGCGCCCCATCGTGCAGTTGCACGGTCTCGCGGTGCAGTACGGCGAGGCGCATCGCCGCGAGCGCTACGGCGCCATCGAGTTGCGCCGCGCAGGCCATCGCCTGGTTCGCGAGCGCGGGGGTCAGTCCCATCGAGCGCAGGCGCTCGAAGTCGAGTTGCATCATGGTGACGTTTGATCCGATCGATCGCAGGCGTGAACGATCACGCCGGCCGGCCCCGCGCGAGCGGGGTGCGAAGCAGCGAACGAAGGCGGCCGCGGGGTGCGCGGCTCAGGTCACTTGCAGGGGGATGCCGAAAGGCGCGTAGTGCGAGACCCGAGGCGCGTCAGGCGCGAACCGCGAGAGGGGCAAGGTCCGTCGTATTCATCGTGCACCTCCTCGGTTTCGGGTTCGGGGGCGGCCGCGGGCGCGGCCGGCGAAGGCGCGCAGTGTCTCAAAGGCTGCGCGCCGGGTCAATCGGCGCAGGCGCAGGCGGCTGCGTAAGATCGGCGCCTTCTTTCGCTGACGCTCGCCCGCCATGACCGACGCTTCCCGCCTCTGCATCGTCACCGGCCACTCGCGCGGCCTCGGCGCGGCCATGGCCGCGCAGTTGCTGCAGCCGGGCACGCTGCTGATCGGCCTGGCGCGGCGCGAGAACGCGGCGCTCGCCGCCCTGGCCGCGCAGCGCGGCGCGCAGATCGAGCAGTGGAGCGTCGACCTCGCCGACGCGCTGCCGGCCGCGCGCCGCCTGCGCGAGACGCTGGCCGGCTTCGCGCCCGAACGCTTCGAGCGCGCGCTGCTCATCAACAACGCCGGCGCCATCACCGAGCCGGCACCGCTGCGCGACACCGATCTCGCCGCGCTCGCGACCACGCTGCGCGTCGACCTCGAAGCCGCCACGCTGCTGTGCGCCGCCTTCCTCGACGCCACACGCGCCTGGCGCGGGCAGCGGCGCGTGCTCAACATCTCCTCCGGCCTGGGCCGCCGCGCGATGGCGGGCAGCGCGCTCTACTGCGCGGCCAAGGCCGGCATGGACCACCTGAGCCGCAGCCTCGCGCTCGAAGAAGCCGCCGTGCCGAATGGCGCGCGCGTGGTATCGCTCGCGCCCGGCGTGATCGATACCGACATGCAGGTGCAGCTGCGCGGCGCCGATGCCGCCGCCTTCCCCGAGCGCGAGCGCTTCGCCGCGCTGCACCGCGAAGGCCAGCTCACGAGCGCCGAAGCGGCCGCCGCGCGCGTGCTCGCCTGCCTGGAGCGCGCCGACTTCGGCACGCAGCCGGTGGCCGACGTGCGCGAACTGGCCTGATCCTTCTTTCTCCCTTCTTTCCTCTTTCGACGCCGCGCCGACGATGCTTCGCCTCGCCCTGCTCCTGCCCCTGCTGCTCGCGGCCTGCGCCGCACCCAACCCCGATGCCGATGCGCCGCGCAGCGCCGCCGCGGCCGAACCGCCAGCCGTGGTGGCGCCCAACGCCAACCTGGTCGCGCAGGGCATTCCGCCCATCCCCGCCGCGCTGGTGGCCGAGGTGGCGCGCTACACCGATTTCCGCGGCCACAACTTCGTCGAATGGCATCCGCAGCGGCGCGAGCTGCTGGTGAGCCATCGCAAGGCCGGCGCGAGCACGCTGCAGCTGTTCCGCGTCGCCGCGCCGCTGGCCGAGCCCGAGGCGCTCACCGATGCCGCCGAGCCGGTGCGCCGCGCCACCTGGGAGCCGCGCCGCGGTGATTACCTCGTCTTCGCGCGCGGCAACGGCGGCGACGAGGCCGACCAGCTCTACCGCCTCGACCTCGCCACGCGCAACGTCACGCTGCTGACCGACCCGTCGCGGCGCCACGGCTTCGAGACCTGGCTGAACCGCAGCAGCCAGCTGCTGACCAGCTCGGTGCCGCTGGACCGCAGCACCCAGGGCAGCGCACGCGAGCAGCCACGCCAGACCTTCACGCTGATCGACCCCGCCGAGCCGACGCGCCAGCGCCGCGTCGGCGAGCTGCCCGGCGCCGGCTGGGACGTGGGCGGCATCTCCGCGGACGACCGCCAGGCGGTGCTGACGCGCTACCTCTCGGCCAACGAATCGCAGGTGTGGCTGCTCGACCTCGCCAGCGGCCGCAGCACGCAGCTGCTGCCCGCGCCGGGCAGCAAGGACAAGGGCGTGTATTTCGCCGCCGGCTTCGAGCGCGGCGACCGCGCGCTGTGGGTGCTCAGCGATCGTGGCGGCGAGTTCCGCCAGATCTACCGCTACGAGCTGCGGCGCAAGACGCTGCAGCCGGTGTCGGCGCACATCCCCTGGGACGTCGACCAGCTCGCGGTGGCCAAGGACGGCAAGCTGCTGGCCGCGCGCATCAACGTCGACGGCCGCGAGGAGCTGCGCCTGTTCGACGCGCGCACGCTCAAGGAGCGCCCCGCGCCGGCGCTGCCGGCGGGCAGCGTGCGCGCCATCGGCCTGCATCCGGCCAGCGGCGAGATCGCCGTGGCGATGGACGGCGCCAGCGGCCCGAGCACGGTGCTGACGCTGGACGCCGCGGGCCGCGGCGCGATCGCCTGGACGCGCGCCGGCGCCGCGCCGGGCGTCGATACGCAGGCCTTCGCCGACGCGAGCATCGTGCGCTGGAAGAGCTTCGACGGCCGCAGCATCTCCGGCCTGCTGCACCTGCCGCCGCAGCGCTTCACAGGCCCGCGGCCGGTGCTGATCGACATCCACGGCGGGCCCGAGGCGCAGGCGCGTGTCGGCTTCATGGGCCGCGACAACCACTTCCTGCAGGACCTGGGCATCGCCATTGTGCAGCCCAACGTGCGCGGCTCCTCGGGCTACGGCAAGACCTTCCTCGCGCTGGACAACGGCACCAAGCGCGAGGACGCGGTGAAGGACATCGGCGCCCTGCTCGACTGGATCGCCACCCAGCCGCGCCTCGATGCCTCGCGCGTGGTGGTGCGCGGCGGCAGCTACGGCGGCTACATGAGCCTGGCGGTGGCGGCGACCTACCCGGAGCGCATCGCCGGCGCGATCGACGTGGTCGGCATCTCCAACTTCGTCACCTTCCTGCGCAACACCGAGAGCTACCGGCGCGACCTGCGCCGCGTCGAATACGGCGACGAGCGCGACGAGGCGATGCGCAGCTTCCTCGAACGCATCTCACCGACCAGCCACGCGGCGCGCATCGTCAAGCCGCTGTTCGTGGTGCAGGGGCGCAACGATCCGCGCGTGCCCTACACCGAGGCCGAGCAGATCGTCGAGAAAGTGCGGGCCAACGGCACGCCGGTCTGGTACCTGCGAGCCGAGAACGAAGGCCACGGCTTCCAGCGCAAGGAGAACGCCGACTTCCAGTTCTGGGCGACGACGCTGTTCCTGCGCCAGACGCTGCTGCGCTGAGCTGCGCCGCGGCGGTACTGCTTAGAGCTTGCCTTCGGCGCGCGCGCGGGCCTCGTCCTCGCGCATGTGCCTGAGGAAGAAGCGCGCATAGAACACGCCCATGCCCAGCATGAAAGCGATCACCGCGGCGCTGAGCAGGCCGTAGTCGGTCGAGAAGAAGTCGCGAAGTGCATGCATGGAGTGATCTCCTTGTTGTTGACAGGGAGAAGTCTCCGCCTCGCGCCGCCCGGAGCCTTGTGCTGCGTCAACCGCTCGCCGCGTTGCCCTGCTGCGGATCCTGGAAGCCGTGCGAGCGGTAGGTCAGCACCAGCGTGTCGCGGTGGCCGCCCGGCGCGGCGGGCTGGATGGGCGTGGTCTCGTGGATGACGCGCTCGTCGTCGAGCAGCAACGTGGTCCAGGGCCGCGTCAGCGTGAAACGCTGGCCGGCAGGCCCCTCGGCATCGAAGACGCGGCTCTCGCCGCCCTTCACGCCCTCGCGTGCGGCGAGGATCACCGCGACGAAATCGACGCCGTCGCGGTGCGCGCCTTCAGGCGTGGGCCGGCCGATGCCATCGGTGGTGTCGATGCGGAACTGGTGCGCCTCGACATACCAGGGCTGCTCGCCCTTGCGCGCCGAACACGCGCGGCCGAGCGCGAGCAGCAAGCGCGCGAAGGCCGGGTCGCCCGCGAGCGCCGGCTCGAGCGGCTCGAACCAGCGTTCGATGCCGCCGTGCAGCGCGTTGTACGACACCGGCTGCCAATGCGCGCGCTGCGGCACGGTGGTGAGCGCTGCGCCGCTGAGCACGAAGCTGCCGTGGCGACGGCGCCGGTAGCGGCCGCCGTCGCGCAGGTAGGCATCGGGCGGCAGGCGATCCCACGAAGGGATCCACGCGTCGAGTGCGGTGAGTTCGAGGCCGGTCATCTGCGCGAGGCCTTCGGGCGCGAGCGCGGCATGGCCATCGCGGCGCAGCGCTTCGTCGAGCGCAGCCGGCGCGGTGAAATGGGGAGCGAGCAACTGGGTCATGCGCGCATCATGCCTGCAGCGTGCCTGCAGCGTGCCGGAGGCCGCCTTCGAGGCGTCTTCGCCACGCGAGTTCCCCGCTGCGCACCGCGGCGCAATCGCTTTCACCGGGCGTTACCCGGGCCCACACAACTTCACCGACGGAGAGCACGCGCTTCACGATCAGCCGGCATCGTGCACGGCGCTGCGGGCGGCAACGCCCGCGGCTTCACTCACTGCAAGGAGTCTCTCCATGAAGAAGATCGCCAACGCTCTCGTCTGCGTCACCCTGCTCGGCGCCGCCGCTGCCCACGCCGAAGGCCTCTCCGTCGGCGGCAGCCTCGCCAGCTCGCGCTGGAAGGGCGACGACATCGGCGGCGTGTCCACCGACAAGTCATCCACCGGCGGCAAGCTCTACGGCGGCTACACGTTCACGCCGAACTTCAGCCTCGAGGCCGGCTATGCGAACCTGGGCAAGTTCGAGAGCGCCGCGGGCAGCGTCAAGGCCGACGGCTTCTACGCCGACGCGGTGGGCACGCTGCCGCTGGGCAACGGCTTCTCGGCGCTGGGACGCGTCGGCCTGTTCAACGGCAAGCTCGACAGCAGCCTGGCCGGCGACGAGCGCGGCACCAGCTACAAGGTCGGCGCGGGCGTGCAGTACGACTTCGACAAGCAGCTCGGCATCCGCGGCGAGTGGGAGCGCTACCGCTTCGACGCGCTCGGCACAAAGTCGAACGCCGACATGGTCTCGGTGGGCCTGAACTACAAGTTCTGAGTAACCGTCTCTCGAGTCAAGCGCCGTGAAGCGAGTTGTCCCAGGGTTTGTTGGTTCTGACCATGGCATTGAGCGTGGTCAGCAGCTTGCGCATGCAAGCCACCAAGGCGACCTTGGGCAGCT
>JAGOAS010000009.1:0-16618 GCA_017983795.1 Piscinibacter sp.
TTCTTCAGCCTCTCGGCCAACCGCTCCACGGTGGCCTTGTCGCCCACGATCAGACTCTTCATCCACGACTCCTTGAAGTCCGTGGATCGATACTATATCTAATCTATTGAACGCGACTTGGTATCAGTAGCCGCGGGCGCGGTCGACCAGATCCGCCAGCGGCGCGCCGGCGCGCAGGCGCTTCACGTTGGCCGCGGCGACGGCCGCCGCGCTGCGCGCATCGGTGGCCGCGGCGACGTGCGGCAGCAGCGTCACGCGCGGATGCGACCAGAAGCGATGCTCGCTCGGCAAGGGCTCCTGGTGGAAGACGTCGAGCACCGCATGACGCAGGTGGCCGGCGTCGAGCGCCGCGAGCAGCGCGTCGTCGACCACGTGCGCGCCGCGCGCCAGGTTCACCAGGCTGGCGCCGGGGCGCATCGCGGCCAGCGCCGCCGCATCGACGATGCCGCGCGTGGCCGGCGTCAGCGGCAGCAGGTTGATCACCACGGCCGCCGCGGCCAGATGCGGCGCCAGCGCGCCGTCGCGTGAGCCCCAGGCCGTGACCGGGAAGCCGTTGACCGCGAGGCGCCGCGCCACCGTGGCTCCCATCTGGCCGCGCCCCAGCACCAGCACCGGCAGTTCGTCGGCACGGCGCTGCGGATGCGGCCGCCACTGCAGGGCAGCTTGCTGGCGCGCGTAGTCGAAGAAGTCGCGCTGCAGCGAGAGCACAGCCCACAGCGCGGTCTCGGCCATGGCCTCGTTCATCGCCGGATCGACCATGCGCGCGATCGGCACCTGCGCCGGGATGCTGTCGTCGGCCAGCAGCTTGTCGACACCGGCCCACAGCGACTGGATGAGCGCGAGCTTCGGCAGGCCCTGCAGCGCGCCGCGCGGCGGGTTGGCGACGATGGCGATGTCGACGCCCTCGTCGGCCTCGAGCACGAGGGTTTCGGCGGGCAGTGCGGCGCGCAGCAGCGTGAGCCACTCGTCACGCTCGCCGGCGTCGAAGCGGCCCGTCAGCAGAATGCTCATGCTCTTTCCAGCGCCGTGCGCAGCGCCGCGAGCGCATGCCGCAGCGTCTGCTCGCGCACCGCCGTGCGGTCGCCCTCGAAGTGCAGGCGTTCGGCGCGCGAGCGCTGGCCGGCATGCGCCAGCGCCAGCCACACCGTGCCCACCGGCTTGCCCGGCACTGCGCCGCCCGGGCCGGCGATGCCGGTCACGGCAATCGCCCACTGCGCGCGCGAATGGCTCAGCGCACCCTCGGCCATCGCACGCGCGACGTCTTCGCTGACCGCGCCATGCGCGGCGATCAGCGCGGCCGGCACGCCCAGGCAATCGCTCTTGGCTTCGTTCGAGTAGGTGACGAAGCCGCGCTCGAACCAGTCGCTCGAGCCCGCCACCGAGGTGCAGGCCGCGGCGATCAGCCCGCCGGTGCACGATTCGGCGGCGGCGAGCTTCTCGCCGCGCGCGCGCAGCGCATCGCCGAGCGCCAGCACATCGGCCTCGAAGCGCTTCATCACCACCACCTCCACAGCGCGATGACCATCAGCGTGCACAGCGCCGCCACCAGGTCGTCGAAGAGGATGCCGAAGCCCTGCGCCCAGCCGATAGCCTGGCTGCGGCGGATCTTGAAGAGCTTGTCGGCCCAGGCCACCGGCCCCGGCTTGGCGGCGTCGAAGAAGCGGAACAGCGCGAAGGCCACGGCCTGGCCGAGCAGGCTCGCGGGCATCACCAGCCACAGCACCAGCCAGAAGGCGAGCACCTCGTCCCACACGATCGCGCCGGGGTCGGGCATGGCCATGTGGCGCGCGGTGGCGGTGCAGGCCCACCAGCCGATGAAGAACGCAGCCAGCATCAGCAGCGCCCACGCCGCGTCGCCCAGGCCCGGGCGCAGGATCAGGTAGGCGGCCCAGGCCCACAGCGTGCCGACGGTGCCGGGCGCCCAGGGCGCGAGGCCGGCGCCGAAGCCGAGCGCGATGGTCCGCGCCGGGTGGCCGAACATGAAGCGCCAGGTGGCGCGGCGCACCGGCACCGCAAGCGGCGGGTTCAGCGGCGGGGTCGGGTCCACGGATTCAGCTGCGGAAGTGGTCGAAGGAGCCGAAGGTCTGCGCCACGTCGCAGCCCTCGCGGTCGACGAGGCGCAAGCCCTGGCCGGCCTCGATGCGGCCGATGCGCGTCACCGCCGTGCCGGCCTCGCGCGCGGCCGCCTGCACCCGATCGGCCACCGCGGGCGGAGCGGTGAAGACCAGTTCGTAGTCGTCGCCGCCGGCCAGCGTGCATTCGCGCTGCAGCGCCGCCGGCTGTGCGGCCAGCACGGCGCTGCGCGGCACGGCGTCGACCTCGATCCGCGCCGCCACGCCCGAGCGGCGCAGGATGTGGCCGAGATCGCCGAGCAGGCCGTCGGAGACGTCGATCGCACTCGTCGCGAGGCCGCGCAGCGCGACGCCCAGCGCCACGCGCGGCTGCGGCCGCTCCATCGCCTCGCGCACGGCCGCGAAGGCGCGCGCGTCCAGCGCCGCGTTGCCGCGGAAGACCTCGAGCGCGAGGCGCGCGTCGCCCACCGTGCCGCTGACGTAGAGATCGTCGCCCGCGCGCGCGCCCGAGCGCAGCAGCGCGCCGCCCGCGGGAACCTCGCCCATGACGGTGATGCAGATGTTGAGCGGCCCCTGCGTGGTGTCGCCGCCCACGAGTTCGATGCCATGCGCCTCGGCGAGCGCGAACAGGCCGCGCGCGAAGCCTTCGAGCAAGACTTCGTCGGCGCGCGGCAGCGCCAGCGCCAGCGTGAAGGCCAGCGGCCGCGCGCCGCAGGCCGCCAGGTCGCTCAGGTTGACGGCCAGCGCCTTGTGGCCGAGGCGATCGGGCGCCACGGTGGAGAGGAAGTGCCGCCCCTCGACCAGCATGTCGCTGGAGACGGCGAGCTGCATGCCGGGCCCGGGCGCGAGCAGCGCGCAGTCGTCGCCGATGCCGAGCGCGGCGCGCCGCACCGGGCGGGTGAAGTATTTCGCGATGAGGTCGAATTCGCCGAGGGACATGCGGCGATTGTCGCCGCTCAGAGTTCCCTCAAGAGGTTGGCGAGCTCGACCGCCGAGCGCACGTCCATCTTCTCGAACACGCGCGCACGATGAACCTCGACGGTGCGCACGCTGATGTCGAGCTCGTCGGCGATCAGCTTGTTGGGCCGGCCCTCGACGACCAGGCGCATCACCTCGCGCTCGCGCTCGGTCAGCTCGGCGAGGCGCTTGCGCACCGACTCGCGCCCGAGCCGCGCGCGGATCGCCGCCTCGCTGCGCTGCAGCGCCTGCTCGATGCGGTCGACCAGCGCGTTGTCGGAGAAGGGTTTCTCGACGAAATCGAAGGCGCCGCGCTTGACGGCGGCCACCGCGGTGGGCACGTCGCCGTGGCCGGTGAGGAAGATCACCGGCAGCGCCGCGATGAGGCCGCGCTCGACCAGGTGCTCGAACAGCGAGAGCCCGCTCATGCCGGGCATGCGCACGTCCAGCAGCAGACAGCTCGGCGCCACCGGCCACTCGGCCAGCGCCGCCGGCGACTTGGCCGCCAGCATGGCCTCGAAGGCCTCGGCACTGGCGAAGCCCTCGGAGAGCAGCCGGCGCGAGCGCAGCAGCCAGCCGAGCGCGTCGCGCACCGCGTCCTCGTCGTCGACGAGGTAGACGATGGGCAGTCCGAGTGAAGGTGAAGGCGCTGGGGTGGTCATCCGTGGGCTTCGGCGGTGCGGTCGGCGGCGCGTGCCGCGCGATCGCCGCTGTCGGCCGGGAGCGTAAACCGAAACTCGGTGCCCCGGCCCCCGCCGATACCCGCGAGGTTGACGAAGTCGAGCGCGCCGCCGTGCTGCTCGATCACCGTGCGACACAGGCTCAGGCCCAGGCCCATGCCCTCGCTGCGCGTGGTGAAGAAGGGCGTGAACAGGCGTGCCGCCACGTCGTCGGCGATGCCCGGCCCGCGGTCGATCACGCTGAAGCTGACCCAGCGCGGATGCGTCTGCCAGGCCTTGAGCGTGAGCACGCGCTGGGCCGGCTCGGTGAGGCCCTCCATCGCCTGGATGCCGTTGCGCGTCAGGTTCAGCAGCACCTGCTCGACCATGGTGCGGTCGCACACCACGCGCGGCGGCGGCTCGGGCAGCTCGAGCTCGATGCGTGTGCCGCTCTTGCGCGCCTGCAGCCGCACCAGCGGCATCACCGCGTCGAACAGCACGTCGGCGCGCAGCGCCTCGCGCGCCTGCTCGCGGCGGCGCACGAAGTCGTGCACGCTCTTGATGACGCGGCCGGCGCGCTCGGCCTGCTCGGCGATGCGCTGCGCGGCCTGGCGCAACATCGGCATCGTCTCGGCGTCGGCCGGTGCACCGGGCTCGAGCAGGTTCAGCGAGCCGGCCGCGTAGCTGGCGATCGCGGCCAGCGGCTGGTTCAGCTCGTGGCTCAGCAGCGAGGCCATCTCGCCCACCGTGGCCAGGCGCGCGGTGGCCTGCAGCCGCTCCTGCTGCTGGCGCGAGAGCTCCTCGGCGCGGCGCTGCGCGCTCAGATCGAGCACGCTGCTCATCCAGCCGGCGTGCCGGCCCTGGCCGTCGACCAGCGGCGCCTCGAAGATCAGCACCGGGAAGCGCTCGCCGTTGCGGCGCATGAAGATGGTCTCGAAGCCGGAACGCGCCTCCTGCACGCTGCGGCCCGGCACCGTGGGCGCGCCGCCCAGGCGCACGCTCTGGCGGCGCGCGTACTCGTCGGCCAGCTCGGGCGGCCAATAAGGCGGCGTGGCCGGCGCCATCAGTTCGTCGGCGCTGAAGCCGACCATCTCGCAGAAGGCCGGGTTGACGTGCGTGATGCGGCCGTTCAGGTCACGCGCGCGCAAGCCCGTGACGAGCGAATCCTCCATCGCCTTGCGGAAGGCGAGCGTCTCGGCCAGGCGCGCCTCGGCGGCAGCGCGGCGGCGCACGTCGCGCACCAGCAGCACCACCACCACCGCCAGCGCCAGCGACAGGCCCAGCACCAGCGCGACCGCGAGGTTGGGGATCAGGCTGGGCGAGCCGCGCGTGCTGTCGACGCGCAGCTGCAGCGACTGGCCCGGCAGGTCGATGATGCGCTCGGCCACGAACACGCCGCCGCCACGCCGCACGCCGGTGCGCGCCAGGCGCGCGCCGTCGCTCTCGATGAACGAGAGCTCGTGCGTGCGCGCCGTCTCCGCGCCCACCGATTCCTCCAGCAGCCGGGTGAGCGCGAGCGTCGCGACCACCCAGCCGTCGGCGCGGCCGGCGCGCTGCACCGGGATGCACAGGTCGATCATCTCCAGGCCCAGGCCATCGGACATGGGCACGAAATAGCTGCGCGAGAAGGTCGGCGCCGAAAGGCGCTGCGCGCCGGTGCAGGCGAGCTGGGCCTCCACCTCGATGGCCTCGCGCGCGATGCGACCGAATACCGGGCCCTGGTAGGGCGAGTCGACCGCCTCGACGACACGCATGGCCACGTCGCGCCGCTCCACGCGCATCAGCTCGCGCCGCGCATGCAGCAGCGAGGCCGCCTCGGCGCGCCACGGCGCGGCGCCGGGATCGTTCCACTGCAGCGCCTGCAGGCTCTGCTGCTGGCGCGACAGCGTCTGCCGCACGTCGGCCGCGGCGGCGGTGGCGGCGGCCTCGACCTGCTCCTGCGCGCGCACGCGCTCGTAGTTCGCCGTCAGGTAGACGAGCAGCGACTGCGCCACGACCAGCAGCGCCACCAGCGCGCCCCACAGCGCGAGGCGGCGGCTGCGCGGGCGCGCGGGGCTGGCGCTCAGGGGTTCGTTCATGGGCGCAGTATTCATTCCCCAGGGTCAAAAGAGATACGCACTTTCGCGCATGGCTCCATGCCGAACGCGGATCGACACTGCGCACCCGAGTGCGGCACCCCCTCCTACAATTCGTTCCCCCGCCGCCGGGCGAGGCACACCCAGACCATCCGCGAGACACGCCATGTCGAACCCCGAAGACAAGCGCGCGCAGCTGCGCCGCGCCGCCCTGGAGTACCACGAGTTCCCGACGCCGGGCAAGATCGCGATCGCGGCCACCAAGCAGCTCGTCAACCAGCGCGACCTGGCGCTGGCCTATTCGCCCGGCGTGGCGGCAGCCTGCGAGGAGATCGTCGCCGACCCGGCCAACGCCTTCCGCTACACCTCGCGCGGCAACCTCGTCGCCGTCATCACCAACGGCACCGCCGTGCTGGGCCTGGGCGACATCGGCCCGCTGGCGGCCAAGCCGGTGATGGAAGGCAAGGGCGTGCTGTTCAAGAAGTTCGCCGGCATCGACGTCTTCGACATCGAGGTCAACGAGAAGAACCTCGACAAGCTGGTCGACATCATCGCCGCGCTCGAACCCACCTTCGGCGGCATCAACCTCGAGGACATCAAGGCGCCGGACTGCTTCTACGTCGAGCGCAAGTTGCGCGAGCGCATGAAGATCCCGGTCTTCCACGACGACCAGCACGGCACGGCGATCGTGGTCGGCGCGGCCATGCTCAACGCGCTGAAGGTGGCCGGCAAGGACATCAGGAAGGTCAAGCTGGTGGCCTCCGGCGCCGGCGCCGCGGCGCTGGCCTGCCTGGGCCTGCTGGTCAAGCTCGGCATGCCGCGCGAGAACATCTGGGTCACCGACCTGGCCGGCGTGGTCTACGAAGGCCGCAAGGAGCTGATGGACGAGGACAAGGCCTTCTTCGCGCAGAAGACCTCGCAGCGCACGCTCGCCGAGGCGATGGTCGGCGCCGACATCGTGCTCGGCCTGTCGGCCGGCGGCGTGGTCAAGAAGGAGATGGTCGCGACGATGGCCAAGAGCCCGATCGTCTTCGCGCTCGCCAACCCGACGCCGGAAATCATGCCGGAGGAGGTCAAGGCGGTGCGCGACGACGCGATCATCGCCACCGGCCGCACCGACTATCCGAACCAGGTCAACAACGTCCTGTGCTTCCCCTACATCTTCCGCGGCGCGCTCGATTGCGGCGCGACGACGGTGACGGTGGAGATGGAGATCGCCGCGGTGCACGCGATCGCCGAGCTGGCGCAGGCCGAGCAGAGCGAGGTGGTGGCGGCGGCCTATGCCGGCGCAACGCTGAGCTTCGGCCCGGAGTACCTGATCCCCAAGCCCTTCGACCCGCGGCTGATGATGAAGATCGCCCCCGCGGTGGCCAAGGCGGCGGCCGACTCGGGCGTGGCGCTGCGGCCGATTCCCGACTACGACGCCTACCGCGAGAAGCTGCACACCTTCGTCTACGCCTCCGGCCAGACGATGAAGCCGATCTTCGCGCTGGCCAAGCGCGCCGCCGCCCGGCGCGTCGCCTACGCCGAAGGCGAGGACGAGCGCGTGCTGCGCGCGGTGCAGGTGGTGGTGGACGAGAACCTCGCGCGCCCGACGCTGATCGGCCGCCCGGCGGTGATCGCCCAGCGCGTCGAACGCTTCGGCCTGCGCCTGAAGGAAGGCGTGGACTACGACGTCGTCAACGTCGAGCAGGACCACCGCTACCGCGACTTCTGGCAGACCTATCACCGGATGACCGAGCGCAAGGGCATCACGGTGCAGGTGGCCAAGATCGAGATGCGCCGGCGCCTGACGCTGATCGGCTCGATGCTGCTGCACAAGGGCGAGGTCGACGGCATGCTGTGCGGCACCTGGGGCACGACCGCCTCGCATCTGCACTACATCGACCAGGTGATCGGCAAGCGCCACGGCGGCAGCCCGCGCACGGCGCAGGACGTCAGCGTCTACGCCTGCATGAACGGGCTGATGCTGCCCGGCCGGCAGGTATTCCTCGTCGACACCCACGTCAATGCCGACCCGACCGCCGAGGAGCTCGCCGAGATCACCGTGATGGCCGGCGAGGAGATGCTGCGCTTCGGCGTCGAGCCCAAGGCCGCGCTGCTGTCGCACTCGAACTTCGGCACCAGCGATCACCCGAGCGCCGTGAAGATGCGCCGCACGCTGGCGCTGCTGCGCGAGCAGGCGCCCTGGCTGCAGGTCGACGGCGAGATGCACGGCGACGTGGCGCTGGACGGCACACTGCGCCACGCGTCGATGCCCAACAGCACGCTCAAGGGCGACGCCAACCTGCTGGTGCTGCCCAACATCGACGCCGCCAACATCGCCTACAACCTGCTCAAGACCGCCGCCGGCGGCGGCATCGCGATCGGGCCGGTGCTGCTCGGCGCCGCCAAGCCGGTGCACGTGCTCACGCCCTCGGCCACCGTGCGCCGGATCGTGAACATGACGGCGTTGACGGTGGCTGACGCCAACGCGGCACGCTGACATTGCACGGACATGCAGTTCGATTGAACGTCTGAGCCTGTGTCAAGAGTACCGCGCCGGCGCGGGGACATTGCTGCGCCGCGCAAGGCATCCATCACCGTCAGAGCTTCTCTGCTTCTTGATGCGAAGCCTTGTATAACAACATTCTTGCAGTATGTGAGCGCAAGCAAACTATAGCAGATCGTTGCCCCATTATGAGGCAGCGACTTGTGATTTCGCGCCCATTTCGCTACCATTCCGGCTTCTGGATTCAGGGATTACCCGTGTCTTCCTCCGGTGTGTCACTGCGGTGGCGTGGGCTTCGACAAGCGGGCCTGGCGGTCGTGGTGGCAGCGGCGGGCCTGGCCGGTGCAATGCTTCCGAACGGAGCGGCGCAGGCCAGGGAGTCGGTGGCGATGCCGGTCGTGAGGCTGGCCGAACTACCGCCCGAGGCCGTGAAGACACATGGGTTGATTCTGTCCGGCGGGCCGTTCGCGTACGACAAGGATGGCTCGGTGTTCGGCAATCGCGAACGACTGCTGCCGCGCGAAAAGCGCGGTTTCTATCGCGAGTACACCGTCGAGACACCGGGCGCCAGGAACCGCGGCGCCCGACGGATCATCTGCGGCGGCAAGCGGCCCGCCGCCCCTGAGGCCTGCTACTACACCGCCGACCACTACGCGAGCTTCCGCCGCATCGTGGAGTGATCGGCACAGGGATTTGGTGAAACGAGGAGGAACGCGACCATGCTCTTGCAGACCGTCCGTCCGAACATTGTCCAGGCCATCCGCGCGTATCGCGTGGAGGACTTGATGGCCGCCGCCGAAGGCGCGGGCCAGCACTTCCTCTATGCGAACCTGACTGCCGCGCAGTCGAAGCAGGAGGTGCTGGAGTCCATCGCCCAGGCGTTCATGTTCCCTGCCCACTTCGGCAAGAACCTGGATGCGCTGTACGACTGCATGACCGACCTGGTCCACAAGGCCGGCGCCCAGCCGGGCTTCGTGGTGGTGCTCGAACAGTTGCCCGACAACCCGCGCTTCGACCGCGAGGCACGCGAGCAGCTGCTCGACGTATTCCGCGACGCCGCCGACTACTGGGGCGAACGACGAATACCCTTCAGGTGCTTCTATTCTTTTCAGTAGCCCGCTCCCAGGAACAAGGGTCATGGGAGCGGGCGACGGAAACGACCCAGAACGTCGCCGGCAAGCCGGCCGCCAAGAGCGCGGCCAATGCCAGCTTCGGCATGAACATGCCGATGATGAGCAGCGCCTTCGATACCGCGATGTGGCTGAACGCTGCCTGATCGCGCGCTGATCTTTCGATGTTCTCTCGACGGCGGCCTCCCGGCCGCCGTCGTCATTTCGGCGCCGCAGTATGCGAGGCGATGCGCGCCACCAGCGCGAGGTACTCGGCCACCGGCACCTCCTCGGCGCGGCGCTGCAGGTCGAAGTCGCCGCTCGCGCCGCGTGCCTCCAGCCAGCGGCCGAGCGTGTGGCGCAGCAGCTTGCGGCGCTGCGAGAAGGCGACAGTGACGATCTCGCCGAGCAGCGCCGCATCGACACCGGCCACCTGCGGCAGCGGCTGCATGCGCACCACCGCCGAATCGACGCGCGGCGGCGGGTCGAAGGCCTCGGGCGGCACGTCGAGCAGCGATTCGATGTCGTAGCGCCACTGCAGCATCACGGACAGGCGCCCGTAGTCCTTGCCGCCGGGCGACGCGGCCATGCGCGCTACCACTTCCTTCTGCAGCATGAAGGTCTGGTCGAGCACGCGCTCTGCCACCGGCAGCAGGTGGAACAGGATGGGCGAGGAGATGTTGTAGGGCAGGTTGCCGACCACGCGCAGCTTGCCGCCGGCGCGCTCGGCCAGCGCGGCGAAATCCACCGTCAGCACGTCGGCCTCGACGACGTCGAGCCGCGCATCGCGGCGCAGCTTGGCGGCGAGGTCGCGGTCGAGTTCGATCACCGTCAGGCGGCCGCAGCGCTCCAGCAGCGGCTGCGTCATCGCGCCCAGCCCGGGGCCGATCTCCACCAGCGCCTCGCCGGGCCGCGGTGCGATCGCCGCGACGATCGCATCGATCACCGCGCTGTCGGCCAGGAAGTGCTGCCCGAAACGCTTGCGGGCGATATGGCCCACGCTACAGCGGCGCCTCGCGCATCTCGATATAGGCGCGCGCGCGCAGCTCGCGCAGCCACTCGTCGTAGGCCTCGTCGAACTTGCGCTCGCGCAGCACGTTGCGCGCCTGCTCGCGCTGCTGCTTGACGTCGAGCGTGACCTGGCGCCGCTCGGTGACCTGGATCAGGTGCACGCCGAAGCGCGACACCAGCGGCTCGGACAGGCCGTTGATCGCCAGCCGGTTCATCGCCTCCTCGAACTCGGGCACGAAGGTACCGGGGTTGGTCCAGCCGAGGTCGCCGCCCTGCGCCGCGCTGCCGTCTTCCGAGTTCTCGCGCGCCAGCGTCTCGAAGCTCGCCTTCCCGCTCTCGATCTGCTGCTTGAAGCCGGCCAGGCGGCGCTGCGCCGCCTCCGCGTTGAGCTGCGCGGAGGGGCGCAGCAGGATGTGGCGCGCCCGCGTCTGCGTGATGCGGAAGGCGTCGCCCTCGCGCTTGTCGACCAGCTTGAGCAGGTGGAAGCCGGCGCCGGTGCGCAGCAGCTCGGGTGCCACCTCGCCGGGCTTCAGGTTGCGCACGGTCTCGACGAACACGTCGGGCAGGCGCTCGGCGCTGCGCAGGCCGATGGCGCCGCCGGCGGCGCGGTTGCTGTCCTCGGAAAGCTCGCGTGCCACCGTCTCGAAGGCCTCGCCGGCGGCGACGCGCTTCTTCGCGCCTTCGGCGCGCTCGCGGCGGCGCGCCGTCTCCTCGGCGCTCGCGCCGTCGGGCACGCTGACGAGGATCTGCGCGATGTTGTACTCGGCGCTGGCGTGTGCGGCGGCACGGCGCTCGTCGAGCAGCGCGTCGATCTCGGCGTCGGTGACGCGGATGCGCCCCTGCACCTCGCGCTCGCGCACGCGTTCGGTGAGCAGCTGGTCGCGCACGTTGTTGCGGAAGCGCGCGTAGTCGATGCCTTCCTTGCGCAGCCGCTCACGCAGCTGGGCCATGGTGATCTGGTTCTGCACCGCGACGTTGTTCACCGCGCGATCGAGCTCGGCGTCGTCGATGCGCGTGCCGCTCTCGCGCGCGTGCGTCAGCTGCACACGATCGTCGATCAGCGCGTCCAGCACCTCGCGCTTCAACTGCTCCTCGGGCGGCAGCTTGGCGCGCTGGCGCGCGGCGTCCGCGCGCACGCGCTCGAGGCGGCTCTGCAGCTCGGAGGCCGTCACCAGCTCCTGGTTGACGACGGCGAGGATGTAGTCGCCGGTGCGCACCGGCGCGGCGCGGGTCTGCGCCGGCACGCCGGGCACGGCGGCGGCGAGCAGGAGGGTCAGCAGCACGGGCCGCAGGGCGAACAGGAGATCAGTCATAGGTTCGGGTCGCGGCGGGCATGCTGCGCTCCTCGCGCAGCAGCTTGTAGCCGGGGATATTGTCCTTCAAGACCTGCAGGGGGTTGGAGCCCAGGCGCGAGAGCCCCACCAGCTCGAGTTGCAGCAGCAGCCGCGTGGTCGCCTCGCTGCGGCCGGTCGAGAGCCGCTCGGCCACCACGCGGCCGATCCAGCAGCCGGCGTCGTACTCGAAGCCGATCACCGAATCGGTGATGCGGCTGTCGCGCATGCTGTAGTTGATGCGGCCGACGCTGTACCAGCTGCCCTTGCACTCGCCGCCGCCGGCCACCGCCGCCTCGGCCGGCGTGCGGCCGTACACCGGCCACTGCCAGCCCAGCTCGAGCTGCTCCGACAGCCCGCGCGCGAGCCGGTAGGTGACGCCGAAGGTGCGATACGGGCCCGGCGAGTAGCGCGCGCCGAGGATGGAGCGCACCGTGCGCTTGAGGTCGGGGCTGTACTGGATCGAGCCGTCCAGCGTCCAGCGCCTGGAGAGATTGGTCGAGCCGAGCAGCAGCAGGTCGGAGAAGCGCTGCGTCAGCGGCGTGCAGTCGGGCGCGGCCAGCGGGTCGGCCGAGGGCGTGCAGTCGGCGGTGATGCGCTGGTCGCGGAACAGGTAGCGCTGCACCACCCCGAGCCGCAGCGCCTCCGCGCCGGTGGCGGCGTCGAGAAAGCGCGTCGTGACGCCGGCGGTGAGCTGGTGCGCATCGGAAACGCGGTCCACGCCGGAGAAGGCGTTCTCGGCGTAGAGCGACTCGAAGTTGAAGTCACGCTGCGCGGCGTCGAACGCCAGGCGCGCATCCTGCGCGCGGTAGGGCGTGTTCACGTACATGAGACGCGGCTCGAGCGTCTGGCGCACGTCGCGGCCCAGCCAGCTCGCGTCGCGCTCGAGCTGCCAGTGGCTGTCCAGGCTCAGGGTCGGGATCACGCGCGAGCTGCTGCGCCGGCCGGCAAGCGGCTCGTCGAGCGAGTAGGCCGCGGCGTTGAAGGCCATCCGCGGCGTCACCGTCCAGCCCGGCGTGCCGAAGGGCCGCGCCAGGCTGCCCAGTGCATGCCAGCGCACGCCGGTGGGCCGGATCGTCGTGGCCAGCGGGTCGGCGCGGCCGTCGGCCGGATCGGTGAAGCGGTTCAGCTCGGTCTCGAGCGCGAACTCGAAGCCGTCGCCGAAACGCTGCGTGCCGCGCACGCCGACCTGCGGCGAGCGGTCGTACGGCGCCTCGATGCGCGCCGAGTCGTCCTGCAGCACCTGCCAGCGGTGCACGCGCGCGTAGCTGCTCCAGCCGTCGAAGTCGCGGCGCACGGCCGCGTCGGCCAGCAGCAGGCGCGGCGTGATGCTGGGCACGGCGCGCGGGAAGTCCTTCCAGTAGGCATCGTCGGAGACGCGCAGGCCGTTGAAGGTGAAACTGGCGCCCAGCGGCAACGCGCCCTCGTGGCTGAGGTTGAGGGCGTGGCGCGCGCGGCCGGTGAGCTGGTCGTTGGGCAGCACGTGCACCTGCGCCGCGCCCTGGAAGCTCGGCTCGAGGTAGCGGAACTCCGCCTCGGCGCCGGCGCCGCGCTTGGCCGACAGCAGCGGCGTCAGCGTCGCATCGCGGTTCGGCGCGATGTTCCAGTACCAGGGGATGGAGAACTGCAGGCCGCTCTTGCTGTCGATGTTGATCGAAGGCGGCAGCCAGCCGGACTTGCGCTCGTCGGTGAGCGGGAAACTGAGCACCGGCGCGCCGAGGATGGGCACGCCGTAGAAGCGCAGCACGGCGTTCTCGGCGATGCCCTCGTTGGCCTCGAAGTCCATCTTCACCTTGTCGGTGGACAGCAGCCAGGCCGGCCCGCCGCTGCCGTCGCTCGGGCAGCTGGTGTAGGTGGCGCCGGTGGCCACCGCGCGCTGCTCGTCGATGAAGTCGATGCGCCGGGCGGTGCCGCCCGCGCCGGTGCGCCCGAAGTGGTAGCTCGGCTGCAGGAAGAAGCCCTCGAAGCGCTGCACGTGCAGCTGCAGCTCGGGCCCGCTGTAGACGTTGCCGTCGCGGCTGATGCGCACGTTGCCGCGCGCCACCGCGAGGTCGTCGGGATGCAGGTAGCGCAGCTGGTCGGCGCTGAGCACCAGGCCGCCGCGGCGGAACTCGGCCTCGCCTTCGGCCACCGTCTCGATGTCGGGCCGGCCGCGCAGCTCGCGCGCGCGCAGGATGATCGGCAGCGCCTTGTTGGCCTCGCCGCGCGGCAGGGGCTTCAGCTCGGTGGCGCTGCGCAGCTGCAGCGGCGCTTCGGCGGCCTCCTGCGCGCGGGCCAGGCCGGCCGTCGCGAGCGCCAGCACCAGCGGCGCGAGTCGCCAGCAGCAGGAGCGGATCGGGCGGGAGGAAATCGGCACGGGCGAGGAGGCGGGCGGGGCACCGTGCGGCATCGCGGCATGGCCGCGCAACGGCGAGGCGGTTTGTAGAATGAATTATCCACGAGGCCCCAGGGCCCGCAGCGTCGTGAGCACCCCCATTTCCACCTCCCCCATCACCTGGCATGACGAGGCGCGCCGCGCCGCCTTCGAGCGCTGGCTGGCCGACGTCGCCGCCCGCCGCGGCCTCGCGCCGCAGAGCCTGCGCAGCGCCTCCAGCGATGCCAGCTTCCGGCGCTACTTCCGCGTCGACGGCAGCGCGGGCGCCGGCGGCGCGAGCTTCATCGTCATGGACGCGCCGCCGCCGCAGGAGGACGTGCGCCCCTTCATCGCGGTGGCGAAGCTGCTGCACGACGCCGGCCTGCACGCACCGCAGGTGCTCGAGCAGGACGTGGCGCAGGGCTTCCTGCTGCTCACCGACCTGGGCTCGCGCCTGTACTTGAACGAGCTGAACGAGGCGCGCGCGCGCGGCGACGCCAAGCGCGTCGATGCGCTGATGCGCTCGGCGCTGACCGCGCTGGTGCAGTGGCAGTCGCGCGCCGATTCGAGCGGCCTGCCGCCCTACGACGACGCGCTGCTGAAGCGCGAACTGGCGCTCTTTCCCGACTGGTGCGTGACGCGCGAGTTCGGCCGCGCCTGGAACGACGCCCAGCAGCAGCAATGGAACGCGGCCTGCGACTTGCTGGTGCGCAGCGCGCTCGCCCAGCCGAGCGTCGCGGTGCACCGCGACTTCATGCCGCGCAACCTGATGGTCACCGATCCCGGCCCGGGCATCCTCGACTTCCAGGACGCGGTGCGCGGGCCCATCAGCTACGACGTCGCCTCGATGCTGCGCGACGCCTTCATCTCCTGGGAGGAGGAGCAGGAGATCGACTGGGCGGTGCGCTACTGGGAAGCGGCGCGCCAGGCCGGCCTGCCGGTGGCGGCCGACTTCGGCGAGTTCTGGCGCCAGCTCGAATGGATGGGCCTGCAGCGCCACCTCAAGGTGCTGGGCATCTTCTGCCGCCTGAAGCACCGCGACGGCAAGCCGAAGTACAGCGAGGATCTGCCGCGCTTCTTCGCCTACGCGCACAAGGTGGCGACGCGCTACAACGGGCTGGGCGCGCTCGCTCGCCTGCTCGAGCCCTTGATGGGCACGGATCGGATCGAAGCCTTCTACTGACGCTTCGCCGTTTCGCAGCCCGCGGCGATCAGCCACGGGTCGCGGTCTTCGCCGCCGAAGGCCTTGACGAGGAAGTCGACGAAGACGCGCGTGCGCGCCGGCACGTGCTTGCGCGTGGGCATGGCCGCGTAGAGCGTGGCATCGAACAGGCGCCACTCGGGCAGCACGCGCTCCAGCGCACCTTCGCGCAGCGCATCCTCCGCCACGAACGAAGGCAGCCCGGCGATGCCCAGGCCGTGCAGCGCCGCGGCGTAGAGCAGGTCGATGTGGGTGGTGCCCAGCAGCGGCCGCGCGGTCGCGATCGAGACCGTCTCGCCGCCCGGCTCGTCGTCGCCGAACAGGCCGCGCACGAAGCTCACCTCGCGCAGGAAGCTGGGCAGCATCGCGTCGTGCCCGTTCAGCTCGCCCGGATGCTGCGGTCGGCCGCGCCGGTCGAGGTAGGCCGGCGCGGCGCAGGCGATCACCTCGCTGCGCGCGAGGCGGCGCGCCACGAAGTCGCCGTCCAGCGGGCGGCGCGCCACCGAGAGGATGCTCACGTCGAAGGCCTCGTCCATGCCCTCGACCGGCCCCGGCGCCGCCAGCTCGATGGTCACCTTGGGGTACTGCTCGTGGAAGGCCGGCAGGTGCTTGGCGAGCTGGTGCACCGCGAAGGCCGGCGGCGCCAGCACGCGCAGGTGGCCGCGCGGCTCGCTGGTGGCGCTGCTGGCCAGCGCCTCGGCCTCCTCCACCTCCGTGAGGATGGCGCGCGTGCGCTCGAGGTAGGCCTCGCCGATGTCGGTCAGCGCCAGGCGGCGCGTGGTGCGGTTGATCAGCCGCGCGCCGAGGTGCTCCTCGAGGTCGGCCACCAGCCGCGTCACGACGGCGGGCGACTGGTTCATCTCGCGCGCCGCACCGGCGAAGCTGCCGGCGTCGATGACGCGGACGAAGGCCCGCATCGAATGAAGTCGGTCCATGGGATTGTTTCTGAATCGGAAATGCCGTCTTCGATGCTATGCGCTTTATTGATCGAAGCGCAATGCCTACAGTTCACCTCACCGAAACGCTCAATCCCGAAAGGAAACGCACCATGAACCGCAAGCAAATCATCGCCGCCGCCCTCTTCGCCGTGATCGGCTCCTCCGCCTTCGCCGTCGAAGCCGAGCAGGTGGTCGTGCCCCAGGGCGCCCTAACCCGCGCCGAAGTGCAGGCCGAATTCGCCCGCGCCCGTGCCGCCGGCGAACTGGCCTACGCCAACGAGAGCTACAGCGGCGTGAAGGAGCAGAGCTTCGCCGCGCGTGGCGGCGCCATCGAGCGCGTGGCCGCCCCGCGTAGCCGCGAGGAAGTGCGCGCCGAAGGCCGTGCCGCCGCGCGCTCGACCAAGCTCAACAACGATCTGAT